>CANNSB010000001.1 GCA_947510165.1 uncultured Clostridia bacterium
TTTATTCTTAGTTTAAATTTAGAATTTGGGGCAATGTCTGAGTTTGTCACAACAACACCATCTTGGTTTACTATATCCATCTCAACTGGTAAACCTTTTGCTAAAACCCGATAGTTTGTATATTCTCCAGAGGTAGTAATACTATATAGTTCAGTTTCAAAATATCCTGTATTAGCTTTATATTCTAGAGTTTGAGTAGATGGAGAGATTGAAACGGTTAAAGCTTTTTTATCTTCTGATTTAACCTCTGTAGCTTTTGTTCTAGCGTCGGAAACTAGTTGTCTAGCATTAGATAAAATCCTAGCATCACCGATAGATGAACTCATAAATTTATCGTTCATACCATTATAAATATGGATAGCTGTTTGAGTTATGTAAAAATCATAATCATCATTACCAACTAAATAATTAGGATTTCTATTTACTTGACCATATTCATGAAGTCCATTTTCTAGAATAAAAGTTATCCCAGCGTCAAGGTTACCTCCACGGTTGTAGGTTATCCCTCCTGTAGGAGGATTTGGTTTTGCTTGTTCAAGACAATATGCGGGTAGGTTATCACTAGAGATGTTTTTAGGAAATATAAGAGAACTACCATCAGTATATTTTATATAGTTTAGAGTAGAGCCAAACTGTCTAATAGTCACAATATTCTTTTCAGTAGTACTATTAGGTAGCTCTGTTGCAAAACCAGTTATACTAGTTGTAAAAGCAATTGTAGTTGCAATTACACCAGATAGGATTTTTTTAATTAGTTTATTCATTCATATTCTCCTTTAAATTTATATATACAAAAAGAGAGAAAAAGTATTATTCCTTTACTCTCTTAAAATATTATTTCTTATTCAAATAAATCATTCCAAAAATCAGTAACAACATAGAAACGACCATTACTATCTTTATATACTGCAACAGCTCCACCTGTATATAATATTTGTAGCATACTTTGTTTATGCCCTTTATCTGAATCACTCCACTGTTTAATAAAAGATTCTGCTGTTCCAGTACTGTTATTAAGTGCTATTTGACCTTCTTCATGATATATAACTTGTTCTTTTGCATTTCCTTCAGCAATCTTCTTAGCTCTCCTATTACAAGTTTCATTCCATTTAAGGGGAGCTACACCGTTATCTTGGCGAAACTTATTCATTAAATCAAAAGTCTGTCTTGATAACGATGGCATATATTCCCATGTTCTCTGAGCTACTGGAGGTGGAGTTGGTGGCTTAGGTGGTGGTGGCGGAGTTGGTTTTGGAGAGGTTGGAGGGGTTGGTGGAGTTGGTTTTGTTGAGCTATTTCCACCATTTAATGTTGGTGGAGTTGGCTGTTTTGATGGAGTTGAACTAGTACTATTTCCTCCAGTTGAAGTTAAGTTAGATGAGGAAGTAGTTTCTGTAGCAGAAGAATTATCAGAATTATTAGTATCAATATCACCTTCATTTAAAGAACTACTACTTTCATCTGAAGAGCTATCTGATAATGAACTAGAAGAATCATAGGAACTATTAGATAGATTATTATTATTAACCTGATTATCCTTGTTAGAAGTTATAGCGATAATAGGAATTGAAATTATCACTGCTATGGTTACGCAGGCTAGGGAGATTGCTGTTTTTTTATGGGATTTTATCCAATCGGTGGACTTTTTAATAATAGGATTCATGAGATCACTCCTTGTCTATATATGTGTATAATATTACCAAATATATCAGGATGTGTAAACCAAATTATACAACTAGTTTACTTTTAAAAGGATTATTTATTATTAACCTTTTATCCATATTCAGTATTTTATCATTTAGGAAATCTTCCAAATAGTCATAACAAGACTGAAATGATGTCCAATTAAAATAGGTAATATCTAACAATGGGGATATTCCTATCAAATATTTGGCAACAGATTCTGGAAATTCTGTAGAAGATAGATATCCATAAACATCATTATATATATCTATCTTTCTAGCTCTGTCAAAGATATATACCTTTTCTTCTAAGAGTATTTTTTCCTTAAAGTTTAGATATTCCTCTGTAAGTTTTTCTATTAAAATTGTTTTTACGTCTTTCATATATATGTCCGCCTTTCTTTTATTTTTTTTTTATATGGGTTTATACAATTTATATATTTAATAAGAATAACCACCTCCTAAACTTTTATTTATCAATAAAAAAAGAGCAAACTTAAAGTTTACTCTTTTGAAAATTTATTATGAAATATTTATTTTTTAGACAAGAATTTAACTTCTTTAAAAATAAATAATAGTATGAATGAATTTAATATTGTAAATATCATAAAATATTCTGCTTTAGCAATAACAAGCATTAAAATACATAAAATTACTAAAATAAGATCATAATGTTTTTTTATAAAATTGATTATATTTTTCATATATTTAAACCTCTTTTTTATTAAATAGAGGAAATATTGACATATATTAGTTGATTCTATATAATAGTAGTAGATAGAGTTACCCGTTTTAAGAACGGTTAGCCCTCTAAGTAATTAGTTTTATAAATAATTTATAAAAATAATCGTCTTGTCCGAGACGGTTATTTTTTTATGGAAAGTATTATAAATAAAACAAACATTAAAATTAATGCAATTCCAAATATAATTAGTATGTATTCCATAAATATCCCTCCTTTCTGATATTAATAAATATCTGAAGAGGAAAGACTAACCGCTCTTGAAAGGCTTACTCTACCTACTAGTTTAGATTATATATTATTTATCATATTTTGTAAATATTTGTAGATTATATTTACTTGAAAAGATCAATAATAAACTTACCCAATTTACGTTGACGTCCAGATTTAGTAAAAGGAATACCAGTCTTTTTAGAAATGTTCTGTTTAATACGGGTAACCCCTAATAGTCTTTTTAGTGAAAATCCACCTTTATTTATAATAATCATCTCCTTAAAAGTTTGTTTTTATTATACATTATATTAATCTAATATTATTCTACATAAAATAGATATTCTAATGTTGAAAAAATTTGACTAATAGTTGATACTACTGCTATTAATATAATGATTGGATTAAATTCTAATATGATCATTAATATAGTAGATATTGATGTAATAGTTGTATAGTAAATAATTTTTTTTAAAAATCTTTATATGTTGAATAAGTAAATCATAATACTTAGAATTTCTCATGAAAGTTACAGAAAAGCAATATACAGTTATTAATAATCCTATAGTGGACATACATATTGATATAAGAGTAGAACTATTATCTTTAAGATAATTAAAGATAATATTAGTTTTATTTGTAATTATAGTAAAACTCCAAAATATCAAATTTATCAAGACAGGCATAGCTAAATATACATAGTTGAAAAATAAAGTTCTTATTTTCTTCTTTATATCTTTTTTTAAAATATTCATTTAAAACCTCTTTAAAAAGTTATAGTTATAATATTATACTATACTAATATATATTAATTTATTTTAATTAAAAAGACTATATAAACCTGCGAGATTATCATGGACAATTTTAACAAAACCTTCTCTTGTATCTGGGTAGATAAGGCAGATTATTCCAACTCCTGAAAATATAAACAGCAAAATATTTGCAACTATTCTTATAGTAGTTGAGATTGCTTTTATACAAAATTTAAAGGTATTAGTTTTTTCTACAACTAATACCTTTTCTGTATTTACGTTATATTTTTTTCTAAGTTTTCGTTGATGTTTTTTATGTAGAGATATAGCAGATGTAACTATTTTGTTTTCAGATATTATTTTAGGAATTTCTATAGGTTGTTTTTTTATATCTATATACAAATCATCTTTTTTAAATTCTTTTGGATTATGAAGAAATTCTATAAGTTGTTTTCTTAGATGAATATCAGAATAATTTATTATAATATTAGAAATATTATTTTTCTTAATTTTATCTATATTTTTGTTATATGAATACTCATTAATTATTAAAACAAGTTTACTATTTATAGTATTTTTAAACTCTATGATATTTTCAATATCTGTATTAATAAACGTATTATCAATAATAATATATTTAAAATCTTGATGAAGTAAACTAGATAGTTTTTTATTCTCAGTATGTTTTAGATTATAGTTAAAAATTTTGTTTGTTTCTTGAATAATAGAAAATATATTTTTATCAGACATTATATTGATCAAGTTCTATCCCTCTTTTTCAAAAATTGAATTTAGCGAATCTGCCATGAGTAATTTTTTTTCTTTTTCTTTATGAGCATATATATCAGCTGTAGTGGAAAAGTCACAATGTCCTAACCACTCTTGAATCTCTTTTAAGTTATATTTTAACTCTAGTAACATACTAGCGCATGTATGTCTTAAATCATGAAATCTAATTCTTCTAAAGCCGTTTTTTACTAAATATTTAGGGAAATAAGAAGTTAGATAATTATGGTTAATTATTTTTCCTTTTTCATCTAAGCAAACATAATTAATATCAGAAGAGTTTTTAAATTTAATTAACTGAAAATCCTTAGTTTCCTTTAGATGGTGACTAATATAAGTTGGTATTGGTAAAGTTATATAACTAGATTTTGTTTTAAGATTATTAGAAGTTAAAGTTATTTTTTTATTCTGTATGTATATGTTTTTTCTTTTTATTGTTATTGTATTTGATTCAAAATTTACACAGTCCCATTTTAAACCAAGTAACTCACTACGTCGAAGTCCTAAGTATCCAGCTAATAGAACTGGTGTATATAGTCTGCTTTTTTTTGGTAGATGAATAAGGACATTTTTAAGTTCTTTTATTGAATAGAAATTTGCTATAAATTTAGTTTTCTTTGGAATATCTAGTTTATCTGCTATGTTTTCAAATATTATATTATTTTTATATGCATAATTTAAAGCTTTTCTAATATTTGCATGATGTTTTAGTATGGAATTGTTTGAAAGTCCTTTATCTATTTTATCATAGTAATATTTTGATATTATTATGGGTGTTACTTCTAAAATTTTTATATTTAGCTTTTTAAAATAAGGTAGAATATGATTATTAAAAATATATTATATCCGCTAAAAGTATTTTGTTCAATTGATAATCTATGATTTGTTAACCAAAATGATAAATATCCATGGAATAGTTGGTTATCTTTATTTTCAGCTTTTTTCTTTAATTTTTTGTTTTCAATTAAAAGATCTAAAATCAAGTTTTGTATGTCTTTGGATGTTATTGATAAATTCATATAATTCTCCTATAATAAAAATTAAATATCAATATTATTATCGGAAAATATAATTATTTTCATTTAAATATATTTTTATAATCTACTTTGACTCCGTCATTCCGATGGTTCGAATCCATCTACCCCAGCCATTTATAAAAATAATCTGATAATATTATAATTAATTATTATTTAGTTTATTTTAAAAAAGATTTCAAAAAAATCAAGAGTTTATAGATGACGCTCAAATTATCTATAAACTCTTGATTTTTTATGTAAAACTTGGAGATAATCTATTTTGACTCTGATAAATTTTATATGATCTTCTTAGAGCTTGTTATAAATGGATGTAAATAATATATTAGTTATTTTTCTTTTTATATATATTTAAATAAAGATATTATATTGGCAAATTATAGAAAAATAAAATTAATTGAATCATTACAGATGATAATTATATAATTGTTTATTTATTTTTTATATTATACAAATTTCGTGTATAATGTACATTATATTAGTTTAATATGTATATTATACTAATATATATAGGTGGTGTATAATGTTTCCAAACAAAGTAGCAGGAGATAAATTTAAAAATACATCTAATAGAGACGAAGTGCCAAAATCAGATGGAGAAAAAGTTTCATCAAATTCTTCATCTGTTGAAGATTTAAGAAATAGTAGTGAAACTCAAATGTCAAAATTAGATGAAGTAATAAAATTTACAAGTGTTTTTTCAATTTCGCAAAAATATAATACTTCTTTTGATGAAGTTTCCAAAGATTATAATAATCTTATTAAAATAGAAAACTATGCATATATTTGTACTGTTGCACAAACATTGCCGTGTTCACCTAATTATTATACAGTTTCATCATATACAGATCAAGTTTTGAAATCTGCATATGATATATATACTAAGGCTATTAATAGTACTAAAGGATTTGTTTTATTAGGTAATATAAAGATGGAATATGATATGTCCGGTGTTATTCCTGTTCCTATACCTTCAAAAGAGAGTATTAAATATGGGGTTATATCTGATATTATAGATGAAGTAGGTTGTGTTTTAAGTGTTGTTAAATGGAATTTATTTGTTAATGATATGTTTGTATTAGGTAGTATTGACGGAAGACTTAATGCACATTTAATTACAAAAAGAGAAGAGTACTATATGACGGCAAAACAGAATGATTATTGTAAAGTTATAAAAACAAAATTTGGAGATTATGTTCGTTTAAGTTATTTTGCTAGAGAGCTTATAGGATTTTTAATATCGGGTTATAGAATACAGGGTTTTCTATCTAATATGGAATTTTTATCTCCACCAATGAAATATATAAAGTTAAGTTTATTATCATATGTAAAAGCTATTGAATATTTTGAAAAAAGTGGAAATTGGAGACATCTTTGTAATCCTAATTTAGTAGGATTTGATTTTGATCTATGTAAAAATAAGATTAAAAAGGTTGTTGTGAAGTAGATTGGATATTTGAATCATATATTAAAATATCCAATTAAATTATTTATTAAACAATATATTAAAATACTAAATGTAATCCAAACATTCTGTATATATACAAATAATCATCAAATATTGTATATATTTAGCATATTTTGTAGATAATTATTAATTGACATATAATAATAATAATTATATAATTTTTAACATACTGAATTATTATTTTGAATTATATGCGATAGGAGATAAATATAAATGAAAAGAAAGTCTATAAAAAAAATTATAACATCATTATTATGTTTTTCAATTGTTAGTGTCTTGTTGGTAAATTCTGTAAGTGTATTGGCTGTAGGTAATAATATATTAGAAGATAGTAGTATAGCTAATAAAAACTCTAATTCTATTCAGGATAATACTATTAGAATTAATACTATTAGGAATGGAGATACATCTAATCAATTTTTCACAGATTTTGGATTTTCGAAAAATGCCGATGGAACTTATAGGTTTAGAAATAAACAGAATGGCATTTTTAATGATTCTAGCCAGATTAATATTGGAGATACTTTGTATACTAATACTATGTTTACTTTTAGAAATAGTAATGGTGAAGTATATGAGTCCCATTCATTTCACTCAGGCATGAAACTATTTTTTATTGCTCAAATTTTACAACAAATTATAATTAAAGAGTCAGATTCAATTCAAATTATTAATAATGATAAATCAGAAAAACAAGTTGAAATTGGTGGAAATGTAAATAATAATTTAACAGAAACAGATTATTCTTATGGTCTTAGTTCATTTAATAGTAATAATTTTAAATTTACAATTAAACAAGATGGACTATATGCTGAATATATAAATCAAAATATAATACCAGATGGAAATTATATGATAGAGTCTGTTCAAAGTCCAAATAAATTTGTCACTATAGTTCCAGGAAAAGATTCTGTAGAGGCTTCTGATAGAGGGGATCTTTATGAAGAAAAACAATTTAATATTACATATGATAATGTTAAAAAAGTATATAGAATTAAAAACTTATATACTAATGATTATTTAACTTGGAACAGCAGTCATAATAATGACGTTATACATTTTGGTACAGGAATTTATTTTGATCAATTATGGTATTTAAAGAAGCAATCAGGCACTAATATCTATAGTTTTGTTAATGCACATAATCTTGATAGATTTCTAAATTTAGATTCTGATAAAATAAATATAAGTGTTGCTAGCGAAAGAAATAATAACTCTCAAAAGTTTAAACTGATTAAATTAGATTAGTTATATTAATAAACATTAAATAAAATAAAGAAGAATAAGTCATTTATAGACTTATTCTTCTTTATTTTATTTAATGTTTATTAATATATATATATTACTATATCGTTAGTTCAATATGTTAATGCTTTTAGTTATTTCAGTAAATGTAGTAATTGGGAATATTTATATAATCACGATTTAGTAGGATTTGATTTTGATTTCACTAATAATAGATTAGTATGTATTACTATAACTAGGGGATATAGGAGTTTATAGTGATCTTTTATTAGGCAAAATTAAAGATTAATATATGTTATTGAAAATATACAAATCTTGTAAAATAATTGACATATTTGTATTATAATGAGATAATAATTACAAGCATTACTATTGAGATCGGTAAATAGCTAGATTGTTCACTATGTGAATAATACAAAATAATATATTAGAAAAGAGGAAATAGATATGAGATCAATAACTAAATTAAAACTACAATATTCCCATCGTTTTTTAGGATATGAAGGAGAAGCACAATATCTACATGGACATCAAGGAGATCTAGTTATAGAGGTAGAAGGTGAAGTAGACAAAAGAACTGGTTTTGTTGTACCTTGTAATCATATAAAGGCTGTAGCATGGGATTATCTAAAAAACTTTGATCATGCACTTGTACTACAAGAAAACGATCCTTTATTACCAGAAGTTTTAAAAATATATGAAACTCAAGGAATAAGAAATGGAGCTCCAACTAATACGAATATGGGACTAGCTATAGATAACGAGCTTGCAAAAGCATATCCAGAATGTAGACTTGTAGTAGTGAAAAAAGTTGCTACTTGTGAAAATTTAATAGAACTATTCTACTCTTTATTAAAAGATAAATTTAATATAAAGAAAATGACATTTGCATCTGGTGACAACTGTGCATCATGCGAATTTTAGGTAAAATTAAATATAAGCTATCTATAAAAATTATAGATAGCTTATATTTTTATAGATATAAATTAATTTAATATTTTATTCAAAATCTTTCGAATATTTTAACAAACGTAAAGTTGATTTTTTACATTTTTTATTTAATAAATATCTAATAATAATAGAAACTATTAGTATAAAGAAACCTTCTATTAAACTAACTGCTAAAATTATTTTTAATATATCTAATCTTGCTATAAAGAATGTAAATATTATATTAAATAATACTGTTAATGATAATATTATAAGCATAATATTTCTTAAGTTTAATGCATATATATTAAAAACGGATTTTTTGCTATATCCATAATGTTTTAAAATTCCTAAGTCTTTTTGGATACTTTTATAATATAATTCGGATGAAAAGATTAAGTTAAACGCCATTATTATTAGAGCTAAAAATAATGTTGAAAAAATAGCTATTTGAGATATGCTAAGTGAATCTGCTATATTGTCATAGTATGAAAATGCATATGTTGTATTATATTTCATACTATCAAGTTGATCAGCTAGATAATCTACATTATTTATATCATTAGAGTATACAAATAATTTTTTGATAGGGGATATTCCTAAATTATCGTAATTATTTATGGAATTTTCAAACTTTTCTTCTGTAGTGTTAAACATTATATTAACTATTTCTTGGTATTTATCTTTACTTACAATAACAGATGAATTATTAGATATAATATTTTTAATAAAAGATAAATTTTTCACATTATTTTTTTTAGCATTTAATGAAAATTCTTTATAGTTATTAGAGTTAAATCCTTCATCAGTATTTTCAATAACTGGAATTTTTAAGGTGATAGGCTTATCTATTATATTGGTATTATTTGTATATAAAATATTATTATCTGAAAAATCTAGACCAATCATATCAGAAAATTCTTTTTCAAAACTATATATAAAAATACTATTACTATCGTTACCATAAGGAATACCAAAATTAATAGTATATTCTCCAAATACAGAATAATCTCCATTTGTTTTGGATATATTTTTAATCTGTTCTATATCTTTATAGGTCAGGATATTTGTTTGATTTGATTCTCCTTGTTTAGAGGAAACTTCAATAATATGGGTGTTCATATTATCATAATAATTCTTTTTTGTTTCAAAAATTTGTCCTAAAGAACTAATTAGTATGGATGAAAATGATATTAGAATTAGTAAAAATATTATATATGATATCTTAAGATATGATTTTGTCTTTTTTATGATAACACGGCTAACATACTTTTCATTATTTTTCATATATTTGACCATCTTTCATATAAAGTTGGTGGACTTTTTTGTTAAAATTCAAGTCGTCATGGGTAACTATAAAGAGGGTTTTTTCACTATATATCTCTTCAATTAATTTAGTTATTATATCAGCATTTTCTTTATCTAAATTAGAGATAGGTTCATCCATTAGAATAATGTCGGGATCTGATAATAACATTTGCGAAAGTTTTAGTCGCTGTTTTTCTCCTCCAGAAAGTTTTGTTGTAAGAGTATCTTTTAGATCTAAAATTCCAAATTGTTTTAAAATTTGTTCTATCCTCTCTTCATCAGGATTGTCCCTAGTATCTGCAATCATCTTTAGTTTCATATTTTCTAAAACAGAGATATTATTAAATATTAAATCATCTTGAAACAGATATTCTATCTTTAATTTATCTGAAATTTTTTTAATCTCTCCGCTATAGTCCTTTTCATATCCATATATCATATTTAACATTGTGGTTTTTCCTACACCGCTTGATCCTTGTAGTATATAAATTTGTCCAGCTTTTATTGTAAAATTTAAGTTATTAAATATTATCTTATTTTCAAATCTTTTTTTCACATTGATTAATTTAATCATATAAGTTCACCTTATCTATGTAATCATTTCCGTATATAGTTATTTGGTTTTCATCTATAATAAAATCAATAGGATATAGTTTATTATAAATTTTATCTTTATTATTTATATTTGTTATTATTATTTTGCTACTCGTATCGTTAAAACTTCCTATCTGTATTAAGAAATTATTGTGAAAATAATTTAAGGAACCTGCATCAATAGAATCATTTTCTGATATTAGTTTATTGTTTTTTATAATCCAAAATTTATCATTGGCATATGATATAAATTTTGTTTCAAGATTTTCCTTTAAAATTTCTGGAGTAGAATTTAAATCTAGATAGTTCATTTTTAAGAGAGTATAATTATTTTTATCTTCTTCATATCTTGTAAAATAGAGATCATTATCTAGGATAATTCCAGTTGGATGAAAACCATCAATATTTGGATAGTCGTATAATTCTTTTTTATCTAAATCAAATTTAGCAATTTTATGTTTAAGGATATCGCCATCTTTAGAATAATATGTATGTATAAAAAGATAGTCTTTATTATTTGTTGCTAAAGGGAAAATTCCCTCATCTTTATTTAATTTAAATAAAGTTTCAATATTATTTGAGTTGTTCTTAATAATTTCAAAATTATTAAAAGTACTATGTCCGCTAGTATATATATTAGAAGAACTTGAAAATTCGTATTGAACAAGATTGTCTACTTTTGGATATAGGGTTATTTTTTTTGTATCAGGACTATATTTAACAATTTTGTTATTATATCTATGATATAGATATATTTGATTATCATCTATCTGATTATAATCTTGAGTAATATTATTGCAAGATGAAAATAATATAGATATAGTTAGTAATATAAATATAAATATAAATTTAGAATATACACAATATTTATTCATAAGTTCTCCTACATATTATCTTATTTTCAAATCTTTTTTTCACATTGATTAATTTAATCATATAAGTTCACCTTATCTATGTAATCATTTCCGTATATAGTTATTTGGTTTTCATCTATAATAAAATCAATAGGATATAGTTTATTATAAATTTTATCTTTATTATTTATATTTGTTATTATTATTTTGCTACTCGTATCGTTAAAACTTCCTATCTGTATTAAGAAATTATTGTGAAAATAATTTAAGGAACCTGCATCAATAGAATCATTTTCTGATATTAGTTTATTGTTTTTTATAATCCAAAATTTATCATTGGCATATGATATAAATTTTGTTTCAAGATTTTCCTTTAAAATTTCTGGAGTAGAATTTAAATCTAGATAGTTCATTTTTAAGAGAGTATAATTATTTTTATCTTCTTCATATCTTGTAAAATAGAGATCATTATCTAGGATAATTCCAGTTGGATGAAAACCATCAATATTTGGATAGTCGTATAATTCTTTTTTATCTAAATCAAATTTAGCAATTTTATGTTTAAGGATATCGCCATCTTTAGAATAATATGTATGTATAAAAAGATAGTCTTTATTATTTGTTGCTAAAGGGAAAATTCCCTCATCTTTATTTAATTTAAATAAAGTTTCAATATTATTTGAGTTGTTCTTAATAATTTCAAAATTATTAAAAGTACTATGTCCGCTAGTATATATATTAGAAGAACTTGAAAATTCGTATTGAACAAGATTGTCTACTTTTGGATATAGGGTTATTTTTTTTGTATCAGGACTATATTTAACAATTTTGTTATTATATCTATGATATAGATATATTTGATTATCATCTATCTGATTATAATCTTGAGTAATATTATTGCAAGATGAAAATAATATAGATATAGTTAGTAATATAAATATAAATATAAATTTAGAATATACACAATATTTATTCATAAGTTCTCCTACATATAATAGTTTTATTTTTAGATAATTATTTTAAACACCAGAAGATATGTAATGTGTTTTAGTATCTCTGTATAATTTTACTTTAGCAGTATTTATAACAGAAATAGTGCTTTGTCTGTAATCTCTTTTAGGAGTAATTATAACATTTGCTCTATAATCCGATGTTTTTGCTCCATTAGTATTTTCCCAATATTTAATTGGTGTTTTTATATTTGTCCATGAAGAGCTCGATCCAACAGTTATTCCTGAGCCGCTGGTACCTAGATCTATGCTAGCAGAATTTCTTAAAGATGCAGAAGCATACCATTCTGTTTTAATAGACTCTACAATTACATTACCATTATAAACTGCGGATACTTGATAATCCCATTGATAAGTATTTCCCGATGATGAATGAATAGTTTGCCTCCATGTATTGGATGTTAAAGTTCCTCTATTGTTTGATATATTTAATGTTTTTGCTTGTGATATTCTAGGGGATACTTCAGAATTTATATATTGTTTTTCTTGTTCGAGTACAAATTCTTCAGTTGATAAATCTTGAGCAAGTGCAGAAGAGGGAGCCATAGAAGTCAGCATGAATATTGCTGTTAATCCTGATATAATTTTTGATAATTTTTTAAAATACTTCATATTCATCCTCCGTTTTATTACTATTAGTAATGGATATATACATATTATACCATAAGATAGCCATATATGTTAATATTAATATATTTTAAGTTTACAAAAATATAAGTATATCAATAAATTTATTGGTATACTTATATTCTTGTGAATAATTATAGTGGGGTGTATTATGTTTGGTAAAGATAAAAAAGAAGAAAGTTTGGGAGCTGTCGGTGGATTAGGTATATCCAAAACAAATTATGATAGTGTGTTTGACAGTGAAGTTAAAACTGAAGATTTAGAATTAGTAGTAACATCAATGTCTTTTAAAGAAATTATGGATGATACTTTATATATTTTAGATACATTACTCTGTAAAGTATATAATGAGATGCTTATGGAAGTTGAATCTAATAAAGATTATACACATTTAATAAGAGATGATATATTAAAAGTTCAATGTAATAAAGATTATCAATTATATTTAAAAATTCAAAAATTAAATTTACCATTTTTTGTTATAGGCAGTAGACAACTTAGTTTGCCTAAAGATAAAGTGAAAATAACACCACATTTAGATGTTAAAATTAGAGAAAACACTGGTGTATTTAGTGAAAAATCATATGGAAGTATTATGATGTTGCAAGATTGGTGGATTTTAACAAATGATATGCTAATAATAGGACTTATAGATAATCGTGTAGAGGTTCATATAGGAACGCCTAGACTTTGTTATACTATACTTGTTAGATCAAAAACTAGGCCACATTACCAAAGTTTTCTAGTTAAAGATCTTGAAGATTATAAAAATAAAGAATATTGTATGACTAATTTTGGAAGAGAGATTATAGGTTTATTATTAGCAGGGTATCGAATAAATCATACACTTTTAGGAGAAATATTAGTTCCCCCTAAAAAATATAAAAAATTAAAGTTAAAAGATTATGCTTGTGCTATTATGTTTTTTGAATATTTTGAATATTGGAAATATATTTTAGAAAAAAATTTAGTTGGTATAGATTTTGATTTTAAAAAAAATAGGCTAAAATCTGTTATTACAACTACTAAGTGTATAAATTTGTTTTAAAATAATTATTATATATATTGATTACTAAATATTAAAAAGGAGATAAAGTAATTTTAAGTTTACAAAAATATAAGTATATCAATAAATTTATTGGTATACTTATATTCTTGTGAATAATTATAGTGGGGTGTATTATGTTTGGTAAAGATAAAAAAGAAGAAAGTTTGGGAGCTGTTGGGGGATTAGATTTATCCAAAATAAATTATGATAGTGTATTTGATAGTGAAGAAGATTTTGAATCTGGAATAGTTAAAACAAAAGAAGCAATTAAATGTGATTATAGACTAGCTTTAGAAGATAAAGATGTTTTTTATAAACAAACTATATGTGATGATAGAGATCTAGAAGATGATGAACTAGAAGAGTTTGAGGATGAAATTGTGGATTCAGAATATGGTGTTTATGAAAATGTAATGAAAACTAATTTATCTATGATAATATTAGGAAATTGGGCTATAGGAAGTTCTAACTCAAAAGAGGGGAGTGCTTGTATAGATACTATAATGCAAGATAATTTTATGTTAGTTGATAATTCTAGTGAAAATTTAGGAAGTATTTTAAAAGCAAAAGATTGGAATTTATTTACAAATGATATGCTTGTTTTAGGAATAATAGATAGCCAGACTTTAGTTCATTTAGCATCTCGAAGACATGAAAGAAATATGCTGGGGAGAAATGATAATAAAGGAAAACTAGTTTTATCTGGATTGAGATTAAGTTTTTTTGCAAGAGAACTTATAGGACTTTTATGTGCAGGATATAAAATAAAAAAATTAGCAGATGGAACTGAAGCAGTTTCTCCTCCAAATAAATATATGAATATGACTTTAAAACAATATTTTAATGCAGTTAGCTTTTTTGAATCTAGTGGAGAATGGAAACACTTATATAACTCTGATTTAAAAGAATTAAAATTTAATTTTAAGGATAATTGTTTAAAAGAAGTTGTGTTAAAATAGATAAAAGCAGGATAGAAATATTTCTATCCTGCTTTTATCTTATATATAGATTACTTAATATTTAAAAAGGAGATAAACTAATTATTATTTATAAATCTCATAGTATATTCTAGAAAACCTGAATCTTTATTTATTTCTTCTTTAATAATTTTAAAGTTTTTTTTAATATAAAATTTAACAGGCTGTCTATTCTCTTTATAAACAGATAGTTTTAAATTATTATATTTTTCAATAGCATATTTAAGTAATAAACTTCCTATACCTAATGATTGGTTGTTTATATCTACAAATAAAGCACCTATAAAATTATGATCTATTATACTGATAAAACCTTTTATAATCGTCTTATCTTGATATATAAAAGTGGTCGAATTTGGGATATATACATTTTTGACAAGTTCATAATTTTTTTGCCAATAATCTTTATTGATAAAATGATGAGCCTTAATTGTAGTTATTTTCCATATATCCATAATTCTATTTAAATCTTTATCTTCAAAGTTTCGTATCATAAATAATATCAACTCCTAATTTATAAAAACTTAAATAAGCTTATATAAATTATTTTGACTTGTCAATAACAACATGAATTTTTTCCCAATTATTTTCTTTTAAAATAAGATCATAAGCTTTTCCGTATCCTTCAACAAGCCTACCTTTAGTAGAAGATATTTCAAACACATCAAAATCCATCTTTGTAAGTGTATCCATAATTTGATTGCCATGAGATTCTCTAAACATATTTATAATATTTTCAGATAATTCTTGAGGAATAATTGTAGCAGTACCATTTAAACAAACTCTTTTCCTTAAAAATGTTATCTCTGCTTCATTTTCTGGTTGTATAAACATGACAGATATTTTTTTATTATCTATTAGATTTTTGTAATGTTCTGCAACCTTACTTATGTATATATATGCTTTATTTTCGTGCCAAACAAAAGGAGAATAGCTAATACAAGGAAGGGTATCTTTAGATAAAGAAGATATGCATAATGTTTTAGTATTATTTATTAATGTTTTCATAGTTTGAATTCCTTTCGGTTAAAAAAATTTATTAAATTGATAGATCTAAAGGGTATATATATTTTGAATTTGATATAGGATCTTTTGATATATAGCACTCTATATTGTATAAATTTTTTATATTCTCTTTAGTGATGGTTTTATCAGGAGTGTCATCAGCTATAATATCACCATCTTTCATCATAACAATATGATTGCTAAATCTTGCAGCTTGATTTATATCATGTAAAACCATAATGATAGTTATTCCAAGTCTTTTGTTTAACTCTCTAATCAGAGTTAAAAGTTCTAGTTGATGACCAATATCTAGATATGTAGTTGGTTCGTCTAGAAGAAGTATATCTGGTTTTTGACATAAACACATTGCTATCCATACCCGCTGTCGTTCTCCTCCAGAAAGGTTCGATAATTTTTTTTCTTGGATACTAGATATATTGGTATGTAGTATAGCCCATGATATTATTTCATAATCTTTTTTATTATATTGTTCATACCAATTTTTATGGGGACTTCTACCATAGGTTACGAGTTGTTTAACAGTTATATCTTCTGGAGATGTATTATGTTGTGAAAGTATGGCGAGTTTTTTAGACAAAGATTTCTCAGAAAATAATGAAAGGGGAGATCCGTTTAAAGAGATAGAACCAGATATTGGCGTTATTAGTTTTGCAATAGATTTAAGAAGAGTCGATTTTCCGCATCCATTTGGACCTATTATAGAAACTATTTCTTTTTTTTTTATCAGTAAAGAAAGATTTTTTATAACTGGAATTTTATCATAATTTATTTTTAGATTTTTAACTTCAATCATATTTTATCTCCTATTTAAATTCAACTTTTTTTTCTAAGTAAGTAGAGAAAAAATGGACCTCCAATAATAGACATAATTATACCTACAGGTAGTTCTATATTTTGTATAATAGTACGTGATATTGTATCTGTAACTAATAAAAGAATTCCCCCAAGAATCATAGAAAATGGTATTAAATATTTATGATCAGATCCTATAATAAGTCGGCTAATATGGGGAACGACAAGTCCAATAAATCCAATTATTCCAACTACAGAAGTTGTTATAGAAGCAAGTAGTACAGCTATAGAAGATAAAATCAGTCTAATTATATTTATATTAAATCCTAAACTAGATATTGTTTCATCAGAAAGGCTTAGTATATTTGCCATTGGTGAAAAACAGACAGCAAGTATTAGCCCTATAATAATATAGATAAATATCGATTGAACACTTGCCCATGATTTTCCAGCTAAACTTCCGTTTAACCAAAGGAGAACCGATTGTATTTTATCACTAAAAATAATAGATAGTAATGATATTCCTCCACCAAGAATACTGTTTATAGAGACCCCGGCTAAAATAACACGAATTGGAGAAAGTCCATTTTTCCATGAAATTGTATATACAATAACACAAGTTATAAATCCTCCAAAAAAAACTAATATACTTAGAATAGGTGTTAAAGAAGGAAGGGCAAGCATAACAATAAGTCCCATAAGAGTTGCACCAGAAGAAACACCAGTTATACCAGGATCAGATAGAGGATTTTTCATAACAGCTTGTAGTAAAACACCAGATACAGATAAACTCATTCCAACTATTACAGCTAATATATTCCTTGGAAGACGTATTAAATATATAATAGAAAAATCTGTAGATGATCTATCTGAAAGAGATGAAAAAAATTTATTTATTGGTATATTAACCGATCCGATAGTCGATAAAATTATTGTTAGGAATATTAATATACACCCTGATATTATAATTTTTAATAATTTAGTTTTATTCATAAAATATCCGTATAAGCTCCTCTATTGCTATTGGTGCGTTTAAATTAGCTGTAGATGAAAATATTGATGAATCTAAATCAAAGACGTTATCATTTTTAACAGCAGTTAATATTTTAAAAGCAGGGTTTTTGTCGAATTCTGCATCAAACATTTTTTTTGTATCTTGTTTTGACCCATGAGAAATTCTTAAAATATAATCAGGATTATAACTAATTATTTTTTCTGTATTTATTGGAATATATCCTGATGTTTCTGTTATTTCTAAATCATCTGTTATATTTTCTATTCCTAATTTATCTACAATATTTCCAATGTATGAATTTTTATCAGCTAGCAGATTGCTTTGAGAAGAACCAAACATAATAGCAACCGATTTTTTATTATTTAAATCTATTTTATCTTGTATATTTTGTAAAGGAGTTTCAAGAGAAGCGACAAGTTTCTCTGATTCATCCTCTTTATTTAGTACGCTACCTAAAGAAATAATACTTTTAGTTAATGTAGTTAAATTTTTTGTATCTATAAAAAAGCTTTTTATATTAAATTTATCTAGATTAGTTTCTAGTTTTTCTTTAAACAAGATGTCTGTTACAAAGTAGGTTGGATTTAAAGAGATAAGTTTTTCAAAATCAACCTCCATAACCGACCCAATAGTTGGAAGATTTTTATATTTTTCAGGCAGAATTCCATTTGTGACAGGAATTCCAACTACATTTGCTCCTAAGTTTTCTAGGATAAGAGATGGTATTATAGATCCAACTGCAATTGTTGGAGAAATGTCTTGATTATTAGTATATGTTTGGGAAATTTTTTTATTATTTATAGATTCTACTTTTAAAATAATAAATATAGATAAAATTATTAAAATTATTATATATAATATTATTTTATTTTTTATTTTTTTATCCAAATTAGTAGACCTCCTATATAATTTAATTAGCATCAGCTTACTTAGTTAGTGTACACTAACTAAAACTGATTGTCAATAGTATAATAATATAACATTTATTTATATATAGTTAATTTAAGACGATATATAGACATATTTATACATTAAATATTATGATCTAAAGATAGGATGTGATTACTTTGCCCATAGAGATATTTAATAGAATGTTAAATGGAATATTAAAAAGAAATACTCATAATAGCACTGAAGTTGGCAAATATAAAGGCCCAGGAAATCCAAAATTTCCAGATTTTAAATCGGGTATAAATATGATAGAACATCCGCCTATAAGTCAATCTAATGAACATTTATTCCCTCTCCCATCTGGAAAAAAAGATTCTGAAGTTCTTCTAAAAGATATGCAGAAACAAGCTGAAAAAGATGGAGATTGGACAAGTTCAGGATTGTTACAGCTAGAGTTAGAGAAGATAGCTAGAGCTAAGCCTCCACTACCAGCTCCAGCTCCTACTTCACCATCAGCTCCTACTCCACTACCAGATTTGCCAAAAAACGAGAAAACTTTAAAAGAGAAGTTTTTAAGTATATTTAAACCAAAAAGTTCAAAAGATAATAAGTTGAAAGAGAAAGAAGACGAAGAAATAGAATTAGAAGAAAAGCATTTTGAAGAGTTGGTTTTAGGAGGAGAGTATACTAAACGTTATGAAGGGCTTATAAAAGACGGATATACTGAAAAAGCAGCATATCTAGAAAAGCCAGATATAATTAAAAAGAAAGAAGAGGAAGAAAAAAAAGAAGAAGAAAAAAAAGCAAGAGAAGAAGCAAGAATAAGAATTGCTTTAACCCAGGTGCGAGAAAGAAGAGAGGCTGCAGAAAAACATAAAAAAGAAATTTTGGATAAACATGGAAAATATTCATGGGAATTTTTAACTTTAGGTAAATCAAAAGAAGAACTAAAGGAAATTGAAATTAAGGCTAAAAAAGCAAAATTATCACCTAAGAGATATCTATTAGAAGAAAGATTAAAAGAGTCTGTTGCTGATGAGTTAGTTGGTATTGGGCTTACAAACCTTAAATAGTCTTTAACGATAATAAAAAAGAGGTAACAATATTTTATAATATTGTTACCTCTTTTTTATTATTGTTTTTTAAATAGGTTTTATTTTTCTTCTATTATAATAAATCGGCCTAATGTTTCTGGACTTAATTTAATATAATTTGATGAAGTAATTTCAATTTCTTCTACTTTAAAATTATTGCTATAATCCCAAGAAAGAATTTTAATATTTTTATTTTTTGTAGATTTATTTTTTAAATATAATTGTAGATTATGATCTATATTTTCAATATTATCTACACTTCCGTTTAATAAATAGTCTAAAGAATGAACACCCAGTATGTTATATGTTGAAAAATTCAAATCTATCATGGTAGATATAATATTTTTAGAATAAGTATCTAGACTAGAAAATGATGCAAAATTATGGTATAGTCCATTTTTTTCTGGGTTAAAGATATTACCTTTAACACTATGCAGATAAGCTTCAGAATCGGATGATACTATATTGTTAGACAGTGTATAGAAATTTTTTTCTAAAAGGATAAATTTTCCAAGTTCATTTACATTAACTTTAGCGTATCCATCAGTTATTTCTAGTTCTTTTAGTTCATAAGTTCCATTATTTTTAACGTGTAAAACATCTAATTTATCTATATCCATATCTATATCTCTAACATCTATATATAAATCAGAGTTTTTTGGGATTCCAATTATATCCCCATTTAATTCTAATGATATATCATATAATTTATTTATACGACTCTCTTTAAAATATTTGCTAACTATGTATTCTAGAGTAGTTAGAAAATTATTTTCTTCTATAATAACGTTTAGATAATTATTATCTGAAAAACTTTTGCTATTATTAGATAAATATACTCCGTTATTATTTATAATATCTTTTTGATTATTATTAACAGTTATATCTTGTTCTATAAAAATTTCTGGATAATCTTTAAAAGATGCTTTTATAGTTGTTGTACCAGATTTTTCACCTTTTATATTTCCAAAAGTATCTATTGAAACTATAGAGTTATCTTTAGATTCGAATTTTATTTCACCAAATGTTACATTTTCATCATAGATAGTTATAGCTTGAAGATGTTCATTAACGTCTATACTTGAAGGCATTGTTTTAAATTTTATACTAGTTGGAATTATCAATGATGGTTCTTCTATAATAGAAATAACGTCATTTTTAAATATAAAAAGAGCATTATTTAAATTTTTATATCTAAATCCATTAGAAAAATCTTCTAATGTATTATGAATATTGCCTTTAAATTCTAGTCTATGATCTTGTTCCAGATGTTTGATTTTTATATAGTCTGATTCAGCAAATGTTGCAGCGTTAAGTTTTTCAGCTATTTCATTAGCATTTCCTTGAGGATTTAGATGATATTCATTTATTAGATTATTATTTTTATCATATTGATATAGAGAAAAATACGGAGATTTATTGCTAAATCCTGAGTGAACAGTAGTTCCAGTTGATTTAGCTATAAATTTTTTATTTTGAAAGTCAAAATCAATAGTTAAAGCTAATCTATTATTTAGACCCTCTACTCTAATTTGAGGTTTATTTATGGAGATTTTTTGTTCTGTAGAATAGGATTTTGAATCTTTTCCAGTAGATGTTTCTAATTCTAGTGCAGGTATAGGAGATACTATTGATGCTACCATTGTTGTTGCTATAAGATAAGAAATAATTTTTTTCATATGACGCTCCTTATTCTATTTAATGTATTTTATGTCAAAAGTAGAATACATGATATATTCTACTAAATACTAATTGGTGTTTTATTAGCATTTAGTAGAATATATCATGTATTCTACGTATAAGTCAATAGATATAATAAATATAACGTATAATATTAAATATCTATATATAAAATAAATAAATTTATTTTTGAAAGGGGAGTTATCTTATATATAAAAAAAGAGGACTTATTTTAATTGTTTGTATGATTATGTTTTATATTTTATCTAGTTGTAATAGATTAAATAATTCATTTTTAGAAGAAGGTTCTAAATGGGTTATATTTTTAGGTTTAAATGATAAAGACGACTATAGTCAAAAAATGTCTATAGAAGAATCAGAAGATATAGCATCTGATATTATTTTAAAATATGTTGATGGTTATACAAAATTAAATGGTACAGGTGCTTTTAAAAATGATAAAAATATTGTTAAAAAAGAGAATAGTTTAATCTATCATATATATTTTGCTAGCCAAGATGACATATCAAATATTATGGATGAATTAATAGAAGTTTTTAATCAAGAATCTATTTTAGTAGAAAATTATAAAGTTGATTATAACTTTTATTCTAAATAATAAAGCTCACATATATATGTGAGCTTTATTATTTTATTTAGAGAAGTCTATAGGTTCTGTTTTAGGGATATAGGTTTGACCAATTTCTTTTATATAGTATCTTAAAGATTTTTGCCAATATTGTATATCCCGTTTAGGAGGACATTCTAGAGCTAAAATTTCTTTTAGTCTATCCTTAGTAAACTCAAAATCCCAAAATCTTTCATATACATTTCCGAGATTTGGATTTACATAATTATCATTTAGAATTTTATCGGCATACTCCACAAGATCCACATCATAATAATATATATTTCCCATTTGATAATCTATAGGATTAAAATATTTAAAAAAATCATTGGTATTGTATCCGCCAGACACAATATGATTAGTATTAATAAGGGCTGGTTGAGTATAATGTGAAAGAAGTAATGCACCTTCATCATAAAAAATCTTTAAAGCAGGCATACTAGGATTTTTATTATAACATTTGTTAACTTTAAACATAAAAACACCGATTATATTATCATTCTCTGAGCCTTTAAACATTTTTTCGTTATCATATTCTTTATCTAATGCACCAGAAATAGAATATATATAAGCCTCTATCTGACTTTGTCCTTGAATTGCAGAGTCTAGATATCCCATTGGGTCATAGTTGGATAGTCTAAATTCTCCATATTCGGAATTTCCAGGTTTTAGTTTTCCGGTATTTATACTATCCCATAGGTTGTTCTGAAAGTCGGTTTGTTCAGAACCTTCAGGTGGAATAGTGTTATCTTCTGTAGTTAGAGATGTCATAAGTGTTATTTGGGAAGGATCATAACCTAAACTATATTCTAGTCCTGCAAATCCAAAAGTTTTTTCATATCCTGTCATACGAACTATTGCTATAAATGTGTCTTCCGGAGCAAAAACTTCTTTTTTATGACCAAGAGATATATTTTGTTGACTATCTATAACTGCTTGATAGGTTTCAATAAATAATTCTGCTTTAGAATCTAACGGATCTAGTGGCATTAGTTCATCAGCAGAAACTTTTATAATAGAGATAGCAGAAAATATAATAGATAATGATATAAACATTACTATTATTTTAAAAAGTGATATTTTTTTTAACTTCATCAATAAATCTCTCCTAATATAAATATATTTTGTATACAATATTAATAGTATATAAATAAAATATACTATTTGTCAACATTTATATATAAAATTCTAGTATTTTATATATAAATTATGATTTTTTATATTTATATAAAACTAAAGAATAGAAATAACTAATAAAACATTATTATATATAGTATTGTTTTTTAACAAGTTACAATAAGTATCGTATATTTCAACTTTTGGAAATATACATGTGTAGATATATACATTATTATGTAATCTTATATATCTGGAAATATATTCTCTAAAAGAAATTCTATGTATATTTTCTTCAAAAGAGATACTGGTATATTCAATTTCTGTTTCTAAATATCCAAATATGTATAAAATATTTGATTTTTTTAGATAAATAGAATTTTTATTTACACTAGAATCCAGTATATGAAATTTAGTAGAGACTTTATTTATATGACTTATTTTATTTTTGGTATAAGGAATATGCATAATATTACTTTGTTGAAAACATTGAAAGTTTGAATTTATATCTGAAATTTGTTTATATAGTCCAATATATTTGATAGATTTTTCCAAAAATATTAACCAGCCTTTCAAATATTCATATGTATTTATACGAAGACTAATAGTCTTCGTATAATATTAAACTATTGTTTTGAGTTTGTAATTAGTATAACTGTGGCATTAGTGAAAAAACATCTATTTGTTGTTTGATTAAAATATATATCTTCAACGATACCTTTTATACCTGCAGAACAATTTATATTAAATTCTTTTGGAATAACTATAAATGAGCTAAAAGGGATACAATATTGGCTAGAATGAACATTTTGTTCTGGAACATCCGCCGTATAATTCAATGTTAGGGTTAGTATACCGTGGATTATCAATTTGTTTCCCGTAAGAGTTTGCCCTTCTTCAGAAAGACCAATAGGTGTATCAATAGTATAATAATTACTTATTTCTATTAAACCAGTTATCTCATTTATCTGTTCCATATCCGGTTTTTGTTCTGGTATACATAGATAATTTTCAAGGTTAAATTGTTTAAATAAAGATATGGCTTGTAAAACTATATTTGTTCCAGGTTCAGAGTCGATTCTTGTAATTGTAGTACTATTTGATGTTTGATATCCAAAGTTTACAATAGCTGAATTTACAATATTTCCTTTACAATTTGTAGAAATCACTTTAACGGTATACTGTACAGTGACACTTTTATCTATAGGAATTGTTCCAATATCCACACCATTTTCTATATTTACAGAGTTTATAATTTTTCCATCTACAGAAAATGATCCATCTATAAGTGAAACATTTGATGGAAGAGTATCTTTAAATATACTGTATATTGCATCTACATCACCATCATTTTTAATAACAACAGTATAATTTATATCTCCGTCTAAAACTGCAATATCTGTATTGGATGTTTTTTCTATACTTAGATGTGGGTTTTTAATACTAATAGTATATGGATTACTTTTATTAGATCCATAATTTTGTGGTTTAGTTGGATCAAGAGTATATCTAAAAGATGAATTAGCTATATTTATAACAGGCGCAGAACTAGATGAAATAACCAAAGCGCTAAAGGTTAGAGTTTTGTATTCTCCAATTTCAAGGGTTCCAATATTTACACCAGAAATAATACTATCATCTATTTTATCAATATTATCTATCTTGACGCTTCCTAGAACAAACTTTAATTCTGGTGTTAGAGGATCTTGAATTATAACAGTATCCAAAGGGATATTTCCGTCATTTCTAGCAGTGATAGAATAGATAATTGTTTCTCCAACTGCTGTAGATACCTTATTTGCAGATTTAATAAGAGTTATTTTAGGATCAACAATAGTTATAGGAATAGTTGTTGATGTTTCTTTAAAAATATTAATTGGTGGTTTTGTAGGGTTTATAATTGCTTGATAATTTCCAGTAGCTATATTAGTGTATGGGTTTGGAGTTGGAGTGGCAATAACTTTTACATTTATAATTAAAGTTTTAGATTGCCCAATATTTAAAGGACCTATATCTATACCAGATGTCAGGTTTCCGCCAATATTATTTCCATCTATTTGAAAAGATTGAATTTGAAAATTAGTTGGGAGTGTATCTTTTATAATAGAATTTGATATAGCTGTGTCTCCAATATTTTTAGATGTTATAGAATATGAAAAACTATCTCCAATTTGAACTTTTTCTACACTAGATACTTTGCTAATAGACACTTCAGGGTTAAGGATATTTATCTCAATAACTGTACTACAGAATAGTCCTATTTCATTTGTGGAGCGAACTGTAAATATGTCTTTTCCATAAAACCCTTTGTTTGGGGTATACGTCCATATTCCTGTAGAAGCATTTATAGAAGCAATTCCATTTGTTCCCTGTTTTTCTATACTATAAATAATCTTGCCACCTTGAGGATCAGTTGATAAGATTGTTCCTGTAGATATTTCATTTTTTGATATTATAATATTTTGAGGAAGAGGGCAGATAGGAGGAAGAGCAGAGATAGTTATACTAACAGTTGTAGTACAGGATAGTCCACTAGTATTAGTAGCTTTAACTATAAAAGAATCAGACCCGAAATAGTTTAAACTAGGGGTATAAGACCAATCACCAGTATTAGAGTTTATCTTTGCAACTCCATTAGATGGTGGAGTTGAGATAGAATACACTATACTTTTGTTTTGAGGGTCGATTGCTGTAATATTTCCCAAAACTTCTTTATTGGAAGTGGTAGAAATATTTTGGGGAATAGGACATGTTGGGGAGATAGCAGAGATGGTTATACTAACAGTTGTAGTACAGGATAGTCCACTAGTATTAGTAGCTGTAACTATAAAAAAATCAGACCCGAAATAGTTTAAACTAGGGGTATAAGACCAATCACCGGTATTAGAGTTTATCTTTGCAACTCCATTAGATGGCTGAGTTGAGATAGAATATGAAACAAATTCACCTTGAAAATCTACAGCAGTAATATTTCCTGAAACTTCTTTATTGGAAGTGGTAGAAACATTTTTTGTTGTAGGACAGGTTGGAGGAGATGAAATTTTCAAAAGATAATCTTCAACCTCTCCATCTCCAGCTGGACCTATCGATCTAGTATCTTCTATTGTAATATCACCTTTATTGTCTAATAAATCGGTTGTTAATCTAACTCTAACAAAAGTTTCTCCAGGAGTTATAATAGTGCTAATAGGAAGATTAAATTTTAGAGTTATATCTTGTGTTCCAGATTTAGTTGATGGAATAACTATTGGACAATCTATGGCAGATTCCTCTAGCTGAAATATACCATCTTTATTAAAATCTATCCAGGCATATAAATTTGCATTTAAACCAGTATTATTTGTTATAGTTTCTATAAAACTATAAGTAGTATCTATAGTTGTTAGAGGTTTTAAGGGTAGAATTGTTCCATCATCTGGTGTAGATAATGAATCATGATCACCTGTAGCTGTAGAGTTTTGATTTGCATCATCTTCTGATGTTACAGCTGTTCCTAAGGCTAATCCATTTCCTAAAAATTGGTGTCTAGGACCATTATTAGCTAATAATGTGGTATAATTTCCTATTCCATTTTTGGAACTAGTATCAGGGGCATCTCCATAGTCAAGGCTAATAGAAATATTAATACAGCTAGCTCCGTCATTGTTTGAAGAGGGAACTCCTTGGGTAAAAACAACACCTGTAGCATCATTTCCAGAGATAGCTATTTTATAGATAATACCAGTATTATTGTCTATAACAAATATATTATTACTTGCATCTGCAAAGGTTGCTCCATATAATCCGACTGGAACAGATGTTGTTTTTAAATTGGTCACTACACCTGTTTTAGGATCTATTCTAACAACGGAATCTGTAGGAGTAGTTGAACCATTGATTACAGCATATAGCATACCATCTATAGGACAATATGCAAAGTCGGCTATATTTATAGGAGGCTGTATAAGCGTTCCTTTATTAGTTGGAGCAAAATTATTAGTCGGGTCAACTAATTGACCATAATTTACAGATCCTAATTTATAATCTATACAATAATATGAAGTTATATTACTTTTATAGATATAATAATATCCGTTATTATCAAAAGTTCCTACATTATAGGAATCATCAGGAAGATTAGACACAACTGGGAGAGGATTTTTTTCACCGATAGAATTTATACGATATATAGTATTATCTGTAGCACTTCTAGCATATAAAAAATTATCAGTTGTATTATAACCTAAAGCGTTCATGAAAATATTTTGGTCTGCTATAATTGTTTCTACACCTGTCACTAAATTTATTTCATATAAAGTAGATACTGGATTTCCAGCAAGTTGATATCCAACTGGCTTACAGGTAAATGGAGTTGACATAAAATATATCTCCCTTCAAATTAAAATTAACAATAGTTAGCATCTACAAGGAGTAAAACGCATTTATGAAGGGTCCTTTTATCTATCATCTTGGCGTGGACGGCTTCTATATATGGTGTTACAGATATTGCTTTTGAATCTACTAGATTACATATATTTTTTCCATTAATCTCTTTAGGAAGGATGATAAACATGCTTTTTAAAGTTTCAAAATGTGCAGCGTGGACAGATTGTTCAGGTCGGTCTGCAACATAAGTAACCTTTTCTTTCAACCGAACTTCTACAATTAATTTATATCCGGTTAAATTTTGACCTTCATATGATTTACCAACTTCTGTTTCTATTAATTTATAATTTTCGATCTCTGCCCAAACCATAATATCTAAAATACGCTCCATATCTGGTTTTTGAGAGGGGATAATTAATGTTTCAGAAACTGTTTCCTCTTTAAAATAGTTAGACTCTTTTGGAAGTTTAGTTGAATAAGATAATTGATTTTTACAGTTCATATAAAAAAACCCTCCTTAGCATAAATCAGCACTTACCATTAGTGTAAAATTATTATGAATACATCTACAATCTAATTGTTTAGAAAAGATATCTTCCATTGTAACGCGAACAAAAATAGGTTGTGATATATTTGTATCTTTTGGCATAACTATATATGCACAAAATGGGATGCATCCTTCAGCTGTATGAACAGTTTGCTCGGTGTCACAAGCGACATACTGATATTTTAAATCTATTGTTCCGGAAACAAAAAGCTTTAAACCTGTCATTTTTTGTCCTTCTAATGATAATCCAGTAGGAGTTGTAACAAAGTTATATTTTTCTACAGATGTTTTTGCCCAAACCTTTACGATTTGTTCTATATCTGGTTTTTGTTTAGGAATACAGAAAACGTTGGATATATTTTCTTGTTTAAAGTATTTATTCTCTTCGGGAAAACATTTTTGTATTCCATTATATTCTATTAGTTGATTCATAACCATAGACATAAATATTCTCCTTATCTAAAATTTATAGTTTTTATAATTTAAAAATATTTTCTATAATTACATAAAATTGAGTTAATTATAAATATAATATTTTATAAACAACCTAAAGTTTAATAGATATTAATATTATATTTTATCTGTAATTATAGAAAATTTATTATATTGTTATTTGCATAGTATATATTTTTTATATTTAGTATCATGAAAATAGTGTTTTTCACAATTATATGAAGTTGAAATATTCAAATAATCAGAAGATTTATTTTGATGTTCTATTGATGGGGTATAAGATGAATTTATATAAGAAGAATTATACAAAATATTTAAATTTTTACCGTTTTTTGGAGATATATATGAAGGATTAGAATAATTATCATTAGAAACTCTATTTTTGTTTTTATTGCATAGTTGGCAATTTTTATTGTAATTATCTAATATTTTTTTTGAACCAGTGTTTGATTTACTAACAATAATTTTGTAGCATATATTGGGGGTGTCGCCACATATATCAAATTGATAAAAACCATTATAATCGCTTATAGTATGTGCTATACCTTCTAGATTTTTCTCATTAGAATTGGTGTTAACTTTTACAAGTTTTATAAGTGCACCTGAAATAATATGATTTTTACAATTTTTAACCTGACCCCATATACGAATATTATCGTATTTTGAAACGCTAATATCTGCTCGTATTTCTGAATTAGAAGAATCAGGATCAATATAGATATCTATAGAATTTCCTAATATACCGGACTCACATTGATAATTTATAGAAGCATTATAATCATTCACTTTGCGAGTCTCCTTTATTATCTAAAATTAGAGTTGCATGATTTACAAGGGTTATTACAAAGAGGTTTACAATTAGTAGAACATGGAACAGAAGGCGCGGTATGCGAAGAATATGGTTTGCAAGGATTATATTGATATCCATCTGTACAACTATGACAATTTCCATCACTAGTATCTAGAATTTTTTCTGAACCAGTATTTGCTTTTCCAACTAAAATTTTATAACAAGAATTTTTATCTTCTGCACATAGATCAAATTGATAAAAACCTTGACAGTCACTTACAGTATGAGCAATGCCTTGATGTTGTGTATCTCCATTTTGACAGATAACTTTAACAAGTTTTAAAAGAGCATTTTCTATAGGAACGCCATCACAACTTTTAACCATACCCCATAGTCGGATAGAGTCGGATGCAGAAACAACAATATCTGCTCTTATTTCAGCATCACAACAGGAAGAATCGATATTTACATCAATTGAATTTCCTAGAATAGAAGTATTATTACAGTTTGAATTATTCATAGTATTATATGACATGATAAAATCCTCCATAAGTTTAATATTTTAAATTTAATATTTATATATTATGCAATTTAAATATCATATGTTAATATTTAATATATTCTTTAAGATATTTGTATAAATATATGTGTATATTTATACAAATATCCAGTTAAAATTTATCTAATTTGATGAATATAAAAAATATGATGACAAAATATTGACAAATTTATTTCTAAGATATAAAATAAATTTGTTAAATATGATAATTATATAAAAATTATAACAATTTTGTTTATAATTTATGAATATTATATTACATATTTTTACAAATTAAATAAGGGGAATAAATAATATGAAGATTAAGTTTCAAAAAAAATCTTTTATAGCGTTTATAATATTAGTTGCATTAGTTTTTCAGCTAATTCCTGTTTCGGTTTTAGCTAGAGATACAAGGCGTAATATATCTGATTTTGTAAATATTTTAGATATAACTGCAAATCCAACAGACCTTTTATATGGAGATTATTCTACAAATAAGCATAATAATTTTTCTGATATGGGAGCTTGGCATGGATATTATCTTCCGTCTATAGATGCAAAGGATATCTATGGGGGATTTGCAGGACCTGTAATTATAGCAGAAGAATACCCTGTGAATTTAGGAGAGTCTATAAGTAAAATTAAATTAACAAATTCGGATGATGGAACGGTATATGATTTAACAACTTCAGATATTCAATTTAATTATTATCCGGGAAAATTATCTCAAATATATACATTGTCTAATTTAATACTAAAGATAGATTTAATATTTGCTAGTAATCGAACAGCATTGATAGAGACTACAATAGAAAATAAATTAGATATTCCTGTAAATATAAATCTAGAATGGTCTGGAAATATATTTAATAAATTTAAAGAAAAAGAAGATGGAAATACTTATGAATTAAATCAGACATTGGAAGGTACAAAAAGTGGAGTTAAAGTTAACTTCTCTGAAATTAGAGAAACGTGGAGATATCTGTCTACAGATCAGACAAAATTTACTGTTGATTATCAAGGTGATGTAGAAACAACAGTAAATATAAATCAATATACAACTAAATTAAAAGATAAAATAGTTATAGATGGAAAAAAATCTTTTAAAACATATTCAACACAAAGCTATACTTTTACAGATAAAGAGTTATTAGAAGAAGAAATTATTAAGCAAGATATTATGAAATTCCCAATACAATATTTTAAAGATAATAATGATAGATGGCAAAAATATTTAGATAAGACTTTTGAAGATACAACGGTTAGTTCTGATATAAAATATAAAAATGCTGCAGTGAAATCTATAAAAACCTTGACAACAAATTGGAGAAGTCCAGCAGGTGCGTTGTTACATGATGGAATCGTACCTTCTATGTCATATAAATGGTTTATAGGAATGTGGGCATGGGATTCTTGGAAACAAGCAGTTGCTACATCTGTGTTTGATGGAGAATTGGCTAAAAATAATATACGTGCATTATTTGATTATCAGATAACACCTGATGATGATCTTAGACCACAAGATAGTGGAGTTATACTTGATGCAATATTTTATAATAAAGATAAATATAGAGCTGGTGATGGTGGAAATTGGAATGAAAGAAATTCGAAACCATCATTAGCTGCATGGAGTGTATGGAATATTTATAAATCTACAGGAGATAAATCTTTTTTAGAAGAGATGTATCCAAAATTAGTTTCCTATCATGATTGGTGGTACTTAAATAGAGATCATGACAAAAATGGAATAGCAGAATATGGTGGTATGGTTCATGATTTAAATAAAACTAAAGAAGATATAATATTAGCAGCGGCATGGGAAAGTGGAATGGATAATGCACCAAGATTTGATCTGGATGGATATGGTGAAGGGGATACTGGAGTTGATGTTTTTGAAAATTTTGATGATAAAGGAAATCTAATAGGATATTCTATAAATCAAGAATCTGTTGATTTAAATTCATATCTTTATGCTGAAAAAGGATTTTTAAAATCTATTGCAGATGTTTTAGGCAATAAAGCAGATTCAAAAAAATATGGTGATGAAGCGGGTATAATACAGCAATATATCAGTGAAAATATGTTTGATAAAGAAACTGGTTTTTTCTATGACTTAAAAATAAATCAAGATGGAAGTGATAAAAAAATATTAGTTAATAGAGGGAAAGGACCAGAAGGATGGATACCTCTATGGGCAAAATTGGCGACAAAAGAACAGGCAGAAGATGTTGTTAAAAATATGATGGATGAAGATAAATTCAACACTTTTGTTCCCTTTGGAACAGCGTCTAAAGATAATCCAAGTTTTAATCCAACAAAATATTGGAGAGGGCCTGTATGGATGGATCAAGCTTTATACGGGGTAGAAGCTCTTCAAAATTATGGATATAAAAAACAAGCAGTAGAAATTTCATCAAAGATGTTTAACAATGCAGAAGGATTGTTAAAAGATGGTCCAATTAGAGAAAACTATAATCCACTAACAGGAGAGGGACTCCATACTAAAAATTTTAGTTGGTCGGCATCTGCATTTTATTTAATGTATAAAAACACTTTATATGGTGATAAGACAACTTCTCAGGAGTCTATGAGCATTCCTATTAGTAAAGATATCCCAGCTATAGAAACTGATCCAGAAGAAAAACCAACTATAAATCCAAGTACAGGTGCAAATAAAATATTAATAATTCCAGCTATATTATTGATATTAATTTTATCAAGTTTTTGGTATATAAAGGTAAAAAAGAATATATAAAAAAAGAAAGTCTAAGATAATTTCTTAGACTTTCTTTTTTTATATGAATAGTGTTAAAAATAAAAGAGCTATTCTATTAAGAATAACTCTTTTTATTTTTAATTATGCGTCAGATGATTTTTTATTTTTTTTAGTTAAAGAAGATCCAGCAAAACCAACAGCACCTAGACCTAATACTAGGAATAGAAGCATAGAAGAAGATTCTCCAGTAGTTGGATTTTTTGTACCTGAACCTGAACCTGAACTTGTATCTGTTGTAGGAGGAGTTGTAGGATCGGTTTTAACTGGAACGCTATCAAAAAGCATGTTTGAAACATCTCCAGTTGGTATACCATTTCCATTTAATTTATGCATAGTAGTATCAAGTGTTTGACCTTTTATAGTTGATTTTTGTTTAATGAAATATTTATTTCCTTTAACATATTCAACATCAACAAAAGAAAATTTACCATCTTTATCAGTTGTAGCTAGTTCGCTTACAAGAGTAGGATCTGACATATCTTCCTTAGTATATGAATATAGTTCAAATGTAGCACCTTCTATAGGTGTTTTATTAGTTGAATCAGTTAAAGTACCACCAACAGTGAATTTATTTAATTCTTCAATAATTATATTAGGTATATTTGTAGCAGCAGCTTTAACTTCAACATCTACTGATTTAATAGTAGATCCTTCAGGAGTATTTGTTGCTCTTAAAGTATACATACCATAAGGAACATCTTTAAATGAAAATGATCCATCTGCAGTAGACTTAGCGGTAGATATTGGTAGATCTTTTGTAACAGTTTTAGAATATAGAGCTAATTCTACATCAGGAACACCAACAGGAGGGGTTGCTTTATCTATTATTTTACCACTAACGATACTAAGAGATAATTCGTTACTTAATTTAGCTTCAAAAGTAGAAGCAAGATCTGTAGTTGTAATTTCTACAAATGGAGTTTTATATGAAGAAGCATTATCCACAAAGCTTATTCTATAATTTGCAGCAGGGATACTATTAGCCGCTGTTCCTTCAAATATTGCAACACCATCTTTATCAGTTGTTAAAGTTATTTTTAAAGGATTAACATCATCTATATCTCCGCTTCCAGCTTTAAGTTTATCTAATTGTAGTTTTAATCCTTCAATTTTTGTGTTTGAAGGGGAAACTTCTACAATAGCTTTAATATTACCGTGAACTCCGATAGGAGCAACACCAGTAGACGCAGTTTTTGAAGATGAGTCATCTATATTAACCTCTTTAGCAAAAACAGTAGTCGTAGAAAGTATTATCATAGCAGCTAGAATAGAAGAAATAATTCTTTTGAAATTTTTATTCATTATAAAATTCGTCTCCTTTTTATTAGTGTAAATAAAAATTTAATACAATTTTTATTTACACTAAATGTTTAAAATATTTTTATATTGTATACAACTTCTTAGAATATACTAACACATTATTATTTATAAGTAAATCATAAAGGGACTATATTATTTATAAATTATCACTAATGTATTATCGTTTGATATGAAAAATAATAAAGGCGTATTAATAAATTTATTATTTTTTTATAATATATGATATACTTTTTATGTGAATATGTTATATATGAAAGGATGAGTTTTTTGAAATTTAAATTTTATCATACTAATATAAATGTTTTTGATTTAGAAAAAAGTTTAACTTTTTATAAAGAAAGCTTAGGTTTAATAGAAGTTAAAAGAAAAGAATCAGAAGATGGTAGTTTTATCTTAGTCTTTTTAGGAGATGGTGAAACTAGTTATAGCTTGGAGCTAACTTTTCTTAAAAATAGAAAAGAAAAATATAATTTAGGTGATAATGAATTACATATAGCTTTTAAAGTTGATGATTATGATCAAGCTTATAAAAAACATAAAAAAATGGGATGTATTTGCTATGAAAATCCAAAAATGGGAATATATTTTATATCAGATCCAGATAATTATTGGATAGAGATTATTCCAATGGAAAGGTAGGTAATTATTAAAATGATTATATCAAAAATAAATCAAGGATATGTTTTTGGAAATGAAGAAAATAGAAATAGAATTGTTATATATATGTCTTTTAGTTGTATAGATTGTTTAGTATTGTATAATAATTTAAAATATATTTTTAATGATCAAATAATGAAATCTAATTTAGTTTTAATAATAAAACCTATTTACAAATCAAAATTTGAAATAGATGATGATATAAATAAAAATATTTTTATAGAAAGTTTAGATGATATAGGGTTTATTTTTAGCAAATTTGAGTTATATTCAAAAAAAGATAAAAATTTGTTTAAAGATATTTTTGGAAAAAAAATAGCTCCATCGGGTAATAATTATAAATTTTTTGAAGATATAATAATAAAAGAAGTTGAAAATTTAAATATAATAGCTGTTCCAACTATATTCATAAATGAAAAAAGATATGATGATACTGTTTTTACAGAAGAAGAATTTTTAAAACTTATAAAAAACAAATAAAAATAGCAGAGTTTATAAACTCTGCTATTTTTATTTGTTTTTCTCTCGCTCTCTATTACGCATATCTCTATATAATATATATGCTTTTGCAACTTCTGCATATTCTTTTATTAGCCCTATCTCCACTATATCTTGAATTTCTTCTACATGGAGTGGATTTTTTTGAATTTTTTTATCGATTTCTTCTGTGATTTTCATAATTTTTGTATAGTCTATCTCTGTTCCGGTTGCATATGCTGATTTTCGTATAGCATTCACAATTTTTATAACATCATATCTTTCTCTTAATCCGTCTCTTTTAATAACTTCATTATAATGTATAGACATCTAAATAATCTCCTTTATTTAAAAATCAAAATCAGTATCTTTTAAGGATTCAACTTTTGTAGATTTTATATATCCATTTCCTTTTGTTGAAAAAAAGTCATGATTTTTTGTATCAGTTCGTAGTCCATTTATAATAATAGGATTAACCTTTGATTCATCTATGTTAAAATAGGGATCAAAACCAAGGTTCATCATAGCTTTATCAGCGTTGTATTGGACAAATGTATGGACTTGATCTTGTAGATTAAGTGTTGAATATAGTTCATTTGTATATTTAGTTTCGTTGTCAAAAAGCTTATCTAGTGTATTAATAATATTTTTATAGGTAGTTTCTTGTTGTTTCATAGAAAGTTCTGAAAATAGTTGCTGTGCTAAAATTCCGACATAAACACCATGAACGGCTTCATCTCTAATTATTAGATTTATAATTTCGCCACTGTTCATAAGTTTTCCTTGACCCGAAAGAAATAAAGGGTAGAAAAAACCAGAATAAAAAAGAAAACTTTCCAAAAACACACTTGTCGCCATTGCTTCAACTAATGTTTGTTTATTATTTATAGATTCATAGCTTTTGTTTATAGTGTCAGCTTTTTTTTGAACATAATCATTTGATTCAATCCAACTAAAAATTTCGTCAATTCTGTCCATACTGCATAGTGTAGAAAATATACTACTATAACTTTTAGCATGCATATGTTCCATCGCACCCATAAATGATAGAACAGATTTTTGATGAGGATTGTTAATTGCTTTTGACATTAAAGGTATTCCAACATCTCCTTGTTGTGTATCAAGGAGGGTCAGACCACCTAGAACACGTTCATAGGTATACTTTTCTTCATCTGATAAAGTTATATAATCTAATTTATCATCTGTTAAAGGAATTTCTTCATCAACCCAAAATTGTCTAACATTTTGATCCCAAAAAAGTTTGGTGAAATCATCTTCCATTCGATTCCAATTTATTGCAGAATATTTCATTATATAATATATCTCCTTTTAATAGGGGTGTTATACAGAACAAGCCATACAATTTTCTATAGTTAAATTTTTTGTTCTGGTGTAGTATAGACTTTTTAGGCCTTTTTGCCAAGCGTATATATATAACTTTGCAAGATCTCTCGTGGTAGTGTTATTTGTCGCGAAAAGAGTTGTGCTGATTCCTTGATCCACATGATTTTGAACTTCTGAAACAAGATCTATAATATTTTTCATATCCATATTATATGCAGATTTATAAAAAAAGAAATTATCAGATGACAGGTATGGCATAGGATAATAGGTAGTTGCGTTTCCATATGTTCTTGTTTCTATATGATCTACAATTGGAGCTATAGATGGAGTTGAGTTTTGGATATATGATATTGATTGTGTCGGAGCTATTGCCAATCTATATGCGTGATATAGACCATTTTTCATAACTTCATCTTTTAGTGTATTCCATTTATTAATATCTGGGATTGTGATACCTTTAAATATATTTTTTATTATATCAGTTTTTGGAGAAAAATCTTCTTCAAGATATTTATCAAAGTATACTCCAGAAGCGTAGTCTGATTTATTAAAATCTTTAAATGTTTCATTTTTTTCTTTTGATACAAGCATACTTTTTTCTATAGAATAATAATTAATTATCATAAAAAAAGTTCTTACGAAATCCCGAGCTTCATCACTTTCATAGTTTATATGATTTTTTGCTAAAAACCCATGTAGGTTCATGGCCCCAAGACCAATCGAATGAAAATCTTTATTTGCTTTTGATATACTAGGTGCATTTTTCACATTGGAGAGAACACTAACACAGGTTAATGAATCTACAGCGGTATGAACAATATTTCGTATATCTTTGCTTTCCATAGTGTTGGTTATATTTAAAGATCCAAGATTACAGCTTACATCATAGCCTATATCATCTTCTTCACCATAGTTATTCATTATAGAAGTTTTTTGTATTTGAAATATTTCTGTACAAAGATTAGACATTTTTATATCCCCTATATTTTTAAGAGGATTAAATTTATTTGCAGTTGATTTATATATGATATATGGATATCCAGATTCAAATTGAATTTGGGCAATTTTTATTAAAAGTTGTCTTGCATTGATAAACTTTTTTTTCACTTTATTATTTTCTAAAAGTTTATCATACATGATATCCATATCCATATCATCCATATGTTTATTATATTGTTTATAAATAGTTAATGGAGCAAAAAGAGCTATTTGTTTATTTTCTTTCGCCAGCTCAAAAAATTTATCAGAAATTATTAAGGCAACAGAAAGTGTTTGTATTCTACTTTTTTCATCTGAGTTTATCTTTTTAGTGTCCAAAAATTCTTCAACATCCCAGTGAAAAATATTTAAATAAACTGCTCCAGCTCCTTTTCTCTGTCCCATTTGATCAGCATAGTTAAAAGAATCTTCTAATAATTTCATAACTGGAACAATTCCTTTACAGGCATGTTCCACATCTTTTATGGTTTCGCTCTTTCCACGCAATTTTGAAAGATTTAAAGCGACTCCTCCACCTATTTTCGAAAGTTGCATAGATGTTCCAATATTAAAGGCTATAGAGTTTAATGTGTCATCTAACTCTAATAAAAAGCAAGAAACCATCTCTCCTCGCCTAGCTTTTCCTGCATTTAAAAATGTTGGAGTTGCTGGTTGATATTGCTGTTTGATCATTGATAGACCCATGGATATTGCAAGGTTTATATCTCCCTGTGCAAGGTATAAAGAAACAGATATTATTCTATCTTGATATGTTTCTAAGTATTTTTGCTTGTCATTAGTTTTAAGTGAATAGTCTTTATAAAATTTTGATATAGCCATAAAAGATTGAAATTCAAAATTTATAGAATATATAGTTTCTTTTATTTTCAATATATCTAGTTTAGTATATTTTTCAAAAAAATCCACATAATATTTATTTTCTATTAAATATTCTATTCTTTCTATATAGTCATTAAAATTAATCATTTTACTATTGATTTCTTTTTGAAATTCTATGATTGCTTCTTTGTCTTTTTGAAGATTAAAGAATCCATCAACCTTCATCATAATTTCATTATTTTTTTCTAAATAAATCAAAATTATTAACCCTTTCTTCTACTAAAATTACATCTTTTTGAAAACCGGAAGACTCAAATTTATGAATTATAGGTATAGAAAATTTAGATGAAATTATATCTGCAGCTTGTGCAAAATATTTACCGAAAGATCTATTTCCGCTAGAAATAACTCCAACTAAAAATTTATTGTTTTTCTCTAAAAAGTTCATTACATTTTTTGGAACTTCTCCCAGTTGTGTGGTATATGTTATAAGTATAAATTCTTTATCTATAGTGTCAATGTCTTGTATATTTACTATAGAGTAGTTTATATTAAGTTTTTTAACAAATTTTAGAACGTTGCCTGTTTTAGAGCAAAATGCTATAATCATATATACCTCTATGTATTATTATAAAATCATTTCTAATAATACCACAATTATATCATCTTGAGTATCATAATTATTTTATATTAGATTGGGGTGTGTTTATTTTATGGATATATTGTATAAATTTGAAAAAACAGTTGATACACAAAAACTTGTAGATCTTTTTAAATCTGTAGAGTGGAAATCAGCAGACTATCCAGAGGAACTTACAAAAGCTATTCAAAATTCTCATAAAGTTATAACTGCTTTTGATGGAGATAGATTAGTCGGAATAATAAATGGAATTAGTGATGGACATATGGTTGTATATTTTAGTTATGTAATAGTTCATCCAGATTATCATGGAAAAAAAATAGGGGAAACGATGATGAATTCTATCCTTAGTTTTTATGAAGATTTAAAGGTGAAAGTGCTAATGTCTTATAACGTTTCAAATGGTTTTTATAAAAAACTTGGATTTATAGAAGAAGAAGGAAAGACAATATATATTCAAAAAAAATACGGGTTTTAATATAATAATAAATGGGGTATATTTCATGAGTGGTTTTGACGAATTATTTATAGATAATTGTATTAAAATATTAGCTAATAAAGTTGATAAAGATATAGAAACAAGAGCTAAATGGCTTGATGGAACTCCTGCTTATACGGCAAAAACATTTGGTTTGGTAAACAGATATGACCTTTCTAAAGAATTTCCTATTATGACATTGAGATATCTAAATTTTTTTGCTTTAGTCGATGAAATATTATGGATTTGGCAAAAAAAATCAAATAAAACATCTGATTTGTCTAGTAAAATATGGGATAGCTGGGCTGGTGGAGATGGAACAATAGGAAAAGCATATGGGTATCAATTAGGTATTAAACATAAATATGATGAAGGTATGTTTGATCAAGTTGATCGCATTCTATATGATCTTAAATATAATAAATATAGTCGTCGTATAATATCAAATATATATAATCACACAGATTTATCAGAGATGGGTTTATATCCATGTGCATATAGCATGACTTTTAATGTCACTGGAAATAGGTTAAACGGAATTTTAAACCAAAGATCTCAAGATATGCTTGTAGCAAATAGCTGGAATGTTACGCAGTATGCTATTTTGATGCATATGTTTGCTATATCATCTGGACTAGAAGTTGGTGAATTAGTTCATGTAATAGCAGATGCACATATATATGACAGACATATAGATATTATTAAATCTTTAATAAATAATAAAAAACATCCATCTCCTAATTTAATAATTGATACTAATATTTCAAATTTTTATAAATTTGATGTTAATAGTTTTAAATTAGATGGATATAATTATAGCCAAAAAATAAATAATATACCTGTTGCTATATAGAATATGATGGAGTGATTTATGAAATTTATAGTTGCGATAGATATAAATAGAGGAATTGGATTTAAAGGAAATCTTCTTTTAAAAATTCCAGAAGATATGTCTTTTTTTAAAAAAATAACTCTAGGAAATATTATAGTTATGGGGAGAAACACATATGAATCTTTGCCAAATAAAGCTCCTCTTTACGGTAGAATAAATATAATATTAACTAGAAATAGGGATATAAATCCAGATGGATTTATATCATTTTATACAGAAAAAAGTCTTAGAAAATATCTTGAAAAAGAGAAGCTAAAAGAAATTTTTATAATAGGTGGAGAACAGATATATAATATTTTTCAAAAAGATTTTACCGAAGGATATGTTACACAGATAGATTACTCTTTTGATGCAGATTGTTTTTTTCCAGATATTTTCAAAGATAAAAATATCTTCTTATCTGAAACTATTTCTACTGGACTGCATAAAAATATAAAATATAAAATAGAAAAATATGTAAATAATAAGACAAATAAATACCAAAAAACACTAACAAATATTTTATAATATTGTTTAGTGTTTTTTTTATTTAAATATTTTATATAGGGAGATTAATTATATGAATATTGAAATTAGCAATGTCAAAAATGCAGTTGAAAATAAAAAGATATTAGGTAGATATGGATCATTTTTTATTACATATTTTATAAATATTGATATAGATAATAATCTTAGAATTGTCAAAAAAAATATATATAAATATATAGATATTTTCACATATATTGATAACTTATGTGAAACTTTATATGAAAAATTATTTGTTTTATTTATTGAAGAAAATGATTCATGCTTTAATTCATTATCTGATAGTATAAATTTTTATAATAATATTAGCAAAGAGATTAATCTAGAGATCATTTCTTTTATTAAATATAAAATAGAAAAAGTTTGTAAAAAAACTTTTTAACTCTAAATTATATATTATCACTGACGATATTATATAGGTAGCGGTTATTAGAAAATAGAGTATTAGCTGTTATTGGGGTTTAATTTTATTGGGGTAAGGAACTGGATAAATAAAAATTGTTAATAAAAAATAAAAGAAGAGGATTTAAAATCCTCTTCTTTTATTTTTTATATATAGTTATAAATGTAAGGGTAGATACTAATATTATAAATATTAGTACATTCCACCCATTCCACCCATACCACCAGGCATAGGAGGCATTCCACCTCCAGCAGAATCGTTTTCATTTTTTATATCTGTTACAAGACTTTCAGTTGTAAGAACCATAGAAGCAACAGATGCAGCGTTTTGAATAGCACTTCTTGTAACCTTTGTAGGGTCAACAATTCCGGCTTCGATCATGTCTTTATATTCACCTGTATATGCATCAAATCCATATCCAATTTTTCCAGATTTTTTAATATTTTCAATAATTACAGCACCTTCTAAACCGGCGTTTAGTGCAATTTGTTTGATAGGAGCAACTAAGCAACGAAGAACAATTTCAGCTCCCGTTTTTTCATCTCCAACACATTCGTCAACAATTTTAGAAACAGAAGGGATAGCGTTTATAAGAGCTGTTCCACCTCCAGCAACAATTCCTTCTTCAACAGCGGCTTTTGTTGCAGCTAGAGCATCTTCTATTCTTAGTTTATTTTCTTTCATTTCTATCTCTGTAGCAGCTCCAACTTTGATTACAGCAACTCCTCCAGAAAGTTTTGCTAGACGTTCTTGAAGTTTTTCTCTATCAAAATCTGATGTTGTAGATTCGATTTGGCTTTTGATTTGAGATATTCTAGCTTTTATTTCGGATTTTTCGCCAGATCCATCGACAATTATGGTAGTTTCTTTTTCTACTCTTATTTGTCTAGCTTTTCCTAATTGTTCTACAGTTGTTTCTTTAAGATCAAAACCAAGTTCTTCGCTTATAACTTGACCACCTGTTAAAATTGCGATATCTTGAAGCATTTCTTTTCTTCTATCTCCAAAACCAGGAGCTTTTATAGCTATACAAGTGAAGGTTCCTCTAAGTTTATTCACAACAAGAGTTGCAAGAGCTTCGCCTTCGATATCTTCAGCTATTATAACAAGTTTTTTTCCTGATTGAACCATCTGTTCTAATATAGGAAGAATTTCTTGTATAGATGTAATTTTTTTGTCTGTGATAAGTATGTGAGCATCATCTATTTCAGCAATCATTTTATCGCTATCAGTAACCATATAAGGAGAAACATATCCACGATCAAACTGCATTCCTTCAACAACTTCGCTATATGTTTCTGCTGTTTTTGATTCTTCGATAGTTATAACTCCATCAGATGAAACTTTTTCCATAGCATCTGCTATTAATCTTCCTATAATTTCATCAGAAGCAGAAATAGTAGCAACTTTTGCAATATCATCTGTTCCAGAAACAGATTTAGAGTTTGATACAATAGATTCTACAGCTGCGACAACAGCTTTTTTGATTCCTTTTCTAAGGATCATAGGGTTTGCACCAGCAGCAACATTTTTCATTCCTTCAGCCACAAAAGCTTGAGCAAGAAGGGTAGCTGTTGTTGTTCCGTCTCCAGCAGCGTCATTTGTTTTTGTTGCCACTTCTTTAACTAGTTGAGCACCCATATTTTCAAATGCATCTTCTAGTTCGATCTCTTTAGCAATAGTTACGCCATCATTAGTTATTAAAGGAGAACCAAAACTTTTATCCAAAACAACATTTCGACCTTTTGGACCAAGAGTTATTTTAACAGTGTTTGCTAGTTTATCAATTCCAGCTTGTAGAGCTTTTCTAGCTTGTTCTCCATAGATTATTTCTTTAGCCATAGTAAAAAATTCCTCCAATTTAAAATATATGTATTATTTATATTAAATTAAACTTTAGCAAGCACTTCACTCTGTCTAACAATAGTATAATCTGTGCCATCTAGTTTAACTTCTGTTCCAGCATATTTGCTTATAAGGATTTTATCTCCAACTATGAGTTCCATTTTAACTTCTTTTCCGTCTACCAGTCCACCAGGACCAACAGCTACAACTTCTGCAATTTGTGGTTTTTCTTTTGCAGCACCTGTTAATATGATTCCACTTTTAGTTGTTTCTTCAGCTTCGGTCATTTTTATAACGACTCTGTCTGCTAGAGGTTTTATATTCATTGGATATTCCTCCTAAATTAATAAAAATTTGATTAGTTAGCACTCTTGTTATTATACTGCTAACTGATAATATTAATTGTACTAATAAAATAAAAAAAATCAAGTCTTTTTTATATAAAATATATTTTTTGTGCAAATTAAACAATTTATATCTTTATCATCGATTGATATTCTTTTGATATATCAAAATGGGATGAACATCCCATAGAGAATAAAATAGATGTATTTAAAGTATTTATTGATTGTTTTGGAAAATGTTTTTGGATAGGTGCAAAGCTATTAAAGATTGGTAGACTAGAATTTTTTTTTGCTAATCTAATAAGTTCAACCCCTTTTTTATTGGCTCCTAATATTCTGATATATTTAGGATTTTCTAAATTTTGTTTTTTAGAGATAGATAAAACAAGCTGAAAGACTATTCTTCGTATCCTTGATAATGTGTATCTCTTTGTTTTTATATTTATAAAAAATTCTTCTAAAGTATTAGATGTTTTTGCAATATTTATGATTCTGTTTTCAAGTCCTTCATCTACGTCTAATATATTTTTGAAATCTTCTGGATTAGAAGATTTCAATTTATATAGAATGATTTTTTCTATATTCTTTATATTAAATATATGATTAGGACTTTTTATATATTCTAAATAGCTATTTTTAGTAATAAATTTTTTTATAGAATCCAAACCACTAATCAGTATATGATTTCTTATAAAAGATGCACTTGCAAATTCTTGGATAGGATATTTTTGATTATGTTCTACAAGTTTTCTTTTTATGGTTGTAGGTTTAATGGATGATTTATAAAAATTCAAAGCTTTTATATATTCTATACCTAGTGTATTATTGGGTTTATTAAATATATTAGAAATATTATCGCCATATATATCAGAAATTGTTTTTGATATAGCAGCAGGATAACTTATCCCTTTTTTTATATTTAATTTAAATATTTGATTATTTTTTAAATTCGTTGATATATCTGCTCCATGAATGATATTTTTAATATCTCCGTCTTCCGATCCAAAACAAAGTTGATTAACGATTCCAAAATTTTCTAATATATATATAGATGCTTTTGAAAAGATTTCAGCACAACATCCAGAAAATTCAGGGGGAATTTCTATCATAAGATCTATACCGTTTTCTATTGCTGTTTTTGTTCTGGTCCATTTAGAAAATATAGAAAGATCTCCACGTTGCATTAAGTGTCCACTCATTATTCCTATAATATGTGATACACCAGTATTTCTTATACAATCTATTTGATATTTGTGTCCTTTATGAAAAGGATTATATTCGCATATTATACTAGAAATTGTCATTATATAAATGCCTCCTACTTGAATTATAGATTAGCTATGATATAATATTTATATTATACGATATTAATCTAAATATTTATATATTTTCTAATTTGAAAGGAATTTGTATTCATGAAAATTCTTGTTATAAATGCGGGGAGCTCTTCTTTAAAATATCAATTAATTAATATGGATAGAGAAGAAGTTATTGCCAAAGGAATCTGCGAACGAATAGGCGTTGGTGGAAAAATTGTTCATAAAATAGGAGAAAAAGTTGTTCTTACAGAGGAAACAACGTTTAATGATCATTCGGATGCATTTTCTAAATTATTAGATGTTCTTTTAAACGGAAAAGGAAAAGTTATAAACAATATATCTGAAATAGATGCTATTGGACATAGAATTGTTCAAGGAGCTGAAAAGTTTCATGAATCTGTTTTAATAACAGAAGATGTATTGAAGATAATAATAGATATATCAGATCTAGCCCCACTACACAATCCTTCACAGGTTCAAGCTATACAAGCATGTATAGCAATTTTTGGAAAAGATATTCCGCAGATTGCAACATTTGATACTGCGTTTCATCAAACGATGCCAGAAAAAGCATATATATATGGAATACCATATGAATATTATGAAGAATATAATATAAGAAAATATGGATTTCATGGAACTTCTCATAGATTTGTAAGTAGAAGAATGGCAGATCTGTTAGGTAAACATATTATGGATCTTAAAATAGTTACATGTCATCTTGGAAATGGCTGTTCAGTTGCTGCAATAGATGGGGGAAAGTCTATAGATACTTCAATGGGGTTTACACCTCTAGATGGTCTTTTAATGGGAACAAGATCGGGTGCAGTTGATCCATCAGTTTTGTTATATATAATGGATAAAGAAGGAATAAGTCCATCGGATATGAGTGATATGTTAAATAAAAAATCAGGTATATTTGGAATTTCTGGGGGAATAACAGATGATAGAGACCTTAGAAAAGCATCTGCTGAAGGAGATAAAAGAGCAACATTGGCTGGAAAAGTTCAAAGATATCAAATAAAAAAGTTTATTGGATCATATGCTGCTGCTATGGGTGGGATAGACGCGGTTGTTTTTACAGGAGGAATAGGAGAAAACTCTGCACTTGTTAGAGAAAAAGTTTGTGATTATATGAATTTTCTAGGTTTAAATTTTGATAAAGATAAAAATATTAAACTTAATGGAAAAGAGGCAGAGATATCTTGTGAAAACTCTAGAGTTAAAGCCTGGATAATACCAACAAATGAAGAGTTGTTGATTGCCCAAGATACTCAAAAAATTCTTAATAGAATAAGATAGCAAAAAAAGTTTAAAAACTATTGACAATAGTTTAAATAAATGTTAGATTATCATTAGCACTCTATACTGATGAGTGCTAATGATAATCTTGTTTTATGGGATTTCTAAGAGGAGGTTTTAGAAAGAATGGATAGTAGAAAGTTGGAAATTCTTTCAATAGTTGTTGGAGAATATATAAAAACAGGAGAAGCTGTTTCTTCTAAAACTATTTCTAATATACTTTCTTTTAAAGTTTCTTCAGCTACCATACGTAATGATATGGCTATTTTGGAAAAACAAGGGTTTTTAGATCAATTATACACTTCTTCAGGGAGAATACCTTCATATAAGGGTTATCGAACATATATAAATTTGTTAATGAAACCTTATAAATTATCTCAAGATGACAAAACAACAATCGATAATTTATTAGAATGCCAAAATTTTACTATGGAAAATATAATAGAAAATTCTTTAGATGTTTTATCAAATCTAACAGGTTGTTTAGCTGTTGGATCAATAAGTATGATAGATTATTCTGTTATTTCCAAAGTTGAGATTATCCCTACAGGAAAAAGACTTTATTTGATAATACTTATAACTTCTAGTGGATTTATAAAAAATAAAGTTTTTAGAGTAAGTATTGATTTGTCCCATGATCAATTGGAATTTTTTTATAATTTTATAAAAAAAAATGTGTCTGGTATAAATGTTCAAGATTTTACAGAAGATTACTTAGAAAAATTGACATTTGCATTGGGCATATACACAATGGTTTTATCACCTTTTTTAAATGTAATACACATATTAAGTGAAGAGGTTATTAGCGGAAAATTCGAGTTTAGAGGACATTCAAATATACTTCAAAGAGAAGATGTAGAGATCTCTCAAATTTTAAAATTTCTTTCAGATAAGCAAAATTTATATAATTTATCATCTGATGTTTTTGATGGAATACATGTTATATTTGGTAATGAAAGTGAAGATTTTGTTGTTACAAATTCTAGTTTATTATTATCAAAATGTAGTATTGGTGATTTAGATTATGGTTCTTTTGGATTGATTGGTCCAATTAGGCTTAATTATACAAAAATTATACCATATCTTGAATATTTTTCTAAAAGTATAACCAAACTATTATTAGATTTTATTTCATCTAATCAAGAAGATAACAAATTGAAAGGGGATTGATGTTTGTGTCGGACAAAAAAAATAATTCAACGGAAAAAAATATTGATGAATCTTTAAATACTGAGAAAGATTTACAAGAAAATCAGATAAATATTGATCAAGATGAAGTTATAGAATCAGGTTTAGAAGATAAGGAAAGTACAGAAGATATTTCTCTTGATGGAGAACTTGAAAATGCTATTAAAGAAAATCAAGAATTAAAAGATAGTTTTTTACGAAAAGTTGCTGAATTTGATAATTTTAGAAAAAGAACTATAAAAGAAAAAAATGATATAAAAGCGTCTAGTATTTGTGATACAGCATTAGAAATACTACCTATACTGGATAATTTTGAAAGTGCATTTTCTTACGAATGTTCCGATGAAAAATTTAAAAAAGGCATAGAAATGATCTTAAAACAATTTAAATCCACACTAAATAAAATGGGAATTACAGAGATAGATTGTTTTCATAAACCTTTCAATCCTGATTTGCATAATGCAATAAGTCAGGTTCAAGATAAGGATTTGGAAGAAAATATAGTTTCACAAGTTTGTCAAAAAGGATACCAACTAGAAGGTAAAGTTATTCGTCATGCTATGGTAATAGTTGCTAATCCTTAGTAGTTAAAAATTAATTAATGATATCACCTTGCTTATAAAGCGGGTTTATATATTTAAATATTTATAGGAGGTTTTTTATATGGGTAAAATTATAGGAATAGATTTAGGTACAACCAACTCTTGCGTATCAGTAATCGAGGGTGGAGAAGGTGTAGTAATCCCAAACGCTGAGGGGGCAAGAACAACTCCTTCTGTTGTCGCTTTTTCCAAAACAGGAGAAAGAATGGTTGGACAGGTTGCTAAAAGGCAAGCTGTTACAAATCCAGATAATACAGTTATGTCTGTAAAACGTTGGATGGGAACAGATAAAAAAATAAATATTAATTCAAAAGAATATACTCCACAACAAATATCTGCTATGATTCTACAAAAATTAAAAGCTGATGCAGAAGCATATTTAGGTGAAACTGTAACAGAGGCTGTAATTACAGTTCCTGCTTATTTCCAAGATGCACAAAGACAAGCTACAAAAGATGCCGGAAGAATAGCAGGCTTAGAAGTTAAACGTATAATAAATGAACCAACTGCAGGTGCTTTAGCATATGGAGCAGATAAAGATCAAGAACAAAAAGTTATGGTTTATGATCTAGGAGGAGGAACTTTTGACGTATCAATCATAGAGATGGGAGATGGTGTTCAAGAGGTTCTTTCTACTGCTGGGGATAATAAGCTTGGTGGAGATGATTTTGATGAAAAAATTATCGAATTTTTACAATCTGAGTTTAAAAGAGAATCTGGGATAGACTTGTCTTCTGATAAAATGGCTATGCAAAGGTTAAAAGAAGCTGCAGAAAAAGCAAAAATAGACCTTTCTGGAATGCAAGAAGCAAACATAAATCTTCCATTTATAACAGCAGATGCATCTGGACCAAAACATTTAGATATAACACTTACAAGGACAAAATTCAATCAAATAACTAGTGATTTAGTTAAAAGAACAATGGATCCGGTTAAACAAGCGCTTAAAGATGCGGGACTTTCTGCAAGCGATTTAAATAAAATTTTATTAGTTGGTGGATCCACTCGTATACCTGCTGTTCAGGATGCTGTTAAAAGTATAACTGGAAAAGACGCTTTTAAAGGGATAAACCCTGATGAATGTGTTGCAATTGGAGCAGCTATACAAGGTGGAGTACTTACTGGAGATGTTAAAGGATTATTATTATTAGATGTAACACCTTTATCATTAGGACTTGAAACATTAGGCGGAGTTTTCACAAGAATTATTGATAGAAATACAACTATTCCTACTAAAAAATCACAAGTATTTTCTACAGCTGTTGACAATCAACCTTCTGTTGAAGTTCATGTTTTACAAGGTGAAAGAGAGTTTGCAAAAGATAATAAAACTTTAGGAAGATTTAAATTAGATGGAATTCCAGCAGCACCAAGAGGGGTTCCGCAAGTTGAAGTTAGTTTTGATATAGATGCTAATGGTATCGTTCATGTTTCTGCAAAAGATTTAGGAACAGGAAAAGAACAAAATGTAACTATAACATCATCAACAAATATGTCTAAAACTGATATAGATGCAGCTGTTCAAGAAGCTGAAAATTTTGCAGAACAAGATAAAAAACAAAAAGATGATATAGAATCTAGAAACTCAGCAGATCAACTTGTATATCAATGTGAAAAATCTATTGCAGATTTTGGAGATAAAGTTTCTGAAGAAGATAAAGAAAATATAAATAAAAAGATTGAAGAAGTTAAAGAAGCATTAAAAGGAACAGATAATGAAGAGATCAAGAATAAAAAAGATTCTTTACAAAAAGATTTTTACGAAATAACAACAAAGATGTATCAACAAGCTGCTCCACCACAAGATGGAGAGGCTGCTCCAGAAGGAACAACACCAGATGGTGAAAATCCTGATGTTGTTGACGCAGATTTTAAAGATGTCGATTCTTCTGAAGAAGATAATAAAGCTTAATAAAGAATTATTAATTAATTAATTTATAAAAAGAAAAGGCTTTTAAAAAGCCTTTTCTTTTAAGTTATAAAGGTTTAATTTTTATTATATAATATAAAGGTGGTAATTTTTAATGTCTCAAAAGAAAGATTATTATGAAATTTTAGGAGTTGATCGAGGTTGTACAGAAGAAGATTTGAAAAAATCTTATAGAAAATTATCGAAAAAGCACCATCCAGATTTAAACCCTAATGATAAAGCTGCAGAAGATAAGTTTAAAGAGATAAGTGAAGCATATGAAGTTTTATCCGATAGCTCTAAAAAAAGACAATATGATCAATTTGGACATTCTACACAAGGAGGCGGAGGAGGAGGCTTCGGAGGAGGCTTCGGAGGATTTGAAGGATTTGATATTGGAGATATTTTTGAAGGATTTTTTGGTGGAAGTGGATTTGGGAGAAATTCTAATCCTAATAGTCCAAAAGTTGGAGAAGATATTAATCAATCAGTAGTTATATCATTTTTAGAAGCATGTAAAGGTGTTAAAAAAAAGATAAATATAGCATATAAAAAGTCATGTGAAAGTTGTAGAGGAAACGGAAGTGAATCGGGAACATCCTTAGAATCTTGCGGACAATGTAAAGGATCTGGGGTTATAAAAGTTCAACAAAGAACAGCTTTTGGAGCAATCTCAAGTTCTAGAGCTTGTACAAGTTGTAGTGGAAAAGGGAAAATTATTAAAAAGTCATGCGTACCTTGTAAAGGACGTGGATTTAAAGAAGAAATTTCTGATATAAGTATAGATATACCTGCTGGAATTGATCATGGGCAAACTCTTTCTGTAAGAGATAGCGGTCATTGTGGTTTAAATGGGGGGCCAAGAGGAGATTTAAATCTAACTGTTTCTGTAACTGCTGATAGTTTATTTAAAAGAAAAGGTTATGATATTATTTGTGAACTACCTATAACATATATGCAGGCCGTTTTGGGAGATGATGTTGTTGTTCCTACAATAGATGGGAAAGTTAAATATAGTATATCAGCAGGAACACAGCCAGGAACAGTTTTTAGACTTAAAGGAAAAGGTGTTACCCACGTTAATAGTAGGTCAAAAGGAGATCAATATGTAGAAGTGAATGTTGAAGTTCCTAAAAATATGACAAAAACTCAGAAAGAGGCGTTAAGAAATTTTGAAAATTTATTAACAACAAAAAATTATGAAAAAAGAGAAGGTTTTTTTGATAAAATCAAAAATATGTTTAAAGATTAAATTGTAATAGATCTATATCTTGTGTATAATGAAAGATAATAATAAAGATGTTGAAAGATGGTGTATTATTTTGAATCAAACCGTTTTGGTTCTAGATTTTGGAGGACAGTTTAATCAATTAATTGCTAGACGAGTTCGAGAAAGCAATGTTTATTGTGAAGTTCATCCGTATAATATTTCTATAATGGATATAAAAAAACATAATCCTATAGGAATTATTTTAACTGGGGGTCCAAATAGTGTATATGAAGAAGGCTCTCCTAAACTAGATAAAGAAATATTTAATATGGGAATACCAATATTGGGAATATGTTATGGATCTCAATTAATGGCTCACACTCTAGGTGGAGAAGTTTCTAATTCTATAACTAGGGAATATGGTAAAACTTTAACAAATTATGATAATACTAGTGATATTTTTTCTGGAATAGATAATAATGCATATTCATGGATGAGTCATACTGATTATATTTCAAAAATTCCAGAAGGTTTTAAAAAAACAGCATATACATCATCATGTCCTGTAGCAGCAATGGAAGATAAATCTAGAAATTTATATGCTATACAATTTCACCCAGAAGTATCCCATACAGAATATGGTAAAGATATGATACAAAATTTTTTAATAATCATATGTAAAGCAAAAAAAGATTGGACAATGGGAAATTATGCTAAAACTTCTATAATTTCTATAAAAGAAAAGGTTGGTAATGGAAAAGTCTTGTTGGCTCTTTCTGGTGGGGTAGATTCTTCTGTAGCTGCAGCGCTTGTTTCAAAAGCAGTAGGTGATAATCTTATTTGTATATTTGTCGATCATGGATTTATGAGAAAAGATGAAGCAGAAGAAGTTAGAGTTGCTTTTAGTGGGATGAATCTTAATCTTATAATTGTAGATGCAAAAAAGAGATTTATGGATAGATTGATAGGTGTTTTTGACCCAGAAGATAAAAGAAAGATAATAGGGGAAGAGTTTATAAGAGTTTTTGAAGACGAGGCAAAAAAAATAGGTAGTGTCGACTATTTAGTTCAAGGTACTATCTATCCAGATGTAATAGAGTCAGGATTTGGAAATTCTGCTGTTATAAAAAGTCATCATAATGTTGGAGGAATTCCAGATTGTGTTGAATTTAAAGAAATTATAGAACCTTTAAGGCTTTTATTTAAAGATGAAGTTAGGGATTTAGGATTAGAAATTGGATTACCAGAATATTTAGTTTTTAGACAGCCATTTCCTGGTCCAGGTTTGGCTATACGAATTATTGGAGATATTACAGAAAAAAAATTAGATATTTTAAGAGAGTCTGACTATATATTTAGAGAAGAGATAGAAAAAGCTGGCCTTGATAAAAATATAAATCAATATTTTACAGTTTTAACCTCTGTAAAATCTGTCGGCGTTATGGGAGATTTTAGAACGTATGATTATACACTTGCTTTAAGGGCGGTTACGACTACTGATTTTATGACAGCGGATTTTGCAAAAATTCCTTATGAAGATTTAGAAAAAATAAGTGTTAGAATAGTGAATGAAGTTAAACATATAAATAGAATAGTTTATGATATAACTACAAAACCACCATCCACCATTGAATGGGAATAGTTTTGTAAATTTAATTTGGAGGAAGACTTATGACATATTTTTATCTACATATGATATTAATAGTTGTTGCTATGATATTTTTTCTTTTTGAATATAAGAAAGAAAGAAAGATATATCAACTAATATTACTTATTTGGATACCTTTTAGCGGATTGAGATATATAAGCGATAATAGAATATTTTTAATAGCAGTTGGTGTTTTGCAATTTATATTATTTGGATTAATGCTATTCTTTTTATTTAAACAAAAAAAATCTAAATCGGATAAATCTTCTGAAAATAATCCGGTGATTTTATCTGAGGTGGAGAAACAAGAAGATGAATTAGTTGTAGATGATTTAAAAAAATAAAATAAATTTATTTTGGGGGTTTATGATTGAAAATAGTTGTTTTAGATGGCTCTAGTGTTAATCCAGGGGATTTATCCTATAAGTTTCTTGATAATTACGGAGATGTATCTATATATGATTACACGGATGAATCGCAAATTTATGATCGAATTTCTGATATAGACATAGTTTTAACTAATAAAGTTTCTATTTCTAGAGAAGTTATAGAAAAAGCTAATAATTTAAAATTTATATGTTTGTTATCAACAGGATATAATATAATTGACATAGAGGCGGCAAATGAAAATAATATTGTTGTAAGTAATATTCCTGATTATTCTAGTATGGCTGTGGCACAATTTACATTTTCTTTGATATTACAATTTTATTCTAAAATTTCTATATACGATAAAATTGTAAAATCTGGGGAATGGGGAACAAGTGGAAAATTTTGTATATATAACGGAGATACCTATGAGCTATTTAATAAGACTATAGGCATTATTGGGTTTGGGAGTATCGCACAAAAAGTTTCAGAAATTGCAAAATCTTTTGGTATGAATATTCTTGTATATTCTAGAACTGTAAAAAAAGAATATGAATCTAATATTTTAAGTTTTGTTGATAAAGAATATCTATTTAAAAACAGCGATATAATATCTATACATTGTCCTTTAAATAAAAATACATATAATATGGTTAATAAAGATTTAATAAAATTTATGAAATATAATAGTATAATTATAAATACATCACGAGGAAGTATAATAAATGAAGTTGATTTATCAACTGCATTAAACAAAGGTAAAATAATGGGTGCTGGTATGGATGTAGTTTCTGTAGAGCCAATAGAGGATACAAATCCTCTTCTAACTGCAAAAAATTGTATCATAACACCTCATATGGCATGGAGCCCAATTGAATCAAGGTCTAGAATGTTAAAAATTTGTGAACAAAATATAATATGTTTTATAAAAGGAAATCCAATTAATAGAATAAAATAAAAATAGCTAAAAAGATTTAAAATCTTTTTAGCTATTTTTATTTTATTCTATTAATATCTAAAACACATTTATTACATAGATTTTTTCCTTTGAAATCAGAAATATCATCAGAACTAGTGCAAAAAATACAGGAAGGTTGATATTTTTTAAGAATTATACTATTATTATCTACATATATTTCTAAAGAATCCTTTTTTTCTATTGAAAAAGTTTTTCTAAGTTCCATAGGAAGAACTATACGACCAAGTTCATCTACAGGTCGAACAATACCAGTTGATTTCATTTTTGCCTCCAAATATGTTAAATGTAAATTTATTTTTCTTATGAAAATTATTATAGCAATTATGGAAAAAAAAGTCAATATAATACTAATAATGGTTTTTTTTCGTATTATATTGTAACTTTTTATTAAATAATACTAATTAAATTATAAAAACACATAAAAAATTATTTTAAATGTCGAAATAATTAGTATGTAAATAATATATACATATTTTAGTAAAATATAGGTTGCAAAAAAATAGTATTTTATGTATTATGATATAATATTAAAATAAAAGGGAGATTCAATAATGTCAAATAGACTTCTTCAAGGTATTGTTCATCAAATGAGGGATACGATTGATAGGATTATTGGAGTCATTGATGAAAGCGCGGTAGTTATTGCTTGTAGTGAATTATCAAAAATAGGCAAAAAAAAAGATTTCATAATAATAGAAGATTCTGATATATATCATACTTTTACAAAAGATGGATATACATATAAATTTTTTGGTCCACACTTAAGACCAGAATATGCTGTTTTTGTCGAAGGAATTGATGGAATAGCTAAAAATTATGTTCAACTTTTAGCCGTTTCTCTTTCCAATATAAAACATTATTATGATGAGAAATATGATAAAAATAATTTTGTAAAGAATGTTGTCTTAGATAATATTTTACCTGGTGACGTATATGTAAAATCTAGAGAACTACAGTTTAAATCTGATGTAAATAGAGTTGCCCTTATTATTCGCGTTTCAAAATCTAAAGATTTATCTGCATATGATATAATTTTAAATTTATTTCCAGATCGAGCTTCTGATTTTATTTTTACAATAAATGACACAGATATAGTTTTAATTAAAGAAATAAAAGATAATGTTTCTAAAAAAGATATAGAAAAACTTTCATTATCTATAGTAGATACTTTAGGGAGTGAATTTTATATACAGTCCACTATCGGTATAGGAACAATTGTTAGTGGAATAAAAGATTTTGCTAGATCTTTTAGAGAAGCACAAATAGCTTTAGAAGTTGGAAAAGTTTTTGATACAGAAAAATCTATAATTACATATGAAAACTTAGGTATTGCAAGGCTAATCTATCAATTACCCTCAACTTTATGTGATACATTTTTAAAAGAAGTTTTTAAAAATGGATCTATAGATAATTTAGATCAAGAAACCCTTTTTACCATACAAAGTTTTTTTGAAAACAATTTAAATGTATCTGAAACATCTAGAAAATTATTTGTTCATAGAAATACTCTCGTATATAGATTAGAAAAAATTAAAAAAATAACAGGGTTAGATTTGAGAGAATTTGATCATGCAATAATATTTAAAATTGCTTTAATGGTTAAGAAATATTTAATTTCCAATCCTATAAAATTTTAAATTTGTTATTAAAGAGGTAAAATATGATTAGTTTAGTAGGTGTAGATTTAGTTTATGAAAATGGAACTAAAGCTCTTAATAAAATAGATATAGAAATTTCAAAAGGTGAGTTTGTTTTTATAGTGGGATCTTCTGGTGCTGGAAAAAGTTCTATATTAAAACTTCTTTTGAGAGAAAGCAAAGCAACCCGTGGAGTTGTACGTGTAAATGGGTTTAATTTAAGTTCTATTAGATCTAAGAAAATAAGTCAATTTAGAAGAACTTTAGGTGTTGTTTTTCAAGATTTTAGACTTATACCTACCTTGAATATATTTGAAAATGTTGCTTTTGCTTTAAGAGTTATAGGGGAAAAGCAAAAAAATATTAAACAAAAAGTACCTAAAATTTTAAAAGAACTTGGAATATTACATAAAATAAAAGCAATGCCGTCACAGCTTTCAGGAGGAGAGCAGCAAAGGGTTGCACTAGCTAGAGCGCTTATAAATGATCCTTCTATAATTATTGCTGATGAACCAACTGGAAATATTGATCCAGAACTTTCTGAAGATATAGTTGAACTTTTAAAAAAAATAAATTTAAAAGGAACAACAGTTGTAATGGTTACTCATGAACATGAGCTTGTTCATTATTTTGGAGGAAGAGTTCTTAATATAGATAAGGGGTTAGTGGTTTCTGATAGTTATATAGGAGGTAAGAATGAAATCAAATAGTTTTTTTTATCTTATAGTTCAAGGTGCTCGAAACTTATGGATGCACAGTCTTATGACTATGGCTTCGATTGCTGTCTTAACAACCTGTTTATTACTGGTAGGCTTTGCAATATTATTTACAATAAATGTTAATAATATGGTTTCTCATGTCGAAAAACAAAATGAAGTAGTTGTATTTATCAAAGATGGAACTAGCCAGATAGAGATGGAAGAGATAGGAAATTTTTTAAAACAACATCAACTTATAGATAAAATTGATTTTATATCTAAAGAAAAAGCATTGAAAATAGAAAAAGATAGATTAGGTGATGAGGCGATTCTTTTAGAAGGTTTAGACAAAGATAATCCTCTACCAGCTTCTTTTAGCATTGTTGTTTCTGATCTTGAAGAGATTGAATCTGTTGTTGTTGATATAGAACAGTTTAAATATGTTGAAAAGATAAATGTATCAACACAAGTTACAGACACACTTATCTTGATTAGACAGATTGTTCAATCTTCTGGTGGTGCTGTAGTTATTGCGCTTTTAATAGTCTCTCTTGTAATAATTGCAAATACAATAAGATCTTCTGTTTTTACTAGAAGAAGAGAGATAAGTATTATGAAATATGTTGGTGCAACTAATAGTTTTATAAGGTTACCATTTATAATAGAGGGAATATTTATGGGGCTATTATCTGCGGGAATTGCGTTTTTTATAACGTGGGGTGGATATACAGCATTTATATCTATAGTATCTACATCTACAAATACATGGATAGAAGGCATTGCTACATCTTTATTGTATTTTAAAGACATTATGTTTTATATACTTTATAGCTATATTTTCTCTGGAGTTATTATAGGAACTTTAGGGAGTGGAATGAGTATAAAAAGCCATCTAAAGGTTTAATCGAAAGGATTTTTTTATTTTATGAATAATAAGACTTTAAAGAAATGTTCAACTTTTTTATTAATTTTTTCTGTTGTAATATCTAGTTTTGGTGTATCTATTAGTGACTATAAATCTGCATTAGCACATCCAATAGGAGAGCTTCAAGATCAGTATGATGGTGTTGAAGAAGCTCAAAAACTTATAGAGTCAAAAATAGTGAAATCAGAAGAAGAGAAACAATTAGAATTAAAAAAGCAACAAGATATAAATTTTCAAATTTCTAGAATACAGTCTGAGATTGTTCGTTTAGAAAAAGAAATAGATCGAATTGAAGATAATATAAAAAAATTAGAACAAGAAATATTGGTTCTCGAAGATGAAATAGAGAGCAAATATGAACTTTATAAACTTAGACTTAAAGCTCATCATATGTCGGGGGATAGTGGGTTTTTAGATATATTATTTAATTCTACTGGACTAGGTGATTTGTTTAGAAGAGTTGAATCTATTGTAAAAATAAAAGATTACGATAAAAGACTTATAAAGGATTTAATGGAAACTAAAGAAAAGATTGAATTGTCCAAAAGCAAGATAGAAGATGAAAAAAAATCCATAGAGAGAAATCGAATTGAAGTTGAAAAAAATAAAAGATCTTTAGAAGAAGCCTTAAAGCATAGTCAAGAAAATGTAAGTAATATATCTAGAATTCAGGCAGAACATAGATTTTCTGTAGAACAATTGGAAGCACAAAAGGCGCAGATAGAAAATGAAATATATGAAGCTTTGAAAGAAGCAGACCAAAATATGGATTTTATAGGTGGAGATTGGATCTGGCCTGTTCCAGGATATAATTATATATCATCACATTATGGCTGGAGAGATGGATATCTACATAAAGGGACAGATATTGCTGGATCAGGTATTCATGGAAAGCCAATCGTTGCTATTAATAGTGGAAAAGTAATTAAAGTTGAAAAAAATCATAGACCAGGATATAGTTATGGAATGTATGTTATGGTTGATCATGGAGGCGGTTATGTTTCGTTGTATGGTCATATGAGTGGGATTGATGTTAATGTGGGAGATTGGGTTAAAAGAGGTCAGCCGATAGGTAAAGTCGGTAATACAGGATGGTCTACAGGACCACATCTGCATTTAGAAATAAGAGTTAATGGAACGGCTCAAAATCCTATGAATTATATTAAGAGACCTTAATAATTGGTATCTTTTTAATCTGACAATATATCCTAGAAATGAAAACAATAATATGATATAATCATCTATCATATTATTGTTTTTTATTGGAGGACTTTATGAATAAAAAAATATCAGTTAAAAGTAGTATAATATTAATTTTATTAAGCGTTATTTTAACTACATTTATCTCTATTATTATTAGTATGAATATTTTTAATTTAAAGATTAATAATATTAAACTTAAAGAGGGCACATATAGTAAAATATCAGAAGTTTATAATGCGATAGAAGAATATTATGTAGGGGATATAAAAGAAGAAGATATTATAGAGGGTGCAGCAAGAGGAATGATAGATTCCTTAGGAGATAGATACTCTAATTATATGGATGAATCAGAGGTTGAAAATTATATGAAATCCTCTGATGGCGTTTTGGTTGGTATAGGAGTTACAGCAAAGGAAAGCAAATCTAATAGTGGAATTGAAGTTATAAGTGTTTTTGAAGGATCTCCAGCATTTGAGAAAGGCATTAAGAGAGGAGATACTATTGTTTCTGTAAATGGAGATGATATAACTTCTAATAAGTTTGAAGATAATATAAAAAAGATTAGAGGAGAAGTTGGAAGTGAAGTTAAGCTTACATTTATCCGAGGTGACGAAAATATTGATGTAAGTATTATCAGAAGATCTATAACTATAGAATCTATAAAATATAAGATGATAGATGATATAGGATATATAAAAATAAGTGAATTTAATAATTCTACTACACAGCAGTTTAAAAATGCATTGAAAGAAATAGAGATTCAAAAAGGAAAAGGAATAATTTTTGATGTTAGAGATAACCCAGGAGGAACATTAAAAAGTGTTTCTGCTATGGTTGATATGATTGTTCCAGAAGGGCCAATCGTTATTGCTGAGTACAAGGGTGGAAAAACAGAAGTTTTAAATGTATCTGATAAAAATGAATTAAATATTCCTATGGTTATTATAACTAATGGAAACAGTGCAAGTGCATCAGAACTATTTACGGGGGCTTTGCGAGATTATGATAAGGCAATAGTTGTTGGAGAAAAAACTTTTGGAAAAGGAATAATGCAATCTCTTATCCCTTTATCTAAGAAAACAGGGGTAAATTTAACTACTGCTTATTTTAATCCACCGAAAAGCCCAAATTTTCATGGAAAAGGTATAGAGCCAGACTTTTATATACCTATGCCAGAAGATATGCAGTCTAGATTTCCTAGTATATCAGATGAAGAGGACATACAATTACAAAAAGCAATTGAAGTTATGAATACGTTAAAATAATAAATTAAGAATTATACCACTAAAAAAAACATATTAATTATCTATATTAATATATTTTGGAGTGGTATAATTTTGTTTAGTATTATTGTAAAAAATGAAAATAATTATAAAAAAAATATTTTAAATAGTATAAAAGAATTTTGTAGAAGGAAAAATTTTTATATAGACAGTATTGATGATAATGGAATAAATTTTTATATTCTACGCATAGAAAATTATAAATATGTTGATTGGAAAGAAGTAGAATTTTTTTTAGGAAGGACATTAGGTAAAGTTATTTTTGAAGATAATTTTAATATAACAGAAGAGATAGGTATAGATAAATTTAATAATTATAGCTATGATAATAAGATTACACAGAATGGAGTTGAATATATATTAAAAAAATTATACACTAATAAAATTAATAATATTATTACACTTATAGATTTTAGAGGAAGGTTTTTGGATTATGCAGATGTTATTTCAAGATATACTCATAAGTTTAAAATAATAACTAATAGAATAGATTTTTATAGTGAATTTTCTGAAAAGACGGCTTATAATTATGGAAATTCTGTAATTGTTACATCTATAGTTAATAATTTAGATGAAAACACTTTAATTATCTGTCCAGATTGTGATTCTTATAAATTTTCAGAAACTTTGGATATACCCATTATTGGGTCTGGAAATACAAAACAAAATTTAATTTATTCAAATTTTCAAAATGATGAAATTAAATATATAGAAGATTATATACCTAAAGGGATAGATATACATACATTTAAATCTGCTCTATATAGCTGTTGTAATATCAAATCTATAGGAGATTATATACCAGAATACTGTTATATATCTGGAAAAAGAGTATTGATAGATGATATTTTTTTAAAAATATTTAACTCTTGACAATATGTGCATAGATTTAATATAATTAAGTTTAATATAATATTTTTAGGAGGTTAGACATTGGCTAATAAAAAAGTTATTTTGACTGATGAGGGTCTTAAAAAACTTGAAAAAGAATTAGAACAACTAAAGACTGTTAAAAGGAAAGAGGTTGCAGAAAAGATAAAAGTTGCTTTATCTTTTGGAGATCTTTCTGAAAATAGTGAATATGATGAAGCGAAAAATGAGCAGGCTATGGTTGAAGCAAGGATAATGCAATTAGATTCTTTACTAAAAAATGTTAAAGTATTGGATGAATCTCAGTTAAACACAGAGTCCATAAATATAGGTTGTAAGATACTTCTTAAAGATATTGAAGAAAATGCAGAAGTTAATTATCATTTGGTAGGATCAACTGAAACAGATCCTATCAACGGAAGAATTTCTGATGAATCCCCTGTAGGCAAAGCGTTATTGACACATAAAGTTGGAGATATAGTTGAAATAGAAACTCCTGGTGGAATCTCCTCTTTTGAAGTTTTAAATATATCAAAATAAATCTTTAATAATAATGCGGGCTGAAAAGCTCGCATTATTATTAAAGATAATAAACAATTAATATTAATTGATATTTAGGAGAGTATAAATATGCAAGAAATAAAAAGTGATATAACAGATATAGAGGAAGTTGAACAAACAAAAGTTAGAAAAGAAAAACTTGATTATTTAAAAAATAATGGAAAAGATCCTTTTTCTATCTCTAAATATAATGTATCTAACTATTCAAAAGATATAATAGAAAATTTTGATGAATATAACGAAAAAATTGTAAGTATAGCAGGAAGAATTGTTAATTGTAGAGAGATGGGAAAAGCAAGTTTTATAAATATACTAGATAGTGTAGGAAAAATTCAGGGATATGTTAGACAGGATAGAGTTGGAGAAGATAGTTATCAAGATTTTAAGAAATTTGATATAGGGGATATAATAGGTTTAAAAGGAGAAATTTTTAAAACAAAAAAAGGAGAAATTTCTGTAAAAGCAGATGAAATAGTTTTGTTATCTAAATCACTTCTACCTCTTCCAGAAAAATTTCATGGTCTAAAAGATACAGATATGAGATATAGACAAAGATATGTGGATCTAATAGTTAATGAAGGGGTTAAAGATACTTTTTATAAAAGAAGTCATATAATAAAAGAGATGAGGAGATTTCTTGATAATTTAGGATTTATAGAGGTGGAAACTCCAATTCTTCATACTATTGCTGGAGGAGCTGCTGCAAAGCCGTTTAAGACTCATCATAATGCACTAAGTATGGATATTTTTATGAGAATTGCTCCTGAATTACATCTTAAAAGGCTAATAGTTGGTGGTTTTGATAAAGTTTATGAAGTTGGAAGAGTTTTTAGAAATGAAGGAATTTCTATAAAACATAATCCAGAATTCACCATATTAGAGCTCTATCAAGCTTATAGTGATTATGAAGATATAATGAATTTAACAGAAAATTTGATACGATATGTTTGTGAAAAAGTTTTAAAAAGTAGTAAAATTAATTATCAAGGAATAGAGATAGATTTTTCTAAACCTTTTGAAAGAATAACTATGGTTGATTCTGTAAAAAAATATTCTGATGTGGACTTTAAGGAAATTGATACATTGGAAGAAGCTAGAAAAATCGCTAAAAATCATAATATAACCTTTGAAAAATATCATCAAAAGGGCGATATTTTAAATTTATTTTTTGAAAAATATGTTGAAGAAAAATTGATACAACCAACATTCTTGACAGAACAGCCTGTAGAGCTCTCTCCTTTATCAAAAAGAAAACAAGATGATCCAGAATATACAGAAAGATTTGAGCTATTTATAATAGGTAGAGAGCATGCAAACGCGTTTTCCGAATTAAATGATCCTATTGATCAAAAAGAAAGATTTGAAAAACAAGTTGAACTTAAGAGCATAGGGAATGAAGAAGCAAATGATATGGATGATGATTTTATAACTTCTTTAGAGTATGGATTGCCACCAACAGGGGGACTTGGAATAGGTGTTGATAGGCTTGTTATGCTTCTTACAGATAGTTTATCTATTAGAGATGTTTTGCTTTTTCCAACTATGAAACCAAAAAACTAGGTGAATTTGATGGAAAATAAGCTTACTTATCATTGTTTTAAAGATAAGGTTGGAAATTTTTTTTATCATTATAAATGGATAGTAATGATTTGTATAATATCCATCTCTATAATTAGTATTCTTATTTTTAATTTTTTTAATAGACCATCTTATGATTTAACAGTTTTGATGGTTGGGAATTATTCTTTTTTGTCTGAATATGACAAGATAAATCAAGTTTTAAAAGAATATGCAGATGACTATAATCAAGATGGAGAAATTTTAATAGAATTAGTTCCTTTTACAATACAAGATGAGGAAAATTCAGAAAATCCATATTCTAATACACTTAATCTATCTAAACTAATGGCAAATTTAACATTGTCTACAGCTGTTGTTTATATTATTGATGATTATGTTTATGAATCTATAGGAACTGATGGTGCTTTTGTTAATTTAGAATTAGAATATGGTGATATTCTTGGGATTAAAAATGATAAATTTAATATAGAAAATACTGAATTTATAAAAAAATTAAATCTGCAAAATTTTCCAAAAGACTTTTCTATACTAATAAGGAATATAGAAGACTTTTCTGATAAAAATAAAGAAAAAGTTATTTTAAATTATAATAATTCTAAAAACTTTGTAAATAATATAATAACTAATACTTATAAATAATAGAAAGGAGGAACTATAAAATGAAATCTAAAAAATCTTTTTATATAATAATGGGATCTATTATCGTTATTATTATTGCTATTTCTTTCATTTGGTTTGGATCTTATAACAAAATTGTAAAGTCAGATATTGTAGTTGATGAAGCATATAGTAATATCCAGACACAGCTACAAAGGCGTATAGACTTGATCCCTAACTTAGTGGAAACTGTTAAGGGGTTTGCTTCACAAGAGAAAGAAGTTATAAAATCTGTTAGTGATGCAAGGGCAGCTATGATGGGTGCAAAAACTATTGAAGATAGTGCACAAGCTTCTAGCCAAGTTTCCTCGGCTTTAGGTCGACTTTTTTCGATCTCAGAGCAATATCCTGATTTAAAGTCTAACCAAAATTTTATTGCTTTACAAGATCAATTAGAAGGAACAGAAAATAGAATAGCTCAGCATAGGACGAAATATAATGAATCTGTTAAGGAATATAATACAATGGTAAGACTTATGCCGACGTCTATTGTTGCATCTATTATGAATTTTGATGAAAAAAAATATTTTGAGGCAGATGAGGGTGCAGATGATGTTCCGGAGATTGATTTTGGAAAATAATTTTAAAAAAATCATTAAAATTTCATATGTATTTATATGTTTTTTATTTCTTTTCAATGGTAAAGAGATATCTCCTTTAGATTTAAATCCTACAGAAAAATTTTTTATAAATGATTATGCAAATATTATAAGTAGTAGCATAGAAGATGAAATATATTCTATGGGAGTTCAACTGTATGAAAAAACTACATCACAAGTTGTTGCAGTAACTGTTGATAATATTGGAAATTATCCTATAGAAGACTTTTCTATTAAATTAGCGGAACATTTTGGAATTGGAGATAAAAATAAAGATAATGGAATTTTACTTATATTTTCTAAACAAGAAGGGAATATACGAATAGAAGTTGGTTATGGTCTTGAAGGGGCTATTACAGATTCATATAGTGGAAGAATTTTAGATATGTTTTTTTTAGATTCTGCTAGACAAGGTGATTTTTCTAAAGCTTTTTTAGAAACTTATAAAGCTTTAACATCTATGGTTTATAAAGAATATGGATTAGAATATAGTTCTGATTATATAATTGAGAATATAGTAGGTGAAAGATCCGATCTAAAATATGGAATATTGGGGATACTTGTCATTTTAATATTTTTATTTGCTTCTAGATTTGGAGGAGGATTTTCTAGTATTGGCCGTAGAAGACCTTTTATATCTGGGGGATTCTCAGGTGGGGGATTCTCAGGTGGGGGATTTTCAGGAGGAGGATCTTTTGGTGGCGGAGGCTTTTCAGGGGGAGGAGGATCTCTTGGTGGCGGAGGCTTTTCAGGGGGAGGAGGATCTTTTGGAGGAGGAGGATCTTCTAGAAAACTTATATATAAATTTATAATATGCAATTGACTTTATATTAATATTGATGTAATATTTATTTTATAAATAAAGTCTTGTAGGAGGATTTTAATGGATAATATGAATGATGATATGGAGTATATGCCAGAAATATATTCACTTGTAGATGAAGATGGGGAAGAATCTGAATTTGAACTTATAGATGAAGCATATATAGATGATAATCGATATTTTGCTCTAACTCCTTTTATACTAGAAGATCAAGATAACGATGAAGAAGAACAAGAACAAGAACAAGAAGTGGTTATATTAAAGGCATCTAAAAATGAAGATGACGAAGATATTATGGCTACTATTGAAGATGAAGAAGAATACGAAATGATTAGTCAAGTTTTTTATGATAAATTTCAAGAGATGATGAATGAAATAGAGTTAGATTTAAATATTGATGAAGTTGAATCTGATGAAGATATTCCACAACAAGATTAAGATCTATATAATTTAAATTTTGATCTGCTATATTTGTTAGTTTTGCGTTAATAATCCAACGTTATTAATAATCAGGAGTTAATCTCTTTTTAAGTACGGCAGACCTCCCGATTTTTTCGGATGAAGGGAGCATGATATAAAAAGGATCATCTCCGTCCTGTCTTAGACGGGTTTTTATTCGTGATTCGACGGTTTAGTGGATCATATTTTAATAATAAAATTATTTTTATAATTTTAATGTATAGAAGAAATAAAAAGCTAACTAGTTTTTACTAGTTAGCTTTTTATTTCTTCTATACATTAAATAACTTTCTAGGATAATCGTGGCCGCTACAGCATCAATTGTATTTTTTCTTTTTTTTCCTCTAACATTTGATTGGTTTAAATAATGCGTAGCAGAAACTGTAGTAGATCTTTCATCCCATAGTAAAACTTTTACTGAATTATTTAAAATATTTTGTAGTTTTTCTTTAAAAATTTCGCATATAATAGCCCTTGGACCAACTGATCCATCCATATTTTTTGGATGTCCAACTATTATTTCTTCAACAAAATTTTCATCTGATATTTTTTTTATATCCGTTATACATCTATCAATATCTTTTTCATGTATAACGGAAAAAGGAGAGGCGAGAAGTTCTGTTTTATCACATATAGATATACCTGTTCTTGCATCTCCATAGTCTATTGCCATAATTTTCATATATATTTAGCTCCATAATATTACAGATCCAATTAAATCTGTAATATTATCTATATTATTTTCAGATAAATAAGTTTCCAAGCCATCAATTATATCTATTGGTGTTTTAGGTTGATTAAACATTGCAGATCCTATTTGAATCATACTAGCACCTGCCATTATCATCTCTACAGCCATCTTCCAATTTGATATACCACCTATTCCTATTATAGGAATTTTTACAGCATTATAAACTTGATTTACCATTCTTAGGGCAATAGGGAAAACAGCTTCTCCTGAAAGTCCACCATAATTTGTTCGTAATATAGGTTTTTTAGTTTTTATATCTATTCTCATAGATAGGATTGTATTTATAAGAGATATACAATCCGCACCACTGTCTTCTGCAATTTTTGCCATCTCAGATATATTAGTTACATTAGGTGAAAGTTTTACTATTATTGGTTTTTTTGAAACTTTTTTTACTGAGGATACTAAATTTTGTATACTAGATTTTGATGTACCAAAAGCCATTCCACCCTGTTTTACATTTGGACATGAAATATTTAACTCTATCATACTTACTTCAGAATTATTTAATTTTTCTACCATTTCTATAAAATCTTCTATTGTTTCACCCGCTATATTTGCTATAACATTTGAATTTAAAGTTTTATAGTATGGAATAATATTTTTTACAAGATGGTCGATACCATCATTTTGTAATCCTACAGAATTTAACATTCCTTTTGGAGTTTCTGCAACTCTTGGTGCTGGGTTTCCTAATTTAGGATTTTTTGTTGTTCCTTTTGTAATTACTGCGCCTAGTTTATCAAAAGAAAAAAAATCCATCAACCCAAATCCAAAAGTTCCTGATGCTGGAATAATAGGATTTTTAAAATCTATATTACATATTGATAAATTAAGTTTACTCATCAAAAAACACCTCTTTATAATCAAAAACCGGACCATCTTTACAAATATGGAGATAAGTTTTTTTATTATTTCTTTTTGCTTCACAAGCACAAACTAAACAATTTCCCATTCCACATGCCATTTTTTGTTCCATAGAAACTTGACATTGAATATTATTTTTCTTGGCTATATCTGCAATTCCTTTCATCATACCTAAAGGACCGCAAGTATATATTATATCTATTTTTTCTTTTAATAAAAGCTCATTTAATCCATTAGTTACGAACCCTTTAAGACCCATAGATCCATCATCTGTGCATATTATAGTTTCTTTACAGTAGGTTTTAAAAACATCCTCTAATATAACTTTTGATTTGTTTTGAAACCCTAGTATAGCAAAAGAGTTTTTTCCATAAAATTTAGAAACACTAACTAGAGGAGGGGATCCAATACCTCCACCTATTACAACAGCTCTACTTTCTTTGGTTATAAGTTTAAAACCTCTTCCGAGAGGTCCGATTATATCTATATAATCATCTGATTTTATATGTGATAATTTTTCTGTACCTTCTCCACGAATTTCAAAAATTATCGTGATAGTTTCATTTTCTATATCAATATCAGATATTGATATAGGTCTTCTTAATAAAAAGCCATCAATATTTATATTTACAAATTGACCTGATAGAGATTCTTTTGCGATTTGTGGAGAATGTACTAATAATTTAAATACATTAATTCCAATTTCATCTTTTTTTAAAACTAAAAATTTTCCTTGTACCATATTTCATCTCCTATATTATAATTTGTTTATGTCAACTAAATCTAGATCTTCAACTTTTTTATTTAGTATAATACTGTCAATAATTGCATTGGCTGTATCTATAGATGTTAGACAACATATAGATCTTTCAACTGCTTTTCTTCTAATTTTAACATCATCTAAAGCTGGTAGTCTTCCTTTAGATGATGTGGATATTACATAATCAACCTTACCGCTTTCTATAAGTGTTAGAGTATTTTCTTCTCCCTCATGAATTTTTTTAACTACATTTGTTGGTATCATATTTTTATTTAAAATATGAGCTGTTTTAGATGTTGCATATATGTTAAATCCAAGAGATGAAAATTTTTCTGCAATTGGTATAACTTCATTTTTATCTTGATCTCTAACTGTTATTAAAACTCCACCAGATCTTTTTAGTGTATATCCAGCACCAATAATTCCTTTTAATAACGCTTGAGAAAATGTTTTAGATATACCTAAAACTTCACCTGTAGATTTCATTTCTGGACCAAGATGATTATCAACATCATGTAATTTCTCAAAACTAAATACAGGAACTTTTACAGCGATATAATCAGAGCAAGGTTTTAGACCTGTTCCACATCCAATATCTTTTAGATTTTCTCCTAAAGATATTCTCGTTGCTATTTCAATCATTGGAATTCCAGTAACTTTACTGATATATGGAACTGTCCTAGATGATCTAGGATTGACTTCTATGACATATACATCTTCATTATACACTACATACTGTATATTTATAAGACCTTTTGTATGAAGATTTTGTGATAATTTTTTTGTATATTCAATAATAGTGGCTTTAACAGCTTCGGATATATTTTGCGCAGGGTATACAGATATAGAATCACCGGAATGAACTCCAGCTCTTTCTATATGCTCCATTATTCCGGGAATAAGAAAATCTACCCCATCAGATATAGCGTCTACTTCAATTTCACGACCCATTATATATTTATCAATTAAAATAGGATTTTCTATATTTGTAGCTGTAATAATATCCATATATTCTATAACATCTTCATTTGAGTATGCAATAATCATATTTTGTCCACCAAGAACATATGATGGACGTAATAAAACTGGATATGATAGCCTTTGAGAAACTTCAACGGCTTCTCTAGTTGTAAAAACTGTTTCGCCTTCTGGGCGAGGTATATTACATTTTTCTAAAAGATTATCGAATTTTTCTCTATCTTCAGCTCTATCTATATCTTCAAAGCTTGTTCCAATAATTTTTATTCCGTTTTTGCTTAAATATTCTGTTAATTTAATGGCTGTTTGTCCACCAAATTGAACTATAACTCCTACTGGTTTTTCAACTTTAATTATATTCATGACATCTTCTTTTGTTATAGGTTCAAAGTATAGCCTATCAGCTGTATCAAAATCAGTAGAAACTGTTTCAGGATTATTATTACATAAAACTGCCTCATATCCAAGTTTTTTCACTGCCCATGCTGCATGAACACAGCTGTAATCAAATTCTATACCTTGACCAATTCTAATGGGGCCAGAGCCAATAATTAGTATGCTTTTTTTATTGGATTTATTTTCTTTTATAAATTCATCAGCTTCATCTTCATCACCTATTGTAGAATAAAAATATGGAGTCTGTGCAGCAAATTCTGCTGCACAGGTGTCAACCATTTTATATATAGGATTTATTTTATTTTTTATTTTTTTATTTGATATTCTTTCTATTGTACTGTCTAGGTATCCAAATTTTTTAGCTTTAATATAATTTTCCTGATTTAAATCTGATTTTAACTCATCCTCAAGTTTAGATATATTATTTAATTTATGTAAAAACCACATATCTATTTTTGTAATTTCATTTATATACTTAATAGTTATTCCTCTTTTAAGAGCCTCAAATATAACGAAACATCTTTCATCATCTATATTATGTAAAAGTTTTTCTATATCTTTTCTAGATCTTTTAGAAAGTTTTGGAAGAGATAAGCTATCTAACCCTATTTCTGCACCACGTACAGATTTCATTATAGCCTCTTCAAAACTTGTTCCAATACTCATAACTTCTCCTGTTGCTTTCATCTGTGTTCCAAGAGTTTTTTTGGCATAAACAAATTTATCAAATGGCCATTTAGGAAACTTTACAACTACATAGTCTAAAGCTGGTTCAAAACAAGCAAAAGTTTTATTTGTCACATCGTTTTTAATTTCATCAAGAGTATATCCAATTGCAATTTTTGTTGATACTTTTGCAATTGGATATCCCGTTGCTTTAGAAGCAAGAGCCGATGAACGAGAAACTCTTGGGTTAACCTCTATAACGGCATATTCAAAACTTTCTGGATGTAAAGCAAATTGACAGTTGCATCCGCCTTCAACTCCTAGCTCTGAAACTATATTTAAAGCGGCGGTTCTAAGTATTTGATATTCTTTATCTGCCAAGGTTACACAAGGTGCAATTACTATACTATCTCCTGTGTGAACACCAACAGGATCAAAGTTTTCCATGCTACAAACAGTTATAATACTACCTTTAGAATCTCGTATAACTTCAAATTCTATCTCTTTCCAACCTGATATACAACGTTCTATTAAAACTTGTGTTATTGGAGATAGACGGAGACCATTTTCACATATATTCGAAAGTTCAATTTTATCTTGCGCAATTCCTCCACCGCTTCCTCCTAGGGTAAAAGCTGGGCGAACAATAACAGGATATCCAATTTCATCTGCAAATATTAGTGCATCTTTTATATTTGTTACAACTTTTGATGGTATACAAGGTTGTTTAATCTTTTCCATAGTGTCTTTAAAAGTTTGTCTATCTTCTGCTTTATCAATTGTTTCTGGATTTGCTCCTAGTAATTTCACATTATTTTCTTCTAAAAAACCTTCTTTTGCAAGTTGCATAGAAAGTGTTAAACTTGTTTGTCCTCCAAGTGTAGAAAGTATGCTATCTGGTTTTTCTATTTTAATTATTTTTTTAATAACTTCTATTGTTAGTGGTTCTATATAAATTTTATCTGCCATTGATCTATCCGTCATTATTGTAGCGGGATTAGAATTTATTAATATAACTTCTAATCCTTCTTTTTTTAAAGCTCTACAAGCCTGTGTTCCTGCATAATCAAATTCTGCAGCTTGTCCAATTATAATAGGACCAGAACCAATAACTAAAACGCTTTTAATATCATTACGTAATGGCATTTTATAGCTCACTTTCTATTATTTTTATAAATTCATCAAAAAGATAAGATGTGTCATTTGGACCAGCAGCTGCTTCTGGATGAAATTGAACAGTAAATATTTTTTTATTTTTATATTTAATTCCTTCGCAGCTATTATCGTTTACATTTACATGGCTTATATCTGCTATTGATCTATCAACTGATAAAGATTCAACTGCGTATCCATGATTTTGAGTTGTTATAAAAACTTTTTCTTTTTTCAAGTCTTTTATTGGTTGGTTTGCTCCGCGATGACCATATTTTAATTTTTGTGTGGTAAAATTATTTGCAAGAGCCATGAGCTGGTGTCCCAAACATATACCAAATATAGGGATATTTAAGTTAGAAATTTCTTTTAAATTTTGTATTATTTCTATATTTTCAGAAGGGTTTCCAGGACCGTTTGACAGCATAATTCCATCTGGATTTAATTTTTTTATATCATCCATATTAGTATTATACGGGAGGACTATAACACTGCATCCTCTTTTTAATAATTCTTTTCTTATATTAAATTTATATCCAAAATCTAATAGAGCAATTGTTAATTTGGATGAATTTTCTGGTAAAAAAATTTGTTTTTCTTTTATAGAAACGTTTTTAACAGAATCTTCTATTTTAAACTGCTTTATTTTATCTAAAATTATAGATATATCTTTTGGATATTCTGTTGTAATAATAACATTCATGCTGCCATCTTCTCTAATTATTCTTGTTAATTTTCTAGTGTCAATATCTTTAATTCCTATAATATTATTTTCATATAAAAATTCTTCTAAAGTTGATTTTTTTCTAAAGTTGGAAGGATATTCACAACTTTCTTTAATTATATATCCTTTTAAATAGGGTTTATTAGATTCGTTATCTAAAGAATTTATCCCGTAGTTTCCTATAAGTGGAAAGGTTTGTACAACTATTTGTCCATAATAACTAGGATCTGTCAAAGTTTCTTGATATCCTGTCATACCAGTGGTAAAAACAATCTCTCCTATAGTTTCTCCTTTTGCTCCTATACTAATTCCTTGAAAAATTTCTCCGTTAGATAGGATAAGAAAAGCTTTTTTTTTATTCATATCTTTCTCCTATAATTAATCTAATTTTATTTTTCCTATAGATGATGTGATACCATCTTTCATTTTTATTGCTTGTTCTCTTGCTATTTTCGCAAAATCTTTTTCATTATGATTTCTTTCTTTTGATAGATAAGCTGAAATTATTCCTCTAGATGAATTTATAATTGCACCAAGTCCATTATTATCAAAAGCTTCTATAATATCAGAGATTTCTCCACCTTGTGCTCCATATCCTGGGACAAGAAAAAATGTGGATTTTAATTTTTTTCTAAGTTGTTTTAGTTGGTCTTTGTAAGTTGCACCAACAACAGCACCAACCTTAGAATATCCATATTTTGAAGTTGTTAATCTTCCTAAATCTTCAACCATATTTCCAACTGTTTCGTATACAGGTATTCCGTCAATTTTTTTATCTTGTAATTCCCCAGATGATGGATTAGATGTTTTTACAAGAACAAATATAGATTTATCATATTTGTTGCACATTTCTATAAGTGGATCAATCCCATCCCTACCAAGATAAGGGTTTACGGTTAGACTATCGGAAGGAAACGGTTCCACCATATTATTATTTATATTAATTTCTCCAAGATGTGCATTCCCATATGCTTCCATTGTGGACCCAATATCATTTCTTTTTCCATCAGATATTATATATAAATTTTTTTCTTTTGCATATTTAAGAGTTTTATATAAAGTTTTCATTCCATGATATCCATACATTTCATAGTATGCAAACTGTGGTTTTATACAAGGTATTATATCATGAAGGTTATCTATTAGTTGTATATTAAATTCTAGCATTGCTTTTGATGCAGCTTTTAATGTATTTCCATATTTAGAAAATGCTTTTTCTTTTATATAATTTGGAACAAAATCTAACTTTGTGTCTAGTCCTATTACAGATGGGTTTTGTTTTTCTATAATTTTTTCTATTAATCTATCCATAAAGCTATTCTCCTTCTTCATCATGTGAATTTTGATATACTAGATTTCCATTCATAATCGTATATAAAACTTTTGCAGATAGACTATATCGGTCAAAAGGAGTATTTTTAGATTTTGATTTTAATTTATTTTTATCAAATATCCAACTTTTATTTATATCAAATATAGCTATATCTGCAAGGCTTCCTTTTTTTAAAGTTCCTACTGGAAGTTTCATTATTTTTGCTGGATTTGTAGACATTAGTTCAACTAGTTTATATAAGGAAATATGATTAGGTTCTACAAGGTATGTGTATGATAGGGCAAATGAACTTTCTAGTCCTATTATACCATTTGGAGCCGTTTCAAAATTTTCTTTTTCTTTTATAGAGTGTGGAGCGTGATCTGTAACTATACAGTCAAAAGTTCCGTCTTTAAGACCTTCTATAATTGAAAGTCTATCTTTTTCTTCTCTTAAAGGTGGGTTCATTCTATAATTCGCATCTTTTTTCAAAAGTTCTTTGTCGGTTAGTATAAAATAGTGTGGACAAGTTTCAGCTGTAACTTTAACTCCTTTGTTCTTTGCTGTTTCTATTATTTTTTTTGATCCAACTGTACTTACGTGAGCTATGTGTATCATGGAATTTAGTTTATCAGCTAAATCTATCTCTCTTTGTGTAATGCTATCTTCCGAAGTTCTATCCATACCTTGAAGGTTTAATATTTTGCTAATTTCACCATTATTAATAATACCTTTTTTAACAATAGTTAAATCTTCACAATGGGATGTTATAGGAATATTATATTTTTTTGTCATCTCTAATGCTTTTTCCATAAGATCTATATTAAATACAGGACGACCATCATCAGAAAATGTTATTGCTCCGGCATCTTTTAATTCATCAAAGTTGGTTAGATCTTTTCCTCCTAAATTTTGTGTGATACATCCAACAGGAAAAATTCTAGCTGTAGCAGACTTTGCTTTATCCATTATATATTTAACCGTTTCTGGATTATCACAAGGAGGAAGAGAATTTGGCATAGGTAACAAAGAAGTGATCCCGCCAGCAGAAGCGGCATTGCATCCGGATATAATATCTTCTTTATATGTTAGTCCTGGATCACGAAGATGTACATGGATATCTATAAATCCAGGAGATATATATAAATTTTCTGCATTTATAATTTTATCAAAATTTCCTTTTATATCCTCTGACAATTCTTTTATAATATTATCTTGTATTAATATATCTAATTTTTTGTTTATTTCTTGGGATGGATCTATAACTGTTCCGCCTTTAATTAAGATTGATTTCATTTATATCTCCCTTAGTATTGTTATACTGTCTATTCCATCTTTTTCTTTAAGCATAACAACAATTTTTTCTTTTTTAGATGTAGGAATATTTTTCCCAATATAATCTGGTTTAATAGGAAGTTCTTTATGACCTCTGTCAACTAGGACAGCTAGTTGTATTGACGCTGGTCTTCCTTTTGAAATTATGGCATCTATAGCAGCACGTGCTGTTCTACATGTAAATATAACATCATCTACTATTATTACATCTTTTCCTTCTATATCAAATTCTATTATAAAATTATTAGATATACTATCTTGCTTATTATCATCTCTAAAAGAATTTATATTTAAAAATCCAACATTTATATTTTTGTTTTCTATTTCTTTTATTTTTTTTCCTATTCTTTTGGCTATATCAGATCCTCTTGAAACAATTCCAAGTATACATATATTTTCCATGTCTTTATTTTTTTCTATTATTTCATAAGATATTCTATTTATAATTTTTTTTATAGTATGTTCTTCTATAATTACAGTTTCTCGATACATAAATTTATACACTCCTTATTTTAATTTTTTACAATAAAAAAAGCTAAACTGTTTTATAAAACAGATTAGCCCTAGACAAATTCAAATAAAAAATTTATTTATATAAATTTAAATATTATAAATAAAATATTTAATATCATATTTAAAAGAATAATTATATTTAAAATATGCCTTGCTAATCTCACAGGATTAACTTAAAGGAATTTAATAAACTAGGATAATTATATAATATATAATTATTTTTGTCCATGAAAAATTTATATATTATAAAGTTTCAAAACAATATCAAAATAATATCAAATAATATTAAATTTTGAAAATAATATAAATCTATGATATTATTATTTGTAATTACTATATAAATTTTGTTTAAATAAGTTTTTAGAGGGGGAATTTTACTGTTTGGTAAACTTTATGTTATAGGAACTCCTATTGGTAACCTTGGAGATATCAGCAAGAGAGGGATTGAAACTTTAGAATTTGTAGATTTTATAGCAGCGGAAGATACCAGAGTCAGCATAAAACTTTTAAACCATTTAAATATAAAAAAAAAAATGATGAGTTATTTTCAGCATAATATTAAAGATCGTGGTCATCTAATTTTAGATAGAATAAAAAATGGAGAAAATTGTGGAATAATTACAGATGCAGGAATGCCTTGTATATCTGATCCAGGGGCGGAGCTTGTTCTACAATGCTTGGATGAAAATATAGATGTTAGAGTTATACCTGGTCCAGTTGCACTTATATCTGCACTTGCAATAAGTGGAATGAATACTACAAAATTTTATTTTGAGGGATTTTTAAACACACAGGTTAAAAATAGAATGGACAGGCTTGAAAAAATAAAATATATTGATACTACCTTAATATTCTATGCATCTCCCCATAAAATTCGTGGAGATTTAGATTCTATGTATAAAATTTTTGGGAATAGATCTGTTTCTATAGTTAAAGAAATTACAAAGATAAATGAATCTGTAATGAGATTTTCGTTGCTTGAATCTATAGAATACTATACCCAAAATAGACCAAAGGGAGAATATGTAGTTTTGGTTGAAGGATATGCTAAACCCTCTAATGAAAATATTGTATCTATTGAAGATGCTCTAAAAATGGTCTCTAAATTGGTTGAAGATGGTGAAAAACCTATAGATGCAATAAAGTTTGTTTCTATACAGACAGAAATTAGTAAAAGAGAATTATATAAGCATTATGTCGATAATTAATATAATAGATATATTTAATTTATTTATAATTTTTTGCATTTCAGATTATAATACTGTTGTTTAATTATAAATAAATAACGATATATAATAAGTATGGTATAATCCAGTTTGTTTATTATGATGATTTTTAGGAGGATGAAAATGAAAAATAATAATAATAGAAAAATTTTCGCAATTTTTCTAGCAGCATTAATATTTCTTGTTAACCCTGTCGTATCTGGGTTAGGAGGAGCATTTTTTGGGGACCAAGGTATTTTTGGAAATATAGATTTAGCTTCAAAAAAAGATGTACCTTTTACACTAGGTGATTCTGATCCAGTTGTTTTTGGAAGCTCTCTTTTAAAACAGGCAGTTATAAAAGAGTTAGGTCTTTTAAATAAAGATTTTAGAACTGGTGTAGATGATATAACATATGCCGAAATTAAAGATGTCGAAAAACTTGACTTAAGCCATTGGAACTTAGAAGACATAACTGGTATAGAATATTTTGTAAATTTAAAAACTTTAAATTTAAAGGGTAATAAATTTAAAACAGTTAATTTGTTTAACAATAGTTCTCTTGAAGATTTGGATCTTTCAGATAACTATATTTCTACATATAGTCTGTCTTCTAGTAATGTTTTGAAAAGTTTAGATCTTTCAAATAATGATATAGAAACTATAGATGTTTCTGCCATGAGTAATTTAGAAAGATTAGATATATCAAATAATGAACTTGTTTCTATTGATATTTCAAAATTAACATCTTTAATTAATTTAAATTTAAATACAAATGATATTAAAGTATTGGATTTAAGTAAAAACATCTCTCTAGTAGAGGTTGATATATCTAATAATTTAATAGAACTTATAGATATTTCTAAAGCAGATAACATTAATTCTTTAAATATAAGTGATAATAGAATATCTACTTTGTCTTTAGGTGGAAAAAGTAAAATATCTGTTTTAGATGCATCAAATAATAATTTAGAATCTTTTGATGGAACTGGATATTCTTCTTTAAGACATTTAAATCTTTCTAGTAATAAAATAAATGGTTTAGATATTACAGGAAGTAATAATATTACGGAGTTATATCTATCAAAAAATAGAATAGACTCATTAGATATTTCTGCTTTAAATTTATCAAAATTCAAAGTAGACCATAACCAACTTATTAATTTAAATTATGGTGGAAAAGATTTATCATCATTTTCAACATATAATAATTTTCTTCTAGATAGCCAACTTTTTGGAGGAAAAACAAATATATCTCTTATAGCTAAAGAAAAAAAATTAGAAATTGATCAAACTTTAGAAGTTTTAAATTCTGATTTTCATGTTGTGTACAATAAGGGTGAATTTGATATAAAACCCGATCCAAACCCAAGTATTATTAATGTACTTGATGGACCTAGATCAGAAGAACTTTCAACAAATCATAAATTAGTTCAAGTTGGAGATCTTTTGATAAATCATAATAATATGATACAAGATATAGATTCTAAAGAAGTTTCTAAAGCTGTTGGTGCTGCTAAAAAACAATATGCATTAGAAAATATTCAAGATGATGTAAAATTAAGAGGAACATCAAACTATTATATATATACTCAATATGATGGAAATCTTCCTTTATATAATGATCCTGATAAATCTCATGACAATGATATTGTTCCATTTTTAGATGATAAATTTAAACAGGTTGTAATTGGAATTGTAGGGTTAATAGGAAAAGATCCGTCCGCTTCTATTGGAGATATTACATATAGAGAAGTTAATCGTAGAAGTGGTTTTAGTATAGGTAACAGCGCTAATCCTGAATATACTCCAGAGGTAAAAGCTTTATCCAAACAAATAGAATCAGCTATTGGTATTTCTTATATGACTAATCTTCAAACATTCTATATGCTTAGCGAAACAAGTTTTTTAGATATTGATATGTCTAAAAACACAAAAATTATAGAAATAAATTTTCCTGCATCTAGTTTACTAGAAATAACTCTTCCAGAAGGTGGAGATGTTACACAGGTTAAAGTTCAAGGAAATTTGATTAAAGAATTAGATCTATCTGGAAATACTAAGTTGAATAATTTAAATTTAGGTTTTAATAGTGTTGAAAAATTAGATATATCTAGTATGAATAGGATAGATCAAATCGTAGTATATTCAAATCCTTTAACATCTTTAGATGCAAAAAATCAAACAGAATTAACAAGTATTCATGCTTATAACACTAATCTTGAGTATCTTGATATTTCAGGGAGTTCTAAATTATTGGTAGTTTATGCTAGTAATAGAACAGAGGAAGACATAAAAAATAGTATTTATAGAGAAGATGCAAATAATAAAATAAGACAGCTGATTTTAGCTCCTAATTATCCTCAAATGACTGATTTTAGAGCAAGTTATAACAGAATTAGAAATTTAAATGATTCTACTATGATTAATTCTAAAATAATTATTTTAGAAGATAACTTATTAAAACAATTTAATTTCAAGAATTTTCCGAAAGCAGAAAATATTAGATTTAAAAATAATAAAATAGAATCTGCAAATTTTTCTGGGATAGCTAATGCAGATACAATAGATTTAAATACAAATAGACTTAAGGATATAAATGTTTCCGACTCTACTAGATTAAGAGCTATATATCTAAAAGAAAATAATATAAAAGAGATAGATCTTAGTAAAAACACATCATTAATTAATGTTAACCTATCTAATAATAGAATAGAAAATCTTGATGTTAGATCAACTCGTGTTAATAATACAAATGGATTTAGTATTAGAAATAATTCAATTGTAACTTTAGATACAGCTTTTGGAGAGGTTCCAGAGTTATATAAAGCGTATAATTTCTTAAAAGATAGTACTGGAAATCAATTTAGATTTATCTCAGATACTTATAAAGCAAATCTAAAAATTGGAGATACCATAGATATTAGAGATGCATTAGGTTATGTACAAGAAATTAACAAGAATAAAACTCAATTTACAATTTCTGATAAAATGAAACTAGATGTAGAGATAATAGAAGGACCATCAGATATGTTTAGTAGCAATGAAAATGGAGTTTTGAAAATTAATAGAAATGGAACTGTTAAAATTAAAGCAACTTTAAAAGATGCAGATCCATCTATTAAAAATGGAATAGCAAAAACATCAAACTTTTTGATCATTTCAGTTGAAAATAATGAGATTGTATTAAAAGATGGAAATGCTAGCGAAAATCCAGAAACTTCTTCTCCAGAAGAAGTTAAAGATATCTACGGATATAGACTTAATAATTTTAGAGATACAGGATTTGAAGTTTTTGATCAAGATGGAAATAATCAACCAACTTTATTAAATGATATTAATAGAACAGTATATGAAATATTAGAAGATGGCTCTAGAGGCAAATCATTTACTCTACCAAAATATCAATCTGATGAAAATCTTGATATAACTAGTATTGCAAAAGCTTCACTAGGAAGTGATTATATATTATTTGGTAATTATATAATAGAATATACCTTAAACTCTTTAGCAGAACCTGTTGAAAGAAAAATATTTATAATTGATCAAATAGGAGATTTGAATCAAAATGGTCGTATAGATGCAGATAGAGATTCTTCTGGGAATATTTCAGATGGTAGTGATGTAGGAATTTACATGCTTTATTTAGGAAATATAAAATCAATAAAACCTCATTTTGAAAGTGTTAAACACCTTGCTGATATAGATAATAATAATATTTATACTCTAAATGATGCTAATAATATTAAATATTTTGTATCTGGAGTATCTGGTTGGGATATTTTGCAAAAATATAAATTTTTGACAAAATAAATTAATTATAAAAAGGAGATCAATTTAATTTGATCTCCTTTTTATTTATTGACAATGGTAAATTAAATTGATATAATTAAGTTGTTTTCCTTGCTATATTTGTAAATATAGCCAAAGTCCAAAAGGAGGTGTTTATAATGCCAAAAATTAAAGAAAAATATGAAGCTATTATTGTTATTAATCCAACTTTAGGAGAAGACGGTATAAAAGCTTTAATTAATAAGTTTTCTGAACTTATTTCTACTAATGGTGTAATTGATAATGTTGATGAATGGGGCAAAAGAAGACTTGCTTATGAAATCAATGATCAAACAGAAGGACACTATATACTTATCAACTTTACAAGTGCTCCTGATTTTCCAGCAGAACTTGATAGAGTATTTAATATTACTGATGGTTTATTACGTACGCTTGTTGTTACAAGAGAGGTTTAATGTTATGCTTAATAAAGCCATACTTATGGGAAGATTAACTTCAGATTTAGAGTTAAAACAAACCCCTAACGGCGTTTCGGTTTGTGCATTTTCTATAGCTGTTAATAGAAATTATAATAGAGATATTACAGATTTTATAAATATTGTCACATGGAGAGGTACTGCTGAGTTTGTTAGCAAGTATTTTAAAAAGGGACAATTATTAGCTTTAGAAGGAACCATACAAACAAGAAATTATGAAGATAAACAGGGTAATAAAAGAACTGCATTTGAGGTTGTAGCTGATCAAGTTTATTTTGCTGAAAGTAAAAATTCATCATCTAGTACATCTAATTCATCTTCTCCTTTTTCTCCGCCTAAAACGGATGAATCCCCAAAAGGTGCCAATTTTTCTATTGACGACTTTGAAGATTTCGAAGAGATAGATGATGATGAACTACCATTTTAGAAATAAAGGAGGAATTTTGTGGTGGAAAGACCTAATCGTATGAAGAGATCTCGCAAAAAGGTTTGTGCTTTTTGTGTAGAAAAATTAAATACTATAAATTATAAAGATGTAGCAAAGCTTAAAAGATATCTTTCTGAAAGAGGTAAGATAGTTCCTCGACGTGTTACTGGGGCTTGTTCTGGACATCAAAGACAGCTAACTAATGCAATAAAACGTGCTAGATATATAGCTTTATTACCTTATGTTAGTGATTAATTTATAAAAAATAATATTTATATTTTATAATATATCTCTATTCTATTTTATTTGTTTGACCTTACAGAAAGTTTGATTATAGATTTAATATTTGTTTTTAGGCATAATTATTTTAATATTTTTTAAATATTATGCTATATATTAAGTATATTTTTCTAAAATTCATAATACTGTATAGTTTTTTAAATAATTATAGAATAGAGTTTATTTAATTTTATAGATATATGAAAAGAGAATTATATGAAAGATAAAAAATTTATTTATGGAATAAAGTATATTGCATATATTTCATATATAGGTTTTTCTTTTGCTACACCTATATTTATTTTTATTTATATTGGAAGATATCTTCAAAATATTTTTAAATTTAATTCCAATTTTTTAATACTATTTTTGTTAGTAGGAGTGGTTTCATCTTTTTATAATACTTATAAAATTATAAAAAAAATAATATCTAAAAACTAGTTAGGTGCTGATAACCATATTTATAAAAGAAAAAAAACACTTTTTATTTCTCAATTTTATTACAGGATTAATAAATTTTTCACTATTTTATATTATAACAAATGATATAAAAATCACTTTAGTTAGTGTTGTTTTTGGTTTTATATTTAGCATACTTCATTTTTTATCTTTATGTAGTTCTATATCTACTATTTTTAATAGACCTATGAATAAAATTAAAATTTATGCATCTTTACACTATCTATTTAGATATATTTTATTATGTATATTTATTTTTATATCTATAACTAATGAAAATATTAATGGATTTGCATCTATATTTATGCTTTTAAATGTTAAAATATATTTTTATATAGAAAATATATTAATTAAAAAATAGGAGGTGTTTCAAAATTAATAGTGGCGGAATAGAAATAAATGGTCCAGAAATTTTATTTGAAATTCCTTTATTTGGTGGTATAAAAATTACAGAAACTATTATAGGATCATGGATAGTTGTTTTTTTGATATTTATTGTATGTTTTATTTTAGGGAAAAATTTGAAAAAAAAACCAGTTGAAAAAAAACAAATTATTGCTGAAAAGCTTGTTTTGATGATGGATAATCTAGTATCAGGAACTATGGGGGTAAAGAATATTTCTTATACTCCATATATTTTAACTTTATTTTTATCATCAATATTTGGGAGTCTTATAAGTTTGATAGGACTTAGATCAATAACAGCAGATATCAATACAACTATGACTTGGTCGGTAATAACATTTTTTATGATACAGATTGCTGGAGTTAAATCAAAAGGAATTAAACATTATAAAGGTTTGATGGAACCAATGGCGTTTATGCTTCCTTTAAATATTGTTGGAGAGCTATCAACTCCCGTTTCAATGGGATTTAGGCATTTTGGGAATATTATGGCTGGAATGGTTATTACAACGTTGGTGTATAGTGGACTTTCTAGTTTAACTACAATTATTTTTTCTACAAGTATTCCTTTTTTACAAGTTGGAATACCAGCATTTTTATCACTTTATTTTGATTTGTTTAGCGGACTAATGCAGGCATTTATATTTTGTATGTTAACAATGGTGTTTGTATCTAAGGCTTCAGATTAATAGTATAATATTTTTATTTCGAATTAATTATAATTAGGAGGAAAAATTATGGATCCAAAAGCATTTGTATTAGGAATGTCTGCACTAGGTGCAGGAATAGCGATGGTTGCAGGTATTGGAGCAGGTATAGGGCAAGGAATTGCTGCAGGAAATGCGGCTTCTGCAGTTGGAAGACAACCAGAAGCACAAGGAGATATATTAAAAACATTGCTTGTTGGTGCTGCTGTTGCAGAATCTACAGGAATTTATTCTTTAATTATTGCAATACTTTTATTATTTGCAAATCCACTTATAGGATTATTATAATAAATATTATACCTATTTAAAAATATGGAGGACTTATGAGTGATTTTTTAGGTATTGTATCGGTTGATGGATGGACAATAGTTAGTGTTCTTTTAAACCTTATTATAGTTTATATAATCGTCAAAAAACTTTTATATAATCCAGTAAAAAAAATAATTCTTGATAGACAACAAGAGATAGATTCTTTATATAATAAGGCAGAAACTTCTAAACAAACTGCTTATGATTTAGAAAAGAATTATGATATAAAGTTAGCAAGTGTTAGAGAAGAAGGCGAGATTATTTTTAAAGATTATATAAAAAAAGCAGAAAAAAAATCTGATTCTATAATAGAAGAAGCAAATAAAAAATCTAATGAAATCTTAAATAAAGCAAAAAAAGAAGCAGAATCTCAAAAGAAAAATGCTATTAATGAATCTAAATCTGAAATATCATCTATTGCTATTCTACTTGCAGAAAAAATTGTAGATAAAGAGATAGAAAAAGATAACCATAAAAACACTATAGATAAATTTATAGAAAGTTTAGGAGAGATGAAATGGGTGGATTAGCTTTAAAGATATATTCTGAATCTCTTTTTAGTGTTTTTTTAGAAAATGATTGTCTAGAAGAAGGATATAATCAGATTTTATTTATAAAAGAATCATTTGAAAATGATAAAGAAATTATAGATATTTTATCATTTCATAGTATTTCTAAAATTGAAAAACAAAAAATATTGCTTAATATATTTGAAGATAAATTATTAAGCAATATTTTTAACTTTTTGTTTTTAATTATAGATAATGAAAGAATGTCATCTATACTTTATATACTTGATCATATAAAGTATTTATATATGACATATACAAATACTATTGAGGTTGATATAATAACGGCGATTGCTTTATCTGATGATTTGAAAGATAAAATAATAAAAAAATTATCTATTATGACTAAAAAAAATATTGTTATTAATAATATTATTGATGAAAAAATAATTGGTGGAGTTATAATTAGTGGAGAAAATTTATATATTGATGGAAGTGTAAAAACTAGTATAAATGATATGAAAAAATATTTAGACTCTATGTTGATATAAAATTTGATTATTATATATCATTTTATAAGATGGAGGTTTAATAATGGAATTACGTCCAGATGAAATTAGTTATCTGATAAAAAATCAGATATCAAATTATAAAAACAGTTTAAATTTTACAGATGTTGGAAAAGTTGTTTCAGTAGGCGATGGTATAGCAAAATTGCATGGGTTATCTAGTTGTATGTCTGGTGAACTTTTAGAATTTTCTAATGGTGTTTATGGAATGGCACTAAATTTGGAAAAAGATTTTGTTGGAGCTGTATTACTAGGATCAGACCAAGGCATAAAAGAAGGGGACAGTGTTAGAGGTACAGGGAGAATAGTATCTGTTCCAGTTGGTGATGGTCTTTTAGGAAGAGTTGTTAATGCGCTAGGTCTTCCTATAGATGGAAAAGGAGACATTTCTTATAAAGAAACTAGACCAATAGAGATGCAATCTGCTGGAATTATTGAAAGAAAATCTGTTAATCGTCCGTTAGAAACGGGTATAAAAGCTATAGATTCGATGATACCTATTGGAAAAGGTCAGAGAGAACTTATAATAGGGGATAGACAAACGGGGAAAACCACTATATGTGTAGATACTATAATTAATCAAAAAGGAAAAGGCGTTATATGCATCTATGTGGCTATAGGCCAAAAAAGGTCCACTGTGGCAAATATAGCTAGAATATTAGAAAAAAATGGTGCTATGGATTATACAATTATAGTTTCTGCTACTGCTTCAGAGCTTTCTCCTCTACAATATATTGCACCCTATGCAGGGTGCTCTATGGGTGAGCATTTTATGTATAATGGAAAAGATGTTTTGTGTGTATATGACGATCTATCGAAACATGCCGTAGCTTATAGAGCTTTATCCTTGTTGTTGAAAAGGCCTCCTGGAAGAGAGGCGTATCCTGGTGATGTTTTCTATCTTCATTCAAGATTATTAGAAAGATCAGCAAATCTAAATAAAGAAAATGGAGGCGGATCTTTAACAGCTTTGCCTATAATAGAAACACAATCTGGAGATGTTTCTGCTTATATTCCAACAAATGTTATATCAATAACAGATGGTCAAATATTTTTAGAAACAGAGCTTTTTAATTCTGGAATTCGACCTGCAGTAAATCCTGGTATATCTGTTTCTAGGGTTGGAGGAAGTGCTCAGATAAAAGCAATGAAGAAAGTTTCTAGTTCTTTAAAACTTTTATATTCTCAATATAGAGAATTACAAGCTTTTGCACAATTTGGATCTGATCTTGATAAAGACACAAAAGATAGACTTTCTCAAGGAGAGAGAATTATAGAAGTTTTAAAGCAGAGTCAAAATAAATCTGTCTCGATAGAACATCAAGTAATTATTATATACGCTGTAACAAATAATCTTTTAACGGATATTGATGTTGATGATATTAGAAAATTTGAATATGAGCTTTATGATTTTATAGATGAAAATCATTCTGAAATAATTTCATCTATAAATACTAGCAAAGAATTTTCAGATGAAAATAAAGAAATTACTAGAAAAATTATATTAGAGTTTGTAAAAAAATATAAAAATGATAAGAAATAGGAGGTGTTTTTAATCCATGGCTGCTGATAATATGAAGGATATAAAAAGGCGTATAAAAAGTGTAGGAAATACGATGCAAATAACAAAAGCTATGGAGCTTGTTGCATCTTCTAAATTGAAAAGAGCAAAAAAGAGATCTGATGATAGTAAGCCTTTTTTCACAACCCTTTATGAAACTATGGAAAACATAGTTAAAAATAATACGGATTTTTCATCTATCTATACATATGATAGAGAAGTTAAAAAAAGTTTATATATTGTTATATCTGGTGATCGTGGTTTGGCTGGTGGATATAATATTAATCTATTTAAATCTTTGATATCTGATATAAAAGATAAACAAAATACTGATCTTTTATGTATAGGTAAAAAAGCATTAGAATATTTTACTAGGTTAGATTTTAATATTAGAGAAAGCTATATTGATGTTTTGGAAGATATGGACATTGCTACTAGTAGTGATATTTCAAATATAATTATAGCTGGTTTTATAGAAAATAAATATCAACAAGTCTATCTAACATATACTAAGCTTGTTTCTCCTCTAGAACAAACTCCTAAAACCATAAAAATTTTGCCACTAAGAATAGATAAAAATAGCAATAATTTTAAACAAAGTTTTATAGAATACGAGCCATCAGGAGAAGAAGTCTTTAATAGTATTGTACCAAAATATATAAGTGGTATAGTTTATGGAGCTTGTATAGAATCTTTTGCTTCAGAACAATCAGCAAGAAGGATAGCGATGGAATCTGCATCTGATAATGCAAAAGATATGATAAATACTCTTTCTTTAAAGTATAATAGAGCAAGGCAAGCAGCAATAACACAAGAAATATCTGAAATTGTTGCTGGGTCAATTGGATTTAAATAGTTTTATTTTTAGATTATGGAGGAGATATAAATGCCAAAGGAAAATGTTGGTAAAGTTATACAAATTATCGGCCCAGTATTAGATATAAAATTTGATTGCTCTAGTTTGCCAAATCTTTTGAATGCAATTGAAATTAAAAATAATAATGATATAATTATTGTAGAAGTTGCACAGCATATAGGAGACGATACAGTCCGATGTATAGCGATGAATTCTACAGAAGGATTGAGAAGGGGAACAGATGCATTAGATACAGGAAGTCCAATTAGGGTTCCCGTTGGAGATAAAACATTAGGAAGAATATTTAATCTTTTAGGAAAAGTTGTGGATAATAAACCACAACCAACCTGTGAAGAGTATCTTCCTATACATAGAGAAGCTCCAGAATATAAAGATTTGAGGGCTACTACAGAGATATTGGAAACTGGTATAAAAGTTATAGATTTAATTGCACCTTTTTTGAAGGGTGGAAAAATTGGATTATTTGGTGGAGCCGGTGTTGGAAAAACTATTCTTATAATGGAACTTATTAATAATATAGCAAAACAACATGGTGGTATATCTGTTTTTACGGGAGTTGGGGAGAGGACTAGAGAAGGAAACGATTTATACTATGAAATGATTGAAAGTGGTGTTATAGATAAAACTGTTCTTGTTTATGGACAGATGAATGAGCCACCAGGAGCAAGAATGCGAGTTGGATTATCGGGGCTTACAATGGCGGAATATTTTAGAGATAATCAGGGTCAGGATGTTCTTCTATTCATAGACAATATATTTAGATTTACACAAGCTGGTTCAGAAGTTTCTGCTTTATTAGGTAGAATGCCATCAGCGGTTGGATATCAACCAACACTTGCAACAGAGATGGGTGCTTTACAAGAAAGAATTACATCTACTAGTAAAGGATCTATAACATCTGTACAAGCTGTATATGTTCCTGCAGATGATTTAACAGACCCAGCACCAGCCACAACCTTTGCCCATCTAGATGCAAATACTGTTTTGTCTAGACATATATCTTCTTTAGGAATTTTTCCAGCTGTGGATCCTCTAGAATCAAATTCACAAATTTTATCTCCAGAAATAGTTGGGGAAGAACATTATAAAATTGCTAGAGCAGTTCAATCTATTTTACAAAGATATAAAGAACTTCAGGATATAATAGCGATTCTTGGAATGGATGAACTTTCTGAAGAAGATAAAAAGATAGTTATGAGAGCGAGAAAGATACAAAATTTTTTATCACAACCATTTACAGTTGGTGAAAAATTTATTGGAATTAAAGGAAAGTATGTTCCTTTATCAGAAACGGTTAGAAGTTTTAAAGAGATAATAGATGGAAAACATGATTCTGTTCCAGAATCAGCATTTTTATTTGTTGGAGTTATAGAAGAAGCTTTAGAAAAAGCCAAATCTAACCAATAGGAGTATTTTATATGCCTAATTTTAATTTAAAGATTGTAACTCCGGATAAAGAGATTTTTAATAATAAATGTCTTAAAGCAATTGTAAGAACCGAGCATGGAGATATAGGGATTTTATCAGGACATGTAAATTATTTATCTATGATTGATATAGGATTTATAAAGATATTTTTAATAAATGGTGATATAGAAATTATAGCTGTTTCAAATGGAATTATAAATATAGGTTTTGAAGAGACTGTTATAATGGTTTTTACTGGAGAATCAAAAAAAGATATTGATATTTCTAGGGCAAAAAATGCAATAAAAAAAGCAGAAAAAATAATATCATCTTCAAATAAAAATAGTGATATATTAATGGCAGAACTTAAATTAAAAAGAGCTCTTAATAGAGTTGATATTTATAATAAATAATTTTTAAATATATTGACAGCTTAATAATGGTATGATATAATATGTATTGTTATTAAGCATATGGAGAGGTGTCCGAGTGGTTTAAGGAGCCGGTCTTGAAAACCGGTGATCGTGCGAGCGACCGTGGGTTCGAATCCCACCCTCTCTGCCATATACATATAAATTTGCATATTAGGATGAATGTATATTATATAAATAATTTTGGCTATGGAGAAGTACTCAAGTGGCTGAAGAGGCGCCCCTGCTAAGGGTGTAGGGCGGGTGACCGTCGCGAGGGTTCAAATCCCTCCTTCTCCGCCAAATAAAAAATAAAATATCTTATAGATGATTTATATCTCATCTATAAGATATTTTATTTTTTATTTGATGTTAAAACACCTTCTTTCTTGGTGTCAAAATTTATTGCAAATATTTTATGAGATTTCCTTTTCTAATTATGATAAATTATTACCAAAATTTAAAGTAAAAATCTGATTATGGATAAATATTACAAAAACATAAAGAATAAAAACACAAGTAGTTTTTTTATATAGAGATCTGCTGTAATAGAACTCTATATTTTAGAGATATACTCTTATATAAATAATAATATAATTTAATAATTATTAAGTATTAGGTATTGGAGGAAGGTTATAAATTTTTCTATATTCAATATTTAATTTAACTGTTAGTATAGACATATTAGTAAATCTTATGTTTTGGACTGTAAGATTATCTGATTCTGGTTGCTTATATCTATAAACTTTGATTTTAATTTTTTCTACCATTTCGGATAGTCCAGGTTCATGTAAATAAAATATTGGATCCATCAAATTATAAGGATATCTACTGGTTAAATTTGATATTTCTTCACAAGGATATACATCGAAATAGCGTTCTTTTAAATGAATCATAATATTTTTTCTACATGATAGCATGTAGATATTATTTGATGGACTGTCTTTTATTTCTTCATTAATAGTCATTACTAACATATATAATTTACTATCATTTGGAAAATAATTATTGTTTATAAGATGCATATTATTTACACATCCTCCAACATATTGTATATAAGAAAACAAATAAGCAGATGTAATTACATCTGGTGTTGGATATTCAGGAATAGGATAATGAGGCTGAGGTGTAGGTAGTGGCTTTTCTTTTTTCTTTTTTCTTGGTGGTGGTATTTTTTTATGTTGTAATTTATATTTTGCTTTTTGTTGTATTGCTAGTTGATTTAGTAGATTTTTTTGATGTTGAGATATTGGTGGTGTTGGTGGTGTTGGTGGTCTTGGTGGTGGTGGAGGCAAAATATCTCCAGATTTAACCATTGTTACATGTGTGTTCTCATGAAATACCGAATTTAAACTTTGTGTAAAAAATGCTGAATCTTCAAATTTAAAAAGCATTCTATTCTGTGTATGGTCTACTTCTATTAATGTTGAATTTGTACTAGTGGATGGGGGCGGAAAATTGTGGGGTGAATTTGCTTCAGAACTTTGTGAAGATAGATTATCTTCGCTTAAAAAAGACAATGTATCTTCCCAATCAGAATCAGGAATAGGATGCTGTTCAGTGTATTTTTGTAAAGTTGATGTATGAATATAATCATTAAGTTGATCAGATAAATCAGAATCAGAATCAAAATCAATAATAATAGTTTCTTGACGTGGAGAGTTATCAGAATCAGAATCAGAATCAATAATAATAGTTTCTTGACGTGGAGAGTCATCAGAATCAGAATCATAATCTGTATCTATAACAAGTCTTTTTGGACTTGGAGAGTCATCAGAATCATAATCAAGTGGTTTTGGACTTGGAGAGTCATATAACGGGCGCTTTCTTTTATTATTAAACATTTAATTCTATCCTTTCATAGTTATAATTTTAAATATAACTATAACTAAATTTTTATATTTAAAAATGTCGTATATGATTTTATCTATGTCGTATATGATTTTATCTAGAGAGAATATGCTTTAAAATTAAAAACATAATTTAAATAGATTTTTAATACAAATTATGTTATAATACTAATAGTAATAGGAGGTGACAAATATTAAGAGAACGATAATAGGACTAACATTTTTTTTATTAGGTTTTTTTATGTTACTATCATTTATTAATATTCTGCCAAGTATTGATATTTTTTCGGGAGCATTTTTTTTAATTCCTGGATTATTATTATTTATTCCTGGTTTAAAAATTTTAATCTATGAATTAAAACATGATATACAAGAGGATAAAAAAAATAATAATATAAATGGAGGTGACAAATATTAAGAGGACGATAATAGGGCTAACATTTTTTTTATTAGGTTTTTTTATGTTGTTAGTATTTTTCTTTTTTATCCCTAGTTTCATACTATTTTTTGGAATAATATTTTTTGTAGCAAGTTTATTATTATTTATACCTGGTCTAAAAATTTTAATCTATGAATTAAAACATGGAAATTAAGTTTATGAAAATGAAAAAAAACATCATGAAAATAATAAGTAGTCTAATAACAATATGTATATTATTATTAAATGTATATAAGATACCTGCATACGCAATTGAGTTATCAAAAAAAAACATATTAGAAGATAATGCAGTATCGCTTGTTTCTGATATTTTAATGAATAATCAAATTGATATTGCTAAACAAAAATTAAGTCAAAATAATATTGAAATTTTATCATTTTCTATAGAAGAAAATATAGATACTAATTCTGAAAAAAGCATAAATCCTTCTGATTATTCTATGATTACATATTCTTATAGAATATCTGGGTCAAATGATATATATCTACAAACTACAATAGCTTCTGATAGATCAGAGTGGTTTTCGGGACCATTAGATATAGCAAGTATAGAATGGGATATAAACTATGCTTCATATCAAACATCTAAAGGGGACAATAGAATAAGCACTGTTAGAGATGCAACGAAACGAAATAATGGTCTTGTAATATTTAATGTAGAAGACAGCAAACTTTCAAAGGGAGAAAACACAGTTTTGTATGTAAGGGTTAGACCAATAAGAGGTGGACAACTCCATTTTGGAACAGAATACGCTCATACATATAAAGAATTTATTATTAATAGCCCAACTATATCTTTAGGATATAAAAGTGGAAAAATAGGACTAACTTTTGATCTTGCGATATCCTCAGGTGGAAGATATTGGAGAAAGTGGAATGATACAAGGATTATTGTATACCCTTAAATATATAGATAAAAATATATAACATATCTTTAATAGTCAATATGGTATATATTTTTGATCTATATATTTAAAATTAATTTAATAGCTATTTTTTATTATTAAGAAGTCTGTCTAATTTTTCTTCTATTCTACGTATAGTTGAAAAATATTTTATAGATTTAGATATATAAAATATAATTAATATAATAAGAGAAATATTGATTATATTTGAAAAAATAGTTGCGAATCCCATATAGTCCATCATTTGTTAAAAGTATGAGAAATGTTATAAGGTAGTTCCATATATTTCCCTATTCCTTGTATTATTATATAGTATTCTAAAACACCACTTGATACAGTATATATGCTTCTCTTATTATTAGATATATTACTATATGTACTATGATTACCTATATTAACACCCAAAGTTATCCCAGATAGATAAATAGAAGGATTCGCAGATGTAAATTGGTCATCTTTTGGATGTGTTGGTCCTATTCCAGAAAATTTATTTTCATAAGTATAATTTGTTTTTAAGTTTAATCTTGCTACAGATAGTTCTTTGTATGTTGTATAAGATCCATATTTTTGGGATCTATCTTCTATTATTGTATGGTTATAATCAGTAGTTTGACCGTTTGTTCTATCTGTTATAGAAACTTCTCCAGTTGTTATATTAGTTGAAAAGTGTATATCTATTATATTTATATCATTTATGAATAAATCAAATTCCTCTTGAGAATTAAATACAATAGGGATTATATTACTTGGCATATCTGATATGGAACTATCATAATATTTTATATCATTTGATTCTAAAGATTTTGCATGCATAGTTGTGTGTAAAGCTACAATTAGTGCTAGAGAGATAAACAAAATTTTATTTTTCATAAAATACACTCCTTATTAATAAATATAACATATTATACTATTTCTTTCTAGTATAAATTGTCTAAATATGTATAATTTTCAGTTTATTTTATAAAATTTATATTGACAAATAATATTCGAATGATTATACTACTTATTACATGAAAATAAACATTTAATTATTAATTTTTAAAGTGTTAAATATTAATTTTATTATTTATTAATTAAATTTTATTTTTCATAATTCAGTTACTTTTATATGAATTAATAGTTGTAAATTATTATTTTACATTGTATAATAGTAACATATTTATTACATATATTACAACTTCCGTATATTTTGTAATATATGTAATAAAATAAAATATAAAAGGTAGGTAATACATATGTTTTTAAGAAAAATTATTCTTCCAGTAGTAGTAAGTGCTGCAGTTGCTTTCACAGGCGGAGTTATCATTGCAGGAACTTTTGACGGAACTGATTCATTAACAGAAATTCAAACTTTAACTGATCAATTTAATCTAAAAGCTGATTCATTTATTGGACAAGTTGCAGAATTAAAAGCTCTTTCTGATGGAAGAGGAGAAGATGTTACAAATCTTGTTGTTAAAGTAGAAGAACTACAAATACTTAAACAAAAATTATTAGATAAAATTGCAGATTTAGAATCTGGTGATGATAAAGGAGAACTAGATAGACTTAAATTAGAACTAGAAAAAGCTAACATGGAAATTGAAAAAGCTAATATGCAAGTTGGTACTCATCTAGTATTTATGAAAGATAAATTAGATGCTGCTAAATTTGTGGAATTAACTATTGATGAGAGAGTAGACGTTTCAGAAATAATTAAACCAGAACCAATTGATCCACCAGTAGTGCCAGAAGCATAGAAGTTTTTTGTACTCTTATAATAATAAAAGACAACAAAAATTGTTGTCTTTTATTATTATGTGATTAAAAAACATAATAATTATTAACAAATTTTATATTTAAAAGGTAAGGGGAATATATATGTTGAAAAAAATAGTATTAGGACTTTTATTAGGTGGTGTATTGTCTATCACAGCTTCAGGGTTAGTTCCAGATATATTTGATATAGGTCAAGATTTATCAAATATAGAAGAACTGACTAGTAGCCTTGAAAGTAAAACTAATGATTATATTAAACAGGCTGTAGCATTACAAGAAATGTCAGATATAAGAAGAGATGATATCACTCTTCTTATTGGAAAGATAGATGAACTAAAACATATAAAAAATATTTTAGAAGATAAAATTATAGATTTAGAAAAAGGAGATACAGAGGAAGTATCTGAATGGCGAACTCAATTAAAGAAAGCTGAAAGAGAGATTCAAATAGCAAATAAAGCTTTTAAAGATTACCATGATAAAATGTATGTAGAAATAGACCCAGATAAATTTGAATATATAAAATTTGATGATAGAGTTTCTATAGATCATTTACTTGTACCAGAGAGACCAAGACCAAAACCAGAATCAAAATCATAAGATAAGGTAGGAGATATATATATGTTAAAAAAAATAATATTACCAATAGTACTAGGAAGTACTATTGCTTTTACAAGTGGAATTTCCGTATCAAATAAATTTGATCAATCATCTTTATTAAATGATATACAAATGAAAGCAAGTAAACTTGCTCAAGAGTCTGATATTTATGTTTTACATAGTAATATGCTTGATAAAAATGCAGATCTTAAGGGTGAAGACATTAAAAATCTTATTGTGAAAATAAAAGAGTTAAAAGATTTTAATGGTGGTTTAAGAGATGAAATTAAAATCTTAGAAGAAGAATTAGGGACAGAATCTGAAGAAAATAAAATAGAAATAGATAGATTAAAACTAGAAATTGATAAAGCATCCTTAGAGATGAGCAAAGCAGAAGATATTGTTATTCAATATCAATCTAAAGTTCAGGATGGACTAAGCACTAATAAATATAAGTATATAGATGTTGGAACAAGGACACCTATAGAAGACATAGTTAAGCCTGAAGCAGAAGGAATTATTCCTATAAATTAGTCTGTAAAAATATAATAAAAAAGACAACATAATTGTTGTCTTTTTTATTATATTTTTATCTTTTTACATATATTGTTCAGCAAGAGAAATAAGTTTTTCTTTAGGAGCAAATCCAACTATTCTATCAACTTCTTCTCCATCTTTAAAAAAGATAATAGTAGGAACGGTAGAAACTTTATAGATACCTGCTATATCTGCAGAATTATCAATATCTATTTTAAAAAAATTTGCTTTATTATCTATAGATAGTGCGGCATCGTCAAAAATAGGACCAAGCATTTTACAAGGACCACACCAAGTTGCAAAAAAATCCACTACAGAAACGCCAGAAGCTATTTCAGAACTAAAATTTTTAGAGTCAACTATTTTAGCCATAAAAATTCATCTCCTTAATTATATTTTAAGTTGTATTAATAAGATATTATATAATTATATTATAATATATCCTATAATACAACTTAAAAATATAATTAATCTTTAAAATAAAAACAAATAAGTTGACATATGCTAACATATATGTTAGCATATACATACTATAGTTTAAATAAATTTTATTTAAAGGAAGATTATATATGAAAAAAAATTTTTTCCTCTTTATTACAGTACTTATTATATCAAGCTTAGCTTTATCCTCTTGTGCAGGTATATCTAATTCAAATGATAATAATAATTCTGGATCAACTAAAAAAGAAGTTAATATCTATTCTGCTAGACATTATGATGTTGATAAAGAAATATATGAAAATTTTGAAAAAGAAACAGGAATAAAAGTAAATATAATAGAAGGTAAACCAGGGGAACTACTAGAAAGGATAAAAAGAGAAGGAGAAAATACAAAAGCCGATCTTTTTATCACAGCAGATATGGCAAATTTATATCAAGGAATAGATTCAAACTTATCAGAAGGAATAGCTTCTGAATTAGTTAATAAAAATGTTCCATCAAATTTGAGAGGAGAAAATAATGAATGGGTTGCTCTAACACAGAGGGCAAGAATTATTGCTTATGATAAATCAAAAGTTTCCCCTCAAGAGCTTTCTACATATGAAGATTTGATATCGGATAAATGGAAAGATAGAATACTCGTTAGAAGTTCTGACTCTAGTTATAACCAATCATTACTTGCTTCGTTTATAGAAGAAAAGGGATATGACTGGTCGGAGAATTGGGCTAAAGGTATAGTTTCTAATTTTGCAAGGCAACCAGAGGGAAATGATAGAGATCAAGCAAAAGGAATTGCTTCTGGTATAGGAGATATAGCTATTCTTAACTCTTATTATCTAGGAAGAATGGCAAATTCTTCTGATAAAGAAGAGGTTAAAGTTTATGAAAAGTTAGGTGTGTTTTTTCCAGAAGATACACATGTAAATATAAGCGGTGTCTTAATGATTAAATATTCTAAAAATAAAGATAATGCAGTTAAATTAGTTGAATATTTAACATCAGAATACGCACAAAAGAAATTTACAGATGCCAACTACGAATATCCTTCCAATCCATCCGTTCCAGCAAATCCACTTTTATTATCATGGGGAACTTTTAAACGTCAAGAAGTTAGTTTAGAAAAGGTTGGAGAATTTAATAAAAAGGCAATAGAAATATTTAATAAGGTTGGATGGAAATAAAACAATTTAAGAGCAACTTGTAAAAGTTGCTCTATATTGTTTTAGGGGGATTTATATGAAACAAAAAAATAATATATTTTTAATGCTGACTAGTATAATTATAGCTATAATGTTAATACCTTTAATTGATATTATTGGCGAGTTGTTATCAAAGCCATCAGAAAATTGGGAACATATAAAAGAATATTTATTATTAGATTATATATCTGATACTATTTTAGTAACTATTCCAAGTATGATTTTAGCGTTAATCATTGGTGTAAGCCTTGCGTGGTTTATATCTGTTTATGATTTTCCTTTTAGAAATTTATTAAAGTGGGGTCTAATACTCCCATTAGCTATCCCACCGTATATAGGTGCATATACTTATTCTGGAATAGTTTCTTATACTGGATTTATTCAAACTTTTTTAAGAAACACTTTAAATATAGAAGCAAATCCAAAATTTTTTGATATTTTTTCAATAAATGGATCGGTTTTTATATTTACCATTTTTTTATATCCATATATATATATGATAGTTCGTTCATATATATCTAATAATTCTGCTTCTATTATAGAAAATGCAAGGCTTTTAGGAGAAAAAGGAACTGGAATATTTTTCAGAATATTTTTACCTATATCTAGAGGGGCAATAGTTGCTGGAACTAGCTTAGTTATGCTAGAAATTTTAAGTGATTATGGTGTTGTTTCATATTTTGGTGTTCAAACATTTTCTTCTGCGATTTTTTCTAGTTGGTTTAATTTTTCAGATACAAATTCTGCAGTTCGTTTATCAGGTATTTTATTATTGGTTGTTTTTATTATAATTACATTTGAAAAATTATTAAGAGGAAATAAAAATTTTTCTCAAACAAATTCAAAAATCAGACAGATAAAGAGAAAACAATTAGGTAGTAAATCTTCTTTTTTTGTATATTTTTTTGGTTTAACTGTATTTTTTTTAGGATTTATTCTTCCAGTTGGACAACTTATATACTGGGCATTTTTATCATATAAAGATGTTTTAAATATTGATTTTTTAAAGCTTATATTTAATTCTATATTTATAGCTATAGTTTCAACTATTTTTATTGTTATAGCTAGTTTAATTATTGGAAATTCTACTAGGTTATCAAAAAAAATGACATCAAAATTATATTCTAAAATAACTCTTATGGGATATTCTATACCTGGTGCTATTATTTCTATTACTGTTATTTTATTTTTTGTAGACTTAGATAATATATTAAATTTTTTTATTAAACATATTGGAATTCAAAATATAAATTTCACCTTTAGCTTGAGTATATATATGCTTATATTCGGATATTTCATACGATTTTTAGGAGTTGGCTATCAGGCTGTAGAATCTGGATATGAAAAAAATGGAAAGAAATTTTATGAAGCATCTAAAATATTAGGAAAAAATGATGTTAAAACATTTTTTTTAATTGATATACCAATGTTAAAAAATGCAATAATTGCTAGTTTTGCTTTAGTTTTTGTAGATATAATAAAAGAATTACCATTAGCGTTAATATTGAGACCATTTAATTTTAATACTTTATCGACAAAAGTTTTTAATTATGCTAATGATGAAATGATCATAGAAGCTTCTATACCTTCTTTATTTATAATTTTTGTAACTATTATTGTGATTATATTTTTAAATAATATGGGAAGGAAGAAGAAAAAAAATGTATATGAAAATAAATGATTTATATTTTAAATATGAAAACTCTGCTGTTGATAATTTAAAGAATATTAATATAGAGATTGACAAAGGAGAGATTATTGGTGTTTTAGGTGAAAGTGGATGTGGAAAAAGCACACTTCTTCGAATTATTGCTGGGTTAGAAATTCCATATAAAGGTAAAATTATTATTAATGATAAAATTATTTTTAATAAAAAAATATTTATCGAGCCAGAAAAAAGAGGAATAGGTATGGTGTTTCAAGATTATGCTTTATTTCCTCATATGAATATTGATAAAAATATAACTTTTGGACTTAAAAATTTTTCTAGAAAAGAGAAAAGAGAAATTTTAGACAATATGATAGAGTTAGTTGGATTAAAAGATCATCTAGGAAAGTATCCATATCAATTATCAGGAGGACAACAACAAAGGGTTGCAGTAGCTAGGGCTTTAGCTCCAAATCCATCAATTCTTTTATTAGATGAACCATTTAGTAATCTAGACAGCCATCTTAAAGATCAAATAAGGATGGATATGAAAGAAATATTAAATAAATCAAAAACTACATGTATATTTGTGACACATGATAAAGAAGATGTTTTAAGTTTAAGTAGCAGAATTATCATTATTTCAGATGGAGTTATTAAAGATGATTATTCAGTAGAAAAAATGGTAGATATTATATAATATCTACCATTTTTATATTTTAAAATTTTTATATTTCATAGCTATATAACTACTTATAAAACAGGTGATAATATCTCCTGGTATAAAAATAATAACTCCATATAAAATCATCCAGATTATTCCTTTAGGAGAAATGAAATAAAATTTAGCTATTAAATAATAGTAGGAGAATCCTATAATATAGATTATAAAAATCTTTAATAAACTAATAATAAAATAGTTTTTAAAAGATGACTTTAAGTTTTTGGTTATCTTTCCTATTAAAAAAGTTGCAACTAAAAATCCTATAATATATCCAAATGTTGGTTGAAAAATATATCCAATTCCACCACCTTTAGAAAAAATAGGGAATCCAATTAAGCCTATAATGATATAAAGGAGAACTGAATAAGATCCAAAAGTATAGCCTAAAAAAATTCCTGAAAGATTTACAAATAAAAATTGTAAAGAAAAAGGAACGTATGGTAGAGGAATTTTTATAAAAGCACCTATAGCTATCAGCATTGTAAATATGGGTGATATTATTATTTTTTTTAGATTTTTTTGTTTAATATTATTCATAATTTTTTTTACTAATTTCTATAGAAATTTCTCCAGAGTTTAAAGTATATATATTTTTATTTTGGCTAATTACTATAAGCTCTCCATTATCTGTAATATCTTTTGCTATTCCATATATTTTTTTATTGTTTAGTATAAAAGATATTTGTTTATCAAGTATCATAGATAAACTACGATATTTCATAATTATATCTTTTTTATTAAAATTATCTAATATATTTAATATATTATCTATAATTTTTGCAATTAAAATATTTTTATTGATGGATATATTTAAAGAAGTTGCAATATTTATAATATTTTGTGGAAAATATTTAGTAGAAATATTTAACCCAATACCAATAATAATTTTTTCTATTTTACCAGTTTCAAAATTTGAAAAAGCTTCTGTTAATATTCCACCAATTTTTTTTTCATCTAGAAAAATATCATTTATCCATTTTATCTTTGTATATGTGTTAGAGATTTGTTTTATTGCATCACAAACAGCTATGGCAGTTGCCATAATTATATAGGAAGAATTTTTTATATACATATTTGGGGATATTATTATGCTCATGTATATTCCTGTATTATCTGGAGAATAGAAAAATTTTCCAAATCTTCCTCTACCGTCTGTCTGTTTTTTAGCAATTATTACTGAAGGTTTTATATATTTATCAGATATATATTCTTTTGATTTATTATTTGTTGAATCAATGGCGTCGTATATATGCATATTGATATTTTTATTATCCAAAAAATAGTTTATAGATTGTTTTGATATAGTAGTTGGAATTTGATATAATATATACCCTTTATTTGTAGAAGAAGATATATTATATCCTTTATTTTTTAAAATTTTTATATAATTAGATACAGACATCCTAGATATTTCTAATATTTTTGATATTATTTGACCAGATATATATATATTAAAATTATCATAAAGTATATCTAATATTTTTTCTTCTATCTCCATAAGTATAACTCCTATATTCAATTTTATAAAATTATAACATTTATTAATAATATTGTAAATTTATTATATTATTTATTTTACAATTATTTTTATTGTTTTATTAATTTAGTTATGTATAATAAATAGGTATAAATATATTAATAAAGGATAATTTATGAAATACAGTAATATAAAAGAAGGAATATTTATTTCTAGACCAAATAGGTTTATTGCTAATGTCATAATTGATGGAAAAATAGAAGTAGTCCATGTGAAGAATACTGGAAGATGTAAAGAATTATTGGTTGAAGGATCAAAAATTTTTTTAGAGAAGTCTAATAATATAAATAGAAAAACAAAATATGATCTTATATCCGTTTATAAGGGCGATAGATTGATAAATATGGATAGCCAAATGCCTAACAAATTATTACATGAATGGATTTTATCCAGCTCATTTTTTAAAGATATAATTTTAATAAAGCCAGAATATAAATACAAGCAATCGAGATTAGATTTTTTTATCGAAACAAAGTTTAATAAATATATGATAGAAGTAAAAGGAGTTACATTAGAGAGAGATAATATTGCGTTATTTCCTGATGCGCCTACAGTTAGAGGTGTAAAACATATTAATCATTTAATAGACAGTCTAGAAGATGGATTTATATCATATATTTTTTTTATTATTCAGATGGATAATATAGATTATTTTACACCTAATTATGAGACGGATATTTGTTTTTTTGATGCTTTAAATAACGCAGATAATAAAGGGGTTAAAATAGTAGCACTATACTGTAATGTTTCTATTGATGAAATAGTTATAAAAGATTTTACAAAAATAGTATTAAAAAAAAGAGAGTTATTATAACTCTCTTTTTTATTTGTTCTATAAATATTTATATGTATATTTATTTTCTTACAAGACTATCTATAGCAGATTGAAGTTGTTCTACAGCATTATTTAAATCTTCTTGAGTTGAAGAAGTATCATATAGTACATCTCCAGCATATGAAAGTACAGCTAGAAAACTAAGCCAACTTTCATCTGTATATAAATAAGGATTTAAAGATAATGCATAATTTATTAGATTTGTTAATTCATTTTTATCAACTGATTCTGTTGGATCTTTTTCTACAAGACTATCTATAGCAGATTGAAGTTGATTTAATGAATTAGTTACATCTAGTTGAGTTGCAAAATCATTATAAAGGGTATACTCAGCAGATGAAAGAGCATTCACAAGGTCAGACCAACTATCATTTGTATATAAATTTGCGTCTAAAGAAAAAGCATAATAAACAAGATTACTAAGATCATTTTTATCAACTGATTCTGTTGGATCTTTTTCTACAAGACTATCTATAGCAGATTGAAGTTGATTTAATGAATTAGTTACATCTAGTTGAGTTGCAAAATCATTATAAAGGGTATACTCAGCAGATGAAAGAGCATTCACAAGGTCAGACCAACTATCATTTGTATATAAATTTGCGTCTAAAGAAAAAGCATAATAAACAAGATTACTAAGATCATTTTTATCAACTGATTCTGTTGGATCTTTTTCTACAAGACTATCTATAGCAGATTGAAGTTGATTTAATGAATTAGTTACATCTAGTTGAGTTGCAAAATCATTATAAAGGGTATACTCAGCAGATGAAAGAGCATTCACAAGGTCAGACCAACTATCATTTGTATATAAATTTGCGTCTAAAGAAAAAGCATAATAAACAAGATTACTAAGATCATTTTTATCAACTGATTCTGTTGGATCTTTTTCTACAAGATTATTCATAGCAGATTGAAGTTGATTTAATGCATTTTCAATCATCGTCTCTGTAGCATCTAAATTTTCAGATACACTATATCCATTAATCTTAGCATTATTAAAGATTTCCCAGCTATCTGGAGTATAACTATCTTCTGTTAATGTTTCTGATAATTCTAATAATTTATTTAAAGAATTTTTAGATGAAATTTCTTCTAATTTAAATATAGCTTTCTGGATATCTTCTGTAGCTTTTAAGATATCTTTAGAAGACACAAGATTATTTTCATATACTTCTATAGCATTTTGTGTAGCTATTTCAAGTTTTTGAAAGGATTCATCTGTATAGATAGATTTATCTAGAGTTGAAACATAATCAATTTTTTCTTTAAGATATATTTTATCAATAAAATTTCTAATAATATCTAAATTATTAGAAAGGTTATCAGTTGCATTATTTATTTCAGCTTGTGTAGGAGTTTCTTTTAATAGTATATCTTTAGCAATAGCTAAAGCATCATTGAATTCTACTAGATATTCTAATGTAACTCCTTCTAAATCTTGATTTTTTGCCATTTTATAGATACGATTAAGTTTTGTTCTGTCAAAATTTCCTTTGAACACAAGGCTTTTTATAGAGCTATTTAAAGATATTATAGCAGAATTAATAGTATCATAATCTGGGTCTAACATATCTAATACTTCTTTAGCTTTATCGTATTCGTTTTTAAAATTTCTATAACTATCTTCTGTATAGTCTAGTTCATAAAAATCTGAAGATTTTGATACTAGTATATTTAGTTCTAGTATATATGGATGGGTCTGATTTGATATATGAGAAACTTTTTCTATTATTGGTTGATTAGCAAAAACAGGAACTGCAGTTGTTGTTATAATGGATAGCGCCATTATAAGAGAAATTATTTTTTTATTATTTTTCATAAATTCACCCTTTTCAATTTATATATATTAATAGCACTAAAATGTTATGCTAACAGTGAAGCTATTTAGCTATTTTATATAATAATAATCAAAATATATTGAAATAAATGTATATATATATTAATAGAATATAAATTTTTTATTAAAATATAAATATTATTTTATTTGATTTTTTTTAGATATATGTTAATATATATTATAATATTATAATATATATTAACATATATTATAAACATTTCTGATAGGGGTATTTTTATGGCAGTGAATATTCCAAAGATTGGTATGCGTAATTTTAAAACAGCAATATCAGTTTTTTTATGTATGATTATAGCAAAAATTTTTAATAGAGGTGATTTTTTTTATGCAATAATTGCAGCTATTATGTGTATGCAATCTACAATAAAAAACACTAAAAAAGTTGGTATGGACCGTATGATAGGAACTATTATAGGTGGTCTTTTAGGGTTCATTTTTTTATATATTGATTTTGTATTTTTATCTGGTAGATATAATTTTATTCTTATTCCTGTTGGTATAATAATTGATATATATATATGTAATTTATTAAATAAAGGAAGTAGTTCTCCTATTTCATGCATAGTTATGACATCAATTATTTTTTATAATGGAGGTTGGGACGAGGTTTATCTATACACATTTGATAGAATTATAGAAACGGGTGTAGGCATAGTTATTGCTATGATTGTTAATATATATTTAAGAAATCCATCAAAAAAAATGGTGAATATAGAAAAGGATACATTAAAAATCAATTAACTTATTAATTTAATTATAAAAATTTAAATAATAATTTAGGAGAAAAACTATGTGCAATAGATTGATTAGTAAAATTATTAAAAGAGATGGACGTATAGTTTCTTTTGATGTAGAAAAGATAGCAGATGCTATATTTAAATCTGCAGTTGCCTGTGGTGGAACTAATTATAAAGAATCTTTAGAATTGGCTTTTAAAGTTGTAGAATATGTAAAGGTAAATATTTCATTTGATGAGTTTCCTTTTGTGGAAGATATACAGGATTGTGTAGAAAAAGTTCTTGTAGAAAATGGACATGCACAAACAGCCAAGAAATATATATTATATAGAGCTAATAGAACATATGTAAGAGAAATGGATTCTAATATAATGCAAATATATGGAGATCTTACATTTAAATCATCTAATGAAATATCCATAAAGAGAGAAAACGCAAATATAGATGCAGATACTTCTATGGGAACTATGCTTAAATATGGGTCTGAAGGGGCAAAAATTTTTTATAAAATGCATTTGTTAAAAAAAGAACATACAAAAGCACATGATGATGGAGATATACATATTCATGATTTAGATTTCTATGCATTAACAACTACTTGCTGTCAGATAGATATTATAAAACTTTTTGAAGATGGATTTTCTACAGGACATGGCTTTTTAAGAGAGCCAAGTAATATACTTAGCTATTCTGCACTCGCTTGTATTGCTATACAATCAAATCAAAATGATCAACATGGTGGACAGAGTATTCCAAATTTTGATTATGCTATGGCTGGGGGAGTAAAAAAAAGTTTTAAAAAGATATATAAATCTAATTTATTAAAGTTTTTAAGATTAGAAATTTTAAACACAACAAGATATATAAATATAAAAACAGATATAGAAATTTTTTGGAAAAATATAGGTGAAGATGATTTAAAAATAGAAACAGATGAAAAATATAATATAGATGAATTTAATATTTTATGTAAATATATATCTAATGATAGAGTTAATATAATACAAAAATTAGTTAAAGATATTACTCTATCTGATCTTGATATTGAAGTTTTTCAAGGTATGGAATCATTTATTCATAATTTAAATACCATGCATTCTAGGGCGGGTGCACAGGTTCCTTTTAGTTCTATAAATTATGGAACGGATACATCTGTAGAGGGAAGATTGGTTATAAAAAATATATTAAAAGCAACAGAAAATGGTTTAGGAAATGGAGAAACTCCTATATTTCCTATACAAATTTTTAAAGTTAAAGAAGGAGTTAATTTTAACAAACAAGATATAAATTATGATCTTTTTATATATGCGTGTAAGGTATCTGCAAAAAGGCTATTTCCTAATTTTTCTTTCTTAGACGCTCCTTTTAATAAGGAATATTATAAAAAAGGAAATTATAATACAGAAGTTGCATATATGGGATGTAGAACAAGAGTTATTGGAAATACATTTGATAAAGAAAATGAAATTATTTCTGGAAGAGGAAATTTAAGTTTTACATCTATAAACCTGCCAAGACTTGCACTTAGATCCAACCAAAGTGTAGAAGTTTTTATGAAAAATCTTGATGATATTATGAATATATGTTTTGAACAACTTATACATAGGTTTAAAATACAGTCAGATAAAAAAGTTTTTAATTATCCATTTTTAATGGGTCAGGGAATTTGGATAGGAAGCAATAAATTAAAAAATGATGACTGTGTAGGAGATATTTTAAAACATGGAACATTATCTATTGGATTTATTGGACTTGCTGAATGTTTGAAGGCTTTGATTGGAATGCATCATGGAGAAAATCAAAAATCACAAGATTTAGGAATTAAAATTATTTCATTTATGAGAAAAAAAGTTGATGAAAAGTCTGAAGAATTAAATTTAAATTTTTCATTAATTGCGACTCCAGCAGAAGGTCTTGCAGGAAGATTTATAAAATTAGATAAAAAAAGATATGGAATTATTGCAGGAATTACAGATAGAGAATACTATACAAATTCATTTCATATACCTGTGTATTATAATATTTCTGCTTTTGATAAAATAAAAAAAGAATCTTTTTATCATAAGTTTACAAATGGCGGCCATATAACATATATAGAATTAGATGGAGATCCTTCTAATAATATTGATGGTTTTGAAAAAATTATAAGATATATGAAAGAGTGTGGGATTGGATACGGATCTATAAATCATCCTATTGATAGAGACCCCATTTGTGGTTATTCTGGAATAATAAATGATATTTGTCCTAAATGCGGGAGAGAAGAAGACAGCGTTAAATTTGAGAGAATAAGGAGAATTACAGGATATTTAGTTGGAACACTTGATAGATTTAATGATGCAAAAAAATCAGAAGAAAACAGTAGGGTGAAGCATAATTAAATATATTAAATAATCTTATTTTGAGGTTGATATTTATATGAATAATTTAATAAAAATATCAGGAATTATTACTGAATCTATAGTTGATGGACCGGGTATACGATATGTTGTTTTTTTTCAGGGGTGTCACCATAATTGTCCTGGATGCCAAAATATACATTCTCATAATTGTGATGGTGGATATTTTAAAAATATAGATGAAATAATAGATGAAATTAATTATAATAAATTGATAACTGGAGTTACTATAAGTGGGGGAGAACCTTTTTTACAACCAGATAAACTTTTTATACTTTTAACCAAGATAAAATGTATATTCAAATTTTCTATAATTGTCTATACTGGTTATATTTTTGAAGATTTATTAAAGATAAATTCATATTATATTAAAAAATCTTTAAATATAATAGATTTTATTATAGATGGAAGATTTGAAGTAGATAAGAAAACATTTTTATTTCCATTTATTGGAAGTTGGAATCAAAGAATTATAAATGTTAAAAATACTTTTAAAAGTGGTGTAATTAGTTTAGAAATATTAAATAAATAGGAGATAGTAATTAATTACTATCTCCTATTTATTTAATATTTTATTTTGTTATAAAGATAACCAATTTAATGGATGATTCTATATCTATAGTATTACCAGGAGTTATACTAGTGTTGAATACATATCCAGAAGGAAGGTCTGAAACTTTTTCTCTTTGTATTTCATAATTTATACCTAAATCTTTTAAAGTTTTAGTGTATTCATCAGCAGAAATTCCATAAAAATCTGGAATAATAGGAAATCTTTTTCCTTTACTAACTTTTAATGTTATAGATGTATTTTGAATAACTTCTGAATTTGGATTTATACTCTGTTCAAAAATTTTACCTATTCCAAAACTGTCGTTATATTCTTCTTTAATAATAAAAGAAAACAAATTTTTATAGGTAGGATTATTTTTTATAGATGTATAATTTTGGTTAATAAAATTTGGAACTGCAATTTTATTAACATCAATTTGTGATGAATTAGAATTTATGATTGAACTCGATGAAGAAGATGAAGAGTTAGAAGAACTTTCATAAATAGAAATATTTGATGAAATATTTGATGAATTATTTGATATAAAGCTATTTAAATTATTATTATTATTATTTTTGTTTGGAGTGTCAAATAGGAAAACAAATACAAATATTAGTATAAAAAGTAGAAGAATAGTAGTTATACCCATAGCTATTAGTCCATATTTTTTGTTTTTTTGGGATTTTGTTTTTTCATTTATAGGTAGAGGTTTTTCTGGCTCAATAATTGGTGGATAACAAGCTGGATTTGTTAGATATGATTGAAGCTCATTGATAGATGATATCCTATCTTTAATAGATAAATTTAAAGCTTTATCCAATGTATTTGATAGATATTCTGTTATATCAAGATTTAATTTATTAGCAGAAACATATTTATCTTTAGACATTCTACTATATGCATCTGGAGGCATTGTACCAGTTAATATTTTATAAAGTACAGCAGATATAGAATATATATCTGTCCAAGTTCCGTGTGTTCCATTAGGAAAATATTGTTCTGGTGCAGAATATCCAGAAAATAAATCAAAATTTAAAGATGAATTTGCACCTCTTGTTAGGTTTATAGAAAAAGAGGTTAATTTAATTTCATTTTTTTTATTTATTAGTAAAGTTTCTGTAGATATTCCTCTATGGATAATATTTACAGAATGTAGAATACCAACACTTTTAATAACCGGTGTTATTATTTCTTTAGCAACATCCCAAGAAACATAATCTATATTATCTATAAGAAATTGTTTTAATGTTTGACCAATAACTCTTTCACAGATTGCATAAGCTGTATTGTTAAGTTCTATAACATCATATATTTTTACAATATGTGAAAGAGTTCTAATTTTAGATAGTTCTCTATAAAGCTCTATAAAATCTGATAGGTATGCTTTATATTGTGTTTGAAGTCCTTCGGTAGGAACAATATTTAAGGAATTTTTTTCTCTAATACATATTTTTTCAGGAAGATATTCTTTTATTTCAACAATTTGATTTATATTTAAATCAAAAGCTATATATGTTGCGCCTTGTTTATCTTCTGATAAAAGTTTCCCTAAAAAATATCTTTCTAAAAAAATTGTTTTAGGTGGAATTTGACCAGGAAGATAGAGAGTGTCTTGATCATATCCACAATTTTCACAAATATTTGAATTTGATATATCCTTCATACAACTTACACATAGTTGTATTTTTTTTTGCATAATATTTCACACTCCAAAACAAATTTTACAGTATATGTTTAATAATTTATAAAATTCCATATATTATAAAATCATATCAATATATAAATAATTTGTCAACTTAAAATAATTATTTTAAAATATAGGATAAAATAGAGATATTTGCACAAGATTTTATTACAATATTTGCCCGAGGAACTATGCAAGGATCGTGTCTACCTAATATTTTGATTTTTTCATTCTTCATAGTTTTAAAGTTGACTGATTGTTGTATCTTAGATATAGAAGAAGTTGGTTTTATTGCAGTTTTGAATATAATAGGCATACCTGTAGAAACTCCTCCTAAAATTCCTCCATGATTGTTTGATAATGTTTGAATTGTATTATTATTTATATAATATTCATCATTATTTTCTGATCCGTATATTTTTGTAGATTCAAAACCATTTCCAAAATCTATCCCTTTTGTAGATGGAATAGACATTACAAGAGATGATATATTTGATTGAAGTCCGTTAAATATTGGATCTCCTAAACCTATAGGAACTCCAATTATAGCAGTTTCGATAATTCCACCTACAGAATCTTTTTTAGATTTTGCCAATAAAATTTGTTTTATCATATTTTGTTTTATAGAATCATTTATAATAGGAAAAGTTTTTTGATCTAATATATCTATATATTTTTTTGTAAGGTTTTCTTTATTATAAGAAATATCTTGTATATTTTTTATAGATATAATATGGCTAGAAGAATATATATTATATGTTTTAAGTATTTGTTCTGCAATAGCTCCGGCAAAGACAAAAGGAGCTGTCAATCTTCCTGAAGAGTGACCACCACCAGATTTGTTATTAAAACCTTTATGTTTAAAATGTAGAGGAAAATCAGAATGTCCCGGTCTAAAAACATTAGATATGTCTTTATAGTCATTTATATTTATATCTATATTTTTTATTATTGCAGCAATAGGAGATCCAGTAGTTTTATTATTATGTATACCTGATAATATTTCAGGAATATCAGCTTCTATTCTTTTGGTTGATATTTCTTTATTTATACTGGATTTTCTTTTTGACATAAATTTAATAATATCATCAAAATTTATGTCGTATCCTGCTGGAATTTTATCCAAAACAACGCCAATATTGGATCCATGAGACTCTCCAAATAGAGATATTGATAATCCGTTATTCCATATTGAGGACAATATATTTTCCTCCTATATTTTTGATATGTTTAAAAAACAGAGGATATGATTTTTTAAAATTTTCATAATTTTTTATTATACAGGGTGTTTCTGTTAAATATGAAAGAATAGTGGCTGACATAACTATTCTATGATCATTAAAAGAATTTATAATAATTGTTTTGTTGTTTTTCATATTATTTTTCTTTTTTAAAATTTCAATATTATTATTATTTATATGACATTTATATCCAAAATTTTCTAACATTTTTTGTGTTGAATCTAGTCTATTAGATTCTTTTCCTTGGAGTCTTGAAATATTTTTAATTGTTGATCTATCAATAGAAGATACAGAAAAAAGAACAGATAATATAGGTATTATATCCGGATAATTTTTTCCATTAAATATCATATGTTTATAGTTTATTTTTTTAATTTTTTTAATTTTTAAAAAATTTTTGTTAAATTTAAATAAATATCCTAATTTATTTAATATATTTAAAATAATTCTATCACCTTGTATAGAATTATTATTTAGATTTTTTATAATTATTTTATTATATTTCATTGCAAGACATATAATAAAACAAGCAGAAGAAAAATCACCTTCTATAGAGATAATATTTTTTTTAAAAATAGATTTTCTTTTTTTAATTCTAAAATATTTATTATTTTTATTTATAATATCTACACCAAATTTTATAAATAAATCTTTTGTTATATTAAAGTATGGGATAGAAACTAATTTATTTTTAACTATTATATTTTCAACTTTTGAGATAGTCATAGAAAATAATAATCCCGTTAAAAATTGAGAACTTTCACTGCAGTCTATTTCAATATTTTTATCTTGTTTAAAATTTCCGATAAATTTAAAATTTTTTTTACCAATTAATTTAAAATGTATATCATGTTTTTTAAAAGAGTCTATATATGGTTGTATCGTTCTTTTAATAAGACTAGTAGAGCCAGTAAATATTGCGTTTATTTGTAAAGCTATAGTTATAGGTATTAAAAATCGCAATGTAGATGCAGATTCTCTACAATCTAATTTAATTATATTTTTATCCTTTTTAACGGGACCATTTATATAAAGATTATTATTGTTTTTATAAAATTTAACACCCATTTTTTTCATGCAATTAATAGTAGTTTTTATGTCTTCTGACAAGGATATATTTTTTATTATAGAAATTCCATTAGATAATGAAGCGGCTATGATTGCCCTGTGGGAATAACTTTTTGAAGATGGAATATATACAGATCCTTTAAACTTTGATGGAAGTATTTTTATATCCATTTTACAAATTTCCTTTAAGTAAAAAGAGTTTATATTCAGATTTTGTATATTTTTTAATTATAGGAGATTGTAAATCATTTAATAATACTAAATTTAATTTATTATTTTCAATTTTTTTATCATGTAATGAATTTATATAGATATCTTTTATAGGAATTTTTATACTATTTGGTAATCCTACATATTTAATTATATTTATAAGATATTCATATGTATTTGGTTTAGTTAATCCTATTTTTTCTGATATTTTAGTTATAATACTCATCCCAATAGCAACGGCATATCCATGTGGTATTTTAAACTTAAGATATTTTTCCAAGCTATGAGCAATAGTATGTCCAAAATTTAATATCTTTCTAATTCCAAAATCTTTTGTATCTTGTTGAACTATATTTCTTTTAGACAGTATAGATTTATAAATTAGATCTTCTATGTTTTTATGATAATTATTATTAACTATCATATTAATAATATTTTGATCATATATAACACCAGTTTTAATTATTTCTGATAGACCATTTTTAAACTGTGTTTTAGTTAATGTATCTAAAAAATTATCATCTATTATTACAGCAGAGGGAGAATAAAAACATCCAATTGTATTTTTTCCATAGGATGTATTTATTCCTGTTTTTCCTCCAATTGATGCATCTACTTGTGATAAAAGTGTTGTTGGAATATTTATATATTTTACTCCTCTTTTATATGATGAGCTAGCAAACCCTACAATATCTGATAAAATTCCGCCACCTATACAAATTATTGTGTCATCTCTTGATATATTATTATCAAATAAAAATTTATGAACTTTTATAATCATAGAGTATGTTTTATTACTTTCTTTAGCTATTATACAATATAAATATATTTTATAACCACTATTACTGAATATAGTGGTTATATTTTTTTTATATATATTGTAAACTTTTTTATCGCATATAATAATAATTTTTTTAGTTGTAGAAATGTTGGAGATTATTTCAATAGATTTTTCAAAAGCATTTTTTTCTATAAAAATATTATAGTTATCTAACGTATTAGATGGAATAATTTTCATTATGAATATCCTTTATATATTATTTTCAACTTTGTAATTAAATATTTTGTTTGCATTTGTATATAATCTTTCAAAATCTTTAGGTGTTATAGATTGTTCTCCATCTGATAAGGCGTTTTTAGGATCATTATGAACTTCTACAATTATTCCATCTGATCCAGCGTATATAGAAGATAAAGAAAGAGGATATACTAGTTTATCTATCCCACCAGAGTGACTAGGATCAATAATAATAGGAAGATGTGTTAATTCTTTTATTATAGAAATAGCTGATATATCTAAAGTATTTCTAGTTTTATATTCAAATGTACGGATTCCTCTTTCACATAGGATAATATCACTACAACCATTTATTAAAAGATATTCTGCACTTAATAAAAATTCGTCTATAGTATTAGAAAATCCTTTTTTTAGTATTACTGGTTTTTTTAATTTTGCGATTTCTTTTAAAAATTCAAAATTTTGCATATTTCTAGCACCAATTTGAATAATATCTACATCATCAAATAGATTTATCTGCGTAATAGATGTAATTTCTGTAACAACAGCAATATCCAGCTCTTTTTTTACAGATGATAAAATTTTTATGCCTTCTTCTCTAAGTCCTTGAAAAGAATAAGGGGAAGTTCTTGGTTTAAAAACACCACCTCTAATAATATTTACACCTGTTTTTTTTAGATCAGATGCAGTTGTGAAAAACTGTTCATACGACTCTACAGAGCAAGGACCAGCTATAAAAGTAAAATTCCCTTGACATATTTTATTGTTTTTAATTTTAATTATTGTTTTATCTTGTTCATGTTTTTTTCTATATAGATAATTTTCATTCATCTTGATAATCACTTTCTAACTATTTATTTAATTTTATTATACTTTAAAATTCTTTCAAAATCAAAAAATAAAAAATAAAAATTTATATTGTTCTAAATATTTGTATAAATTCATAAAGATTAGATAATAGGACAAGGCTAAAAAGGAGAGAAAATAAGTGAAGGATATAATAACATTTAATAAAATAGCTGAGAATATATCTAATGATATAAAACAAATTATTTTGAATACACCAGACGATATAAAAAACCAAGTTAGGGAGATTAGACTTAGAAAAAATAGCCCTATATCTTTAATAACTGGAACGGAAACATTTTTTTTAGATGATAGAGGTAATCCATCTAGAAAAATTTTTAGAAATTGTTTTAAGTTAAATAACAAACATATTTTAGAAACTTTTGAAATTATAGCAGAAGAATCGTTACATAGTTATCAAAAAGAGATAAAAGAAGGATTTATAACCATAGATGGTGGTCATAGAGTTGGTTTTTGTGGAACGGCAATAAATCAAGATGATAAAATTTTGAACTTAAAGGATATAAGCTCTATAAATTTTAGAATAGCAAAACAAACTTATGGGATGTGGAATGGAATTTTTTCTAAGATATTTAAAGAAGGATTATCTAGTGTATTGGTAATAGGACCTCCATCTAGTGGAAAAACAACATTTTTAAAAGATATTATCTATTATCTATCTAGTGGGGTTAGAGGAAATTTTTATAAAGTTTCTGCTATTGATGAGAGAGGAGAACTAGAATCAATAGGTTATAAAAATATATTAAGTTGTGATTTTTTTAGAGGATATTGTAAAAGTGATGGGGTTGAAATTGCTATTAGAACTATGTCACCAGATGTTATTATTTTTGATGAAATGGGATTAAAAGATATGCAAACTATAGATAAAATTATGCATTGTGGAGTAGAAATAATTACATCTATACATGGTAAAACCATTGATGATATTTTTAATAAAAAAGAAATATTAGATATGATTAAATCTGGAGTTTTTAAATATGGAATTATTTTGGATAGTGGAGAAAATATTGGAAATATTTTAAAAGTTATAGATTTTGGGGGCAACAAAGATGAATCTTTTAGGAGTGGTAATGATAGTTTTTGCATGCTCTATGATAGGAATATTAAAATCTAACACTATTATTAACAGAGTTGTGATACTTAAACAGGTTGTATTAATGGTGGAGAAGATACAACTATATATAAGATACAATCATATTAAAACTAAAGATTTAATATACAATCTTTCTAAAATGAAAGAGTTTAGCAAACTTAATTTTTTATCTTATTGTGTAAAAAATATGGAAAAAGGAATAAGTTTTTCTATTAGTTGGAAATTATCAATAGATAATTTTATTGGAGAAATAGAAGAAGATGATAAAAAAATAATTATAGGACTTTCTACAATAATAGGAAAGAGTGATGTTTTAGGACAATTAAATGAATTAGAATCTTTTAAAAAGATAATAATGCATAACTTAAAAGAATCCGAGGAGATAAGCAAAAAGAAGGCAATGTTATATCCATCTTGTGGGTTTTTACTTGGACTTTTTGTTGTGATATTTTTTATATAAATCTATATAAAATTAAGTTGTAGGAGGTATAAATATGGAAGTTGATTTAATATTTCAGATAGCGGCAATTGGAATAATAGTGGCTGTTCTTAATCAGCTTTTAATAAGATCAGGAAGAGAAGAACAGGGAATGATGGTTACCCTTGCAGGGCTTATTGTTGTTTTAATGATAATTATATATGAAATAAATGATCTTTTTGAAGCAGTAAAATCTATTTTTGGACTTTGGTAGATAGGAGAGAGAGATATGAATCTACTAGGTATTATAGGAATTTGTATAGTAAGTGTTGTTATATCTATTCTTTTTAATCAATATAAGCCAGAATATAGCTTGTTTATTTCATTAGTTTGTGGATGCATAGTTATAAGTTTAGTTTTATCCCAATTAAATGATGTTTTTAATGTTTTAAAAACATTTTTAAATTATCTTCAAATAAATGATTTATATTTAGAAATTATTATAAAGAGTTTGGGAATTTGCTATATCACCCAGATAGCTTCTGATAGTTGTAAAGATGCTGGGTATATTTCTATTGGAAACAAGGTTGATTTTGCTGGAAAAGCAGCGATTATAATTTTATCATTACCATTATTTAATGAGCTAATAGATATTGCTTTAAAATTGGTATCCATGTAAAAAATATTATAAGTATATCTACTTTTAAATAGGTGAAAATTTATGAAGTTGAAAAAAATCTTTATTCTAGTATTAATGACGATTATCTTTTTTATATCTCCTATATATATTGTGTTTGCTGAAGATATTTCTAGTATAGATCAGGAAAATTTATATAAAAATCAGATAGAAAATATAGGTGGAAATGATTTATTTAAATATATACCCGATTCTGCTAAAAAATATTTTGATGATAATAATTTAGATGAGTTTGAGATAGAAACCTTTAAAAAATTTACCTTTAAAAGTTTCATAGAAAACACTATAGAAAATATCACTATTTATTTTAAAAGACCAATAAAAATTCTTTTTATTATTATAGGAATTATTCTTTTTTCATCTATGGCAGGTGCTTTAAAGTGTGATGAATCTGATAAAGGATATGTAAAAGCATACGATATTATTTCTATTTTATCTATATCAGGGGTGTTGGTTTATCCGACTATTGATTTAATATATTCTGCGATAGATACTATCGGTCAAGCTAGTAGTTTTATTTTAATGTTTTTACCTGTTTTTATATCTATTTTAATAGCATCTGGCAAAACTATTTCAGCTCTTACATATAATAGTTTTTTATTTGGAACAGTTCAATTAATATCACAGATAGCTTCTAAAACGTTAGTTCCTTTAACAGGTATTTATATGACATTTTCTATAGCTGGTGTTATGAGTGATTATATAAATTTAAAAGGCATTTCTGAATTTATAAAAAAAACAGTAACATGGAGTATGGGGATATTACTGACTACATTTGTTAGTCTTTTAACATTACAAGGAATAGTTTCTACCTCTGCAGATACCGTGGCAACAAAAGCTGCAAAATTTGCTCTTTCTAGTTTTGTGCCTGTAATAGGTGGGGCACTAAGTGAAGCATTTAACTCTTTGCAAGGATGTTTAAGTTTTATAAAATCCACAGTAGGAGTCTTTGGAGTTGTTACAATATTATTAGCTTTTATGCCAACGATTATATCTATATTACTTATGATTTTTAGTATAAATATTTCTTGCATATTTTCTGAAGTTTTAAATACTAAAAAAATAACGGATATATTAAAAGTATGTTCTTCAACATTATCTTTAATATTAATTATTGTTTTATGTTTTGCAGTTCTACTTATTGTGTCTACAACAGTTATGTTGGTGTTAGGTGTGGGGGTTTAATTTGAATTTTTTAAAAGAATGGGCATTTTCGATATTTATAACGATTTTAATAATAACAATTTTTTCTATGATAATTCCAAAAGGACAGCTTGATAGGGTTATGAAATTTTCTTTAAGTTTGTTTTTTTTAGTTGCTTTAATAACTCCTTTTGTATCAAAAATAAGTTCTCTAAATTTTGGTTTTAAGGACGAAATAGAGGTTAATACTCAAAATATATATAATAATAATATTATAGAAAAATCAAATAAAGATTTTATTTCTCTTGTAGAAAAAAATATATCAAATAATATATTTGATATATTAAAAAAAATTGATATAAATCCAAAAAAAATTATAACAAGTATTAATATAAATGAGAATAACAGCATATCTATTAATAATCTAGTAATTTTATTAGATAAAAAAGATATAAATCTAGAAAAAAAAATTAAAGAAGTTATACTAAAGGAGGTATTATATGATGCAGAAATTGAATATGAATAGAATTTATTTTTAAGGAAGTGTTTTTATAAATATGAAAAAAAATATTCAAAATATAAAGATTAAATTTAATGGAATTTTTCTTAAAAACAAAAAAAACATTTTAATATTATTAGTTGGAATTTTGGGCTTATTTTTTATTTTTATTTCTTCTGATAAAAAATCTGATTCTGAGTATATTAAAAATATAGATTCAAAGTCTAATATAGATACTAGTACAGAAAATTATGTAAATAATTTAGAAGAAAAGGTTAGATTGATACTAGAAAAAGTGGAAGGCGTAGGTGAGGCTAATGTTATGATTAGTTTAAATAACGGAATAGAATATGTCTATGCGGGTGAAGAAAAAAAAAATTCTGATAAAACGGAAGATATAGGTCAAAATGATAGTATTAAGGTTAAAAAAAGTGATAATTATGAGCAAAAATTAATTCTTGTAGATGGACCAAATGGAAAACGCCAACCATTAGTAAAAACTATGATAGAACCCAGTATAAAAGGTGTTTTAGTTGTTTGTACAGGAGGAGAAGATATTTCTGTACAAGATAGAGTTGTAGAAGCTTTAACTACTGTTTTAGGAATATCTTCAAATAAAGTTAGTATAATTAAATTATCATAAATTTTGGAGGAATATATATATGAAATTGAATATGATTTTAGGAAAAAAACAAATTGTTTTAGCGTCTTTGGTTTTTATATTAAGTATAGCTGTATATTTAAATTGGCAATTTGCAAAAGATGGAGAAGGTTTTCCTGTTACAGGTAGTTTGTCAGAGGAGAAGGATAATAAAGAATTAGGTGATGCAAAATTTGTAAATAATGGAGAAGATAAAGATTCTAAAAAAGATGAAAATTCTGAAAATTCCAAGATGGAAAAAAGTGCAAAAGAATATTTTGCTAAAGCAAGAATGGAAAGAGAAAAAGCAAGGGACAAATCAAAAGAAACTATGGCTACCATGATAAAAGATGAGAAATTGTCTAGTGATGATAAAGAAAAATTACAGGTGAAAGAATCAAATATGATACAAATCACAGAGAAAGAAACAAAGATGGAAAACCTAATAAAAGCAAAAGGATTTTTAGAATGCATGACATATTTAGAAGAGGGAAAAGCAAGTGTTATAATACATACAGAAGGGCTTGCTAAAGAACAAGCATCTCAAATTAAAGATATTGTTGTTTCTCAAGGAAAAATTTTGCCAGAAAATATCACCATAACAGAAGTAAAATAGTTGTGTCTTTTTTTTATTGTGTTATAATTAATTTCATTAAAGAATATTGTTTTAATTATAACCATTATGGAGGTTTTTTATGTATAGAATTATAGAGTCAAATGGTGATTGTATTTTTTATTCTAACAACCTTTTATCATTGATTGTAAAGAAAGAAATTTCTGAAATAGAAGGTTTTTATAATTTTAATAATAAATTCCATTTTTTTGATTATTGTAATTTTTCAAATTTTTTAAATAGAGCTATAAAAATTTATCAGCAAGATGAAGATGTTTATATAAGTATTTATATAAATATTGAATATAATCATAATTTTAATAAATTTTCAAAAATGGTTAATGATAGAATAAAATATGCTATTTATAATATAACTGGGTTAAATGTTAAATATATTAATATTTATATTGATAATATTGTTTTTGTTTAGAAATAAAATTTCCAATATGCCCTTTTAAATGTTTTATTAGGGCTTATTGGTTTATTTTATTTTGATTGTTGTTTAAAAGAAAGGATTTTAAAAGTATGACTAGAAGGCAATTAAGAGAGAGTACTTTAATGTTGGTTTTTCAAAATATATTTAAACAAGAAGATTGTGTAGATATATTAGAGGTTAATCTAGAAGCGGGTCTTTTTAATATAGACAATGATGTTAGAGATTATTTTTTTGGAATAGAAAAACATAAAGAAGATATAGATATTATTATAAAAAAATATTTAAAAAATTGGAAAATAGATAGAATATCTAAAATTTCTTTGTCTATTTTAAGGATTGCTTTTTATGAAATTATTTATAAAGAGAATATGGAAACTAATATAGTTATAAGTGAAGCTGTAGAGATTTCTAAAAATTATCTTGATCAAGATGATACAGCTTTTATAAATGGTGTTTTAGGTGCATATTCTAAAGATATATAGTAGTTTATATTTAAGGAGAATATTGTGGTAAAAGCTTTGAGTGTTACAGAGATAAATAGTTATATAAAAAATGTTATATCTTTAGATGTGTTTTTATCTAGTGTTTATATAACAGGAGAAATTTCTAATTTTACTAATCATAAAAAAACAGGACATTTTTATTTTACTATTAAAGATAAAAAAAGTAGTTTAAAAGCTATAATGTTTAAAGGATATGCACAAAAAATTTTATTTGATATATATGATGGAATGGAAGTTAGTATAGTTGGAAGTATAAAAGTTTTTGAAAGAGATGCAAACTGCCAGTTATATTGTGAAAAAATTTTTCCAATTGGTGATGGTTCTTTACACCTTGCTTTTAATCAGCTTAAAGAAAAGCTTGAAAAAAAAGGATTTTTTAATATTGAAAAAAAGAAAGCTATTCCAAAATACCCTAAAAAAATTTGTGTTATAACAGCAAGTACAGGTGCTGCTATAAAAGATATATTAAATATATTATCTAGACGATATCCAATAGCAGAAGTTTTAGTGATATCGACTATTGTTCAAGGAATTATGGCAGAAGAAAGCATATCTTCATCTATAATTTATTCGAATTCTATTGATGATATTGATGTAATTATACTTGGTAGAGGTGGCGGGAGTTCGGAAGATCTTTGGTGTTTTAATAGTGAAAAAGTTGCTAAAGAAATATTTAATAGCAAAATTCCAATAATATCTGCTGTTGGTCATGAAACTGATTTCACTATTTCGGATCTTGTTTCTGATATTAGGGCGTCCACTCCTTCAGAAGCGGCGGAAATTGCTACACCTAATAAAGAAGATCTTTTAGATTATATATTAAAGACAAAAAAATTATTAGAGTATTATATTGGTAAAAATTATGTAGATATCAAAAAAAATTATAAAAATATTAATCAACGATTAATATTTTTATCACCTAAAAATATTTTAAAAGCTAAAAAAGAAAATGTATTAAATATAGAGAAGTTTCTATATAATAACTGTAGATTAAATATAAATAAATATATAAATAAATTTAAAGAAAATTCTTTATTACTCAGTGCTTTAAATCCTATGTCTATCATTTTACGAGGATACAGCTTATCTTATAGTGGGGATAAAATTTTATCTAGTATAGATGGTGTTGAAGAAGGAGATATTATTGATATAAAGTTGAAAGACGGAAGTTTAAGAACACAAGTTTTAGATAATAATTTAAAAATTTGAAAGGAAGTTTTATATGAAAAATATGACATTTGAGAGTTCTTTAAAAGAACTTGAACAAATTGTTAAAAAGTTGGAAGAAGACAGTATAACTCTAGAAGAAAATATAAAGCTTTATCAAAAGGGAATGGAACTTTCTAAATATTGTAAAGATTGTCTAGATAAGTCTGTTTTGAAGGTAAAAGAGATAAATTTAAGTAATTCAGTTGATGAAAAGGAAAAAAAGATTGAAAAATAAAGATAAATTAGATAATTATATTAATATTATAAATAATAATATAGAATTATATTTTGATAGTTTTTGTTTGGATTATATCCAGCAAAAAGATATAATAGAGGCGGCAAAATATAGTATATTTAATGGAGGAAAACGATTAAGACCTATCCTTGTTTTAGAATTTTGCAGAGTTTTATCTGGAGATTATAAAAAAGCAATTTATCTAGCTATCGCTATAGAGTTCATACATACATACTCGCTTATACATGATGATCTGCCCTGTATGGATGACGATGATACTAGAAGGGGTAAACCTTCGTGTCATATAGAATATGGAGAAAGTACAGCACTTTTGGTAGGAGATTTTTTTCTAACACATGCTTTTGAACTGGTTACAAAATCTGATATCTCAGATAGTCTTATATCTAAATGTGTTTTAGAAATTTCTAGAATGTCTGGTATTTTAGGAATGATTGGTGGACAAGCCATGGATATGTTTCCGCCTATAAATATTTCAGAAGAATATTTAAATAATTTAAATTTTTTAAAAACAGGAAAGTTGATACAATTATCATGTAAATTAGGCGTTTTAGCTTCTGGATTAGCAGAAGATAAAAATAATATACTAAATGCTTCTGATTATGGGAAATATATGGGTATATCATTCCAGATAGAAGATGATATACTAGATATAGTTAGTTCTACATCTATTATAGGAAAAAATATAGGTAGTGATAAAAAAAATAATAAACTTACATATCCTAATGTTTTTGGTTTGGAAAATTCTTATAAAAAATCTTCCATATATATAGAAAAATCATTAGAATCTTTAAACAATTTTTCGGATATCGATTTTTTAATATGGATGACAAAAAGTTTATTATCTAGAGAAAAATAAGGGGAAGATCGTGTATGAGTTTTTTTCAAGAAATATTTAAAAATGAAATTCTTAATATTTCTATCTGTTCTTGGTTTTTAGCACAAGTTATTAAAGTTTTTATAAATCTATTATTGACAAAAGAATTTTCATTTGAAAGATTTATTGGAGCAGGTGGTATGCCCAGCTCACATTCTTCAACTGTTTCTGCATTAGTTATAGCTATTGCTAGGGTTGAAGGAGTTTCATCTAGCTTATTTGGAATATCATTTGTATTAGCTTCTATAGTTATGTATGATGCTATGGGTGTTCGTCGTGCTGCTGGAGAGCAAGCAAAGGTTATTAATTTATTTGTAGAAAAGCATGATGAAAATTCGGATTATCCAATAGATAAAAAACTGAAAGAATTTTTAGGACATACTCCAATAGAGGTTATAGGTGGTGCTATTTTAGGAATTTTAGTTGGATCTTTTTATCCGATAATAGTTTAGTATAATAATACAGAAGGTTAAAATATGAATAAAAATATATTAGATAATATTAATTCACCTGAAGATATAAAGAAAATGAATTTCGAAAATCTTGATAAATTAGCTGAAGATATACGAGAATTTTTGATATACTCTATATCTAAAACAGGTGGTCATCTAGCTTCTAATCTTGGTGTAGTGGATATAACTTTAGCGATGCATTATGTTTTTGATTCGCCAAAAGATAAATTTGTTTTTGATGTAGGGCATCAATGTTATACACATAAAATTCTTACAGGTAGAAAAGGTTTATTTGATAATTTAAGAAAATCAGGAGGTTTATCAGGATTTCCTAAACCTTCTGAAAGTATACATGATGCATTTATAGCAGGACATAGCAGCACCTCTATATCAGCGGCATATGGAATGGATGTTGGATATAGATTACAAAAAAAAGATATGTATAGTGTGGCTTTAATTGGAGATGGTGCTTTTACAGGAGGAATGCCTTTTGAAGCTTTAAATAACATTGGCAGAGATGATGATTCTAATGTTATAATTATATTTAATAATAACAATATGTCTATCTCTCCCAATGTTGGCTCTTTTTCAAAATATATGACAGGTATAAGGTCTAACCAATCATATTTAAATATAAAAAAATCATTAGAAAATATTTTAGGAAATTCAAAATTTTTAGGAAAAAAAATTAAAACCACTCTATCAAATTCAAAAAATCTCATAAAAGATATTGTTTATAATAGGAATTTTTTTGAAGATATGGGTTTAAATTATATAGGTCCCATCGATGGACATAACATAGCACATCTAGTTAGTATTTTAAATTATGCAAAACAGGTAAACAAGCCAATAGTTATACATATTGAAACAACTAAAGGAAAAGGTTATGAATACGCTGAACAAGATCCAGTTTTATTTCATGGAATTCCAAAATTTGATAAAACAACTGGAGATTCTGATATATCTAATTGTGATAGTTTTTCTATTGTAGTTGGTAAAGAAATTAAAAATATAGCTGATAGAAATCCTAAAATTTGTGGAATAACAGCAGCTATGACATTGGGGACGGGACTACAATTTCTTAAAGAATCTCATCCTAATAGATTTTTTGATGTTGGGATAGCAGAACAACATGGAACAACTTTTTGTGGGGGTTTGTCGTCTTCTGGTATGATTCCTATTTTTTGTGTATATTCTACTTTTTTACAAAGAGGTTTTGATCAATTGATACATGATATATGTATTGATAAGAAAAGAGTAATATTTGCGGTTGATAGAGCTGGTATAGTTGGAGATGACGGAGAAACTCATCAGGGTATATTTGATGTATCTTATGGTTTGATGATTCCAAATATTACTATATTTTCCCCATCTAATTATCAAGAATGCAAAGATTGTTTAAATTTTGCTGTGGATAATATGGAATCTCCTGTAATTATAAGATATCCTAAAGGAAGCCAAGGGAAAATAAATACATATCTAGAAAATCAAACTTCATCTATAAATTATAAATATATGGATAATAATTCTAATATTTTAGTTGTTTGTTATGGAAGAATATTTGACAATGTGTTAAAAGCTTATGAATTTATTTGTGGTGAAGGAATTTCTATATCTATATTAAAAATAATAAAATTGAAACCTGTAGAAGATGATATATTAAATATTATCTGTAAATATAAAAAGGTTTTCTTTTTTGAAGAGGGTATCCAATCAGGTGGATTAGGTGAGCATATTTTATATAAGTCTTTTAAAATAGGGTTTAGAGGTTTTTATAAAATTATAGCAATAGAAGATAGTTTTGTAGAGCAAGGTGATATTAATTTTCTTTTTAAAAAATTTGGATTTGATGCTGAATCTATATGTAAAACTATTTTAAATGAGGAGAGATAAATTGTCTTTAAAAGAAAGAATAGATATTTTATTATTTAATAAAGGTATTTGCTCTAGCAGAGAGAAAGCAAAAGCTTTAATCATGGCTGGAAATATCTTTATAGGGACAGAGCGTGTAGATAAAGCAGGAACAACGGTTGATATAAATTCTGATATTATTGTTAAGCAGAAAAAAAACACATATGTTAGTAGAGGAGGACAAAAATTAGAAAAAGCTATTAAAAAAAATTCTATTGATCTTTCAAATAAAGTATGCATGGATGTTGGTGCATCTACAGGAGGATTTACAGATTGTATGATTAAAAATTCTGCCTCCAAAGTTTATTGTATAGATGTTGGATATGGACAACTTGATTGGGAACTTAGAAAATTAGAAAATATTATAAATTTAGAGAGAACTAATATAAGATTTTTGTCTAAAGAAAAGATTTTGGATGATATAGATTTTATTTCTGTTGATGTTTCGTTTATTTCTTTAAAAATTGTTATTCCTATTTTAGAAAAATTCTTAAAAAAAAATGGAGAAGCAGTTCTATTAATTAAACCACAATTTGAGGCAGGAAAAGAGAATGTTGGCAAAAATGGTGTTGTTAAAGATGCTAAAATACATTTAAATGTTATATACGAAATATATAATTTTTGTATTGAAAAATTATATAGTGTTTTAGATATAGATTATTCACCAGTTAAAGGTCCAAAAGGAAATAGAGAGTATATAATGTATATTAAACGCTCTACAGATCAAAGTTTGATTTCATATAATGATATTGAAAAAGTTGTATGTATATCTCATGAAAATTTATAGGAGGTTATTATGAATATATTTATAATAACTAATACTTTGAATGATATTAAAATGAAGGTAACTAAAAGTGTTATAAATTTTTTAAAAAGATATAACTGTAATATATATTCTGATATTAAATATGAGAATAAATTTTCATTAATTAAAAATATTGAATTTACTTCTATAGAAAATATTCCAGAAAATTGTGATATAATTATTTGTATTGGTGGGGATGGAACAGTTATACATAGTGCTAAGTATAGTCTTAAACATCAAATTCCTATATTATCTATAAATGTTGGAAGATTGGGTTTTCTTGCCAGTATAGAATCAGATCAGATAGAGGATATTAGCAGTATATTTTCTGGGAAATATACTGTAGAAGATAGGATGACTTTAGATATAGAATATAATAATATAGGATATCTAAATAAATATACTGTTATAAATGATATTGTTTTATCTAGAGGATCTCTTTCTAGGATAATAGATATTGATTTATTATGTATTGAAAAGCTCGTTGGAAATTTTAGAGGAGATGGTATTATTTTTTCAACTCCAACTGGATCTACTGCATATTCTTTATCTGCTGGGGGACCTATAGTTGATAATTCTTTAGATTGTATAATGGTGACACCTATATGTCCACACTCTCTTTTTTCTAAAACTATAATGTTTTCTGATGATAAAACACTTCATATAAAAGCTAAACTTAAGGATGATATGACATCATATTTAACTTTAGATGGAGATATAGTTTTACCCTTTACAAATAATAGTAGTGTTAATATAAAACGAGGAAAAAATTCCTTTTCTTTAATTAATATAAATAACAGTAGTTTTTTTGAAGTTATAAATAATAAATTTTCTGGACGAACAGGTTTAAATTAAATGGTATATTAGGGAGGTTTTTTTATAAAATCTATAAGACATGAAAAAATATTTAATTTAATTGAAGAAAAAGATATTCATACTCAAGATGAATTATTAACTATCCTAAAAGATATGAAATTTGATATAACACAAGCAACGGTTTCTAGAGATATAAAAGAATTAGGATTAGTTAAAATATTGGGAGATGATGGTCTTTATAAGTATAAAAGTTTTAATAATAAAAATAATTCTGATGAATTATTTCATTTAAATAAATTTTTATTAAATGGAATACGTTTGGTAGATTTTGGTGGAAATATAGTTATAATTAAATGTTTTGAAGGTATGGCTCAAGGGATATGCGCTTTTATAGATAAAGAATATAAAAATGAGTTTCTCGGGACCATTGCTGGAGATGATACAATTTTTATACTTTTCAAAACAGAAGATGAGTCCAAGATATTTTATAAAAAACTAAAAGAAAATTATATCTAGTTTTATGAATAGGAAGTTTTAATATGCTGAAGTCTTTATATATAGAAAATATGGCTATAATAGAAAAAATGTCTATAGACTATAACTATGGATTTAACATATTTACAGGGGAAACAGGTGCAGGAAAATCCATTATAATAGGATCTATTAATTTTATATTAGGAAACAAACTTTCTAAAGACATAATAAGATATGGCTTTGACAGGGCAATTGTAATTTGTGTTTTTGATGATGTTTCTAATAAAATTTATGAGATATTAAATAAATATGGATTAAATTTAAATGATAGTGAAATTATAATACAAAGAGAAATAAATAAAGATGGTAAAAGTTATGCAAAAATATGCGGAAAACCTATAACGGTTTCTATACTTAAAGAGATAGGTAGATATTTGATAAATATACATGGTCAACATGATACATATAAACTTTTTTCTAAAGATACTCAACTTAAATTATTAGATGAATTTTCTAATACTAAACAACTACTAGAAGAGCTGGATTTTCAATATAAAAAATATTCTGAATTTTCATATAAATTAAAATCTACTATGATAAACGAAGGGGAAATAGAAAAAAAATCAGATCTTTTAAACTATCAATTAAATGAAATTATATCATCTAATTTTATTATAGGTGAATATGATGAGTTGTTAAATCAAAAAAATATTATAAAAAATTCTATAGAAATTGAAACTAAAATATCTATGATAAAAATTTTTTTTAGTGGAGATGATAATAAAATAGGTGTTTTAGAACAACTAGAAACAAATATACTAAATTTAGAATATATATCTAGATATAATAATAAATTTTATAATAATAAAGAGAAGTTAGAAAACATATTATTTGACATGAAGGATATTTTTTCAGATATTTTAAGTTTTAATCAGACAGATGATTATCGATTTAATGATATTAATGAAATAGAAGATAGATTATTTGAATTAAATAGGATAAGAAGAAAATATGGACCTGAAGATATTGATGTGCAAAAATATTATTTAGATATAGAAAATCAGATAGAAGAATTAAATAAAAATGAATCTATAATTAAAAATATAAATGAAGAGATGGAGTCTATATATGATATAATGTTGTCTATATGTGATAAGATTCATGAAAAGAGATATAAAAAAAGTAAAATTCTTGAAAAGATGATACTAAATGAATTAGAATATTTAGATATGAAAAATATAGATTTAAAAATAGAATTTAATAAAAAAAGTATATCTAAATTTGGATATGATGATATTGAAATATTGATTGCCACTAATAAAGGTGAAAAAATGAAAGCTATAGCAAATATTGCATCAGGTGGAGAGATGTCTAGGATAATGCTTGCTATAAAAAATGTTTTATCAGAAACTGAAGATAATCCATGTCTTATTTTTGATGAAGTTGATACTGGAGTTAGTGGAGAGTCTGCGGAAAAAATAGGTTTGAAGTTAAGATCTATTTCTTCTAAAAATCAAGTTATATGTGTGACACATCTTGCACAGGTTGCTGCTTTAGGTACCAGTCATTTTAAAATAAAAAAATATGTGAAAAAAGATCAAACATTTACAGAGGTTTCTTTATTAAAAAAAGAGGAACGTATTTTGGAACTAGCAAGAATTATAGGTAGGTCTGATATTACTGATTTAACTTTAAAAATGGCAGAGGAAATGCTAAATTCTAATATAAATTTATAAGAATATAAAAAAGGAGTGGATATTTATGAAATTATTTGAGGAGTTAACTAGAAGAGGTCTTATTGCACAGATGACACATCCAGAAGATATAAAAGATTTATTAAATAATAAAAGAATAAAATTTTATATAGGGTTTGATGCAACAGCAGATAGTCTTCATATTGGACATTTTTTACAATTTATAGTTATAAAGCATATGCAAAAAGCAGGGCATAGTCCAATTGCTATAATTGGAACAGGAACAACAATGATAGGTGATCCTAGTGGAAAAACAGATATGAGAAAAATGCTTACTACAGAAGAAATTAATTATAACGCTGATGCATTTCAACTTCAAATGAGGAATATACTTAAATTAAACAAAGATGAATTAGAAATTAAGAGAAATTCTAATTGGCTTTTAGAAAAAAATTATATAGATTTTATGAGAGAGATAGGAAGTTGTTTTTCTGTAAATAAAATGCTTACGGCTGAATGTTTTAAATCTAGATTAGAAAAAGGACTAAGTTTTATCGAATTTAACTATATGTTATTACAATCTTATGATTTTTATCATCTTTTTAAGTTTGATGATTGTATTATGCAGTTGGGTGGGGATGATCAATGGTCTAATATACTGTCTGGAATAGATTTGATAAGAAGAAAGATGTCAAAACAAGCGTATGGCATTACATTTAGATTACTCACAACTAAAGATGGAAAAAAGATGGGAAAAACCGAAAAAGGATCTATATGGCTAGATCCTTTTAAAACATCTCCTTATGAATTTTTTCAATATTGGAGAAATGTTTCGGATGATGATGTTATAAATTGTATGAAACTTTTAACATTTATAGATATAGAAAAAATAGAAGAGTATGAAAAGTTTAGCGGATCTAAACTAAATGATGTAAAACAACAACTTGCTTTTACTATTACAGAGATGGTTCATGGTAGAGAAAAAGCAGAAGAATGTATACAATCGTCTAACGCTTTATTTGGTAAAGGAAATAATTTTGACAATATTCCAAATATTAAATTGCAAAAAAAATTTTTTGAAGATGATAAAATAAATATATTATCTATCTTAACAATATCAAATTTATGCAGTTCTAAATCTGATGCTAGACGAGTTGTTTTACAAGGAGGGATATCTATAGATAGTGTAGTTATAGATGATATAAACTATTTTATAGAAGAAAAAAATATTTTAGAAAATGAAATAATTATAAAAAAAGGCAAAAAAAATTATATAAAATTATCTATAGAATAATTATTTAATTATCTGTTTAATTTTATATTATGAAATTTTTATTATTTATACTTGCAAAAAAGTATTGAGATTAATAAATATATCTGTTATAATTGTTTAATAATTTTATATATTCATTTTATTTATTATAAAGGAGGAGATTTTTTCATGTTTAATAAAAAAAAGATAGCAGCATGGATTATAAGTATACTAGTTGGAACTTCTATTATACTTTCTTCATGTAATAGTGGTAGTTCTGGTTCTGGCGGAAATAAAACATTAGTTATTGGTACAGCTGCTTTTAACGGTGTATTTAATCCTTTTTTAGCATCCACAGCTTATGATAATTATGTCATTAATTTAACTAATGCTATGTTAATAGGGAATACTCCAAGTGGAGAACCCGTAGACGGTATAGCTAGCTATGTTCCTCCTGAGGAGATAAAAGGTGATGATGGAAAAACTATAAATACTGTATATACTTTTACTCTTAAAGATGATGTAAAATTTAGCGATGGAACTAGTGTAACAGCTGATGATATTATTTTTACATATAAAGTTTTGTTAGATCCAACATATACAGGACCTTCTACTCTTAGATCAACACCTATTGTAGGACTTAATGAATATTTTTATGATGATAAAGATTATAAACTTTCTATCGATAAAATAAAATCATTATCTCAAAATATATCTGACGATGATACAACAAAATATTTTACTAAAATGTCTGAAGATTCTTTTGTAAAAGAGGGTGCAGAAAAAATGTCTGCAAGACTTTCATTTGAAAATAAAGACAACCTTTCAGGAGATAGTTTAAAAAAGGCATTGATAGAATTTAATATTAATGATTTAAAAACTAAAGATAAAGATAGTATGAAAAAAACAATTCAAGGTATGAAATATAAAGATCTAGAAAAAGAATATATTAATAAGAATCTATCTGCAGGTAGTGTAGATATTTCTGAAATAGAAGGAATTAAAAGGATAGATGAAAAAACAGTAGAGGTTACTATTGAAGGGGTTGACCCTAAAGCTATTTGGAATTTAGGCGATATTGAAGTTGCTTCTAAAAGTTATTATGGAGTTGGAAAAAGCGGAGGAAAATTTGTAGGAGATATTTATTCTAAAGGGAAAATGGATATTATTTCTGAAAAAAATGATTCACCAATGGGTGCTGGACCATATAAATTTGTAGAATATAAAAATAATGTTGTTTCTTTTGAGGCAAATCCATATTATTATGGAGGAGTTCCTCATATAGAAAAATTAAAATTACAAGTTGTAGATGATAAAAATAAAATTCCATCTATAGCGGCTGGAAATATAGATGTTTCAGATCCTTCTGGAAATCCAGCATCTTTAAAACAAGCACAGGACGCTGGATTAGAAACTATAACTATAGATAACTTAGGATATGGTTATATAGGTATGAACGCAGATAGAATCCCAGATATAAATGTTCGAAAAGGACTAATGCATCTTATGAACAGAGCTCCTGCAGTTCAAAGTTTTTATGGTGATTTAGCATCTGTAATAGAATATCCTATGTCTAGAATTTCATGGGCTTATCCAGAAAATGCAAAGGCTATATATGATTTTTCTAGTGTTAAAGCAATGGAATATTTTACAAAAGCTGGATATAAAAAAGTTGAGCAAAATGGAAAAACTATTCTTCAAAAAGATGGAGTTCAATTAAAAATTGAAGTTGGTATAGGTGGATCTGGGACTATGGATCATCCTGCAGGCCCTATAATAACACAATTAAAAAATGAACTTGAGTCATTAGGTGGAAAGATTGATATACAAGATGTTGATGCAAATATTTTATTTGATAGGCTTTCAGCTGGTCAATGGGATATGTGGGTTGCTGCATGGCAATCTGTAATTGACCCTGATCTGTTCCAACTTTATCATAGTAAAGGAACAACAAATCATTATAGAATTAAAAATGATAAACTAGATGATTTAATAACTAAAGCTAGAGAAACAAATGATATTGGTATAAGAAAAACTTATTATAAAGATGCTCTTAATATTATTATGGATGAAGCTGTAGAGATGCCTGTATACCAAAGAAAAAATATGTATGTATACAATCAAAAAATCTTAGATAAAAATTCTATACCTTCAGACTACTCTCCTTTTAGATTTCCTTTTACAAGAGGATTTTATGATATAGAAAAATTAAAATTAGTTAAATAGTATATAATAATAATGTCAAATCTATAACTGATTTGACATTACTATTTATAAAAAAGAAATAATATTGCTATTTTTAGCATTTAGGGGGACAAAGTGAGACAATATATAATAAAAAGGCTTTTTATAAGTGTTTTTGTTCTTTTTGGGGTTTCAATTATACTATATGGTTTAATTAGGCTTATGCCTGGGGATTATATATCAAATACTGTTGCTGGAAATCCTTCTATTACAGAAGAAATGGTAGTTGGATTAAAAAAGCTATATGGTCTTGATGTTGGTATTGTAGAGGGATACTTTAAATGGTTGGGAAAAGCTTTAACTGGAGATTTAGGAGAATCATTTTTATATAAAGCTCCTGTTACACAAGTTATAGCTTCAAAGATGTGGACATCATTTTCACTTTCTTTTATGGCTTTTATAATCCAATTATTAATCGCTATACCTATGGGTATAATATCAGCAACTAGGCAATATTCTAAAACAGATTATGCTGTTACAATATTTTCTTTAATTGGAATTTCTCTTCCATCATTCTTTTTTGCAGCTATACTACAAAAAACTTTTGCGGTGGATCTCCAATTATTTCCAATATCAGGAATGGTCACAGCTAGGGAAGACTATGAAGGATTTAGACTTATGATGGATATGGCTTGGCATTTTGTTTTACCAATTGTGGTTCTTGCTTTTACAAGTATAGGGAGCTGGATGAGATATACACGAACTAATATGTTAGAGGTTTTAAGTTCCGATTATATAAGAACGGCTAGGGCAAAAGGGCTAAGTGAAGGTACAGTTATTTATAAACATGCTTTTAGAAATACTCTTATACCAGTTGTTACTATGATTGGCGGGTCTATTCCATCTTTATTTTCGGGGGCTATTATAACTGAAGGTATTTTTGCTATAGATGGACTTGGTTATACGGCTTTCCATGCTTTAAAGGCTGGTGATATACCTTTTATAATGGGATTCAACTTATTTTTAGCATTTTTAACTTTAATGGGAACACTTATATCCGATATACTTTACGCTGTTGTCGATCCTAGAGTAAGATTAAGTTAGAAGGGGGTTATATTTTATGAATAATAATGTTACAGGATTAGATATAGATAGTTCTAATATTAATGAATCGGTAGATTCTGTAATAAATCCAGATGAAAAAGATAGTAAACAAGATAATAAAAAAGTAATAACTCCTGGACAACTTGTTATAAAAAGATTTTTAAGAAATAAATTGGCTATAGTTGGAATATTTATAATATTGTTTATGTTTATGTTTTCATTTGCAGGACCTTTATTTAGCAGTTATGGTGAGTATGATATATTTTTTCTTGATAAAAATGGAGTAGAATTTGTTAATAAAGAAGAGATTGATTTTACACAAGAAGGAATAGCTCTTAATTTACGGGCAAATCCATCTTTAAATCATTTTTTAGGAACTGACAAAGATGGTAGAGATGTTTTTACTAGACTTATGTATGGTGGAAGAATTTCTTTAATAATAGGATTTATTGCAATATTTATACAACTTTTAATTGGTGTTTCTCTTGGAGGGGCTGCGGGATATTATGGAAAATTTATAGATAACTTAATAATGAGAATTGTTGATATTTTCAACTCGATACCTAGTATCCCTATTATGCTTATTATTAGTTCTGCTATGTTAGTTTTAGAGATAGATCAAAAAAATAAAATTTATATACTTATGTTAGTTATAGCATTTCTTGGGTGGGCAGGCATAGCTCGTCTTGTTAGAGGACAGATATTAGGATTAAGAGAACAAGAATTTATGATTGCTACTGAAGCGACAGGTATAAAAACTTATAAAAAAATATTTAAACATTTAATTCCTAATGTTATGCCACAACTTATAGTTTTTGCAACTTTGGGTTTAGGAAGTGTAATACTTTTAGAATCTGCACTTAGCTTTTTGGGAATAGGAGTTCCTTTTCCATATGCTTCATGGGGAAATATGGTAAATGCTGTTAATGATCCTATTATAATGAATCAGCATCTAAATATATGGCTTCCTCCTGGATTATGCATACTTGTTACTGTAATGGGTTTTAATTTTATTGGAGATGGGTTAAGAGATGCCTTTGATCCTAAGATGAAAAGGTAGGTGTTTGATGTGTCTAAAGAATCTAGAGAAAAATTAAAGCAGATATCCAAAGAAAATAAAAAAGCTGTTAATCACTATGAAAAGATCAAAAAACGTAAAAATATTGATCCTTCAGAATATATTGTATCCATGAAAGATACAAATAATGTTATAGAATTTGATAATTTAAAGACATATTTTTATACAGATATTGGAATTGTAAAAGCTGTTAATGGTGTTTCATTTGATATACCAAAAGGAAAAACAGTCGCTCTTGTTGGTGAATCTGGATGTGGAAAATCTGTAACTAATCTAACTCTTATGAGGCTTGTTCAGGGGCCATCTGGACAGATTGTTGGAGGAGAAATTAGATATAAGACTGAAAGTGGGGAAATAGTAGATTTAACTAAGATTCCTATGTCATATATGGAAAAAATTAGGGGAAATGAGATATCCATGATATTTCAAGAGCCTATGACTAGCTTAAATCCTGTTTTTACAATTGGACAACAGATATCAGAAACTATAGAATTACATAATAAAGATATGTCTAAAAATCAGATTAAAGATAGAACAGTTGAGCTTTTAACTATAGTTGGAATTTCTAGAGCTGATGAAATATATAAATCATATCCGCATCAACTTTCTGGAGGAATGAGACAAAGGGTTATGATTGCTATGTCTTTATCATGCAACCCTAAATTGATAATTGCTGATGAACCTACAACTGCTTTAGATGTAACTATACAAGCACAGATATTGGATTTGATGAGAGATTTAAAAAATCAAATTAACGCAAGTATTCTTTTAATAACTCATGATCTTGGTGTTGTGGCTGAGATGGCCGATTATGTAGTTGTCATGTATGCTGGTAAAATAGTTGAACAAGGAACTGCTATGGATATATATAATAACCCAAAACATCCATATACAATCGGATTATTAAAGAGCAAGCCAGTTGTAAATAAGCATACAGAAAGATTATACTCAATATCAGGTCAGGTTCCAAATCCAGTTAATATGCCAAATTATTGTTATTTTAAAAGTAGATGCGAAAAATCTTTTGATAAATGTAGTGGGGACTATCCCTCACTTAATGATCTGGGTGATGGCCATAAAGTGTCTTGTTGGCTCTATGATAAAGATGCAAAGGGGGAGAGATAATGTCATCAGAAATATTACAAGTTAAAAATTTAGTTAAATATTTTCCAATTGGTACAGGAATGTCTAAAAAAAATAAAAGTGTTGTTAAGTCTGTGGATGGCGTCTCCTTTTCTATAAATCGTGGAGAGATAATGGGTTTAGTAGGAGAGTCTGGGTGTGGAAAGACAACTGTTGGGAGAACAATATTAAGGCTTCATGACGCAACAGATGGAGAAGTTATTTTTGATGGAAAAGATATATTTAAATTAAATAAATCTCAACTTAGAAAAACCAGACCAGATATGCAACTAATATTTCAAGATCCTTATAGTTCTTTAAGTCCAAGAATTCCAGTTGGAGATATAATTGGTGAGGCAGTTTTAGAACATAAAATAGTTCCTAAATCTGAATATAAAGATTATATTATAAAAATAATGAAAGACTGTGGATTACAAGAGTATCATATTTCTAGATATCCACATGAATTTTCGGGGGGACAAAGACAAAGAATTTGTATAGCTAGAGCAATTGCTTTAAAGCCAAAACTTATAGTTGCAGATGAACCTGTTTCCGCTCTTGATGTATCTATACAGGCTCAAATTATAAATCTTCTTAAAGATTTACAAAAAGAGTATTCTTTAACTTATTTATTTATCTCCCATGATTTATCTGTTGTAGAACATATATCTGATAAAGTTGGAGTTATGTATCTTGGAAATATTGTAGAAATGGGATCTAAATATGATATTTTTAAAAATTGTATGCATCCATATACAAAAGCTTTATTAAGTTCTGTGCCTATTCCTGATCCATCATATAAATGCGATCGAATATTATTAAAAGGAGATATTCCATCGGCTTCTAATCCTCCTTTAGGTTGTAAATTTAATACTAGGTGTCCAAGTGTAATGGATATTTGTAAAAAAGTTTCTCCAGAATATAAAGATTATGGAAATGGTCATATGGTTTCATGTCATCTTTATACAAATAGTAAATATGAAAAATAAAAATAAAGATGATTTTGAAGATAATGGAATGACAATATCGGAGATGAATATTGACGGAATGCCTTTTTATGATAAAAGTATAGTTAATAAAAGTAAAAAATATTATTCTGGATCATATACAAAATTATCTAAATTAGAACGTAAACAAGTGATTAAAATATATTTAAAGATGATATTGCCTATAGGTGGAATCTTTATTTTAATATATTTTTTAATATTTTTTGGATTTTGGATTATATTTAAATAAAAAGCACACAACATTTGTTGTGTGCTTTTTATTTATTGTATTATTCCTCCACCGGCTACTATATCATCAATATATATAACAGCAGATTGTCCTTTAGTTATAGCTCTTTGGGGAATATCAAATTTTATATATGTTATGTTATTTTCTTTAAAATAAATTTTTCCAGTAGCTAGTTTTGCTTGATTTCTTATTTTAATATTTACAGATATATTTAATAATGTAGATTTATCAACAAGCCAGTTGGTATCAGAAATATTACATTCATCAGAAAATAGATGGATTTCATCAGAAAGAGTAATTTCTTTTGTATTAGGATTTAATTTTGATACAAACATAGGTTTGTTAAATGTAATGCCTAGTCCTTTTCTTTGTCCTATTGTATAGTTCCAAAATCCTTTATGTTTTCCCAATATATTTCCATCAATATCAATAAAATTTCCTCTTGGAGAACATTCAAAAGTATATCCTTCTAAAAAAGTGTTATAGCCATTTTTATCAATAAAGCAAATTTCTTGGCTATCTTTTTTTTTGCTAACTATATCTAAATTATATTTATCTGCTAATTGTCTAACTTCTGGTTTAGAATATTCACCTAAAGGAAATAGTGTTTTTTCTAAGTGTGATTTGGGGATATTATATAAAAAGTAGCTTTGATCTTTTTTATCATATTCTGCTTTTGCTAAAAAAACATCATTGTTTTTGTGAATAATTTTTGCATAATGACCAGTTGAAATATAATCAAAACCAGTAGACATAGCTTTATTATAGAAGTGATCAAATTTTATAGATTTATTACATACAATACAGGGGTTTGGTGTTTTTCCATTTTTATATTCTTCGACAAAATAATCAACTACATTTTTTTTAAATACATCTTTAAAATTGAAGGTATAATGAGGGATACCAAGTATATCAGCGATGTCTTTTGCATCATTTACATCATCCAGAGAACAGCAAGAATCTTCTCTATCAAATACATCGTCCATAGGATGCCATAATTTAAATGTAACTCCTGTTACATCATATCCCATATCTATTAGAAGAGCAGCGGCGACAGAACTGTCAACTCCTCCGCTCATTCCTAGCAAGACTTTTTTCAAAATAATTCTCCTAAAATTTATTATTATAAAGGTCAGTAGATAGATATCTCTCTCCAGTATCAGGAAATATAACTATAATATTTTTATCTTTATTTTCTTTTAAAAGAGCGAGGTTAGTTGCAGCTTTTAAAGCAGCCCCAGAAGAAGGACCAATAATTAGGCCTTCTTCATATGCAATTAAATTACAGTGATATGCAGCGTCAAGGTATGAAATTCTATGTATTTCGTCTATAATATCTATATTTAAAATTTTTGGAATAAAACCTGGTCCAATGCCTTGTATCTTATGATAACCAGGAGAACATCCATATAAAACAGATGATTCTTCCGGTTCTACTGCTATTATCTTCACGTTAGGTATATGTTTTTTTAAAACTTCTCCAACTCCTGTAATTGTCCCACCTGTGCCAACTCCACAAACAAATATATCAATATTTTTATCTGTATCTCTTAAAATTTCTTGTGCAGTGGTGTCCCTATGAATTTGATTGTTAGATATATTTTCAAATTGATGTAGTATAATAGAATTGGGAGTATCTTTTTGAAAATCTATAGATTTTTGAATGGCACCTTTCATACCAAGAGAAGAAGGAGTTGAAATAATTTCTGCACCAAGTGCTTTAAGCATATGAACTCTCTCTATTGATAATGCTTCTGGCATTGTTAATATAAGTTTATATTTTTTAGCTGCGCATATAAAAGCAAGACCAATACCTGTATTTCCACTTGTAGGCTCTATTATAATAGTTTCTGAGTTTAATAGCCCAGATTTTTCTGCATTCGATATCATAGCAATGCTGGTTCTATCTTTTATCGATCCTAGAGGATTAAAAGATTCTAATTTTGCAATTATCTTTCCATATGTATTTAGAGATTTATTATAATTTGTCAATTCAAGCATAGGGGTATTTCCAATTAATTCTGTTAGAGATTTTTTTATCTTTTTCATAAAATTCCTCTATCTATATAATTTTAAAATAAATTATATTATCTTGTGTTTTATAAAATTGTAGCTATCTAAGCACATATCTTCAAGAGATTTTGTTGATTTCCAGTTTAAAACTTTTTTCGCTAATTCAGTATTAGCATAGCAAGAATCAATATCTCCTGGACGTCTATCCACAATATTATAAGGTATATTAATATTATTTACTTTTATAAAAGTGTCAACAAGTTGTAAAACAGAATATCCTCTACCAGTACCTAAATTTATCTTTATAATTTCGTTATTATTATTTATATATTCTAAAGCTTTAACATGACCATCCGCTAGATCAGAAACATGGATATAATCTCTAACACCAGTTCCATCAATAGTGTTATAATTATTTCCAAATATATTTAGTCTATCCAATTGTTTAATAGCAACTTTTATAATATAAGGCATAAGATTGTTAGGAATTCCGCAAGGATTTTCTCCAATAAGTCCGGATTTATCTGCACCAATAGGATTAAAATATCTTAATATAGCTATAGACCAAGAAGGATCTGATTTATGTATATCTGTTAAAATATTTTCTATTGTTAGTTTAGAATATCCATAAGGGTTTGTTATAGAAAGCTTATCGGTTTCTTTTATCGGAAGATGTTCAGGATTTCCGTAAACTGTAGCTGATGAACTAAAAACAATTTTTTTGCAATTAAATTCTTTCATTACATTTAATAATAATATGGTTCCTACTATATTATTATTATAATATAGTAGTGGTTTTTCGATAGATTCACCAACTGCCTTTAATCCTGCAAAATGTATTACAGATGTTATTTTATATTTTGTAAAAACATTTTTTAAAAAATTAGTATTACATATATCTGCTTTTAAAAATATTATATTTTTTTTAATTATAGTTTGTAATTTATCTATAACAGAAAAATCGCTATTAGATAGATTATCTAATATAATAATTTTATCAGATATAGTTTTTGATAGTTCTACAATGGTGTGAGACCCAATATATCCAGTTCCTCCAGTTATAAGAATAGCCATAGACAAACCTCACTTTATAATGATAATAATTAGAATTATATTGTAATATTTAGATAAAGTCAATTATAGTAATACATAATATAATAATTTTATATTTGTTGAAAAGTTTATAAAAATTTGTTATATTTATAATAAATTTGTATAATATAATATTTATTATAAATAAGAAAGAAAGTGATATTTTGGAGAAATTTTCTTTAATAGTTGTAGCCGCAGGAAGTTCAGCAAGAATGGGTGGAGTTTCTAAACAAACATTGGTTTTAAATAATATACCTGTTGTTTGCCATAGTTTGATAAAATTTAATAAAATAGGACTTATAAATGATATAGTTGTAGTGACTAGATCGGCAGATATAAATCTTGTTAAATATTATGTAAAAGAAAATAATATTACAAAGGTTTTAAATGTTGTAGCAGGAGGAGAAACAAGGCAGCAATCTGTTGCTAATGGTATGAGATATATTGATACTCAAACTGAATATATAGCTATACATGATGGGGCAAGACCTCTTATTTTAAAAAAAGATATAATAAATGTTTTGAAAAACGCAATAATATATGGATCTTCTGTATTAGGCGTTTTAGCAAAAGATACTATTAAGGAGATCGATTCGGAAGGCTTTATAAAAACTACATTTAAAAGAGAGAATTTAATTCATGCACAAACTCCTCAGGCTTTTAATAAAAAGAATTTTATAGAATGTATAAATCATTGTATAAGAAATGGATTAGATTTTACAGATGATTCACAGATGTATGAAAAGATGGGTTATAAAATATTTTTTACAGAGGGAAGTTATAGTAATTTAAAGATAACAACTAAAGAAGATATTCTATTGGCTAAAAATCTTATATTAGATATAGCTGAAAAAGAGAAGGTGGATGAATGATAAGAATAGGACATGGATATGATGCGCATCGGTTGGTAGAGGGAAGAAAATTAGTTTTAGGTGGAGTTGAAATACCTTATAAAATGGGACTTTTGGGACATTCTGACGCTGATGTAGTTATTCATGCTGTTATAGATTCATTGTTGGGTGCAGCTGGTATGGGAGATATAGGTTGTATATTTCCTGATACAGATCAAAAATATAAAGATATATCTAGTAGAAGATTATTAAAAGATGTTTATAAATTATTAGTAGACAATAATTATACTATAGGAAATATAGACATAACTATTATAATACAAAAACCATATTTAAAATTATATGTAAGTCTAATGAAAGAAAATATATCAAAAGATTTAAATATAGATATAAATTATATAAATATAAAAGCTACTACAGAAGAAAGAATGGGATTTACGGGAAGGGAAGAAGGAATTTCTTGTCATAGTGTATGTATATTAAATATAGATAAATAGGTTATCAATCTATATTTTTTGAGCATATAATAGTTTCTAGAGGGTGATAAAAGTGTACAAAAGAAAACTGATTATATTAAGCTCAATAACATATGCATATAGGGCAAGAGATTTTTTGTATAAAAAAGGAATTCAAGTAACTATATTAAAGACTCCAATAGAATATTCTCCTAGAGGTTGCGGATATAGTATTGAAATAAAGGAAACAATTCATACGATAGAAGAAATTTATCTTGAATTAAAATGTGCTAACATAAAAGTTTTGGGATATGTAGAATAGATAAATTATTTTTTATAGAGGTGATTATATTGTTTTATTTTGATAATGCATCAACTAGTTATCCAAAACCTCCTAATATGAAAGAAACTCTGTGTTATTATATAGATAATTTTGGAGGGAATCCTGGAAGAAGTGGGCATAATATATCTATGATAACAGGAGAAAAGATATATCAGATTCGAGAAATGATTTCTAATTTTTTTGGATCTGAAGTTGAAAATGTCGTTTTTACAAATAATTGTACAGAAAGCTTAAATATGGGAATCAAAGGAATTGTATTAAAAGGAGATCATATAATAACAACTAATATAGAGCATAATTCTGTTTTGAGACCGCTTTTTAAATTAGAAAAAGATGGAATAATAGAGCTATCTATAATAAATGTTGTGGATAAAACTAATGAAGAAATCATAATTGATATAAAGTCTAATATAAAGTCTAATACAAAATCTATAATTATTAATCATGGATCAAATGTAATAGGGAAAATAATGCCTATATCTGATATAGGTATATTATGTAAAAATAATAATGTTATTTTTATTGTAGATGCTGCGCAAACAGCGGGTGTTATTGAAATAGACGTTGTTAAAGATAATATAAATATTTTGTGTATGGCTGGACATAAAGGACTATATGGATGTTCTGGTACAGGTATTATGATTATAAATAATATAAATTCTGAAGATATTAAAACATTAAAAGAGGGTGGAACAGGAAGTGTTTCTCAAGATTTTACACATCCTATATTTATGCCGGATAGATTTGAATCGGGAACATTAAATACTTTAGGAATTATTAGTTTAGAATGTGGAATTAATTTTATAAATTTCAAAGGAATAAATAATATATATAGTTTTGAATATTCTTTATGTAAATATGTATATGAAAGTCTTGCGAATATGGATAAAATACAACTTTATGTTAATAATTATTCTAAAGATAGATATGTACCAATAATTAGTTTTAATATAAAAGGAAAGAGTTCTATAGAAACAGTTGATAGTTTAAATAATAAAGGGTTTGCATTAAGGGGAGGTTTTCATTGTGCACCTCTTATACATAAATACCTAAAAACAGATAAAATAGGTTTAGTTAGATTTTCGCCATCTACATTTAATAATATGGAAGAAATCAAATATTTTTTATCGACTATTTATAATATTTAATATTCTTTATTTAAATATATTTTAATCTATGTTATTATAGTAGACAATGTTTATTATTCTAACAGGAGGCGTAGATTATGGAATATATTTCTTATTTTTGGAACTCTATTATTAGTGTGATAAACACGTTTTCTTTAGCTGATGTAATAGATATTATTTTAGTTTTTTATCTAGTATATAAAGGTATAAATGTTGTAAAAGAAACAAGAGCGGAACAATTGGTTAAAGGGATAATTTTGCTTAGCTTAGCTTTCTTTTTTGTAAATATATTTGGATTAAAAACAATAGGGTTTTTATTAGAGAATATATTCCAAATAGGAATAATAGCAATTATTGTTATGTTTCAGCCAGAATTAAGAAGAGCTTTAGAAAAAGTTGGAAGAACAAAAGTGTCTAAATTAACTGTATTTGGCGGAAATACAGACGATAATGTAAAAAAAGCTTTAATTTTAAAAAATATAATATCTATAGTTGTTAATTCTGTAGATAGTATGTCTAAATCTAAAACAGGCGCACTTATAGTTTTCGAAAGGCAGACTAAACTTGGAGAACAAATTTCTACTGGAGTTTGTTTGAATGCAAAAATAAGTAAAGAGCTTGTGGAAAATATATTTTTTCATAATTCACCACTTCATGATGGTGCTATTATAATTAGGGATAACCTTATTTTAGCTGCTGCCTGCTTTCTTCCAAAGCCGCAAAATGAAGAATTTATAGATAGAAAATTTGGAGCAAGACATAGAGCTGCAATTGGTATGAGTGAAAATTCTGATGCTATTGTTATTATAGTTTCAGAAGAAAAAGGGACGGTATCTGTTTCTGATTATGGACAAATTTTTCAAAAATCTTCAAAAGAAGAGTTATTATCTTTTTTAACAAAAAAACTTATATCTGATAATTTTAAATCTGTGAATAATAAAAAAAGTTCCAAGTTTTGGAGGCTAAAAAATAAATGAAGATAAAAATGAATAGATTGTTAGAAAATAATGGAATTGTTAAAATTATTTCTCTTATTATATCTATATTTGCTTGGTTTTTTGTTTCTTTAGTTATAAATCCTGAAATTTCAGTAACTGTTTATGATATTCCAATAAGGTCTAATATTGAGGGGTCCACTTTAGATACAATAGGTTTAAAAGTAGTTGATGGTATGGATACAACTGTTAAAGCTACGATAAAAGGAAAAAGATATATATTAGGATCATTGAATAAAAATAATCTTTATGCAGATATTAATTTAAAAAATATTACTGGTCCAGGGGAATATATTTTAGACTATACAATAAATATAGATATAGATAAAACGGGAAAAGTTTCTACAGATGATTATTCTATTGTAAATATTGCTCCTTCTAGTATAATGGTTAAATTAGATAGAATGATTGAAAAAGAGTATGCTATAGAAACTATAACACCAAATATATCTGCTAAAGAGGGATTTATAGTTGAAGAAGCATATAATTTATATGATACTATAAAATTATATGGCCCCGAGCAGGACATATCAAAAGTTGATAAAATTATTTTAAAAAATGATAAAAAAGCAATTATAGATACTACTATTATTTTAGATGGTATTTTAGAATTTCAAAGCAAAGAAGGTATTCCTCTGATATTACCAAATATTGTTTTGCCTGTAAATAAATTTGATATAACAGTTCCAGTATATAAATCTCAAATTGTTTATTTAACTTTTGATTATATAAATTTGCCATCTCATCTAAATAAAGATAACATTAGACACACTATTTCAACATCAGAAATTAATGTTGGTGTTCCAACAGGGAGTAATAATAATATAACTGATATTAATTTAGGAACTATTGATTTTAGAAGAATTGATATAGGATCAGAATTTACATTTGATATTGTTCTTCCATCTGGATATAAAAATCTTAGTGATGTTACAAATGTTTCAATTAAATTTAATAATGATGATTTTATTTCTGGAAATTATAATGTTTCCAATATTAGAATATTAAATCAACCATCTGATTTTGATATTTTAATAGATACAAAGATAATACCAAATGTTAAAGTCATAGGAAATAAATCAGTGGTAGAAAATTTAGCACCTAGTGATATTGTAGGGGTATTAGATTTTTTAGATACTAAATTTTCTGAAGGAAAATCATCTGTATCTGTTAAGTTTGATTTTATAAATGGTGGAAATATATGGGCCGTAGGCGAATACACAATTATAATTACATCTAAAAAAAAATAAATTAAAAAAGAGTATAGCTTTATTGTTATACTCTTTTTATTTTAAAGTATAATATATAACATCTTTCAACAAAATATTATATATTATACTTTAATTATAATTTTTTTGATATTTTCTAAAAATAATAATAAATTAAAGATAATAAAAAACCATTAATCTTAGTATTATTATCTTGATTTTTGCTATTCAAGTGGGTATAATAGGATAGAAATGGTTATTAGTGGTTTAAAGTGGTTGAAAACTATGTGGAAAATGTGGAGAATGTTTAAAACTAAAAAAAGAAGGTGGAAAATTTGTTAATAGGTGAATATAGTTATAATATGGATCCTAAAGGTAGAATGAATTTTCCATCTAAAATAAGAGAGCATCTTTCAGAGGTTTTTATAATCACTAAGGGTCTTGATAATTGCTTATTTGTATTTTCTATGGAAGAGTGGAATAAGTTGGCAGAAGATATAAAGCTACTTCCTAGATCAAAGGCAGTTGCAATGCAGAGATTTTATTTTGGAAGTGCACAAGAGGTTGTACCAGATAAACAAGGAAGAATCTTAATACCTATAAGTCTTAGAGAATATGCTAATATAGAAAAAGATGTAGTTGTTGTTGGAGCTTTGAATAGAGCAGAAATTTGGAGTAGTGATAGATGGAAAAAAGTTTGTGATGATCTTTCACCCGAATCAATAGCAGAAACAATGGAAGAACTAGGTTTTTAAAATGAAGAAGGTGTAATATTGAAATTTGAACATTTTTCTGTTTTATTAGATGAATGTATAGACGGATTGAAGATAGATGGTGATGGAATATATATAGATGGAACAGCAGGTGGTGCAGGACACTCTATAGAGATTGCAAAGAAGATGCAAAATGGGATGCTTATTTCTGCTGATAGAGATAAAGAAGCAATAGATATAATTTCTGAAAGATTAAAAAGTTTTAATTGTTCAAAAATTATTCATAAGAATTTTAAAGATATACCTAATCATGTTAGAGAGATGGGATTTTTTGGTGTAGATGGAGTTCTGTTAGATCTTGGAGTTTCATCATATCAATTAGATAATCCAGATAGAGGGTTTTCTTATAGATATGATGCTCCGTTAGATATGAGGATGGGTCAAAATGGTATATCTGCAAAACAAGTTGTCAATAATTTTAGTGTTGAAGATATTGCTAAAATATTATATAATTTTGGAGAGGAAAAGTTTTCATTTTCTATAGCTAAAAATATAGAAAAAAAGAGAAATATAAAAGATATAAATTCAACATTTGAACTTGTTGAAATTATTAAAAAATCAGTTCCTTATAAATATACAAAAGGGAAACATCCAGCTAAAAAAACATTTCAAGCTTTAAGAATATTTGTTAATAATGAATTAGATGATATTTCTACTGGTATTGACAATTTTTTTGATATTTTAAATCCAAAAGGAAGATTAGTTGTAATATCATTTCATTCATTAGAAGATAGAATTATAAAGAAAAAATTTAATGAATTTTCTACAGGCTGTGTGTGTAGTAAAGATTTTCCTATTTGTATTTGTAATCAAAAGCCAAAATGTATAAGAATTACAAAAAAACCAATTTTACCATCTAAAGATGAACTTAGTATAAATAATCGAAGTCGAAGTGCTAAGTTAAGAATAATAGAAAAAGTTTAAATTTTATTTTATTTTTATTTAAAAGGAAGTGTTATCATGTCAAAAAAAGTTAATTTACATACTAATGTAAATGTTGCATATGATTTATCTTTGTTTGAGGCACAGGTTAACGAAAAAAGACAGCCAAATATTATATCAGTAAAAAAGCCTAGAAACAAAGTCAGGATACTTCCTATTATTTTTATACTTATAACAGGAATAATTGTTGCTGGAAGTTTTATTATGGGACAACTTATAATGAATGAAAAAGTTGGACAGATAACTAAATATCAAAAACAACTTGATGATCTTAAAAGTGAAAAAGTTACATATGAAAATGAATTACAGACAAAAACATCATTGTCGAATTTAGAAGAATATGCTAAAAATAATTTAAATATGATTCCTAATTATCTTGGACAGGTAGAATATATAAGCCTTTCTAACAATCTATCAAATATATCGGAACCAAAGATGAATGATAATTTTAGTTTTATTTATCTTTTAGATGAAATTGCTAATTTTTTTAAAAATATTTTTAATATTTAGTTAAATAATTTATCATATAAATTATTTAACTAAATATAAATTAAATAAGAAGTATGGAATAAGGGTTAAGAAAAGATTTCTTGGCTCTTATTTTAATTAATATTCGTTTATTTTTTAAAGGAGTTATTTGTAATGAAGAGAAGTGGTCCAACTTTAAAGATGAAAAATAGATTAAATAAAGTTATTTTGAGTTTAATAGTTGTAGGGTTTTTAGTTCTAATATTTAAAATTGCTTTTATATCAATAATTAATGGAAAATTTTATAGAGAAAAAGCATCTGCACAACAAACAAGAGATGTAATTATAAATCCAAATAGAGGATCTATATATGATAGTAATTTAAATATTATTGCACAGAGTGCTACAGTTTGGACAGTTTTTATATCTCCACAAGATATAAAAACAGATGATATGAGAAATAAAATCGTGGATGGTCTTAGTTCTATATTGGATATTGAAAAAAATATTATATTAGATAAAAGTTATAAAAAAAATTATTATGAAATAATAAAGAAGAAGATAGAAAAACCAACTGTTGATGAAATTAGATCTTTTATAAAAGAAAAAAAAATAGTTGGTATTCATCTTGTAGAAGATACTAAAAGATATTATCCAAAGGGAAATTTTGCATCTAATATAATAGGTTTTACAGGATCGGACAATCAGGGATTATATGGTTTAGAGGCACAATATGAAGATATATTAAACGGGGAAAAAGGCAGAATTGTTTCTGCTAAAAATGCAAAAGGAAATGATATGCCTTTTGGATATGAAAAATTATATGATCCAAAAGAAGGAAAAAGCATAGTTTTAACGATTGATGAAAATATACAACATTTTGTGGAAAAAGCTTTAAATGAAGTTGTAATAACCCATAAAGTTCAACAACGTGCGGCGGCGGTAGCTATGGATGTTAATACTGGTGAAATACTAGCAATGGCAACAAAGCCAGATTTTGATTTAAATAAACCTTTCGAAATATTTGATGAAAATGCAAGACTTGCTTTACAAAAATTTTCTGGGGATGATTTAAAAACACAAACATCGATAGAAAGAGAAAAGCAATGGAAAAATAAATTAATTACAGAACCATATGAGCCAGGATCTGTTTTTAAAGTTGTAACTGCTTCTGGATATATGGAAGAGGGTTTTAAAAAAGATAATCATTATTTTAATTGTCCAGGATACGTAATAGTTTCTGGTGTTAGAATGAAATGTTGGAAACTATCTGGGCACGGTGCTACAGATTTTGCACAAGCAATGGTAGTTTCATGTAACCCTGCTTTTGTAGAAATGGGAACTTCTTTAGGAGCTAATAAGTTTTATAAATATTTTAGATCATTTGGTTTAACAGAAAAAACAGGGATAGATCTACCTGGGGAAGTTTCTGGAATACATATAAAAGAAAAAGCATATGGTCCTGTTGAAATCGCAAGTAGTTCTTTTGGACAATCTAACAAGGTTACGGCTATGCAGATGATAACAGCATTTTCTGCTACAATAAATGGCGGATATTTACTTGAACCATTTATTGTTAAAAGCATTTTAGATAAAGAAGGAAATATTCTAGAAAGTTTTGATAAAAATATTAAAAGGCAAGTTATATCTAAAAAAGTTTCTGATGAGATGAAAATAATTTTAGAAAAAGCTGTTTCTTCAGGTGGAAGTAATGCATATGTAAAAGGATATAACATAGGTGGTAAATCAGGAACATCAGAAAAATTAGATGGAAGTAAGACTGCTCGAATATCTTCATTTGCGGGATTTGCACCAGCAGATAATCCAAGAATTGCTGTTTTAGTTATGGTTGATGAGCCAAGTTCAGGTCATGTTTTTGGAAATGTTGTAGCGGCTCCTGTTGTTGCAAATATAATGAAAGATATTTTACCATATATGAATATTCAAACACAATTTACAGAAGAAGAATTAAAAACTATGGGTGTTATAATACCTAGTCTTATAGGTGATGATATAAAAAGTGGAAAAAACAAACTGAAAAATCAAGGGTTAAATGTTCGTGTTGTAGGTAATTCTGATAAAATATTAAAGCAAACTCCAGACTCTGGAACATCAGTTCCAAAAGGAAGCACCGTTATATTATATACCCAAGAAGATGATGAAGAAACTGTAATAGTTCCTAATTTTATAGATTTATCACCTGATCAAGCAAATAAATTAGCAGTTAATAGTGGTTTAAATATAAAATTTGTTGGGGGAAGTACAAAATATCAAACAAGTAAGGTTATAAAACAGGATAAGGTTGTGGGAAGTGTTGTTAAAAAAGGAAGTTTGATAGTTGTAGATATATTAAACAGTGATCAATTAGGATAGATAATATATTTTTAAGGAGAAATTTTATATATGAAATTAAAGACTTTATTAGAAGGAATAGATTTTGAATGTAATTTTTTTAAAAATCTTTATATAAAGGATATCGTATGCAATTCTAAAAATGTTATAGAAGATAGTATATTTGTTTGCATACGTGGTCAAAAAAATGATGGACATAATCATTATAATGATGCTTTAGAAAGAGGAGCATCCTATATTTTGACAGAAGAAGATTTAAATATTGACAATCAAATAATAGTTAAAAACACTAGATTTGCTTATTCTAAAATGTGTCAAAATTTTTTTGAAAATCCATCAAAACAATTAAAATTAATAGCTATTACAGGGACTAATGGAAAGACAACTGTTGCAAATATAATAGCTGATATATTAAGAAATAAAGGAGAAAAAGTTGGAGTTATAGGAACTATACAGGTTGAAATTGATGATAAAATTATATCATGTGACAAGACAACACCAGATGCATATGAACTGCAAAAAATTCTTAAATCAATGGTTATAGCATCTTGTCGTTATGTTATTATGGAAGTTTCTTCTCATGCATTAGATCAAAATAGAATTGGAGATATGACTTTTGAAGTGGGTATCTTTACAAATTTAACTCAAGATCATCTAGATTATCATACAGATATGAATGATTATTTTCTTGCTAAAAGAAAATTATTTGATTATTGTAAAATTGGTATATTTAATTTAGATGATAAATATGGATTAACTCTATTTGAAGATAAAGAAATAAAATGTATAAAAAAAAGTTATAGTATATTCAAAAATTCAAATGTAGATTTTTTTGCAGATAATATATCCAATGATATTACAGGGTCAAATTTTAATATAAATTATAAAAAAATAAAAAAGAATATACGTTTTATAATTCCAGGAAATTATTCAGTTCAAAATTGCTTGGCTTCTTTAGGAGCTATAATAAATTTAGGCATAGATATTGATATTGTTGTTGATTCTTTAAATAAATTTAAAGGAGTTCTAGGAAGAAGCGAAGTAATAGGAAGAAAAAATGGAGTTGCTATTATCTGTGATTATGCACATACACCAGATGGTTTATTAAATATTATTCCTAGTATAAAAGAATATACAAAAGGGAGAGTTATAACTATATTTGGTTGTGGTGGCGATAGGGATAAATTAAAAAGACCTTTAATGGCGAAAGCAGCAGCAAAATATTCAGATTTTTTAATAATAACATCAGATAATCCAAGAACAGAAAATCCAGAAGAAATAATAAAAGATATTTTATCTGGTATAGATGATAATGATATAGAATATATAAAGATAACTGATAGAAGAAATGCGATAAAAGAAGGAATATTGATGTCTAAAGAAGGGGATGTAATTATTCTGGCGGGAAAAGGTCATGAAGATTATCAAATTTTAAATGGAAAAACTATTAATTTTAATGAAAGAGTAGTTGTAAATGAAATATTTAATGAATTATCATTATAAATATGGAGTGTAAATATGGAAAATTTAAAAGTTTCAGAAATATTTGATCTTTTTAAAGTTGATAGGTCATTTGATAAAGATGTTATTATAAATAAAATATCTATAGATACAAGAACAATTGAAAAAGGTGACATATTTATAGCTATTAGAGGAGAAAATTTTGATGGAAATTTTTATATAGATGAGGCATTATTAAATGGAGCTGTATTGGCAATAGGTGATAATTATACTGGAATTAATGAAAATGTAATAAAAGTTATTGATAGCCGAAAAGCATTTCTTAGTATATCTAATTATTATAGGTCAAAGTTTAATATACCAATTATTGGTATTACAGGTAGTGTAGGAAAAACATCAACAAAAGATATGATTCATTCTATAATTTCTGAAAAAGGTCTATGCCTTAAAACGGAAGATAATCTAAATAATGATATAGGAGTTCCTAAAACATTATTAAATCTATTATATTTACATAAATTTGCTGTAGTAGAGATGGGGATGTCTAATTTAGGTGAAATATCCAACCTTTCAAAAACTTGTAGCCCAAATATTGGAGTTATTACTAATATTGGAATTTCTCATATAGAAAATTTAAAATCTATTGAAAATATTAAAAAAGCAAAATTAGAAATTTTAGATGGACTTGATGTTAATGGAACTTTAATCTTAAATGGAGATGATAAGCTGTTATGGAATTTAGAAAAAAGTGTTAATAGACAAATTATTTATTTTGGAATTGATAATATAGATTGTGATATTATTACAACTAATATTGTTTCAAAAGGTATATCGACAACTTTTGATATAGTTGATAAACAACAAATTATTTCATTTGAATTATCCTGTTTAGGAAAACATAATGTATATAATGCTATGGCTGGATATATTATAGGAAAACAACTTGGATTATCAGAAGAAGAAATTTATTTAGGGATAAAAAAATATATTTCTACTGGTATGAGACAAAAAATAGATATTATATCTGGTATAACAATAATAAATGATTGTTATAATTCTAGTCCGGAATCTATGAAATCAGCTATTGATATATTAAATATAACAGAGTCTAAAAAGGAGAAAATATTAGTTTTAGGGGATATCTTAGAGTTAGGAGATTTTTCTATACCAGAACATATTAAATTAGCAAGTATTATATTATCAAGTGATATAACCAGAGTGTTTGCAATAGGAAATAAAACGAAATACACTATTGATAAGCTTAATAGTATTAGTAATAACTGTATAGAATCTATATTTTTTGAAGATAGATCGTGTTTAATTGATAAAATAAAGTCTATTGTATCTTTTGGAGATGTAATTTTATTTAAAGCAAGTAGGGGGATCAAAATGGAAGAGATGTTGGAAAAAATATATAAGGAGTGTTTATAAATATGGTAGGATATCTTAATGTTATTGTAGCTGTCCTATCATTTGTAATAACAGCTTCATTAGGTTTTTTGTTAATACCTATATTAAAAAAGATTAAATTTGGTCAAACAATTAAAGAAATTGGTCCAATTTGGCATAAAACAAAACAAGGAACGCCAACTATGGGTGGAATAATGTTTATAGTTGGAGTTGTTTTTTCTGGTATTATAGGGTTTTTGATATATCTATCTTTTATAAAAATTAAACCTATTGATTTTAATTTAGATATTATAAGGTTTATAGGTGGAATAATTATGGCACTAGCATTTGGTTTTGTTGGATTTATTGACGATTATATAAAAGTGGTTAAAAAGCAAAACCTTGGATTAAGAGCTAGAGAAAAAACAATAATGCAGATATTAATAGCAGTTACATATATATTGATGATATACTTATCAGGAGATACTTCTACTATTATAGACATACCATTTCTGGGTCAGTATGATTTAGGTATATTTTATTATTTATTTGCTATAGTTGTTATAATTGGATGTGTAAATTCTGTAAATCTAACAGATGGAGTTGATGGACTTGCCGGATCTGTTACATTTATCGTAGGGATAATATTTATTATTGTATCTGGTATATTAGGATATACTCTTATGGGTATTTTTGCATCTGCAGTTACAGCAGGTTGTTTAGGGTTTTTAGTTTGGAATTTTTATCCTGCTAAAATTTTTATGGGTGACACTGGATCAATGTTTTTAGGAGGATGCGTTGTTGCTCTGGCTTTTGGGATTAAACAACCTGTATTTCTTATATTTGTTGGAATAATATACATTATAGAAACTTTATCAGTTATATTACAGATTATAAGCTTTAAGACTACAGGAAAAAGAATTTTTAAAATGAGTCCTATTCATCATCATTTTGAGATGATAGGTTGGAGTGAAGTTCGTATTGTTTTAACTTTTTCTATAATTACTGCATTAGTTGGTTCTATTGCTATATTTAGTTTAATAAAAATTTAAAGTATTAAAATTTTTATAAGGGGGGATTAGACTTGGCTAGGATAAAAAAACGATTATATAAAAAACAAGGCAAATTAGATGTTCCTTTTTTGATTTTAATTTTTGTTATACTGTCATTTGGACTTATAATGTTATTTTCATCTAGTTATGCATATGCCTATTATTATTTTAATGATAGTTTTCATTTTATAAAAAAGCAGTCTATTTTTGCAATTGTTGGAGTTTCTGCAATGATATTGATATCATACATTAATTATAATTATATAAAAAAATATGTTTTTTTAATTTTTGGGATAGCATTATCTTGTTTAGTTATTGTGTTATTTATGCCCCCTTTAAATGGTGCAAGAAGATGGATAAATATACCGGGAGGGTTTACCTTTCAGCCTTCTGAGGTAATGAAATTTGCAATAATTGTTTTATTTTCTTATCTTATTTATAAAAATTATAATAAAATGGGAACGTTTTTATACGGTGTTATACCCTTTATGTTTTTTTTAGGAGTAGTTGCTTTTTTAATGTTATTACAGCCACATCTTTCAGGAACTGTTCTTATAGGTTCTATAGGTATGCTTATGATGTTTGTGGGAGGAACTAAATATAGATATTTTATTATTGCAATTTTGATTGGTGTCTTGGGAATTATTCTTATTGTATCTGTAAGAGGGATAGATTATGTTGCTGATAGGCTAGCGGGATGGATTGATCCATTTTCTGATCCAACAGATAGTACTTTTCAGACTGTACAGTCTTTATTGGCCATTGGTTCTGGTGGTGTTATGGGGCTTGGATTAGGAAATTCTAGACAGAAGTATTTATATCTTCCAGAACCGCAAAATGATTTTATATTTTCTATAGTAGTTGAAGAACTTGGGTTTATAGGAGCTACTGTTGTAATAGTTTTATTTGGGCTATTTATTTATAGAGGATTTGTGATTGCTTCTAAATCAAAAGATAAATTTGCTATGATGCTTGCCGTGGGTCTCACAGCACAAATTGGAATACAAGTTATGCTTAATATTGGAGTTGTTACAAATACTATACCAAATACAGGAATAAGTTTGCCATTTTTTAGCTATGGTGGAACAGCGTTGATGATGCAGTTGGCACAGATGGGTGTTATATTAAATATATCTAGGCATTGTATCTATGAGAAAGAATAATATTTTATAAAAGGGGATTATTATATCATGAAAGTCCTATTTGCAGCTGGAGGAACGGCAGGGCATATAAATCCAGCTATTTCTATAGCGAAATATATAGAAAAACAAATTAAAGATGTTGAAATAGCTTTTGTAGGAACAGAAAAAGGCATGGAAAAGACTCTAGTTCAAAACGAAGGATACAAATTTTTTTCTATAAAAATAAAGGGTTTTCAAAGAAAATTAACTATAAAAAATATTATAAATAATATTGATGTTTTAAGATGTATAGCCGTTTCTAATTATATGTCTAAAAAAATAATATCAAATTTTAAACCTGATATCGTTATAGGAACAGGAGGATATGTAAGTGGTCCTGTTGTTATAACGGCTAGTAAAATGGGAATAAAAACATGTATACATGAACAGAATGCATTTGCAGGAATTACAAATAAAATTTTGTCTAAAAAGGTTGATATAGTTTTTTCTGCGGTTTCTGAGTGTAAAAAACATTTTAAAAATAGCAAAAAAATTGTAGTTTGTGGAAATCCTATAAGAGAAGAAATAATAAAAAAAACAAAATTGGAAGCAAAAAAAGAGCTAGGGTTAGATAATAAATTTTGCATACTTTCTTTTGGAGGAAGTTTAGGAGCTACAAAAATAAATGAGATTGCTATAGATTTGATAAAGTGGAATAAAGATATTAACATCGTGAATCATATACATGGTTTTGGCAAAATTCGTAAAAAAGAATTTCAAGAGATGATGGATAATAATAATATATTTAAAGATAGAATTAATGGTATTATTATAAAAGAATATATTGATAATATGGAAACTTGTTTAGCGGCAGCAGATTTAGTTATATGTCGTTCGGGAGCTCTAACGATTAGTGAAATACAGTGTATGGGAAAAGCCTCTATTCTAATACCGTCTCCACATGTTGCAGAGAATCATCAATATCATAATGGGATGGTATTAGTTAATAATAAAGCTGCGGTTATTGTAGAGGAGAAGGATTATAATAGAGAAAATTTTATAAAACTTATACTAAATTTTATAGAAGATAAAAAAAAGATAGAAGAGATGGAGACTAATGTAATGAAGATGGGTATAAAGTCGGCAAATAAAGATATATATGATGAAATAATTAAGATATTACATTAAAAATAATCACCTTTCTAAAATTAAAACATAGTATATATAAAAAGAAACATGTGATATTTTTATCTGGAAGGGTGTAATAATTTTGGAAAAATTAGTTATAAAAGGTGGAAAAAAGCTAGAAGGCGAGATAAATATACAAGGTGCAAAGAATAGTTCTTTACCATTATTAGCGGCTGCTATATTGTGTAAAGGCGAAACCATTTTACATAATTGTCCAAATTTATCTGACGTTAAAGCAGCGGGTGATATATTAGAGTATATTGGATGTAAAACAAGATTGGAGAATAATAGTTTTATAATAGAAACTACAAGTATAAAAAATTATGAAATATCTGATAGTTTAATGAGACAGATGAGGTCTTCTGTAGTTTTTTTAGGAGCTATAATAGGTAGATTAGGAAGAGCCAAAATATCTTTTCCAGGTGGTTGTGAGATTGGATCTAGACCAATAGATCTACATTTATCAGCCTTAAGAGATTTAGGTGTTATAATTGATGAAATGGGAGGAATTTTAGACTGTTATATTCAGGATAAAGGACTTATAGGAACAAAAATATCTTTATCTTTTCCTAGTGTAGGGGCAACAGAAAATATAATTCTTACTGCTGTTAAATCTAAAGGAACAACAACTATTAATAATGCTGCACAAGAGCCAGAAATAGTTGATCTTGCCAATTTTTTAAATAAATGTGGTGCAAAAATAGTAGGTGCAGGAAATAGTGTAATTAAAATTCAGGGTGTAGAAGAATTATATGGTTGTGAATATACAATAATGTCTGATAGAATAGTGGCTACTACATATTTAAGTTGTGCTGCAATTACAGGGGGAGAAATTTTATTAAAAAATATAGACTCTAGATATATAGAAAGTGTATTTCCTATATTTAGGCAGACAGGATGTACTATTATTCCAAATGAAAATAGTATATATATAAAATCAAAAAAAAATTTATCTCCTATGAAATGTATAAGAACAATGCCATATCCAGGATTTCCTACAGATTCACAATCACTAATAATGGCAGTTAGTCTTGTTTGTAAGGGAACGAGTGTATTTATAGAAAATATATTTGAAAATAGATTTAAAGTTGTAGATGAATTTAGAAAGATGGGGGCAAATGTAAGCGTTGAAGGGAAAGTTTGCGTTGTTGAGGGTGTTAGTATATTATATGGATCAAAAGTTCATTCTACAGATTTAAGAGGAGGAGCAGCTTTAGTTGTTGCGGGGTTAGCGGCTGAAGGAGAGACCAATGTTTTTGATATACATCATATAGATAGAGGATATGAAAATTTTGAAAAAAATCTTAATTTATTAGGAGCCTGTATAAAAAGGGAGCAATAATGAAGGATACAAGAATAAAGGATAATAGAAAAGAAAGGCAACTTCTCAGAGAAAAAGCTAATAAAAAAAATGCAATGTTTTTAGTTAAGAATAGAAAAAAAAATTATTTTTTATATTATATAGTACTTTTATTTTTTGTTATAATGACTTTAGTTATTTTATGTGTTACAGTTTTTTTTAATATAAGAGAGATAAATATTCAAGGGTCTATTATATATTCTAGTGAAGAGATATTGGATAGTATATCTTTAAAAAAGGGAGATAATTTGTTTCGTATAAATGTTGAGGATTTAAGAGAACAAATCTTAAAAAAATTCAACTTTATAGATTATGTAGATATAGAAGTGAAAATTCCCGATTCATTAGATATAAAAGTTGAGGATTCATTAATTCTTTTAAGTATTAAACAAGATGATAAAGATATTTATATCAGTGAAAAGGGTAGGATAATAAATATAGAAAATTTTGAAGAAAATGAAAAAAATATAGAAGTTTATGGAATTGAAGATGGATTATTATCAATAGGAGATTTTATTACTAAAAGTGATAATGAAAAAATAAAATGTTTAAATTCTATAGTTAAAATTATTCAGAGTGAAGGAGTAGAGAATATTAATTTAATAGATATTTCTGATGTAAATGATATAAAATTAATTTACGATAATAGGGTAGAAATATTAGCAGGAGATCTATTAGAATTTGATTATAAGATGAGATTAGTTAAATTTATATTGGATAATAAACTAGGAAAAACAGAGTCGGGAACAATTAATATTAAAAATGTTAAAAAAGCGGTATTTACGCCTCGAGAATAATAGTGTATAATTATTTATATGACATTATAATAATTATAAATAGTTGTTGAAATTTCTTTTAAAATCTGATAGATTATTATTATGGGATGAATTTGCATAGTTGATTTTCTATGCATAAAACGGGAGGATAAGCATTGTGAATTTTATGTTAGATAATGATATGGATAAAGTAACCAGTATAAAAGTTATTGGTGTTGGTGGCGGTGGCGGAAATGCTATAAATAGGATGATTGAAGCTGGTATGGTAAGTGTAGAGTTTATAGCAATCAACACAGATCATCAAGTTTTAAATCATTCCAAAGCGCCAATAAAATTACAGATTGGCGAAAAATTGACAAAAGGTCGAGGAGCTGGAGGAAATCCAGAAATTGGTAAGCGTGCAGCTGAAGAGAGTAGAGAAGAAATTTCCAATGCTTTAAAAGGAACTCAAATGGTTTTTATAACTGCAGGTATGGGTGGAGGAACCGGAACAGGAGCAGCACCCGTTGTTGCTGATATTGCAAGAGATCTTGGTATATTAACTATAGGAATAGTTACAAAACCATTTGTATTTGAGTCTAAAAGAAGAATGGAACAAGCAGAAACAGGGATTTCTTTATTAAAAGAGAATGTAGATTCTTTAGTTGTTATACCTAACGAAAGATTAAAACTTATATCTGAACAAAAAATAACCTTGGCAAATGCGTTTGAGGCAGCTGATGATGTTCTACGACATGGTGTTCAGAGTATATCCGATTTGATAAATGTCACTGGATTTATCAACCTTGATTTTGAAGATGTTAGAAGTGTAATGCAGGGTGCAGGATATGCACATATGGGAGTTGGACAAGCAGGAGGAAAAGATATGGCAGAAGAGGCAGCTTCATTGGCTATATCTAGCCCATTATTAGAAACTTCTATAAATGGAGCAAAAGGTGTAATTATAAATATAACAGCATCTACAGACTTTTCTTTAGAAGATGCAGATGTTGCTTCAGCAATGATAACAGAGGCGGCACATCAAGATGCGATAGTTATCTGGGGTGTTGCATTTGATGATACACTTAAAGATGAAATGAAAATTACAGTTATTGCAACTGGATTTGATTCGGATACGAAAACAGTTTCTGCAAGTAATTTTGGAAAATCTGTATCAAATAGAGATTCTACTATTAGTAGAGATAATGGAAGCGAAAATGATATAGAATTTGGAGATATACTAGATTTGTTTAATCGTAAATAATTATAATAAAGCGCTACACAATAGTGGAGCGTTTTATTATAATCTTAAACTTACAATAGATATATAACGATATATAATTTGTATAACTTATTATTCTAAATAAAAACAAATAATAAAAGGGTGATTTATATGAGCAAGGGGATTTTTATTTTAGGAACAAAACAAAATGTTGGAAAGACATATGTCTCAACTTTAATGTTTAAAAAATTATTTAATATGGGTCTAAAAGTTGCGTATTATAAACCAGTTGCTATGAATATTTCTTATAATGATGATGTTGCTTATTCTTCCGAAATAGATTCTGTATATAAATTTAGTGATATAGATGCTAATATTTCTGATTTTTTTACGTATGGATATGAAAATAATATGCAACCATATATAGCATCTGTTGTTGAAAATAAAAGAATAAATATAGATAAAATTAAGGAAGATTTTAATTATTTATGTGAACATTTTGATTATGTAATAGTTGAAGGCTTTAGTGAAGTATTGATTCCGTGTGATATTGAAGAAGATATTATGCCAATAGATATAATAAAAGAACTTGATTTAGCAGTTGTATTTGTATCTAGTTGTGATGAAGAAAGTATTTTAAATGACACTTCATTAAATATTAGTTATCTATTGTCTAATAATATAGATTTAAAGGGAATTATTATAAATAGATTTAATAAGGAAAGTTTTGTAGATATCGACAATAAAAAAGTCATAGAAATGGTTACTGGAATTCCTATTCTGACAACTATTGGAAATAATGAAAGTTTTTTTAATATATTAGGGAACAAGCTAAAAAGTATGTTTTCTGACGTTAATCTAGAAAATTTAAAGGTTGAAAAACCTTTAAATGAAAATATATTAGATATAAGTTTTGATTTAAATAGTGATTGTACATTAGGGTAAAATAAGTCTATCTAATAATTAATATATAAAAAGCCTTCGACATGTGTCGAAGGCTTTTTATATATTAATTATTACAATTATGATCTTTATCAGCACAGGAACAATCGGATGTTTTAGAAGCTTTTATAGATTTCATAATAGATTTAACAGAGATAATAATTATTGCTAAAATGATTAATGCTGGTATAATAACAATTAAGATATCCAATATTATTCACCACCTTTTATTACACATATTTGATATTTTTTACTTTGATCTATTATATTTAAAAAGCATGAAATTATATATTTTTTCTTTTTATGATTTTTAGGAATAATTTTAGAAATGGATTCTATTACAAACATTTCTCTATCCATATTTTCTATTGGTATATTTTCATGACTTTTAATATTAGCAATCTTTTTTGCACAATTAAATCTTTTTATTAAAAGATTTGCTATTTCTTTGTCAATAGTATTTATTTCTAATCTATAAGAATTTAAATTCATAGAAAAAGACTCCTTATTAAAATCTATAATAGTATTATACATAAAAACTATATAAAAATAAATAAAAATATTTAATTAAAGATTATTGAACAATTGACAATAATTTGTGTTTGATATAATATTAATAAATAAATAAAAAATGGTGGATTATATGGAAAAAAAAACAAAAGATATTTCTAAATCAGTTATAAGAAGGCTTCCTAAGTATTACAGGTATTTGGAAAGGCTTTTATTAACAAATATAAATAGAGTTTCTTCAAAACAACTTGGAGAAATTATGAGATTAACCGCTCCTCAAATTAGGCAAGATTTGAGTTGTTTTGGAGAATTTGGACAACAAGGATATGGATACAACGTTTCTGAATTAAAAAATGAAATTGGAAAGATACTTGGAGTTGAAAATAGTTTAAAAACAATTATTGTTGGAGTTGGTAATATAGGAAAAGCTATATTTAATCATATTAATTTTTCTGAAAAAGGATTAAATATGGTTGCTGGATTTGATAAAGATGAAAAAATAATTGGAACAGATTTCAATGGCTTAAAAATCTTATCTATCTCTAATATAATAGAATTTTGTGAAAAAAATATAGTAAAAGTAGCAATATTGTGTATACCAGAAGATGTATCTAAACATATAGTTGAAGTTTTAAGAGGTGCTGGTGTAGAAGGTTTTTGGAATTTTAGTAATTTTGAGTTAAAAGTTGATTATAGAGATATAGTTATAGAAAATGTTCATTTAGAAGATAGTTTGATGACTTTATGTTATATGATTAATAATAAGAATAAAAAATAAATTTTAAATAATATTAATAAATTTATATTAGGAGAATGTTATGAGTTCATATTTATTTCAACTTTGTGTAAGACTTATAGTTGTTTTAACTGCTCTTCCTATACATGAATATGCCCATGGTTATGTTGCTTATAAATTAGGTGATCCCACTGCTAAAATGCAAGGTAGATTGACTATTAATCCAATGAAACATCTTGATATTATAGGATCAATAGCAACTTTGATTTTTGGATTTGGTTGGGCAAAGCCAGTTCCTGTAAATGCTAGAAATTTTAAAAATCAAAAATTTGGTATGGCTATAACAGCTGTAGCGGGACCTGTATCTAATTTTTTATTAGCATTTATATTTTTAGCAATATTAAAAATAATATCGATTATTCCTATGACTGGTAATATAGGTCCTATAGCAGGTGTTATGCAAGTTTTAAATATAATGATTACTGTTAATATATCTATAGGTGTTTTTAACCTTTTACCTATTCCTCCATTAGATGGATCTAGAGTTGCAATGTATTTTCTTCCTGAAAAAATATATTTTCAGATGATGCAGTATGAACAAATTTTATTTATAGGATTAATTATACTTATGTCATCGCCAATACTAAACCTTCCAATTCAAATTGTATCTGGTATTATTTTTAATATATTAAATTTTTTCACATCATTTATTGATATTATTGGAAAATTTTCAGGTTTATGAATAATGAATTAAACTTTAGTTTAGATGTATTTGAAGGACCCTTAGATTTATTATTACATTTAATTTTCAAACACAAACTTAATATATATGATATAAAGATTTTTGAGCTTTTGGATCAATATATGAAATTTATAGATAAATCAGATAAAACTAATTTAAATATTTCATCAGAATTTGTAGAGATGGCAGCTAGACTTGTTTATATAAAAACCATCTCTCTTCTACCGAAAAGTGAAGCTGTTGAAAAAGAAAAACAAAAATTAACTGGGATATTGTTAGAGTATCATCTTTGTAAAATTATTTCAGAAAATATGAAATTTCTATATATAGAAGATAAAATATTTTCTAGAGAAGGTAAAAAGTTTTTTATTAATGAAAGATATACTCTAATCCATGATAAAAATATTATTTTTGATAAATATAATGAAATACTGTTAAAAAATATATCATTTAAAGATAAGCCGATAAATAGTGTGTCAAGTATACTTCAAAAAACATTTGTATCAATTCAAGATAAAATAGATTTTATTCTAGAAATTTTATTAGAGGAAAATAATTTATCATATTATGATATTTTTAAAAAAAAAGATAGGTCAGATATAGTAGCTACATTTTCTGCTATTTTAGAGTTGGTTAAAACAAAAAAAATAATTTTAAGTTATGATAATAATCATATATATTTAAATAAAAATTAAATATTTAAAGAAAGAATTATATAATGCATAAAAATATTAATAAAATTATTGAAGGAATCATTTTTGTTTCCTCTGAACCTGTTTCTTTAGATAAATTATGTGATTTTTTTTCTAAAGATAGGTCGACTATTATAGATATATTAGAAGAGATAAAAAATAGACATATAAATAAATATAGTGGAATAGAACTAATTTCTTTTAGTAATAATTTTCAATTTATCACAAATATAGAGATAGCTGAAGATATAAAGAAATTCTTAGAGATAAAGAATAAGACGCCTTTATCCACATCAGCTATGGAAGTTTTATCTATTGTTGCGTATAATCAATCTGTAACAAAAAATTTTGTAGAACAGGTTAGGGGAGTAGATAGTTCATACATAATTAATAATCTGGTTAAAAAAGAATTATTGGAAGAAGATGGTAGATTGAATTTACCAGGAAGACCCATTATTTATAAAACAACAAATCATTTTTTAAAAAGTTTTTCTCTTGAAAATTTAGAAGATTTACCAAAAATACCAGATAAAATAGAGATACCAAAATAAATTTTTATAATATAAGGGTGGTGTATAAATATTTTTTTTTTATCATAATAATATTTATTATTATAATTCTTATGAGTAATATTATAATTTATTTTGATATTACTCATAATTTAGAAATTAGAATAAAATTTTGGTTTTTCAAATTTAATATTATAAATAAATTAGATAGTGTTGAAGAATCTAATTTAAAAAAATCTATAAACAAAGATAATAATAAAAAACAAATTTATAAAAAATCTAATAAAAGTTGGAAGATATTAGATATAATAGAAATAATTATAGATTTCATTAAATCTTCTAAAAAGCCTATCCTTTTTTTTATAAAAAAAATTACTATAAATAAGCTTAACGTATATGCTATAATTGCAAAGGGAGATGCTTTTGATACAGCAGTTAGTTATGGAAATTTTTGCATGGTTTTTTATGGATTAATTTCTATTATTTATAATTTTTTTAAATTAAATATAGAAAATATAAATATAGCTCCCGATTTTGATAAAGATAAAAAAGATAATTATAATATATCTTTTAATATTTTTATAAAAATTCATACTATTTTATTTTTAATATTTGGAATAGTTATAAATTTTTTGATTAATACTTTAAAAAGAAAAGTAAATAATTCAAATAAATAAAAAGGTGGTATTTAAATATGAAAGAGCATCCAATACAAGGGATGATGGGAACAGCCATGGAAAAAATAAAAGAAATGGTTGATGTAAATACTATAATAGGAGATCCAATTATATCACCGGATGGGACAACTATTATTCCAATTTCTAAGGTTGGTTTTGGTTTTGGTTCTGGAGGTTCGGATATTCCAGCTAAAACTCCAGTAGAGCTTTTTGGAGGAGGATGTGGAGCAGGTGTTTCTATACAACCTATAGCTTTTTTAGTTGTATCAAATGGAGATGTTAAACTTTTACAGCTAAATACTAATGACACCACTGCTGATAAAGCTGTTGAAATGGTTCCAAAAGTTATGGATAAATTATATGAAATATTTTCAAAATCCAGAGAAGATAAGAATAAAATAAAATCGGAAAAAGAAAAAAAAACTGAAGATGATATTGATGAATAGTTAATTATTTTGTATCATATAAATTAATTGGTGGTGATTTTAAATTGAAACAAAAAATATTTTCAACTTTATTATTATTTTTATTTATTAGTCATTCTAATTTTTTTATTGATAAAGTATATGCTGTTGATATTATAGATATTTCTGCAAAAGCATCCATTGTTATTGAGGCGAGAACAGGTAGGGTTATTTATGATAAAAATATGGATGAAAAGCTTCCTATGGCGAGTACAACAAAAATATTAACAACTTTAATTGCTTTAGAACAAGAGAATATAGAGGAATACTTTGTTGTTGATAGTCAAGCTATAAAAACAGAAGGTTCATCTATGGGATTGTTAGATGGAGATTTTGTGAATTTAAAAAGTTTGTCATATGGTATGATGCTTCCTTCTGGAAATGATGCTGCAAATGTCGTTGCTATAAAAATATCAGGATCTATAGAAAAATTTTCGGATAAGATGAATGAATATGCTAAAAAGATTGGTATGAAATCGTCTAATTTTACTAATCCATCAGGATTACATGATGAAAATCATTATTCTACAGCATATGATATGGCTATTCTTATGAAGTATGCAATGCAAAATACAGATTTTGTTGATATAACATCAAAATATAAATCAACAATAAAGTATGGGAATCCTCCATATTCAAGAACATTAACAAACCATAATAGACTGTTAAATACTTATGATTGGATAGTTGGAGGAAAGACAGGATTTACAACACCTGCAGGAAGATGTCTTGTATCAATAGGTTATAAAGATGATACGGCTTTAATAGTTGTAACTTTAGATGCAAAAGAAGACTGGAATGATCATAAAATTTTATATGATTATGGTTTTAAAAAAATAAAACCAATAGAATTATTACCTAATATAGGTGAAACTTCTATAAGTGTAGTTAATGGAGATAAATCAGAATTTATTGTATCAAATCCATTAGCTATAAATATTGGAATTCATCCTGATGATTTTCAAAATTTAAAAAAACAAACTAATTTTAAACATTTTTATTATGCACCTGTTATGAAAAATGATATTATAGGAGAAATTTTATATACTTTAGATGAAAATATTATTGTAAAAATTCCTTTATTAGCTGGAGAAACTATAGATAGATTACCTAGTGTAGAAGATGAAAAAGAAGAAAATATATTTAATAAATTTTTTGATTCTATAAAAAATTTATTTACAAATATATCTAAAATATTCTCATAATTTATTTAAAGAATAAATTATGAGTTTAAAATAAGGATTGGGGATTATAAAATTGGAAAAAATTAGATTACAGAAAGTTATTTCTGAAAGTGGATTTTGTTCTAGAAGAAAAGCAGAAGAGTTGATACAAAAAGGAAGAGTTAAGGTTAATGGTCGTGATATAGAGATAGGTGTAAAAGTTGATAAAGTTAAAGATCTTATAAGTATAGATGGCGAAAATATTATTATCCCTAAAAAACAAAATTATAGATATATAATTTTATATAAGCCAAGAGGGTATATAACAACTATGAAGGATGAAAATAATAGAAATAGAAAATGTGTTGCAGATCTTATAGCTGATGTAAAAGAAAGAATTTATCCAGTTGGACGATTGGACGTAAATTCAGAGGGTTTATTATTATTTACTAACGATGGTGATTTTGCGAATGATATAATGCATCCTAGAAAGCATATAACAAAAACTTATAGAGTTACAGTTAGACCAGATATAACAGATAAACAAGCTGCGGATCTTGCGGAAGGTGTTGAAATAGATGGATATAAAACTCTTCCAGCAGAGATTAGAGTTTTAACAAAAGAGAGAAATAGAGTTGTTATAGATATAATTATAAGAGAAGGAAAAAATAGGCAGATTAGAAGGATGTGTGAGGCTGTTGGATTAGAAGTTGCTAGATTGAAAAGAACATCAGTAGGACCTCTTAGACTTGGAATTTTGAAGCCAGGTACATATAGGGATTTAAAACCAGATGAATTAAGAGCAATTAGAACTGCTATTAGTAAATAGGAGGGTTTATTTTGATTTTTAAAAATGGAACTATAGTTGATGAAAATTTTAAATTAGTAAAAAAAGATATAAAAATTAAAGGTAATTTTATAGAATCTATAGAATCTACTATATCTATGGATGGAGATATCATAGATTGTCAAGATAAGTATATAATTCCTGGTCTTATAGATATTCATATACATGGTGGATGTGGATGTGATTTTTGTGATAATAGTATAGAGAGTTATCAAACAATTTCAGATTATCTTGGACAAAATGGAATAACATCATTTCTTATGACAACTTTAACATTATCGAAAGATTATCTTTTATCTATGATGAAAAGTATGAAGAATTTTATGGAATCTAATTTAAATACGGCATATCCTCATGGAATATATTTAGAAGGACCTTTTTGTAGTAAAGCAAAAAAAGGGGCACAAAATGAAAAATATATAATTAATCCAGATATAAATTTTATAGAGCTTCTTAATGAAAATAGTGGAAAAAACTTAAAAGTTGTTACTGTAGCTCCAGAATTGGAAGGAGCTATGGAATTTATAGATTATTATAAAGATAGTGATATTGTATTATCTATGGCACATACAAATGCAAACTATGAAATCTCTAAACAAGGGATATCTAGAGGAATAAAACATGGAACACATCTATATAATGCGATGACTCCTTTCACACATAGAGATCCAGGGACAGTAGGTGCTATTCTAGAAAGTGATATAACTGCAGAATTAATATGTGATGGAATACATATACATCCATCTGTAATAAGAACTACATATAAAATATTAGGTGAAGATAGATTAGTTTTGATTAGTGATAGCATGTCTGCTGCTGGGATGAACGATGGAGTTTATAAAATAGGTGGACAAGATGTAAATATAGTTGATGGTAAAGCAACTTTAATTGATGGAACAATAGCAGGTTCAACAACTAATCTAATGAAATGTATGATTTATGCATCAAAATCAGGGATACCTTTTGAAAAAGCGGTTAAAGCTGCATCATATAATCCAGCTAAATTAATTGGAGTGGATAATATTGTTGGAAGTATTTCTGTTGGTAAATATGCAGATCTTGTTATTTTAAATAAAGATTTTACAATAGATTCTATTTATATAAAAGGTAATAAAATAAAAAAGGTAGTTTAAATTTACTACCTTTTTTATTTTACCATTTTATTGGATATATATTATTTTTTATTAAAAAATTATTTGATTTAGAAAAATGTTTATTTCCAAAAAAACCTCTATATGCAGAAAGAGGACTTGGGTGGGGAGATTTTAAAACAAGATGTTTTTGATTTGTTATTAAATTTTGTTTATTAATAGCCTTAGCTCCCCATAATATAAACACAGTGGGTATGTCTTTTTGATTTAAATTTTTTATTATGCAATCTGTAAAGGTTTCCCATCCAATATTTTTATGGCTATAAGAAGTAGCGGATCTAACTGTCAGTATAGAATTTAAAAGAAGGACTCCTTGATTTGCCCATGGTGTTAGATCACCAGTTTTAATAATAGTTTCACCAATATCTGTTTTAATCTCTTTTAGAATATTTACAAGAGATGGAGGTATTTTTTTTATATTATTTACAGAAAAGGCCAATCCATCTGCTTGATTTAATCCATGATAGGGATCTTGTCCTAATATTATTATTTTTGTATTTTCAAAAGATGATAAATTTAGTGAATTAAATATTTTATCTTTTGGAGGGTATATTATTTTATTTTCATACTCTTTATCTAAAATATCGGTTAATTTTAAAAAATATTTTTTAGAAATTTCTTTTTTTAAAATGGTATTCCAATCATTTTTAAATTTAATCATATGTTTTATAAATTCTCCTATTCTTAATTTAAAATATATCAGTATTAAATTATATATTTGATTTTTTTTTTAATATATAATAGAATATAAAAGTTGATAAAAATTTTATATTTTTATGGGGGTATAAATGTCAGATTTTATAATAAGATTCAGAAAAACTTGGATTTTTATTCTTAAAATTACAATGCTGATTTCATTATTCAGCACTTTTTATACTATTTGGAGCTCATTTTATAGCGAAACTCTTTTTTATAATAGGGGAAATTATTTGGTTATGTTTATATATACTTGTATATTTTTTATATTATATCATATATATTCTGTAGGAAAAATAGATGGTAAAAGTACTAGTAATATATTAAGTTCTTGGTTTTTTGTAATAATTTCTTCAAATATTTTTATATATTTTATTATATCTTTAATTAGTGGAAATCTTTTAAGGATAGATAAATTTATAATTTTAATAATATCACAATTTTTAATATCTATAATATATTCTTTAATGTCTTTGAAATTATACTATATGTTATATCCTATAAAGGATGTCATGCTTATTTATGGAGACCATATTTCAGAAGAAACTATTTTAAAAATAATAAAAAAGGATAAAAAATATAATTTAATAAATATAAAATCACAGAAGGATGATATCGCATCCATTATAGATATAATCGATAGAGTTGATGGAGTTTTTTTATATTCTATAAAAGGAGATATTGCAGACAAAATAATCAATTATTGCTATTGTAAAAATAAACGATTATATATTATCCCTACTTTAACAGATATAATAATAAAAAATTCATTTATGACACAGGTAGCAGATATACCTATTATGCTTTGTAAAAATAGAGGGCTTATGCCCGAGCAATTAATAATAAAAAGGATGGTTGATATTTTAATTTCAATTACAGGACTTATTGTATTAAGCCCTATAATGTTAATAACATCTATAGCAATTAAATTATATGATAAAGGGCCTGTTTTTTTTAAACAAAAAAGAGTTACAAAAGATGAAAGAATTTTTATTTTATATAAATTTAGAAGCATGATTATAAATGCAGAAAAAGATGGAAAAGCAATTTTAGCATCAAAAAATGATTCTAGGATAACCCCTATTGGAAATTTTATAAGATCAACGAGAATTGATGAGATACCTCAACTTTTAAATATATTAAAAGGGGATATGACGTTAGTTGGACCCAGACCAGAAAGACCAGAGATTATTAGTGAATATATAAAAGTTTATCCTGATTTTGCAATGAGAACAAAGGTTAAATCTGGACTTACTGGATATGCACAAGTTTATGGAAAGTATAACACTACACCTGAGGATAAAATAAAATTAGATTTAATATATATAGAAAAATATTCCTTTTGGTTAGATATAAAGATTATATTTTTGACATTGCAGACAATATTTATTTCTGAAAGTACAGAGGGAGTAGATAAAAAATAGAGTTAATTATATTGACATAATATTAAATATAGAATATAATTAATATTGTTAAATTAATAACAATATTAATTATATTCTATATTGGAGGTATTTTTAATGTCTAAAGAAAAAACAGTGGATAATACTATTTCTACAAACACGCTTATTGATGAATTAGTTCTAAAAGGGAAAAAAGCATTAGATGAATATATGAAACTAGACCAAGAACAGGTGGATAAAATTGTTCATAGTATGGTTTTAGCAGGACTTGATAATCATATGAATCTTGCTAGATTAGCAATAGATGAAACTGGAAGAGGTGTTTTTGAAGATAAAGTAATTAAAAATATTTTTTCTACAGAATATATATGGCACGATATTAAATACGCAAAGACTGTTGGTATAATTAGTGAGTCTGAATTAGATGGATATATGGAAATAGCAGAACCAGTTGGAGTTGTTGCAGGGGTAACACCTGTAACAAATCCAACGTCTACTACTATGTTTAAAACGATTATTACAGCGAAAACAAGAAATCCAATTATTTTCGCTTTTCATCCATCTGCTCAAAAATGTTCAGTAGAAGCAGCTAGAATACTTAGAGATGCAGCAATAGCTGCGGGTGCTCCAAAAAATTGTGTACAATGGATAGAAACACCGTCTATAGAAGCTACATCAGCATTGATGAATAATGATGGAGTTTCTTTAATATTGGCTACTGGTGGTAGTGGAATGGTTCGATCTGCTTATAGTTCTGGGAAGCCAGCTTTAGGCGTTGGTCCTGGAAATGTTCCTTGTTATATAAATAAATGTGTAGATTTAAATAGAGCATGCAACGATTTAATGTTGTCAAAAACATTTGATAACGGTATGATATGTGCTTCTGAGCAGGCTGTAATAGTTGATAAAGAAATTTCTTCAAGATTTGAAAAAATAATGTTAGATAACAATTGCTATTTTCTAACAGAAGAAGAAACTATAAAAGTTACAGATTTTGCAATGCCTATAGAAAAGAACAGGGCTTTAAATCCAAATATTGTTGGAAAAACAGCAAATTGGATAGCGGAACAAGCAGGAGTTTCTGTTCCTGAAAAAACAAAAATACTTATTGCAAAACTTAAAGAAGTTGGACCTTCTTGTCCTCTTTCTGCTGAAAAACTTTCTCCTATCCTTGCATATTTCATTGTAAAAGATGAAAAAGAAGGTATAGATAAATCTTGTGAAATGTTAGAATTTGGAGGATTGGGACATTCTGCAGTTATACATTCTGATAATAAAGATGCTTGTATAGCGTTTGCTAAAAGAGTTAAAGCAGGAAGAATTTTAGAAAATGCTCCTTCTACACATGGTGCAATTGGAGATATATATAACACAAATTTACCATCTTTAACACTTGGATGTGGATCATACGGAAAAAACTCTACTGCTTCCAATGTTACCGCAGTTAATCTTATAAATAAGAAACGTCTAAGTAAAAGGAGAACTAACATGCAATGGTTTAAAATTCCTCCAAAAATTTTCTTTGAAGATAATTGTGTTCAATATCTTGCAAAAATGCCAAATATAAAAAAAGCATTAATTGTTACAGATCCTATGATGGTTAAATTAGGATATGTAGAAAAAGTTCAACATTATTTAGATAAAAGAGAATCATATAATAATTCTCATTGCACTGTCCAAATTTTCTCTGATGTTGAGCCTGATCCATCAGTAGAGACAATTATGCGTGGTGTTGAAGCTATGAATAAATTTGAACCAGATGTAATTATTGCGTTGGGTGGAGGATCTGCTATTGACGCAGCAAAAGGAATGTGGTTGTTCTATGAACATCCGGAAACTTCATTTGCTGGAGCAAGACTAAAATTCTTAGATATAAGAAAAAGAGCTTTTTCATTCCCAAATTTAGGAAATAAAACAAAAATGGTTGCTATTCCTACGACATCTGGAACAGGTTCAGAGGTTACATCGTTTACTGTTATAACAGATAAAGAAAATGGGAATATAAAATATCCTCTTGCTGATTATGAACTTACACCAGATGTAGCTATAATAGATCCACAATTTGTTATGACTATGCCAAAATCTATAGCAGCAGATACGGGTATGGATGTTTTGACACATGCAATAGAAGCGTATGTATCTATACTTGCTTCTGATTTTACAGATGGTTTGGCAATTAAAGCTATAGAACTTGTTTTTGAAAATTTACATAAATCTGTTAATGAAGGATGTCCTATTGCTAGAGGAAAGATGCATAATGCATCTGCAATTGCTGGGATGGCATTTACAAATTCGTTTTTAGGAATAAACCATTCATTAGCACATAAAATTGGTGGAGAATATCATATTCCTCATGGTAGATCAAACGCTGTGTTACTTCCACATGTAATTAGATATAATGCTACAAAACCAACTAAATTTGTTTCTTTTCCAAAATATTCTGAATTTATTGCAGATCAAAGATATGCAAAAATTGCAAAATATCTTGGTTTAAAATCTTCTACAACAGAAGAGGGCGTTTCAAGTTTAATAGATGCTATAAATAAACTAGCTAAATCTGTTGGAATACCACTTACATATAAAGATTGTGGAGTTGAAGAGAGTGTATATCTAGAAAAACTAGATTATCTTTCTGAACTTGCTTTTGAAGACCAATGTACAACTGCAAATCCAAGATATCCACTAATTTCAGAGCTTAAAGAGATATATAAATTGGCATATTATGGTGTTAAATAATAACATTATATAAATAATAAAATATAATAAGACGCTATCTTTTTGATAGCGTCTTATTATAGAGTTTAAAGGGGAAATATATGAATATAAAGAAATGGATAAGTGCAATATTTGCTGGTATGTATATAGGTTTAGGAGCAACTACATATATATTAAGCGGAGACAGTATTTTTGCTCCATTTATTTTTACTGTAGGAATATTTTTGGTGATGCATTTTTATGATATGCTATTTACAAAAGTTTTTCCATATATAATATTAGGATATTACAAAAAGATAGACATAGTATATGCCATAGTCGGAAATATTATTGGAGGAATAACATATGCGTTTTTAATTAGTAACACTAGAATATTAGATAAAATTTTACCTAAAATAGAAACAATAGTAGATACAAAACTTTCTGATAGCTATATAAGTATATTTATAATGAGTGTTTTTTGTGGACTATTAGTTGGATATGCAGTTTTATCATCTAAAAAAATGACAGAAGATAAGGGTATAGCAATTTTTTTAAATGTAATATTTATAGGAGCTTTTGTTATATGCGGATTTGATCATATTGTTGCAAATATATTTTATTATGGTATTTACATATTTAATATTAATTTTAAAATGTCTATGATTTTTAATTTTATAATTGTATTTATCGGAAATAGTATTGGCGGAATAATTGTTGGATATAGTGAAAAATACAGGTTGAAAAAATAATAGTGTAATATAAAGTTGTGTTTTTTGAATTGAATAGTTTTTATTTATATAGTATACTATATAAATAAATATATTTGAAAAGGGTGGTTTTATGAGTATAGAATTATCAGTAGATTTAATAGAAATTGTTAAAGAACTGGAGATGGAAATATTATACATAGATGACAAACAACCCACTAAAATATCAAATACAGAAGTTAATAGACCGGGATTACATTTATCAGGTTTTTTTCATTATTTTGATCCTAATAGAATACAGATATTAGGAAAAATGGAATTTGCATATTTGGAGAGTTTAGATGAAGATCTTAGAAAAAATAATTTAGAATCTCTATTTTCAAGAAAAGTTCCGGCTATTGTTATAACAAGAGATCAAGAGATATTTCCAGAAATGTTGGAATATGCAAAAAAATATAATATCCCTTTATTAAAAACATATAGAGGAACTTCTAATTTTATGTTTTCAATAATAAATGCACTTAGCGTCGCTTTAGCGCCAAGGATAACTAGACATGGAGTTTTTGTAGAACTATATGGAGAAGGCGTTTTATTATTTGGTGAAAGTGGTGTTGGAAAGAGCGAAACAGCTATAGAATTAGTTAAAAGAGGACATAGACTTATTGCTGATGATGCTGTGGAGATAAAAAAAGTTAATGAAAATACACTTATAGGAACATCTCCAGAAAATATAAGACATTTTTTAGAAATTAGGGGAATAGGTATAATAAATGCGAGAAGGCTTTTCGGAATGGGATCTGTAAATACTTCTCAAAAAATAGATATGCTAGTTGAACTAGAGCCGTGGAAAAAAGATAAAGCATACGATAGAATGGGTTTAGAGAATGAGTATGTTTCTGTTTTAGATGTTAAAGTTCCATCTTTGACAATTCCGGTAAAACCAGGAAGAAATCTTGCTGTTATATTAGAAGTTGCAGCTATAAATAATAGACAAAAAAAAATGGGGTATAATGCCGCGCAGGAACTTATGGATAATATAGGAATGAATATAGATAAACAAGAAGATAAAGTTAAAAATTGGGATTTATTCTAAAATTATAGATAGTGGGGAATATATGAAAATAATAGCAGATATGCATTGTCATTCGATTGCATCTAATCACGCTTATAGCACTATTACAGAAAATGCATTGGCGGCAAAAAAAGCAGGTTTAAAATTTTTAGGAATAACAGATCATGGTCCAGAGATGCCAGATTCTCCGCATATATGGCATTTTCACAATTATAAGGCTTTGCCACGTGTTATAGAAGGAATTAATATGATATATGGAATTGAAACGAATATATTAAATGAAGATGGCGACGTGGATATAGACAATGATACTGTTCAAAATTTAGAGTGGATTATTGCATCTTTACATGAACCAGTTTTTAAGCCATCTACAAAAGAATCTCATACTAATGCTTTTTTAAATTTATGTGAAAATAAATATATAGATGTTATAGGGCATAGCGGAAATGGAAATTATCCATTTGATCATGAAAAATGTCTTAAAAAATTTAAAGAATATGGAAAAATAGTAGAGATAAATGAAGGATCTTTTGTTAGTAGAAATAACTCTAAGCCGAATTGTATAGAAATTGCTAAAATTTGTAATAAATATGATATAGAGATAATAATAGATTCTGATGCACATTATTCTGGAGCTGTTGGAAAGTTTGATAAATCTATAGAGATGTTAAAAAATATAAATTTTAAAGAAAACTTAATATTAAATTTAGATCAAGATAAATTTCAAGATTATATCTTAAAAAAAAGAGGGATAGTATTTAATTAAATAGATAAATGTCTAGGAGGTTTTTATGGATTTTATTCCTTGTATAAGAGAATATTTTTTAAAAAATAATATAGATTTTAAATTAAATGCTAATATGAAAGAGTACACAACATTCAAAATAGGTGGAAATATTGATATTTTAGTATTTCCTAAAACTATTTTAGAGATTAAAAATATAATTTCATACTGCTTGAAAAATAAAATAGATCATATTTTTTTAGGCAGAGGTTCTAATATTTTAGTTGATGATAATGGTATTAGAGGTGTAGGTATATTATTTTCTCATAATTTTTCTGAAACTATTATAGAAGGAAATAAAATAAAAACATATTGTGGAATGCCGTTATCAAAACTGTGTATAACTGCATATGAAAATTCTTTATCTGGACTTGAGTTTGCTTGGGGTATACCTGGTTCTGTTGGTGGTGCTATATATATGAATGCGGGTGCATATGGAAAAGAAATTAAGGATATAATAATAGAAGCAGAATATATGGATGAAAAAGGTGATATATACAAAATTCATAAAAATGATATGGAATTAGGGTATCGAACTAGTATATTTATGAAAAAACCATACTGTATATTATCTATGACTATAGATCTTTATAAAAAAAATCCAGTAACAATTAAACAAGATATGGATGATATTATATCAAAAAGATTGGAAAAACAGCCAACTAATTATCCTAGTGCAGGAAGTGTTTTTAAAAGACCTAATGGAAGTTATGCAGGATTTTTGATCTCTGAATGTGGATTAAAAGGATATAGTATAGGAGACGCTCAAGTTAGTGAAAAACACGCAGGTTTTATTATAAATAAAGGAAATGCAACTTGTGGTGATGTGGTTTCTCTTATGGAATATATCCAAGATAAAGTTTTTAAAAAAACAAATTATTATTTAGAATATGAAATCAAAAAGATATAAAAATAGATAGGAGAGTATGGATGGAGTTAATAATTATAACTGGACTTTCAGGATCTGGAAAATCTATAGCAATAGATGCTTTAGAAGATATAGGTTATTATTGTGTAGATAATATGCCACCAACTCTTATATCAAAATTTTTTCATATATGTGATAAAACAAATGGTAAAATAGAAAAAATGGCTGTGGTTACAGATATACGAGGTGGAGAGCTTTTTAATGGTATTTATGATGAATTAAAAGAGATGGATAAAATAGAGGTGAATTATAAAATTTTATATTTGGATTCATCAGATGAAGTTCTAGAAAAAAGGTTTAAAGAAACAAGAAGAACACATCCTCTTTTAGATAAAGAGGGTTTTTCAACTAGAGATGCAATAAAAAAAGAAAGAGAAAAATTATCAACGCTTAGAGCTATGGCTAGCTATATAATTGATACATCGATGATATCTACATCACAATTAAAGCAGAGGATATCAAATATATTTTTAGATAATATATCAAAAGGTATGCTTATAAATTGTATGTCTTTTGGTTTTAAATATGGATTTCCATCTGATGCTGATTTGATGTTTGATGTTAGATGTCTTAGAAATCCGTATTATATAGAAGAATTAAGGAATCTTACAGGAATTGATAAAGAGATAAAGGATTATGTTATGGTGGATCCTAAGGCAGATGAATATTTTATGAGACTAACCGATATGATAGACTTTTTAATACCTTTATATATAGCAGAAGGAAAAACGCAACTTACAGTTGCTATAGGATGTACAGGGGGAAAGCATAGATCGGTTACATTTGTAGAAAAATTGTATAAACATTTAGATGAATCAAATGTTTATGTTTCTGTAAATCATAGAGATATACAAAGACATTAATATATTTAGAAAGTTGACATATATTGAAAAATTTATTTAAAGATAAGATAAAAAATAATTTAATTAATCAACCTTTTAAATGTAATTTATGCAGTAGATATCTTTTATTAGGGTATTTATTTTTCAATAAAAATTTTTTAAAAAATAATAAATTTTTTTTAACTAATAATGAAAATATTTTTTATTTTATAACTAGTATAATTAAAAAACACTTTAGTTACACCTATCTTATATCTAAATTTAATTTTAAAAATGAAATATTTTATACACTATTAATAAAAGAGGAATTTAATAAGGAATATATTTTAAATAAATTAGGGATAGATATATGCTATAATCATAAAATGTGTTGTTTATCAAGTTTTTATAGAGGCATTTTTTTAGCATGTGGAAGAATTTCAAATCCAGAATTAGAATATTATTTAGAATTTAACATATCTAATTTTGATAAATATGAATTATTAGTAGAAACATATAAAAATATTGGTATTTCTATGAAAATTAAGAAAAAAAAAGAAATTATTTTATTTTATACTAAATCTAGTGAAGATATAGAAGATTTTTTGACTTTTTTAGGAGATACGGAAAGTTCTTTAGAAATTATGAATATTAAAATATTAAAAAATATTCGAAACAAAGTTAATAGAGTTGTAAATTGCGAAACAGCAAATATAGATAAAGTTTTAAAAGCATCAGAAAAACAAATAGAAGATATATTATTTATAGATAGTAAAAAAGGTTTAGATTTTTTGACATTAGAATTAAGAGAGTTGGCAATATTTCGTTTAAATAATCAAGATATATCATTAAAAGATATTGGAGATATGATAAATCCATCTATTACACGGTCCGCGGTTTATTATAGAATAAAAAAAATATCTAAAATAGCAGATAGTTTGAGGAAAACAGATGACTAATGAATTTGCACATCTACACCTACATACAGAATATAGCCTCTTAGATGGGAACTGTAATATTGATGAGCTTATAAAAAACGTTAAATTATTGGGTCAAAAAAGTGTTGCTATTACAGATAATATGAATATGTATGGGGTTATAAAATTTTATAGATCTTGTTTACAAGAGGATATAAAGCCTATTATTGGGTGTGAAATTAATTATTTTTTTGATAATGAATCTTCAAAAAAATCACCTAATAATATTTATAGCCTTGTTTTGTTATGTAAAAATATATTTGGATATTATAATTTAATAAAAATAGTTTCAAATGCAAAATATCTTTATGGAGTAAAAACAGTTCCATTTAGTATAGTAAATAAATATAGTAAAGGTTTAATATGCCTTTCTGGATATAAAAATTCTATATTTGTTGAAAAAATTAAATTAGATAAAAATTCAAAATTGGATGTCTATTTAAATATGTTTAAAGATATCTTTAAAAAAGATTTTTATTTAGAAATACAAAATCAAAATTTAGAATGGCAATATAATGTAAATAAATTATTGTATTTATCTTCAAAAAGTTATGAAATAGAAACCATAGCTACTAATAATGTTCATTATATTTATAAATCAGATAGCTATATTCAAAAAATATTATATTGTATAAAAAACAATAAAAAAGATTTTGAAGTAGAAGTTTCTAATTTAGAAAATTCAGAATTTTATTTGAAATCATATGGTGATATGGCTTTAAATTTTAATGATTTTAAAGACTCTATAGAAAACAGTGTAAAAGTTTCTAATAAATGTAATCTAATTATTGAATTTGGGAATATAAAAACTCCAAATTTTATTTCAAATTATAATATTGATAATAAAACTCTATTAAGAAAAATTAGTTATAAAGGATTAAAAAAAAGATATAAAGAAAATTTAAATGAAAAGACTATAAAAAGATTAAATTATGAGCTAAAAATAATATTTGAAATGGGTTATGAAAGCTATTTTTTAATTGTTTATGATTTTGTAAAATATTCAAAGAAGTCTGGAATAAATGTTGGACCAGGAAGAGGATCGGGTGCGGGAAGTTTAGTTGCTTATTGTGTTGGAATAACAGATGTAGATCCTATAAAGTATGATCTTATATTTGAAAGATTTTTGAATCCAGAAAGATCTAGTATGCCAGATTTTGATATAGATTTTTGTTATGAAAGAAGACATGAAGTTATAGAATATGTCGTAGAGAAATATGGATTTTACAATGTAGCAAATATAATTACATTTGGAACAATGGGTGCAAAAGGTGCAATAAGAGATATAGGGAGGGTAAAAAATATTGATTTATCTTATATAAATATGATAAATCAATATATTCCTAAAATATTAAATGTAACTATATCTCAAGCACTAGAAATATCTAAAGATTTAAAAAAAATATATGACAATGATATAGAATGTAGAAGACTAATAGATATGTCTAAAAAAATTGAGGGAGTGCCTAGGCATACATCTAGGCATGCAGCAGGGATAATAATATGTGATAAAAGAGTTGAAGAATATGGACCGGTAGATGTGGAAGATTCTCTTATATTACAATATGATATGAAACAACTAGAATTATTAGGAATGTTAAAGATAGATTTTTTAGGACTTAGAAACTTAACGGTTATAAAGAAGGCTGAAGAGATTATCTGTAGTGAAAATAAAAAAAATTTGATGAATAATATTAGTTATAACGATAAAAAAACCTATGAACTTTTATCAAAAGGAAATACTATAGGAGTATTTCAATTAGAAAGTAGAGGAGTTAGAAATATATTACAAAATATGAAGATAAATAGTATAGAAGATATAGCTATAGCGATATCTTTATATAGGCCAGGTCCTATTGAAAGTGGTTCTGTGGATGAATATTTAAAAAACAGAAAAAATCCAAAAGAAATAAAATATATCCACGAAAGTTTAAAAAATATTTTAGAAGAAACATATGGATGTTTTATATATCAAGAGCAGGTTATGAAAGCGTGTAGAGAAATTGCTGGATATTCTTATGGAAGAGCAGATTTAGTTAGAAGATATATGAGCAAAAAAGATATGAATTTTATGAAACAAGAGAAAGAAATATTTATATTTGGAAAAGATATAGATGGAAATAGAGTTTGTGTAGGTGCGGTAAATAATGGGATAGAATATATATTAGCTAGTCAAATATTTGATATTATGGTTCACTTTGCATCATATGGATTTAATAAATCTCATGCCGTTTCATATTCAATTATAGCTTATCAAACTGCGTATTTAAAAGCAAATTTTTCGGTTGAATATATGTGTTCTTTGATAAATACATATATAGAAAATACAGAAAAAGTTATAGAATCTTTAAAAGAAGCAATTAATATGGGGATAAAAATATATCCTGTTGATATTAATATTAGCGATAGTTATTTTAAAATTCATAAAAAAGGTTTATTGGTTGGATTTTTATTTATAAAAAATATAGGGAAAAAATTCTGTGATGATATAGTGGATATTAGAAATGATATAGGTTTATTTTCTAATTTCTATTCTTTTTGTAAAAAAATATGTGAAAAAGATGGATATAAAAGAGGAATAATAAATTTAATTAAGGCAGGTTGCTTTGAAAAATTTGAGATAAACAGAAAAACTCTTATCTATAATTTTGATAAAATAATAGATAAAGTGTATTTTGAAAATATAGCTGTATATAGCGGACAGACAAGTATGGTTAAAGATATAGTTGATGATTATTCATGGAAATATTTAGATAATTATACAATAGAAGAAACTATTTCTATAGAAGAAGAAATTTTCGGATTCCCGATTTCTGTAAGTTATATAAAACATTGGGATAAACTAATTGATAATAAAAAAATATATAATTTAGATTATATATTTATAAATAGAGATAGAATAGCATTAGAAAATAATAGTAAAAAAATTTTATTTTATTTATTTAGCTATAAAAAAATTTATATAAAAAATAGGAAATCTACACATTATATAGAAATATCAGATGGGAAAAAATTTGAAGAAGTTTTTTTATCAGAAATTATAGGAGAAAAATATAGTAAATATTTTAAAAGAGGAAAATTATTTTTGGGTGATATTTTTTTAAAAAAAGATGGTAATAATTACAAATATTTCTTTAAAAGTTTATCTACGTTAGATGATTATTTTAGAAATAAAAGTTTTTAAATGTTGACATTAAAAAAAAATGTTAGTAAAATCTATTGTATAAGATGAAGAGAATTATTTATAGGAGGGTTATTTTTGATGGAAGTTAAATCTATAGGTGTTTTAACAAGTGGTGGGGATGCACCAGGAATGAATGCAGCAGTGAGAGCAGTTGTAAGGGCGGCAATAAGAAAAGGTATAGATGTTTATGGAATATATAGAGGATATAATGGTCTTATAAACGGAGACGTAAAGAAGATGGAAATGAGAACTGTTTCAGATATTATACAAAAAGGAGGAACCATACTTTATACAGCACGTTGTGCAGAATTTAGGACAAAAGAAGGCGTTGAAAAAGGAAAACAAACATGTCTTAAATACGGTATGGATGGGGTTGTTGTAATAGGTGGAGATGGTTCATTTGAAGGGGCTGCTGTTTTATCTAAAGCAGGAATTCCTTGTATTGGTATTCCTGGAACAATAGATAATGATATCTCATGCTCAGAATATACAATAGGTTATGATACTGCTATGAATACTGCGTTATCTATGATTGATAAAATTAGGGATACTGCACAATCTCATGATAGATGTAGCATTGTAGAGGTTATGGGAAGAAATGCAGGGTATATAGCTTTAAATACAGGAATAGCATGTGGAGCAAGTTATATTATTGTTCCTGAAATTAGCTATGATATAAACAATATAATAGAAAAAATAAAAGTTTCTAAGAAGTTGGGTAAACAACATTTTATAATACTAGTTGCAGAAGGTATAGGAAATATTGAAGATATGTCAAAAGTTATAGAAAAGTCTACAGGGATAGAAACACGAGCAACTGTTCTAGGACATGTTCAAAGGGGAGGAAGCCCTACAGTTAGAGATAGAGTTATAGCTAGTCAATTTGGATATAGAGCAGTAGAACTTTTATCAGAAGGTATAGGTAATAGAGTTATTGGATTAAAAGACAATAAAACTGTTGATTATGATATAAAAGAGGGACTTGCTATGAAAAAAGAATTTGATAAAGAAATGTTTGATATATCTTATAATATTTCTTTTTAATAAAAAAGATGCTTAAAGGCATCTTTTTTATTTTAGTTATATAAGATTTAAATAAAATATAGTATAATAAGTGTATTAGCTTTTATTATACATTTATTAATATAAGGATAAAAGGTGAATATATGAATGATTCTTTAAAAAGAGTAGAATTGAAAAATGGTATATATTTTAATTCTACTATCGAAAAAAAGTTTAAAACAAATAGAATATCTTTTAATATGATTACAAAGTTGGAGGAAAAAGAAGTTTCTAAGAATGCTATAATTCCATTTATTTTAGAAAAAGGATATGAAGGATATGATTCTTTTAAAGAATTTAGCATAATGCTAGATAATATGTATGGAACATCTCTTTCATCAGATATTAGAAAAATAGGAGATTATCAGATATTAAATTTATCAATATCTTCAATAGATGACGAGTATTGTTTAGAAAAAGATAGTTTGTTAAAAGATATAACAGATATCATTTTAAATATAATACTACGTCCTAATTTTATCAATGGAAAATTTAGAAAAGATATATTAGATTTAGAAAAAACAAATTTAATTCAACTTATAGAGAGTGAATTAAATGATAAGAGAACATTCTGTATAAATAAATTAGAAGAATATATGTACAAAGAGAAGCCTTCTAATCTAAATAAATATGGAAAAATTGAAGATATAAAAAAGTTAACAGAAAAAGATATAACAGATCAGTATAAAAAATTATTAAAATCTTCAAGAATTGAAATTTTTTTCACCGGATGTGGGGAAAGTACCATATGTGAAAATATTATTAAAGAGAGGATTTCTAAACTAGAAAGAATAGAAAAAAACTTTGATTTAGATATTAATCTTGTAAAATCTAGAAAAAATATTATTGAAGAAGAAGATATTTTTGATGTAAATCAATGTAAAATGGCGATAGGATTTTCTACAGATATATCTCCAGATAATCATAAAATATATGCTTTGAAACTCGGAGTGACTCTTTATGGTGGAATGCCTTTTTCTAAATTATTTAAGCATGTTCGAGAAAAATTAAGCCTTTGTTATTATTGTGTATCTAGACTGGATAAAATTAATGGGGGAATTTTAGTTGATTGTGGAGTGGAAAAAAATAATATAGAGAAAACAAAAAAAGAAATATTGGAACAGTTAGAATTTATGAAATCCGGAGATTTTTCTGAAGACGATTTAAACAATGCAAAGCTTGCTATAATAAATGGTTATAAAAGCTTTTCTGATTCTTTATCTATGATAGAACTGTGGAATATTTCTCAATTATTTTCTAAAACAAATAATAGCCCAGAAGAAGAATGTAGATATATAAATAATGTTAAAAAAGAAGATGTTATAGAGGCGATAAAAACATTAGAAATAAATTCTATATATACAATTTTAAATTAAGAAATGATAGGAGAAATAGTATATGAAGATTATAGAATGTAAACAAATAAATGAAAAATATATGGAAATAGACCATGAAACAGGTTTAAAAATATTATTATATCCTATGGAAGGGTATAAATCTTCTCATGTTATTTTTGGAACTAATTATGGATCGATAGATAATAGTTTTAAAAATAAAGATGATAAAGATTTTATAGAAGTTCCAGATGGAATTGCACATTTTTTAGAGCATAAATTATTTGAAAATGAAGATGGAAGTGATGTATTTTCTTTATTTGCAAAAACAGGAGCATCAGCAAATGCATATACTTCTTTTGATAAAACATGCTATCTTTTTTCTTGTGTGGATGATTTAGAGGAATCTTTAAAAATATTATTATCATTTGTTAGAAACCCATATTTTTCTGATGAAACAGTTAAAAAAGAGCAGGGTATAATCGGACAAGAGATAGAAATGTATAACGATAATGGTAATTGGAGAGTATTTTTTAATCTTTTGGGAGCATTATATCATAAAAATCCAGTTAAAACAGATATTGCGGGAAGTATAGAAAGTATATCCCAAATAGATTATAATATTTTATATACAACATATAAAAAGTTTTATAATCTAAACAATATGGTTTTAGTTTTAGCAGGAAATTTTAATAGAGATAATATTTTAAAAATTATTTCTGATAGCTTAGTGAAAGATGTTGAATTTAAAATAGAGAAAAAAATTTATGATGAGCCAACTAATGTTTATAAAAAAGAGGTAGAACAAAATCTTTCTGTATCTATGCCACTTTTTAATATTGGATATAAATTAAAAGAATGTCATGGAAAAGATATGGTTAAAAAAGAACTTATAGCATCATTTATTATAGAAAGTGTTTCATCACAATCTAGTAATTTATATGATAAATTATATAAGAACGGTCTTATAAATTCTTCATTTGGTGGTGAAACTATAGCTGGACCAGGATATTTTTCTATTATATTTGGTGGAGAGTCTAATGATCCTAAAAAAGTTTATGAAGAGTTAAAAAAGACTATAGAAGATTTGAAAATAACAGGAATATCAAAAGAAGATTTTAATAGGTGTAAGAAGTTTTTTTATGGAAATATGATAAAAAAATTCAATAGTGTTGAAGCAGTAGCGAATTCTCTAGTTTCCAATTATTTTAAAGGGGCAACTCTTTTTGATGAAATAGATATTATAAATAATTTAAATATAAATGATATAAATAAAATGATAAGAGAAGAGTTTTTAAATGAAATTTCTTCTATATCTATTATTAATCCTATAAAATAATTTTTTGTATATTATTAATTTTAAATTAATAATAGGGAGGGAAAATAGTGGTTGAAATTTTATCTTTTCCTAAGATGGGATTGTCGCTTACATTAAATAGAATAGCTTTTTCTATAGGTAATATTGATATATATTGGTACGCTATAATTATAATGGTAGGGGTTGTTGTAAGTCTTTTAGTTGCTATGAAAATTTCTAGTAAATTTGGTCTTTACGCAAATAAGGTTATAGATGTAATAATGATAAGTTTGGGTGGAGCTGTTATTTTTGCTAGAGTATATTATGTAATATTTCAGTGGGATTATTATGAAGATAATCTATTAGAAATATTTAATATAAGAGGTGGAGGCCTTGCTATTTATGGAGGAATTATAGGAGCTTTTGTTGTTGGTTTGATTACAGCTAAAATAATGAAGGTTAAATTTTTGCCTTTAGCGGATATAATAAGTATAGGTTTTTTATTGGGACAAGGTATAGGAAGATGGGGGAATTTTGTAAATATAGAAGCATTTGGTGGTAATACTAGCCTTCCATGGGGTATGCATAGTAATTCTATACAGACATATTTAGAATCTCAACAAAATTTATTAGAGTCTTTTGGAATTTTTGTTAATCCAACTATGCCTGTTCATCCAACTTTTTTATACGAATCTATATGGTGTTTAATAGGTTTTGTTGGGCTATTATTTTATATAAAACATAGAAAATTTGATGGTGAAATTTTTTTACTATACATAATATGGTATGGATTTGGAAGAAGTATAGTAGAAGGATTTAGAACAGATAGCCTTATGATAGGGAATTTTAGAATTTCACAAATTTTAGGAATTTTATTCTGTATAATTGGGATTTATATTTTAATAAAACTTAAAAATAAAGTCTTGAACGATAAAGAATGTGGATTAGCAAAATTATATGTAGATACAGAAGAAAGCAAAATAGTTGTTAGTGGAAATTTTTATGAAAAAAACAAAGATAAATTAGAAAAAAAATCCAATACTACAGATTAATTTAATATTATAGATAAAAAAGATATATGATTGTAAAGGAGTTTTATGGGTATAATAATAGATGGAAAAAAGATTTCAGAAGAGATAAAAAATAATTTAAGAAAAAAGATTTTGTCTATTAAAAAAGACAAAATGAAACCAGGTTTAGCTGTTTTGATAGTTGGAGATGATCCAGCTTCTAAGATTTATGTTAAAGCTAAAAAGAAATCGTGTGAATATATAGGCATAAATTCTTTTGAATTTAATTTATCTAAAGAAATATCAGAGGAAAAAATTTTAGAAATTATAGATAAATTAAATACTGATGAAAAAGTTGATGGAATATTAGTCCAATTGCCATTACCAAAACATATAAATCAAGAAACAGTTATAAATAGAATTATACCGAACAAAGATGTTGATTGCTTTACAAAGGTAAATATTGGTAATCTTTTTTATGGATTTGATGGATTAAAACCGTGTACGCCAAATGGATGCATACAATTGTTAAAAAGATACAATATAGAAATTTCTGGTAAATTTTGTGTTATAGTGGGTAGAAGTAATATTGTTGGAAAGCCGTTGTCTATAATGTTGACAAAAAATGACGCTACAGTTTGCTTAGTTCATTCAAAAACGTTAAATTTAAAAGAAATTTGTAAAACAGCAGATATACTAATATCTGCTGTTGGAAAAAGAAATATGATAACAGCTGATATGGTCAAACAAGGAAGTGTTGTTATAGATGTAGGTATAAATCGAGATGAAGACGGATATGTTACAGGAGATGTTGATTATAAAAATGTTGAAAAAATAGCAGGATATATAACACCTGTTCCAGGAGGAATAGGACCTATGACAATTGCTATGCTTATGGAAAATACTGTATACTCATATTTAAATAAAAAATAAAAATTTCAATTATTTTCCATAAAATAAAAAAACATATAATATAATTATATGAAAAATTTATTATATTACATATTTTATTAAAATTCTGAAATATTAATATTGTCTAAATATTTATTTTAGGCAAGGAGGAGTTTTAATTAAATGAAAAAAACATTTCAATATATATCTATAATTACTATGATTGTATCTATATTATTAATGGGAATTATATCATATTATAAATATACTATACCTAATAAATTTCTTGTTACAAATGGAAATACATTAAAAATTGATTCTATGCCGGAGATAACTATATCCAATAAAACGGATATATATAAATTTTATCAAGCGAATAAAGGGGTCAAAAACACATCTGTAGATTTAAGTCTATTTAATTTAATTCCTATAAAAAGTGTTATGGTTGATTATATAGAAGAAAAGATGGTTGTTCCAGGGGGATATCCTTTTGGAATTAAGTTATTCACACAAGGAGTTATGGTTATTGGAATTAATTCTATTGAAACAGAAGCTGGAGAAAAAAATCCAGCAAAAAAAGCTGGTATAAAAGTTGGAGATGTTATAATAGAAATTGATGGACAAAAAATTACAAGTAATGAGCATATAGAAAATATTTTAAATTACGGAGGTGGAAAATCTATTAATTTAAATATAATGCGAGAAGACAAGTTTCAAAAGATAAAATTACAACCAGAAAAATCATCTATTGATGGAAATTATAAAGGTGGCATTTGGGTTAGAGATAGTTCTGCAGGAATAGGAACAGTTTCTTTTTATGATTTAGATAATGGGATATTTGGAGGTTTAGGGCATCCTATATCAGATCCTGATACGGGAGGAATAATGCCAATTATGACAGGAGATGTTGTTGATGTTAGAGTTACAGATGTAATCAAAGGATATTCAGGGATCCCAGGAGAGTTAAAAGGAAACTTTGTTTCAAATAATTCTATAGGAAATATAACTCTAAATGATAAAACAGGGGTTTATGGAAGGCTATATGAATATGATAAATCACAAAAAGAAATTTCAGTTGGATTAAAACAGGATGTTAAAGAAGGAAAAGCTACAATTTTAACAACTTTAGATAATAATATAGTTGAAGAATTTGAAATTGAAATAAAGAAAATTAATTTTAATAATATGGATGATGTTAAAAATATGGTTATAGAAGTTACAGATAAAAGTCTTTTAGAAAAAGCAGGTGGAATAGTACAGGGTATGAGTGGTAGCCCTATTTTACAAAATGGAAAAATTGTTGGGGCTGTGACTCATGTGTTTGTAAATGATCCTACAAAAGGATATGGTATATTTATGGAAAATATGTATGATAAGTCAAGAAGTTTAAATTTTTTAGCAGAGTAATAAATAAAATATTTATTACTTAAGCTATTGCAATATATGGAAATATATGGTAATATAATTAAAGATTGACAAGAACGATGGAGGTTTATAGACATGAATGGAAAAAACAAAATATTAATAGGTGACGACTCTATGGAATTTGGAATTTTATGTGGAAATTTATTAGAAAGTCATGGATTTGAAGTTTTGATTAGACAAAAAAATGGTTTAGAGATAATAGAAACTATAAAATCATATTCTCCCAATATAGTTATAATAGATTCTTTTATGCCCCATATTGATGCAATTGGAGTTATGAAAACAATAAATAAAGAAAAACTTGATAAAAAGCCAATTTTTATTGTTACGAGTTCGTATGATAATCCTTTTATGGAAAAGGAAGTTATGGAAAATGGAGCAACTTATTATGCTTTAAAACCTTTTGATATAAATATTTTAGCTGAAAGAATTACATCTATAACAGGATATGCTAATAATAATGAAAAAAACAATAGCGTTGATAATTCTATTGATTTATATTCAAAATTAAATGGAGAAGATCTAGAGATGACCGTTACTAATGTTATACATCAAATTGGTGTTCCGGCACATATAAAAGGATATCATTATTTAAGAGAATCTATAATGTTATCTATAAATAATGTAGAGATGATAAATTCTATAACAAAGCAATTATATCCAACAGTTGCAAAAGCATTTAATACTACACCATCTAGAGTTGAGAGAGCTATAAGGCATGCTATAGAAGTTGCATGGGATAGAGGCGATGTAGATACTTTAAATGGATTTTTTGGTTATACTATACATAATGGTAGAGGAAAGCCAACAAATTCAGAATTTATAGCTATGATATCGGATAAATTACGATTGAAGATAAAATCTGTTGTTTAAATTTTAAATAAAAAGATGAGCAAGTTATACTTGCTCATCTTAATATTATAAATAATAAAATTGAAATCAGTGGGATTGAAATAGTAGAAGATATAATATTTATAAAAAATTGTTTTTTATATTTATTTTTCCTTGATAAAAGTTCGTTTGTAAAGTTGTATGGAACATTTATGTTATAATTCATCTTCGTTTATTTCCTTTGTTTTTAAAACTTTTAATAATGGGAAAATACATACTTTATGTTTTGTACAATATATATATCGTTCATAAAAAATAAAAATAAAGAGTATTTTTACATTTTTTTGTAAAAATACTCTTTATTTTTAGAAATCATAGTAATAATTGGGTAATATATTGATAATATAATAATAAAAAATATAAATCTTGGAATAAGACGTGAAATTAACAAAGGGGTAAATGGAACTGATGATAAAATAGAAAGCCAAAAAGTATTTAAAATAATATCAGAAAGTATATAAGCGAAAAATATTGCACAAAAAGAGTTTACTGTATTTATATTTTTTTTATAAAGAAATAAACCTCCAATTAATCCTCTAAAAGCAGATGAAATTGTAAATCCAAAGAAAAAACCTAAAGAACCCGAATTTATAAATCCACCTAAGATATCACTAATAATTAGAGAAATAACAGCATATAATGGACCTAAAATATATCCTGAAATCATTGCAATTAATATTTGTAAATCTAGCTTAATAACACCAGGAATTGTTATAGTTAGAATTTTAGAAAATATAATATCTAAAGAAATCATGATAGAGGATAGAGTTAAAATATTTAAATTTTTTTTCAAATAGATACCTCCAAAAAATAATACAATTATGGTAAAATATTATTTATTCTACCATAATTATAAAATTATAGTCAAATCGATTTTTTATAAGTGTTAATTAATATATTTTATAAAGATTATGTTGAATTGTACTAATATTTAATTTATAATCATTGTATCAATATTTTTTGATTTTTTGGAGGAAATTTTTTTGTTTGGATATATACAACCTTATAAACCAGATCTTAGAATAAGAGAATTTGATATATATAAATCTATCTATTGTGGACTTTGTAAAGATATGGGAAGAGTCTATGGAAGAATTTCTAGATTTTTTTTAAGTTATGATTTCACTTTTTTAACACTTTTATCCATATCTATGACAGAAGAGTCTAGAGGTTTTGAAAAATCAATGTGTTCTTTTAATTTTATGAAAAAAAAAACTTGTTTAAAATCTTGTGATGATCTATCATATTCTGCAGCTGTTGCTATAATAATGATAGATTATAAAATAAAAGATGATATATTAGATCATAAAAGTTATAAAAGTTATATCTATAAATTTTTAAATATTTTTATAAATAAAGCTTCAAAAAAAGTTAAAGATAATTATAAATTTCTTGATGATATAATGTGTAAATCTATGGATATGCAGCTATATTGTGAATCACAGAAGAGCAGTAGTTTAGATTTTTCTGCAGATTCTACCGCAACTGCGATGGGTCTTATTATGGAAAAATTATCTAATAATATTTCTCAGTCAAAAGTTTTAAACAGATTCGGATATTTTTTAGGAAAATGGATTTATCTGATAGATGCAATTGATGATATCTATAGCGATTTAGAAGATAAAAATTATAATCCATTTTTAATTAAATTTGATATTCATGATATAAAAAAAGATAGAGATAATTTATTTAAAGTATTTGATTCAGCAGAAAATACTTTAAATCTTATAATTGCTCAAATTATTCTTTCTTTTGAACTATTAAATATAATCAGACATAAAGAAATATTAGATAATATTATTTATATTGGTTTAAAAAATGTTCAAAAAAATGTTATCAAAAAAAGGAGATTGGTTTTAGATGTCAAATGATCCATATTTAGTTTTAGGAGTTACAAGAGATGCGACCATGAGCGAAATTAAATCTGTTTATAGGGGACTTGTAAAAAAGTATCATCCAGATAATTATGCAGATAGCCCTTTATCAGATGTTGCTACAGAAAAGATGCAACAAGTTAATGAGGCGTATGATTCTATTGTGTCAGAAAAAAAGACATCTGCAGATGGATCTTCTTCAGGTCAGGGATATGGAAGTTATTCTAGTCCAGAATATAACAAAAATTATGGGCAATCTTATGGTAAATCCACATCTAATTCTAGCTCTAATTATGCATATATAAGAAGTCTTATACATTCTAATAGTCTTGTAAAAGCTGAAGATGAACTTGCTAAAGTTCCAGAAAATATTCGAGATGCAGAGTGGCATTTTTTAAAAGGAAGCTTATATTTTGCTAGAGGTTGGGTTGATGATGCGACAGGTCAATTTGAAACTGCTTTTAAGATGAATCCTAATAATCCTGAATATAGAGCTGTGTATAATAGAATGATGTATCAAAGACAGGGAAACTATGGATCTGGAGGATACGGAGGAGGCTCGTATAGAGGAGGCTCGTATAGAGGAGGTAGAGGATCTGGTGGTTGTAGCGGATGTGATATGTGTTCTAGCCTGCTATGCGCTGATTGTTGTTGTGAATGTATGGGTGGAGATTTGATATCTTGCTGTTAGGGAGATAAAATATGAAAAGCTCTTCAAAAAATTCTAATATATCATTTTGTAGCGTAATTGTATCAATTAGTCTTATTGCTTTATTTTCCGTAGGGATATTTCCTTTTTTTGATTTTGCTATTCCTGCATTTACAGGAATTTTATTAATATCAGTTGTTATAGAATGGGGATATAAATGGAGTTTTATATCCTATATAGTTGTATGTATTGTTGGTTTTTTTATTTCCACTAGTAAATTATCTGTTTTTTTATATTTTATTATCTTTGGATATTATCCTATTTTAAAATCTGTTATAGAAAAAATTAATATATATATAATTGAATATATATTAAAGTTTATATTTTTCAATATTATATTAGGAATTATATTTTTATTAGCTAGTTTTCTATTAAATATTAATCAAATTATAAATAGCTTTGGAAAATACGGATTTTCTACAATTTTTATATCTTCAAATATTGTTTTTTATATATACGATATATCAATTACTAAAATTGTTTATTGGTATCAAAATTACTTTAAAAATAAATATTTGAATAAAATTATATAATTTAAAAATTATATATATAAATATAGTTAGGGGAAAATTTATGAAAAATAAAAAAAAAGTTAATATTTTTATAAATTTATTAATATTTTTATTTGTAACTATATTTTTTTTAACTAATATTTTAATAGTTTTTTCTAATGAGATGATAAAATATGATATTGATGAAAATGTTGATATTTCGATTTCTATTTTATATAATGATGAACCTTCAGAAGATATTTATGTAGATTCTATAAAGTTATCAATTAATCAAAATATTAGAAAGATTTTGTCTATTATGATATTAACAAAAAAAATATTAAATTTTAATATAGTTGACAATAGTATAGAAAGCATAAAATCTATCGAGGGATTTGAATATAGTAATATACCAAATAAAAATAAATGGTATTTTTATTTGAATGATATAGAAATAGATTCTGTAGATAGCTCTATTACAATAAATAAAGATGATAAAATATATATAAAGTATAGCAATATAGAAGATGAATCTAGTTCTAATAGTTCGTCATCTAATACAGAATCTAGTTCTATATTAGATGACGATATAATTGAGTCTGAATCTTCTGATAATTATATTGAATCATATGATGAGTTTGAAGAAGAAGTATTTTCTTCAAACTCATCCAAATATTATAATGAAGATAAATATTTTGATAAACAAAACAATAATTCACAATGGACGATGGATATATCTAATATTTTTTTAACTTCTTTAAATTCAATTGAAAATAAAAATGGTTTGGATATAGATGAAATATTAGCTATTGCTATATCAGGAGGAAATATAAAACATAAAGATATATCTAGGATAAATAATATGATTATAGAAAAAAAAGGAAACTATATTAGTATTATAGATTTATCAAAAGATATATTATTTGTTACATTTACTGGGGGAAATCCATATAATATAAATGGAATTAATTTAATTAATACTATTTATAATTTTGATAATATACATGTTAATGGTATAGAAGGACTTTTATATTTTCTAATATCTATACATTCTGGAAATTATATCAATTCTGAGAAAAGTTATAACGAAATGATTTTTTATATAATTGAATCTATTAAACAATCTGAAGAATTTTTAAATATGGAAAAATTTTTTTATGATTCGTTATTAGATAATCTGGAAAAATTAGTTTTATTTAGTATAGGTTTAAGTAAACATACAAATGATATTTTTATAAATGAATTTTTGATAAATATGTATGAGTTTTTATATTCTAATAGTTATAAAATAATTTCTATATCAAATAAAAATCAAAATTCTGTTCTTATATCCAATATGATAATGTCCGTTATATCTTTAGAATCTAATTTAAAAATTTTAGATTCTGATAAAATAAATAAACTTCAATTAGTTAATTATTTAACAGATAATTTTTATACTAATAAAGGATTTAGTTATTTAAAAAAGCAAAACATAGATGAATTTTCCACTATAACTGCTATAAAAGCTTTGGCTTTTTTTAAAAATAATTCTAATTTATATATTTTAAAGGCAAATATAAATAATAATAATGATATAATATATAAAGAAAATGTTTTATATATTGATATCCATTTTTTAAATAGTATTCTTGTAATTATATTTATATTTATTTATATATATATTTATTTATTTAAAAAATATATAAAGGGAATTTAAAATGATAATATTAGGTGTTGATCCTGGTTATGCAACTATAGGATATGGAGTTGTAGAATATAATAATTCTATATTTCGTACATTAGATTATGGAGCTATAAAAACACCTCCAGAAGATTTTTTTGAAAAAAGATTATTTACGATATATAATTTGATTAATGATATAATTAAATTATATAAACCTTCTGATATGGCTATAGAAAATATATATTTTACGACTAATAAAAAGACAGCTATTAATGTTGCACAAGCAAGAGGGATAATTATTTTATCTGGATATGAAAATAATTGTAAAATTTCTGAATATACACCTCTTCAAGTTAAACAGGCAGTTGTTGGATATGGAAAAGCTGAAAAATATCAGGTTATGGAGATGACTAAAAAGATACTTAAATTAAAAATCATGCCCAAATTAGATGATATATCAGATGCTTTAGCTATATGTGTTTGCCATGGACATTCTGGAACGTCTTCTAAATATAATGATAATAAAATGAGGTGAATTATGATCTATTTTCTTACAGGTGTTGTAGAAGAGATAAATCCTTTAGATGGAATTCCTTCCATTGTTATCTCTGTAGGGGGGATAGGGTATGATGTTAAAATTCCATACAATTCTAGTTTAGAATTTAAAATTGGTGAACAATCTAAAATTTATACATACCTACATGTAAGAGAAGATTGTATGGAATTATATGGTTTTAAAACAATAGATGAAAAAGCATTTTTTAAATTATTAATATCTGTATCTGGAGTGGGAACAAGGGTTGGAATTTCTATATTATCTGATATTCCATATACAGATTTATATAGTTTTATAGATAATGGAGATATTAATAGTTTAACAAAGGTTAAAGGAATTGGAAAAAAAACAGCTGAAAGAATTATATTAGAACTAAAAGATAAAATTAAAAATTTATCGATAGATAAAAATTATATAGATAAAAGCAAAATATCTATATCGACTAATTTTGAAAATGCAATAGAAGCACTTGTTGTTTTAGGGTATTCTTATGATGAATCATCTAGAGTAGTATTCTCTTTAAATAAAGATTTTTCACTAGAAGAACTTATAAAAGAAAGTCTTAAAATTTTATCAATATAAAAGGAAGTTATAAATTTGGATGAAAATTTTATATCAGAAAGATTTGTTTCTGCTGAAAATATATCGAATGATGAAAAATTTGATTATGAAGTTTCTATAAGACCAAAAACTTTTGATGAGTATATAGGGCAAGAGGTTGTTAAAGAAAACTTAAAAGTTTATATTCAGTCTGCAAAAAGTCGTGAAGCATCGTTAGATCATGTTCTTTTATATGGTCCTCCTGGATTGGGAAAAACTACACTAGCTATGGTTATAGCTAATGAAATGAATTGTAATATAAAAATAACCTCTGGTCCGGCTATAGAAAAGCCGGGAGATTTAGCATCTATTTTAACTAATTTATCAGAAAATGATATGCTTTTTATAGATGAAATACATAGAATATCTAGGGTTATAGAAGAAATTTTATATCCCGCTATGGAAGATAATGCTTTGGATATAATAATAGGAAAAGGGCCATCTGCTAGATCTATACGTATAGATATACCAAAGTTTACATTAATAGGAGCTACAACAAGAGCTGGACAGCTTTCTTCTCCTCTTAGAGATAGATTTGGAGTTTTATTAAAACTTAATATGTATTCTGTTGAAGAACTTACAGATATAGTTTTAAGAGCTTCGGATATTATAAATATTGGTTGTAATCTAGAAGGGGCCGTAGAGATAGCAAAAAGGGCAAGGGCAACTCCAAGAATTGCAAATAGAATCTTAAATAGAGTTAGAGATTTTGCTATTGTTAAAGGGAATGGTAAAATAGATTTAGAGATAGCTGATATGGCTTTATCTAAACTTGGAATAGATGAAATAGGATTAGATGAAATCGATAGAAGTATACTTATGACAATAATAAACTACTATAACGGAGGACCCGTAGGGCTTGATACATTGTCATCAACATTAGGGGAAGAGACTGTAACTATAGAAGATGTTTATGAGCCATATTTAATGCAGATAGGATTTTTATCAAGAAGTAGCAGAGGGAGAATAGTCACACATCTAGGGTATAAACATTGTGGTATAGATAAAAAAGAATAATTTATTAATTTTATAATTCTAAGGAGGCATATTAATGGGAAAATATTTTGGGACAGATGGAATAAGAGGGATTGCTAATAGATTTTTAACTTGTGATTTTTGCTGTAAAATTGGAAAATCCATATCATATTATTTAAATAAAAACAATATAGAAAAAAAGTCTATAAAAATAATTATAGGAAAAGATACAAGATTATCATGTGATATGATAGAATCTTCTCTTATAGGCGGGATTTCTTCTTTTGGTTGTGATGTGGAATTGGTTGGTATTGTTCCAACTCCAGCAATTCCGTTCTTTGTAAAAAAATATTCTGCAGATTGTGGAATTATGATATCAGCTTCTCATAATAGTTATGAATTTAATGGCATTAAAATATTTGGAAAAGATGGATATAAATTATCAGACCAACAAGAAATGGAAATTGAAAAAAATATAGATTCTAATATAGATGACTATATGGCTGATTTTGATAAAATAGGAATAGTTACAAAAAATAATTTTGCATGTGATAGATATATAGATTATATAGAAAATATATTTGAAAAAGAACAATTTTTATTTAAAGTTGGAGTAGATTGTAGTAACGGAAGTTCATCTAGAACGGCATATAAACTTTTTACAAAATTAGGGATTGATTGCCATATTATAGATGATTTACCAGATGGAAAAAATATAAATGATAAATGCGGTTCTACATATATAGAAAATATATCTAACTATGTTATTCAAAATAAACTTGATTTTGGAGTTGCTTTTGACGGGGATGCTGATAGGTGTATTTTAGTTGATGAATTTGGAAATGTTATAGATGGAGATTTTATATTAGGTATTATCTCTAAATATTTAAAAAATAAAAACAGTTTAAATAAAGACTTTTTAGTTATGACAACTATGACAAATATGGGACTTATTCAATATTGTAAAGATAATTTTATAAATACTATTATTACAGATGTTGGAGATAAAAATGTTTTAGAAAAAATGATTGATGGCGGATATAATTTGGGTGGTGAACAATCAGGTCATATTATATTAAAAAATTATTCTACTACAGGAGATGGACAAATTTCTGCTTTATATATTATGAAGATTTTAAAAGAGTATGGGAAAAGTCTTTTTGAAGTTGCGTCAGAGATAAAGAAATATCCACAACTTTTATATAATATAATATTGACTGATATAAGAGATAAAAATATTCTTGAAGAAGAATATATAAAATCTTTGATTAATAATTTATCTAATGATTTAGGTGATAATGGAAGAATAGTAGTTCGACCATCTGGAACAGAACCAATAATAAGGGTTATGGTTGAAGGAAAAGATGGAGATATTATTAAAACTGTAGCAGAAAAAATAGTTGAAAAGATAAAAAAAGGGCTGAATATACAATGAGGGTTGCAGACGGATGGAAAGATTATAAAATATTAGATTGTTCTTCAGGTGAAAAATTGGAAAAATGGGGTGATTATAAGGTAATTAGGCCCGATCCACAAATTATATGGAACACTCCAAAAGATAAAAAGTTATGGAATATCCATGATGGACATTATCTTAGATCTTCTGAAGGTGGAGGACAATGGTTTTTTAAAGATAAAAAAGAGTTTGAAGCAAATATATCTTATAAAAATTTAAAATTTTTAGTATATCCAACAGGATTTAAACATATGGGTCTTTTTCCGGAACAGAGTGTAAACTGGGAGTTTATAAAAGAAAAAATAAAATTATCTAAAAGACCTATAAAAATTTTAAATCTTTTTGGATATACAGGTGCTGCAACTTTAGCAGCTTCTAGCGCTGGAGCAGAAGTTTGCCATGTAGATGCTTCTAAAAAAATTATTGAATGGGGAAAAAACAATTCTATATTATCTAAATTATCTTCTAATAAAATTAGATGGATAGTTGATGATTGTGAAAAATTTGTGATTAGAGAAATAAGAAGAAAAAATTTTTATGATGGAATAATCATGGATCCACCTTCATATGGAAGAGGTCCTAATGGAGAAATTTGGAAGTTAGAAGAATCTATATATAATTTTGTTTCAACTGTCGTAAATATTCTTAGTGATAATCCTTTGTTTTTTATTCTTAATTCATATACATCAGGATTATCTCCATCTGTTATGGATTGTATTCTTAAAATTTGCATATCAAAAAAATATTCTAAAGGAAATTTTTTTGCAGATGAAATAGGGATACCTATAGAAAAAGATAGCATGATCTTGCCTTGTGGATCAACTGCTATATGGCATTGTTAGGAGAGTTTTATGAATATTATTGATGCACAAAATGTTTTTTTTAATTATGAAAATAGCGATAAAAATATAGATATATTAAATAATATAACTTTAAATATAGAGCAAGGGGAATTTGTTTCAATTTTAGGGCATAATGGATGTGGAAAATCAACTTTAGCAAAACATCTTAATGGAATATTATTGCCAACTAAAGGGGATATTTTTATAAAAAATATCTCTACGAAAGATATTGAAAAATCGTTATATATAAAACAATTAGTAGGAATGGTTTTTCAAAATCCAGATAACCAACTTGTGGCAACTATTGTGGAAGAAGATGTTGCTTTTGCTTTAGAAAACTTAGGAGTTCCTTATGAAGAGATGAAATCAAGAGTTGATAAGGCTATAGAAACAGTCGGCATGAGTGATTACAAAAAACATGGAGTTCATCAGCTTTCTGGAGGACAGAAACAGCGTGTAGCCATTGCGGGAATTTTGGCAATGGATCCAGAATGTATTGTTTTAGATGAACCGACAGCAATGTTGGATCCTAGCGGAAGAAAAGAAGTTATGAAAACTATAATAGATTTGAATAATAATCATAAAAAGACTATAATATTAATAACACATTATATGGAAGAAGCTGTTTTAAGTAAGAGAGTTATTTTAATGGATAAAGGAAAAATTATTTCTGATAATTCTCCAAGAGATACTTTTTCAAATGTAGAATTAATAAAATCTATTGGTTTAGATCTCCCTCAAGCTACAGAGCTTATATATAATTTAAATAAAAAATATTGTTTAAATCTTCCAAATAATATAATATTTGAAGATGAATGTGTCGAAATTTTATTTAATCTATTAAAGGAGAAATTATAATATTAGAGAGAGGGAACTTATGATTAGATTAGAAGATATATCGTATGTTTATAGTGAAGGAACACCTTTTGAAAAAACAGCTATAAACTCTATAAACTTTAATGTTAATCAGGGGGAATTTATAGGGATAATAGGACATACAGGATGTGGAAAATCAACCCTTATAAAACATCTAAACGGAACTTTAAAACCAACAAAAGGAAAAGTTATTATAGATGGTCAAAATATTTGGGAAAATAAATCTTTATTGCTTAAAACAAGATTTGATGTAGGTTTGGTTTTTCAGTACCCTGAATATCAACTTTTTGAAGAAACTATCTATAAAGATATAGCTTTTGGGCCAAAAAATATGGGATTGTCTGAAAATGAAATAAACGAAAGGATACATAGTGTTTTATCTATCGTTGGTCTATCATCAGATATTTTAAATAAAAGTCCATTTGAGTTATCAGGTGGTCAAAAAAGAAGGGTTGCGATTGCGGGCGTGATGTCTATGCGTCCAAAAGTTTTAGTTTTAGACGAGCCAACCGCTGGTTTAGATCCCATGGGAAAAAAACTTATCCTTGATAATATATCTAAATTTCATAAAGAGACAAATAGTACTATAATATTTGTTACACATAGTATGGAAGATGTTGCTAAATATGCATCTAAGATACTTGTTATGAATAAAGGAAAAAAACTTTTTTATGATGTAGCTGATAATATTTTTTCTATGTTTGATAAATTAGACAAGATAGGTTTATCCATTCCACAAATTTCTAGAATTTTTATGGAATTAGAAGGAAAAGGTATAAAAATTGATAAAAGTATATTAACTGTTGAAGATGGTGTTAATATGATTTCCTCTCTTTTGAAAAAAGGAGCAAATATATGATAAAAGATATAACTATTGGTCAATATTTTCCAGGAGAATCATTTATCCATAAATTAGATCCAAGAAATAAATTTTTTTTAACTATGATCTATATGATAACGATATTTATTTCTCAAAATTTATATAGTTTTATATTTGTTATTTTAAATATAATATTTTTATATAAGATATCTCATATAAAATTTATAATGGCATTAAAAAGCTTAAAACATATTATTCCTATAATAATATTTACTGCAATATTAAATATATTTTTTATAGATGGAAATATATTATTTAGTTTCGGTTTTTTAAAAATAACTGATATGGGTATAAAGCTAGCTATTTTAATGTCATTTAGAGTTGCGTGTTTGATTATATCTAGCTCATTACTTACATATACTACATCTCCAGTTGTTCTGTCTAATGGTATTGAAAATATTCTAAATCCATTAAAAAAAATTAAAGTACCTGCCCATGAGATATCTATGATGATGACAATAGCTATAAGGTTTATACCGACATTGATAGATGAAGCAGATAAAATTATTGTTGCTCAGAAATCAAGAGGTGCAAATTTTGAAACAGGAAATATTATAAATAGAGCAAAAGCAATGATACCAATATTGATTCCTTTGTTTGTATCAGCTTTTAGAAGGGCAGAAGAACTGGCGCTTGCTTTAGAATGTCGATGTTATAATGGTGGAGAAGGTAGAACTAAATTTATACAGTTAAAATATAGTTATAGAGATCTTTTCGCTTTATTGTTTAGTGTATTATCTTTAATATCTGTCATATTTATAAATTATATTTGAGGTATTATGAGAAATTTGTTATTTAAAATATCTTTTAATGGGTATGATTATCACGGTTTTTTTATACAAAAAAGATTTAAAACTATCTGCGGAGAGATATGCAAAACTTTTAAAACAATTGTTAAACATAATATAACTATTATTGGATGTTCTAGAACAGATTCTGGAGTTCATGCAAATGAATATTATTTTAATACATATATACATAGTAATATTCCTATTGACAGATTTTTATTTGCGTTAAATAAGGCTATATCAAATGATATAGTTTTTATTTCTTGTATAGAAGTTAAACTAAATTTTCATTCAAGATATTATTCTACCGGAAAAGAGTATTTATATAAAATAAATACCTCTAATACTATTAATCCATTTTATAGAGGCCTTATTTTTAATTATGGAAAAGAAATAGATTTAGATATATTGGAAAATTGTAAGAAATATTTTATAGGAAAACATGATTTCAAATCATTTTGTAATATTAATAATAATAAAATGGAAAATACTGTTAGAGAGATATATGATATGAGATTTGAAAAAGATAAAACTGATATAAATATTTATATTAGTGGTAATGGATTTCTTTATAATATGGTTCGTATAATTATAGGAACTATGTTGGATATAAATGAAAACAAAATAAATATTAAAGATTTAGAAGGTATAATATTATCTAAAGATAGAAAAAGATCTGGAAGAACTCTATATGGTGGAGGACTTTATTTAAATAGAGTTTTTTATAATAATAAGGATGTTTTAAAATAATATGAAAAAATATAACGATATAGAAATATATAGAAAAAAAAGAAATAAAAAAAAGAATTTTAAAATTTTTTTATTTTCCATACTAATGATAATAGTAATTTTTATAATATACTGTTTTAGTTCATATTTATCTGGATATAATTCTAATTTCTTTGAAAAAAATAAATTTTCAAATAGTTTATTTTTTTCAAACAAACAAGAATTTCCTATAAATTTAAATCAAAATTCTTATATTGATATAGATAATATAAATAATAACATCTCGGTTACTAATCAAAAAAGTGTTGAAATATATGGATTTAACGGAAAACCAAAATTTACATTTGATCATGGTTTGGAAAATCCTACTTTAAGATACTCTAATAAAAAAGGTGTTGTATTTGATTTCTATGGAGAAAATTTTAAAATTTTTTCTTCTTCTAATATTTTATTTGAAAAAAAACTTAATGAAAGAATAATAGATATAAAAATATTTAATAATGGTTATATTGGAATAATAGCTAAGTCAGATAAATATTTTGGAACAGTTATTATATTTAATTCAAAAAATGAAGAAATATTTAGATGGAATTCTGTAGATGGATATATAAATACCATAGATTTTAAAAAAGATATATTATATATTTCAACATATAATATATCTGATAGTGTTTATAATTCATATATAACAGAGGTTAAAATAAAACAAAATAAGCAGATTAAAAAAGTTTCTTTTCCAGATAGTATGATAATAAATTTTAATGTAAAACAAAATGGTAATATAGTGTGTATATTTGATAATCAATCTTCTGTAGTTTATTCTAATGGATCAAAAGGAAACACTTATAAATATAAAAAAAATATATCTAATTTTAACAATACAGATAATGATAAATATTTGTTATATTTTAATGATGGAAATAATATAAATAATAATATTGTCTTATTAGATAATGCAAATAATCTTAAGGCGGAATATAATACTAATGCTGAAATTAAAAAAATGGAAATAAAAGATCAAAATATTAGTTTTTTGTTAAATAATAAAGTTATATCATTTAGTAATTCCTTAAAATTAAAAAAAGAGATAGATATACCCGATGTTGCTATAGATTTTTTTATATATCAAGGAAAGGCGTATGTTTTAACTGATTTTTATATATACAAAATAAATCTTAATTAGAAAGATAATTATGGCATTATTATGAATAAATTTATCCCTTTAATATATGATATAGTTTCGATAAGCCTTTGTTTATTATTAGTTTTAAAATGTTATAACAATGGTTTTATTTATACTTTACTAAAATGTATAAAATATTTTCTTGTGATTATTACATATAAATTATTTATAGATAAAATATTAAATATTGTTATTAATATTTTTATAGAATATGATATACAAATTATAACTAATAATAATTTATTTAAATTAATTCTTTCTTTAATTGTAATAATAATTTTAAATTATTTTTTTGGTTTAATAATAAAATTATTTAATAGGTTTATAAATTTTTCATTTATGGGAGAATTAAACAGAATATTTGGTGGAATTGTAGGAATTTTGTATTCATCTTTTTTATTATCTCTTGTGTGTTTTGGATTAAAAACAGTTGTGTATTTAAGTAGTGGTAATTTAGAATATCTTAATGAAAGTATAATTAATTCTACGTTTTTTTTAAAATTTTTTTATAACTTTAACTTTTTTATGTTATAATAGAAATTGGAATATATCCGATTGGAGGGGAAATATTATAAATATTCCTAATATATTATCATTATTTAGAATTATATTAATTCCTTTTTTTATGATGTTTTTTTTATCTGATAAATATTATTATATGGCCTCTTTAATATTCATAATATCTGGTATTACAGATTTTTTAGATGGCTATATTGCAAGAAAATATAATATGATTACTAATTTAGGAAAGTTTTTAGACCCTCTTGCTGATAAATTAACACAACTTTCTCTTTGTATATGCTTATATTTTAGGTATAAATCTTTAAAATTTTTACTTATTATATTTCTTTGTAAAGAAATTTTGATGCTTATAGGTGGTTTGAAGATATTTAAACATAATATGATAGTTTATGAATCCAGATGGTTTGGAAAACTTTCAACATTTGTTTTTTATATTTCAACATTTTTTATGATAATTTTTTATAATATTCCACAAAATATCGTTTTTATATACAGTGCAATTATCATTTTCTTTACTATTTTTGCTTTGGTTATGTATATAATAGATTATTTTAATATAAAGAAGAATAGATCCAGTTTTACTAAAGAGGAGAATTTTAATGATTTGTAATAGATGTAATAAAAGAATTGCTGTTATATTTATGACACGTATGGAAGGTTCAGAGTCTATAAATGAAGGTTTATGTTTAACTTGTGCTAAAGAACTTGGTATACCACAAGTTAATACAATGATGGATAATATGGGAATAAGCGATGAAGATATAGACCAAATGGGAGAGCAACTTATGGGAATGATGGATGGTGAAAATTTTCAAAAAGGTGGATCAGAAACAATACCATCTGTTTTATATAATATGTTTGATAAAGATCAAAAAAATCAAGAAAATCAAGAAAAGTCTACTGATCAGGCTTCAACAAAAAAAACTTCTGATAAAAAAAAGAAAAAGCCTATTACTACTATACCAACTAGAAAATTTTTAGATGGATATTGTAGTAATTTAACAAAAAAAGCTGAAGATGGTTTATTAGATAGAGTTATTGGAAGAGATAAAGAAGTAAGTAGAGTTATACAAATCTTGAGTAGACGTAGTAAAAATAATCCTTGTCTTATAGGCGAACCAGGTGTTGGAAAAACAGCTATTGCTGAAGGTATAGCCCAAAAAATTGTCAATAAAGATGTTCCGTTTAGACTTATTGGAAAAGAAATATATTTATTAGATTTGACAGCACTTGTTGCAGGGACACAATTTAGAGGCCAATTTGAAAGTCGCATAAAAGGACTTATAGATGAAGTTAAATCTGAAAAAAACATAATATTATTTATAGATGAAGTTCATTCTATTGTTGGAACAGGTGATTCAGAAGGATCTATGAGTGCTGCAAATATTTTAAAACCATCTTTATCTAGAGGAGAAATTCAGGTTATAGGTGCAACTACTTTTGATGAATATCGAAAGTATATTGAAAAGGATTCTGCTTTAGAAAGAAGGTTTCAACCAGTAACAATAAATGAACCAACTATTGATGAAACTATAGAAGTTTTAAAAGGAATAAAAGAATATTACCAAATTCATCATCATGTAAAAATAACAGATGAAATAATAGTTATGATTACAAATTTATCTGAAAGGTATATAAATGATAGATTTCTTCCAGATAAATCCATTGACCTTTTGGACGAGTCTTGTGCATATTGTTCTTTAAGAAATAAAGATTTAACTGTTTATGAAAAATTAAATAAAGAACTTAAAGACCTATACGCTAAAGAAAATATGGAAAATGATAATGAAGATGATATAAATTATGAGGTTCTTGCAAAAATCAAAGCAGATATAATTAATATCAAAGAAGAATTAAAATCTTTAGAACCAATTATAAATAATATTTATCTAAAAAAAGAAGATGTATCAGTAGTTCTAGAACTTTGGACAGGAGTTCCATCGGATAAAATTAACCAAGATGATTTAGAAAAGATTAAAAATATGGATATTAATATTTCTAAAAAAATTATTGGACAGCAAGAAGCTATAAATTTAGTTGTTTCTGCTTTAAAAAGAAATAGAATTGGTTTAAGTAAAAGAAAAAAGCCATCATCTTTTATATTTGTTGGACCAACAGGAGTTGGAAAAACAGAACTTGTGAAAGTTTTAGCAGATGAACTTTTTAATACAGTTGATCCACTAATAAGAATTGATATGTCTGAATATATGGAGAAACATTCAGTTTCAAAACTTTTAGGAGCTGCACCTGGTTATATAGGACATGAAGAGGCTGGACAACTAACAGAAAAAGTTCGAAGAAAACCATATAGTGTGATATTATTTGATGAAATAGAAAAAGCACATCATGATGTTATGAATATTTTATTACAGGTATTAGATGAAGGACATATTACAGATTCTCATGGTAGAAATATTGATTTTTCTAATACTGTAATCATATTAACTTCTAATGCAGGATCAAATGATCAAAATGGAATAGTTGGATTTAATAAAACTAAGTCTGATCTAGCAAAAGATAAAAGTATTAAAGCTTTAAAAGATTTTTTACGACCAGAATTTTTAGGTAGAATAGATGAAATAGTTGTTTTTTCACCTTTATCAAAAAAATCGTTAGAATCAATTGCAGATATAATGATACTAGAATTATTTGATATTTTATCTACAAAAGGAATAAAACTTTGTTATAGTAAAAATATTTTATCTGGAATCTCTAAACTTTGTGAAGATGGAAAATATGGAGCTAGAGATTTAAGAAAAATTATAAGAAAGCATGTAGAAGATAAAATTGCCAATTTATTAATAGAAAAATATAATAATCAACCTGATATTTTAGAATTATCTCTTGATGATAGTAATAAAATAGTTGTTTCTACACAAAAAATATAACAGTTATTTTGATTTAATTTATTTTGGAGGTGTTTTATTGAGAGTTATTTCTGGAAAATCAAGGGGCACTGTTTTATCAGAAATTAAAACAAATAATATAAGACCAACTATAGATAGAGCTAAAGAAGCTATTTTTAGTAGTATTCATTTTTTCATTAATGATGCTAATGTTTTGGATTTATTTGCAGGAACAGGACAACTTGGTATAGAAGCTTTAAGTAGAGGTGCAAATAGCTGTGTTTTTGTAGATATAGATAAATTATCTATATCTACCATTAATAAAAATATTGATAAAACAAATTTGCAAAATAGCTCTTTTATTATTAATCAATCCTATGATGTTTTTTTATCTTCTTATGATGGAGTTTTTGATATTATTTTTTTAGATCCTCCATATAAAAGTGGAATGATCCAAAATTCTCTTAATCTTATGGAAAATATTTTAACTAAAAATAGTATTATAATATGTGAGCATAATTCTGAAGAAATTTTACCTGAGTATATTTATAAATTTTTTATATATAAAATTTATAAATATGGTAATATTTCATTTACAGTTTATAAATATAGAGATGATTAGGGGAAGTCTATGAAAATAGGAATTTATCCTGGTAGTTTTGATCCTATAACTGTTGGTCATTTAGATATTATAGATAGAGCAATTAAAATATTTGATAAATTAATAATATTATTGTCATTTAATCCAAATAAAAAAAAATTTTTTTCATTAGATCAAAAGAAAAATATGATAATAAATTCAATTGATAATTTTAAATCTAAAAATATTATTATAGATGTTTGGGATGGTTTATTAATTGATTATATGAAGTTGAATAGTATATATTTTTTAGTAAAAGGTATTAGAAATATATCAGACTTTGATTATGAATATACTATGCATTTGTGTAATAAAAATTTATATTCTAAATTAGATACAATTTTTTTAATGTCAAATCCTGAAAATATCCATATAAGCTCTAGCTTAGTTAGAGAAATCATTTCTATGAATGGAGATATAAGAAACTTTGTATCTCATAATGCTTATCAAATTATAAAAAGCTATATTAAATAAATAATATTAGTTAGGATGGTTTTTATGAATATTCATGAAATTTTAGATTCTTTGGATGAAACTCTTGATAAATCTTGGAGCTTTCCATTTTCTAATGGAAAATCATTGATAGATATAGATAAAATTAGAAATCTTATTGGTGATATTAGAATAAATATGCCTACGGAAATAAAACAGGCAAGGATGATTGTAGAAGATAGAAAACAAATTATAGAAGATTCTAAAATAGAATCAGATATTATTGTTAGAAAAGCTGAAGAAAGAGCAAAAGCAATTTTAAATAAAGATGAAATAGTTAAACGTGCAAATGAAAAAGCAATAGAGATGATTAATTCTGCACATTCACATACAAAAGAACTAAAACTTGCTACAAATGATTTTGTTAATAAAATTCTTAAAGAAGCTGAAGATCATATGATGAAAAATATAGATAGTATAAAAGTTGCGAGATCTACATTAAATAAGTCGAAATAAAATATATCTTATTGACAAAATTATATTTATATGTTATAATTTTATTTGTTATCTTTTGGAGAGGTGGCTGAGCTGGTTGAAGGCGCACGACTGGAACTCGTGTGTGCGTTAATAGCGTACCAAGGGTTCGAACCCCTTTCTCTCCGCCAAATATAAAACGCTACTGGTAATTAGTAGTGTTTTATTATTTTATTTTGGAGGAAAATTTATGTCTAATCGAATTTATTTAAATAATAATGAATTAAAGAATCCTAAAATTAATATTGAAAATAGATATAATAAAAAATCTTCTTCTAAAAATTATACTAGAGAATATTATAATAAAAATAATTATAATAAGAATATTTTTAAATTACAACAATCTAATTTAAATAATAATAGATATAAAAATAAAAGAAAAAAAAGAGCATATAAATTTTTAATCTTTAGATTTATTGTTTTAATATTTATTATTATTTTAATATTAACTTTTTTATTTAAACTTAATTCTAATAATTATATAAAAGATTATAACTCAATTATTCCATCTTTAGAGATTAATACTAATCAATCAGAATATAATAATAATTTAATTAAATTATATTTTTCAAATGATATTATTATTAATAGTAGTGATAAAATTATACCTTTATATATATCAAATTCTTGGAAAAATAATTTTCCAATATCTATAGAAATATTTTCTGAGAATAATATTTCTATATATAAATCTGGTTCTATAATGCCTAATCAATATCTAAAAGAAATTCCTATGATTGATAATTTACATATTGGTAAAAATAAAATTATTATACATATATATTCATATGATATAAATAATAAAAATATTATTGGAACAATAAAGAAAATGATTAATATAGAAGTAAAAAATTAATTGATGATTTATAAAAAAAACACTATTCATATAATGAATAGTGTTTTTTTTATAAATCATCAACATCCTGTATAGGTTTTTCATTTTTATCAATAGGTATACCAGTATAACTTCCAAAAGGATCATTTTTAGCAGGTTGTTGATTTATTAGATTTTTTATAATAGGATTATCCATTACTGATTTATTAGTTTTATGATCATTTTTATTCATAATAACACCTCTTTCAGTAATATTATGTGATAAAATATTATAATTATTTATTTGATTTTGATCTTAATTGTGTATTAAGAATTTGTTTTCTAATTCTTATATTTTTAGGCGTAACTTCTAAGAATTCATCCTGTGCAAGATTTTCTAAAGCTTCTTCTAAACTTAAATTTTTAGGTGTTATAAGTCTTAAAGCATCATCAGTTCCAGAAGCACGCATATTTGTTACTTGTTTCTTTTTACAAACATTTACAACCATGTCTTCTGATTTAGGGGAAAAACCAACAACCATTCCTTGATAAACTTTTGTTCCAGGAGAGATATATAATGTACCTCTACTTTGGGCATTATATAGACCATATGTTACCGCTTCTCCGGTTTCAAAAGATATTAAAGAACCATTTGTTCTAGTGGTAATATCTCCTTTATATGGTTGATATTCATGAAAAACTGAATTTAAAATTCCTTCACCTTTTGTATCTGTTAAAAATTGACTTCTATATCCAAATAATCCTCTAGATGGTATAAGAAATTCCATTTTTGTTCTACTTCCTTGAGGATTCATAGATATAAGTTCTGATTTTCTAAGTCCCATTTTTTCCATAATAGTTCCAACATATTCTTCTGGGACATCAATAGTTAATAACTCTATAGGTTCATTTTTATGACCATCTATAGTTTTATATAAAACTCTTGGTGTACTTACAGCAAGCTCAAATCCTTCTCTTCTCATAGTTTCAATAAGGATAGAAAAATGCATTTCTCCACGGCCAGAAACTATAAATTTATCTGCTTTTTCTGAATCTTCAACTCTAAGTGAAACATCTTTTAAAAGTTCTTTAAAAAGTCTATCCCTTAATTGTCTAGAAGTTACAAATTTTCCTTCTGTTCCTGCAAAAGGGCTATCATTTACTGAAAATGTCATCTCTAAAGTTGGAGCTGTGATATTTGCAAAAGGAATAGGTTCTGGATTATCTAAAGAGCATATTGTATTTCCGATGGTTACATTTTCTATACCTGAAAAACAAACTATCTCACCAACAGATGCATCTTCAGTTTGTTCTCTTTTTAGCCCTTCTATTTTATAAATATTTACAATTTTTGATTTATAATCTTTTTCTTCGCCTATAAAATTACATACCATAACATCCTGATTTGATTTTATTTGACCTCGTTCTATCTTTCCGATTCCTAAACGACCCACATATTCGTTATAGTCTATAGATGAAACTAATACTTGTAAAGGCGCATTTTCATCACCTTCAGGAGATGGTATATAATTTAAAATTGTATCAAATAATGGAATTAAATTATCTGATTTTTCATTAAAATCAAATGATGCTGTTCCTTCTCTACCTGAACAATATAGTATTGGACTTTCTAACTGTTCTTCATCTGCATCTAAATCTAATAAAAGTTCTAAAACTTCATCTCCAACTTGATCTAGTCTAGCATCAGGTCTGTCAATTTTATTAACTACCACTATTATTTTGTGTTTTAATTCTAAAGCTTTTTGCAAAACAAATCTAGTCTGTGGCATTGTTCCTTCAGCTGCATCAACTAATAGAATAACACCATCTACCATTTTAAGGATTCTTTCAACTTCACCACTAAAATCAGCATGTCCAGGTGTGTCTATGATATTTATTTTAACATCATTATATCGAACTGCTGTATTTTTAGCGACAATTGTTATACCTCTTTCCTTTTCTAAATCATTAGAGTCCATAACTCTTTCATCAACAACTTGATTGTCTCTAAAAGTTCCACTTTGTCTTAACATTTGGTCCACCAGTGTCGTTTTACCATGGTCAACGTGTGCTATTATAGCAATATTTCTTAAATCTTTTCTAATCAAAATATAAACCTCCAATTTCTACTGATATATTATACTATTTTTAGAAGTATTTTTAAAGTCTTTTTATAAATATAAATAAAAAATAAAAAGTCAGAAAGTAATTAACTACTGACTTTTTATTTTGTTGATTTAATTTATTTTATTTATTTTATTTATTTTCTTCAATATCTTCAATATCTTCAATATCTTCATCGTGTTTTTTCTTAAAGAAGAAAAATCCTATTATTGTCATAAATCCTGTTAATAAAGAAGATAAAACATTTGATTTATCTGAAGTTGATGGGTTAGTTGTATCTTTATTAGGTTTAGAAGAATCTGGATTTGGTTTTGTATCTGGAGTAGGATCTGGGTCTGGAATTGGATCTATAATAGATGGTTTAGCTTTAATTGTAATCTCAATACTTTTTATAATTCGTCCATCTGATCCAAGTATATCTACAGTTGTTGTGCCACTAGATATACCTGTTATAGTTCCATCTTCTGATACAGTTAAGATACTCATATTATTTGACTTAAATCTAAGTTTTTCAGTAGATACATCTGGATTAATAGTATAGTTTAATTTTGCATTTTCTCCAACTTTAATATCTAATAAATTAGTATCATTAAGTGTTATATCATTTATGGGTTGTTTAGCTTCAATATCTATAGTATAAGTTTTTTTTGTGATTCCATCTTCTGCAGTAACAGTTATTTCAAATGTATTTATACCAATAACTAAATCTTTTTTTCCAAGATCATCGATTTTTATTGTAGCATCGTTATCCATAGTTTTAGCATTAATATTTACTTTTTTTGTAGTATAACCAGCATTAATAGAATACTTTAAGACAGTTGGGTCAAATTTAGGTGATAAAGGAAATTCAGATTTAAGGTTTTTAAAAGTATTTCCAGCATCAGTAACTATTATGGATGATAGGGAAGCATCAGAATTTTTATTTACAGTAATATTTATTGTATAAGTTATGGTACTTCCATCTGTTGCTAGAGTTATAATTTCAATTTTATTTAAACCTGTTTTTAAAGTTTTATTTCCTAGTCCTGTTATAGTAGTTCCACTGTCTATAGTGTTTCCTTCAATTAAAATAGTTTTATTTTTATAATCCCCAGAAAGATCCATTGTATACTCTTTAATTATGGAAGAGAATAGAGGAGATAAAGGAAGATTTTTTCCATCAGATGATATTTTTAATTCTTTTAATGATGGATCTATAGGTTTTTTATGAACAATATTAACTTTATATTCTTGTGAATAATATCCATCAGCATTGGTTACAATTATTGTAAGAGTTTTAGGTACATCTAGATCTATTGATATATTAGTATCAACATCTCCGCTAATAGTAGCACCAATATTATTAGAAGTAGCTGAAATCAAAATATTTTTAACGGTTCTCTCTAAAAAAACATCATAAGATAGAGTTGAGGGATTAAAAATAGGAGATATAGGAATACTCGAAGAATCATCACTATTTTTTACAGATAATGTTGAAAGTTCAACTTTATCAATATCTTCTCTTGTTACATTATAAGTATATATTTTTTTAGCATTTTTATTTTCAGCTGTTACTTCTATAGTAATAACATTTAAACCAACTTCTAAATTTTTATTACCATTTATAATAATACTTTTTTTATTATCTAAAACATTAAGTTTTAAATCAATACCAGAAGTAGTGTATGGAACTGTAGATGAATAATCTGTAATATCGATACTATAAGTTGGTGAATAACTAACAAGTTTATTTGTAATATCATCCATGGGATTAAAATCAAAAAGAAAAGACTTATCTTCTTGTAAATATATTTTATAATAAATAGTCTTAGTTGTTATACCATCTTCTGCTGTAATAATTGTTTCCCATGTAGTTGTTTGTCCAGCAACTAGTGGAGGTCGTTTGTGTAAGATGCTAGCTGTAGGTTCTTGAAGTGTTTCAGTTATTGTAAAATCTTCTGTCATTCCAACAGTGATATTATATTCTGTAATATCATGAGCAAAGCTAGGTGTATAAGAAAGATCTTTAATACCTTCAGATACAGGACCTAGATATCCATTAAATTTTAAATCTGCTAAATTTGCATTATTGCTAGCATCTTTTCTAGTTATTCTAACTATATATTCAGCAGTATTAGATGAATTAGTTTTATCCGTAACGGTAACTATAGCTAGACTATTTCCAACACTTAAAGCTATGAGATTATTATTTCCACCCAATATAGAAAATCTAGAATCTGCAGTTGCATTTATATTTATTTCAGAGACAGTATAAGGAACTTCTAATGTATATTCTTTTATTGAACTGTCGAATATAGGTGATAGTTGATGAGAAACACCGTCTTTATCAGTAATAGATAATGTTTCTAAAAAAGCAGGAGCATCCTTTTCTCCTCTAGTTAAATTTATAGTATATACATTTTTTGTATTTTGGTTTTCAGCCGTTATATCTATCTCAATTTTATTTAAACCAACTTTTAAATTTTTATTACCAGTAATAATTATATTTTTCTTTGCATCATAATACTTTAAAGTAATTTGAATACCCGTTGTATCGTATCCAACTGTTGCAGTATAGTCTTTAATATCGTGGCTATATGTTGGAGATAATTTTATTGATTTAAATGTTATATCATCCACTGGATCGAAATCAAATATATTCGCAATATCTTCTTGTAAATATATCTTATAGGAAATAGTCTTAGTTGTTGTACCGTCTTCTGCTGTAATAGTTGTTTGCCAGTTATTTATTCGGCCAGCAAGTAGTTCTGGTCTATTATGTGTTATAGTAGCATTACTGTCTTCAAGAGTTTCAGTTATTGTAAAATCTTCTAGCATTCCAACAGTGATATTATATTCTGTAATATCAGCACCAAAGCTAGGTGTATAAGAAAGATCTTTAATACCTTCAGATATAGGACCTAGATAACCTTTAAATTTTAAATCTGCTAAATTTGCATTATTACTAGGATTTTCTCTATTTATTTTAATAATATAATCAGCTGTATTTGATGAATCTAGAGTGTCTGTAACTGTAACTGTAACAATATTTTCTCCATTATTTAATGATTTTGTACCTGTCCCAGAGATAGAAAATCTAGAATCTGCAGTTGCGTTTATATTTATTTCAGATGTTTTATTAGGAACATCTAAACTATATTCTTTTATTGAACTGTCGAATATAGGGGATAAAGGTAGGGAAACACCATCTTTATCAGTAATAGATAATGTTTCTAAGAAAGCAGGACCAGCCTTTTCTTCTCTAGTTAAATTTATAGTATATATATTTCTTGTATTTTGGTTTTCAGCTGTTATATCTATCTCAATTTTATTTAAACCAACTTTTAAATTTTTATTACCCGTAATAATTATAGTTTTATTTGCATCATAATACTTTAAAGTAATTTTAATGCCTGTTGTATCGTATCCAACTGTTGCAGTATAGTCTTTAACATCGTGGCTATATGTTGGAGATAATTCTATTGATGTAAATGTTATATCATCCACTGGATCGAAATCAAATATATTCGCAACATCGTCTTGTAAATATATTTTATAATAAATATTTTTAGTTGTTATACCATCTTCTGCTGTAATAGTTGTTTGCCAGGTATTTATTCGGCCAGCAAGTAGTTTTGGTCTATTATGTGTTATAGTGGCATCACTGTCTTCAAGAGTTTCAGTTATTGTAAAATCTTCTATCATTCCAACAGTGATATTATATTCTGTAATATCAGCACCAAAGCTAGGTGTATAAGAAAGATCTTTAATACCTTCAGATATAAGACCTAGATATCCATTAAATTTTAAATCTCCTAAATTTGCATTATTACTAGGATTTTCTCTATTTATTTTAATAATATAATCAACTGTATTTGATGAATCTAGAGTATCTGTAACTGTAACTGTAACAATATTTTCTCCATAATTTAATGATATTTCACCTGTCCCAGAGATAGAAAATCTAGAATCTATATTAGTTCCATATATAGTTGCTGTTGATATTTGTTTAGGAAAATTCAAAGTATATTCTTTTATTGAACTGTCAAATATAGGTGTTAGAGGCTGTGAAACACCATTTATATTGACTATTAAAGAATCTAAAATTGCAGGTTTACTATCTGGTTTTCTAGTTACTTCTATAGTATATTCTGAAGATGCTCCAGATTTATTTTCTGCAATTATTGAAATAGTATTAATTCCAACTTTTAGTTTTTTATTTTTACCAGCATCTCCAGAAATATTAGTTCCTGAATCTGAAGTTGCTAATATAGAAATTTCATCTATATCATTTTCTACTTTAGCTTTATATGACTTAATGGATGAATTGAAATTAGGGGATAAAGGAATATCTTTTCCATCCAAAGTTTCTAAAAATATATCAGTTAGTAATGTAGAGCCTTTTCTAGTAATAGATATTTTATATTTTTTAGTAGATCCATCTTCTGCAGTAATATCTATATCAAAAACATTAATACTAACTGCTAAATTCTTATTATTTCCAATACCTAAAATTTTAGCTTTGCTATCTTCTGCAGTAGCAAGTATATTTATTTTATCAACATCATTTTCAACTTCTAATGTATATTCTAAAGTATCTTTATTGAAAACTGGGTCTAATGGTAAATCTCCAGTAGAATCAGATACACTTAGAGTTTTAAGGTTTGCATTATCTGATGCACCTTTTATAATATTTATACTATAATTTTGAATTGAACCATCTTCAGCAGTAACTGTTATTAAATTTCTGTTATCACCTATATCATTTAAAGAAACTTTACCATCTCCCGATATAGTGGATTTAGGATTTTGTGCAACAACTACTATTTCAGCAGAATCACTATAAACTTTATTTAATGTTTTATAGTCAAATTTATCAGGGCTAAAACTTGGTTCTAAAGGGATAGTTTCCCCATCAACAACAACATATAAAGAGGTTAATTTAGCATTAGAAGATATTTTTTTTTCTACGATAATAGAATATGTTGTAGTTGAACCGTCTTCAGCAGTAACTATAATAGGTATATTGTTTATACCTACTATAAGAGGTATATCCCCGTCTCCAGTTACAGTGGATTTTTCATCAGTTTTAGTAGTAGTAATTGAAATTGTAGATGCATCAGTACTACCTATATTATATGATAATATATCAGGTGAAAATGAAGGAATTATGGGTTTATCAATACCATCTAGAGATATACTTAAATTTGATAATGAGGATATATTTGATTTTTTCTTTATAATATTAACGTTATAAACTGTAATACTTAGACCATCTTGGGCAGTTACAGTTACAGAAAGATTATTACTTCCAGTAGCTAAATCAACAGATGTTATATCTCCAATAAAAGTAGCAAATTCATTATTTACAGTTGGAATAAGATAACCAGAAGATATAAAATCAATAATTTCTATTTCATAATTTGTTATTGATGGATCAAATCCATCAATTTCAATAATTCTGTCATCAAGATATAGTTGAAGATTTGAAAGGGTAGAATCGGTTGAGGCTTTTCTATTAATGTCTAAATTATAAGAAGTAGTTGAAGCTCCATCTTCTGATACGACAACAATAGCAACTTTTGTTAATCCAACATCCATAGTTACATTTCCAAGACCAGATGTTATACTAGCTTGCATATCTGAAGTCACAGCATCTATATCAATATTATCAATTTCATATGGAAAAGTTACACTATAATATTCTAACATTGGATCAAATGGTTGATCAAGAGGGATCTCTATTGAATTATTGCTTACAGTTAAACTTTTTAATGTAGAAACATTACTTTTTTCTCTAGTAACAATTAGAGAATAAGAATATTCACTATCATCTGGAAGTTTTACAGTTATTAATAGAGGATCATTTTCTCCTACTATTAATTTATGTGTTCCATTTCCTAAAATTGTTGCTGTGTCATCGTAGGGGATTGATTCAATATCTATAGAGTCAATATTGTTAGGAACACTTAAAGTATATCCACCAATATTAGGATCAAATGCTGGAGTTATATTGAAGGTATTTCCTGTATAAGATTCTGAAACTTGTAAAAATGCTAAAGATAAATCTTGTGTCGGTGGCGAAGTTTTATTTATAATAATAGAATATAAATTTTCTTCTCCATCTTGTCCTATAATTGGAATATCAAATCTATTTTCACCAGTATTAACATTCTGTTTTCCTAAATCATCTGTTTTAATTTTCGCTAAAGGATTTGAAGAAAATGCAGATATATCAACTTGATCTACACTATCCTCGATAAATATTTTATAGAATTTTTTACTAGGATCAAAATCTAGAATTGATTGTCCATTTATTTTAATATCCATTAAATCATTATTATTTGTTGAAATATTTAGTTTAGATTGTCTTATAATATTAATATTATATGTTTTTTCAGAACCATCTATAGAAGTGGATGTGAATGAAACAAGATTATTTCCAATAGATAAATCTTTTATACTATCTTCATAGCTTGATTTAACAGTAGTGGATTTAATATATGTATCTACATAAAATCCAATTGATGTTTGTTCAAAAGGTGCAACAATAGTATATTCTGTTATATCCTTTGAAAAAGGTTTATCCCATATTAAAGTTTTATTGGAAAAAGGAATAATATTTTTAATATCATTATTATATTCTATAGAACTTCCTGTTTTAGATAAATTGATATTATAAGTTTTATTAGTTATTCCATCTTCTGCAACAACTGTTATTGGTAAAATAATTTTATCACCAGAAGCCATAGAAACAAAAGTGTCTGCTCCATATATAGTAGCCTTTGAATTATTAGACACAGCTTCGATTTTAATAAAATTATCTCCAGAAAAATCTTCATCACTAAAAGTTTTATTAATTTTATAATCTAAAATATTTCTATTAAATTTTCTATCAAATGATATTCTTTTTCCGTCTTGATCTACTATTTTAAGAGAAGATAGGTCTGCATTTGAAGATTCACTTTTTCTAACTATATTTAATGTATATGTTCTAGAAACTCCAAAAGAAGAATTCACTTTTATTTCAAAAGTATTTAATCCTGATTTTAAAGATAAGTTTTTTTTGCCATTAGGGAACGTAATAGAAGATTCAGAAATAGTAGAAGCGTTTAATTTTAAAGAAGATATATTAGAAGGAACCTGTAATGTATAGTTTAATATATCTTTTTGAAATAAAGGCATAAGTTCATAATCATCTATGGAAAGAGATTCAAGTAAAGATCCATCATTATATATAATATTTTCAGCTTTATTTAAATTTAAAACATAAATAGATTTATTTGATTTATCAGGTGCATCGACTATAATAGTAAAAACATTTTTTCCATTAACTAGAGTGATGTCTTTATTCATTCCATTAAAATTTAAAATTGCTGCATCTTCAGAAGTTTTTGGGTTTATTTTTATAGAATTAGTATTATTGTCTACATCTATATTATATTCAAAAATATTTTTATCAAAATTAAAGTTTGAAGAAATTCCGTCAATTTGTATAGATTTTAGACTTGAGTCAGATGATAATTTTTTATTTTGTATAAATTTAATTCTATAATCAGAAGTAGAAGACTTATCTAATGAAGTAACAGTAATTAATATTTCTTTTCCATCTTCTACAGAAATAGTTCCAATATCACCTGATATAGTTGCATTATCATTCTCTGAAATAGCCTTTATATCAACCGTTTCCATTCCGTAAGGAACAACTAGATTATATGAATGTATATTTGGGTCAAAATTTGTTGAAAAAGTAATATCTTCTTTTAAAATAATATTTTGCAATAAGGATGAAGAAATATTATATTTTATTATATTAGTAGTAAATATGTTTGTTTGAAGATTAAGATTATTGCTATTTACAACTTTAATAAATCCAGTTATTTCTCCAATTTTATTAGGAATATTATCTTCTATAAAATAATTTTCCGATATAGAGGTTGGGATAAATTCTAGAGGAATATCCGAATTTAAAGTAGATCTGATATTAGTTTTATTATTTATAACAGAAAATTTTCCTAATATTGAGTGTAAAAATTCATTAGTTATTACTTTTCCATTAATCATATTTAAATTAGATATATTTTCAGGAGAGATGATTTTATAATTATCTCTATTTTGAGGATAAGAGTCATTTATCGGTGTAAAAAAGTTATCATATTCTATTCTTATAATATCTTTATCAGAATTTTTTAAATAGTTATTATTTAATGAAATAATATTATTTCCAGATATATTTATTTTTTCTAATGATGAATTTTCATTAAAAAAATCTTGATTTAAATCTATAATATTATTATTAGATATATCTAAATTTTTTATTTTATTATTTAAAGAAAATATATTTGTTGGTAAATATTTAATATTATTATTAGATATATTAACATATAATAAATTAGGGTTATTTAAAATATTAAATGGGAGTTGTTTAATATTTGTATCAATAATAGATAGTCTTTCTAGTGAAGGAGCATTTTGTAAAAAATTAGAATTTAGTTTATATATATCAGACTTATTTCCATTAGATGAAAGGGAAAATGTTTTAAGATTTTTCATATCTTCTTCAAATAAATTGGGAGTTATATATTTAGATATTATATTTGTAGAATCTATAGTAATATTCTGGACATTTATAAATTTATTTATAATAGAAGGTAAACCAATAATGTTTGAAGGTATATCTAAATCTCCAGTATAATTTGTAATATCATTTAATGATATTGTCTGATCTTTAGAAACATTTAATACTTTATGTATATAATTTTTGAAATCATCATATATTATCTCAGTACCATTTAAAAACCATTCGCTATCATCAATACTATCTAATTTATCTATATCATTAGTATTATTTTTTTCATCAAGATTTTTTATAACACTAGATATAGCGGATGCATCATAAGCAGCTATATTCATAGTAATACAAAAGCTTAATAATAAAGCTATTCTTTTTTTCAAATTCATAAAATTCTCCTCAACATAATTTATTTTTATAAATTAGTCATATTTATTAATAATATTATTATGTTATAATTTTATTATAATGTAACATAATATACGTATTTTGTAAAAATATTTTCGCATATAATTTTTGTTTAGAATTATTTTGGGTCCATATGTATTATAATTTCTATACCTAAATTTATTTTTATATTATTTTCAATTTCATCAATTATTTTATGCGCATCAATAAAACTTAAATTTTTATTTATATCTACATCTAAACATCCAACAATATTATCAGATCCATAGGAATGCAAAAGAATTTTATGTATTCCATATATATTATCATTTGACATTATTATAGACTTAATTTTATTTATTGTTTTTTTATCAATTGATTTTCCTATTAGTAAATCAATTGATTTTTTTGAAGATTCAATACCAGAATATATTATAAATATAGATATTAGACATCCGATATAACCATCAATATTTACTTTAAAGATTGCAAAATAAGAAATAGATAAAATGGTTGAAAATGTTATAATAGCGTCAAAAAAACTATCCTTTGCAATAGCATTTACAGATGTAGAGTTTAATTTTTTACCAAAATTTTTATAGATAATATATAAAATTATTTTAGTTACTATTGATAGTATTAAAAATAACAACATTATAAAATTAAATTTTAATTGAGTTGGATTTAGTATAGAATTAATAGAAGAAGAAAAAAATTGAATTCCTATCATAAATATTATTAAAGATATAATTAAGGAAGAAATATATTCTGCACGGCCATGACCATGAGGATGTTCATAATCTGCTGGCTTTAATGATATCTTTGAAGAAATACATAAAATTATAACTGTTCCTGTATCAGAAAGATTATTGAATGAATCGGCAATAATTGATATAGAGGAGAGTAGTATCCCAATTATTATTTTTATTATAAATAATAATAAATTTAAAGATATGCCTATAATTGTTATACTTTTATATATTAATTTCTTATTTATAATATCGGATTTATTAACAGAAAATTTATTTAATGACATAATATAAAATTTCCTCCATATAAAATATAAAAATAATTATGTTATATTAGATACAATTATGCCAGATAATAAAATTAAAATAAATATAACAGACCAAATATATAATTGATATTTAATTTTAATATATTTTTTTAATATAATTAGTGAAGGGATGGAGAAAAACACTGTAGATATAATAAATGAAATTATTATAGAATAATTAATACCCAATTCGTACATTGTTCGAATTATAGGTGATAGTGATGCAATTTCCATATGCACAACTAAGCCTGCAAGAGAAGACATAAGTATGAATAAAAATGAGTTATTATTTATCTCTGTCATAAAACTTAAATCTATAAAAACTTTAATTATCCCAGATAGAAGAACACCTAGAATGATATAAATAATAGAAATTTTAAATGAATGTTTTAAATTAGATTTTATAAATAATAATCTTGATTTATTATCATTATATATTTTAATGTTGGTGTGTTTAATATCCGATACATTTATAGTATGTTGTATATTTATAAATTTTAATATTATAGATGTTGTAAATATAATAAATATACTTACTATAATATAAATTATAGTAAACTCTAAACTTGTGGTAGCAATTAATATCCCTATTGTTGTTAAGTTTATTAATGCACCAGAAATTAAAAAACTCATAGATAAATATAGTGGAATTTTTACAGATATAAGACCTATAAAAATTGGAAGTGCAGTACACATACAGGTAGAAGAAAAAAGCCCAATTATCATTAAAGGAATAACTCCAAATATAGAATTGTTATTTTTAATTTTATCTATTGTATTTCTAAATACTGAAAATGTTTGAAAATAGGATATTAAAGATATAACTATAAATAACATTAGAATTATTTGTAGAAAATCTCCAATAATTGTTGTTATAAATTCTATCATTTTTGAATGATCATCTAATTTGAAAACATCAAAAGCTAGATAATTTATTATTCCTTGGACACCTCCATGTACATGATTGTGGTCATGCCCATGATCATGAGTATTTTCTATAATACTCGAAACTGCATTATTAAGTAAAATCATATTCATTTTCCTTTGTAATATTTTATATTGACCTACATTATACCATAATAATACATATTTGTATAAAAAAATGTGACTATTAATAAATTAAATAGTCACAGTAATCGCAGTTTAAAATATTTTTATCAAATTTATCTTTTTTAAATAATTTTTTTGCAGATTTTTCTACTTGTGATATGCATTTTGGGTTTATACAAATTTTATTTTCTAATTCAAAAGCTTTACTTATAGGAATAGTTATATTATCATGCATAAGCAAAACTATTAAAGCCATCCTTGCATAAACACCATATTTAAGTTGTTTAAAATAAACAGCTTTTTCATTAAGATCAACATTTATGTCTATTTCATTTGTTCTAGGTAAAGGATGTAAAATTTTCAAACTTTTTTTTGAATTAGATATTTTTTCTGTAGTCAATATATATTTATCTTTTTCTTGATTATATATAACTTTTGATTCAAATCTTTCTTTTTGAATACGTGTCATATATAATATATCCAATTCATTCATATATTCATCCATTGATACAGTTTCAGTATATGAACAATTATTTTGGTCTAAAAATCTTCTTATATATTTTGGAATTTTAAGAGTATCTGTGGATATAAATATAAATTTATTATTTTTATATAGTGAAAGAGATTTTATTAATGAATGAACAGTCCTTCCATTTTTTAAATCTCCACAAAATCCAATAACTAAATTATTTAAAGATTTTGTTTCTATATATATAGTTAATAAATCTGTTAAAGTTTGTGTTGGATGAAGGTGTCCACCATCTCCAGCATTTATTACTGGTATATCAGAAAAATATGAAGCAAGTTTTGCAGCACCTTCTAGAGAATGTCTTATTACCATCAAATCAGAGTATGCAGAAATAGTTTTAATTGTATCTGTAAATGATTCCCCTTTAGATATAGATGTTTTTGAAGGATTGTCAAAACCAATATTATTTCCACCAAGCCTAATCATTGCGGTTTCAAAAGAAAGCATAGTTCTGGTTGAGGGTTCAAAAAATAGAGTTGCTAAAATATTATTTTCCATTGATTTAAAATAAAAATTATAATCTTTTTTTATTTTATACCCTAAATCTATAATTTTATTAAGTTCAGTTATAGGAAATTCAGATAAATCGACAATATGGTTTAAGTTCATAAAACACCATCCTTATTTTGATTTCTGTATATATTTGGTGGACATCCAATATATTTTCTAAATAATTTTGAAAAATGTGTAATATCAGAAAAGCCTACCATAGTTGCTATTTCAAAAACTTTATACTCTGCTTTTAAAAGAAGTTCTTTTGATTTTTCTATTCTAATTCGGTTTATTAGATCGTTAAAACTTGACCCAGAATGGCTATTGATAATTTTGCTTAAATGCCAACTGCTTATATATGTTTTTTCAGCAACTTCTAAAAGAGTTAATTTTTTATTATAATTTAATTCTATATATTTTATAGCAGTTGTATAAATTAAATGCCCAGAATTAGAATCTTTTTTTCTTTTAGATAATTTTGAAGCTTTTATAGGGTCTATAGAATAAATTAAATCTGATATTATATTTTCTAATTCTTTTTTATCTTTTAGGGGAAACTCTATAAATTTATTTATACCTAAATTCAATGCATTTTTTAATAATGTAAAATTTTTAGAATTGCTAATAATTAATATTTTTGTATTAGGTAACAATGTTTTTATATTTAAAATATTTTCGGAAAAGTCAGTGTTGTCTAAAAAATAATCACATATAATAATATCTGGTTTATTTTCGTTTATGATTTGGAAAGCGGTTGTGTAATCATTTGCAAACGCAACAATTTCACAACCGTAATTTTCCCAAATTATATGATTTTTTATTATAGAAATGGTATTAGAAGATTTATTTATAATAACCAATTTATACAATTAACCACTACTTCCTGTTAAATAAATATTTCGCCAAACTTTCCATAGAATTTACAGTGTATTCAAAAGCATTTATATAATTATTACATTTAGGAAGTTCTTCTATATCATATGGTGTTTTCATAGAGATAATTGTCAAATTTTTAGAAGTTTCTAAAAGTTTACTATATAAAACTCTTTGTCTACTATATAAATATGCGTCAGACATGACAAATATTATATTATCATAAGTTAAAGATATTTCCAATAGTTTTTTTATTTGATTATCATCTATTTTATGAGTTATATCTATATTATTGATTTTTTCTTTATGTAATAGATATTCTCCTAATGAAAGTTTATCGGGATTATCTTCAGCAGGGGTGGAAGCAAATGGAATTACTGAGATAAAGAGAGTTTTATTATTAATTTTAGGTTTTTCTCCAAATATTAATTTAATACTTTTTTCAGATATATTTCTTGATATTTCTAGAGATTCTTTTTTAATAGTATTTATATCAAAATTATTAGTTTTTATACTATTTTTTAAATTAAGTATTTTTTCTACTGATTTATCTATTATATTTTCATCTAATTCTCCAGATATAACAGCTTCATATACAGCAGTTACAGCACTTATTTGTTTTTCCTTTGTATGGCTTATATCTATTATATTAGCTCCAGCTTTTATTGACTTTATAATAGCGTTATTTATTCCTATATGTTTTTCTATTGCATCCATTTCAAAACAATCAGTTATTATCAATCCTGCATAACCTAATTCTTTTTGTAGAAGATCTGTAATTACTTTTTTAGAGCAGGATGCAGGAAGTTGGTTATCAATATTTGATACGACTATATGTGAAATCATTATAGCAGGAACATTATTTTTGATTGCAGATATAAAAGGTTTTAGTTCTATAGATTTTAGTCTTTCTATATCATGAGAAACTACTGGTAGCCCGAGGTGTGAATCTGTTTCTGTGTCTCCATGTCCTGGAAAATGTTTCCCTACAGATATAATATCTGACTTGTTAAAACCAGATATAACTGCATCACCCATATCACAAACAACTTCGGTTTTATCTGAAAAAGCTCTGATGCCTATTACAGGATTTTTATAATTGGTGTTTATATCAAGGACAGGAGATATATTTATATTAACACCAATATCAAGTAATTCTTTTCCTAGATGAAATGCATAATCAGAAGCTAAATCTTTATCATTTACACTTCCTACGGACATATTTCCTGGGAAATTTGTAGTGATATCTTTAAATCTTGAAACCATTCCACTTTCTTCATCAGATGCAATAAAAGGTTTTATATTTAAATATTGATTTGTTAAATCATTCAAATCTGTACATAATTTTTTTATTTGATTGTAATTTTTTATATTTCTTTTAAATAGTATAAAATTTCCTATACAATATTCGCTTGTAAGCACACATATGTCATCATTTATATCTGTTCCGTTAAATCCACAGATTAGCATCTGTCCTATTTTTTGCTTCAAGTTTAAATTTTTAATATTTAACAATACAATCAACTCATTTCTAAAAATATATTTAACCTTTTACAGCTCCAGCAGTTAAACCTTTTATTATATTTTTTTGTAAAAACATATATACTATAAGAACTGGAATTATAACTAAAACAACTGCTGATGCCATCAGTCCAAAGTCTATTCCAAATTGTGAACTTATTTCATTTAATAAAGCAGATATAGTATAAGATTCCTTTTGTCTAAGTATAATGATTTGTGTAAAAAGATCGTTATATGACCAAAGAAATGTAAATATAGCTACAGATGATAAAACTGGTCTTGATATAGGAAGAATTATTTTATAATATATTTGAAAAGTATTACACCCTTCAAGAAATGCGCTTTCTTCTAGTTCTAATGGAAGAGAAGACATAAATCCCATCATAACTATTATGGCGAAAGATATATTACCAGCAATTTGAATAAGTATTACACCTAGATGTGTATTAATTAAATTTAATCCTAAAATAAGTTTAAAAACAGGTATAATAGTTGCAAATATTGGAAACATAAGGCTACCTAAAAACAACATAGATACAAGAGGCTTTAATTTAAAATTAAATCTAGTTAGGGCGTAAGATGCAAGACTTCCAAAAAATAGAACGAAAAACATAGTAGAACCAGCTATTAAAAAGCTATTCATATATGCTCTAAATATATTTTGTTTTTCAAAAGCATTTATATAATTTTGAAATGTAGGGGAAGCGGGAAGTGAAAAAGAATTATTTAAAATTTCTGATGATGTTTTAAATGAATTTACAAAAACCCATATAAATGGAAATATTGTAGTAATTGCCCATAAAATAAGTATAGAGTATATAAAAAACATAGAAATGCTTTTTGTAGTTTTTTGTTTCATTTATTTATTTCCTCTCTTCTAATATTCTTTTTGTTTTAGGAACTTGTTAACAATTTGAGAGAAAACAATTCCAAGTACAACTATCATTAAAGCAATTGTTGATCCATAATCAACATTACCTTCTCTAAATGTTGCATAGTACATATATGTACCTGTAAAATGAGTGATCCCATTAGGCGCTCCATTTGGAGCAATAATCCAAGGAAGGTCAAAAACCTTCAAAGAACCTGTTATTGAAAGAATAACACAAACTTTTATAACATTTGATAAAAGAGGAAGAGTTATATAAAAAACTCTTTTAAATCCAGTCGCTCCATCGATAGCGGCAGATTCATAAACATCTGTAGGTATATTATTTAATCCAGTTAAAAGTATAACAAAATAAAAACCTATATACTGCCAAACAACTGGTATTATAATCATAGTTAATGCTGTTTCTTTAGAAAGCCATAAAACAGGATCTAATCCAAAAGCACCAAGTATTTGATTAAGCATACCTCCGTTAAAAGCATAAAAAAGATTAAACATTAGACCTATAGCAGTTGCTGAAATTATTATAGGGAAGAAAAAAACAGTTCTAAAAAAGTTTGCACCTTTTTTTATAGCATCTACAAGAATAGCTAAAATTAATGCAATTCCAACTTGGAAAACTATAGTTAAAACCATCATTAATAATGAGTTATAAAGAGCCGTTTTTATTAATGGGTCTTTAAATAATGTTATATAATTTGATAATCCTAAAAATTCTCCTGGTTTTGCAGCTAAACCTTTAATTTCAAAAAAACTATTAAATATATTTAAGAAAAAAGGAATATACAAAAAGACTAGTACAAAAAAAACTGCAGGAAAAATAAATGCAAAAGCAATTTTTCTACTTTTATAAATCATATTATGACACATCCTAATTATATTTTATATAAATATGAAGCTTATATAAAGCTCCATATTTATAACAAGATGAATTATTTGTTTTTTGAAACTAACTCTGATAAAACATCATCAATTTTTTTACTTCCATCGGAAACACCACTTATACTAGAAACTAGAGAATTCCAAGCTTCTTTAGATAGTCGAGAGTCCATTGGCATAACTATTTCAGATGCTTTATTAGATAATTCAACTCCTTGTTGAATTAAAATAGAGGTGTCACTGTCTAGTTTTATATCCGCAGCTGGAGCTCCGGCAACTTTTGCAAATTTAGCAATAGCTTCATTAGAAGTCATAGCTGTGACAAATTGTACAGCTGCTTCTCTTTTATCAGCGTTATCCCAAGCTTTTCTTGTTATATAAAATCCTGTAGAAAATCCACCAATAATTCCAGTAGGAGATTTAATAGATCCATTCATCGCAGGGAAAGGGTATAGTTTAGTTGTTTTTTGGTTTGGAACACCTCCGGCAAACCAAGAACCATCAACAACCATAGCAGATTTTCCTTCTTTAAAAGAATTTCCGGTTATAGGATCTTGTGTAGCTGCAACATCTTTAGAAAAAGCGCCCATATCTCGTAGGGTTTTAAACATTTCTAATCCTTTTTTCCAGCTATCAGGAACTTCTTGGATAGTTTTTGGACTTACACCATGATCCGATGATCCACCAGCAGAATATATAAGATTTTCTATTAAATAATGTGGAACGTCAGCAAAACTAGCAGCAATAGGAGTTATATCTGTTTTTGCAAAAATTTCTATTGCTTTTATAAATGACTCCCAATCAGTTGGTAGAGGAGCATTATGCTTTTCAAATAAATCTTCATTTATGTATAGTCCTTCAAAAAAGCCTCTTACAGGAATAGCATAAGTTTTTCCGTCTGTTTCTTCCATAAAACTCATTGCGTTTTTTGTAATATTTTGTGCATAATTTGGAAACTCTTCTCTAATTTCTTCAATTGATACAAATTTATTCTCTTTTAATAAATCTTCAACTTCAGATCCTGTAAAATAAAATATAACATCTGGCTCGTTTCCAGAAGCAAAGTCTGCTAAAATTTTAGCTTTCCACTCCTCGTTTGTTGTAGAAGATTCATCTTTTATTTTAAGATTAATTTGATCTTTAAGACCATCAAGTATAGCTTTATAATCAACAGCAGATGGGTCTGTCCCTCCAAACATACTTACAGTTCTTAGTTCTGATGATTTTCCTCCAGTAGTACAACCAGCAAGTATAGATAAACTTAATGATAGTACAAGAATAATAGATAATATTTTCTTGAATTTCATATAGACACCGCTTTCTTAAAATTATTAAATAAGTTTTATAGTTATAAATGTATATTATAGATACTTATAGATATATCTAACATACATTTATATTAGATATTTATATTATACATAGTAATATTAGATAAATATACTAGACAAACTTGTTATTATTTGGTTTTTTTTGCTATCTTATATAAAATTAATAAAAAATCTTTGTATATTTATGATAAAATAACTTTTAAATTACCAATATTAAATATATAATATAGATATTGTATATTATATTAGTGAATCTGTATAAATATAATATAATATTGATTTTATTTTAGTGTACAATTATATTTATGTATAAAACAAATTTAATATCTTTTATTAAAATATATTTGCACCCTTAGGATATGGCGTGAAAAAAGCCCGCTGATGCAGGCTTTTTTTGGTAGCTTGATGTTTTATTTTTTGGTGCGAAAGAAGGGATTTGAACCCTCACGAGGAAAATCCTCACTAGCCCCTCAAGCTAGCGTGTCTGCCGTTCCACCACTATCGCAAAATACAGCAAATTATATAATTTACTGTTAAAAATTAATCTAAATTAATTTTCTATATTTAATAGGTCCTTATTTAATAGTTCTTCATCTGCATCTTTTTTAGAAAGGTTTATTCTACCTTGTCTATCTATTTCTGTTATTTTAACCATTATTTCATCTCCAATAGATAAAATATCTTCAACCTTTTCAACACGTTCTGTTGATATTTTAGATATATGTAAAAGACCATCTTTACCAGGGGCGATTTGAACAAATGCACCAAAATTTAATATTCTAAGAACTTTACCTTTATAAATTTCCCCAATTTCAGGAGTCATTGTTATAGATTTTATATATTCAATAGCTATATCAACATCTTTTTTTATTATTCCCATAACAGAAACTTTTCCGTTATCATTAATATCTATTTTAACATTATTCTCGGAACATATTTTTTGTATAATTTTTCCACCAGCACCTATAACATCACGAATTTTATCTGGATTTATATTTATAGTAGAAAGTTTTGGTGCAAAATCAGAAACATATTCTCTATATGTAGGTATAGATTTTAGCATAACGTTATCTATTATATGAATTCTAGCTTTTCTTGTTTTTTCAAAAGCCTCTTCTATCATTTCATAAGTTAGACCATCGATTTTTATGTCTACTTGTATTGCTGTAATTCCTTTATGGGTTCCAGCAACTTTAAAATCCATATCTCCAAAAAAATCTTCTAATCCTTGAATATCAATCATAGTCATCCATTTATCATTTTCTGTTATAAGACCACAAGAAATACCTGCTACAGGATTTTTTATAGGAACACCAGCATCCATTAAAGCGAGGGTTGATCCGCAAATTGCACCTTGTGAAGTTGATCCATTTGATGATAAAACTTCTGAAACAATTCGTATAGCGTAGGGAAATTCGTTTTCTGATGGAATAACTGCATCTAAGGCTTTTTCAGCTAAAGATCCGTGTCCTATTTCTCTTCTTCCTGGTCCTCTACTTGGTTTTGTTTCACCAACAGAATATGATGGAAAATTATAGTGATGCATGTATCGTTTAAGTTCATCTTCATCTATTCCGTCTATAATTTGTGCTTCTTTTATTCCAGCAAGGGTTGCTATACTTAGAACTTGAGTTTGTCCTCTTTTAAACATTCCAGACCCATGTACACGAGGAAGGAGAGAAACTTCTGATGAAAGGTCTCGCATTTCATCCATTTTACGTCCATCAACTCTTTTTTTATCGTCTAAAAGCCATCTTCTAACAATATTTTTTTGAAGATAGTAGATACATTCATCAATGATATTCACATCGATATTTTCTTCTAAAGTATTGTCAAATTTTTCATGAATTTTTGTAATTATAGGGGTTAGTCTTTCTTCTCTAATGTTTTTATCATCTGTATCTAAGGCAAATTTTATTTCATCAGTTGCAAAATCTTTAATTTGTTTAAATAAAATTTCAGGAATAGAAATCTTTTTAAAATCAAATTTTGATTTTCCAACTTCAGATTGAATATTAGATATAAATTCAACAATTTTTTTAATCTCTAGATGAGCGCTTTTTATAGCATCCATCATAATTTTATCTTCAACTTGATTTGCTCCAGCTTCAATCATAACAATTTTATCAAAAGTTGCTGCAACAGTTAAAGTTAGATCGCTTTTTTTTCTTTGTTTTTTATTAGGATTAATAATAATTTCTTCATTAACTAAACCTATATTAACGCCTCCGATAGGTCCGTTAAAAGGAACGTCAGATATAGAAATAGCTATCGAAGCGGCTATCATAGCGGTTGTTTCGGGAGAGTTATCTATATCCGATGAAAGAACTGTTATAACAAGAGAAACATCATTTCTCATATCTTGTGGAAAGAGTGGCCTAATAGATCTATCTATAACACGAGAAGTTAGAATTGCTTTTTCACTAGGACGGCCTTCTCTTTTCATAAATGATCCAGGAATTTTTCCAACTGAATATAATTTTTCTTCATAATCCACAGAAAGGGGGAAAAAATCTATTCCTTCTCTAGGGAATTTAGAAGCTGTAATATTTGCCATAACAACAGTTTCTCCATATGTAACCCAACAAGATCCGTTAGACAACTCGCAAGTTTTACCAATTTCTACAGAAAGCTCCCTACCAGCAAATGTTGTTTTAAAAATTTCAACTTTATTTTTCATTTTAATCTCCTAATTATATGGATTAAAGATAATAAAATTTATTAATAAAAATTTATCATAAAAATAAACAAATCAAAATTATATTATATTTATTTTTATCTTAAATTTTATAATAATAAACATTATTCAATATTTAAAATAGATAACCATAAAGCTAATATAATTCTTTATAGTTATCTAATTTATTATATTATTTACGTATACCAAGTTTAGCGATAATAGAACGATATCTATTAACATCTTTTTTAGTTAAATAGTTAAGAAGATTTCTTCTATGCCCAACCATCTTCAAAAGACCTCTTCTAGAATGATGATCATGTTTATGAATTCTAAGATGATCTGTAAGATCATTAATCCTTCTTGTTAGAACAGCTATTTGAACTTCTGGTGAACCAGTGTCACCTTCATGAGTTGCAAATTGTTTTATTATATCTGTTTTTTCTGATCTTTGCATCATAATAATACACCTCTTTTAAATAATATACTGTAAATCATAGCAAGGGCAAGGTGATGCTTTTTATAAAAGCTTTATCCACAAGCCAAGAATACAGAATATATGGAATTATAACATAAATTTTAATTTATATCAATAAAGATTATATCAATAATAAATATATTAATTAACATAATCTTTATTGATATAAATGTATAAAAATGATAAAATTCAACTTATATAGAAAATATTTTTATATAAATCAATCAGGGAGAATAAATTTAATGGTAAAATCAAAGGTGAAATTTTTTAATGATAGTTCAAATGAAGATGATAAAAATCAATCTTTTTATATAGATAAAATAGTTAATTATCTGCAAAATAAATATAGACATAAAGATATGCCACTAGCATATATACATACTTTTGGATGTCAACAGAATGTAAATGATGGCGAAAAAATAAAGGGAATGATTGCTCTAATGGGATATGGATTTACAGATTCTGCTGAAAATGCAGATTTTGTGCTATTCAACACTTGTGCTGTTAGAGAAAATGCGGAAGATAGAGTATTTGGAAATATAGGTGCTTTAAAAAGATATAAAACAGCAAATCGCAATATGATTATAGCTGTTTGTGGGTGTATGACACAGCAAAAACATATTCAAGAAAAGATTAAAAAAACTTATCATCATGTAAATATAGTTTTTGGAACGCATTCTTTACACAAACTTCCTGAAATTATATATCAAGCAATAAATACTGATAAAAGAATATTTGATGTAGAATCAGAGGAAAGTGAAATTATAGAATCTATACCAATTGTAAGACAAAGCAAGATAAAAGCTTGGGTTCCTATATCATATGGATGTGATCATTTTTGTACATATTGTGTTGTTCCATATGTCAGAGGAAAGGAAAAATCTAGAACTCCTGAAAACATCTTAGACGAAATTAGAGGGATTGTTTCTACAGGGGTGAAAGAAATTGGACTTTTAGGACAAAATGTAAACTCTTATGGTAAAGGTGTTTCTCCAAAAATAAATTTTAGCGAACTTTTAAAGCGGGTTAATGATATAGAAGGAGATTTTAGAATTAGATTTATGAGTCCTCATCCAAAAGATGCAAACGAAGATATGTTTGATACAATAGCAAATTGTGAAAAAGTTTGTAATAGTATACATCTTCCTTTTCAATCGGGAAATGATAAAATTTTAAAAAAAATGAATAGAAAATATACGGCTGATGAATATTTGAATTTGGTTAATTATGGTAAAAAAATCATTCCAAATATAACCTTTACAACAGATATAATAGTTGGGTTTCCTGGGGAAACATATGAAAAATTTTTAGATACTATTAAAATTTTAAAACAAGTTAAGTTTGCTTCAGTTTATTCATTTATATATTCAAAAAGAATTGGAACACCAGCTGAAAAAATGGAAGATCTAATTCCTAAAAAAGAAAAATCGGATTGGCTTAGAGAGATGCTTAGGTATCAAGAAGATATAACTTTAGATTTAAATAAAAGTTTTGTTGGCAAAACTGTAAACGTTTTAGTTGATGAAATTGGAAAACAACAGGATGGTTTTATATCGGGAAGATGTGATGAAAATATTTTAGTTGAATTTCCTGGAGCTAAATCTCTTATTGGAAATTTTGTTAAAGTAGAAATTAAAGATTATATGAAATGTGTACTTATAGGTAAAAAAATAGATTAATTATATAGAAAAGAGATTTTAAAATGGAAAAATTACTATTTAAAGCTAGAGAATTAGCGAAAGAAATGCAAGGCACAGAAGAATATAAAAATTTTTTTAGAATTAAACAAGAAAATGACTCCAATGCTGAACTTCAAGAAAAAATAAATAGAGTATCATTATTGGAGATAAATATAAAACAGTTGTCAACCAAAGGGGCTCTAGAAGAATCTAAACAAATAAAAATGGATAATTATTTGAAAGAATATACAAAAACAAGGGAAGAGCTTTTAAACGATAAAAATATACTATTATATAATCAAACTAGACAAACTCTAGAGGCTATATTGACTCAAATTAATAATATTTTTCTTTATGCAATTAACGGAGATGACCCTATGGCTGATGATGAAAATCTTTTCAAAACTTCTTCCGGAGGTTGTGGTGGTTGTAAATCTGGAGGTTGTGGAAAATAATATACGGAGGTATAATCATGTCTAATTTATCCCCTATGATGAAACAATATATGGATATAAAAGAAAAACATAAAGATCATATTGTTTTTTTTAGACTTGGCGATTTCTATGAAATGTTTTTTGATGATGCTATTTTAGCTTCAGAAAAATTAGATTTAACATTAACTGGTAGAGATTGTGGAATGAAAGAAAAAGCTCCTATGTGTGGAATACCATATCATAGTAGTGAGGCATATATAAAAAGGCTAATAAAACAAGGCTATAAAGTTGCTATTTGCGATCAGGTCGAACCGTCCTCTCAAGCAAAGGGAATTGTAAAGAGAGAGGTTGTTAGAGTTATATCTCAGGGAACGCTTATAGAAGATGATATGTTAGATGAATCTATTAATAATTATATTGCTAGTATCTATTTAAATAAAAATAGTTTTTCAATAAGTTTTACAGATATTTCCACGGGTGATGTGTATTATAGTAGTTTTAAAGATGAAATAGATGTAACGACTAGTATAATTAATGAATTGTTAAAATTTTCTCCAGTTGAGATGTTGATTAATAGAAATTGCTTAGCTAATGAAAAATTAATATTATTTATTAAAGATAAATTGACATGTGTTTTAGATATAATAGAAGATGATATCTATAGTTATCAAGATCTTTCTATTTTAATTATGGACCATATAAAGAAAAATAAAATCTCTAATTTTTCTATTAGTTTAGAAGGGGAAAATATAGAAATATATTCTATAGGTTCTATGATTTCATATCTTGCTAAAACCCAAAAAGAGGGTGTTAATAGAATTATTAATTTTCTTAGATATGAAAAAGAAAAATATCTATATTTAGATATAGTTGCTAGAAGAAATTTAGAACTTACAGAAACTATGATTACTAAAGAAAAAAAGGGAAGTCTTTTATGGGTTTTAGATAGCACAAAAACTTTTATGGGAAAAAGATGTATGCGTAATTATATAGAACAACCCATAGTCGATATAATAGAGATTAAAAATAGACAATATGCCGTTAAAGAGCTTTATTTAAGCCATATTAAAAGAGATGATATAAGGAGTGTTTTATCAAAAATCAATGATGTTGAAAGATTGATGACAAAAATTATCTATTTAAAAGCAACTCCTTTAGATGTATACAATTTTTTTAATGCTATTAAACATTTTTCTTTTATAAAAGAAATGACTAGTATTTTTGATAGCCCTTTTCTAAAATCTATTTATAATGATATATATATATTAAGAGAATTAGAAGATTATATATTTAAAACTTTAAATGAAAACCCTTCAAATAGTTTGAAAGATGGCAATATTGTTAAATCTGGGGTAGATAAAGATTTAGATGAATATAGAAAACTTTTAAATAATACAAAAGAATTTATACAAGATATAGAAGATAAAGAAAAAGAAAAAACAGGCATAAAAAATCTTAAGGTCAAACATAATAAAATTTTTGGATATTATATAGAGATTACAAAATCTAATTTAGAAAATATTCCGGAAGACTATATAAGAAAACAAACATTGTCAAATTGCGAAAGATTTATAACAATGGAACTAAAAAATTTAGAAACAAAAGTTTTATACGCAAATGATAAAATAGGAATTATAGAAAGTGAAATTTATCATGAAGTTCTATCATTTATATCAGATCATGTTGTTGTTTTACAGAAGACAACAAATGCTATATCAAGATTAGATGTTATGTGTAGCTTTGCAGAAGTTGCAGTTAAAAACAACTATTGTTGTCCTGAAATATTACAAAGTGGAGAAATTTTAATAAAAGATGGACGACACCCAGTAGTAGAATTACTTTTATCAGAAGATTCCTTTGTGCCTAATGATACAGTTTTAGATAATAAAAATGATAAAATTTTATTGATAACAGGACCAAATATGTCTGGTAAATCTACCTATATGAGGCAGACGGCTATTATAACTTTTATGGCTCATTTAGGAAGTTTTGTTCCTGCTAGAGAGGCAAACATTTCTATAGTTGATAAAATTTTTACTAGAGTTGGTGCTTATGACAATCTTTCTACAGGACAGTCCACCTTTATGATGGAGATGACTGAACTTTCTAGTATTTTAAAAACTTCTACAGAACATAGCTTGATTATTTTAGATGAAATAGGAAGAGGTACATCTACATTTGATGGGATGAGCATAGCTAGAGCAACGATAGAGTATATTGTTAATAATAAACAACATGGGTGTAAAACTTTGTTTTCTACCCATTATCACGAATTAATTGATCTAGAAGAAGACTATAATTGTGTTAAAAACTATAGTATTGAAGTTAGAAAAGTCGGGGAAGATATAAGTTTTTTAAGGACAATAATTAGAGGTGGAGCTGATGACAGCTATGGAATAGAAGTTGCTAAATTAGCTGGTGTTCCAGATAGTATTATAAAAAGAGCATCTGAAATATTGTATAATTTAGAAAATAATGATATTCCTAATAATAGATTAGTTTCTACCTGTGAAAAAGATTTTAACAATGATTATGATATAAAAGAATTGTTAACTATAGAAAAAAAATATATTGAAATGCAAAATTATATAAATGATATAAATATAAATAATTTAACACCAATTGAAGGGATGAATATATTAAATCAAATTAAAAATAAATTATAATATATAAATTTACTGGTTTTTAGGAGTGTTTCGTATTATGGGAATAGTTAAGGTTTTACCTAAATACATATCAGAATTTATAGCCGCTGGAGAAGTTATAGATAGACCAGCTTCTATTGTTAAAGAACTTATAGAAAATTCTATAGATGCAAAAGCAACAAGAATTATTCTTGAAATAAAATCGGGAGGTATAGAATATATAAAAGTTTCTGATAATGGTGTTGGAATATTGAAAGAAGACATGCCAAAGATATTTTTACGCCATGCAACAAGCAAAATTTATTCAAAAGATGATCTTGATTGTATATACACCTTAGGTTTTAGAGGAGAGGCGATGTCTTCTATATCTGCTGTATCCATAGTTGAAGTTATCTCGAGAACTATAGATAGTTCAAATGGATATAAAATAAAAGCTACTAATGATGTTATAGGAGATATAACTGATTTTGGAAGTTCTATAGGAACAACTATGTTTATAAAAGATCTTTTTTATAATATTCCTGTAAGAAAAAAGTTTTTAAAAAATGCAAATATCGAAGGTGGATATATAAGAAATATTATAGAAAAACTGGCTCTTTCCAATCCAGCTATTTCTTTTAAATTTATAAAAGATAAAAAAATATCTTTTCATACTCCAGGTGATAACAATCTTTTATCATCTATTAGATATATATATGGAAAAGAAAATTCTGAAGATTTAATAGAAGTTGATTATACAGAAGATAATATTTCTGTTAAAGGGTATATATCAAATATAAATTTTTATAAATCAAATAGAAATTATCAAAACATTTTTATTAATAATAGATATATTAAATCTTCTATAATTAGAGAGGCTATAGAAGAAGCATATGGTATTGATCTTCCTTCAGGGAAATATCCTGTGTTTATTTTAAATATAAAATTAGATTCCTCTACTATAGATGTAAATATTCATCCAACAAAAATAGAAGTTAGATTTTCTGATGAAAAATCTATTTATAATATTATATATTTTGCAATCAAATCTTCTATAAAAAAGGATAATAGAGATGTTTTTTTAGATACAGAAATACCAAGTTATATATCTAGAAAATCTTTAGGAGAAAAACTTTATTCTGATGAGCAATATATAATTAAAAAACCTATCTCCACAATTGATACAACTTCTATTTTAAATGATAATTCTGCAAATTTTTTGTTATATAATGCTGATAAACATGAAAATTATATAGCTGATATACCTATTTTAAAATCAAATAAAATAAATAATGATACTTTTTTAAAAATGGATATAGATATAATAAATAATATAAGTGATATAGATATAGAAGTATTAGAAAATAAAAAAAATTTATATAAAAGCATAGACATTTTAAATGATATAGTTATTCTAGGAGAAATATTCAAAACATATGTAATTGTTAAATATAATAATAAATTGTTTATAATAGATAAGCATGCAGCTCATGAAAGAATTATTTATGAAAATTTAAAAAAAGAAATATTTGATAGTCAAGACTTAAAAGATAAGCAAGTTTTATTAATTCCGATTAAACTTTTATTATCAGATATTTATTACCAAATATATGTTGATAATAAACATCTATTTGATTCATACGGATTTGATATAGAAATTATAGAAGAACAGAATATCATATTAAAAAGTGTTCCTATTATATTTGCCAAATTTGATACTGAAGAAATATTTGTAGAAATTTTAAAAAATATAAAAAATAATAAAATTGATATATTTCCTAATATCTTCATGTCTGTGATTCATTCTATATCATGTAGAAATGCAATAAAAGCAAATGATGATAATGATCCTATTGATTTGAAAAATCTTTTTTTAAATATAATAGATGATGATTCTATTAGAAAATGTCCTCATGGAAGACCAGTTTTAATCGAATTTGATAAATTAAAATTAGAAAAGATGTTTGGTAGAAAATAATAAGGATAATACTAATATGGATAAAAAAATAAAAATTATATGTGTAGTTGGGCCTACGTCTTCGGGTAAAACAAATTTAGGTATAAATATAGCTAAAAATATAGACGGGGAAATTGTATCATCAGATTCTATGCAGGTATATAAAGGTATGGATATATCTACAGCAAAGCCATCAATAGAAGAGTTAAATATGGTTAAACATCATATGATAAGCTTTTTGGATATTAAAGATAGATATAGCGTTTCTCAATATGTTAAAGATGCTAATATAATTATAAAAAATATTGTCGAAAAAGGAAAAATTCCTATTCTTGTTGGGGGAACAGGACTTTACATAGATAGTCTAATAAATGGTATTAATTTTTTAGATTATAATAAAAAAGATATGGATAAAACAAAATATATAGATGAATTATATTATAAATATGGTATAAATCCTATTATAGAAGAGCTGTTAAAATGTGATAAAAAAGTTTTAGAAACGATACATGAAAATAATCATATTAAATTAATTAATGCTTTAAAAAAATATAATTTAACAGGAAAAACTTTTGAAGAAAATAACATAAAAAGTTTAGAAAAAGAAACAATATATAATCCATTATTTATTGGATTAAATTATGAAACGAGAGATTTATTATATCATCAAATAAATAGTCGAGTTGATAGAATGATAGAGTATGGTGTTGTTCAAGAATCTTTTGATATATACAATAGGTATAAAAATACAAAAATTTTAGATAATATTAAAGCTATAGGGTGCAAAGAATTTTTTCCATTTTTTAAAAAAGAGAAATCTTTATTGGAATGTATAGAGAATATAAAAAAACAAACTAGAAGATATTCAAAAAGACAATTAACTTGGTATAGATATAATACAAATATTAATTGGAATATTACAAAAAAAACCGATCTATCTTCAGAAGTTAATATAAAAAATAAAAAAAAGATAGAAGAATTTATCAAAACATGATATAATATTATAAGATTTATTATATGAAGATTTTATGGAGGATCGTTAGAAGATGAAAGGTATTAATTTACAGGATGTATTTTTAAATCAAGCAAGAAAAGAAAAAATAAGTGTTACTGTATTTTTAACAAATGGATTTCAATTTAAAGGTTATGTAAAAGGTTTTGACAATTTTACGGTTATATTAGATTATGATGGGAATCAAAATTTGGTATATAAACATGCTATTTCAACTATTGTGCCATCAAAACATATTTCAATATTAGAAAACAATGAATAACTCGAAAAAAAAAAATAATTTTATCAGAAAAATAAATGTTAAATTAATTTTGATAATATCATTAATTTTATTTGTTTCTTTATATATTATATATCATTTTTTTTTAGTATTTTCTGATAATATTAAAACTGAGACTGCTGTTAAATTTATAGCTGGAAATGAGATAACTTCATCTGGGGTTGTAGTTAGAGACGAAATAGTAATAAACAAAGATATTAGTAATTTGAATTTTATAAATTATTTTGTAAAAGATGGAGAAAAGATATCAAAGGATTCTGTTATCGCCTCATCTTATGAAAGTGTAGAAGACATAAATAAAGAGCATATAATAAAAAATATAGATATAGAGATAGAAACAATAAAATCATCAGAAGTGAATGATACGGGATCGAATTTGATTGATGGACTATTAAAACAGTTTGAGCAGATGCAGATGGAAGTTCAAAAAAATCTTAATAATTATGATATTTCTAATATATATAATTTACGATTAGACATGCTAAAAACATTAAATAAAAAAGATATAATTATAGGGAAAAACGCACAATTTGATGATAGAATTTTTCAACTTAATTCATATAAAGAAGATATATTATTAAATATGAATAAAAAAACAACTTCTATAACATCTGATACATCTGGTTTTTTCAAATCAAAAATTGATGGATACGAAGATATATTAACACCCGAAAGCATCCCAACTTTAAATGATTCAAATATTTTAAAATATTTAGACGATGAAAATATTAATCATGAACAGAAAAAAATTGGAAAAATAATTTTAAATAGTAAATGGAATTACGTATGTCTTGTTGATAAAATTAATATAGATAAATTGAATGTTAACAAATCAGTTAATGTTCAATTTTCTTCTTTAGGAAATAAGTATGTTCCTATGAATATTGATTATATTGATGATAATTATGATGGTAATATTAAATTAATTTTATCATCGGATATTATTTCAGAAAATATTTTATCGTTACGTAAAGAGAAGGCTAAAATATCTTTTGGGGATGAAAAAGGAATAAAAATACCACGTGTAGCTTTAAGAGTGGATCAAGGGGAAAGTTTTGTTTATACATATGACGGAAATATTGTTTCTTCTAAAAAGATAAAGATAATATATGAAGGAAATGATTTTATTTTGTCTGATATCGTTGATGATAAATCATTTGTTCAAGTTTATGATGATATAGTAGTTAGGGGAAATATAAATTAATTTATGTATTTATATTTATAACTATCTAATTTGTTTGATTGAATGTTTAAAAAGATATTGACATATAAGATAAAAAAATAGATAATATAACTAATAACAGTTAAAATATTATTTATTTTTATTTATTTTGAAAGGTGTTTTTTTATGAGCTTTATGGAAAAAATCAAAGTTATGATTGGTGCTTCTGACGAAGAATATGAAGATGATATGGATATGGTAAATGAAGAACATAATAATAACGAAAATCAGGATGCTTTTGATTATGATAGTAACAATGGAGTTAAAAAAAATAAAGTTGTAAATATTCATGCTACTACAAAATTACAGGTTGTATTAGTTAAACCTGAAAAATTTGAAGATGCTAGTTCTATAGCTGATCACCTTAATTCTAAAAGGACAGTTGTTTTAAATCTTGAATCTACTAATAAAGAAATATCAAGAAGACTAATTGATTTTTTAAGTGGGGTTGCTTATGCAAATAATGGTCAGATAAAAAAAGTTGCTAATAGTACATTTATTATAACCCCTTATAATGTTGGTGTTGTAGGAGATTTATTAGAAGAAATAGAAAACAGTGGAGTTTATTTATAATTGAATGAGACTGAATTATTAAAAAATAAAGCAATGGATCTTTTTAAACTATCTAATAAATATAAATCATTTAAATTTTCTAGATTTTATAATGAACAAGAAATATATATATTGGATAATTTTTTTAAATTTAAAGGTTTTAATAATTATATGTTCTTCGGCGGATATAAAAATTCTAATCGTAAAATGCTAGGTGTTTTTTATAATATATCTGGTATATCTTATAAATATTTTCCTATTATTCCAATAAGTTTTAATTTTTCAACAAATTTTAATTTAACTCATAGAGATTTTTTAGGTTCTTTGACGAGTTTAAGAATAGAAAGAAATTTAATCGGAGATATACTAGAGGATGAAAACAAATTCATTTGTTTTTTATCTTCTAGTATATCTGATTTTTGTATAGATAATATTCAAAAAGTATCAAATAAAAAAGTTGAAATTTATAATTGTGAAAAAAAATACACGGATTTTATTCATAAAAATAAATTTGATAAAAAAATCTATATCGTATCTTCACTACGAATTGATTGTATTGTTTCATCTATTCTTAAAATAAGTCGTTCCATTAGTTTATCTTACATAAAAAATGGAACTATTTTAGTTAATTATAAAAAAGATTTTAATCCAGCTTATAATTTAAATATTGGAGATATTATTACTATAAAAAAATTTGGTAAATTTATTTATAAAGATGAATTATTATTGACTAAAAAAGGGAAGATAAAATTAATTTTACATAAATATATATAGGAGGAGTTTTATGGGTCCAGATGATATAAAAAATATAAAGTTATCTAAATCTGGAATATTTGGGTATAAAGTCGAAGATGTAGATACTTATATAGAATTTGTAAAGTTATACATAGAAAAAAAAGAAGTCGAAAATATAGAATTACAGAAAAAAATAAAAATACTTGCCCGTAAAGTTAAAGAATATAAAGATGAAGAGCATGATATAAAACAAGCTTTAATTAATGCTCAAAAACTAAGCAATACTGTTGTAAATGATGCTAAAGAAAAAGCAAATGTTATTTTAGATGAAGCGAAAGATAGGGTTAGTTCTAAAGTTAAATATGCACAGTTAGATGCTGAAAATATATTAAAAGAAACTAAATATAATATTGAAAAAGAGAGAAAATCTTTATTTAAAATACAAAAAGAAGTTTCTACATTTAAAGCAAAACTTTTATCTTTGTATAGAGCACATTTAGATTCTATAACCGCTTTACCTGAGATTGATGATAAAGCTCAAAAAAATCAGATAGATGAGAATAATGTTAAAGAAAAAAACACTGATTTTTAAATTAATTATAAAAATATTTTTTTAGGAGAGGCGTAATGACAAAGGATTATAATAAAAGCTTAAATCTTCCCTTAACAGATTTTCCTATGAGAGGAAGTTTACATACAAGAGATCAACAACTTTTTGATGATATAAATAAAAATAAAATATATGATAAAATAATTGAAAAAAATAAAGATAAACCTTTGTTTTTATTACATGATGGACCTCCATATGCAAATGGAGATATACATTTAGGAACAGCACTGAATAAAATATTAAAAGATATTATTATTAAAAATAAAAATATGTCTGGATTTAGAGCTCCTTTTATTCCAGGATGGGATACTCATGGACTTCCAATAGAACTTAAAGCTTTTAAATCTTCGTCTAAAGCTAAAAATCTAACTGAAATAGAAATAAGAGAAAAGTGTAAAGAATTTGCTTTGTCTTGTGTTAAAAGTCAAGGAGATCAATTTAAATCTCTTGGGGTCATTGGTGAATTTGATAAGCCTTATTTAACTCTTAATAAAGAATTTGAGGCTAAACAGATAGAAGTTTTTGGAAAAATGTCTGAAAAAGATTTAATATATAAAGGATTAAAGCCAGTTTATTGGTGTATTGATTGTAATACTGCTTTGGCTGAAGCAGAAATTGAATATGATAATAATAATTGTGATTCAATTTATGTTAAATTTGAGTTGATGGATAATAGCATATTTTCTGACAAAATAGATAAAAACAAAAAAATATATTTTGTTATATGGACTACAACTACTTGGACATTGCCTGCAAATGTTGCTATATGTTTAGGGGAAAATTTTGAATATGCAGTAGTTAAATATTCAGATGAATATTTAATTATAGCTAAAGAATTAGTTAGCACAGTTATGGAAATTGCTAAAATTGAAGAATATTCGATTATAGAAATTTTAACTGGAAAAAAATTAGAATTTTTGCAAACAAAACATCCTTTTTTAAATAGAAAATCTTTAATAATCTTAGGTGATCATGTCACATTAGAGAGTGGTACAGGGTGTGTTCACACTGCACCTGGACATGGTATGGATGATTTTTTAGTTTGTTCTAATTATGATAATTTAGAAGTTATAGTTCCTGTAAATGAGAGAGGTGTCTATAACAGTCATGCTGGATTATTTGAAGGAATGCATATATCTAAAGTTGGTAATGATATTATAGATCAATTAAAGCTTACTAATAATTTATTAGCTATTAATAAAATTTCTCATCAATATCCACACTGTTGGAGATGTAAAAAAGCTGTAATTTTCAGAGCAACAGAACAATGGTTTTATTCTATTGAAAAGATTAAAGAAGTTGCTATTTCAGAGATTGATAAAGTTGTTTGGAATCCATCTTGGGGAAAAGACAGAATGATAAATATGATAAAAGATAGATCTGATTGGTGTATCTCTAGGCAAAGATTATGGGGAGTACCTATTCCTATTATTTATTGTTCTGATTGTGGAGATATTATTATTTCTCCAGAAACTATTGAAATTATATCTGAAATATTTAAAAAAGAGGGTTCAGATTCTTGGTATAAAAGAGATGCATCTGATTTTCTTCCAAAAAATTATTCTTGTAAATGTGGAAGTGAAAATTTTAGAAAAGAAAAAGATATAATGGATGTATGGTTTGATAGCGGAGTGAGTAATATTTCTGTATTAGAAACAAGACAAGGTTTAGACGTGCCTGCTGATTTATATTTTGAAGGGAATGATCAATATAGAGGTTGGTTTCAGTCTTCTCTTCTAACATCTATATCATATAGAAATTCTGCCCCTTATAAAAATATTTTGTCACATGGTTGGGTTGTAGATGGAGATGGAAAAAAAATGTCTAAATCTATTGGAAATGGAATAAATCCAGATTCAATTATAAAAGAATATGGAGCAGATATTTTAAGGTTATGGGCAGCTTCTTCAGATTATCATTCTGATATACGTATATCAAAAGATATACTTAAAAATATAACTGAAGGATATAGAAAAATTAGAAATACTTTTAGATTTTTATTAGGAAATTTAAGCGATTTTAATCCTGATATTGATATTGTGGATACAAATTCTATATCAGATATAGATAAATGGACATTGTTTAATTTTAATAATTTGTTAGAAAAAGTTGAATTAGCATATAAAAATTTTGAATTTCATCAAGTTTATCAAATGATTAGAAACTTTTGTGTAGTAGACCTTTCTAATTATTATTTAGATATTGTAAAAGATAGATTATATTGTGAGCGAAAAAACTCTAAAAAAAGAAGAGATGCACAGACTACAATGTATATTATTTTAGAAAATATGGCTAAAATTTTAGCTCCAATACTTGCATTCACATCTGAAGAAGTTTGGAAGTATATGCCTCATAAAAATCTTGATAATATAGAATCTATTTTGCTAAATGATTTTAAAAACTATTTAAATTTAAATTTAAATAATGATTTTATTGAAAAATGGGATAAAATGTACAAAATAAAAGATCAAGTTTTAAGAGCAATGGAAATTAAAAGAGAAGAAAAAATTATTGGTTCTTCTTTAGAGGCAAATGTTGTTATACATTCTATAGATAAAAATCTTATAAAATTTATAAGATCTAATTTAGAGGATTTAAAAACTATTTTTATCTCATCTAGTATAAATATTTTAGAAGATGATAATGGGGAATATAATACGGATATATCTGGATTATCTATAAGTATTAGTAAAGCTTTAGGAGAAAAATGTGCAAGATGTTGGATGTTTTCTTATAGCGTTGGTTTAGATACGGAAAATTTAACAATATGCAGCAGATGTTGTTTAGCTTTAGACTAATATTATATACTACTTTGAGGTGAAAGTTATAAAATATATATTATACCTTATTATTCCATTTTTTGTCGCTATTGATCAGGGTATTAAACTATTGGTTGTTAAATATCTTGAACCTATTGGGACATACCCCGTTATACAGGATGTTTTACATTTTACCTATTTAGAAAATAGAGGAGCCGCTTTCGGAAGTTTTGAGGGCAATAAATTCATACTTATTTTTGTTAGTGGCATTATCCTTTTCGTATCATTTTTTTTAATTTCTACAAAAAAAATTCAAAACATATTTTATAAAATATGTTTTAGTTTTGTTATTTCTGGAGGAATAGGAAATCTTATTGATAGAATTTTTAGAGGATATGTTGTAGATTATATAGATTTTAGGATTATTAATTTTGCAGTTTTTAATTTTGCAGATATTTTAATTTCATTATCAAGTATTAGTTTAATTATTTATATTGTGTTTTTTGAAAAACACTCTTGAATCGTTTTATAGGAGATTTATAATTTGGATAGTTATAGTTTTATTGTTGAAGAATCAGACATAAATAAACGTATAGATGTCTTTTGTTCTGAAAAAGTTTTAATAAAAACTAGATCTTTTTTTCAAACTATTATTAAAGATGGATTTGTGTTAGTTAATAAGTCTTTAATAAATAAAAAATATAAATTAAAAATAGGAGACATTGTAAATTTCACTATTCCAGATTTAAAGCCTTTAACAGCCATTCCGGAAAAAATGGAATTAGATATTGTATATGAAGATGATTATTTAATTGTAATTAATAAGGAAAAAGGTATAGTTGTTCATCCTGCGCCAGGAAACTATACAGGAACTCTTGTTAGTGGAGTTTTGTATTATTGTAATAGCAAACTGTCTAGTGTAAATGGAGTTATTAGACCTGGAATCTTGCATAGGATAGATAAAAATACTAGCGGTCTTTTAATAATTGCTAAATCAGATTCTGTTCACTTAGATTTAGCAAATCAACTTAAAAATCATACTATTTCTAGAGAATATCATGGAATTGTTTATGGTAAATATAAAAATAAAGCTGATATAATTAATCTTCCAATTGGAAGAAGTTCAAAAGATAGAAAAAAAATGTGTATAACAGATAGCAATTCTAAAAATGCTATAACACATTATGATACAATTTTAGAAGGAAATGGTTTTACGTATGTAAAATTTTTTTTAGAAACAGGTCGTACACATCAAATAAGAGTTCATAGTTCTTATATTGGGAATCCTTTAGCTGGAGATGATGTTTATGGTCCAAAAAATGTTATCAAAGATCTTAGAGGACAGTGTTTACATGCAAAAAAAATAACTTTTTATCATCCGATTTTTAAAAAACAGGTTAGTTTAAATACAGATTTACCAGTATATTTTAAAAACTTTTTAAAAAAACATTTTATATAGAAAAATGTTATATAGGGGGAAAACAGATATAATGGAAAAAATAATAAAAAATCAATTAAAAACATTAGCTTGTAAAGTTAGAATGGGAATAATAGAAGGAATTTATAGTGCTCAATCTGGGCATCCAGGAGGATCTTTATCTATTGCGGATACTTTAACATATTTATATTCCCGTATTTTAAATATTGATTCTAGTAATCCAAAAGCTATAGATAGAGATAGATTTATCCTTTCAAAAGGTCATACAGCACCTGCACTATATGCTATTCTTGCACTTAAAGATTTTTTTGATTATAATCAATTAAGTAGTTTAAGAAAAATAAATTCTAGTCTTCAGGGACATCCAGATATGAATAAAACACCTGGAATTGATATGAGTACTGGATCATTGGGACAAGGTTTTTCTGCTGCTTGTGGGATTGCTTTATCTGGAAAAATATCTGGAAAAAAATATAAGGTTTATTCTATATTAGGTGATGGAGAAATTCAAGAAGGTCAAGTTTGGGAAGCGGCAATGTTCGCAAATCATAATAATTTAAATAATCTTATAATTATTATTGATTATAACGGGCTTCAAATTGATGGAAAAGTTAAGGATATCTGTGATCTTGGAGATATTAAATTAAAGTTTAAATCATTTGGTTGGAATGTGTATGATATGGATGCACATAATTTTGAAAGTATGGAAGATATATTTGAAAGTATAATAAATAATAATACAGAAAAGCCAACTGCTATTATTCAAACAAGTGTTAAAGGAAAAGGAATTTCATTTATGGAGGATATATGTAGCTGGCATGGAGTTGCTCCAAATAAATCTCAATATATAGATGCTATTAATCAGTTAAAACAGGAATTAGATAAATTGGAGGAAGAATTATTATGTCTATGTTAGTTAGAAAGGCAACTAGAGATAGTTATGGTGAGAGTTTAGTTGAATTAGGAAAAGAATATAAAGATATTATTGTTCTTGATGCTGATTTAGCTAAAGCTACAAAAACTATAATGTTTAAAGAAGCTTTTCCAAATAGATTTTTTGATTGTGGTATAGCAGAATGTAATATGTTAGGGGTTGCGGCTGGACTTGCTACAACAGGGAAGATTGTATTTGCTAGTTCTTTTGCTATGTTTACAGCTGGACGAGGATATGAGATTATTAGAAATTCTATATGCTATCCAAATTTAAATGTAAAAATTGCTGCATCACATGCAGGTATATCTGTTGGAGAAGATGGAGCAACACATCAATGTTGTGAAGATATATCATTGATGAGATCTATTCCAAATATGACGGTTTTAAACCCTTGTGATGATATAGAAACAAAACAATTAATTAAAAAATCTGTAGAAATAAAAACACCAGTTTATATACGTCTTGGGAGATTAGCCACACCTATTTTAAATAATCAAGACTATGACTTTGAAATAGGAAAAGGTGTTATACTTTCTAAAGGAAATGATATAACTATTATTGCTACAGGCCTAATGGTTTATGAATCTTTAATTGCTGAAAATATGTTGTTTAAAATAGGAATTAATGCTCGCGTAATTAACATTCATACTATAAAGCCCATAGATAAAGAGATTATTATATCCGCTGCAAGAGAAACAAGTTGTATAGTTACAGTTGAAGAACATAGCATAATCGGAGGGTTAGGTTCAGCAGTTTCAGAAGTTGTATGTGAAAATTGTCCCGTACCAGTTATAAAAATTGGAATAAATGATGTCTTTGGTATGTCTGGAACAGCCTTAGAACTTTTAAAATACTATGGTTTATCTAATGAAAATATCTTTGAAGTAGTTAAAGAATCATACTATAAATATAAAAAAGATCTCTATTTTATATAGAGATCTTTTTTATATTTATAGTATTATCTTTTTTTATGAACATTGCAAATTTCTGGAGTACCGCTTTCTCTGTAGTATCCAGTGTCTTTATTTGGACAACCACTATGAGCAATTTTACCACTTGACGTGCAATATTGAAGTTTTTTAACTGATGCTGGAATATTAAAATCTTTTTTTGGTTCTTTTTCTATAATTGGAGACATAATATTTTTCCAAATTTGTGGAGAAGAATATATAGAACTTATTTCTTTTGGGGTGTCATGTCCAAGCCAAACACCCGAAATATGTGATGGTGTAGCCCCAATAAAAAGTTGATCTTTAAGATCTTGAGAAGTCCCTGTTTTACCAATTATAGTAGTATTAGGCATTTTAGCAGCACGACCTGTGCCATTTTTTGATTCTATAACTTGTTGTAATAGCCTATTCATAACACCAGCCGTGTCTTCTTCTATAGCTTTTGTAGGAGAAGGAGAATTTTCTAATAAAACTTTTCCAGAAGAATCTATAATTTTTGTGTATGTTATAGGTTTATTATAATTTCCGCCATTTCCAAATATTTGATATGCAGCGGTTATTTCTTTAAGTGTTGTACCATATGTTAGACCACCAAGACTAAGTCCAGAAAGAGTTATATCTGAGTATACAACACCATTTTTATTTTCAGATTCGACTAAAGTTGTAAAACCTAATTTTTCTACTAAAAAATCAAAACCAACTTTAGGTGTTAAAGATTGCGTAAGTTTTACAGGAATTGTATTTATCGATCTTTGGACTGCAGTGTTTACATTCATCGAGCCATAATATTTTCTATCATAGTTATTTGGCCATAATTTAGATTTTCCTTTTTCGGTTATGGTTATAGGAGAATCTTTTAAAATTGTCGACCAATTTATTAAGTTTCTTTCAATTTGCGGAGTATATACAGCAAGAGGTTTTATTGTTGAACCTGGAGATCTAGAGGTTTGTGTTGCTCTATTTAGCACTCTATTTCCTTCTTTTTTACCTCTTCCACCAACAACACCTAATATATGACCCTTATAATCGATTACAATTCCAGAAGCTTGAGGGATATTTTTTGAAGAAGTGTTTCCAGTAAATGTTGCGTTATTACTAAAGGCAGTTTCTAACTGTTTTTGTATTTCTAAATTAATGGTAGAATGTACAGTTAGACCTCCATTATATAATTTTGATTCTGCTTCTTCTTTTGTATATTTCTTTTTTTCTATTAAGTCATTTATTATATCTGAAATTAAAGCGTCCATAAAATAGCTTTGAACATCACTATTTTCTTTATTTTTAATAGTTCCACCTTTTTTTATAACAAGATCAGCATCGACAGTTTGATTATATTCTTCCTCAGTTATAAATCCATGTTCCTTCATTTTTGATAATACATATTTGCGCCTATTTTTATTATTTTCTGGATTTTTAATAGGATCATATTTTGTAGGGCTACGAGTCATAGCAGCAAAAGAAGCAATTTCAATCAAAGTTAAATCTTCGACTTCTTTATTAAAATAATATATAGCAGCAGCTCCAACTCCATCTGTATTGTATCCTAGATGTATTATATTTAAATATGATTCAATAATTTCATCTTTAGAATAGTGTCTTTCTAAATTCATAGATTTAAATATTTCTTGAATTTTTCTAGAAGCAGTAATTTTATTGTCTCCTGTAATATTTTTTATTAATTGTTGGGTAATTGTTGATCCGCCTTGTTGGGTACTATATAAATCTAAAAAAAGGTTTGCGAAGGCTGCAAATGTTCTTTTCCAGTCAACACCTTCATGTTGAAAAAATCTTTCATCTTCGGTGGCGACAAAAGCATTTACAAGATTTTTTGGGATTTGACTTTGGTCAACCCATTTTCTATTTGATGTTGAAAATAATTTTTGAACTTCAACTGATAATCCATCAGAATTTTCTGTATATATGACAGAGCTATAGTTATTCTGTATACTACGCAGATCAATCTCTGTATCACTATCTAGATATTTCATAACATATACAGTTAGTGAGGTGACTAGTATAGATCCAGATATAACAGCTATAAGAAAAATAGCAACTGATATTTTTACAATAGACAATATTATTTTTTTAATTGTTGAAAAATACTTATTGTGTGGCTTAGGGGATAATGTGTTTTTATATTTTGATTGATATATATCTTTACTATTTGATGTTAAATTTTTATTGTAATTATTAATCTTTTTATACGGTGATTTATTATTTTTCAAAAAATAACCTCCTATGTGATTATTAGCAAACATTATATCATATATATACATATTTGTTAAGTTTTTGTTTTAAGTTGATATGAATAATAATAATTTTTTTGTTTAATACTATTAATATATTAATAGTTATGAGGAAAAGAATATGAAATTTAAAAAAAATTATAATAATTATATTATAATAATATGTTTTTTATTAGCATTAACTTTTATAATTATGGGAACAATTTTTTTGTTATATACAAATACAAATAAAAATATAAATTCTCAAAATATTTCTTCTGAAAAAAAATATAGTAATTACAAATATATGTTAAAAGAAAGAGATAATAAAATAATTATTATAGATATTAATAATGAAATAATAATAGAAGAAATAGATGTTTTAGTTTCTGATCTACCAGAATATGATAAAATAAGTTTATATAAAGGAGTTCCTGTTAAGACAGAAGAAGAATTGAGAAGTTTAATAGAAGATTATGATAGTTAAAAGGACACTTATAATATAAATAAGTGTCCTTTTAAATTTATTTAACTTCAATAATTAAATCTATTATTCTTTGTTCTTCAACAGTTTTTACAGTTACTTTTATATTTTTAAATTCAAAAAAATCTCCTTCATTAGGTATTTTTTCAAATTTTTCTAAAACCCAACCACTAACAGTATTACTGGCTGTAAAAAAATCGCTAATATCTTTACATAGCGTTTCTATCATATCGTATATATTCATATCACCATTAACTTGAAATATTTTTTCGGAAATTTCTACAATATCTAATTCAACTTCATCAGCTTCATCCCATATTTCTCCAACAAGTTCTTCAAGTATGTCTTCTAATGTAACGATTCCTAAAGTTCCACCATAATGATCTGATATAACAGCCATATGAAGTTTTTGTTTTTGTAATTCTTTTAAAGCCTCTGATATTTTTTTTTGTTGAGGAAGATATATTGTTTTTTGTAAAATAGATTTTATATCTACAGTTTTTTCTTTTATATATTTTGTAAAAAAATCTCTTTCATGTAAAACTCCAATAATATTGTCTATGGTATTTTTATAAACAGGAATTCTAGAATATTTTTCTTCTATAAACAATGATAATATATTTTCAGTAGATAGATCATGATCTATAGCAATAATATCAACTCTAGGAGTGAAAATTTCTCCAACAGTAATTTCGTCAAAATCGAGAGCAGATTGAACGAGCTCTCCTTCTTGTTCTTCTAATACACCTTCTTCTTTTATTTCTTGTATTATAAATTTTAGCTCTTGTTCTGTTACAGATGGTTGTATATCTGATTTATTTATAAATATTTTCACAAAAATATTTTTTAAACCAACAAAAATTTTTATAAATGGATATAAGACAAACATTATGACTGATAGTATAGATGATGTTGCTAATGTAAAACTTTCTGGGTGTTCTTTAGCAATGCTCTTTGGAATAATTTCTCCAAAAATTAAAACAAGAATTGTTATTATAAGGGTTGATATTGCTATTCCTGCATCTCCAAAAAAATGTGTGAAAAGAACCGTACTTATTGAAGCGGATGCAATATTGACAATATTATTTCCTATTAATATTGCAGATAGAGCATTATCATAATTTTCTATAATATTTAATGCTTTTTTCGCTTTTTTATTTCCATTTTTAAGATAATTTCTTAATCTAATTTTATTTACACTTGAAAAAGCGGTTTCTGTTGATGAAAAAAATCCTGATATTAAAATTAAAACTATAATTATAATAATATAATTTATCGTATGACTATCTGACAATTTTTATAACACTCCTAAAAATAAAATATTTGTATATTGATTTTATCAAATATAGAATATAAAATCAATATAATGGATTTAATATATTATATTTTTTACTATATTAATAGTAGATGTATAATCTATCTTATTAGATTTTAAAATAAAATTCGACTATTCTTGACAAAAAAAATATTAAATATATAATTAAATCTAAATGTCTATTGTATATTAATTGTATATTAATATATTATATTTTATTTTATGAATTAAAAATTCTGATTTTTTGTAATATTGAGAGGGGATATTATGTCTAATTTTTTATTTTCTTCTGAATCTGTAACAGAGGGGCATCCAGACAAAATTTGTGATCAAATATCAGATGCTGTTTTAGATGCGATAATAAGTAAAGATCCCTATGCAAGAGTGGCTTGTGAAACTTGTATAACTACAGGGGTGGTTTTTCTAATGGGGGAGATAACAACTAATTGTTATGTTGATATACCTAAAATTGTTAGAAAAACTATAATAGATATAGGATATGATCGTGCAAAATATGGATTTGATGGGCATACGTGTAGTGTAATTACAAGTATTGATGAACAATCTAGTGATATTGCTATGGGGGTGGACTCTGCTATAGAAACTAGAAAAACAGAAGATCAACAAGAAATAGGTGCTGGAGATCAGGGGATAATGTTTGGATTTGCTTGTGATGAAACAGAAGACTATATGCCTTTACCTATATATCTTGCACATAAGCTTGCAAAAAGACTTACTGAATACAGAAAAAATTTTTCAGAAGATTATATTAGACCAGATGGAAAAACACAAGTTACAGTTGAATATCAAGACAATAAGCCAAAACGAATAGACACAATAGTAGTGTCAACTCAGCATAAAGAAGATGTTATTTTAGAATCTTTAAAACTTGATATTATAGAAAATGTGATAAAAAAAGTTGTTCCTATAAATTTATTGGATGAAAACACAAGATATTTAGTTAATCCAACAGGAAGATTTGTTATAGGTGGACCACAGGGAGATAGTGGACTTACAGGAAGAAAAATAATAGTTGATACATACGGCGGGTATTCTAGACATGGTGGAGGTGCTTTTTCTGGAAAAGATCCTACAAAAGTTGATAGAAGCGCTTCGTATGCAGCTAGGTATATTGCTAAAAATATTGTTGCTGCAAATATAGCTAAAAAATGTGAACTTCAGTTATGTTATTCGATAGGTGTTGCCAGACCTATATCTATATTTGTAGATACTTTTGGAACTGGTATTATTTCAGATGAAAAAATATCTAAAATTATATATGAAACGTTTGAGTTGACACCTAGTTGGATTATTAAAACTTTTGATTTAAGAAAACCAATATACAAAAAATTTGCGGCTTATGGACATATGGGAAGGTCTGATATAGACTCTCCTTGGGAAAAACTTGATATGGTTGAAACTTTAAAAAAACTTGTATAAGTAATTATTGTTATAATTTTTTTTAAAAATAATATATATGTATTTATAACCTATTTTTTAGGCGGTGATTTTTATAAAATGTAGAATGAACGATCTTAAAAATAAAGAAGTTATACATATTGAAACAGGGGTAAAACTTGGATATGTAGATGATATTATAGTTGATATATCATGTTGCAGACTTTTATCTATTGTTATATACGGAAAATTAAAATTTTTTGGGCTTTTTGGAAGAGAAGATGATTTTATAATTAGATGGAATGATATAGAAGTTATAGGTAAAGATACATTACTTGTTAGATGCAAGATAAGGGATCAAAAATGTCAAAAAGGTGGAGCAAAATTTATTTCCTCATTGTTTAAATAAATTATAAATCATTTATCTTTGTAATTATATATATAATGTTTTTATTAATGTCGTCGATATTTATATTAATATATTTAATTAAAATTTTAACGATTTTTAGGATGTGGTATTTTGAAGAAAGCATATATTATATTACTTTTAATAATATTATTGATCAGTCTAGCTTCTTGTAAAGTAATTGGCAACAAAGAAGATAAATCAGATAGCTCATCTAATACTTCAGAAGAATATAGTTCTAATCTTCTTTATGGACCCGATGGAAATGGAAAAGGAGAATATCCAAAATTTGATTCTATTCCCGATTTTTCTAGTATTTCTAATATTGAAGATATAATTACTGATGTAAATAATAAATTAGAAGATTTTTTATCAGATAATTCTAATTCTGATAATTTATTAGATAATACATCAAGTGCAGTAGATCAAAATAATAATAACAATGTTGATAGTAGTATTCCAACACCACCTGCTCCACCTCCAATTTCACCAACTCCGCCACCACCACCACAATCAAGTGAGATGAAAGCTGTTTGGATATCTTATTTAGATTTAAACTATCTATTAAAAGGTAAGTCTAATCAGCAGTTTTCAAATAATATAAATAAAGCATTTGATAATATAAAATCTATTGGGTTAAATACAGTAATCGTTCATGTTAGACCTTTTAGTGATGCATTGTATCAGTCATCATTTTTTCCTTGGTCTTCATATGGATCTGGAACGTTAGGCAAATCTCCTGGATTTGACCCATTAACAATTATGGTTAATGCTGCTCATAGTAGAGGTCTAAAGATTCATGCATGGATAAATCCTATGAGAGGACCAACAGATGTAGAGATTAATAAAATAGACTCTAATTATAGTATAAAAAAATGGCATTCCAATGGAACAACTAGAGGGGATTATATATTTAATATAAGTAATAGATGGTATTATAATCCTGGTGTTGAGGAAGTTAGAAATCTTATATCCGATGGTGCAGCTGAAATTGTTAGAAATTATAATGTTGATGGTATACATATTGACGATTATTTTTATCCGTCTGGTATGGGTTCTCAGGATTCTGCTGCTTATCAAAGATATAAATCTTCAGGAGGAAAATTATCTAATAATAATTGGAGAATAGAAAATAATAATATTTTAGTTAAACAGATTAATACATCTATTAAATCTGTTAAAAATAATGTTATTTTCGGTGTAAGTCCTTCTGGAAATAATTCTTATAATATGAATACAATGTATGCAGATCCTAGGGTATGGGCAGGAACAACGGGATATTTAGACCAAATTATTCCGCAAATATATTATGGATTTAATAATTCTGCAAAACCTTTTGAAAAAACAGTTAATGAATGGAATGGATATACAAAAGCTAGTGGTGTTAAACTTATTGTAGGTTTAGCTACATATAAAATTGGTATAACTGATGCTCATGCTGGTTCTGGGTCAAATGAATGGATTGAAAATAAAAATAATGGACAAAGAAATATGATGCAACGGCAGATATTGTTTTCTAGAACAGCATCAAAATATGGCGGAATAGGTTTATATGATTATAAATCTTTATTTACACCAAATGGAGGCATTCAGGAAAATGTAAAGGATGAAGTTGATAAAATTAAAGATGTGCTTAGATAAATTATATTTTTGAAAAGGATGTTCAAATGAATAAATTAAATATTATTAAACGTAATATTATTATTTTTATAGCTATATTATTATCTATTATAGCAATTTTTCTATCTGTTTTTTTAAATTATGAAATTCAGACTGTTAGCAAAGATGATTCAAATGATATAATTAGTTTAGATGGTCATCAAGAGGAGTTATCTAACACATCTTTTGAAGATGAAAATATTCCTATTAAAAGTATTAGAGATGGAGTTAAATCTTTTTATTTGAGAACTGGTATAGACTTTTTTCAAAAAGAAACTATGAAATTAGAGGAAGTTTCTATACAGATTGATGATATTATAAAAACTAGTGTAGAATATGAATTTACCGATATTATGATTGACTTGTTTTCTAAAGATAATGTTATTTATCAAAGTGAAAATTTAAAATCAAAAGAATTTGATGTTTTAAAAATACTACAAGATAAAGCTGAAAACAATGGAATAAAGATACATATTGTTTTTGATTTATATAATGATATATATTTTTCTAATTTAGAAAATATAGATAATCAAAAGAAATCGTTATTAAATAATAATGATTTTATTAATAAAGAAATCACTCATATATTATCTAAATATAATATTGAAAGCATAATAATTGATAATTATTATCCTGATAAAGAAAATCTTTTTTATCATGAATATATGTCCTCAGGTGGAAGTATAGGATATGAAAATTGGATAAAAATGATTGGAAGTTATAAAATAAATGAATTTTTTAGTTATATTAGAGGGTTTAAATCGGATATTCCTATAGGAATATATTTAGATTCTGTTTATAAAAATGATCCTACAGGAGATAGTGGGTCTAAAACATCTTCTGATTTTCAAAGTTTATTAGAAGGAAATATAGATATATTATCTGTATTAGACGAGACTGAGTTTAATTTTGCTATAATAAAAAATTTCAATTCTATAACTGATAAAAATGCTCCTTATGAAACTGTACTAAATTGGTGGGATAATATTTTAGGAAAATTAGAAAATCCTATACCTTATTATGTTATGCACGATGGAAATAAAATTGTTTCAAATAATGAAGGTTGGAGTGGCACAGACCAACTTATTAGACAAGTTTCTACTGCTTTAAAACTTGATGGCTATAAAGGAAGTTTTTATAAAGGCTATAATAGATTTAAAGAAAATATTGATGGTTCAACAACTGCTTTAATAAAATTTTATTCTAATGAATATGATGAAAAACATCTTTTTAAAGATTTAGAGATAACATCACCAAAAGAAAAAAATATAAAAATATTTGAAGAGAGTATAGTTTTTTCTGGTAAATTTGATCCAAATTTTGATGTTTATATAAATGGTGAAAAAATTATACCTACATCTGATGGAGAATTTTATATCCAATTTCCTTTGAAAATGGGTAATAATACATTTGAAATAAAGCATAAAGGTCAAATATTTAATTATATTGTAAATAGAAGTTTAAAATTATTTGAAGATGTAAATCCAAAAGGAAATATTTCAGTAGAAGGAGACTCAGAAGTAGATTTAGAAGCTATTGTACATAAAGATTCTACTGTTACTGCTAGTTTAGGAGGAAAATCTGTAAAACTTACAGAAGTTCCTTCTGATGATACTGTACCATCCGATTCTGTTTATATTAGATATTCTGGAAAAATAAAAGTTAAAACCGGTACATCAAAAAAACAAAATATAGGAAATATATCATTTTCAGCATCCAACCAAGGCGTTATAGAAAATAAAAATGGTGGATCTGTAACTATAGATCCAGTATATACACCACCTCCTCCACCTCCAGGAACTGGCGGAGGAGGAGATAGTGACGGTGGAGGAGGAAATGTAGGAGGAATCCTTGATCCAAATGCACCTGGATGGACCCCAACTGGAAATCATAAAATGATAAGAACTACAAGAAATTATGCTGATATATTTTCTTCTAAATCAACTTCATCGTATGCACCCCCAAACATATATCAGTGGCCTAAAGATACTATTGACTACTATGTTAAGGAAAACACAATAGGCTCTACAAAATATTATATAACTAGAACTGGAAAAAGAATAAAAGCATCAGAATCTCAGTTATATACGGCTAAAGATATGGGGTATAACGCTTTAAATCATATAAATACATCTAATGATGGAACTTCTACATTTTTAAATATCAATCAGACATGGAAAGCTCCATTTAATATTTCTTTTGAAGGAGTTGGAGAAACTACAACCGTTCCATCTTTTAATACAAAGAGCGTAATAATAACTTTTGATTATGCTACAGTTGCAGGAAATATGAATTTTGGTGGTTTTGGAGGAAGTTCATTATTTCAATCAGGTAGAATTGAAAAAACTATTTCAAATAATATTCCTCAATATAAACTTCATTTAACGCTAAAAAAATCTGGAAGTTATTTTGGTGCAACTTCAGCTTATGATGGAAACGGAAACTTAATATTACGTTTTCATAATTCAAGAACATCATTATCAGGTGCAAGAATATTTGTAGATCCAGGTCATGGAAATGGAGATATAGGAGCGTCCGGTTCTTATATATCTGGAGGAAACACAGTAATTGTTCGTGAAAATGCTCTGACATGGAAAATGGCTAATGAGGTTGCGCAACAACTTCGTGCAAAAGGTGCAGTTGTAAAAATAATTGATACACAATCAACACAAAATTATTTAGGTGCAGCAGGACTTAGAAGAAGAGTTGATGAAGCACAGGCATTCCTACCACATGCAGCTATCTCTGTTCATTATAACTCTGCCAGTGTTACAACTGCTACAGGAGTTGAAACATATTATAATCTTCCATTTTCTATGCCCCTTGCAAAAAGCATAAATGACAGACTTGCAAATTATTATCATGGAACACTTTATAGTGATGGTAAAAATAGAAATAGAGGACATAAATTTTCTGAATTCTATGTAACAAGGGTTAAAACACATCCATCTGTTCTTATAGAATATGGATTTATAAACAATCCAACAGAGCTACAAAAACTTAATCAAACTACACATATACAAGGTTTAGCAAAAGCTACAGTTCAAGGTTTACTAGATTTTTTAACTAGATAATATTTTAAATATAAATTGTAATAAATTAAAAGTAGACAATTATCTACTTTTAATTTATTATTTATATACAGATAAATTTTTAGGAGGTGTTTTTTTGATAGATTTTTTTATATTTTTAATGTTTATTATTTTTATCACAGTTTCATTTATTATGTTATTATGTTATAGAAAACATCATACTGGACATTATGATAATGAAGTTATAATAGTTTTAGGATATACCTCTAAAAAATACAAGCCATCATTTATACTACAAAAAAGATTGGAATATGCAAAAAAAATGTTACAAAAAAACCCAACATCTGTATGTATACTTTCTGGAGGAAAGATAAATAAATATAATATATCAGAGTGTGATTTGATGTATGAATATTTAGTTTTTGACAATAAAATTCATAATCTTATATATAAAGAAAATGTATCTACAAATACTTTTGAGAATATAAAATTTTCCAAGGAAATAATTGATAAAAAATCTTTAAATAAAAAAGTGATAATAATAACAGATATTTATCATCAATTTAGATCACAATATTATTTTAAAAAACTAGGAATCTACTCAAGTGGGGTAGATATTATAAATGTTAGTTTTATAACTATTCTAAATTGGATTAGAGAAATATTTGCAATAATTCATTTATTTTTTATAAAACATAAATAATTTAATTTAATTTATTTGATATCCAATTTAATAAATCTTGGTAGGATATTTTAGTTTGATGTATCTTTAAAGATATACAAATTATATCTTTTTCAGTTATATTAATAGGTATATTATTAATATCTAGCATTAAAATTATTGATAATATAGACACTGAAATATTTCCAGATATAAAAGGTTTATGTTTTATAAAACTATATCCAAGTCTTGCTATTTTTTCAATAATAGAAACTTCTTTTTTATTTATAATTATATTAGACATAGAAGAATTTACACATGCTTCTAATATTGACATATCTTTTATTCCATAATTTCCGCCAATATTATTTATTATTGTTTTGTGTATTTTTAATATATGAAATTTATTAATTATTATCATAATTTTCTATTTCCTTAAATATTTCTTTATAATTTTCAAAAATATTTTCAATTTTTAATATTATTTTTTCTTTTTCTGATAAATTTTCTATATTATTAATTTTATTAATTTCTGCAATATTAATATTTTCCTTAGTTATGGTTATATTATCAAAATGTTTAATTATTAAGTTTTCTAGATATTTTTCATCTTTATTCTTTATTATAATATCTTTAATATTTATTTTAATATTATTTTTTTTCATAAAATCTACCTCTTAAAAATAATTACATTTTTATATTGTCCATTTATAGGTATAATATATATATAATTTTAAAATAACTCTATTTGGAGGAATTTAAATGAAATACAAATTCAAAACTATAAATTATTTAGACTTAGATTCTTTTGAAAATAACATATATATAAATATAGTTCATGGAATTATATTTATGGATAAAAATGAAAAAACTAATTGGCTACAGTTAAAATTCAAAAATAATATTAAAGAAAATATTTCTGAATTAAATATAAAAATTTCTAGCTTTAATATATTAGGCGAATTAATTTGTATAGAAGATAATGATATAAATGATTTTATTTTTAAGGATTTAAATGTTTCGCCTAATTCTTTTTTTGGACAAGATTTAGCTATATGTCTTAATTCTACTGAAGTTTATAGTGTAAATATTTTTATAGATAAAATTATTACTAATAGTGGAAAAGAGATAAGAATATTTTCTGAATATTTTTTAAAAAAATTTAAAAAAAGGAAAAATTTAAAAAATTTAAAATCAATTTATATGAATAAAAAAAACGGAAAATTCATATTAAATATTAAGAAATTTTCTTCTAAAATGAAAGATAATTTAAAAAAATCAGAAGTTCAAAAAAAAATAACTAATATATTTATAATTTCTATAATATTTATCTTTATATCTATAGGTGGATTTTATCTTTCAGGTTATATTTACAACGATATAAATTATAATATGGGAATTAAGTATTTTGATGATAGAGATTATATTAATTCTTTAAAATACTTTGAAAAATCAAAAGATTTTAAAGATAGTAACGAAAAAATAAATATGGTTAATAAAGAATACAATATACAAAAGAGTAAAGAAATATACGGAGGCTCTTTAGGTATAGGATATTTTCATACTGTGGCTATGAAAAAAGACAATACAACTATATGGTTTGGTGATGAATCTGATGATAAAGCTAATATAGTTAATTGGAAAAATTTAAAAGAGGTATCGGCAGGAGAATATTTTACAATTGGTTTAACTAATGATGGAAAAGTTTTGCAAACAGGTTTTAATGCAAAATATTCAGATGATATATCTAAACTGGAAGATATTAAACATATATCTTCAAGGTATTCTCATATAGCTGCTATAAAAAATGATAACACTGTTACAGGGGTCGGACCAAATCTTTCTGGTCAATTAGATGTATCAGATTGGAAAGACATAGTTGAAATTTCTACAGGAAAGTCTCACACAGTAGGGTTGAAGTCTGATGGAACTGTAGTTGCTACAGGAAATAATAATTATGGTCAGTTGGATGTATCTAGCTGGACAAATATAATAGAAATATCTGCAGGAGAGTATCATACAGTGGGATTAAAATCTGATGGAACTGTTTTGGCAGTTGGAACTAATACCACAGGGCAACTAGATGTATCTAGTTGGAAAAATATAAAATCTATTTCAGCAGCAAATTATATGACAATTGGTGTAGATATGGATGGAAATATACATGGAGCTGGATTTAATACAAATGATATATTAAATTTTGAAAGATATCCTGAAATGAAAAATTTAGTATATGTATATGCAAATATATATGGACTAATTGCTATAAGGGATGATGGTGTTTTATTTGGAACTGGTTTTCCTGTATATAATGGAGATATGTCAAAAATTTCTTGGACAAATATAGGAAGATAAATTTAAAATATTAGTTGTAATTAAAAAATCACTTAAATATGTGAATGTAGATTTTGATATTGTCAATACTTATAATATTGATAAAATCTACAGGAGGTATTTAGGTGATTTTAAATAGAGTAGAAATTTGTGGAATAAATACATCCAGTTTAAAAGTTTTAAAAGAGCATGAAAAAATAACTCTTTTAAAAGATATAAAAAATGGTAGTACTAGTGCGCGAGATAAATTAGTTATGGGAAATTTAAGGCTTGTTTTAAGCATAATAAAAAGATTTAGTAATAGAGGAGAAAAGGTAGATGATTTATTTCAAATAGGGTGTATAGGACTTATGAAATCAATAGATAATTTTGATATATCTCATAATGTAAGGTTTTCGACATATGCTGTTCCTATGATTATAGGTGAAATAAGGAGACATTTAAGAGATAATAATTCTATACGAGTTAGTAGATCATATAAAGATATAGCATATAAAGCTATACAATTTAAAGAAAAATATATTAATGAAAATAATAAAGAGCCAACAATAGAAGAAATATCTGATAATCTAAATATAAAGAAAGAATCAATAGTTATATCATTAGAGGCCATAGTTGATCCTATGTCTTTGTATGACTCTGTTTATTCTGATGGTGGTGATACAATATATGTTATGGATCAAATAGGAGATAAAAATGATGATAACAATTGGGTAGATGAGATAGTTTTAAAAGAATCTATAAAGAAATTAAATAATAGAGAAAAAAATATTATATCATTAAGGTTTTTAAAAGGAAAAACCCAGATGGAAGTTGCAGATGAAATTGGAATTTCACAAGCACAGGTTAGTCGATTAGAAAAAAATGCTATTTCTAAAATTAAAAATAATTAATAATAAAAACAACTAAGTTTATAATTTAGTTGTTTTTATTATTAATTATGTTATAATTTAATATATTTGTATGTATGATTAATAAAAATAAAGGTGATTGATAATTGAAAAAAAATAGTATCATAAGTGTTGCTAGAAAAGAAATAAAATTTTCGATAAATGAAAGAGATAGAGTTAAGCTTATAGATGATCTATCTTATATACTTTATCCAGACGATTATGGAGATAATGGAAGATATATAGTTAGAACAGTTTATTTTGATACATTGACGAATTCAGACTATACATCTAAAATCAAAAAACATAATTATAAAAAAAAAATAAGAATTAGAACTTATGCATCAAATTTTGATTATGTAAAATTAGAGTTTAAAGAAAAAACATTTGATAACCAATTGAAACAATCCTTAAAAATAACTAGAAAAGATGCAGAAGATATATTAAATATGAAATATGAGATATTATTAAAATATGATAATCCATTGGCGAAAAAATGTTATAATACTCTAAGTGGTTTTGCATATAGACCTGTCTGTTTAATACAATATGACAGAGTTGCATTTACACATCCTTCTTTTAGCACAAGAATTACGATGGACAATAATATATTATATAGCAATATGGACTTAGATATTTTTAATAATTTTAAAAATATTAAAAGAATGTCATATGAAAACAATACAGTTTTAGAGGTTAAATTTCATAATTTTTTATTTCCACAGCTACAATATGTTATAAAAAAGTGTAGTGATATGGGAAAACCACAGAGTAAATTTGGGGGATCTAGAGAGATATTAAATAATTATTATTTATAAAGGGGATATTTACTTGAATATACTTATGGAGAATTTAAAAGAAACTTTTTTAAGCAGTTTTATACCTGTAGATATGGTATCAGTTTTTTTACAGATCATCGCTATATCTATTTTATCGTCTGTTATGTTTTTTACATATAGATGTTGTTTTAATAATTTACAGTATAATAAAAATTTTAATATAACATTAGTTATTATTAGTTTTCTTTCCGCTATGTTTATGACATTGGTAGCTGTAAATCCATTGTTAGCTTTGGGGACTATTGGTACATTAGCAATTGTTCGATTTAGAGTTAATGCTAAAGATTTTTTAGATATTGCTTTTATATTTTGGTCTATAATTACAGGAACTATGGTTGGAGTTAATAATTATTTCTTAGCTATAATTATTACTGTTTGTTTAAGTTTATTTTTATTAATATTTAGTAAAAATCGGAAATCTCAAAATGTTAAAATGTTAATTGTAAGAGGTAGAGGAAAAAACTTTATGCCTATAGGTAGCTTAGTTTATGAGATGACTAATAAAAGCAATGTTAAAGCTAAAAATTTTATTGATGATAGCTATGAAATTGTTTATGAAATTAGATTAAAAGATCAGGAAGAAAATATACTTATAGAAAAGATTTCCTCTGTTCAAGATGTTATAAGTGTTAATATTTTAGATTCTAATAGTCAAGTTTAAATTATTAATTAGTTTAAATATATGTATAAAAGCGTATCAAATTTATTTTGATACGCTTTTATACATATATTTGTTTTTTGTAGCAATTCCGCCTCTTATGTGTCGTTCTTTTTTATTTATATCTAAAACCTCTTTTACTAATTTATATAATTGAGGATTATATTTTTCAAGTCTTTCTGTTACATCTTTATGAACTGTACTTTTAGATATATTAAAAACTTTAGCACAAGCTCTAACAGTGGATTTATTTTCTAATATATATTTTCCAAGAATGATACTTCTATCTTCCACGCTTTCCATATTTAATTAGCACCCTTTCTTGACTTTAAGTATAATAAAATCTATGCAAGAAAAAATACTAATATGTATTTAATAGATAAAATATATTAAAATTTTATCATATTATATAATTTTTTATTTTTTATAATAATTTTAAATATTGGATATCCAATAATTGTAACAATAATAAATTCACTAATCATAATTTGTATAGAAGAAATGAGTATAGGAATATTTTGAATTATCGTAATTTGTATAGAAACTATTATTGAGAATATAGTTGGCCATAGTGATGCTACAAAAAGAGTTTTGCTTTTGGAAACCATAATTACTGTTAAAAAAGTTGCAAATGTACCAAATATCATGTCTATAATGCCAAATGGGCTAAAAAAATTTGTTATTAGACATCCCAAAATTATTCCAATAGAATATTTTTTATTTATAAATGGTAATAAAACTAAAATTTCGGATATTCTAAATTGTATACTTCCATAAGATATAGGGGAAATAAAAATAGAGATAGTGAAGTATAGGCAGATAATAACGGTGTTTTTAGTAATAAAATTATAATTTATCTTCATGAAAATTATCCAACTCCAAAATCCGTGTTATGGTCTAAAATTTCAATATTTTTTAAATTATATAAAAACGCAAATTCTTTTTTAAACCAATTTATTAAATCTATATCCCTTTTAATATTAGTTGAGTTTTCGTTAAATATATTTATACAACCTAAGGGAAAATTATTTAATAATATATCAATATCATTTTTAATCATATCCTTAGTTTGTCCTTCTATTCCTATTAAAAGGCAGATAGATTGAAAATATTTTGAGATTTGTGTTGGAGTATCAAAAACAATTCCTTTTTTTAATATATTATTTCTAAAATTTTCATCAAAGGTTTCTAATCCTAGTTTAAAGATAACAGGAATATTATAAATATTATGAATTTTTTTTAAATTTTCTCTGTATAACCAATGTGATTCAAAATATATTTTATTTATATTTTTTTCTTCTACAATTTCATATATTTTATTAAACGTAATAGAGGGAAGTTCAAAAACACTTCCAGAATTTATGACTTCTAGTTGTCCTGTAATACCGGTAATATTTGATAATACTTGTAAGTTAATATTATTACAAATATCAATATCTTTTTCATTATCATCAATGTAATCACAAAAAGAGCAGATACCCCATTTACACGGAGCTCCCTTTAATAAAACAATTTCTCGTGGATTTTTATTTTTTATAATGTTATATCTATTCACTAAATATCTCCCATTTACATATAATAGTAGTTAATAATAATTATTTTCTGAATTACTATTATAAAATAGAATATAATTATATGCAAATAAAGTAAAATTAATTTATTTTATTTTTAAAAAAATAATTGTTAATTCTATATTTAATAGTATAATATAGATAATATATATTATTAGTATACTAATTAATATATTTATTTAAGAATTTTAAAGCTATATTATTTTACAAATTTTTTATTTAATAATAAAAATATATAGTTTAAATATATTTATCAAATTGTATGGAGGAAAAAAATGTTTGAAGAGATAAGAAAAAATAATATTTATAAAATATTTTTAGATGGAAGGTGGATAGAATCAGAAAATAATATAAAAATTTATTCTCCAATTGATAATCAATTTTTGGGATCTATTCCTGCTATGGTAGAAAAGAATGTTTTAGATGCTATAGATAGCTGCGAAAAAAGTTTAATAAGTTGGAAAAGTATCTGCCTTTTTGATAGATGTGAAATATTGCTTTCTTCGGCTAATAAATTGTTTGAATATAGGGAAGAGATAGCCAATATTTTAGCTAAAGAAATATCCAAAGATTATAAAAGTTCTTTATCAGAAGTTATTAGAAGTGTGGATCTTATAAAGGAGACAGTAGCAGAAGCTAAAAGAATAAATGGAGAAGTTTTATTTGGAGATAGAATGTCATCACAAACCAAAAATAAATTATCCATAGTAAGTAGAGAGTCTATTGGAATTATTTTAGCAATTTCGCCATTTAATTATCCAATAAATTTATCTGTTTCAAAAATTGCACCTGCACTTATTATGGGGAATACCGTTTTGTTTAAGCCAGCAACTCAAGGATCTATTTCAGCACTACATTTAATACGTGCATTAGAACTTGGAGGTCTTCCAAAAGGTATAATAAATACTATAACAGGGAGAGGGTCTGTAATTGGGTCTATTATATCTAAATCTAAAAAAATTGGCATGGTCAATTTTACGGGAAGTACATCCATTGGTGAAAGTCTTTCAAAATCTTTTGGTATGATTCCTATGACTATGGAACTTGGTGGCAAAGATGCCGCTATAGTTCTTTCTGATGCAGATTTAGAAGATGCTGCAGATAATATAGTTCAAGGAGCATTTAGTTATTCTGGGCAAAGATGCACAGCTATAAAGCGAGTATTAGTTATGAAAGATATTGCAGAGAAGCTAAAAAAAATAATTAGAGAAAAAGTTTCTAAATTAACAGTAGGGAATCCTTTTGATAATTGTATGATAACACCTTTAATTAATAATGAATCAGCTGATTTTGTTGAAAAACTTATAAATGATGCCGTTGAAAAAGGTGCAGTTAAATATACTACTGGTGAGAGAAATAAAAATTTAATATATCCAACTGTTTTAGAAAATGTTTCTTTAGATATGGATGTTGCTTTTGAAGAACCATTTGGACCAGTTTTACCTATTATTGAAGTTGAGTCTATTCAAGATGCAATAGATATTAATAATAAATCTATATATGGATTACAATCTTCTATTTTTGGTAAAAATATAGATGAAATATTTAATATAGCAGAAAAATTAGAATGCGGAACGGTTAATATAAATGGAAAAAGTGAAAGAGGACCTGATAATTTTCCTTTTTTAGGAATAAAATCATCAGGTATAGGAGTTCAGGGAATTAGATATTCTTTAGAATCTTCTTCCAGAATTAAATCTATTGTACTAAATAAAAAATAAAAAAATAATTGCGATACAATTTTGTATCGCAATTATTTTTTTATTTTTTATTTAGATCAGAAGCTCGTGATATAAAATGCGTATGTAGCATATGATGGGAAATTTCTGATAGTGGTTTTGTATAAAATTCAGAGTATAATTTTTGTATATCTGGATTGTCATGTGAACATCTTATTTCAACATCTTTATCTTTATTTGATAAGGATTCTATTCTTTGGAGTCTAACTTTATTTGCAAAAGCTCTTTTAACCTTTGGTTGTCCTCCACCAGATATACATCCTCCAATACATGTCATAACTTCCATGAAATCAAATTCTACTATGCCTTCTGCAAGTTTATCTAGCATAATTTTAGCGTTATTTATACCAGTTACAATAACTATTCTAACAATTGTAGATTCTAAATTAACTGTTATTTTTTTAACACCTTCTAAATCTTGTATATTAGAAATTTCCATTATATCTTTAGGAGGATTTTTTTGATTTAAAAAATAGTATGCAGATCTAATGGATGCTTGTGCAACCCCTCCTGTATTACCGAAAATTATGCCGCCACCAGATCCTCTTTCCATAAGTTGATCAAATTCGCTATTTTTATTCAAGTCTTTAAAATTTATATTATTTAATTTTATCATATCAGCAAGTTCTACAGTTGTTATACTTATATCAGTATCTCTCATTTCTTTTTTATTATAAAGAGATGCAGAATTATATTCTGGTCTATGGGCTTCAAATTTTTTTGCTGTACAAGGAGTTATAGAAACTGTTATTATGTCTTCTGGATTCAGATTATTTTTTTCTGCAAAATATGTTTTTATAGCTGGAGTTTGTATAGATATAGGACTTTTAGTAGTGGATAAATTATTAATAAATTGAGGATAATATGTTTCTACATATTTAACCCATGCAGGACAACAACTTGTAAACATTGGCATAGTTTTATTATTTTGAATTCTATCTATAAGTTCTGTAGCTTCTTCCATTATAGTTAAATCTGCGCCAAAAGTTACATCAAGAACATAATCAAATCCAATTTTTCTAAGAGCATCAACCATTTCTCCTTCACAATATGCACCAGGCTCTTCTCCAAATGGTTCTCCTATTGCAACTCTTACAGCAGGTGCTGTTAGTGCTATAACGATTTTTTTTGGATTATTTATAGCATCCATAGTTTCAGAGATATCAGATTTAATCAGAAGAGCATCTTTAGGGCAGGTTTGTATGCATTGTCCACAATTTATACATAACCCTATATCACCAGTTTTTTCAAGCTCATAGTGTCCATCAACTTTAGAATTTTGTTCACATGTTCTTTTGCATATTTTACAATTTATACATTTCTCTTCATCATATACTATGGAAACATTATCCTCTTCAATTATTACAGCTGTATCACGTAAATTATATTTATCCATTATAATCCTCCATATATTTTAATAAAAGTTATATTATTATAAATTATATCTAATATATATCTTATAATCAATAATATTAGATAATATTATATTTATTTTTTATCCTTAATACTCTTTTTTCAATTGTTTTATATATAATAATCATAAATATTACATTTGAAAAAGCATGAACAGAATCAAAATAAAATCCAGAAATAATAGTAGTAGTTACAGATAGTATGGACATATTTTCTCCTAGTGATAATATTGGCATTAAATTTACAATAAATCCATATACATATCCCATAATAAAAGAAAAAAGATATAAAATAAAATTATTTTTAATCTTTTTATTATAAAAAAATCCAGATATATATCCAGTTATACCCCATGCAAACATTTGAAATATTGTCCAAGGACCTTGACCAAAAAAGAAATTAGATATAAATCCGGATAAAGCCCCTATTAAAAATCCATATTTTTTTCCAAATAGAATACCAGATGTTATAATTATAGCAGATGTCGGTTTAAATTGAGGGATAGAGAAAAATAAAATGCGACCAACTACAGCTATAGAAGTCATAACACAGATACATATTATATTAATTGCTTTTGGTTTATCTTTTTCAAAATCAATAAAAAAAATAAATATTATTACAGATAAAATTGATATAATTTGAGAATAGATATATTTGGTATTAAAATAAAAGATAGATAAATATGCTATTATAACTATAATTATTATTGAAATATATTTTATTATAGTATATTTATTTTTATTCATTTATTTTTCCCCAAGCATCTTTAAAATCTTTAAATGTGATTAAATTTTTAATTACACTTTTAGTAATAAGGTTTGTGGATGTTGTATAAAATATATTATTAGAAAACATATTTTTTGTAGAATCGTATAATGCAATCTCTCCATTAAATAATAAAGCGGATGTTTTTGAATACTCTCCAGCAAATTCTATATCATGAGTTATATAAATAATTGTTATTCCTAAATTATTTATACAACTTAGAATATTTCCTATTTTTGATTTTGTTGTTTCATCTAAATTTTTTGTAGGCTCATCCATAATAAGTAGATCTGGTTTATTTAAAATAGATTTAGCAATAGCAACTTTTTGTAATTCTCCTCCACTTAAATCATAAGGATTTTTTTGTAAAAGTTTATCTATTTCTAATTCTTCTATAATATTTATATAAGGATTATCCCCTATATAATAGCTATCTAATTCATCTTTTATCGAATCTTTTATAAATAAAGGTAAAACCTCTTGTGGAAGATATGATATATTTAATAAAAAATCATTTTTCTTTTTATACTTTTTATTAAATATAATTTTTCCATGGTTTGGTTTATATATAGATATAATATTTTTTAAAAGGGTTGTTTTTCCTGAACCATTTCCACCTATTATAGAAACCATATCTTGTTTATTTATTATTAGATTACAATTTTTTAAAATATGATTATTTGATGTTTCATATTTATAATATAAATTTTCTATTTTAAATATATTTTCTTTTATAATTTTTTTATTATTTTTGATATTTGTTGTCATTGGAATCTTTGGAATTAATGTTTTATATGTATTAATAATTTTTATAGAGTGATTAACGTCTACTGGAGTTATATTATTTTTATCTATGTGTTTTATAATTTTTATAAAATTTGGAATAAATATCAAGTCAGAATTTTTTTTATCATTTTTATATATAAAATTTATAAAATCATTTTTATTTCCATAAAAATCTATAGTTCCATTTTTCATTAAGACTATTTTATCAGAGATTTCAAAAAAATTAGATATATTTTGTTCAGATATTAAAAAAGTTGTTGATGAATTTGATTTCAATTTTTTTATAGTATTTATAAAATTATCGGATGATATTGGATCAAGTTGTGATATGGGTTCATCTAATATTAATATTTTTGGGTTCATTATTAATATTGATGCGAGATTAACCATTTGTTTTTCTCCACCAGAAATTTGGTTAGAAGATTTATTATAAATATTATTTAAATTAAAATAGCTTGATATTTCTGCTATTTTTCTTTTCATAATATCTATTGGTGTGTTTAAATTTTCTAGACCAAACGCAAGTTCGCTCCAAACTTTTTCTGTTATGAATTGTGTAGAAATATCTTGTCCTAAATAGCCTATACTTTTGTTTAATATTTCTTTTGAAAATTTTTGGAGAGATATATTTTTAAAATATATCTCTCCTTTTTTTTCTCCATATGGTAATAATTCTATCTTTAAATTTTTTAAAAGAGTTGTTTTTCCAGATCCAGATTTTCCGATAAATAAAATTAATTCACCTTTGTTTATAGATAAATTTATGTTTTTTAATATAAGATTATTATTATTATTATATTTAAAAGAAAAATTATCAAATTTTATTATTTCCATTTTATAGTTCCTTTTTATAAAAAAATATAGGTAAAAAACACAAAATCAAAAAAGATATGTAAGATATAGGTGAAAATATAATATTATATTGAAAAAATATAATAGGGTAGAAAGAAAAAGATTTATATCCTATTATAAAAAAAGATGTTAGAAAAAGGATTATAATAATAAATATAAAATCAATTTTTTTAAAATTATATGTTTTATATATAGTTTTTTGTTTATTTTCATATCCTCTACTATTCATAGAATATGCTGTTTCTATAGATTTTTCCAATTGCCAAGAGATGATAATGGCTATAAAATTTAAACTTATTTTTATTTTTGAAAATATATTTTTATTGTATGATATTAAGTGCGCTTCTTCCATTTGTTTATATTTTTCTTTTAGTTGTGGAATAATATTTAAGCAGATAGAAAATATTAAAACTGATGATGGAATATATTTTTTAAATATATATACTATTTTATCGGATGATACTATTTTATTTAATATATCAAACCATGTAAATAATGAAGATATCATAAGGCTATTGTTTATTCCATATAAAATTGATTCTAATGTTATTGGTTTGTCTTTTATATAAAATAGTATAGTCAATCCTTTATGTACAAATATAGGATTGACTAATGAAATAAATATAAATATAAATAAAATTTTTCTAAATTTTAATATAATATTTTTTTTAGTTTCAATTCTTATAAATATAAATATAGAAACTAAAAAAGATATCAATATATATATAGGATGGTTGATTAAAATTATAGATAATATTATAAAAATAAAATATCCATAACATATAGTTGGATTTAAATATATAAACATTGACTATTAAGGATTATTATAATCTGTTACAAATTTCCATTCGATAGTATCTCCACCTTTAAGTTCGTATTTTGCAGCACCAATAGTTGGCATTTCGCCATTAACAAAATACATCCATCCACTTAAATCTCCAGCTGATTTATTTTCTATTCCTTTAATAGATTTTATAAAAGCATCCCCATTTGCAGAACTTCCAGAAAAATCAATTGGAAATTTTTCTTTTTTAGATATGTCTACTAATAAATCAAATGCAGTTTGCTTGTCAGTAAATTCAATTAAAGATGCAAATATAACACCATCAGAAGGAATAACATTTGCATTTTTTAACGCTTCTGAAACTAGATCTGGATGTTCAACTAATTGTTTAACATTTATACTATAAATAACACTTTTAGACATAGCATCATTAGTAGAATTAGAAGAATTGTCTTTGTTTGTGTTATTATTTGTTGTGCCACATGAAACAAGTGATAGACATATTATTAATATTGAAATAACTATAATTAGATTTTTTTTAAAATTCATTTTTCATATCACCATTTTTTAATTATTAGTTTTATAAATATAACTATATAGTTTAAAACTAGAACCAATTATATAATTATATTTAAATAAAGTCAATTAATAATATTCTTATTTTTTATATAAATTTGAAATTTGTAACATCAAATAGGCCAGTATCAGTTATCCTTATCTCTGGAATAACTGGGAGGGCTAAAAATGATAAAGTTGTGAAAGGGTCAAAAGATTTTTTCACACCCATATTATGGCATATATCTATCATATTATTTAAATTTTGAGATAAAATTTTTCTATTCGTATCTGTCATAAGTCCAGATATTTCTAATTGTTGTTTGCATATAATTTTTTTATTTTCTGAAACTGCATATCCGCCACCCATGATTTTTATTTGTTTTAAAGCAGTAATAATATCATCATCATTTGTTCCAACAATAATAATATTGTGAGAATCATGAGATACAGAAGAAGCTATTGCACCTTTTTTTAATCCAAAATTTTTAATTATTCCTATTCCAATATTTCCTGTTTTATTATGTCTTTCTATAACAATAACTTTTTGATGAATGTTATCAGGAATAAAAATATGATTTTCAACTTTAACTTTTGAAATTTCTTTTTTAGTCGTTAGTTGGTTCTCAATTAGTGTAATTACAGTTGTTTCTTCTTTTTCTAAGGTTAACTCTATATTATAATCTTCTATTTCTTTTATATGTATAGTATCATTTATCTCTATATTTTTTTTAGGAATATCGTCTTCTATAATTATTTTTCCTTTATACAAAACAAATTCAATATTCATTTTATCTAGGCTATCTAAAATTAATATATCTGCTTGATATCCAACAGAAACTGCACCTAGTTTTTTTAAATTATATAACCTTGCCGTATTTATTGAAGCTAATTTTATAGATTTTACAGGATTTAATCCAAGGGATATCCCCATACGAACATTATTTATAATATGATCATTTTTATCTATATCATCAATATGCTTATCATCTGTACAAAAACATAATTGTTCTAGAGGAATATTATTATCTAATATTGGTTTTAAAAGTTCTTTTAAATTATGGGCAGCTGTACCTTCTCTTATCAAAATATAGAACCCTAATCTTATTTTTTCCAAAGCTTCTTGATATGTTTCACATTCATGATCAGTAATTATTCCATTTAATCTATAAGTTTGAAGATCTTTTCCGGTTATTCTTGGAGCATGCCCATCTATAATTTTATCAGAAAATAAATTTATTTTTCTCATCATTTCTTCATCATTATTAATGACTGAAACATAGTCCATAACTTCTCCAAGACCTAGTATTCGTTCATTATTTATAAATTTTTTCATTTTATCTGAAGAGAAGTTGCATCCATTATTTTCAAATTTGGTAGCTGGAACACAAGAAGGTAGATTAAAAAAAACATTACAACTACAATGTTCTGTTTCTTCTAGCATATAATTTAATCCATTTTCACCACAAACATTTACAATTTCATGAGGATCAGCAATAATTGTAGTTGTTCCTCTAGTAGATATAAAATTGGCAAATTGCTTTGGAGAAATCATTGATGATTCTATGTGTAAATGTGCATCTATAAGACCAGGAGAAATATATTTACCTTCACAATTTATAATATTTTCTCCATTTAAATTTCCTATTCTTGTAATTATTCCATTTTTTATGCCGACATCTGTTTTAATTATTTCTTCTGTAAAAACATTTATAACCATTCCATTTTTTAATATAAGATCAAACTCTATTTTATCATTCATATTTTAAATATCCTTTCAATTAAAATATAATATTATATTTTAAACATACAAAAAAGTAAGTAATGTACAAAAAAATTTTTTTTGTTAATATTAATACATACATTGGATATATATTAAATTTATAAAGGAGATGTAGTTTGAAAAAGTTTTTAATATTAATGTTGATGATATCAATTTCATCAGTATTTTTGGTATCTTGTGTTGTAAAAGATAAAAATACAAATAATAGTATGGGGGAAAAAAATAATATGAAAATTATAAGCAGTGGTATTGTAAACGGAGTTATAGCAGATAAATACGGTAAAAGAGGTGATAAATTTTTAAAAGATATGCCTATTTTATCTATTCCTATAGAAATAACTAATCCACCTGAAAATGCTAAATCATATGCTCTTGTTTTAGAAGATCTTGATGCTATACCTGTGGCGGGATTTTCTTGGATACATTGGTCAGTAGCAAATATAAAAACAACATCTATAAAAGAGGGGGAAAGTGGAAACAATAAAAATTTTATAGAAGGGACAAACAGCTGGTCTAGTGGTCTATTAGATTCATCTTTAACTATTGAAGAAGCGTCTAGATATGGAGGAATGTCACCACCTGATAAGATGCATACATATAATATAGCCGTATATGCATTAACAGATGAGCTTAATTTAAAATCTGGATTTTATTTAAACGAACTTTATAAAGAGATGGAAGGGAAAATTATAGACAAATCTGTTATTAAAGGAAGTTATAAGAATTAAATTAAATTTAATTCTATCAATTCATTAAATCTACCATTTTCTTTTAAATAATCTATACCAATTTTTTGCATCATTTCTAGGCATTTTAAAAAAGGAATTCCTCTTTCTTCTGTTATAAAATATTCTACTTTTAGAGGATATCCATCATAAATTTTTTTTTCAACAATGTTATATTGACATAGTTCTTTAAGATGTTGTATAAGCATCTTCTCATTTATACCTTTTATATCTTTTTTTAAACAAGATAGAGATTGTTTTCCTTTTCTAAGTCTCCAAATTATGATTGTTTTCCATTTACCTTTTATCATATCATGAGCAATTTCTAAAGGACATGTATATTTTTCTCTCATCTTCATAATATTACACCTTTATATAAATTTGATTTTTAATATTATATCATAATTTTTTTTTCTAAGATAGTATTATTATATGTTTAAATTTGTTATAATTAAATTTAATATTTATTAAGGGGTGTTTTATATGAATCCAATAGTTACTATGACTATGGAAAGTGGAGATAAGATGAAGATAGAACTTTATCCGGATATTGCTCCAAATACTGTTAATAATTTTATTTCTCTTGTAAAATCTGAATTTTATAATGGCGTTATATTTCATAGAGTTATTCCAGGTTTTATGATACAAGGGGGAGATCCAGATGGAACTGGTAGAGGTGGCCCTGGATATTCTATAAAAGGGGAATTTACAAATAATAATTTTGAAAATAATCTAATACATGAAAAAGGAATATTGTCTATGGCTAGGACTATGGAACCAAATTCTGCTGGATCACAATTTTTTATTATGGCTAATAAATATCCTAGCCTTGATAAAGAATATGCAGGTTTTGGGAAAGTTATAGAAGGAATAGAGGTTATCGATAAAATAGTTTCTGTTCCTTCTGATAATAATGATAAACCTTTTGATAGACAATGTATAAAAACAGTAGAAATAGAGCTTTTTGAAAAACAATATCCAGATCCGGAAAAAATGTAATAAAATAAAAAAAGATATATGCATATTGCATATATCTTTTTTTATTTTATTAAAGAAATTCCAGTCATACTAGTAGGTTTTTTTATTTTTAGTATATCACAAATTGTGGGAGCTATATCAGCTAATTTTCCTTTTTCTTTTAAAACTACAGGATGATTTATAATAGCAAATGGAACTAATGATAATGTGTGAGGTGTAAATGGGTTTCCGTGTTCATCAATCATTTTTTCAGCATTTCCATGATCTGCAGTTATAATAGCTTTTCCATCTATAGATTTTATAGCATCCATAACTTTTTTTATACATTTATCTAGATGTTCTACAGAATCTTTTGCAGCTTTAAAATTTCCTGTATGCCCGACCATATCACAGTTAGCATAATTTAAAATTATTAAGTCATATTTTTTAGATAGAATGTTTTCTACAACTTTATCAGTAACTTCATATGCACTCATTTCTGGCATAAGGTCAAATGTAGGAACATCAGGAGATTGTATTAAACATCTATCTTCTCCAGGAAAAACAGCTTCTACACCACCATTGAAAAAGAATGTCACATGAGCATATTTTTGAGTTTCAGAAATTCTAAGTTGTGTCATTCCATTCTGACTAATAATTTCTCCTAAAGTTTCATGTATTTTATCAGAATTAAACGCTATATTTACATTTGGCATTGTTTCATCATATTGTGTCATAGTTATAAATTTTAAATTAGATAAATTTATATTATGTATAAATCCATTAAATTTATTATCAACAAAAGATCTCGTCAATTGTCTTGATCTATCTGGTCGATAATTAAAAAATATAATTGCATCATCTTTTTCAACTATTCCATTTTTATCAAATAAGGTTGGTTCAAAAAATTCATCTGTAATATTATTTTCATATGAATTTTTTATTGATTCTATAGGTGGGGTTATAGATATTTTTAATTTGCCTGTCATAGAATTAAAGCATTTTTCAACTCTATTCCATGCAAAATCTCTATCCATTGCAAAATATCTTCCTGAAATTGATGCAATTTTTCCAAGAGATATTGTTTTCATATATTCTTCAGTTTTTTTAATAAAATCTATACCAGAAGTTGTTGAAACATCTCTACCATCTAAAAATCCATGAATATACAATTTTTCAATATTATTCATTTTAGCCATTTTTATTAGTCCGAATAGATGATCTATATGGCTGTGTACACCGCCATCTGATATTAGTCCAATTATGTGGAGTTTAGAATCATATTTTTTTGCATGTTCTATAGCTTCTAAAAGTCCTTTGTTTGAAAAAATAGAATCATCTTTAATAGCCTTAGAAATTCGTACAAGTTCTTGATATACAACCCTTCCAGCGCCAATATTAGTGTGTCCAACTTCAGAATTACCCATCTGTCCATCAGGAAGTCCAACATCTTCTCCAGATGCACTTATATATGTAGTTGGATAATCTTTAAAAATAGAATCTAAATTTGGGGTATTTGCCTCTAATATAGCATTTCCACATTTTGTATCACTCTTGCCATAACCATCTAATATTATTAATGCTAAAGTCTTTTTAATAAAATCATCTCCTTTTTTAAATTATTAAAAATTACATTGGAGTTGATGCAGCATTTATTATAATAGAAAAATCACTAACTTTTAGGGATGCTCCACCGATTAGTCCGCCATCTATATCTTTTTCAGAAATAAGTTCTGATGCATTCGTAGAATTCATAGATCCGCCATATTGTATAATCATTTTATCTGCGGATTCTTTTGAGTATAACTTTAATATTGTAGAACGAATAAATTTACAAACATCATTTGCTTGTGTGCTTGTAGCTGTTTTTCCAGTTCCAATAGCCCAGATAGGTTCATAAGCTATAATTATATTATTTAAACATTTTTCTTCTATATTTGATAAAGATAATTCTAATTGTTTAAAAACCACTTTTTCTGTAATGTTTTTTTCTCTCTCTTCTAAGGATTCTCCAACGCATAAAATAGTTTTTAAATTATTTGATATAGCGGATTTTATTTTTTTATTTACAATAGTATCAGTTTCGGCAAAATATTGTCTTCTTTCACTATGTCCTATTATTACATACTCTACACCCATTTCTGCAAGCATTGTAGGAGAAATTTCTCCTGTAAAAGCCCCAGAATTTTCAAAATGACAATTTTGTGCACCGATTTTTATATCAGTATCTTTTGTAAGATTAATAGCTCTTTCTAAACTTGTGAAAGGTACACATATTATTATATCACAATTTTTATTTTTAGTTAGAGGAATAAGATTATTTATTAAAGTTTCAGAATCTTTAATAGTGTTATTCATCTTCCAGTTTCCAGCAATGATTGGTTTTCTAATAGTATTATTCATAAATTATTATCATCCTTATTTTTAAAATAAACAAAATAAATTTATTTATTTATTCATTAAAGCAGCAATACCAGGAAGAGTTTTTCCTTCTAAAAATTCTAAAGAAGCTCCGCCACCAGTAGAAATATGATCCATTTTATCTGCAAATCCAAGTTTTTCAACAGCAGCAGCAGAGTCTCCACCACCAATTATAGAAATACAATCTTTATTGTCGGAAAGAGCCTGAGCTATGCTTATTGTTCCAACAGCAAATCTTTCCCACTCTGCAACTCCCATTGGTCCATTCCAAATAACTGTTTTTGCATGGCTGATTTCTTCTGCAAAAATTTGTTGTGTTTTTTCTCCAATATCTAAACCTGTATATTCATCAGGGATTTTATCAGAATCAACTAATTTAGCTTTACAATCAGGTTTAAAATCATCTCCAACCATATTATCAACAGGTAAAAGAATTTTAACACCTTTTTCTTCTGCCTTTTTTAACAAAGATTTAGCTAAATCTAGTTTATCATCTTCACATATAGATGTCCCTATTTTATAACCTTTAGATTTATTAAATGTATATGCCATTCCACCACCAATAATTAAAGTATCTACCTTATCTAGAAGGTTTTCTATAACACTTATTTTATCAGAAACTTTTGATCCGCCTAGAATAGCTACAAAAGGTCTTTTTGGATTTGATAAGGCTTCTCCCATAAATGATATTTCTTTTTCTATTAAAAATCCTGATACTGCAGGTAAAAATTCAGCAATTCCAGCTGTAGAAGCGTGGGCTCTATGAGCTGTTCCAAAAGCGTCATTTACATAAATATCTGCCATAGAAGCTAATTTTTTTGAAAATTCTTTATCATTTTTCTTTTCTTCTTTATGAAATCTAATATTTTCTAAAAGTAGTATCTCTCCTGAATTTAAATTACCAATTTTTTTAAAAGTATCTTCTCCAATAACATCAGAAGACATGATAACCTTTGTATCTATAAGTTCTGCAAGTCTATTAGCTATTGGTTTTAAAGAAAATTCCATATCAAACCCATCTTTAGGTCTTCCAAGATGAGAGCAGGCAATAATTTTAGCTTTTTTTTCAACAAGATATTTTAGTGTTTTTAATGATTCAATAATTCTCTTATCATCAGCTATATCTCCTTTATCTAAAGGAACATTAAAATCGCATCTAACAAAAACGATTTTTTGAGCAACATCAATATCCTGCAAAGTTTTTTTATTTAAATAAGACATGAAAATACATCTACCTTTCATACTAGTAATTAGAATTGTTATAGATTATATTATATAAAATATAGTTTAATTTTATAACAATTGATACAAAATATCAAGTTAAAAAATTATCATAGAATTTTACAAGCTATCTTTTTTTACCTTTAATGGCTATTCCCACTAGGTTTGGGCCAGTGTTACAAGTTATACAAGCACCAGCAAATCCATGTATTCCAGCTTTTTGTCCAAGTGTTTTTTGTGCTTCTTTTATAAAGAGATCTTTCTTTTCTTCAATATCACCGTAGATAAGGGCATAGGGTGTTTCTGGAATCATTCTGTTTTTAGCATAATTTAAAATAGAAGTAATTATATTTTTTTCTCCTCTAACTTTTTCAACAACAGATGTATTTCCATCAATTATAGAAATTAAAGGTCTAAGTCCCATAATTTCTCCTATAAAAGCTTTTGCAGCACTTATTCTTCCAGATTTTTTAACGTATTTTAGAGAAAGAGGAATAAAATATACCTCTACGCAAGAAAACCAATCTTCTAAATATCTTATTATTTCTTCTGAATTTATAGAATTTAAGGCTTTTTTTGCTGACTCTATAACAGGGTATCCATACGATAGAGAATAATTTTTAGAGTCTATTATATGAATTTTAAATTTACCTATACTATTCGGATGCTCTTCAAAGAACATATCTCTTGCAGATAAAGCAGAGTTGTATGTATTTGACCCTAAAGAATTTATAGATATATATAGTATCTCTTCAAAACCTTGATTATATATCGAGTTGAAAGATGTTAGAAATCTAGACGATGTTATCTGAGATGTTGTTGGAATTGTTTCGCTTTTAGAAAGAATTTTTAAAAACTCTTCATTTGTTATATCAATTTTTTCTAAAAACGTCTGTTCTTCTAAATTTATTGAAAAAGACAATGAAGTTATATTATACTTTCTTTCTAGTTCACTAGGTATATCACAAGAAGAGTCGGTTAATATTTTTATTTTATTCATCTATAATAATCCCCCGTTATAAATTATCTAAATTTCCATTTTGTAATAGATTAGGAAAATTTCTTTGTCTTAAAACTTCATAACATGCAATATTTACGCTGTTTGAAAGATTTAAACTACGTATATTATCAAGCATAGGAATTCTAGCACAATTTTCTTTATTTGCTAATAATATCTGTTCATCTATTCCGGCATCTTCTCTACCAAAAATAAGAAATATATCTTGGCTAAAGTTTGTATAATCAAAATCAGAATATAATTTTTTTCCTTTTGTAGTAAAAAAAACATAGATTTTATTTTTTTCATCTTGAAAGGTTGAAAAAAAATGTTCGGTAGAACTATATATGCTAATAGATAATTTATCCCAATAATCTAATCCAGCACGTTTTAATTTTTTGTCGGTAATTTCAAATCCTATAGGCTGGACAATATGTAAATTTATTCCTGTAGCAGCAACAGTTCTTGCTATATTTCCTGTATTTTGTGGAATTTGTGGTTGTAAAAGAACCACGTTAAGAAAATTATTCATAATAAATCCATTCTAAATATATTTATATATATATTAAACTATATTTATAAATATATTTCAATATATATATAAATATATATTTTTTTAAATTTAAGGTGTATAATAATATACAAAAATATATGTTAAAAGAGGTTTTTATGAAAAAAAATTCTATAAAAAATAAAATTTTAATTTTTATATCTATTCTAGTCTTCGTTTTAATTATTGTATTTATATTTATATCTGGATCTAATAGATCAGCTGAAACTATTTTAGAAGAAGTTAGACAAAATAGTATAACCATGAAATTTTCGTCATCAGGAGTTATTAAATCATCAAATGAAAAAATTTATCTAGTTTCTCCAACTTTGTCTGTTTCAAATTTTTTTGTTAAACAAGGACAATATGTAAAAGCTGGAGAAAATTTAATAGAGTATACTAATGGTTCTTTTGAATCTGCAGATTTTGATGGAGTTGTTTCATTTTTAAATAAAAACGCCTTGCCTACACAGCCTTTGTTATCTTTAGCTGAAAAAAGTAGTTTTTATCTTTCTCTTCCTGTAAATGTTTTTGAGTTTTCAGATTTAAGTGTAGGGCAGGTTAGTAAGATTAAATTTTTAGATAAAGAATATACTGGAAAAATAGATTTTATATCTAAAGCTATTGAACAAAAATCTGATTCTTTTGGTGCAGATGTTCCAACGGTAGATGTAATTGTATCTATTGATGATATAGATGAAAATTTAATTTTAGGATTTAGTGCGGATATAGATGTTGTAATATCGGAGAAATTTGATATCTCTACTATCCCTATCTCTTCTGTTAAATTTGATAACGAAGGAACATATTGTTATATAAATAATAATATGACTGCAAAAAAAGTTTATATTAAAACAGGAATAAGTTCGGAAAGTTTAATAGAAGTTATATCAGGTGTTAAATTAGGTGAAGAAGTTATAACAAATATTACTAGCGATATCCAAGATGGAAAAAAGATTTCTATAGCTAAATAGCCAGTTTAGATTTTGTGAATAAATAGGAGATTAATTTATGAATATTAAAGAAAATATAAAAATGGCTATTAAAAGTATGATGAATAAAAAAGTTCGTACATTTCTTACGATGTTTGGAATTATTATTGGAATTATGTCTGTTATTATTATTCTATCTATTGGAAAAGGTGCTCAAAAACAAATTCTTGGAGAAGTTGAAAAGATGGGGGCATCTACTGTTGTTTTAGAGGTTAATTCTGAAAATGGATTTCAAAATAATTTATTAGATTTAAAAGATATAGAATATATAAAAGATAACGTTAAGCATATATCTAATATAACTCCACTTGTTCAAATTTTTGGAAAAACTTTTGCCAATAAAAAATCTAAAGATACACTTATAAACGGAACATCTAATAGTATAACGGATATTATGCATCTTGAAATGTTACATGGAAATATTTTTTCTTTTGAAGAATATTCTTCTGGAAAAAAAAGCGCTATAATTGATCATACAACAGCGCTTACTATTTTTGGTTCGACAGATGTTGTAGGACAAAAGGTCGCTCTTTCTATAAATAATGAAAATATAAATGTAAATATAGTTGGAGTTTATAAACATAATTTTGAAACTATTGGAGATGATAGGACGCCGGGGATAGTTTATATTCCTGCAACAACTATTCAGATGATTTTAGATAAACCAATTTCTTTTAAAGAAATTTACATAGAGGTAGATTCAAAAGATAATATTGATATAGTTGGAAATTCTGTTGAAAATCTTATTTCTATTAGAAAAAATACAGTTTCTAGAGATATTTATAACGCTAAAAATATGATAGATCAAGTTGATCAATTAAATAATATTCTTGGTTTATTTCAGTTATTTTTAGCTTCTGTTGCTAGTATATCTCTCCTTGTTGGTGGAGTTGGAGTTATGAATATTATGCTTGTATCTGTTGCTGAAAGGAAAAGGGAGATTGGGATAAAAAAATCTTTAGGTGCAAAACCATCAACTATTCTTTTCCAATTTTTAACAGAAGCCCTTATAATTAGTTTTATAGCTGGGTTTATAGGAATATTATTTGGGGTATTTATTTCTTTAGGAATGGGATATATAGCTGGAATGTCACCTGTATTTGATTTTAATACTATTTCATTTTGTGTTATTTTTTCATTATTAGTAGGTATATTTTTTGGAATTTATCCAGCTAAAAAAGCTGCTAAATTAAATCCTATAGATGCATTAAGGATAGATTAGTTTATAAAAATAAGGTCGTGTAATTAAACACGGCCTTATTTTTTATTTAGTGTAGAATATTCTATCTCCAGCGTCGCCAATTCCTGGTATTATATATCCATTGTCATCTAATTTATCATCTATGCCAGTTGTATATATTTTAATGTCGTTATAATGTTTATGTATATTTTCTATCCCTAATTTACAGCATAGTATAGATATTACCTTAATATTTTTAATATTTTTTTCTTTTAGAAGAGAAATAGCTTTAATTATAGATCCTCCTGTAGCTATAATAGGATCAAGAATAATAACATCTCTATGTGAAATATCTATAGGAAGTTTTGCGTAATATTCAACAGGGTTTAGTGTTTTATGATCTCTATAAAATCCTAGATGACCAATCTTTGCAGATGGAAGTAGATTTAAACAACCATCAACCATTCCAAGACCAGCACGTAATATTGGTATAAATGCAATTTTATTATTTATAAACTTTGTTTTACAGATAGATAAAGGGGTTTCTATTTCAACTTCCTTTAAATTTAAATCTCTTGTAGCTTCATAGCATAATAGAGTAGATATTTCTGAAACAAGTTCTCTAAATTCTTTTGTTAATGTTCTTTTATCCCTTAAAAGAGATAATTTATGATTTAATAAAGGGTGATCTATAATAAAAAAATTTTTCATATAATCCTCCAAAATTGATTTATATATATTATATTATATTTATTCTTCTATCAATTTTATTCTATTTATATGCCTATCTTCTTTAGAAAATTTTGTGTTTATAAAGATATCTACTAGTTCTAAAGCAAGGCCTTTTCCAATAACTCTTTCTCCAAGGCATAATATATTTGCGTTGTTATGAAGAACAGTATATTTAGTTGAAAAAGCATCGGAGCAAACAGAAGCTCTAATACCCTTAATTTTATTTGCAGATATAGACATACCAATTCCTGTACCACAAACTAAAATACCTTTTATGAATTTATTATCATTAATTAATAATTTTGATAATTTTTTTGCAATAATAGGATAATCACAACTATCTTGTGAAAAACATCCAACATCATGATATTTTATATTATTTTCTTTTAAATGTTCTATTATGTATTCTTTTAAAGAATACCCACCATGGTCTGATCCGATTATAATCATAAAAAAATCCTTTTAATTTTATTTTATTTTTATTTCTCTTTCTGCTTGTGAGAGTCCTATATAATTTGGAAAAAGATTAAAACAATCGTGGTGCTGATTATTTTTATACTTTTCGAAAGCTATCTTTGAAAGAGTAGAAGCTCTTTTTAATATAAAATCATTTGGTAAGATATGGATATTTGTTTTATCTTTTAAATTATTATATAAAGTATATGAATAGTCTCCAACTAATAATATTTGATTTTTTGAATCTATTATTTCATTTATTATTGTTTCTTCATCTATTAATCGATCATTAATAATTCTTTTTGTTTTAAACTTCTTTGATAAAAAATTTCCGTTGTATAGCATGTTTGATTTTGCATCTATCACTACTTGGACATCTCCATCAAAACAAAAATCATTAAACCCAATTATATCTATAGAAGATATTCCTATACATGGTTTATTTAATGCCATTGATAAAGCGGCTATGGTGGAAATTCCTATTCTTAGACCAGTAAATGATCCAGGTCCATTAGAAACAGCGAATAATTCTATATCAGAAATGTCTATATTTGATATAGATAGGCAATTTTTAATATTATTCATTAATGTCTGAGAATGTCTTGGACCAGAGAGTGTGTAAATATCTGATATAACATTTTTATCATCTGAGATGCATATAGATGATATATTAGATGATGTATCTATAGATAATATAAGCATAATATTCCTTTCTAAGAAAAAATTATTTTTCTATAGTTGATATTTGTATCAACTTTTTCTATAGAGATTGTTATAAAATCTTTTTTTATAAATTTTATTATATTTTCACTCCATTCTACAAGTATTATACAATTAGAGTCTATATAATCAAAAAAACCAGTTGTTTCTAAATCAATAATAGATGATATTCTATACATATCAAAATGAAGTATATTTGGTATTGTTTCGTATATATTAAGTATAGAATAAGTTGGGCTTGATATTGGTTTATTATAATTAAAGTATGAAACAAATCCATCTATAAATGTGGTTTTTCCTGTTCCAATATCCCCTTTAAAAAGTATTAGCTGATTTTTTTTTATATTTTTCGCAAAATTTTTTGCTATATTTAAAGTATCTTCTTTTGAAGTTGAAATAAGAATATTCAAAATATCACCTTTATGTTATAAATTTTATTTGAAATATTATACCATAAATTTTAAAAATATTCATTAATAATTCAGTGGTATATATTTGTAAAAAAAAGACAAACTAAATATTATAAAATGTATGGGAGGTGTTTTGTGAATTCTAGACAAATTGATGAGGATTTAGAGGTTGTTAAAGATGTTGTTGAAAATCAAGAAGAGTCTCAAGAAAATAATATATTAAATATAGGATCTGTAACAACATCTGGAAAATATTTAATACATTGTTTAACTATTATAGGTCAAGTTGAAGGTCATTTTATTCTTCCTCCTCAAAATAAGACAACTAAGTATGAGCATGTGATTCCAGCTTTAATTGCTATAGAACAAAGCTCGGATATAAAAGGTTTGGTTATTTTATTAAATACTGTTGGGGGAGATGTTGAAGCTGGTCTGGCTATTTCTGAATTAATTTCTGGTATGAAAAAGCCAACTGTTTCTATTGTTTTAGGGGGCGGACACTCTATTGGTGTTCCTCTTGCTGTTGCTGCAAATAAAAGTTTTATAGTTCCATCGGCGACTATGACTATACATCCAGTTAGAATGAGTGGCTTAGTTTTAGGAGTTCCACAAACTTTATCTTATTTTGATCGTATGCAGGACAGAATTGCTAAATTTGTTGAAAAAAACAGTAATATAGAACCAGAAAGATTTAAAGAACTTATGATGCAAACTGGAGAACTAGTTATGGATGTAGGAACTGTTTTAGATGGAGAGAGCGCTGTTAAAGAAGGTTTAATAGATGACTTGGGAAGTTTGTCTGATGCCATAGAATATTTAAATGATTGTATAGAAACTAGTGAAAATTTAAAAGATAAAAATAATAAAATAAAAGTAGATAAAAAAAATTCTTGTAATTGTTGTTGTTGTAATAAATAGTAGTTATCTATAAGTAGAAGGTGGTATTCTATGATTCACACAATATTAGATTTATCAGAAGTTTTATATCCTATGGAAATTCATAAAAATATATATAATAATTCTAATATTCACCAAGATAAAAATTTTCTCAAAAATAATAATTATTTATTCAAATCTATAAATATTAATTTTTCTACAGATCCAAATAGTTTTATTAAATAATGATTTATAAATTTATAAAATTGTTTTATACTATAGTAGTAATTTATTTAACTACTATAGTTATTTTATTTTATTTTGTTAGGAGAGATAATCATGACTATTATCGACGGAATTGTTCAAGCTATTATACAGGGCATTACAGAATTTTTACCCGTATCTAGTTCAGGACATTTATCAATATTTCAGCATATAACAGGCCAAACAGGAGATTCTGGAATTGCTTTTTCTTTAATATTACATCTAGGCACACTACTTGCTATATTTATATCATTCCATAAAATTATTTTTGATTTAATAAAAGAATTTTTTGTTATCTTGAAAGAATTTATAAGTTTTAAATTTTCTTTTAAAGATATAAACCCAAATAGGAATATGATATATATGCTTTTTATAGCTTTAATTCCTATGCTGTTTTTTTACATATTTAAAGATATATACGTTTTAGTAGGTATTGATAATGATATTATTTTAGAAGGGGTATTTTTTATTCTAACTTCTTGTATGCTTTTTATTGCGGATAGATGTACAAAAGGACATAAATTAGAAGGAGATATAAATTATAAAGATGCACTTTTAGTAGGGGTGTTTCAAGGATTGGCGCCATTTCCTGGAATATCTAGAAGTGGATCAACTATTTCTGCAGGTTTAATAGCTGGGATGACTAAAGAAATAGCTGTTAAATTTTCTTTTATATTAGGCATTCCTGTTATTTTAGCCGGAAGTGTTGTTGAATTAGGTGGAATGGGAAAAGAAAATATTTCTATAGAATTACATATACTTATTATCGGATTTATAGTTTCAGCTATTGTTGGTGTATTGTCTATTAGACTTGTTTCCTATTTAATAAAATCTAATAAGTTTAAAATTTTTATATACTACACTTTAATATTAGGGGTTATTGTCATTTCTATAGGTGTTTTTGAATCAATTAGTGGAATATATCTATATGATTTATTTTAATTGTTTTATTAGTAATATTTTGATATAATTAAAAAAATATTTATTTTAATAGATGGACGAGGTGAATTTTTGTATAAAAAAAGTAATAATAAAAAAACAATAAAAAAAAATTATCCGTCATCTAGTTTAAACGGTAAAAAAAACAATAAAAAAACAATAAAAAAACAAAAAAATTCTCAAAAAGCAGATATACAATTATTATCAATTTTATTATTTGCTATTGGAATTTTTTTAACTTCATTAACCATTATAGAGGGGACTAATATATGGTTATTTTTGCATAATATTATGTTTGGTTTTTTTGGTTTAGCTTCATATGTATTTGGTCCTATTATGATATATATGTCGATAACCGCTACTTCTTATGAAACTATTTCTTTGTTAAAATCTAAAGTTTTTCAAAGTTTTTTTCTTATATTATTTTTATCCAGTTCTATACAAATATTCATGATGAAGGATTTAACAGAAAATAATTTGATTGATAATATTATTTTTCTTTTTAATAGTGGTGTAAATAATGTTGGTGGTGGACTTTTAGGTGGACTTTTTTCTGGTCCTCTTATTTTTATTTTTGGTATGACTGGTGCAAATATAATTCTTATTTTATTTATATTTGTTTTTATTATGCTTATATCAGGATCAACATTAATAGATTTTTTCAAATTTATAATAGCACCTTTTAAACTTATTGGAAAAGCTTATAAAGAAAATATTTCATCTGATAAATATGCTGAAAAAGAGGTTCAATTTCCTTCTCATCCGGTATGTTCTAAAAGGAAATTTATAGATATACCAGATGATCAAATTTCTGATAATATATCTAAAATAAAAAATAATACAGATCATTTTGATATACCATTGGATGATAATATTTTAAAAGAAACAAATCATAAAGATTCAGAAAAAATATTATTATCATTAGATAAAGAAGAAAAAATTAATAAACCTAAAAAAATTTCTACAGAAACATCTTTAGATCAAAAAAATTTAATTGATAATTTAGTTAAAAAAGTTGCTTTAGATATGTCATTGAATTCTAATAAAAATAATGATAATATTGTAAAAAAATCATCATTAAAACAACAAAAAGAAGAAGAAATACAATCAATGAAAGATGAATTAGAAGCAGCAAATGTTAAATATATAATTGAAGAAGAATATAAAATTCCACCTTCAACTTTTTTGAAAAAATTTATCCCTTCAGATAATGAAGATATAAGTCAAGAATTAAAAGGGAATGCAGAAAGACTAGTTGATACTTTAAAAAGTTTTGGTGTTCAAACTCGTGTTATAGATATTTCTAGGGGACCAGCTGTTACAAGATATGAACTTCAGCCATCAGCTGGTGTTAAAATTAGCAAAATAACAAATTTATCTGATGATATAGCGTTAAATTTAGCAACAGCTGGTGTTAGAATAGAAGCGCCAATTCCAAATAAAGCAGCAGTAGGAATAGAAGTTCCTAATAAAAATGTTGATATAGTAACCCTTAGAGAGATAATTGAAAGCGATGATTTTAAAAATTCTAAAAGTAAATTAACAGTTGCTTTAGGAAAAGATATTACAGGAAATATGGCAATAGCTGATTTAAGTAGGATGCCTCATACACTTATAGCTGGATCTACTGGTTCTGGTAAATCAGTTTGTATAAATTCTATTATTGTTAGTATACTTTATAAATCATCTCCAGAAGAAGTTAAAATTGTTATGATAGATCCAAAGGTTGTTGAGCTTGGTATATACAATGGCATACCGCATCTTTTAGTTCCTGTTGTTACTGATCCTAGAAAAGCGGCAGGGGCTCTAAACTGGGCTGTAACTGAAATGCTTAATAGATATAAAATATTTGCAGATAGTGGAGTTAGGGATCTTGCGGGTTATAATAAATTTGCGAACAAAAAAGATGATATAAAACCTATGCCTCAGATTGTAATAATTATAGATGAACTTGCAGATCTAATGATGGCTGCACCAAATGAGGTTGAAGATGCTATATGTAGACTTGCCCAGATGGCTAGAGCAGCAGGAATGCATCTAGTAATAGCGACTCAAAGGCCTTCGGTAGATGTTATTACAGGGGTTATAAAAGCTAATATTCCAAGTAGAATTGCATTTGCAGTATCATCGCAGGTGGATTCTAGAACTATTCTTGATGGTTCTGGTGCTGAAAAACTTCTAGGAAGAGGAGATATGTTATTTGCTCCAATGGGTAGTTCTAAACCGATTAGAGTTCAGGGATGTTTTGTTAGCGATACTGAAGTGGAACAGGTTGTTTCATTTATAAAAAATAAGGAAAATCATGAATACGATGAAGAGATAATACAAGAGATAGAAAAGCAGTCGGTTGTGGCAAATCAAAAAGAAAAAAACTCTGGAGATAGTCTTGAAGACGAGATGCTTATGCCTGCTATACGATGTATTGTAGAGTCTGGACAAGCATCTACATCTTATCTTCAAAGAAAACTTAAACTTGGATATGCAAGGGCTGCTAGAATTATAGATGATTTAGAAGATAGAGGAATTATTGGTCCCTACGAGGGTGGAAAAAGAAAAGTTATAATGTCTAAACAAGATTTTTTAGAGATGAATATCAATATAGATAATAGCTAATAGTTTTATCTATTACTGAAAGAAGGATTTTAATGGCTTTTATACCAACTACAAAAAAAGAAATGATAGATCTAGGTATTAAACAGTTTGATTATGTATGTATAACAGGAGATGCATATGTAGATCATCCTAGTTTTGGTATTGCCATCATATCTAGAATTATAGAATCTTTAGGATATACTGTTGGAATTATATCTCAACCAAATTGGAAAGATAAAAATAGTTTTTTAAAATTAGGCGTTCCTAAATATGCATTTATGGTGACTTCTGGGAATATAGATTCCATGATAAATCATTATAGTGTTGCTAAAAATAGAAGAAAAAGTGACAGTTATTCTCCTGGAGGTGCGCCAAACAAAAGACCTGATAGAGCTGTTACTGTATATTGTGAAATTATAAGGAGTTTATGTAAGGATATTCCTATTGTTATTGGTGGAATTGAATCATCTTTAAGACGATTTGCCCATTATGATTATTGGTCAGATAGTGTTATGCCATCTATTTTATGTGATTGTAAAGCAGATCTACTTGTATATGGTATGGCAGAAAAACAAATAAAAGAAATTTGCACAAGATTTTATAATGGGGAAAGTATTTATGATATGAGGGATATAAGAGGAACTTGTTATTTAACTGAACCTGTAAATACACCTTGGGGTTCTGCTGAATGTCCTAGTTTAAAAATGATTTCTGAAAATAAAGAAGACTATGCTAAAGCGTGTAGAATACAAATTACAGAGCAGGATGAGGTTATAGGAAAAAAGATAGTACAACGACATGGAGATAAAATGCTTGTACAGAATGAACCTGCTAAAATTTTAACAAGAGAAGAATTTGATGCTATATATGAGCTTCCTTTTGAAAGAAGATGGCATAGTGATTATGATAGTGTTGGAGGGGTTCCTGCAATTGAAGAAGTTGAATTTTCTATAACACATAATAGAGGGTGTTATGGAAATTGTAATTTTTGCGCTATATCTTTGCACCAAGGAAAAAGAGTTGCTTCTAGAAGTCATGAATCCGTATTAAAAGAAGCGGAAATTTTAACAGAGTCTAAAAGGTTTAAAGGATATATTCATGATATTGGCGGACCAAGTGCAAATTTTAGAGAGATATCATGTAAAAAACAGGTAGAGCATGGAATGTGTAAGGTTAAAAAATGTTTATCTCCAGAACCATGTAAACAATTAATAGTAGATCATAGTGATTATTTATCTCTTTTAAGAAAAGTTAGATCTATAAAAAAGGTAAAAAAAGTGTTTATTAGATCTGGTATTAGATATGATTATGTTTTGGCAGATGATAACGATGAATTTTTAAGGGAAGTTATTGAACATCATGTAAGTGGACAATTAAAAGTTGCGCCAGAACATTGTTCTGATAGAGTTTTGGCAGCAATGGGAAAACCATCTATGAAGGTTTACAAAAAATTTAGTGATAAATTTTATCACTTAACTAAAAAAGCTGGAAAAGAACAGTATTTAATACCATATCTTATGTCTTCTCATCCAGAAAGCACCATAAATGATGCAGTTGAACTTGCATTATTCTTAAAATTAAATGATATACGTCCAGAACAAGTACAAGATTTTTATCCAACTCCGGGAACTGTTTCAACATGTATGTTTTATACGGGTATGGACCCTTTTACGATGAAAAAAGTATATGTTCCAAGGACAAAAGAAGAAAAAGCAATGCAAAGAGCACTTCTGCAATATTTTAATCCTAAAAATAAAGAGATAATAATAAGTGCATTGAAAAAAGCAGGTAGATTTGATCTAATAGGAAATAAAGATAAGTGTTTGGTTCAATGCTCTACTAATTCTATGCCTACATATTTTGATTCTTCAGAAAAATCTAATAAAATGGAAAATAAAAAAACACCTAGATATGCTAAATCGAAAAATAGAATTAAGAAGAAATAAATCTAATATAGGTTATAGGAATATTATATGCATATAAAGAATATTAAAGTAATAGTTATATTGATACTTTTAATTTTTATTTCTATTATATATTTTTCAAAAGAAAATAATTTTATTAGTAATACTCTAGATAGTGCTTTTGAAAATTTATCATTTAAAAAAAGTATATACGAAAAATATTCTCCACCTATATCAGAAGGATATAGTGATGTTATTTTTCATTTTATAGATGTAGGAAATGGAGATAGCTCTCTTATACAATCTGAAGGTTATAATGTTCTTATTGATACAGGAGAAGATATTTATTCTGGTAAATTACTAGAATATTTATCAGAATTTAATGTAGATAAAATAGACTTATTTATACTAACTCATCCACACTCTGATCATATGGATGGATTGGATGAAATTTTAAATAATATCTATGTAGAAAAAATTGTTCTACCTGATATAGAAACAGATAGAACAATTATTAAAGATTATATTGATTCATATAATTCTATTAGAGATAATAAAGTTATTATTGAATATGTAAAAAAAGACGATAGGTTTATTTTGGGAAATTCTTATATTAAAATTATTTCCCCATTACAAAAAAAATACTCTAATGTAAATAATATGTCTATTGTATTAACATATGCATATAAAGATATTTCTGTTTTTTATTCATCTGATATGGAAAAAGAACTTGAAATGGATATAGTTAATTCTAATATTAATATAAAATCTAATATATTAAAAGTTCCTCATCATGGAAGTATAACATCTTCCACAAAACTTATTTTGGATAATATTATGGCAGATATTTTTATAATATCCGTAGGAAAAAGAAATAAATATAATCATCCTAACATAGATATTTTAGATAGAATAAGAAGCTATTCAAAACAAGTTTATAGAACAGATTTTAATGGAAATATTATTATTACGAGTGATGGAATTAAAAAAGTTATACATACAACTAGATAAAGATGGTATATATGCTTTTAAAAAGCGTTTATAATATAATGTAAAAGGTGTGATTGGTATTGAAAGAAAAAAAGTATAATTTATTTGTAGCGATAGCGATGATCGTAGGTATTGTTATTGGTTCGGGAATATTTTTTAAAAGTGATGATATTTTAAGGTTAACCAATGGAAATATTGGTATTGGTGTTTTAGTTTTTATAATAGGAGCTATAAGTATTATTTTTGGAAGTTTAGCTATGGGAACATTAGCATCTATAACAGAGGATGAGGGTGGAATTGTTTCTTACGCTGATAAATTTTGTAATAGAAAAATAGCCAGTGCATTTGGTTGGTTTAATACTTTGGCATATTATCCTGGGCTATCTGCAGTTTTAGCTTGGGTTTCTGGGATATATATATCTATTTTATTTGGAATAGAACCAAAGTTAGAAACACAGATATTAATAGGTTTAATCTGTATAATAGTATTTTATGCAATTAATATTTTATCTGCAAAATTTGCTGGGTTATTTCAAGGAGCATCAACTATTATAAAATTGATACCATTAATAGTTATTGGTATTGGAGGATTAGTTGGAGGAGATGTTTCTCATATATCATCTGTAGACACACAAACACTTATGTCTACTAGTTGGCTTTTAGCATTGGCTCCTATGGCTTTCTCTTTTGATGGATGGTATATAGCAACTAATATTAGTTCAGAGTTAAAAAATAGTAAAAAAAATCTTCCGTTAGCATTGTTAATAAGTCCAATACTTATATTAATTGTATATATAGCATATTTTATAGGTATATCTAGTTATGTTGGACCTGAAAAAATCATTGAACTTGGAGATAGCCATGTTCAATATGCTGCAATTAATTTACTAGGAAATAGTGGAGCAACACTTATTATTACATTTGTTGTTATATCTGTTTTAGGAACTTTAAACGGGGTTATACTAGGTGGAATGAGAATGCCATATTCCTTAGCTGTTAAAAATATAATTCCTTTTTCTAATAAAGTAAAAAAAATTAATAAAAAATTAGGAATTTCAATTGGTGCTGCTATTATAACATCATCACTTTCATTGATTGCGTTAGTTGCACATTACATACTAACTAAATATGATGTTCTTGGTGGATCAGATATATCAGAGATATCTATTGTATTTAATTATATTTTATTTATATTTTTATATATCGCTGTTATTAAACTTGCGAATAAAAAGAAGATTAAAGGAATAATAAAAGGTTATGTAATTCCTTCCCTTGCTATATTTGGATCATTAATAATATTTTTTGGAAGTATGGGTGGTAATAATTTTTGGTTTTATATATTATTTTCGTTTATTCTTTTTATGATGGGATATATTTATTCTATAAAAAAGATTGATAAAACTAAATAAAAAAGAAGCAGAGAAATAGTTCTCTGCTTCTTTTTTTATTTAGTTAATTAACAACAAGAGCTATTTCCGCAATTATCGCCGATTTTATCATTTCCACCACAACAAACTAGAAGTAATACAACTATAAGTATCCAAGAACAATTTCCACCAAATAAATTATTACAATTCATAATGTTTTCCTCCTTAATTAAATTTTATGACTTATACTATGTAAAATATTAATTCAGTGTTACTACTTATTAGATAAAAATTATTTTCAATTAAACTTTTTATCTTACGACAAGATATATTAAATAAATATATTAGAATAACAATAATATATCTGTTTAAGGAGGATGAAAATTTGTTTATATTTAGTGGTTTTACAGATAAATCTAATAAAGTAATAAATATGGGAATATCTATAGCATCTGATAGAGGACATACATATGTAGGAAGCGAACATATTTTATGTGGAATATTAAAAGAAAATAATAATATTGGATCTAATATTTTGTCAACTAATAATATATTTTATGATGAAATTATATGTATATTAGATGATATGATTGGAATAGGCGTTAAAACTAAACTTGATACAAATAATTTGACAAGATGTATAAATAAAATTCTAGAGGATGCAGTTTATGAATCAATAAACACAAAATGCCTAAAGGTAGGGACGGATCATATATTAATGTCTATTTTAAAAAATAGAGATAGTTGTGCAGGAAAAATTTTAAAAGATTTAGATATAAATCTAGATGAACTATACACTTCACTTTTAAATAATTCAAATTCTATAAGAAAAGAGAAAGAAAAGACAGTTATAAAAAATTCTATATATAAACAAATAGAAAAGAAAAAATCATATATAAATAAATATGGGTCTAATTTAAATAAAAAAGCTAAAGAAGGAATAATAGGAGAAGTTTTTTCCAGAGAAGAGGAAATTGAAAGAATAACCCATATTTTATCTAGAAAAACAAAAAACAACCCATGTTTAGTGGGAGATCCAGGTGTTGGAAAAACTGCAATAGTGGAAGGAATTGCAAAACTTATATATGAAAATAAATTAACTGAGAATTTAAATAATAAAGAAATTATTTCTTTAAATTTAAATTCTATGATTGCAGGGTCAAAATATAGAGGTGATTTTGAAGATAGAATAAAAAATACAATTGAAGAAGTTTTAGAAAAAAAGAATATAATATTATTTATTGATGAGATACATTGTTTAATAGGAGCAGGATCAGTAGAAGGTACAGTGGATGCTGCTAATATATTAAAACCATATTTAACAAGGGGAGATTTGCAAGTTATAGGAGCTACTACTTTTACAGAATACAGAAAATATATTGAAAAAGATATGGCACTTGAAAGAAGATTTCAAAAAGTTAATATAAATCCTCCAACAATATCAGAGTGTATAAAAATAGTTGAAGGAATAAAAAAAGATTTTGAAAATTATCATAATGTAATAATATCTAAAGATATAGTTGTTCAGGCGATTGATTATTCAGAAAGATATATATACGACAGAAATTTACCAGATAAAGCAATCGATGTTATTGATGAGGCTTGTGCAAGAGTTAATTTTAAAAGACTTCTATTAAATAATGAAATTGAAAAAAATATTTCTACAGAAAAAGAAAAATCTATATATTTTGATAATAATGATTTTGAAAAATTAAAAGATATAATCGAGAAAGAAAAAAAAGAAAATAAAAGTTTTTTATATAAAGAAGATAGTTTGTCTTTAGATAAATTAAAAGATGAAAATAAAATAGTTATTACTAAAGATGATATAAAAGATGTAATATCTATATGGACGGGAGTTCCTATTGGAAGCATTGATTATCAAGTGGGAAAAGATTTGTTAGATTTAGAATATAAACTAAAGAAACAAATATATGGACAAGATCAAGCTATTTTGGTTGTGTCCAATGCAATTAAAAGAGGACGGATAGGGATAAAAGATCCCAATAGGCCAATAAGCTCATTTTTATTTATTGGTCCTAGTGGAGTTGGGAAGACATATTTTGCAAAAACTTTAAGTAATATATTATCATCAAATAAAAATAAATTTATAAAGTTGGATATGTCAGAATATATGGAAAAACATTCTATATCAAAAATTATAGGTTCTCCACCTGGATATATAGGATATGGAAATGGTGGACATCTTGTAGAAAAAATTAGAAATACGCCTAACTCTATTATTTTGTTTGATGAAGTTGAAAAAGCTCATCCAGATATATTAAATATATTATTACAAATATTAGAAGATGGAAATTTGACAGATTCTAGTGGAAAAATTGGAAATTTTAAAGATTGTATAATTATTATGACCTCTAATATTGGAGCGTCATATTTTAAAAATAATGTGTCTATAGGTTTTGGAAATGAATCAATTAATTTTAAAGAAAAAGTTTTAGATCAACTTAAGACATGTATAAAACCAGAAATTTTGAACCGTATTGATAATACTATTTTGTTTAATAATTTAGAAGAATTAGATTTTATAAATATTGTTCAAAATCATATAAAAGAGCTTAAAAAAAGATTAATAGCTTTAAATATTGATCTTAAAATAGATAAAAATGTTGTAGATTATATAGCAGAAAAAAGCTTTATGAATAAATCTGGTGGTAGAAATGTTAGAAATATTATTGCAGAGGTAATAGAAAATAAAATATCTGATATAATATTGTCCCAATCATCAAAAGAAAAGATAGATATTACTATTAATGATAAAAATGAGTTGATATTTGTTTAAACTATGCATAAAATTATAGTATGTTTTTAGTATGGCTTAATTGAATAAAGGATTAGTTTATGGTATAATTTGCTTTTATTTAGGGGGTATTTATGGTTTTTAACAAATGGGAAATTCCAGATTTAAATAAAAGTAAAAAAGAAATTATTGAATCAGATTATAATCTGAATAATATTATATCTTCTATATTGGTTAATAGAAATATGGATGATAGTATAAATATGGATACATTTTATATAGAAGAATATATACATGAATCTCCTTTTTGTATGGCGGATATGGAAATAACTGTATCAAGGATATATAGAGCGATAAGAGATGAAGAAATAATAGCCATATATGGTGATTATGATTGTGACGGAGTGACTTCTTCTTCTATGCTATATCTTTATTTAAAATCTATAGGGGCAAATGTTATATATTATATTCCATCTAGAAGTGGAGAGGGATATGGTTTAAATTGTAAAGCTATAAAAACTTTAAAAGATAATAATATTGATTTAATTATAACTGTAGATAATGGAATAACTGCAGTTGATCAAGCTGCTTTTGCAAAAACACAAGGTATAGATTTAATTATTTCAGATCATCATAAAGTTCCAGATATTGTTCCAGAATCTTATGCGATAGTCAATCCCCATAGAAAAGATTGTCCTAGTGAATTTAAGCATATATGTGGAGCAGGAGTTGTATTTAAGATTATCGTAGCAATGGAAGATGGAGATTATGATACTGTTTTTGAACAATATGGAGATATTTTAGCTATTGGTACGGTTGGAGATGTTGTTCCTTTAATTTTAGAGAATCGATTTTTTGTAAAAAGAGGAATTGAGATATTAAAAAAAACAACTAATATAGGTATTTTAGCTTTGTGTGAAGTGGTGGGAATAGATTTAAAAACTGTTAGTTCCGAAGTTATTGCTTTTAATATAGTTCCTAGAATAAATGCTGCAGGAAGAATGGGAAATGCAACACTAGCGGTAGAACTATTAATTTGTGATGACTATGATGATGCTATTGAATTGGCGACAAAATTAGATAATTTAAATATTGAAAGAAAAGAAACTGAAAAAAATATATTAAAAAGTATTGATGAAAAAATTGACAGTATGATTAACTTATCAAAAAGCAAGGTTATAGTTTTGTATGATAAAGACTGGCATCATGGCGTTATAGGGATAGTTTGTTCTAGAATTGTGGAAAAATATGGCAAACCAACTATAGTTTTATCCATAGAAGGAGAATTTGCTACAGGTTCTGGAAGAAGTGTTGGAGATTTTTCTTTATTTGATGCATTAATGAGCTGTAGAGAATGTTTTGAAAGATTTGGTGGACATAAATTTGCTGCAGGTATGACTATGTTAGTTAATAGAATTGATGAATTTATAGAAAAAATAAATTTATATGTAGATACAAATTTTGATGTTATCCCCATTCCTTCCTATAAAATTGATTATTCTTTTAATTCGGAAGAACTTAATATAGATAATATATATTCTTTAGAATTTTTGAAGCCGTTTGGAAATCAAAACCCAGATCCAATATTTTTGATTAAAAATGTTATCATAGAAAATATAATACCTTTAAAAGATGATTCTCATGTTAAAATAATAGTTAATTTTGAAGGGGTTTTTTTCACAGCGCTTAAGTTTAATTCTTCTACAGATCAATTTTTTTATAAAAAAGGTGATAAAATTGATATAATAGGAAATATTGATATAAATGAATATAGAGGAAATAAAACTATATCTATAAAAATTAAAGATTATAGATATAGTGAGTTTAATCAAACTGATTATATTGAAGAAATAGTATTATATGAAAATTTTAAAGCAAACAAATTATCTTCAATAAAAGCCTCTTATATTCCTAGTAAATTAGAAATTTCATATATATATAAATTTATTAAATACAATAAATCATTTGATTATCATATAGATTATTTAATGTTTATATTTAAAAATAAACATATAAGTTATTTTAAAATAAGAATTATTTTAGATATTTTTCTGGAAGCAAATTTAATACAATTAAAAGAAAGTTTAATAGGATTATCTATAATTGATAATCCTATTAAAGTCGATTTAAAAGATACAAAAATATTTAAAAATCTTCTAAATTTGGGAGGTGAAAAAATTGATTATTGATATAGATACTTTTATGAAAAATGTTTCTAATAGTGAAAAATCTTATGATAAAGATAAAATATACAGTAGCTATTTAGTAGCTGAAAAGGCCCATAGAAATCAAAAAAGAGTTTCTGGGGATAATTATATAACACATCCTATATCTGTTGCTGCTATAATTATAGAGTTGGGAATGGATACAGATTCTATATGTGCATGTCTTTTACATGATGTAGTAGAGGATACAGATGTAACTATAGATGATATAGAGAAACAATTTGGAAAAGACGTTTCTTGCATGGTAGATGGAGTTACAAAACTTGGTAAAGTTCCTTTAACTACAGAAAAAGAAGCACAAGCAGAAAATATTAGAAAGATGTTTTTAGCAATGTCTAAAGATATAAGAGTTGTAATAATAAAACTTGCTGACAGGCTTCATAATATGAAAACTCTACAATATATGAAACCTCAAAAACAAAGAGATAAAGCGTTAGAAACGATGGAAATTTATTCTCCGTTAGCACATAGGCTTGGTATTAGATGGATTAAAGAAGAGTTAGAAGATCTAGCGTTAAAATATTTAGATAATTTTGCATATGGTGAAATAGAAAAAACAATGCTATTAAATCAAATAGAGAGAGAAAAATTTATTAATATTATAAAGATAAATATAGATAAGAAATTATTAGAAACGGGATTAAAGTCTGAAATACAAGGACGCGTTAAAAGTTTTTATGGAATATATAGAAAAGTTTATGTTGCAGGAAAGAGCTTTGAAGAAGTTTATGATATATACGCTTTACGAGTTATAGTAAATAATATATCAGAATGTTATAACGTTTTAGGAATAGTCCATGATATATTTAAACCTATACCAAATAGATTTAAAGATTATATATCTACACCAAAACCAAATATGTATCAATCTCTTCATACAACTGTTATAGGCAAAAAAGGGATTCCATTTGAGATACAAATACGAACATGGGATATGCATTATACAGCTGAATACGGAATTGCTGCACACTGGAAATATAAGGCCGGTGTAGAATCTGATAAAAATTTAGATGATAGACTTAGTTGGATTAGAAAAATGATAGAGAGTCAAAAAGAAGCAGATGATATAGATGATATTGTTTCATCTATAAAAGATGATATTGGATTTGAAGAAATTTTTGTTTATACACCAAATGGAGAGTTAAAAAGTCTTCCCTTTGGATCTACAATAATTGATTTTGCATATAGTATACATTCTGAAGTCGGCCATAGAATGGTAGGGTCTAAAATAAATGGAAAGATTGTTCCTATATCAACCAAGCTTGTTACAGGTCAAATAATAGAAATAATTACGACTAAAAATGAAAATCATAGCCCTAGTAAAGATTGGCTTAAACTTGCCAAAACTAGTGAAGCTAGAAATAAAATTAGATCATGGTATAAAAATCGAAGAAGAGAAGAAAATATATTAGAAGGAAGAGAAAGTTTTGAAAAAGAGTTGAAAAAATCTATAAAAGCTTCTAATGAAAAATTTTTCTTAGATTGTGTATCTATTCTAAAAAAAAGATATCATTTTGAATCTGCAGAAGATTTATTTGCAGCAATTGGATACGGTGGAATTTCTTTACTAAAAATTATACAAAAGATTAAAGAAGATTATATATTAGATTTAGAGAGAAGTAAGAAAGAAAAAACAAATAAACTTTTAGAAAAATCTATAAATAAAAATACAGATAAAACTAACAATGGGATTATAGTTGAAAATATCGATAATTGTCTTGTTAAATTTTCAAAATGTTGCAATCCTCTTCCTGGAGATGATATAATAGGATTTATTACTAGGGGATTTGGAGTTTCTATTCATCAAAAAACATGTTTAAATATAGAAAAAATATCTAATAATACAGAAGAGGTTAGTAGGCTTGTAAATGTTTCTTGGGCTGATACGAAAAAAAATCATTTTCGTTCAACAATAAGTATAACAGCTATTGGAAGTAATTCTATGCTTGCGGATATAAGTGTTTCTATATCTTCTTTTAAAGTGCCTATACACAGTGCTATAGCTAGAGAGTTGAAAGATGGAAATTCTAATATATTAATAACTTTTGGTATAAATGGAATAGATCAGTTAAATGATATTATAGAAAAGCTTAATAAAATACATGGTTTAATTTCTATTATTAGAGTTGGAAATAAAATTTAAAAAATTAAATAAAAAGGAAATATATGAATTATAAAAGAATACCTATGGGACCTTTACAAACAAATTGTTATATAATAACAACAGAAAATAATAATGGAATAATAATTGATCCAGGGGTTACAGAAAAAGTTTTTTTGGATTATTTAGATTATATGGATAAATCTAACATAACTATAAAAAAAATTCTTCTAACTCATGGACATTTTGATCATATTTTCTCTGTATCTTATCTAAAAAAAAGATATGGTTGTGAAATATATATTGGAAAATCAGATGTTGAAATGTTATGTGACAATATTAAAAATTTAGCTAATGATTTTCATGATGAATCATTAGATTGTGTATATCCAGATTTTGCTTTAGAAAATGAAAATTTTTTTGAATTAGATGATATATCTTTTAAAATTTATTCAACTCCAGGACATACAAAAGGTTCTGTTATATATGTTAATAATAGAGATAAAATTATTTTTTCCGGAGATACTATATTTAAAGGTTTTGTGGGAAGAACAGATTTATATTCTGGAAATAGCGAAGAGATGATTAAAAGTTTAGAGTTTATAGCTACATTTGACGATGATTTTAAAATTTTTGGTGGACATGAAGAAGAAACAACTTTGTTTTATGAAAAACAAAATAATAAATATTTTTCAAAATTTACTATATAATAGAAGGTGGTAATTATTATGGGTCTATTTGACGGAGTTATATCTAAAGCGAAAGATGTTGCAAAGATGGCGACTAATAAGACAGAGGAAGTTGTTGGAGTATCTAAGTTAAAATTAAAATCTATGAATATAAATTCACAAATAAAAAAAACATTTGAAGAATTGGGAAGTGCTGTTTATTCTATGAATAAAAAAAATAGAAATAATGGGGATATTGTTAAAAAGCTTTTGATAGATGTTGATAAATTATTTGTTGAACAAAAAGATATTATTCAACAGATCTCTAATATAAAACATGAAAAAATTTGTAATTCTTGTGGTACTAGTATATCTTCAGATTATGCATATTGCTATAACTGTGGGGATAATATAGAAAAAAATAATATTAAAAATTATACAACTTTATCTGAATAGTATAATAATATTTTTATATAGTTTGATTATATAAATTGATTTAATATTTATGTATAAAAATCAATTATATTTCATAAAATTAATTAATATTTGATTCCTAAGGAAGTGTTTTATTTGTCAAAAAATCACAGACAAAGTTTTATATATGGAGCAACGATACTAGGAGTATCTATGATTATTGTTAAAATAATAGGGGCTTTTTTCAAAATTCCATTAGGAAATATTTTAGGAAACACTGGTATGGGATACTTTAGCACAGCCTATAATATATTTGTCCCTATATACACTCTTGCTATGGCAGGTTTTCCAGCAGCAGTTTCTAAGCTTGTTTCCGAGGCTTCTGTTAAAGGAAATTATAGAGATGCAAGAAAAATATTTAAAATATCCAGTACGTTTTATTTTTTAACTGGAATTGTAGGATTTTTATTTATAATTTTTATAGCGAAGTATTTTTCTACAACTTTTGCGGATGAAAAATCTTTTTTATCAATTATAGCTATAGCTCCAGCTGTGTTTTTTGGCTGTATTATGTCATCTTTTAGAGGATATTATGAAGGGCTTAGAAATATGAAGCCCACAGCTATATCTCAAATTATCGAAAGTTTTGTAAAGTTAATATTAGGATTATTTATGGCATCTACCGTAATTAATATTGGGTTTTATCAATATTCAAAAACAGGATTTGTTTTTGGTGTTATTGCAAAAAGCAGACAAGAGGCAAATTTAATAGTTCTTCCATACGCATCAGCAGCAGCTATACTAGGCGTTACGATTAGTACCTTGATAGGTATGTTATATTTAATTTATATACATAAGAAAAAATCAAATTATATAACTAAAAAAATGCTAATTGACTCTCCAAAAGCTAGTAATGGAAAAATAATATTAAAAAAGCTTATTTCTATAGCAATACCAATTTCTATAGGTGCACTAGTTATAAATTTAACATCAATGATAGATTTGGTAACTATTATATCTAGATTAGATTATATAGTTGATACTAATTTAGAGGAACTTATCTCATCTTTTAATGGACTTATACCACAAGAAATTATAGATAAAGGAACTATATCTAATTTTATTTGGGGAGCTTATGGAGGTCTTGCAGTTTCTATATTTAACCTTGTTCCAGCCTTTACAAATATTTTTGCCAAAAGTGCTTTACCTAATGTTAGTGCACAATTTGCCATGAATAATAATAAATCTTTAAAAAAAAGTGTTGAATCTGTTATAAGAATAACAACTTTTTTTGCTATACCAGCAGGAACAGGAATATTTATAATGTCTGAACAAATACTAATGTTGTTATATAGTTCAAAATCTAGTGATGCACTTGTAGCAGCACCTACATTGAGTATAATGGGTATAGGGGTTATATTCTTATCTATTGTTACACCTATATTCGCCATATTACAGGGTGTTGGAAGGCAATATCTGCCTGTTATTTTCATGCTAATTGGAGCAACAATAAAATATATAATAAATTATATATTAGTTGGTATTCCGAGTATAAACATAATAGGAGCTCCATTAGGGACTATTGCATGTTATGGACTGATATTAATTTTTTGTTTATTTTCTTTAAAAAATATTATTAAAGTTAAGATATCATATTTTAATATATTTGGAAAACCCTTAATAGCAGGTTTTTTCTGTGGAATAACTGCTTGGAGTAGTTACGGTTTAATAAACAGAATGATTTCAAAAAATATATCCACAATTATTTCTATAAGTTTAGCAGGAATTGTTTATATAATAGTTTTACTTGTTTTAAAAGCTATAACAGAAGAAGATATTATAATGTTACCTAAAGGTGATAAACTATTAAAACTGCTTTCCAAAATAGTTTCTAAATAATTTAATTTAAAAACTATTGACTAATATCTCAAATGTATTTATTATATTGAATGATATAATAAATTAATCTAATTTATTATCTTATGTATTCAAGAGGAGGTTTCAATAAAATGACAAAAACAGATCTAATTAGTAAAGTTGCAGAAAAATCACAACTTTCAAAAAAAGATTCCGAAAAAGCGGTCAATACATGTATAGAGGTTATTTCAGAAACACTTTCTACAGGCGAAAAAGTTCAACTTGTTGGATTTGGAACATTTGAGGTTAGAGATAGAGCTGCTAGAGAAGGAAAAAATCCTTTAACAGGTGAAAAGTTATCTATTCCTGCAACAAGAGTTCCAGCTTTTAAAGCTGGAAAATCATTAAAAGAATTAGTTTCTAAATAAGGAAATCGGTCTATGACCGATTTCCTTATTTATAATATTTATAAGAAGGAGTAATCTATTTTGAGACTTGATAAATATCTAAAGATGACAAGACTTATAAAAAGAAGAACCATATCAAATAAAGCTTGTGATGCAGGAAAAATTATTGTGAATAATACATCTGCAAAACCATCATATATTGTAAAAATAGATGATATAATAGATATATGTATTGGAAAAACTAATCTTAAAGTAAAAGTTGTTGATATTCCAAAAGTTGAAAGTAAAGAAAACTCTATAAAAAATTATCTTATAATAAATGAGTAATAAAATATTCTTATTTATCATATATTTTATAATAACAAATGATAAATAAGGGAGTTTTAAATATGAAAGATGATAAGAATATTATACGATTACCTCATAATATTATATTAGAGGATAGAAAAAAACTTATAGTATCAGGAGTTATTGATATTGATAGTTTTGATGAATCATTAATAGTTGCTTTTACAGATATGGGAGATTTAAATATAAAAGGAAAAGACCTTCACATAAATAAACTTAATGTAGAAACAGGAGAATTAAGTGTTGAGGGAGATATATCTACTTTGATTTATTCTGATGATACAAAAAGAGATGGTGGATTTTTTTCTAAACTATTTAAATAGGTGTGATTTTATTGCATGTAGTTTCTAATCAAACGATATATTTTTTATATTCTTGCATAGTAGGTTTTAGTTTTGGTTTTTTATATGATTTTTTTAGACTACTTAGGATAAATATTAAATTTAATACTATAGTTATATTTATTCAAGATATCTTATTTTTTTTATCTATAACATTTTTGACATTATTATTTTTGATAATGTCAAATGATGGAAATATTAGATTTTTTTTAATAATCGGAGAAATTTTAGGGTATATTATATATTATTTTATTATGGGAAATATAATTTTAACAATATTTCAAAAAACTATTTTATTTATAAACAAATTGATTTTAGTTATTTATAAGATGTTTTTAAGACCAATTTTAAAAGTTATTTTTAAAATATATCGTGTTTTATTAAAAATAACTTCAAAAATTAAGATAAATAATATTTTATATAAAAAAAATAAAGATTTTAGCTTGAAAAAAAATAATATAATGTTGTATAATCTAATTAGGAATAAAAAATAGATTTTAATATTAGAAAGGGCATACTTTTTATGAGGAAGTTAAAAAAAAGTTTTTATAAAAGTAATATCTTTAAAATTATTTTATTTATTATTTCATGTTTAATTATTTTCAATTTATTTTTAATAAGATCTAATATAATTGAAAAAAATTCTGAAATTGATTTATTGAAAGAAAAAATTATAACAGAAAATAAAAGTATAGATGATTTAAAAAATATTTTAAAAGATGAAAATTTAGAAGAGTATATTAAAGAGCTTGCTCGGGATAAATTAGAATTTATGGAAAAAGGGGAAAGAGTGTTCATAGATATTTATGGTAGATAAGTATCATTATTTTTTATTTTAAGGAGGCATTTGGTTTAAATGCAGCTTGATATTGGAAGCATATATGATGGTAGAGTTACAGGTATAACTAATTTTGGAGCTTTTGTAGAACTTGCTCCAGGTATAACAGGCATGGTTCATATTTCAGAGGTTTCTGTTTCTTATGTAAAAGAAGTTTCGGATCATCTTCAAGTTGGTCAGATGGTTAAAGTTATGATTTTGAAAATGGATGATCCAAAAAAAATCAGCTTGTCTATAAAAAAGACTGATACTTTAAACACTAACACTTCGAATTCTGAAAATAATACTGGATTGAATAAAAAAAGTTTTAATAGAAATCCTAGTAGAGATAGAAAATTTAATTCTGATTCCAACTCAAATTATAAAAAAAATGATCCTGTTTCTTTTGAAGATATGTTATCAAAGTTTAAACAAAATAGCGATGAAAAACTTTGTGATCTAAAGAAATTTATGGATAATAAGCGAAGTTCTTATTCTAGAAGAGGCGGATCTAGATAAGAGAATCTAGAGTATGAAACTAGTTTCAACTAGTTTCATTTTTTTATTCTATTTATATATATATATAAAATTATGATATAATCATAATAATTAATTTTATTAGGTTGGTATAATATGATAAAAGATAATATCACAAAAAATGTTCTTGATAAAGTATATAGCAATATGAATGAAAAACAGAGAGATGCTATATATAAAACAAACGGACCAATACTTATTCTGGCGGGTGCAGGTAGTGGAAAAACAACTGTTATTGTAAATAAAATATCTTTTATGATTAATTTTGGAGATTGCTATTATAACGAAAATATTATATCTGAAAATGATCATAAAATACTATCTAAATATAATTATGGTGATAATATTTCAGAGATATCCAATTTAATTTCTCATAATAAAATAAAACCGTGGAATATATTAACTATAACGTTTACAAATAAGGCATCGAAAGAGTTAAAAGAAAGAATATCTTCTATGATGGGAGAAGATATTGCAAAAGATATTAATTGTGGAACTTTTCACTCTATATGTATTCGCATATTAAGAAGAGAGATTTCTCGTATAGGTTTTACAAGTAATTTTACGATTTATGATACAGATGATAGTATTCGAGTTATTAAAGATTGCTATTTAGAATTAAATTTAAATGAAAAAATGTTTCCTTTTAGAGCAATGTTATCCAATATTGGAAAGATAAAAGATAAAATTTTATCTCCAGAAGAATATAAAAAAGAAATTAAAGATGATTATAAAAATCAAGTTTTATATAATGTATATTCTTTATATCAGACCAAGCTTAAAAGATCTAATGCAGTAGATTTTGATGATATAATTTATTTAACAGTAAGACTATTTTTAGATTTTGATGATGTTTTAGCTTATTATCAGGAAAGATATAAATATGTTTTAGTAGATGAATATCAAGATACAAACAACTCTCAGTATATGCTTATTAGTCTTATTTCTAAAAAAAATAAAAATATTTGTGTAGTTGGAGATGACGATCAAAGTATATATAAATTTAGAGGGGCTACAATAGAAAATATACTTATGTTTGAAAAACAATTTGATCATTGTTCTGTAATTAGGTTAGAACAGAATTATAGGTCAACAAAAAATATACTTAATGCGGCAAATAAAGTTATAGATAATAACACAGTAAGAAAAGGAAAAAATCTTTGGACAAATAATGATGAAGGAGAAAAAATATATCTATATTCTGCAGATGATGAACAAAAAGAATCTGAATATATAGCTGGAAATATAGTTGAATTTATTAAAACAGGTGGTAAATATAGCGACAATATAGTTTTATATAGAATAAATGCACAATCTGCAACTATTGAAAGATGTTTTGTTCGTTTGGGAATTCCATATAAAATTATTGGAGGGACAAAGTTTTTTGAAAGAAAAGAAATAAAAGATATAGTTTCATATTTAAGTGTTATCAATAATTATAATGATAGTGTCCGTCTAAAAAGGATTATAAACGAACCTAAAAGAGGAATTGGAGATTCCACTATTAAACTTATTGAAAAAATATCTGAAATAGAAGATAAAAGCATGTTTGAAATAATAGATAATTGTGATAAATATGAAGAGTTGTATAAAAAGAAAAATTCTATAGTTAAATTTAGAAATATTATTACTGATATTTCTGAACAGCTAGAAAAAGAAGGCTTATCTAACATAATAGATATTATATTAGATAAGAGTGATTATTTATTGTATTTAAGAGGTCAGGGAAAAGAAGCAATACCAAGAATTGAAAATATTAATGAATTAAAAACAAATATACAAAAATATATGGAAGAAAATCCTGATGGAACTTTATCAGGATTTTTGGAAGAAATCTCTTTGTATACTGATTTAAATAATTTAAACCAGTCAGAAGACAATGTTATATTAATGACCGTTCATTCTGCAAAAGGATTAGAGTTTAATAATGTTTTTATAGCTGGTATGGAAGAAGGCATATTTCCTGGATATAGGTCTATAAATGACCCTATAGAGCTAGAGGAAGAGAGAAGACTAGCTTATGTAGCTTTCACCCGTGCTAAGAAAAAATTATATATAACAACAGCGAGATATAGAATGATATTTGGTAGTATTAGTAGAAATAAGATTTCTAGATTTGCAGAAGAAATACCATTAAATTTAGTTGATTATAAAGATGATAAAGTTTATTATAATAAAAATGATAAAGATAATAAAAAACCTATATATAAAAAGCATGATTTAAGTGATGCACAAAACGCTATTGCTGGGATAGGCTTAGAGCGTCAAAAAATTACTATTGATTATACTGTTGGAGATAATATTATTCATAGTATTTTTGGATTAGGTAATATTATTTCAATGAAACCTATGGGAAATGACACTTTATTAGAGATAAATTTTGAAGGTATAGGGAATAAAAAAATTATGGCAAATTTTGCAAAAGTAAAAAAAGCATAGTTTTTTTAAAAAAACATACACATTTATATATTTTCTTCATAATATGTAATAAGGCAATTTGCTTTATTACTATTTAGGAGGATATATATGTCTTATAAAAATTTTACCAATCAACAAGATGCAACATCAGATTGTTTTAGAGAAGCTGTGTGTATAGATGCAGATAGAATTTATGATTCTTGCTCTGATAAAGAGTGTTTAGAAGATTTAAGAGTTTATTTTACAGAGACTGATCAAACGACAATAATTGATCTTGCAACAAACATTAAATGCAAGTCAGCAACAGTATTACATGTTTTTACAGATATCGAAAGAATTCCATTTAACAATGGTTTTTATTCTGTCGATATGACATATTATTTTTTAGTTACTGTTTGTGCGTATTTAGGAAACTGTACATCCGCTACAACTGTTTATGGTTTAGCGACTTTTTGTAAAAAAGTTATACTATATGGGAGTGAAGGAAGAGTTAAATCTTTTAATTCTAATATTCCTTGTGTAGCTCCAGAAGCATCTGGTGGTTTGTGTTTTGAAAAAATAAATACACCAAATGCAAATGTACAAGTTGTAGATCCAATCGTTTTATCAACTTGTTTTAAAGATCAAAAATGTGTATGCGGAGATTCTATTATATGTATACCAGATTGTATATCTTCACAATTTGAAGGAGAGTTTCAATTTACAGCTGGTTTAAAAAATATATATGTTACATTGGGGATATTTACTATAGTTAGTCTTCAAAGAAATGTTCAAATGATGATACCCGTATATGATTTTTGTGTTCCTGATAAAGATTGTAGTGGTGGTTGTAATGATGATCCTTGTGAATTATTTAAAAAAATAAAATTTCCTATTGATGAATTTTTTCCACCAAGGATAGAAGATGAAGAATGTGAAAAACTTCCTGATTTTGAAGGATAATATATAAATATTTTATTAGAAGGAAATCCTTCTAATAAAATATTTATAACTATGGAGGACAAGTACTATGAATGGAAAACTTATAGTTATAGATGGAATTGATGGCTGCGGAAAAACAACCCAAACAAATCTGCTTTATGAATACCTAAAGATAAATCACCCTTTTAAATTAATATCTTTTCCAAATTATGAAAATAAATCATCATCACTTGTTAAGATGTATTTAGATGGTGAAATTGATAAAAATCCATCTAATATAAATGCTTTTGCTGCATCTTCATTTTATTCTGCTGACAGATATATATCTTATATGACTAATTGGAAAAAAGATTATAATAGTGGAATAAATATTATTTCTGCTAGATATGTAAGTTCAAATGCAATACATCAAACACCAAAGTTAAGCTCTATTTATTGGGATAAATATTTGGATTGGCTGCATGATTATGAGTATAATAAGTTGCTTCTTCCAAAGCCAGATTTAACAATATTTTTGAGTATGTCTAAAAATGTATCTAACAGCCTTATTAAAAAAAGAAATATAAAACAAGATATACATGAAAGTGATAAAAATTATATGGATAAGTGTTATGAATCTTATAAATATATTTGTGAAAAATATAATTATAAGATAATTAATTGTTGTGATAAAATAAATCCATTAAAAAAAGAAGAAATTTTTGATAAAATATTAAAAGAAATTCAAGGAGTGCTTTAATATATATGCTAGAATTTAAAAATCTTATAATAGAAGATAAAGAATGGGTAAATAGTTGTTTAAAACAATCAAATTTTCAAGCAAATGAATATAGTTTTTCAAATAATTATATTTGGAGTTCTGTAAGTAATATAAAAATTGCTAAATTTGATAATTTTTGTATATTGATGTATACTGTTGACAAGGTTTACTTTTTATTTCCATCAGGATTTGGTGATTATTTAAAATTATTTAAATCTTTAGAAGAATATTGTTTAAATAATAATATAGATTTAAATATTGATGGAATAACAGATGAAACAAAAAATATATTAATCGATATATATAAAGATAGATTAACTATTTTTGAGGATAGAGATAAATTTGATTATATATATCTTTCAGAAGATTTAATTAATCTTAAAGGAAAAAAATATCATAGTAAACGAAATCATATTAATAGATTTAAAGAAAAAGAATGGACTTTTGAAAAACTTTCTAGTGAAAATATTCAAGAATGTTTAGATATGAATAAAGATTGGATAGAATTAAATGCAGATGAAAATGATATTGATTTTAAAGATAAAATGAAAGAACATATTGTTGTAAATACTGCTATAAAAAATTGTGAAATTTTAGGTTTGATAGGTGGAATTTTAAGGCAACAAGGTAAAATCGTTGGCATGTCTTTTGGTAGACCATTAAATGATAAAACTTTTCATGTTTTGATAGAAAAAGCATATTATAATATTCAAGGTTCATATCCAACTATTAATAGAGAATTTATATATAATTTTGCGAAGGACTATATGTATGTGAATAGAGAAGAAGATATGGGTTTAGAAGGTCTTCGAAAATCAAAATTATCCTATAATCCAATATATCTTTTAAAAAAATATAAAGGGTATATAAAGGTGTGAAATGACTGATATTATTTGCAATCCTGAGTATAAAGATATAGAACAGATAAAAAATATGCTTTCTATCTGTTTTCATGATGATGAAGAAGACAGTGATTCATCACAGAATATGGATCTAAATTATATAAATTTTTATATAAATAATCTTTTTGAATATAAAAATTGTTTTATATATAAGAGAAATAATAATATAATTTCTACAATTTTTTGTATTCCATCCGAGATTTATATTAATGAAAAAAAATATAAAGCTAGTTATATATATGCAGCTTGTACTTTACCAGAATATCGATCAAAAGGTATTATGAAAACATTTATAGAGTATATTTGGGAATATGATAAAAATAGAAATTATGATTTTTCTATACTAGTTCCCGGAGAAAAAAGTTTATTTGATTACTATGATAAATTAGGATATAAAATTTTTTCTTCTTATTGTATAAAATCTTTAGAATTATCTAATTCTATTTATTTTAAAGATATAAATATTGAAAAAATTGATAATTGGCATGAATTTTTATATTTTAGAAATATTTATCTTAAAGAAAATTTTAAAATTTATGGCAAATTTGAAGATTCTTTTTATAATTATGTTTATAAAGAAATTTTTTTTACTAATGGATTTATATATAAATTTAGTATATTAAATAAATATAAATTTTTTGTATTATATAAATCAAATGATGATTTAAAAGAAATGTATATTAAAGAAACAAATATTACATTAGAAGAATTTGATATTTATGGGGATACAATATTAAAATATTTTAATGTATCAAAAATATTTATAAAAAGTCCTTGTAATGTTGGGGATGAGGAATCTTTCTCAATGTATAAAACTATTAAAGATATTAGTGTTCCTTTAAAAGATATGTCTTATTTTAATTTTGTTTTAGATTAAAATATTTATGATATATTTTTAGAAAATTTATTTAAATAAATAGGAATTATAGCTATTTTTCAAATTATTATATTGAAAAATATATTAAATAATAAAATAGTTTAAATTTAATTTTAAAATTATAAAACTTAATTGGTGTTTATGCTATAGAAAAATTAAAGGCGGATATTATATGGAAAAAATAGATATAAGAAAAATCAAGACAGAGTTACGTAATCAATTTAAAGATAGAAGAAGAAAAATGCCGTATATTAATAAAGCGGAAAAAGATTTTTTTATATTTAATCGAATTATATCTACAAAGGAATTTATTGATTCAGATCTTGTATTAACTTTTGTTTCTACTGATATTGAAGTTAATACAAGATCTATAATTAATTATGCTCTTAATCAGGGTAAAAAAGTTGCTGTTCCTAAATGTTTTCCAGATTCTCATATGGAATTTTATTATATAAATTCTATAGATGAATTATCTGTTGGATGTTTTTCTGTTTTGGAGCCTAGTATGAATGATAATAATATAGTAGTAGATTTTTATTCTTCAGTTTGTATTGTTCCAGGGTTGGGTTTTGATATGGAAGGTTATAGACTTGGTTATGGAAAAGGATACTATGATAGATATCTCTCAAGATATACTAATAATATGATAGGAATTTGTTATTCATCTTGTTTAAAAAACACACTACCTCATGGTAGATATGATAGAAAAATAAATATTTTAATTACAGATAAATTCACGAAAAGATTTAGTTAATTATATTACTGGAGGTTTATTTTGAGTTATAATATAGAAAAAAATAAAATATCTAAAAAAATTTTTTTTATAGCAATAATATTAATTATTTCTATAGTGATAGCCATAGGATCATTAATTATATCTAAAGATATAATTGGTCTTAGAGGTGATTCTAAAGAAAATAAAATAGTAATTCCAAAAAATTCATCTACAAAAAATATTGCTGATATTTTATATAAAAATGATATTATTGATAATTCTATTTTATTTTTAATATATTCAAGAATAACAAATTCAGATAATGAGTATAACTATGGAGAATATTTATTAAGTAGTGATATGCCATATGATATAATTAGTGATGAGCTTAAAAAACCATCTAAAAATACAGAAGATTTGTCCGTAACATTCCCAGAAGGTATTACTTTAGATAAATATGGTGAAATTTTAGAAAAAGCTAATATTATAACAAAAGGTGAATTTATAGAAGAAATAGAAAAAATTGATATATATTCTAAGTTTAAAGATCAAATTATAAAAAATGATTTAATTTTTTATAAGATGGAAGGCTATGCATTTCCTGATACATACAATTTTTTTTCTGGAGAATCAAGCAAATCTGTTGTTGATAAAATATTTACAAAATTTAAAAATATTATAAATGTGGATATATTAAAAAGAGCAGATGAACTAGATATGAGATTAGATGAGATTATAACACTTGCATCTATTATACAAAATGAGGCTGGGGATAAAAACGAGATGAAAAAAGTTTCATCAGTTTTTCATAATAGAATAAATAATAAATCTGTTTTTCCTAAGCTTCAGTCGGATCCAACAAAAAAATATGTTAGAGAAACTATTTCCAAAAGTATAATAGATACAGATGATAACATAAAAAATGCATATGACACTTATAAGAGTGAGGGGTTTCCGCCAGGTCCAATTTCAAATCCTGGTTTAGATGCAATAATGGCAGCTCTTTATCCTGATGAAACGCCTTATTATTATTTTTGTAGTAATCTTAAAACAAGAGAATTCTTTTATGCAATTACTTTGGATGAACAAGAAAAAAATTTAATTAAAGCTGGATTAAGATAAATTATAGGAGATAAATTATTGAAAAATAAATTGGAAGTATTATCACCTGTAGGTGATTTAGAAAGACTATATGCAGCCATACAATATGGTGCAGATGCTATTTATCTAGGTGGAACAGATTTTGGAATGAGGACTTCTACTAATAATTTTACATTTGATGAAATGAAAAAAGGTGTAGAATTTGCACATTCAAAAAATGTGGATGTATACTTAACTTGTAATACAATTCCTACAAATGAAGAAATGGATCTTCTTCCCGAATTTTTAAAAAATGCTGAAAAATCAGGTGTTGATGCATTTATTGTTGCAGATATTGGAACATTGTCTTTGGCAAAAAAGCATACTCCAAATATGGAAATTCATATTTCTACTCAAGCGGGAATTATGAATTATTCAACTGCAAACGCAATGTATGATTTAGGTGCTAAGAGGATTGTTTTAGCTAGAGAATTATCTTTAGAAGATATAAAGGTAATTAGGGATAAAACAAATCCTAATATAGAAATAGAAGCTTTTGTACATGGAGCTATGTGTATGGCTTTTTCTGGTAGATGTTTGATTTCAAACTATATGTTAGGGAGAGATGCAAATAGGGGGTCTTGTGCTCAACCATGCAGATGGGAATATTATCTTATTGATGGAAGAAAACCAGATATTCAATATCCTATTTTTGAAGATGAAAAGGGTACACATATATTAAATGCTAAAGATCTCTGTATGATAAAATATATTGATAAAATTGCTGATGCTGGAATTACTAGTCTAAAAATAGAAGGAAGAGCTAAATCTTCATATTATGTTTCTGTTATAACTAATGCATATAGATTGGCTGTTGATCAATATTACCAAGATCCAATGAATTTTAATCTTGATAATTGGATATTAGATGAAGTTTCTAAGGTTAGTCATAGAAAATATTCAACAGGATTTTATTTTGGAAAACAAAGCGATAGTGAATATTATGAAAATGGTGGATATTCTAGAAATTATGATATAATAGCTGTTGTCAATCAACATAAAGATAATTATTTAGAGTGCACCCAAAAAAATAAATTTTCTATAGGAGAAAAAGTTGAAATAATGCAACCAGGTAAAAAACCTATAGAGTTTATTATTGAAAATATTATAGATAAAGATAAAAACATCTCTATTGAAAGTGCTTGTCATGCTACTATGAAAATCAATATACCATTTGATATTCAAAATATAATATCTGGTTCTATTATTAGAAGAGATAAATAAAAAAAGATACTAAGTTTACTTAGTATCTTTTTTTATTTATTGATGATTTATGAAATTATCAATATTTTCTATAATTTTTTCTATTGTTTCTTGCTTAAAAGGAGAATTAAGATTTACTTTGTTTATAGAATTAATAAAGTTATCATTTCCACCAATTTTAACAAATTCAATATATTTATTGAAAGTATTTTCAAAATCTTTTTGTGATAAACTCCAAAATTGTAGTGCCATAGTTTCTGCTAAACAATAGTCTATATAATAAAAAGGAGTCATATATATATGTAATTGTCTTTGCCATCCAGATCCGTCTTTATAAAATGGAATATCTTCAAAATCCATATAAGGCCTATAAATTTTTTCTAATTCAAGCCATTTTTTGTCTCTTTCATTAGATGACATTTTAGGATTGTTATATAAAATATGCTGAAAATGATCTACCATAGTTCCATATGGTAAAAAATTTATACTATGTTCTATTTGACTTAATTTAGCTTTTTTAACATCATCTTTATAGAATAGCTCCAACCAAGGCCAAGCAAAATATTCCATAGCCATTGAGTGGACTTCACATGTTTCTAAATTTGGAGATTTTATTTCACATATTTTTTCATCTTTAGTTAAATAGCCAGCTAAAGCATGACCAGCTTCATGTGTAAATACATCTACATCTCCACTTGTTCCATTAAAGTTAGAATATATAAAAGGTGATTTGTAATCATAAATAAATGTACAATACCCGCCAGCAGCTTTATTTGGCGTTGAAATTAAATCAAATAATTCATTATTTAGCATAAAATTAATAAAATCTTTAGTGATATTACTCATATCTGTATACATTTTTTTTCCTGCTTGTATAGTATCATCAAAAGAACCAAAAGGTTTTGCATTTCCATCTTTAAAAGAAAAAGTATCATCATATATTTTCATATCTTCAATAGATATACGTTTGGATTGTTGTTTTTTAATTTTTTTCAAAAAAGGAACAATTAAATTTATAATGTTTTCTCTATATATTTCAACATCTTTTTCATAATAACAATCTCGACCCATTCTAGAATATCCAACTGGGATAAAAGAATCATGACCTAATAAATTTGCAATATTATGCCTTATATTAATTAATTTATCAAAAATTCTGTCTAAGTCAGGTTTAATATTTTTTAAACATAATCCTTCTTCAAAAAAAGCTTTTTTTCTAATATCTCTATTTTCATTTGATTTATATGGAGTTAAAGAAGCTAAGTTTAAAGTTTCTCCATTAAAATTTACACGAAGAGAAGCGATTAAATTTTGGTATTCAACCTTCAAAGCATTTTCTTCTTGAAGAAGGTGTATAATATCTTTTGAAAAAGTTTCCATTGATATTTTGATATTGGAAATAAACATTTCTCCTATATGTTCTTTTATATTATTTAAATATTTTGATTCTAAAATATTTTTATATAGGACTTGTACTTTTTCTTCTATAATTGGGGAAGAAGACATTATAAAGTTGTATTCATCTGTATAATATTCATCTTTTGTATCAATTGTATGTCTTATATGTGCTAATGTTTGCATAGTTTTAAAAGATTTTATCAATTTCTCATGATTATTTATACATTTTATTTGATTTTGATAAGAATCTGAATTTGTAAAATCTTCTATAATATCATTGTATTCTGATAATATTATTTCTATATCTGGTCTAATATATTTCATATCTGTAAATTTCATATAATCTCCTTTAAATTTAATTATTTTTATTTTAAGTCTTATTTTGCTTTTTTATTAATCTTATATCATTTCCATAAAATTTTAATATATCAAAAGAAATAAGACGAGAAACAACACGATCTGAATATCTCAAAAATATATCATCTTGATTTAAATTTGAGTTTATTATAATTGGTTTTAATAAATTTATTCTAGAATTTATAATATTATATAAGAGACTGGAATAAAAGTTTGATTCAAACTCTGTACCTACATCATCTATTATAAGTAAATCGCAGTATATTATTGTATCTAAGGTTGAATTTAAAGATGAAACTTTTCCAAAATGTTCTGCTTCTACAGATCTAAATAAATCTTGTGCAGATCCATAAATAACATTAAATCCAGAATTTATAACATTATTTGCAATTGCAAAAGATAGATGTGTTTTACCTAAACCTGTGTTACCCATCATGAAGATATTATTAGAATTAATTTTAAAAGTATTTGAATATTTAATACAATATGAATATATTTCTTGCATTTTAGTTCTAAATTCTTCTGGATAAAAAGAAAGATCAAAAGTTTGAAAACTAGAAATAATTGTATTAGAAGAATTTATTAATTCCTTTGATTTTATCTTTTTAATTAAATGTTTAAAACATTCACACATAGATCCAGATATATAACCAGTATCACTACATATATTACAATTATAATTTAATTGTAGATAATTTTCTGGATAATTATTTGCAACTAAAATTTCTTTTATACTAGATTGTATATCTAAATTATTTCTTTTTATTTGGTTTAATTTATTTTTAAAAAAAACATCTGTCTTTTGACCTTTAAATAATAATTTAGAAATTTTTATAGAAGTTGTAGATAATGCTTTTTTCATTTCACAAATTTCTGGAATTTTTTCATATACTTCTAATAATTTTTTATTATATCCAATTTGGGAAGATATTCTTTTAGTATTTATTATATCTAAAGCTTTTTTAAATGCCATAAATTTTTAAAACTCCTATATTTTAAAAAACAAACTATAATTTAGAAACAGTTTCTGATAATTTATCAAACACACCTTCGGAAAAAGAGGATATATTATTTTTATTATATTTTTTTATATTAGTCTTTTTAGTTGATTTTATTTTTGGTTTAATATCTGAAACTTGATCTAAAGAAGTTATATTATTTAAGTTCCAGTCAGAAAGTATTTTGTTTATATATGGAAAAGAAATTTTACCAATATTATCAATTGTTTTATTATATGCTTCCTTTATTATATCTTGAGAAAAATTAAAATCAGTAAACCATTTATCTATATAATTTTTTTCCCATTCAGATAAAGTTCGATTATTTATACCGAACATCTTAGAAATATTATAGTAATTTGATTTTGATTGTTGAATATTTTTCAAATGTTCTTCTGCCAATTCATGGGTATGAATATTTTTTTTATTCCAATCATTACATATAGATTTTACATATCTTATACTCATTTTATCTATTTTTATACAGTATTCAAAAACCATTAAAAGTACATCAGGTTTTATATTTGTGGAGTTTAGAATAGATGTAATAGTTGTTTTTTCTATATATGTAATAGGTCTAGAAATAATTTGTTCAATATGGTTATATATTTCTTTAATATCTATAGATGGGTCTTCTTGTTTTATATTATTTAAATTAAAATTTTTTTCTATGGGGTTAGATGTAATAGATTCTCCAACTTCAAATTTTAAATTATCAAAATTTTTAATAGTTATAATATTTTCATCTGAAAAAGATTTTTCAAATCCATTTAAAATAGTTTTAGGAAGAATATTTTCTTTTATCCAAAACTTTATTACAATAAGATAATCAATATCTTGGTATTTAAAAAAATTTTCAACATTTTGGATAGAAATATTGTTAGAAATATTTCTTAATAAATATATGAGAATATTTATATATTTATAGTCTACAGTATTTATATATTTGTCTACTATTTTTGTAGGAATAGAAAAATTTGTTTCTATTTGGTCAAAATTTAAAAATAAATTCATTAATTTTTCCTTTGTAATTATTCTATAGAAAAATCTTCTTTAGAATATTGTTTTGGTCTTATAAATTTTCTAGGTATTCTTTTTAAAGGAGAATATTTAAAAAAATTGCAATATTGATTATTTTCGTTTTTATTAGATAATTTTATACAAGATACCAATAATGCGTCTTGATTATTTACTGTAGATTTTTTTTTGTTATGTTCGCAATATATACATGATGGAGATATGTCTTTTCTAAAATAATTTTTAAACATTATTTATTCCTTTTATAAAATTTCTTTTTGATAATTATATCATCTTTATAAATTGATAACAAGAAAAATATTGATAAAATAATTAGTGAAATCGAACCATATGTAGAAGAAGAGGTGTTTAAATAATTATTGTAGTTATTAAAAGTTTCTATAGTTATATTTAAATTGTTTATAAATAAATTTGTTATAAAAATTGAGAGTATTCCATGGAATAATCTTGTGATAAAAAAAAGTTTTAGAGATATTAGAGAGTTTATAAATATAGCATATATTTGAAATAGTAAACAAATTCCACCTATGGAAGTTAAAAAAACTAATATTGGAATAAATAATTTATTTATAAATAAATTATTTATTCCAAAAGAAACTTCCAAAAAGCTTGTAAATAAGTTTTTTATCCAATCTATAGGAATAAGAAAGTTGATAATATCTGAATTATTTAGTATTGATATTATTATAGCAAATGTAATTATAAAACCACATGTGATAGATATAGTCTTTATTGAGGTGTGAACAGAAGATACAAATCCTTCTGAAAACGATAATTCTTTTATATTTTCTTGTTTGATATACTCAATTTTTTTAAATAAAGATATCAAAAACCCTATTATAAAAGAAGCAATTGTATGTGACAAAAATATTATTAAACCTATATATATATTTCCAAATATTGGTATTGATAAAGCCCCTATCAAAAAAGAAGGACCACTATGATAACAAAAACAAATCATTCTATTTGCTGTTTTTAATGATATAGTCTTATTATCAATCAAATTTCTTATAAGTTTTGCGCCTATAGGATATCCACCAATCATACTTAAAATAATAACATAACTTAATTTTGGATCTATTCTAAAAATATATTTTGTTATAGGGTAGAATGGTAAGAAAATTATTTTATTAACTTTTGTATTCATAATAAAATTTGATAAAATCATAAAAGGAAATAAAGCAGGTATAATTATATATAAGCAGTTTTCTATACTTTGTTTTAAATCGTTAATTAAATAATTTGATGATATTAAAAGAGAGAATATAGTTGATAAAACTAATATACATACAAAAAATAAAATAATTTTATTTTTTGTTAATTTTATTAAATATGACTTTTTTTTTTGTTTCATTTATATACCTCGTAATTATTAAAAATTATTTTAAATAGTATATGCTAGACAATTTTATAATATAATTTAAAAATATACTTAGGGGTGATTATTTGAGAAAAAGAAAAAAAGAAAATATAAAAAAAGTTATATCAAATATTAAAGATGTTGCATCATCCATAATTAAAACAGAATTTAGAATTGAAATGCTAGGAAATAGAGAAGCTATCATAGAAGGATGTAATGGAGTTATTGAATACGATGATTTTATTATAAGAATTGCTACTAAAGATCAAGAAATACGGTTTATAGGAGATAACTTGCAACTTAAATGTCTTACAAATGAAAATATTATAATAAGTGGTTTTATAAAAAATATAGAATTTATAGATTAGGAGATATTGTATGTATATTATGAAATTATTGCGTTCATGTAAAGGTTATATAATATTTTCTATAGATGGAAATTTTCCTGAGAGAATTATTAATATGATATCTTCTAGAAATATTCTAATTTGGAATATAGAAAAAAAAGACGGGACTATTCATATTTATACAATAGCAAAAAATTATAAAGAAATATCTAAATTAGCAAAAAAAATAGGTTTGAAAACAAGAGTTATTGAAAGAATAGGTATATATTTTTTTATTAAGCGATATAAGAAACGTATGGGGATTTTAGTTGGATTAATAATGTTTATATCTATATTATTATTTATGCAAAATTTTGTCTGGACAATAAATATTTTTGGAAATCAAAATATTTCATCTGAATATATTTATGAAAAATCTCAACAACTTGGGCTAAAAAAAGGAGCGTTTATACCTTATTTAGATTTCAAACAAATTCAAAAAGATTTGATGGTGAAATTAGAAAATATATCCTGGCTTTCTATAAACAATAGAGGAACAAACATAGATATAGAGATTAGAGAAGGAGTTGAAAAACCATATATTGAAGATGAAAACCCTTCTCCTAAAAACATCATAGCATTAAAAGATGGAAAAATTTTAGAGATGAATATATTTAAAGGTGATAAAGTTTTAAATATAGGAGACTATGTTTTAGAAGGAGACTTAATAGTTTCTGGAATGTATAAAGATAAATATGAAAATGAATTTATAGTTTCATCTAGCGGAAATGTTATTGCAGAAACTTTATACGAAAAAGAGTTTAATATAAAATTATATAATAAAGAAAAGGTTTATATTAAAGATAAATCTAGATATATATTAGATTTTTTTGGGATAAAAATTCCTTTATATATATCTACAAAGATAAATGAGAATTATGATATTGAAAAAAGTGTTAAAAATTTAAAGATTTTTGGTAAAAACTTGCCTATAATTATATATAAAAATAAATATAATATTTTTGATATGCAAGATATAATACTTACTGAAGAACAAGCGGATATTGCTCTTGAAAAATATTTAGAAAATTATGAAAAATTTGATTTAAATCAAATTGAAATATTAGAAAGGAATATAGACAAATCTATAATTGATAATCAAGTTTTTTATAAAATAAATTATATATGCAAAGAAAATATTGCTAAAGAAAAAGATATAGAATATTAATATTTATGCAAATATGTTATAATTAAAAAATAAAATTTTGTATGAAGAGGAAGTTGTTTTATTATAGAAAAGATTATTATTATAAACGAAATTTTTAAAATTAGAAATCTATTCGGACTTTTAGATAATAATATTAAAATTTTAGAAAAAGAATTTGATGTAATTATAAATAACAGAAACAATGAAATTAAAATAAAAGGTGATTCTGATGATGTTGATAAAGCATATAAAACTATTTCTTATATTTTAAAGATTATTGAAAATGGTGATATTATTGATGAAACTAGTGTAAGATATTATTCATGTATGGTTAAACAAGCGGCTATAGAAGATATGAAAGATATTAAAAATACTTATGCATATGTTACATTTGATGGAACACCAATAAAAGGAAAAACTTTATCTCAAGAAAAATATCTTAATGATATTAGAAAAAAAACTGTTGTGTTTGGTGTTGGTCCAGCGGGGACAGGAAAAACATATTTAGCTGTAGCGATGGCTGTTTCTTCTTTTAAAAGCGGTCTAGTTAAAAAAATTATTTTAACTAGACCAGCTGTAGAAGCGGGAGAAAAGCTTGGATTTCTTCCGGGAGATCTTCAGGATAAAGTTGATCCTTATTTAAGACCGCTTTATGATAGTTTATATGAATTTTTAGGAGCTGACTCCTTTGAAAAAAATTTAGAAAGAGGAAATATCGAAGTTGCACCTCTTGCTTTTATGCGAGGAAGAACGTTAAATGATGCGTTTATAATTCTTGATGAAGCTCAAAATACAACTAAAGAGCAGATGAAAATGTTTTTAACTAGAATAGGAAATAATTCTAAAGTTGTTGTAACTGGTGATATAACTCAGATAGATATACCTGATAAGCTTTCTTCTGGTTTAATAGATGCTATAAAAGTTTTGTCCGATACAAATGATATTAGTATTAGATATTTTAATAATATTGATGTTGTTAGAAATGTTATTGTTCAAAATATTATAAATGCTTATGATAATTTTTATGGTAAGGATGATAAATATGAATAGAAAAACGAATTTTAAGATATATATAAATAACAGCCAACATTCTATAAAAATATCAATGATGACAAGACTTGTTATTAGAAGATGTTGCAGATGTGTTTTAAAATATGAAAATATTAATTATAAATCTGAGGTCAGCATTGCTCTAATGGATGATTCTAGTTTAAAATTTTTAAATAATAAATATAGAAATAAAAATTCTACTACCGATGTTTTATCATTTCCTATAAACGATATTATGTATGGAGAAAGAAACCAAAAATTATTAGGAGACATTGCTATTTCTATTCCGCAAGCAAAAAAACAGGGTGAAGAATATGGAAATACATTAATGCAAGAGATAGCTTTTCTAACTGTCCACGGTATGCTTCATTTACTGGGATATGATCATCAATTATCTAAAAAAGAAGAAAAAATTATGTTTGATAAACAAAATAAAATTTTATCTTATTTAGGGATTAGATAAGGAGAATATTACTATTGTTTTTAAAGAAATTTTCAAAATTTTTAAATAGCTTTAAAAATGCTTCTCATGGAATACTTTTTTGTATAAAATCTGAAAGAAATATTAGATTTCATATATTTACTTCAATATTTGTATTAATTTTTTCTACTTTTTTTAAATTTGATAAAATGATATATTTAATACTTTTTTTAATATTTTCTGTAGTTATATCTTTTGAAATGGTAAATACTGCTATTGAAAAATTTATTGATAGTAAATTTGTAGGTTATAATAGATCTGCAAAAATAATAAAAGATATATTGTCTGGATCTGTATTAGTCTCTTCTTTTTTTGCATTTCTTTCTGGATGTATAATATTTTTATATGATATAAAAAATTTTTTATACATTATGGTACTTATCTTAACTAGCCCTATTCTAATAATTTTATTTTTATCGATTATATTATTAGGGATATGGTTTATTTTTAAATATAATTAGGAGTATTTTTATGAATAATGATAAAAAAGTTGTTTTTATATCTATAGTAGGAAAACCAAATGTTGGAAAATCTTCTGTATTAAATGGTCTATTAGGATCAAAAATTTCTATAGTTACTAGAAAACCTCAGACAACGAGAACAAAAATTACAGGAATTTTAACAGAAGATAATTATCAATATATTTTTATTGACACTCCTGGACATCATCAGGCAAAAACAAAATTAGGAACCGAAATGGTTAAGGGTATATTTCAGGCTATGTCTGGTGTAGATTTAATTTTATTTATTCTAGATGTTTCTTCTAAAATGAATGAAAAAGAAAAAGAGTTGTTGGAAAGTTTTAAACAAGGAAACCAAAAAGTTTTTTTAATTTTAAATAAGATAGATCTTATAAAAAACAAACAAACGCTAATTCCTAAAATTGAAGATTATTCAAAATTATATCCTTTTGAGGGAATTATACCTATTTCAGCAAAAACAGAGAATGGAATTTCTATTATTCTAAAAGAAGTTAAAAAATATGCATCACCTAGCAATTTTTATTTCCCAGAGGATAGTATAACTGATAAATCCGAAAGGGTTGTTGTTTCAGAGATAATAAGAGAAAAAATTCTTATAAATATGCATGATGAAATACCTCATTTTGTTGCTGTAAATGTTGAAACTTTTAAATATCTTAATAATAAATTAAATATAGAAGCAATTATATATTGTGGAAAAGAAACTCATAAAGGTATGATTATTGGAAAAGATGGAGAAATGTTGAAAAGAATATCTACTATGGCTAGGTTGGATATAGAAACTCTTTTATCTTGTAAAGTTAATCTACGTTGTTGGACAAAGGTTAAAAAAGATTGGGTTAATAATAATTTTCTTCTTAATAGTTTTGGTTTGTCAAATTAATATTTTTGAATAAAAGAATAGCTAGTTACATAATATATGTTTAAGATTATTTTATGTAAGGAGATATTTTATGAAAGATAAATATTCTAAATTTTTAAATAGTGATTGTGATATCATTTATAAAAAATATCAAAGTGTTTATTATATTACTAGCCAAAAAGATGATACAGGGGAATCTGATGGAATTCAAAATGAATGGAATAATTCTTCGGAAAAAACAGGCATTTCATGAAGATAAAATAATAACAGTTTTATCAGAGTTATATGGTGTTATAGATATAATTATAAAAAGAAAAGAAAAACAACTGAACATTATTAGTGAGGTTTTGTCGTTCTGTTCTTTTTATATTTATAAAAAAAAAGATAATTATTTTTTAAAACATCTATATATTAAAGAAAGTTTTTACAGCCTTAGTTCTGATTTAGAAAAATTCACTATTTCTAGTTATTTTTCAGAGATAATTATATTTCTTTTATCCAATGAGAATAATACAAAAGATTATATATATTTATTAATGAATAGTTTATTTTTAATCAAATATGATAAAAGAGATATAATTTTTATAAAATTTGTATTTGAGTTAAAAATTATAGCCTTAGAAGGGTTTATGCCAGATATTTCTTATTGTAAAATATGTGGTGTTTATGAAGATAAGTTTATGTTTTTTTGTGTATTGGAAGGTTTTATATATTGTCAAAAGTGTAATAAATCTAATAGTAGTTTAGTTAAAATATCTTTAAGTATTTTAAAAGCTATGAGATTTATTTTATATTCTGATATAAAAAAAATATTTAATTTTAATTTATCTGATTTAAATAAAAAAATATTATCTAGTATAATAGAAAGATATTTTATTAATAATACTAGTGAAAAATTCAAATCTTTAGAAATATATAAATCTCTTAATAATAATTTAAATGGAGAATGTAATGTATAATATTGAAAAATATAAAAAAGTATTAGAATTGGATAAAATTCTTAATATATTATCTGATATGACTTGTTGTGAATATGCAAGAGAAAAAGTTTTGGATATAGTTCCATCTACTAGTTTAATATATGTTAAAGACAGTCTTGAAAAAACAAATGATGCTTATAATCTTTTATCTAGATATGGATCACCATCATTTTTAAATATAAAAGATCCATCATCTTCCTTGAAAAGGTCTACAATAGGAGGATGTTTAACTATCTCTGAAATACTAAATATTGGTAAAATTTTAACCTTGTCCAGAATATTGATAGAATATTTTAATCAATATTCTGATAAAAAATCTATAGATAAAATTTTTGATAAATTATATAATATATCTTCTTTAGAAAGAAAAATATCTAATAATATTTTATCATATGATGAAATATCTGATGATGCAAGTTTAGAATTATCTTCTATACGTTCTAAAATAAAACAGTTGTATATAACATCAAAACAAAAACTTGAAGAAATGGTTAGATCTTCTCATATACAAAAGATGTTACAAGACTCTATAATTACTATGAGAAATGGAAGATATGTTTTACCTGTAAAAGCAGAATATAGAGGAGATATTAAAGGGCTTGTACATGATAGTTCTTCCACGGGATCAACTATATTTATCGAGCCTATGTCAATAGTTCAAATAAATAATAAAATAAAAATTTTATTATCAGAAGAAGAAAAAGAAATAGAAAGAATTCTTTTAGAATTATCACAAGAATGTTTTTCTAATCATAAAACTATACTTAATAATTTTTTTAGTTCTATTGATATAAATATAATATTTTCTAAAGCTCAATTAGGTTATAAAATGAATGGTGCTTCTCCTATTATAAATGATAAAGGTATAATAGATTTAAAAAAAGCAAGACATCCTTTATTAGATAAAAATATAGTTGTTCCAGTTGATATATCTATAGGAGAAAGCTATAAAGGTATGATTATTACAGGTCCAAATACAGGTGGTAAAACAGTTGTTTTAAAAACAGTTGGATTATTTTCTTTTATGGCAATGTGTGGACTTCTTCTGCCTGTTAAAGATAATAGCAAAATTTCTATTTTTAATAATATACTTGTAGATATTGGAGATGAACAGAGTATAGAACAAAATTTGTCAACTTTTTCTTCACATCTTACTAATATTATAAAAATTTTAAATATAGCTGATAATAAAAGTTTAGTAATCTTTGATGAAATAGGTTCTGGCACAGATCCTGTTGAGGGGTCTGCTATTGCTATTTCAATTATAGAATCTTTAAAACAAAAGGGTTCAACCATTTTAGCAACCACTCATTATTCTGAAATAAAAGCATATGCTATTAAATCTGAAGATATAGAAAATGCATCTTGTGAATTTGATATAAAAACTTTATCTCCTACATATAGATTAATTGTTGGTTCTCCTGGAAAATCTAATGCTTTTTCTATATCAGAAAAGCTTGGACTTTCTCAAGATATATTATCTTATGCAAAAAAGCTAGTTTCATCAGAAGATAAAATGTTTGAGAATGTTATAGAAAGTCTTGAAATTTCTAGGATAAAATATGAAAAATTATATCAAGATGTTGAAAAAAAAGAAAAAGAAATAGATATAATAAAAAAAGAAATAGAAAAACTTAAAAAAGATTCTTACAATGAAAAAGAAAAAGAAATATTATTAGGTAAACAGATGGCTCAAAAAATAATTGATGATGTTAAAATAGAGGCTGAAATTTTAACAGAAGAGATAAAAAAAATAAATAAACTTAAAAATTTAAATAATATTGATATAAATAGTAGTGTATTAAAAAGTCAATTAAAAAAAATATATGATAAATCTAATCCAGTTATAGATAAGGTTGATGATAATTATATTCTACCCAGAGATGTGAAAATTGGAGATAATCTTCTTGTAGTTGATATAGATAAAAAAGGAACTGCGATTTCAACTGTTGATAAAAATGGAAATATTATGGTTCAACTTGGTATAATGAAGAGTAAAATAAATATAAAAAATTTAAGACTTCTTAAAGAAAGTAAAGTTACATTTAATGGAAGTGTAACAAAAACTGTCAGAAGTAAAAAAGATAGAAAAGTGTCTACTGAACTTGATTTAAGAGGATATACAGTAGAAGATGGTTTAATGGAGGTTGATTCTTTTTTAGATAATTGTTTGATGACAGGTGTAGATGTTGTAAGTATTATTCATGGAAAAGGAACAGGTGTTTTAAGAACAGCTGTTCATAGACATTTAAAGAGTTGTAAATTTGTAAAATCTTTCAGATTAGGTGTTTTTGGAGAGGGAGAATCTGGAGTTACAATTTTAGAGATAAAATAAAAAATCTTCTTTATATTAATAAAGAAGATTTTTTTTTATTTATAAAGTGGAGTTATATTACAGGATGAACATGCATTACTTTTACAAGGTTGTATTTTATTAGTACATGAAGTTTTTTTGCAACAGCAAGGATG
>CANNSB010000002.1 GCA_947510165.1 uncultured Clostridia bacterium
TTGACAATTATATTTTCAAAGTATACAATATAAACTTATTGTGATATTTATATTTAGGAGCTTCTAATGAAACAAACAAGTAAAGCAATTTATGGAAATCAAAGTATATCATCTTTAAAAGGGGCAGATCGAGTTAGAAAAAGACCATCTGTTATATTTGGATCAGATGGTAAAGAAGGATGTAAACATTCTGTTTTTGAAATTTTATCTAATTCAATAGATGAAGCAAGAGAGGGCCATGGTAAAAAAATAATTTTGACTAAATATTTAGATAATTCTATAGAAATACAAGATTTTGGTAGAGGAATTCCTGTTGATTATAATGAAAATGAAAAAGTTTATAATTGGGAACTACTTTTTTGTGAACTTTATGCAGGGGGGAAATATTCAAAAGATAATAGTGATAATTATGAATTTTCTCTAGGATTGAATGGGCTAGGCTTATGTGCGACACAATATTCTTCAGAGTTTATGGATGTAGAAGTTGTAAGAGATGGATATAAATATAGCCTAAAATTTGAAAAAGGAAATAATATAGGTTATTTTAAAAAAAAGACTTCTCCAGAAACAAGTACAACAACTAAAATTAAATGGAGACCTGATATAGATGTCTTTACAGATATAGAAATTGAAGAAGAATATTTCCGAAATATATTAAAAAAACAGGCAATAATAAATAAAAATATTGAATTTATTTTTATTAAAGAAGACATAGAAGGAAAGAAAGAAGAAATATTTTTATATCATGAGGGTATAAAAGATTATTTATCTGAAATTGTAAAAGAAGATGGAATAAATAAAAATATATATTGGGAAAAGGAAGATATAGGAAAAGATAGAGAAGACAAGGGAAGTTATAAAGTTAAGATGAGTGTAGCTTTTTGTTTTTCGGCAAAAACTCAGCTGTCGGAATACTATCATAATTCTAGTTTTTTAGAATATGGAGGTTCTCCCGAAAAAGCAGTTAAACAAGGGTTTATTTCAGAAATAGACAACTATATAAAACACTCAAATAAATATCAAAAAAATGAGAGTAAAATAACGTTTGTAGATATAGAAGATTGTTTAGTTTTGATATCATCATCATTTTCTACCCATACTTCATATGAAAATCAAACTAAAAAATCTATAACTAATAAGTTTATATATGAAGCAATGACAAAATTTTTGAAAGAAAATTTAGAAATTTATTTTGTAGAAAATCCAGCTGATGCAAATAGAATTGCAGATCAAGTTTTGATAAATAAAAGAAGTAGGGAAAATGCAGAGAAAACAAGACTTAATTTAAAAAAGAAACTTTCAGGGAATATAGATATATCTAATCGTATACAAAAATTTGTTGATTGTAGAAGCAAGAATATAGATCATAGAGAGATATTTATAGTTGAAGGAGATTCTGCTTTGGGGGCTTGTAAGCAGGCTAGAAATGCGGAGTTTCAGGCAATAATTCCTGTTAGAGGAAAGATTTTAAATTGTTTAAAATCAGAGTATACAAAAATTTTTAATAATGATATAATTACAGATATAATTAAAGTTTTAGGTTGTGGAGTAGAAATATCTAGTAAACAGAATAAGGAATTTTCAGATTTTAATATAAAACTTTTAAGATGGAATAAAATTATTATCTGCACTGATGCAGATGTAGATGGGTTTCAAATAAGGACATTAATCTTAACTATGATATACAGACTTATTCCATCATTAATAGAAAAAGGATTTATATATATAGCAGAGTCTCCACTTTTTGAAATAAATGCAAAAAGCGGAACATATTTTGCATATACAGAACAAGAAAAAACTGATATACTAATAAAAATAAAAGATGAAAAATATACTCTTCAGAGATCAAAAGGGCTTGGTGAAAATGAGCCGGATATGATGTGGACTACAACTATGAATCCTAAAACGAGAAGAGTAATAAAAATATCTCCTGAAGATGTAGATAAAACAGAAACTATGTTTAGTACATTATTAGGAGATGATATAAAATCTAGAAAAACATTTATAATAGAAAAAGGGCAACAATATTTAAATAATGTAGATTTAAGCTAATTTTTTTGATAGGAGAATAAGAAAAATCGATGGCAAAAAAGAAGAGGGAAGATAAAGGAGAAATGCCTTTAAATACTCATATATCAAATGCAGGAGTTATGGTAGAACAAGGTATAACTGATGTTTTAGAAAAAAATTATATGCCATATGCTATGAGTGTTATAATGTCTAGAGCTTTGCCGCAAATAGATGGATTTAAGCCATCTCATAGAAAAATTTTATATACAATGTTTAAGATGGGACTATTGGGTGGTGGAAAAACAAAATCAGCAAATATAGTAGGACAAACTATGAGGTTAAATCCACATGGAGATAGTGCAATCTATGAAACAATGGTTCGTTTGTCACGAGGATATAATGCTCTTTTACATTATTATGTTGAAAGCAAAGGAAATTTTGGAAAATCTTTTTCTAGAGATATGGCATATGCTGCTTCTAGGTATACCGAGGCAAAACTTAGCAAGATATGCAAGGAAATATTTGGAGATATAGATAAAAACACAGTTGATTTTGTTCCAAACTATGACAATACAACTACAGAACCAGTGATACTTCCTGTAACATTTCCCTCTATTTTAGTTAATTTAAATTTGGGAATTGCTGTTTCTATGGCAAGTTCTATCTGCTCGTTTAATCTAGAAGAAGTTTGTAGAACAACTATTAATCTTATGTATGACAAAAATTTTAATATTTTTGAGACGTTAAAAGGACCAGATTTTGCATCAGGTGGATTTATAATTAATAATGAAGTTGAATTGGATAAAATTTATAAAACTGGAAGAGGAAGCGTTAAAATAAGATCTAGATATAATTATGACAAGTCTTATAATTGTATTGATATAGTAGAAATTCCCCCAACAACCACTATAGAAGCAATAATAGACAAGGTTGTCGACTTGGTAAAACAAGGAAAAATAAAAGAAATTTCTGATATAAGGGATGAAACAGGACTATCGGGTTTAAAGATAACAATAGATTTAAAAAGAGGAATTAATCCCGAAAAACTTATGAAAAAACTTTATAAATACACAACTTTAGAAGACAATTTTTCATGTAATTTTAACCTTTTGGTGGATAATATGCCGATGGTTTTAGGCGTTGAGGATATTTTAAATTATTGGATAAAATTTAGAATTTCTTGTGTTAAAAGAAGAGTTAAATATACCTTAGATAAATATACATCCCAACTACATTTACTAAAAGGTTTAAATAAAATATTATTAAATATAGATAAAGCTATAAAAATAATTAGAGAAACTGAAAAAGATAGTGAAGTCGAATCAAATTTAATGGAAAGTTTTGATATAGATAGTATACAAGTTGGATTTATATGTGATATAAAACTTAGAAATTTAAATAAAGAATATATTTTAAATAAAACAAAAGATATAAAAAAGTTGGAAGAATATATAACAGATTTGACAGATACATTAAAAAAAGAAGAAAGAATAAGATCCATAATAAAAGAAGAGCTAGAAAGTGTTATAGAAAATCATGGACTGGCTAGAAAAAGTTTATTTATATATCTAGAAGAGTCGGATATATTTGATGAAAAACAGAGTATAGAAGACTATAAGGTTAATATATTTTTGACAAAAGAGGGATATTTTAAAAAGATTTTGCCACAATCTATAAGAGGAAATAATGAACATAAGCTAAAACCAGGTGATGAAATTATAGATAAAAAAGAAGTTTTAAATAGTAGTGATATTTTGATATTTGGTAGTAGTTGTAATTTATATAAATTTAAACTTATAGATATCCAAGAAGTTAAGGCTAGTATGATAGGGGAATATATAAAGGCAAAATTAGGAATATCAGAAGATGAAGATTTATTGAAGATGATTGTAACAATAAATTATACTGAAAAGGTTATTTTTGTATATGAAAATGGAAAGATAGCAAAATTAACCCTTGAAGTTTATAAAACAAAATTAAATAGAAAAAAAATAACTAAAGCTTTTATTGATAAGTATAAAATCGTAGGAATATATTTTATAGTAGAAGATAAAGATTTTTATTTTGAAACATCTTCGGGGAAAAGAGGCTATTTCAACTCTGGTTTAATAGAAACAAAAGATTTTAAAGGATATACAGGAGTTAGTTTTATAAGTTTAGAAAAGGGATCTATAATAGTAGATTTTAAAGAAGCAGAATATAAAGATAAAGATATAAAGATAGTTAAGAGCATACCAATTGCTGAAAAAAAGCTTAAAGATGGAAATTATAAAATGAATATATAAAAAAATGGTCGGATTATTATCCGACCATTTACATTATAAACTCTTTAAAAGCAAGCGCAATATTAAATAAGAGTTCTAATGTAATAGTATTATTGTCAAATAAATAGAATATATACATCTACATAAAATTTTATAAGGAGGAAAATAGTGGATAGAAGAGATAAAATAAATTATTATTTAGATATAGCTGATAGTGTTTTAAAGAGAGGAACATGTTTAAGAAGAAACTATGGTTGTGTGATAGTGAATAATGATGAGATAGTTTCCACAGGATATACAGGAAGTCCTAGAGGAAGAAAAAATTGTATAGAACTAAACTATTGTAAACGAGAAGAAGCAGATGTGCCAAGGGGAGAAAGGTATGAACTTTCCCGATCTGTCCATGCAGAAGCAAACGCGATGATTTCCGCTTCTAGAAAAGAGATGATAGGAAGCACTTTATATCTAGTTGGAAGGGATTATAAAACAAAAGAGCTTGTAGAGAATGCAAATTGTTGTACCATGTGTAAAAGAATGGTGATAAATTCTGGAATTTTCAAAGTAGTTGCGAGAGATACACAAGATGAATATAGAGAGATAGAAGTTCAAAAATGGATAGAAGATGATGATAGTTTATAACAAAATATTGAATAAAATAAAAAAGATTAGCTATAATAATATATATGAGGCTTTATAAGAAATATTGACAAAATTTTATCAATTTGATATTATTTTAGTATTATTTAGTATTTTATTTAAAAAGGAGTGTCTTGATGATTTTTCAAAAAGGTAGATGGAATGAAGAGATAGATACTAGAGATTTTATTATAAATAACTTCACTCCATATGATGGGGATGAATCTTTTTTAAAGAATCCTACAGAAAAAACAAAAAAATTATGGGATATTTTATCTAAAAAGATGAAAGAAGAAAGATCAAGAGGGGGAATATATGATATAGATACAAAAACAATATCAACTATTTCTGCTCATAACTCAGGATATATAGCAAAAGAATACGAATCTATAGTTGGTTTACAAACTGATGAAGCTTTAAAAAGAGCAATAATGCCATTTGGAGGAATCCGTATGGTTCATGCATCTTTAGAGGCTTATAATAGAGATATGGATGAAACTGTAGATAATATATTTAAATATAGAAAAACTCATAATGATGGTGTTTTTGATGCTTATACAGATGAGATGAAAAAAGCAAGACATACAGGAATAATTACAGGTTTACCAGATGCATATGGTAGAGGTAGAATAATAGGAGATTATAGAAGAGTTCCTTTATATGGTGTTGATAGGCTTATAAAGGAAAAACAAAATTCTAAAAAAGATCCAAAATATACAGAGGTTTTGACAGAAGAAGTTATAAGACTTCGAGAAGAAATTTCTGAACAGATAAGAGCTTTAAAAGATTTAAAGGTTATGGCTGAAAAATATGGATTTGATATATCAGAGCCGGCAAAAGATACAAAAGAAGCAATACAATGGTTATACTTTGCATATCTTGCTGCTGTGAAAGATCAAAATGGGGCTGCAATGTCTATTGGTAGAATTTCCACATTTTTAGATATATATGCAGAAGAAGATTTAAAATCAGGAAAATATACAGAAGAAGAGATACAAGAATTTGTAGATCATTTTGTAATGAAATTAAGAATAGTTAGATTTTTAAGAACACCAGAATATGACGAATTATTTTCAGGAGATCCAACATGGGTTACAGAAACATTAGGTGGAGTTGCTTTAGATGGTCGACATATGGTTACAAAGATGAGTTATAGATTTTTACACACATTGGTTAATCTTGGTCCAGCTCCAGAGCCAAATTTAACAGTTTTATGGTCTATAAAACTTCCGTCAAATTTCAAGAAATATTGTTCAAAAATTTCAATAGAGACTTCATCAATTCAATATGAAAATGATGATATAATGAGAGATACTTTCACAGATGATTATGGAATAGCTTGTTGTGTATCTGCGATGACCATTGGAAAACAGATGCAATTTTTTGGAGCAAGAGCAAACTTAGGAAAAGCACTTTTATATGCAATAAATGAGGGAAGAGATGAAAAATATGATGAAAAAATTATAGATTTTGTTAAACCTTTAAAGAGTGCAGACTTGTTAGATTATGATGAAGTTATGGAAAAATTTGAGCTAGTTACAGATTGGTTGGCAAAACTTTATATGAATACATTAAATGTAATTCATTTTATGCATGATAAATATTGTTATGAAAAAATTCAGCTTGCATTACATGATGATGAAATATTAAGAACACAAGCAACAGGAATTGCAGGGTTATCAGTTGTAGCCGATAGTTTATCAGCGATAAAATATGCAAAGGTTAAACCTATTAGAACAGAAACAGGGTTGGTTGTAGATTTTGAAATAGATGGAGATTATCCTAAATATGGAAATAATGATGAAAAGGTAGATTCCATCGCTATTAAACTAGTTCAAAGTTTTATGAAAAAATTAAGATCACATATAACTTATAGAAACGCAAAACCTACAATGTCTATTCTTACAATAACATCTAATGTAGTTTATGGAAAGAAAACAGGATCAACTCCAGATGGAAGAAAATCGGGAGAGCCATTTGCACCGGGAGCAAATCCGATGCATGGAAGAGATACAGAGGGTTGTGTTGCTTCTATGAAGTCTATTGCTAAACTTCCTTATGAAGATTCTGAAGATGGAATTTCATATACATTTTCTATAATTCCAGATGCTTTGGGAAAAGAAATAGATCAGCAGAAGAAAATTTTAGCCGATCTACTTGATGGATATTTTGAAGATACAGGGCATCATATAAATGTAAATATTTTGGATAGAGAGATGCTATTAGATGCTATGGATCATCCAGAAAAATATCCACAACTAACTATAAGAGTTTCAGGATATGCTGTAAACTTTATTAAATTAACAAAAGAACAACAGATGGATGTTATAAATAGAACATTTCATGAAAAATTTTAGAATAAAATAAAATAAATACAATTCACTTTAAATGTGGATTGTATTTATTATTATAAGGAGAAAATATATAGTATATGGATGTTATAGGTAGAATACATTCTATAGAAACTTTTGGTGCAGTTGATGGGCCGGGGATTAGGTTTATAATTTTTTTTCAAGGATGTCCGTTACGTTGTTTATATTGTCATAATCCCGATTCTTGGAACTTTAAAGAGGGAAGAGAGACAACACCCAAAAAAATGATAGAAGAAATTTTAAAATATAAGACTTATATAAAATCAGGAGGAGTTACATTATCAGGAGGAGAGCCTCTAATGCAACCAGAATTTGCATTAGAAATTATAAAAGAGTGTAAAAAAAATGGAATTCATACAGCTATAGACACATCTGGATTTATGAATTTAGATAGCTGTAAAAAAGTTATTGATCAAGTTGAATTAATTCTTTTGGATATAAAGGATATAGATGATGAAGACTGTATAAAACTTACAGGTAAGGGGAATAAAAATATGAAAATGCTTCTATCTTATTGTGAAAGCATTGAAAAGCCTGTATGGATTCGTCATGTTGTTGTTCCTGACTATACTATGAAGAAAGATAAATTAGAAAAATTATATAATTTTATTAAAAGCTATAAGTGTATAAAAAAAGTTGAACCTTTAGATTTTCATAAAATAGGGGAATATAAATGGAAAGAGATTGGTTTTGATTATATGCTTTCTGAAACAAAAGAACCAACAAAAAAAGATATGGAAGAAGTTTATAAAATATTAAAAATAAAAGAGGATAGATAAAAATCTATCCTCTTTTATTTTTTGCAAACAATTTCTATCAAGTATGAATATAATAGATCATTATCTTATTAAATAGATAATGAATATAGTATATATTATAATCATATATATATTTATAAGAAAGAAATCTGTAAAGGAGGTTGTGTATGAATACAAATTTTTCAAAAAATCAAATAAATCAAATTTTAAAAATGGCGGGAGAAAAAATGGGAAAAACTCCAGATAATTTAAAAAAAGATGTTCAGCAAGGAAATATTGAAAAAGCTTTAAATAATTTAAACCCAACACAAGCAGAAAAAATAAAACAAATCTTAAATAATCCAGTTTTAGCAAATCAAATGCTAAATACCCCACAAGCAAGAAGTTTAATAGAAAAATTTTCTAAGGGGAAATAAAATATGGAAGATATGATAAATAAACTTAAAGAAATTTTGGAAACAGATGAAGGAAAAGAAAATTTGAAAAACATTTTAAATGGAATAGGAAATTCAGAAGAATCAAATAATTTAGTTATAGATAAGGAAAAAAAACAAAAAGAAGAAGGATTTGATTTATCAGCATTAACAAATATTTTATCTGAATTTGGTAAACAAAAAAAGACTTCTGAAAAAAATAGTGACAATAATGAAAATATGATTGGAAATCTTTTATCAAATTTAGATACAAATAAGCTATCAGGATTACTTTCTAGTTTTGGACAAAATAATAATGCAGAAAATAATAATAATAATCCATTAAGTGGGTTGGGGAATATGGATATGAGCATGTTGCTAAAACTACAACCTTTGATGAAAAATATGGGAAAAGAAGATAAAAATACTAGATTAATGGATGCTTTAAAAGAACATGTAAAACCATCTAGAGTTCCTAAAATAGAACAGGCCTTAAATATAATGAAGATGATGACAATGCTACCAATGTTAAAAGAAATAGGATTATTTGGCGGTGAAGGATAATGGCAGAAAATAATAATTATACTAAATTAGAGATAGAAAATATGCAAAAACAGGCAATAAATAGAGTTAGGGATATGCAGGAGAGAGCAAAAAAAAGAGTTTCTATGGGAAATAGTCCTTTCTGGCAAAATCAAAATAATAGAGATAATGAAGATTATAATATAAATAATAAAAAAGACACTAAACCTATAATTAGACGCAATAGCCTAGAAGATATAGATGAGTCTTCTAGTAAAATGATAGATAGTATAAAAAATAAAAAAATTGATATATTAGATCAAAAAGAATTTGGATTAAAAAATATTATATCTACAGTTATGGATTTAATGGAAGAAGACACAATACTTATATTAATGTTAATATTTGTTTTATCTAAAGAAGATGCGGATAATAATTTAATTTTAGCATTATGTTATATACTTATATAAAAAAGAAAAGCTATAGATCTTAAAATCTATAGCTTTTCTTTTTTATATAAAAGGAAGGAAATAAATAATTATTTATGTCCAACATATATTGCAGGATTCACTCTTCTACCATTAACAATAACTTCTAGATGAAGATGGTTCCCAGTAGAGTTTCCAGTAGAGCCAACCTGTGCAATAATCTGCCCTGTTGTAACAATATCACCAATAGAAACTAGTAATTTGCTGTTATGAGCATATAGAGACTGTATACCATCTCCATGATCTATTAAAATCATATTTCCATAATCTCTACGATATACAGAATTTAAAACAACTCCAGATTTTATTGCATAAACGGGAGATCCATAAGGAGCAGCAATATCATATCCTTTATGAGATCCGCCACGAGAACCAAATTTAGAACTTACATATCCATTTAATACAGGATATGTAAAACCATTTTTGGAAGTAGATACAGATACTTCTGGAGAAGATAGTCGACCATTATTTAGCATAGTAGATAATGGTTCTGGTTGTTTTGATCCTTTAGAAATTATTGAATTCATAGGTTGTTCTAAAGAACTTCGATGAATTTCTTTAGAAGAGATTTCTTTTCCATCAATATATTCAATAGTTTTTACAAGATATTCTTTTCCATCATGACCTTGTTGAACAATGGTGTCGACACCGACAAGAGAGGATTCGTCCATGATAATTTCAGACTGATGTGGTATAGGTACAACTTCTGATGATTCTACAACAACTCTAACAGCAAGAGAGTATGAAGAGGGGTCTATTGACATATATGGATTAGATTTGCCCGTAGAAAGCATAGCGTGGGCTTTCATTTCAGAATGCATAGAAAGATTATCTCTAAGTATATCTAAACTTAATTTACTAGAATCTACAAAAGATTCTTTTAAGAATACCCCACGTTCAACTTTTATATTATTTACAAAATCAGAAGATATAATATTCTCTTGGGGAATATGCTTTGTTTTTTCATTTAAAATCGAACGAAGAGCGAGTTCGATTTTATATCCATTATCTACAATTGAAAATATTTCATCATTGATATATAAAGCATATCCATCAGAAATATATTCATCATAAATATTTATAAGGCTAGATGAAAATTCTTCGTCATTTTGGATTTTCTTTTTATGTATAAATGTTATCTTCATATCTAAATTATCTATAGCATCAAGGGTTGAAACTTGAGAGTTTAGAAGTTTTTTTAATTTTATTTGAGAATTAACCAAACTTTTTTGGTTTAGAACATATCCAACATGATCTCCATCATAATTTATATTTAGAGCGAATGAAAAGTTCATAAGGATTCCAAATATACCGATCAGGATAAAAGAAACAGAAGCTGCTGAATATAAATATATAAATTTATTTATGAATGTTTTATTTTTTTTAATTTTTTTAACTTTATATTGTTTAGGAATTTTTGAATAAATAGAAGATTTGCCTTTTTTAATAGTATTTTTTTTAGAATAAAAAGCTTCTTGTGATAGGTTACTGAGTACACTGGCAAAGCCTTTATATTTTTTAATTTTAGCGGTGTTTAGAGGGGATAAATTTTTATCAGATGAGTTTTTTTGGCTAAACCTGGGTCCAACTGTAGCCATACAAACACTCCTTTAATATATGTTTTTTTTTACTTATTTTAAGAAAAACTTTTTTTATCATACTACAATATTTAAAATTTTACAATAGTAAAATATAATTTTTAAATAAATAATTTTTATTTTATTCATATTTTTATGAAATATAGCTAAAATTATGAGTAGATAAGTTATATATCGGTAGAGTATATTTGCTTAAAATACCGTTCCATAAATTGACAAAAAAAAGTTATGAATGTAAAATAATTTTTATTATAAATATAATATGAAAGAGTGTATTTAAATTGTTAAAATTATTTAAAAAAAGTAATATAGAGTGGGTTATAGTTGGGCTAGGAAATCCAGGGTTATCCTATGAAAATACAAGGCATAATGCAGGATTTAAAAGTATAGACTATCTAGCGAAAAAGCTGGATATAACCCTTAATAGATTAAGGTTTAAAGGGCTTGTTGGTGAGGGTTGTTGTGAAGGAAAAAAAGTTGTTCTTTTAAAACCACAAACTTTTATGAATAATAGTGGAGAATCTATTATACAAGTATTAAAATATTACAAAGTTTCTAGCCAACAGATGATAATATTATACGATGATATAACTTTAGAAGCGGGAATTTTAAAGATAAAAAGCAAGGGAAGTTCGGGAGGACATAATGGTATTTCAGATATTTTAAACTATATAGATACAGATGTTTTTCCAAGGATAAAAATAGGGGTAGGAAAAAAGCCATATAAAGATATGAATCTTGCAGATTGGGTTTTATCTCGTTTTAAGCAGGATGAAAATGAATTGATGGAAAAAAGTTATAAAAATAGTGTAGATATGGTTTTTTCTATAGTTAAAAGCGGAGTGGATAAAGCGATGAATATGCATAATTGATATATTTTTATTCTATTAATGGAGGATAAATAATGAATATTTTTAAATACGATGTAAATAAAGAAACAAATTTTTCTGAAATTTTTAAAAATATAGATCAAAAAAAGCTTCCTTCTTTAGTTGTAGGAGCAAATCTTATTCATAAATCACATATTATATTTAACGCAGTTTATTTAAATAGCGACAAAAATATATTAGTGGTTACATCTAATGAAGGGGAATCTTCAAAACTTGTGTATGATATAAATTCTATGTTTGGGGATGAAAAAGCGTTCTTATTTCCATCTAGAGAGATTATATATAGAGATATTGGTGCTATTTCTTTAGAATATGATCATATAAGGTTAAAAAGTTTATGGGAACTTTGTTTAGGGAAGGGGAAAATTTTTGTAGCATCAATAGACAGCGTGGTTCAAAAAGTTATATCTTTTAATAGATTAGAAACTTGCAGTTTTTATATATCAACTAAAAAAAATAAATATTCTATGGAAGATATTATAAAAAAACTAATAAAAATAGGATACATAAATAGAGCACAGGTCGATGGAATAGGACAGTTTAGTAAGAGAGGGGGAATATTAGATATATATTCCCCCTGTAATAAAAATCCTGTTAGAATAGAATTTTGGGGAGATGAGATAGATAGCATTGCTTATTTTGATCTAGACAATCAAAGGAGAGATGGGGTTATAGAGTCTATAACTATTATCCCTGCCAGAGAAAGTTTTGTATATGATAAAGCTGAGCTTATAAAAAAGCTAGATAAATTTTTGTTGTCTATAAAAAAATCTAATAATTATTTAAATATAGAAAAGTTTATAAAGCAAGATTTAGAATTAATAAATCAAGATATAAGCTTAAATCATATTGATAAATATATTCCCTTTATGGATGGATTTGGAAGTTTATTTGATTATTTTAAAAAAGATTTAATATTTATATTAGAATATGGAAAGATAAAAGAAAGATATAAGAGTATAAATTCACAATATATAGAAGATTTAAAAATTCTTACAGATGAAAATCAAATATGCAGAGGATTTGAGGGATATATACAACCTTTTGATATATTAGATGAAACTTTTAAAACATCCAATAGTATATATCTGGATAATTTTTTAAAAAGTTATAATAATATTAAATTTAAAGGGATTGTAAATCTAAATTGTTTGGAAACATCTAGCTGGAGTGGTGATATAAAGATGTTGTATGAACAATTAAAAGATTTTAAGCTAGAGGGGTATACTGTAGTTGTTTTAGCTATAACAAAAAAAGCAGCAAAAAATTTAGTTTTAGATTTAGAAGATATGGGTATAAAATCTAGTTATTATTTAAAAGGGGAAGAGATAATTTCTGGTGAAATATACATAAAAGAGGGATGTTTGTCTTCTGGGTTTGAATATCCAGATTCTAAATTTGCGGTTATAACTAGTAGAAAAGAAGGGAAATCGATTTCTTCTCGAAAGATAAAAAAATCTAGAGGAGAAGAGATAAAAAGCTTATCTGATTTACAACAGGGAGATATAGTTGTCCATGTTTCTCATGGGATTGGAATATTTGATGGAGTTAATAAAATAAAATTAGATGGAATTATAAAAGATTATATAAAGCTAAAATATGCAGGAGCAGACACTTTATATCTTCCTGTAACACAGCTAGATCTAGTTTCTAAATATATAGGACCCAAAGATGAAACCAAGATAAAATTAAATAAATTAAATAGTGGAGAGTGGAATAAGACAAGGTCAAGGGTTAAAAAAGCCGTAGATGATATGGCGAAAGAACTTATAAAAATATATTCTGATAGGATAAAAATAAAAGGGTTTGCTTTCTCAGAAGATTGTGAAATGCAGAGAGATTTTGAATCTCATTTTGAATATCAAGAAACAGACGATCAACTAAGATGTATAGAAGATATAAAAAAGGATATGGAAAGTATAAATCCTATGGATAGGGTTTTATGTGGAGATGTGGGATTTGGAAAGACAGAAGTTTCTATTAGAGGTGCGTTTAAAGCTGTTTTAGATGGAAAACAATGTGCTCTGCTATGTCCTACAACCATTTTAGCATGGCAACATTATAAAACTATAAAAAAAAGAATAGGAAATTTTCCTATTAAAGTATCCCTTTTATCTAGATTCAAAAATAAAAAAGAACAAAAGCAAGTTTTAGAAAGGTTAGAGTCGGGGGAGATAGATATAATAATTGGAACCCATAGGCTTGTTCAAAAAGATGTTAAATTTAAAGATTTAGGGTTGGCTATAATAGATGAAGAACAAAGGTTTGGGGTTTTACATAAAGAGAAGTTTAAAGAGTTTTTTATAGGGGTTGACCAATTAAGTCTTTCTGCAACACCAATTCCAAGAACTTTAAATATGGCCATGTCTGGAATAAGAGATATGTCAATAATAGAGCAGGCTCCAAGAGACAGATTGCCTATACAAACCTATGTTATGGAACATAATATGGGTGTAATAATAGATGCAATAAATAAAGAGATGAGGAGAGGGGGGCAAGTCTTTTATATTCATAACAGAGTGGAAACCATCGATCGAGTTGCAAATAGTTTGATAGAACAAGTTCCAGATTGTCGAATAGGAATTGCACATGGGAGAATGGGGGAAGAGGATCTAGCAAAAGTTTGGAAGAGTCTAATTGATAAGGAGATAGATGTATTAGTCTGTACAACTATTATAGAAACAGGGGTGGATATAGCAAATTGTAATACACTTATAATAGAAGATGCAGATAGAATGGGATTGTCTCAGCTTTATCAACTTAGAGGAAGAGTTGGAAGATCCAATAGAAGAGCATATGCATATTTCACATTTTCGGAGGGAAAGGAGCTGTCTGATGTTGCTTCTAAAAGATTGTCGGCTATAAAAGAATTTACCCAGTTTGGATCGGGGCATAAAATTGCTTTAAGAGATTTAGAGATACGTGGTGCAGGAAATATGTTAGGTTCAAAACAGCATGGTCACATGGAAGATGTGGGATATGATATGTATCTAAAACTTCTTTCTGATGCTATAAAAGAACAAAAGGGAGAAAAGAAAGATATAGCAACGACAGAATGTTTGATAGATGTTAGGATAGATGCGTATATTCCAGATAATTATATCCAAAATTTGGCACAGAGACTTGATATATATAGAAAGATAGCAGGTATAAAAAATTTAGAAGATAGCCAAGATATATTAGATGAGGTTATAGACAGATTTGGAGATATTCCAAAATGTGTTGAAGGTTTGGTAGATATCGCACTTTTAAGAAATACGGCGGCTAAGTTTGGGTTTAAAGAGATAAATCAGCAAGGAGAAAAATTGATATTTTCAACGAATAGTTTAGATATAGATATAGTTGGAGTTTTGACAAAAACACTTAGAGGAAGAGTTTTAGTTAATGCTGGAAAAAATCCATATATAATAATTAAAATTATTAAAGGTGGAAAGTCGGCTGATGTTATTAGAGAAGTTGTTGATATTCTCCTAAACATATAATAAGAAAAAAACTATTTAATATACAATTATTGACAAATTATTATCTGGTTTAAATATATAATAATGTTATAAAATATAATATTTTAAAGCAATATGCATAAAGTGTAGATAAGAATACAGACTTTTATTTAATTTGACAAGAAACTTTATATATGAATTATTTATATATCTTATAGAGATAGATTTGGTATATATTATATGTTATAAAATATAGTATTTTTAATGGAATATATTTATAAAGGAGATTGAATTTACTATGGTTAAATCTTGTTCTTTCACTGGTCATAGACCATCCAAACTAAGCTTTGGATATGATGAAGAAAATATTAAGTGTTTGAATTTAAAAAAAACTTTACGAGAAAATATAGTTTCGTTAATACTGGATGATTTTAAAGTTTTCTATACGGGGATGGCATTGGGAGCAGATATCTGGTGTGCTGATATAGTTTTAGAATTGAAAAAAATATATTCTGATATTAAACTTATCTGTGTTATACCTTGTGAAAGTCAAGCAGATAGGTGGTCGCCCTATCATAGAGATAAATATTTTAGTATAATTCAAAAGAGTGATGAAGTGGTTTATATAAGCAAGAAGTATACTAAAGGTTGTATGGCGAAGAGAAATATCTATCTTGTGGATATGGCTATGACTATATTAGGGGTCTATAATGGTCATAAGGGAGGGACAAAGTTTACATTAGACTATGCAAGCAAAAAACAAAAAGAAATTATACTAATATCAGAATTGTAGATACTATTATTTTAATATATTAATAATAGATATATTGGAATAATAGTGATTCAAAATTTCTGTATAGGATGATCCTTGTTTTGCCATCTGATTTGCGCCATACTGGCTCATGCCAACTCCATGTCCAAAACCTTTCGTTTCAAATTTAAAAGACTCACCTTCAGGTATGATAGAAAAAGATGATGATTTTAAAGAAAATATTGATCTTATTTTTGATCCAGTCATATTTTTATCACCGACTTTGATATCGATTGTATATCCTGAAGGAGAAATATTTTCATTGGAAAACCATAAATTTTTATCTTCTGGAAGTTTTATATCAGGAGATGATTTTTTTAAAATAGAACGAACGTCTTCTACAGAAAAAGATCGGGAAGATTTGTTTATAGAAACCTCTAAATCTAGTGGACTATCTACTGGTTGTAGATATGGAACATCATTTCCCCAAATATTTTTGGCGGATTCTGTTATACCAGAAGAGTTTGAATGATAAGCGGCAATGATTGGCTTGTCTTGATATGTCATTAGCTGGCCTAGAGTTTCATCAACTGCTTTTAAAATTTTTTGATTATATTTTTTAAAATTATCTTTATATAAATCTTTAGCCTCATCTTCTGAAACAAAGGATTGATGGGACGATGGATTTGTAGAAATAATTGCACCCTTTAGCTTAGAGGATGGAGATTTTAGAGAGGTGTCTATACTAGAAATTAGGTATGTATAAGCGGCAACAGATTGGGCTTTTATAGCTTCTTCTTCAAAGTTCGCAGGGATTTCTCCTCGAACAACACCTGCTATATAGTCTTTTATTTTTATGTCAAAAACTGTATCTGTATTATGATCTAAAACTTTTATTTTTTTTAAATTTTTAATAGATGGGATATCTTTTATAGATAAATTATTCTCTATTTTGGTTATATCTTTTTTATTTGATTCTTTTTTTAATGAGAATATAGGTAATATAATAATTATAGAAATAAATAGTGTTATTATTAAAATATTCTTTTTCAATCTTAAATCATCCTTCTATACATAGTATAATTGTTTTAATCTATTGACTTTATAGGGTTTAAATATTATTATAGTTAATATATATTATACTAAGGTGTAAGGATATTACACAAATTTATATGGAAGTGCTTATTATGAAATTAAATTTTAAGGGATACATAATTATTGTTGTTTTCCTTATTTTCTCTATATTATCTATGTTTTTAAAGTTTGTTCAAATAGAAGGAGAAACTTTATATTTAGGGGAAATAATCTCTCACACCGGTGATATTTCTTCATTTATAATTTATTCTGTTGTCTTTTCTGGAAGTTTTTTTATATTTTTCTCGTATTTATTGCATTTAGATTATACATATAAAACTGTAAATTCTAATAAAGCTGCATTTGGATTGGTATATATATTTGTTTTTTTAGTTTGTTTTTCTCAGTTTGCTTTACAAATTATTATAACTAAAAATATAACATTTCTTACTATTATTCAGTATATTTCTATTGGTTTAACTAGTTTATGCTTTTTGTTTTTAGGACTTTCTTTTCTAGGGATAATTAAAGAAAGATATATGTATTATTATTTTATGTTTTCTCCTATTCTTTTATTTCTTATAAGAATAGTTAGAACATTTTCATCGGATACAACAACGATTGAGATTACAGATATCTGGTTTGAAACTATATATTTATGTTGTATGGCTTTATTTTTAAATGGATCTGCTAGAGTTTTGACAGGCTGTGATTTAAAAGTAAATAGAACATCATTGTTTTTTTATGGTATATTTGGTGGATTTTTAGGATTAGTTGGAACTATTCCAAGATATATATCATCAATTTTTTTTGGAACAGAAAATATATATATAGATGATATGATACATATAAGCGACTTTGCTATATCTATATATGCTTTATTTTTCACATTTGTAATATTAAAAAGTTATAAATTTGGGGAAGAACAGGTCCCCGTTATGGAACCGATAATGCAACTGCCGATGTAATAAAATATAAATTTAGTTATTTTTGTAAATAAAAGAGGGATACAAATGTATCCCTCTTTTATTTACAAAAAAATGGTTTATATGTTATAATAAATTACAAAATAGTTAATGAAAGGTTAAAGATGAAGTCTAAAATTTTGTTTATAATTCTTGGAACTTTTATGATAACAATTCTAGCTGGTTGTAACAGTAGTTTAAGAAATATAGAAGAATCTATATTTTCTCCAACATTTTCAAAAACACAGACTGATATATACAAATCTTTTAAAAAATCTTTATTTAATAAAAATGCAAATCTAATATATCCAAAAACAGGGCCAAATTTGTTACCTATAATTATTTCGGATATAAATATTGATGGAAATAAAGATGGGATAGTTTTTTATTCAACAGAGCCTGATGGATATAGAAAAAATATTAATATAAATCTTCTTTCTCAAAAAGATGGAAATTGGATATCTATACAGGATATTTCGATTTCTGCTTTAGATATTGATAAAGTTTTTCATATAAATATAAATAATAAGACATTTGTTATTATTGGATTTATTGATTTTTCTTTAGAAAAAAATTTTTATATATATGAATTTAATTTAAATAAATTAAACTTTATATCTTCATACAAATATGAATTTTTAGAAATTTTTGATATAGATGGGGATAACAAAGAGGATATAATTTATTCTAATAACGATAATAAAGGAAATATTATTGTTAATCTGATTAAATATGATATAGAGAGAAATTTGTTTTCGGATATTTCTTCTTTGAAGATAGATCCATCTCTTAAATTTCATATAAATTCTACAAAGGGATTTTCACAAAGAGGAGATCCAACTTTAATTTTGGATTTTATTGGGGAAGATACAAGTATATATAGCCAAGCTTTATATTATGAAGATGATCTATTATTAAACCCTATATATTTAATGGGAGAAAAAGCACTTAAAGAAACAAAAAGATTTAATCGTTTTTTTTCAAAAGATATAGATCTTGATGGAGAGGTAGAAATTCCATCAGAAATTATTGTAAATGGATATGATAAAGAAGATCATAAATTATATTTCACTATCTGGAAAAAACATAGAGATGATGGTTTTCATAAAGTTGCACAAACATATATAAACACTAAGTTTAATTATATGGTAGAATTTCCAGAAGATTGGATAGACAAAATAACAGTAAAAGAAGAGTCGGGTGATATTCTAGGGTTTTATCTTTATGAAGGTGATCTAGAAAAATCTACGATTCCATTAGTAAAGATAAAAACTGTATTAAAATCTGATGATTATAGTGAATTTTTAGATGATGGTTACATAAAAATCTCTGAACATGGAAGATTTAGGTATTTAGCTAAAGCGTTTTCCCATGAAAACTATGGTATAACAAGTTTATCAATTGAGGAAATAATTAAATTATTTAAGATATATTTATAAAGGGGATATGGCATGAAAAAGATATTAATCTGTGAAGATGAAGACGTAATAAGAGACTTTGTGGTTATAAATTTGGAAAGAGCAGGATATGATGTGACCGATGTTTCAAACGGAGAGGATGCATTGGCCGTTTTTGATAAACATGGAGGAGATTTTGACATAGCTTTATTGGATATAAATCTTCCTGGAATAGATGGATTTTCTGTTTGTAAACAGCTTAGAAAAAAAAGTGCTACTCTAGGAATAATAATGCTTTCGGCAAAAACACAAGAGATGGACAAGGTAGGGGGACTTATGTTAGGTGCAGACGATTATGTAACCAAACCGTTTAGCCCTTCTGAACTTGTGGCAAGGGTGGATGCAATCCATAGAAGGGTTAATATGGCGACGGCGGGAACACAAAAATCTAAAATCGTTAAATCAGGAGAATTTATACTTAATCCTAAAAGAAGAACTCTGACAAAAAATGAAAATGTATTGGATTTAACACAGGTTGAATATCAAATAATAGAATTTTTTATGAATAATCAAAATGAAGCGTTAGAGAGAACAAAAATTCTTGAAGAAGTTTGGGGGGATAAATATTATGGAGATATAAAGATTGTCGATGTTAATATTCGTCGTCTCAGAATGAAGATAGAGGATGAACCTTCTTCTCCAAAATTTATAGTAACTATTTGGGGATATGGTTATAAATGGAATGGAGTAGACTAGGTATTTTTTATAGGAGATGGTTTTTTGGCGATAACCAGTATGACTCACAAATGGGTTATAAGTAGCCTTGTTATAATATTTGTTTTATTATTTTCTGTACTTATTGGAGTTTCATTTGGTCTTAAAAGATTCTATTATTCTAATGTAGAACAGTATATATATTCTAGAGCAACAATTACATATGATTATATATCGGATCAAATTTTAAAAAATGGAGATGCTTTAAAAGAAAAGCTTAAATATTTGATAAAAGATTTTAAATATAAAGATAAAATAGAGATAATGGCAATAGATATAGACGGAAACATACTATTAAATTCTAGTGGATTTCCTTATATATTTGATGTGGATAAGGATTATAAAAAAGCAGAAGAGAGTATAAATGGGATAACTACATATATTTCATATACACCTAATGTAGGTGGATTTATGTCTGTTTGTGTAATAATACCAAAATCTGATAGTGATATCCACGCGGTTCGATTTGTTGCGAATCTTGACAATATAGATGTAGCAATCTCTAGAGATATGTTAAATTTCACTATACTTGCCATATTCTTTTTTATATTTATATTTATATTTGGATATAGGTATACAGGGGCTGTTGTTTTACAGATAAGAAATATTGGAACTGTAGCTAGAAAGATAGCTACAGGAGATTTTACAGCAAAGGCAGAAAGATCTTCTAGTGATGAACTTGGAGAATTATGTGATATGATAAATAATATGGGGGATGACTTAGCAAAATCTGATAAATTGAAGCATGATTTTATATCTGGTGTTTCCCATGAATTAAGAACTCCATTAACTGCCATAAAAGGATGGGGAGAAACTTTGACAATGACAAACCCATCTGATACTGAGATGTTTGAAAAAGGAATGAAGGTTATAGTTAATGAAACCAGAAGGCTTTCCTCTATGGTTGAGGATCTTTTAGATTTTTCTAAAATGCAGAATGGGCGGTTTATATTGGTAAATAATAAAACAGATGTACTCGCCGAATTAGAAGAATCTTTGCTTATATATACAGATAAAATTAAAAAAGATGAAATAAAAATTATATATAATTCGCCTGAATTTATTCCATATATTTTTGGAGATAAAGACAGGTTGAAACAGGTTTTTATAAATGTTATAGATAATGCTATAAAATATTCTGGACCAAAAGCAATAATATATATAGATGCTATTTATGATAAAGATTTTATAACTATATCTGTAAAAGATAATGGTTGTGGAATAGGAAAAGCGGATCTTCCTTTTATAAAACAAAAATTTTATAAAGCGAACTTTAAAAAAAGAGGGTCAGGAATAGGACTTTCTCTATCATCTGAAATAATTACACTTCATGGAGGATCGTTAGAACTAGAAAGTGAAGAGAATATTGGAACAACAGTGTTTATAAAAATTCCTATAAATTTGAAAAAGGGAGAAAGTAGGGATCCAGAGGTTAAACAGAGCGTTGTAGAAAGAGGTGAATATGATGAGCAATAAAGCTTCGTATAAAACGTCTATAGGGGGACAGGCTCTTATAGAAGGGATTATGATGAGGGGTGTAGATAAGACGGTTATGTCCACTCGTCTTCCAAATGGAGATATAGATACTGAGGTTGTTTTAGAAGGAGCGCCAAAGAAAAATTTTTTTAAAAAAATGCCTGTTATAAGAGGAGTATTAAACTTTATAGAAAGTCTATCCCTTGGTTATAAATGTTTAAACAAGTCTGCGGAAAAATCTATGGGAGATATTGAGGTAGAAGATACAAAATTTGATAAATTTTTATCTAAAATTTTTGGAGATAAATTTTCATCAGCTGTCTCTTTTATAGGAATTTTTTTAGGTATTATCATTTCTATCTCATTATTTATATTAATACCAACATATATAGTAGATATTATTCCTAATCTAGGGGATAACTATTTTATTAGATCTCTTTTAGAAGGAATTTTAAAGATAATTATATTTATTTTATATTTAGCAGGAATCTCAAATATTAAGGATGTAAAACGTCTTTTTCAGTATCATGGGGCAGAGCATAAGACGATATTTTGTTATGAAAATCATAAAGAATTAACCGTAGAAAACGTTAAAAAATATACAAGATTTCATCCAAGGTGTGGAACAAGTTTTATACTTATTGTTTTAGTTATAAGTATAATTATATTTTCTATAATAAAGATAGATCATGTTTTTTTAAGAACAGCTATAAAACTTTTAATGCTTCCAATTGTTGTTGGGGTTGGATATGAGTTGATAAAATTTTTAGGTAGACATGATAATTGGTTTACAAGATTTTTGTCGTCTCCTGGTTTATGGCTTCAAAATTTCACAACAAAAGAGCCGGATGATGGACAGATTGAAATTGCTATTGTTGCTTTAAAAGAAGTTATTCCAGCTGAAAAAGGTTTAGATAAATGGTAGAAATATCCATTTCATATTTATATAATAGCTGGTGTGAGATATTTGAGAAAGCAGGTATAAGTAATTTTAAAAATGAAGTTTTATGGCTTATACAAAAATATATAGATATTAGTATAAGTGATATCCATCTTTTAAATAGCTATAATATCAGTGAAGGCACCCATTCTAATATACTAAATAGTCTTAAAAAAAGGTCAGAAAGGTATCCTTTACAATATATTTTAGAAACTCAACCATTTTATACTAGAGATTATTTTGTAGGGGAAGGTGTTTTGATTCCTAGAAGTGATACAGAATGTATATGTGAAAAAGGGATAGAATTTATAAATAAACATAAATATAACTCTTTTGTTGATATATGCTCTGGAACAGGATGCATTGGAATAACCTTAGAAAAAGAAACTCAGATTAGTAGATGCTTAGCCATTGAAAATAGTTTATTGGCGTATAAATATTTAGAGAAGAATAAAAAATTTCATAATTGTGATATAAAATTAAAATTAATTGATATATTTTCTAAAAGTTTTGCAGAAGATATAGATCAAAAATTTGATTTAATAGTATCTAATCCACCATATTTAACAAAAGAAGATATGGAAAATCTTCAGCCAGAAGTTTTATATGAGCCAAGGGATGCTTTATTTGGAGAAACAAATGGGCTGTCATTTTATCATAGAATAGTATCGATATCAAAAAAAATATTAAATAAAAATGGAATGATTTTATTTGAAATTGGTTTAGGACAAAGCAAGGATGTTATTAAGATTTTAGAGAATGCATGCTTTTTAAATATTGGATTTATACAAGATGATAGTAATATTACACGGGGAGTTTATGGGTTTAAGTAATATAAGAAGGGATTTATATATTATGATAGGAAAATCAAAATTGTCTGAAAATAAAAGTAGCGATAAACAGAGAGCTATAGAAACCGCTATAGCTCAGATTGAAAAACAGTTTGGAGCAGGGGCGGTTATGAAGCTTGGGCAAGCCGGAGGGATGAATATAGATTTTATTCCTACAGGGTCTATAAGTTTAGATATAGCTTTGGGGATTGGTGGAGTTCCTAGAGGGAGAATTATAGAAGTTTATGGACCAGAATCATCAGGAAAAACCACTGTTGCCCTACAGATGGTGGCAGAAGCACAAAAAGAAGGTGGAGAAGCCGCTTTTATAGATGTTGAGCATGCCTTGGATCCTGTTTATAGCAAAGCTTTAGGGGTTAATATAGACTCTCTGCTTGTTTCACAGCCAGACACAGGAGAACAGGCTTTGGAAATTACAGAAGCATTGGTTAGATCTGGTGCAATTGATATAATAGTGTTAGACTCTGTTGCTGCTATGGTTACAAGGGCGGAGATTGAAGGAGAGATGGGGGATGCTCATGTTGGGTTACAAGCACGACTTATGTCTCAAGCTTTAAGAAAACTGACTAGTGTTATATCAAAATCTAATTGTGTGGCTGTATTTATAAATCAAATTAGAGATAAAATAGGAATCACCTATGGAAATCCAGAAACTACCCCAGGAGGAAGAGCTTTAAAATTCTATTCTTCTATTAGAATAGAGGTTAGAAAAGGAGAAGCTCTTAAAAGTGGTAGCGAAATTATAGGGAATAGAACAAGATGTAAAATTGTTAAAAATAAAGTTGCTCCTCCGTTTAGAGAGGCAGAGTTTGATATAATGTACGGTGAAGGAACCTCGACAGAAGGGGAAATTTTAGATTTAGGTTTAAGCTTAGGAATAGTTAATAGAAGTGGAGCATGGTTTAGCTATAAAGAAGAGAGATTAGGAAATGGAAGAGACAATTCTAAAGATTTTCTTAAAGATAATCCTGCAATAAAAGAAGAAATTTATACCCTAATAAAAGAAAATGCTGATAAACTTGTAATGAGTTCTAAAAGAGCAAAAAAGATGGCTGCAGTTGAACTTGCTCAAAAAGCTGTTATTGAATCAAGCAAGGAATCGGAAAATATTTCTACTGAAAAAAAGGTAGAAAAAGCAAAAGTTAAATTAGATGTTGAAGTTGATAAGATGGATGTAAATGGATAAAAACATAATTAGTAAGATAGAAAAATATAAGAAATTATATTATAATATCTTTATAAATAATGAATATTTTACTACATTACATAGTGAAGTTTTAGATAAATTTTCTTTAAAAGAAGGTAAGATTTTAGAAGATATAGATTTAGAAGATATAAAAATATATGCTGAAGAAAGAAAAGCTAGGGAGAGATGTCTGTATCTAATATCCTATCGAGATCATAGTTGGAAAGAGCTTTATGAAAAGCTTTTAAAATCTGTTTCGGAAGAAGTTGCAAGAAAATCTGTACAAAAGATGGAAGATATTGGACTTATAGATGATATTAAATATGGAATGGCTCTGGCAAAAAAATATTTAGTTATTAAAAAATGGGGATTTAAAAAAGCTAAATATGAGTTATCCCTTAAAGGTATATCCAGTGAAAATATTGATATTATCTTTAGAGAATATCAATATGAAGTTGATATTCTTGATAATATTAAATTTATCATAGAAAAGAAGCATAAAAAAAATCTTTTGGATTATAAAGGGAACCAGAAGATAATTGCATCTCTTTTAAGAATGGGTCATAGCTATAGCGATATAAAAATTGTAATAGATGACATTACCGAAGATATAAATACCGAAGATATAAATACCGAAGATATAAATGATTAAATTTTATTTAAGGAGATTTTAATGAAAGTTAAAGTTGGTTTGGTGTCTTTAGGGTGTTCTAAAAATCAGGTTGATGCTGAGATGCTTTTAAGCGTTATAGATAAAGATGGATTTTTAATTACACCAGATGTAGATCAAGCAGATGTTATAATTATAAATACTTGTGGCTTTATAGAGTCTGCAAAACAAGAGTCGATAGAAAATATTCTAGAATTTTGCACACTAAAGCAAGAAGGAAAGATAAAATCTGTGGTTGTTACAGGTTGTCTTGTTGAGAGATATAAACAAGATATAATTAAAGAAATACCAGAAGTTGATGTTGTTTTAGGAATAGGCTCTAATCTAAATATTAGTCAGGCTATAAAAAAATCTCTGATGGGAGAAAAGGTTATAGATATATCTGATAAATACAATCTTCCGTTAGAAGGAGAAAGAATACTTAGCACATCACCGTTTTATGCATATGTAAAAATTGCTGAAGGGTGTAGCAATGGATGCACCTACTGTTCTATCCCATTAATTAGAGGAAAATTTAGAAGTCGACCTATGGAGAGTGTTTTAAAAGAAATTAAATCTTTAGAAGTACAAGGAGTTAAAGAGATTATACTTGTGGCACAGGATACAGGTAGATATGGACATGACCTATACGGAGAAAATAGTCTATATAAATTATTAGAAGAGATTACAAAATTTGAGGGAATACGCTGGATAAGAATATTATACTGTTATCCAGAAAGAATAGACGAAAAATTATTGTCTGTTATTAGAGATAATCCAAAAATTTTAAAATATATAGATATGCCTATGCAACATATTAACAAAAGAATTTTAAAAGAGATGAACAGAATTGGAGATATAGATTTTTATAGATCTCATATATTAAATATGAGAAATAGTGTCCCTGGTTTGGTTATAAGAACAACATTTATTGTTGGTTTCCCAGGAGAAACTGAACAAGAGTTTCAGGAAGTTTATAACTTTGTTAAAGAGTGTAAATTAGAAAGAGTTGGATGTTTTGCTTATTCAAAAGAAGAGGGAACAAGGGCGGCAATTATGGATAATCATATAGATGAAATTGAAAAAGAAAGAAGAGCTGTAGCTATTATGAAACTACAGCAAGATATTATGAAAAAGCATAATCTAGACCTTATTGAAAAAGATTTGGAAGTTGTTGTAGAGGGATATGATAAATATGCAGAATCTTATTATGGAAGAAGTTATATGGATTCTCCTGAAATTGATGGAAAAGTTTTTTTTCAGTTTGAGGGAAGTTTAAATATAGGAGATTTTATAAAGGTTAGGGTTTTTGATAGTCTAGATTATGATCTTTTAGCAGAAGTTTTGACATAAATTGTATAAAATAGAGAGGATGCTTATATTTGAATTTGCCAAATAAGTTGACTATTTCTAGGATTTTATTATGTCCATTTTTTGTATTCTTTCTTCTTTTAAAAGATTTTAAATATAATTATATAGTAGCATTAATTATATTTATTATAGCAAGTATAACAGATGCAATAGATGGAAAAATCGCAAGAAAACGAAATTTAATAACAAATTTTGGAAAACTTATGGACCCATTAGCAGATAAATTATTGGTTATATCAGGGTTTATTGCATTTATATCTTTGGGGTTGGCATCCTCTTATTTGGTGATATTAATTATTGCTAGAGAGTTGTTAGTTACATCTTTGAGGCTTTTATCCATGGAAAAAGGTGTGGTTATAGATGCCGGAAAATATGGAAAACTTAAAACTGTTATACAGATGATATCTATTATAAGTATAATGATTATTGCATCTTTACCAAGTGTTGGTATAAATATTTCTATGGATAATATTAAATTTTTGACAAGTTTTTTTATGTACGCTTCAACAATTATAACAATTTTTTCTGGAATTGATTATATGTATAAAAATAAAAACATAATGTTAGATTTATAGGAAAAAATATTCGTCTTTTATAGGACGAATATTTTTAATATTAGAAACAGATAAAATACTATATAAAATATAGAATATTTATAAATAATATGGAGGAAATTTTTTTGAAAATATATAATACATTAACAAGAAAAAAAGAGGAATTAGTTTCTATAAAAAACAAAGAGGTTAGTATATATGCGTGTGGACCAACGGTTTATAACTATATACATATAGGAAATGCAAGGCCAATTTGTGTATTTGATGTTTTAAGAAGGTATTTGAAATATAAAGGAAATAAAGTTGTATTTGTTCAAAATTTTACAGATATAGATGATAAGATAATAAATAAAGCAATACAAGAAAAAGTTGATAGTTTAGAAATTTCTGAAAGGTATATAAAAGAGTATAAAAAAGATGCAGTAGGATTAAATATAATAGAACCAGATATGGTTCCTAAAGTTACAGAAAATTTAGATTCTATATCAAAGATGATAGAAGGGCTTTTAGAGAAAGGTTTTGCCTATAAAGTTGATGGAGATGTATATTTTCGTTCTGATAAATTTGAAGAATATGGAAAGTTGTCCAAAATGCCATTAGATTCACTAGAATCTGGAGCGAGGGTTGAAACAGGGAATAAAAAAGAAAGTCATTTAGATTTTGCGCTATGGAAAAAGGTTAAAATAGGAGAACCATCTTGGGAAACAAGTTTTGGAGAGGGTAGACCGGGATGGCATATAGAGTGTTCTGCGATGATAGAAAAAATATTTGGAGAAACAATAGATATTCATTGTGGTGGACAGGACTTAATATTTCCCCATCATGAAAATGAGATTGCACAGAGTGAATGTTATTCTGGGAGAGAACTTGCAAAATATTGGATGCATAATGGATATATAAATGTTAATAATAAAAAAATGTCTAAATCTTTAAACAATTTTTTCACTGTTAGAGATGTAGCGGAAAAATATGGATATGAGCCAATAAGATTTATGATGATTCAAGCACATTACAGAAGTCCGATAAACTATACAATAGAAGTTATCGAAAGTTGTGTATCATCTTTGGAAAGGCTGTATAATTTTAGAGATAATATAAAATCACAAATAAAACAGAACACTAATGTTAAATATACAGATATACAAAAACAAATTATTCAGGAGTATAATACAGCTTTTAATAGATGTATGGATGATGATTTAAATACATCAGATGCTTTGGCTGTTATATTTGATATGGTTCGGGATATAAATATATATATATCTGATAGTGATAATATAAGTAGAATATATTTGGAAAATATATTAGTTTTATTTGAAACATTCACGAATATTTTGGGAATACTCTATAATATAAAACAAGAAGAAGATATACCAAAAGAGATAAAACAACTTGTAGAAGAAAGGATAAAATATAGAGGCGAAAAAGATTATAAAAAAGCTGATAATATAAGAGATATTATAGAGGAAAAAGGGTATAGTATTGTTGAAACAAAACAAGGAACAAAAATTTTTAAAAAAAATTAGTTTTATATGAAGGGAAATATTTATGGATTTTAATATAATAGGAATATCACTAAATCCATCTATGGATGTCACTATGTGGGTTGATAAAATAGATTTTGAAGAACCTGTAAAGCCGATAAAAGAAAAGGTTTATACAGGGGGAAAATCTATAAATGTTTCTAAGGTTTTATCATCTTTTAAAACAGAAAATAAAATTATAGGAGTTGCAGGAAAGGATAATTTTGATGGATTTAAAAAGCTTTTAGAAAAAGATAAGATTATTTATGAGTTTTTTTTAGTTGAGGGAAGTGTTAGAGAGAATGTTTCTATAGTTTTAAAAGACAATAAGATGATAAAGATAAATCGAAGAGGCTGTGAAGTTGATTCAATGGTTTATAAAAACATTAAAGATGTTGTTGATAATCATATGGTTTTGGATAAAAAAAATATTTTGATGTTTTGTGGAAGTATGCCACCGAATTTGTCACCAGTAGATTATAAAAATTTTATAATTAGTTTTAAAGATGATAATAATCTAATTGTTATAGATAATGATATATTTTCATTGGAAGATATAAAAGAGATATCTCCATTTATAATAAAACCAAACCATCTAGAGATAGAAAAGATGCTAGGGAAAAAGGTTGATGGAAAAGAGGATTTATTTAAAAGTTTATATAAATTTGATGGATTTGTGGAAAATGTTATAGTTAGTTTTGGAGATGAAGGATTAGTATACTATAATGGAAAGACTAATAAATTATTGGATATTTCTGTTCCAAACATCTCTGTTAAATCAACAATTGGGGCTGGAGATAGCGTATTAGCGGGGTTTATACATTATTATGTAAATGGAAAAAGTATAGAAGATTGCATAAAATTTGGGGCATCTTGTGGAACAATAGCGGTAACCGTAGAAGGGACAGATACAGTGGATCTAAAAGATGTTACACAATTTGTGGATAATATAAAAATAATACTAGATAATTAAATTCCGACATTTTTTTTTAGCTAACCAAAATATAATATCTATTATCAATTGGAATAAATTGGGAATTTTGGAAGTTAAAAATAACGGATGGCGGTGTTTATTTTGAAGACAAAAAGTTTAGACGTTTCAACAAGTAGTTGGAGACTAGGTGATAAAAGTTTCGTTTTTCAGATGGCAAATCAAGTTATAGTTTTTGTTTTGGCGTTTATATTTTCTAATGCAAGAGTTTTAGGGATTATGGCGCCTTTCAATATTGCAGTTACAGCGGCGTTGCCTGTAAATTTATCTTACATATCTTTTTTAGGAAGCCTTATGGGTTATGTGTTTTTTGGAGGAATATCATCTAATATTTCAGCAATATTTTGTATGTTTCTAATAATAGTTGCAAAACAACTATTTATTAAATCACAGCTTTTAAAATATAATATTTTAGGAGTTTCATTTTTAAGTGTTGGTATTACCTTTTTGATAGAAGGGTTAAACTTAGTTATTATTGGTATTAATATTTCAGGGATATTATTTGTATTATCAGAAAGTCTTTTAGTAGGATCGATGACATATTTTACATTTATGTGTTTTAATTGTATTAATAAAGGAAAATTTTTAGGAGACTTAAATATATTTGAAAAGTCTAGTTTTATAATACTCTTTGGGCTATTTATATTATCTACAACAGGGATAGGTTTTTTCTTTATGAGTTTGGGGAATATAATTGGAATTCTAGCAATCCTTACTATGGCGTATAAATATGGTGTAGTAGGTGCCTCTATTTCTGGGATAGTTGTTGCTATGGCTATAACTTTATATAATCCAAATTTAATATATCTAGCTAGTGGTTTTGTGGTAGCTGGTTTTTTGTCATCTATATTCAATAAACTAGGAAAATTTTTGATGGTTTCTGTATTCATGATTGTAAATTCTGTAGCTTTTATATTATTATCTAACGATATATCTATTTTTTCTGATGTTGTAGATATATTTTTATCTAGTATTATATTTTTAATGATTCCGGAAAAAGTATTTGAGTTTATATCTATAAATAAGACAGAAAAAAATTATACAGGAGTAATTAATGCAAATAACAGCATAAGTTCAAAGCTAAAATTTGCATCTAACACAATATCAGATTTACAGTTATCTGTAGAAAGTGTTTCTAAAAAAATAGATGGGCTAAATACGCAAAATGTTAGCAATATATTCCATGAAACAGCAAATAAAGTTTGTAAAAGTTGTGTTTATAATATGCAGTGTTGGGATAAAAATTATAATGAAACTATAAATGCTCTAGACAAAACTATAGAATGCATAAAGATAAAAAAAGAGATAACAAAATTTGATCTACCTGTATATTTTCAACAAAAATGTAGGAGGATAGAATTGTTAGTTTCTGTTATAAATCTTTTTTATGATAATCAAATATCAAAACAGATATCCAGTAAAAATTCTGCAGAGATGAGATATGTGGCAATGGAACAGTTTGACGCGATGTCAAACATGCTTTTTGATATAAGTGATGAAATTTCTGATATTACAAGGGTAGATTATGAAAAGCAAGAAAAGGTTAGAAAATTATTTGAAAACAAAGGTTATCAAACTAGCGATATATCTGTATTGTTTGATAAATATGGAAGAATATCGGTGGATGTATATCTATCAAATAGTTATATAGGGGATTTAAAGATAATAACAGAAGAACTTTCTGATAGTTTAGCAAGAGATTTAGAAATTCCATCTATAATAAGACTTAAAGATAATAGCAAGATGAGTTTTTTTGAAAAAGCAAATTATTCTATAGATTTTTGCAGTAAGCAGTATGCGATTGATAAAACTAACATTTGTGGTGATAGCTATGAGTTTTTTGTAGACAGTAGAGGGTGTGCAAATCTTATATTAAGCGATGGGATGGGTAGTGGAAAAAAAGCTGCAATTGATAGTATGATGACATGCTCTTTAATACTTAAATTGATAAAAGCAGGATTTGGATTTAGCACAGCGATAAAATTGATAAATTCATCTCTTTTGATAAAATCTAAAGAAGAATCGTTGGCTACATTGGACATAACCACGATAGATCTTTATACAGGGAAGGTTAAATTTAATAAGGCGGGAGGGTGCACATCGTTTTTATACAAAGGGGGGAGAGTTTTAAAATTTGAGGGAAATTCTTTACCAATAGGAATACTAAATGGAGCAGCATTTGATAGCCAAAATTCCAGTATAGATAATAATAGTATCTTGGTTATGGTTTCTGATGGAGTTTTATCAACAGGGGTAGAATGGATAGAAATGGAGCTAAAATTGTATAAAAAGCAAACAGCAGAAGAGATATGCAGCGTAATATCTAGAGAGGCAAAAAGAAGATTACATAAAAATGATCAAGATGATATAACAGTTATGGTAGCGAAATTTGGAAAATTAAATCATTCATTTAATGTTGTGTAAATAGAGTGTGTAAAGATAAAAACTTGACAAAAAAGTGTGCATTTAGTATAATAGGATGACAAAAGAATGTTTTTATAGGTTGATGATATATTGAATAAATTAGATATGATTCCATTTTTTGATATATATGGTTGCTTGCTTAAAGAAAAACAGAGAGAGATATTAGAAAATTATTATAACGGTGATTTATCTTTTTCTGAAATTTCTCAAAATGAAGGAATCACAAGACAGGGCATTAGTGATAATATTAAGAGGTCTGAGATGGCTCTTTTAAAATTTGAAGATAAATTAAAACTTGTATCTTTGTTAAACTCTTTACAAGGATGTATAGAAGATATTGATGAAAATAGTTTACAAAACGAAATTTCTTTAAATAGTATCTATCTAAAAAAAATTTTAGAAATGAAAAATATTTTAGATAGATATATAACAGATATTATTTAAAAAAATTATAAAAAGGAGGTGGTTTTAATGGCATTTGAAAGTCTTTCTGAAAGGTTATCAGCAACCTTTAAAAAGCTTAGGCTTCGTGGAAGATTAAAAGAATCAGATGTTAAAGATGCTATGAGAGAGGTGAAACTTTCTTTATTGGAGGCTGATGTTAATTATAAAGTTGTAAAAGATTTTATAAACTCTGTTACAGATAAATCAGTTGGGGAAGATGTTTTAAAAAGTCTAACTCCAGCGCAACAAGTTATAAAGATAGTTGATAATGAACTTAGCTCGCTCATGGGAACAGAAGCTGAAAAGATAAATTTCCCATCAAAACCACCTTGTATAATTATGATGTGCGGATTACAGGGAAGTGGAAAAACAACCCATACGGGAAAATTGGCAAAAAAGTTTAAATCTATGGGTCATAGACCGTTGGTTGTTGCTTGTGATGTTTATAGACCTGCTGCTATAGAACAACTTAAAGTTGTTTCGGAGCTTGCAGGAGTTCATTTTTTTGAAAAGGGACAGATCTCACCAATAGAAATAGCAAAAGAATCTTTGAAGCATGGAAAAGACCATGGATTTGATGTTATTATATTGGACACTGCGGGGAGGCTTCATGTAGATGAAACTCTTATGCAGGAACTTAAAGATATCAAACAAGCTGTAAATCCCACTGAAATTTTATTTGTTGTAGATGCAATGACGGGGCAGGATGCTGTTAATGTTGCTCAAAGTTTTAATGAATCTTTAGAGATTGATGGAGTTATTTTAACTAAGTTGGACGGAGATACAAGGGGAGGGGCGGCCCTTTCTATAAGAGCAGTTACAGGAAAGCCTATAAAATTTGTTGGAATAGGCGAAAAGGTAGATGATCTTGAAGAATTTTATCCGGATAGAATGGCTTCTCGTATTTTGGGAATGGGAGATGTTTTGACCCTTATAGAAAAAGCCCAAAATAATGTAGACGATCTAGAGGCTGAGAGGATTACGAAAAAATTTAAAGAAAATAAATTTGATTTAAATGATCTTTTAATGCAGATGAAACATATTCAAGGTATGGGATCTATTAAGCAAGTTTTATCCATGTTACCAGGAATTTCTGGAAAGATAAAAGACGAAGATATAGATGAAAAGCAGATAACTAGAGTAGAAGCAATTATAACTTCTATGACTCCGTATGAACGGGAAAAACCTTCTGTAATAAATCATAATAGAAAAGTTCGTATATCCAAAGGTTGTGGAATGAAGATAGAAGATGTTAATAGGCTTTTAAAACAGTTTGAACAGATGCAAAAGATGATGAAAAAGCTTTCTGGTTCTGGGTTTGGAAAAAAGCCTAAAGGCAATAAAAAGATGAAACTTCCTAGATAAAATTATTTAGCTTATACTCTTGGATAGATTCAAGGTGTAATATATATATCAATAATATGAAAGAGGTGAAAATAATATGGCTGTAAAAATTAGATTAAGAAGAATGGGTGCAAAAAAAGCTCCTTTTTATAGAATAGTTGTGGCTGATTCAAGATCTCCTAGAGATGGTAGATGTATAAAAGAACTAGGATATTATGATCCAACAAAAAGTCCATCTGTTGTTAAAGTTGATGCGGATGAAACTAGAAAATGGATTTCTACAGGAGCACAACCAACAGATATAGTAAAAAAATTACTTAAAGACAACAATGTTATATAATTTTTAAAATAAAAGAGGTTGGTATTTATGAAGGAATTATTAATTCAAATAGCGCAAGGACTAGTAGAAGACAAAAGTTCTGTAACTGTTTTAGTTGATGAGCCAAATGAAGATGGTGTTGTTATATATCATCTAAGTGTTGGTCAAGAGGACAAAGGTAGAGTTATAGGAAAGCAAGGACGTATTGCGAAAGCTATAAGAATAGTTATGAGAGCTGCAGCTAGCAGAGTTGGCGAGAAAATTTTAGTTGAAATAGACTAGAATATATAAATAATAGATAATAAATTTAGGGAAGGCGTTTAGCTTTCCCTAAATTTATTATCTAAAAGCAAATGAGGAATATGTATGAGTAAAGAGTATTTAGAAGTTGGAAAATTAGTTGGTCATCATGGGATAAAAGGAGAGTTAAAAATATTATATATGTGTGATGGATATGATTTTATTCAAGAATTTGATGAATTTTATTTAGGAAAATCAAAAGAAAAAATATTTGTTGAAACTATAAGAGAAAATAAAAACACAGCAGTTGCTAAGTTTAAAGGGATATCTAGAAGAGAAGAATCGGAAAAATTTATAGGAGAAAAAATATATATAGATAAGCAAGATATTAGCCTAGAAGAGGGGAGGTATTTTGTTAAAGATGTTATAGGTTGTGAAGTTTTTGATGTAGATAGTGAAGAGAGTTATGGAGAAATTTTGGATATAATACAAACAGGAGCTAATGATGTTTATATTTCTAAGGGAAATGGGAGAGAATATTTAATACCAGTTATAGAAAAGGTTATAATTGATATAAATATTGCTGAAAAAAAAGTTATAATAAAGCCACTAGAAGGGTTATTTGATGTATGATATTTAAGGTTGGGACACTCTTTCCAGAAATATGTGATGCTTATGTAAATAAAAGCATTATAGGTAGAGCGAAAGAAAAAGGTCATATAGAGATAAAATGTTATAATATAAGAGATTATACAGAAGATAAACATAAGAGAGTTGATGATTATCCTTTTGGGGGAGGAAAAGGGATGCTTATACAAGCGGAACCAGTTTATAAATGCTATTTAGGTATGATGGAAGATAGCGTGGATAAGATGCCTTATGTAATTAATATGTCTCCAAGGGGAAAAAAGTTGACCCAAGAATATTGTAAAGAACTTTCAAAAAAAAGAGAAATTTTTATAATATGTGGACATTATGAAGGTATAGATCAAAGGGTTATTGATAAAATTGTTGATCAAGAGGTTTCTATTGGAGATTATGTTATGACAGGTGGAGAGTTGGGGGCTTTAGTTTTAATAGATTCTATATCTAGATTATGTAATGGGGTTTTGTCTGAACGAGTTTGTTTTGAGGATGAAAGTCATTATAATGGTTTGTTAGAATATAATCAATATACTAGACCTAGAAATTGGAGAGGTGTAGAAGTTCCAGAAGTTTTGATTTCGGGACATTTTAAAAATATAGAGGAGTATAAAAAAGAAAATTCTATAGATCAAACAAAAGAAAAAAGGTTAGATTTATATAATGAATATATTTTAAATAAAGATACAAATAATCAATAATATAGATGTATATATTATTGATAAAAGATTAAATAATTGTTATAATAATTTTTAATATAGTAAAGGGTAGATAGGAGGATTTTTATATGTATATGAAAGAAGTAGTTGTAAAAAATGAGATAGGACTTCATGCAAGACCAGCAACATTTTTTATTCAAACAGCAAATAAATACAAATCATCTATATGGATAGAAAAAGACGAAAGAAGAGTTAATGCAAAAAGTCTATTAGGTGTTTTGTCTTTAGGAATAGTTGGGGGGACAACTGTAAAACTTTTTGCAGATGGATCAGATGAAAATGAAGCGATAAGTGGATTAATAAAAATGATACATGATGGACTGTTTGAATAATTTTATTTAAATTGTTAGGGGATTTTTGTTTATGTATAAAAAGATAGGGTTATTGTTAGAAAAAGCTAAAAAGCTTCCTATATCTCCAGGAGTTTATATAATGAAACAAGAATCTGGAAAAATTATATATATAGGAAAGGCAAAAATTCTTAAAAATAGAGTTTCTAGCTATTTTCTACAGATAAAAAAGCATGATCCAAAAGTTTTAAAGATGGTAGAGAATGTATTCGACTTTGATTTTATAGTGACTAATAGTGAGTTTGAAGCATTGGTTCTAGAATGTAGCCTTATAAAGCAGGAGAAGCCAAAATATAATATTTTATTAAAAGATGATAAAGGATATTATTATATAAAGATGGATTCTAAAACTAATTATCCTAGAATAGTTGCAGAAAAGAATAATCATGATAAAAATTTTGAGTATATAGGACCATATACTAGTTTTTTTGCAGTTAGCCAGATTGTGGATCAGGCAAACAGTATATTTAAACTTCCGACATGTAGCAGGGTTTTTCCTAAAGATTTTAAAAAGGAAAGACCTTGCTTAAATTATTATATTAATTTATGTACTGGAGTTTGCAAAGGAAATATTGATGAAAAAGATTATAAAAGATCTTTTTTACAAGCAAGGGAATATATAAAAGGTGGAAGTGAAAAAGCGGTTATTGTTTTAAAAAAGAAGATGGAAGTTCATTCTAATCTTTTGGAATATGAACAGGCTGGAAAATATAGAGATAAAATAAATGCTATAAAAAAGATTTTATTAGAGCAGAAGGTTGTTTTAGAAAACAAGATAGATTTGGATGTAATTGGATATTATAAAATAGATGAAAATGTGTGTATAAATATATTAAAGTTTAGAAAAGGAAGGCTTTCTGATAAAGAAGAAATGGTTTTTTCCGATATATATAATGTAGAAGATTTGATTTCAGATATGATTTCTTTATATTATTCTAAAATTAAGGAGATTCCTTCTTTAATTATAAGCCAAATACCTATTAGAGATGATGAGCTTATAAGTAAATATTTATCAAATTTATCTAGAAAAAAGGTTAGTATAAAAGTTCCTGAAAAAGGCGATAAAAAGTATCTTGTGGATATGGCGATAAAAAATTCTAAAGAGCTACTTTTTTATAATAGGGGAAGGGTTTTTAAAGGGAATAGAGTTTTAGAGGAATTAAAAAGTATACTTGGATTAAAGAATATTCCTATATATATAGAAGCCTATGATATATCTAATATAGGAGATTGTAATATTGTTTGTGGAATGGTTGTTTTTAAGGATGGAGTTCCTTATAAAAAAGGGTATAGAAGATTTGCGATGAAGGATATAAAAACACAGGATGACTATGGTAGTATGAAAGAGGCGTTGATTAGAAGATTTGAGAGATATAAAAAAGAGCAACCGACAGAAGATGGGTTTGGAAAAAAGCCAGATCTTATTCTTCTAGATGGTGGAAGCGGACATGTTTCTATGGGAGAAGCAGTTATAGATGAATTTTGTTTAAATATTCCTGTTTTTGGAATGGTTAAAGATTCTAAACACAAAACAAAAGCTATTTCTAAAGGTGGAAAACAGATAGATATTTTTTCAGATAAACCAGTTTTTAAATTTATATCTAATATACAAGATGAAGTCCATAGATATTCTATAGATTATCAAAGAAAATTGGATAAGAAAAGAAATATAAATTTAATGCTTAGATCTTTTGATGGAATAGGAGAAAAGAAATCACAAAATTTAATTATCTATTTTAAGACTATGGAAAATATAGAAAGTGCATCTCCAGATAAAATTTCTCAAATTGCGAAGATATCTGTGGATAAAGCGAAATTGTTACAAAAATTTATAAAAGATAGTTTATAGTTGTAATATATTTTAATTTTATTTTAATTGACATTGGATATTTGGTATTATATAATCACATAAATAATAGTTTTTAGTTATAGATAAATATATATTGTTTAATGGAATGATTATATAAGTGGTGTTTAAATAAAGGAAAAGGGAAGTTTTTATGAAAGATTTATTAAAAAAAAGTATAGCTTTTATAGCTGTAGCCTCTATGGCATTTTCTTTTTATCTAGGGGATATTGATTTAGATAAAAAGGATTCTACAGGATTCAATGGTTTAATAACTGCATCTGCTGTAACAAGTAAAAAAGCTTTAATAGAGATGGATGTTTATAAATATATCTCTCCGACGGCTGAGAATCCTAATGGTGTTATAGGAGATAAATTAGAGGATAAAAGACTTATTCTACCAAAAGACAATTATATGCTTAAGATTAGACTTTCAGAAAATGGAGCAGATATATTAAAAAATGGAGTTTTAAGCTTGGCGACATATATAGATTATGATTCGACAAAAATCACTATAACTTCTAATTCTACAAGTGTAGATGGAGAAGTTTTATCAAGCCAAAAAGATAAAGATATCTTTGATAGTGGTCTTAAAAATGGAGGAGCTAGTGCTGTTTCCTTTAAAAAGAATATTTTTGATAATTTTATAACTAACACAGTTTCTGCAACAGCTGGTGTAGATAGAATATCTATTCTTCAGTCTGTTAAAGATGGAAATTATGGAGATGGAAATAAATTTTATAAAGGATTAGAAGCTGATGATGTAATAGCAGCCATAACTTTTAGTGTAGATCAGATGGCAACTAGTATAGATGATAGCTTTTTAAGATTTGATTCTTCTATAAATGAGATGACAGTTTTTAACTCTGAAGTTACAGAGGATAAAACAACTTATAATAATCAATTTGATAGAGATAAACTTAGTTCTATAGAAGATTTTAAGAACACAGAAAGACTTATTGGAGAACCAAAAAACATTTCTCTAAATGTTGGAAATCCAGGAGAATTGGATCCAACAGATGATAAAACATTAAATATCTATTATAAAAAAGAGTTTAGAGACACAGGCTTTAGTGTTTTAGATGATAATGGACTGAACTATGACGCTGATTATAGGGTTTCTAGAGTTGTTACAGTTCCAGGAAGTTCTGACAAGGTAGATATTGGTTTATTTTCTTCTACAGAAAAAATTTCAAATCTTTCTATAAACCCAAATGAAATGGGCAAAATTGAGTATTCATATCCTTTAAGAAGTGGTAGAGTTGATATAAAAACAGATAGAAGCCTTAAAACTCATTATCTTAGAGGCGATGTGAATAATGATGGTGAAATAACAAAAATTGATGAAGTTTTAGTTAATGAAGTTAATAAAAGAATTTATAAGAATATAAAATTGGGTATTCATGAAGATAAAGATACATATTTTTTGAGAGCTATAGATGTTGATAGAGATAAATTTTCTACCCATCATGATGCATTTAGAATCCAAATGGATAGAACTGGGATACAATTGATAAAACAAGACTATTCTTATCTAGTTAAATAAATTAAATAAGATATAAATAAGGAAAAATCTTTTAAAGATTTTTCCTTATTTTACATTTAGGGCTATTTTAGTATCATTTAGTGTAAAAACATTATAATTATTAATACATATAGTAAAATAAATTAACAATATAACGATAAAATATATGAAAAGAAAAAAGATAGTTGATTTTATTTTTTATATGTTTTATAATTATTAATGTAGAATTCACAGGTTGATAATTATTTTGCATAAACTCTAAGAAGTTTTTCTAATTTCTTAGTTTATGATATAAATTAAGCAGGAGGGATATAATGTTTCCAAAAACTTTTAAAAGAGCCGTTGCAGTATTTTTATGTTTTGCTGTAATGATTTCTATTATTCCGCAAAGTTTCCAAGCAGATGCATTAAGTTTTTTCAAAACTACTACTAAAGCCGATTTTAAATTAGAGCTTTATAAGTATGACAAAACTAGTGTAGATTCAGAAGGCATTGGTAGCCTTGGCGATATGTTAAATCCAGATGGAGATAAAGCTATCGTAACACCAGGGGACGAAATCGTAGTTTTAGTTAAGATGGAAAAATACGAAAAACCTTTTGGTTTTAGTGGTATCGAGTATTCTCTTGGATATGATCCAGGACAAGTTACACTTATGACAAGTCCTGATACTGGAAGTGGAGTTGTTCCACCAGAGGGAAGCGAGCAAACAGAATTCCAAAATGCATATTGGAATAAACTAAACCCTGGAAAGTTAAAACCAGCAAATGATATATATGGTGAATTCCGTATAAGTAATTTTGATCCTTTTGGAGCTTTAGATTCTGCTGTTGAAGGACAAAGAGAAATTCAAGCTTATATATACAATTCAAATGGTGAAACTGGTATACCATATGATAAAGAAGCGAACTTTACAGGTTCTGCTGATGATCAAACAATAGGGGTTTATATATTTAAAGTTAATGATAAACCAAGTCCAACACCAGGAGTTAAACCACTTTCAGTTTTCACTGATGATGGATCTATAGTTATCTCAAACTTCACTGCTGATAACTATGTAGATTCAACTCATATTGTTAAAGGTGGAGCTGGAGATGCTGACTTTGATGCAGTGTTTAACCCACCAGTTGATCCTGAAGTGGACATCGAAATAAACCTACCAGATGTGAATAGCATAATAATCAGCAATGCTGATGTTTATACTGGTATAAGAGATGTTGAAATTTCAAAAATGAGTGATGGAACATTTATTCCAAAAGACTCTATAGTTAAAATATACTCACCTGATAATGTTCTTATGGCTGAATATACTTTAACTGAAACAACTACAGAAAAAACACCGGCTAAATTTACAATCGAAAGACATGATAAATCTAACCTAGGTGGAGATTTTGGAGTTTCCGTAACATTACCAGGAAAACTAGAATCTGATAAAGTTTCTATTAAAACAAACCCAAGAGACAATAATATTAAAACAGATTCAACTCTTACAACTCCTACAGAACCAACATTAGAAATTGGCCGTCCAATCAAGGATGTAATTTCTAAAAAAGGAACTGATGAGAGCGATAAATTACCTACATTACCAAAAAATGCTACTGTTACATATAACCCAAACACAGGTTCAGAATCTGGGACTTATAGTGCAAAAGCTGCTTTAGGTGATTGGTTCTTTGGACCTGGATCTGACCTTAATAGTGTAGGAATAGTTAAAACAAGTACATTGTTTGAAGAAAATATTATTGCTATTCCTACAGGTAATATGAAAGTTGTTAACGTAGGAACTGAAGCTGATAATAAAATCAGAAGATATGCGCATATGTATATCAGAATGACACCTCCAATCTTCGATTATATTATGCCAGTTGCTCCAGTTTATACATCTGCAGATGATGAAAAACTAAAAGATACTAAATCTGATAAAGATGTAATCGACGTATTATTCCCAACAACTGTAAAAGCTGTTAAATCTGATGGTAGAATTTTAACACTTGTTGCAAATTGGGGACCAGATGCGGGAGTTAATAATAAGTTCGATCCTAAAGGACAAACTTATACTTATAAAACAAATATAAATGGTGTTGTTGCAAATAAACAACTTGCAGGACAACAAGCAATAGTTACACCTGTTACAGGTAAACTACCTGCAGAAGTTAAAGACTCCACTATTATATTACCAAAAGATAGCACTGTAACTTATGCTGAATTATTAGCTATGTTCCCTAAATCAAACGGAAATATAGAACTATTTGGAAGCATATTCGGAAATGTTGTTGGACCTACATATTCAATAGCATGGACACCAAATGCTCTTCCAGGCGATTGGGATACAAGCGTTGCTGGAAAAGAATTTAAATTTACAGGTGCAATAACTACTGGACCTATCGATAGATGGTTAACTTATAACGATGTTAAGAGTATAACTATCACAGTTAAAATTGACGATATGGACGATATAGTTATAATAGATCCATTACCAACTTATCCAGATGATCCAAACACAGAAGGTAGTGTAGATCCATTTAAAGGTCATCTAACATCAGCTGATGATAAACTTATTGAAAAAGCAGATACAACACAAGATATTTCTGATCTAACTTTACCAAACTTATTAGAAGTTGGAAAATTAGTTGATGGAAAAGTTGTTTCAGTTGGATATATGAAAGCTAATTGGAATTTTGTATCAGCAATCAATGGTTCTACAAAAGATAAAATTGAATATAAAAAAGAATCATATTCTTATTCTTCTTCTGTAGATGGCGTTAAAGCACAAATTGATGCTAAATCAGTTGTAACAGCAGTTAAAGGTTCTCTAGATGTTGCAACACCTATGGACATATTCTTAACACAAGAACAACGTGAAGAGATATTTACGTATGAAGATTTAGTTAAATATTTCCCTTCAAGAAATGGTGATATTAAACTAGTTGATAATAAACCATATTCTAATGTTTCTTATACAATTTCATGGGCTCCTGGATCTCTTCCAGAAGATTTCTTTACAGTACAAAAAGGAACATTTAAATTTAATGGAGCTGTTTCATTAACAAAACCAAGATGGCTAACAGAAGAACCAACAATTCCATCAGAAGTTATAGTTAATGTACATGTTGATAATAGTAAAACTATTGTTGATATAGTTGATCCAGCTGATAAATTTGAAGAAACTTATGCAGATGATGCAAGAGTAAACAAAGCATCAAGTGTTGATTCTATAATTGCTTTATTACCTCAAAACATAGAAGTTGAGATGAGTGATGGATCAACAGTATTTGTTCCAGCCAATTGGATACCTGATAGTCAAAAAGATTCTCAAATTGAATTAAAAGGAAAAGTTTATAATTTCACTTCAGGAATTTTAGGACTACCAGCTGTAGTTGATCAATCTAAAGGACAGGTATCAGTAATTTCAGTTAAAGGTGAACCTGACGATACATTTAAAGATGCTACTGTAGAGATTCCTTTAGGAAATACTATATCTTCATTTGAAGAATTGGTTAAACTATTCCCACAAGGAAGCAATTTTGTTCTTCCAGTAGGCAAACATATGCCAGGAACAGTTGCACCTTATATAATTGATTGGAACCCAAACACATTATCAGGATTTAACCCACAACAACCAGGTGCAACTAAAACATTTAAAGGTAAATTAAATCATTTAAGTGCAAACTGGTTAACATACGATGATACTTTAGAAATAACTGTAACAGTTAAAGTTGCTGATCTACCGATAATTACACCGGAAGATGGAAACCATGGGCTTGCAGGAAATAAAGATATTTATATGTATGTAAATCGTGGATTTAGAGATAATGATACTAAACTTGTAAATCTAGATGGAACAGAATTTACAGATCCTTATACAATAACAAGATTTGTTGAAAAATATTCTAGCATTACTTCTACAACAATTGCTTCAGGAAGTAAAAAAGATTTACCAGAATATAATCCAACAGAAGATCTAACTTTAGGTAATGATGGAGAGAATAGTTATGGTAAATATAGAATTACTTATAATTCTACTATTTATGGTAATGTACTTCCAGCAGTAACTAAAGATGTATATGTTATCTATCTACGTGGAGATATCAACAAAGATGGTATCTTAAACGGACAGAAAAATGACACAACAAGTAACACTGATATGGGACTATTTAACAGAATAGTTAAAAGACAAGAAAAATATAACAACGGCGAAAGCGATGTTGATTATATGGCTAATCTAGTTAATGCAGGACCATTCAATGGATCATTTAACCCTACTGCTGCATTCAGAGTGCACAACCAAGAAAGACTAGAAAAATTAATTTCTGGAATAATTGAAGTTGCACCACAACTATTTGGATACCTAGTTGAAGGTGAAGACGCTCACACAAATAAACATAAAATCAAATCTATAAACGACTAGTTTTAGAATTTGAAAATAAGGCTAACTTTTAGTTAGCCTTATTTTTTATGTATAAATATAAATTGTAAATATATGTAATCTCTAAATATTGTTAATATTATATTTTCCATGTCGAATTATAATATAAGTAATTTAAAAAGTTTGTGATAAACATTCTTTATAAGTTAGATGTTAGGAGAGATAATTATGGGTAAAAATATAGATAGATATAAATTAGGGTCAATTTTTTTATCAGTTATATTTTTTTTTACAGGAATAATAAATTGTAATAGTGTTGTAAGTGCGGATAGCAAAAAAACTAAAGCGGTTTATACATTGAAGATGTATAAATATCTAGAAGATCCAACAGGAATAGGTGTAGGAGAATTGGGAGAAGTTATAAAAGATAATATATTACTGCCTGGACAAAAATTTGTTTTAACAATGGCATTAGATAATTTTGATTCTGTCCACGGTATAGCTGGACTAGATAGTGTAATATCATATGATTCTGCTAGATTTAATTATTTGGGAATTCCTGGTGCAGGAGATCATGATAGTATTATTGGTGGAGATGAATTTAATTTATCAGATATATCTCAGAATATATTTGATTTAGGTTTTCCAAAATTAGGTGCAAATAGGGATAAATTATCATTTGGAGGTATAAATAAATATAAAAATTATCTTATAGAATATCCGACAAGGATAGATAATGAAAAAGCTCCAGAAAAGATGAGGTCGATATATTCTAATGTATATTATGCAGATACTAAATATGAAAAAAATGAAATATTTGATTTTGAAAAAAATAGGGATGATAAAAATATAATAGGATCATATCTGTTTGAAGTTAAAGAAAATCCTGGAATAACAGTTGGGATAGATGGATTTATGGTTGATCCAGATTTTATAACTATTTCATACTATGATACAGAATCACTTACATCGGTAAAATATCTTAAAGAAGATGTAGAGTCGGGAAGTAGTATATTTGATGAAATAGAAGATTTAACACCTTTAAACCCTATAATATTAGATAAAACAGCGGAAAATATAACAGATGATATAGATCATGAAGTTGGAACAAGAACCATTACAGTAGGGAATTTAAAAGGATTATTAGAGGTTCCAATAGGTGCAGAAATTGTTGTATATGATAAAAATGAAGTTGAGTTAGGAAGAGAGATTTCCACTGGGGGTTCTGTAACTGTAAATATTGACAGGGGAACGGATGATAAAAACGCAAGTATTAATCTAGGCGGTGGTTATAAAATTGTTCCTGTTATTTCGGGTGATAAATCAACTGCGGTTGTACATGAAGTTATAAAAAGACATAATTATATAAAAGAAAATTTAAATATGGGTGAACTAGGAGAGTTTCCTCTTGGAACGGATCTAGCAGGATTAGATGATAAAGCTGATGAAGTTATAATTACATTTGATATAAAAACAGGATTAGAAGCATCAATAGGAGCTTTGGAAAAGGATAAACCTAAAATTAATGGAGTTAGTCTTGGAAAATGGAATTTTATAAATCCTGATGATAATATGATTTTAGGAAATCATACTATAAAAAGTATATTTTTGGACAGTATAATAGGAGAAGATACTATTATAAATAAAGATGAAACTTTTATAGGAACAGGAAATATATCAATAAATAGAATTGCTACACCAGAGATTATTTTAGGGAATGGAAATGCACTAGATAAAGATATTAAAGATGGTACAGATGATATAACAACATTATACCAGTATTATGGTCTAGGATTTAGAGATGATTTTAGAGCTATAAATAGCTATGGGATAGATGTTACATCTAAAGTAGAGAGAAGAGTTATATCCGATTCTATAGTTGATTTTAAACTTCCAGAGTTTAAGAGCAATGAAAGATTAGATGATTTAAGCGATTCTATATTGGACGCTACAAAGATTGTTATTAAAAACTTTGAAATAATATATTCTTTTTTAGATATCGATGGAACAGAGATATCAATTTCTAGAAAAGTCAAAGTTTTACATAGATTAGGTGATATAGATAGAAATGGATTTATTGAAGTTTTAGATAGAGATATTATGAATGATTTTGTACTAGGATATACAAAAGAATTGGATCTAATAAAAAATCCAGAGACGCTTAAATACATTATAGATATTACAAGAGAAGGTGAAGCGGATTTAGGAGATTCGTCTAAAATTCAACAACATACGACAGGGTTAGAGAAAATTAGACAGATATATTCTATTATATCTGACGATGAACCAATAAATAAATAAAAAAATATCACATATAAAAGATAAAGATATAAAAATAAAATTTTATATCTTTATCTTTTATACTATATTTACAAAATTATTAATATAAAATAACGTTAATATTAAAACTGGTTAAGAATTATCTCCTTTTACGTATTTCTGTTGCAAAGGTTATTTATTATGTATATAATACATAGATAAGAATAGATGATAAATATTTTGTTTAAAATATATTTTAATTGTCTATATTTTACTTAGGGAGTGATTATTTTATGCTTAACAAAAACTATACTAGAAGAATAGCTGCTTTATTTATTTGTTTCACATTATTTTTCAGCTTTTTTACACCTAGTGATGTTGGTTTTGCACTTAATGCAGATAAAAAAATAGCGTTAGATTTTTTAAAAACAACTAGTCCAAAATATAATTTAAGAATTTATGAATTTATTGAGGATGATAAAGGAAATCCTTCAATGGGTAAAGAGGTTTCTAGCGTTTATCCAAATGATAAAGTTGTCGTAACAATTTCGTTAGACAATCTTGCAGTAAACTCTGGATTTGCTTCATTTGAGCATAGTCTTCATTATGACAAGGGTGTTGTTGATTATCTAGGACTTCCTGGTGCTGGAATTGATCACGAAGCCGTAGGTGGAAGTTATCTAGAAGATATCGATCAAAAGTCTAAAGACTATTTTAATTTAGGGTTTCCAGAAACTGGATTAAATACAAAGTTTATTAGTCTTGGAGAAGAAAATTCTTATGATAAAACATTAATAGAATACCCAGCTTATATAGATTACGGAAATACAAAACATCCAAATATAAGATCTATATACTTTAGTGCGAGATATGAGGTTGATCCTCCTGTATATGATAAATCAAAAATTTTCTTTTTAGAAAAAAATGTTTCTGATCAAAATATTTTGAGTTCTTATGTTTTCCAAATAAAAGAAAATCCAAAAAACACATCAGGGGAGTCTATATTTGCTATAGATCCATCATCTTTATTACTTTCATATTATAATACAGAAAATATAGTTGATACTACAGACCTTTATGAAACTGTAGGGCCAAATAATATATTTGATGTTATAGAAAAACCAGGACCTGTAAATCCTGATATAGTTGTTCCATCTCCAGAAAATATTACAGATACTATTGATGAAGTTAATAGAACTAGAACAGTAAGTGTAGGTAATGTAAAAGGAGAAACATCTGTTCCTATAGGAACATTAATAAAAGTTTATGATCCTAAAGGGAATCTTTTAGGAGAAAAAACAGCTAGTACAGATGGTTCTGTAACTGTTGATATAGTTCGAGGAAGCGATGAAAAAAATGCTGCTATAAATCTTGGTGGAGAATATAGAGTTACAGCTCAAGCAAAAGACTATCCACATGAAAGTATAGCAACACCACATATAGTTAAATCTATAAACAATAAAATAATAGCTGATGTAATAGTGGAAGATAGAGAACTTACACCAGGCAGTTCTCTAGGAAAGCTACCAACGACTGCTTCAGATATTCCTGTATTAGCAGATCAAAACACTGGATTTGAAAACGGAGAGTATAAATTAGATAGTATTAATTTAGCTTCTTGGAAATTTGCAGATCCATCAGTAGATTCTAGTATGCTTGGAACTCATGATGTTGAAGCTGATTTTATATTACCAGTGGGTGTATCTAATCCAGATAATAAATTTAAAGCCAAATCTAAAGTAACTATAAAAGAAAAAATATTATCAAAAATCACTTTAGGTAAGGGAAATGCATTGGAAGCAGATATAGAATCTGGAAAAGATAAAGAAACAGATATATATACCTATTATGATCATAACTTTAGAGATAAATTTTTAGCAGTTGATGATAAGGGAATTGATGTAACTAAAGATGTTGAAAGAACTATCTCTAAAAAAGGTTCAACTAATTCAGTTTCTTTGCCAAAATATTTAAATAATGAATCTATAAATCTTAATATAATTATTGATAATCCTACAGGATTTTTTCAACAAGATTTAGTTATAAAATATACTCTTAAAGGAAAAAATATAGATCCTGAAACAGGAGAGATAGAGATTCTTGCAGAGGATGAAAGAACTGTAAAAGTTATTCATAAATTAGGAGATTTAGATAGAAACGGTATTATAGATGCTAGAGATAGCAAGATCATAAATGATTATGTTTTAGGATTTGGAACGGATATAAAACCTTTATTCACACCAGAAATTATAAAACTATTAGTAGATACTAATAGAGATAGTCAGGTGGATTTAGGTGATGCCCATGAAATAATTGCTCATATGAGAAAATTATCAAAGATAAAACAGGATTATACTTTTGTTGCAGATGATTATTTATAAAATATAAATAACTCTAGAATTAAAATATAAATAATAAAAGGAAAGGCGTTTATGCTCCTTTCCTTTTATAATTGTAGAGATGGGAAAACGATAAAAATGAAGATAAAACATTTCATAGATGCATATGGCGAAAAAATTATTATTTCTTGTATAATTTTTATTATTGGTTTTTTTCTTATAAAATATTTAAATAAAGCATTAAAGAAGGCTATAGAAAAAAGCAAATTAGATAAGACAATAAGTGTATTTTTAATATCAATATTAAAAATACTATTATATATAATTTTATTTATAATAATATTTTCAAATTTAGGAGCAGATTTAAATTCTCTTGTAGCAGTTTTAGGGGTTATAGGTTTAGCAATTTCTCTTGCAGTAAAAGATACTCTAGCAAATTTATCAGGAGGGATGTTGATTTTATTTTCTAAACCATTTAATATAGGGGATTATATAGAAGTTGAAGATGTTGAAGGTGTGGTTGACAGCATATCTATTTTACATACAAAGCTTCATACATATGATAGAAAAACAATATATATTCCAAATGGTATAGTATCAAATCAAGCAATAACGAATCATTCTGAGGAAAAAATTAGAAGATTAGATATATCTATAGGTATAGGATATGATGATGATTATAACAAGGCTAAAGAGATTTTAGAAAGTATAATTAAAGAATCAGAAATTAGTATATTAGATCCAAAGCCAGTTGTAAATATTTCTGAGTTTTCACAAAGTTGTATAAATTTGTCTATTCGAGTATGGGTCAAATTAGAAGATTATTTTAATCTAAAATTTTATCTATATGAAAAAATAAAATTTTATTTTGATAAAGAAGGAATAACCATTCCATATAACAAATTAGATATAAATATTATAAAAAATGAGAAGATTAATTAATCTTCTCATTTTTTAAATAAGCCTTTATAAAACCGTCTATATTTCCATCCATAATAGATGCAATATTTCCTTCTTCATAGTTTGTTCGATGATCTTTAACAAGGGTATAGGGCATAAAAGTATATGACCTAATCTGAGATCCCCAAGAAATTTCTTTTTTAAAACCTTTTATATCTTCAATTTTTTCTAGATTTTTTTGTTGTTTAATTTCAAAAAGTTTAGATTTTAAAACTTTTAAACAGGTAGATTTATTTTTTCCTTGACTTCTTTGAGTTTGGCAGGAAACAGTTATACCTGTAGGAAGATGAACAATTCTAACAGCAGATTCTGTTTTATTTATATGCTGACCGCCAGCACCGCTGGCACGAAATGTGTCTATCTTAAGATCAGTGTCTTTTATTTGTATGATTATATCATCATCTATTTCAGGAACAACTTCTACAGAGGCGAATGAAGTGTGTCGCTGTCCAGAAGAGTCGAATGGGGATATACGAATGAGACGATGTACACCAACTTCAGATTTTAAAAATCCGTAAGCGTTTTGTCCAATTACAGTTAAAGATATAGATTTTAGACCGGCATCTTCTCCATCTAAAAATGATATTACTGATATTTTAAATTTTTTCATCTCTGCCCATCTTGTATACATTCGGTAGAGCATCTGTGTCCAGTCTTGAGCATCTTTTCCACCAGAGCCAGCATGTAAAGTTATAATTGCGTTATTTTTATCATATTGATATGAAAATAGAGTATTTATAGTTTGATCTTCTAATTTTTTTTCAACTATTTGTATATTGTGAAATATATCATCTATTATAGAATAGTCATTATCATCTATAGCTATATTTAAAAATTCTGAAATATCTTCTAAGGAAGAAGATATTTCATTATATATTTTTATTGTATTTGAGAGAGATTTTATAGTTTTTAATATAGATTTCATCTCAGTATTATGCCAAAAATCTTCTTTTGAAGAAATAGATTCTAAATTTTTTAATTCTAATTCTAGGGTGGAAATTTTTAGAGAAGAATATAATTCTTCTAAATCAATTTTAAGTTTTTTGTACTTAAAGCTGATATCATCAAATGTTATCATATATAAATATAAACTCCATATTTCTTTTATAAGTATTATATTATAGAATTTTTATAAAGTAAAGATTTATTATTTGAAAAAGAAATAATAAGATGATATAATCATATTAAGCATTGATATACGGAGGTATTGAATGAATAAATTTTTTAATGAAGATTGTGTTATATGTTCTATAAAAATAGAAGAAAATAATGATATAGTAGTTTGTCCTGAATGTGGTGCACCGTTTCACAGGGGTTGTTTTAAAAAACAAGGATTTTGCAGTTATCATAAAGATAAAAGTATAGATAGTGATAATTTTTTTTGGAAAGAACAAAATCCAAAGGATATTATAAAAAGCACATCCCAAGATAAATTCATATGTGATAAATGTGGAAAAGAAAATCAATCTAGTGGAATTTTTTGCGAATCTTGCGGCGGTGATTTAAATAAAAATATGAAGTCTTTTCAAAAATATCCTTCAAATTTTTTAAATCAAAATAAAGATATTATAGATAGCGGCGAAGATATTGATGGGGTTGCTGTTAAAGATATTGCTATGTATATAGGAGAAAATGCAAATTATTTTATACCGAGATTTAGAGAATTTGATAAAAAAAATGGAAAAAAATATATTATAAATCTTTCTTGTTTATTTTTAGATTTTTATTATTTTATATATAGAAAAGTTAATTTATTTGCTATTTTTCTTATAATTTTATTTTTTTTAATGTCTATTCCAAGTGTATTAACAACTATTTATACAAATAGTTCTTCAACATTTGTAATGCTATCTTTTATATCTATAATGTTGTCTTTTTCTATTAAATTTTATATAGCTTTTTCATTTAACTATATATATTATAAAAATGTTATAAAGAAGATAAAGCGTATAAAGAAGAACTCTATTTCTAATGAAGAATATATTTTAAATATAAGTACCAAGGGTGGAGTTTCTAGAATTGGAGTATTTATTATTGCGTTTATTCTTCTATTTGTACCAATGATTATATCTGGGATGTCTACATTTTTTTAGAATAGGTGTTGTGAAAATATATGAAGATAAAAAAAGCAATAATCCCAGCAGCAGGATTTGGAACAAGAGTTCTTCCTTTAACCAAGTGTTTACCAAAAGAGATGATTCCTATAGTTGATAAACCTTCTATACAATATATAGTTGAGGAAGCTGTTAGAAGTGGTATAGAAGATATTTTAATAGTTATTAGTAGAGGGAAATCTTTAATAGAAGACCATTTTGATTATAATCCAGAATTAGAAGAAAAACTTATATCTAATAATAAAATGGAGCTTTGTAAGCAAGTTAGAGAAATTTCGGAGCTAGCAAATATATATTTTATTAGACAAAAAGAGCCTAAAGGTTTAGGGGATGCTGTTTTATTAGGTAAAGAGTTTATTGGAGATGAAAGTTTTGCGGTTTTATATGGTGATGATGTTATATTAGGTGAAAATCCAACCTGTAAACAACTTTGTGATGCACATATAAAATATGGTAAATCAGTAGTAGGGATTAAAGAGGTTCCTCAAAAAGATATATATAAATATTCTTCTATGAAGCTTTCTAAAAAAGAAGAAAATATATTTGAGATAACTGATATGATAGAAAAGCCAAAAAAAGGAGAAGAATTTTCTTTATACTCTATATTGGGCAGATGTATTTTAACACCCAAAATTTTTGATATATTAGAAAAAACAAACAAAGGATCTGGTGGAGAAATCCAGCTCACTGATGCTATGAAGGTGGTTTGTTTGGATGAGGGAATAGTGGGAGTTGATTTTATTGGAGATAGGTATGATATGGGAAATAAATTTGGAATATTAAAAGCTTCTATAGATGTCGGTCTTTGTCATCCAGAAATAGGTGAAGAATTAAAAAATTATATAAAGTTTCTTTCCAATATTATATAAATTATAGCTGCGTTGTTGCAAAAACAATACAGCTTATTTTTTTTGCTCCATTTTTTTTTAGACAATGGGAAAAAATATTTAAAGTTGAACCAGTTGTAGAAACATCATCACATATGAGAATATTTTTTTCCTGTATATATTCTGGTTTTATACATTTATATGCATTTATTAAATTTAATTTTCTTTGTTTTTTATTTAGTTTATGTTGTTTTTCTGTAGATTTTTGTTTTATCATTATTTTAAAATTTGTATCTATATCTAGTGTTTTTGAAATATTTTTTGCAATAATTTCAGATTGATTAAATCCTCGTTTAAATTTATCTTTAGAAGTCATTGGTATAGGAATTATAAGATCGGTTTCTTTTATAATTTCAGGAAATTGTTGTAATTTATCTACCATATATTTTGATATTGTTTTAGCATAATTAATTTTTTCCCTAAATTTAAAATTTTTTATAGATGTTATAACAGGCTCTTGATAGCTAAAAGGACAGATGATTTTATCGAAAAACCATCTATCAGATTCGCATATACAACTATCTTTACTGCATATATTACATACAGATGTTTTTGTAAAAGGAAGATTTAAATAGCAGTTAGAACAACAAAGACTATTTATTTCAATTATATCAGAGCAGAAGATGCATTTTTTAGGAAAAAATATATTTAATATATTGGAAATAATTTTAGTCATCTCCTTGTAATAAAAATTTCAAACCGGTATATCTAAACATTTTTTTATTATTATTTATCATAAACCTGATTCTTTCAGCCGATCCAATAAGAATTAAAATTTGTTTTGCACGGGTGACACCAGTGTATAAAAGACTTCTATAATATAGTTTGTCATATCCTTCTAAAATAGGAATTATTACTGATTTAAATTCGCTTCCTTGACTTTTATGTATTGTTATGGCATATCCTAAAACAATTTCTGAAAGGGAATCATAATTATATGTTGCAATTTTGCCTTCAAAGTTTATAATTATTTTATCATCTTTTTTAGATAAAGATAGGATTATTCCTATATCACCGTTGAAAACTCCTAGACCTTTTTTCTCGTCTTTTTCCCAAGGAATATTATAATTATTTTTAATCTGCATAACTTTATCACCAACACGAAATATATTATCATTATATTTAACTTCTGATTTTTCTTTAGACGGCGGATTTATCACAGCTTGTATATCTTTGTTTAAAGAGGTTGTACCAACGGTTGATTTTTTTGAAGGACATAATATTTGTATATCTTTTATAGGGGAAAAACCGTATTTTTTTGCAAGTCGGTATGATATCAGATCTATTATTGTTTTAGATATTTTTTCTCCATTATTTTGCTCTATAAAAAAGAAATCACTATCTTTTTTATCTAATATTGGGTTTTCTCCATTTATTATTAGATGGGCATTTTTTATGATTAAACTAGATTTTGCCTGTCTAAAAATTTCTTTTAAACATATAGTAGGAACTGTTTGGCTATCTATTAGATCTTTTATTATATTTCCTGCACCAACTGATGGAAGTTGGTCATAATCTCCAACTATAATTATTTTGCAATATTCTGGAAGAGCTTTTATAAAAGAGGAAAATAAAAATGTATCCACCATAGACATCTCATCAATTATAACTACGTCACATTTAAGCTGATTATTTTCATTTTTTACAAATATAGTTTTATCAAATTGATTAAATCCTACTTCTAAAATTCTATGAATAGTTTTGGCATCTCTATCAGTTACATTAGATAAAACTTTGGCTGCACGACCGGTTGGTGCGGATAGTATTATTTTATTTCCTTCTGTTTCTAAAATTTTTATGATTGCATTTAAAGTGGTAGTCTTTCCGGTTCCAGGGCCGCCGGTTAAAATCATTATATTTTCTGTCAAAGCTGATTCTATAGCTTTTTTCTGAATATCTTCATAAAATATATTATTTTCTTCTTCTATAGAAGATATTAATTGTTTAATTTCAATATCAGAATATACTTTTTTAAAAGAAATATTTTTTGATAATAATAATTTTATCCTTTCACAAATGTTTATTTCTTCTTCAAATATTTCTGATATATATATATACGATCTGTTTTTAAAAAGTTCTATAAATTTTCCTTTTTGTATTTCAATATCTATTATAGGTGATATATCAGACTCTGAAATATTTAATAAAGATATAGCAAGGGATATAAGTGTTTCTTTTGGTAGAGAAGTGTGTCCATTTTTTTTGTTATAAGACAGGATAAATTTTAGGGCAGATGATATTCTATTGGAATTGTTTTTTTGTATATCCATGTCTTCTGCAATAGAATCAGCGGTTTCAAAATCTATATCAATATCAGCATCGGTTAGTATAAATGGGTTTGTTTTTATAAATGATATCCCTTGATTTCCAAAAATTTTCCATACTTTTATACTTTTTATAGTTGTTATATTATATTTTGATAAAAATAAAACAATTTTTTTTATCCCACAAATTTTATTATATTCATAAACTATAGTATTTAATTTTGTAGGAGAGATTCCTTTTATTTTTAATAAAGAATCTGGAGAATTTTCTATAATATTAAATGTTTCTTCTCCAAATAGTTCAACAATTTTTCTTGCTGTAGAAATTCCAATACCTTTGATAACTCCAGATGATAGATATTTTAATATGGCTTTTTTTGTTTCTGGCATTCTAACTTCGAAAGCCGAAGCTTTAAATTGTTGTCCATATTTTTGATGGGCGATAAACTCTCCATAAAAAGTTGCGTCTTCTCCCTCGTTTAAAGATGAAATGTTTCCCACAACAACTAATAATATATTATCGAATACTATTTCAACAACTCCAAATCCGGTTTCTTCATTTTTAAATAATATATTTTCAATATATCCGGTGATACTTTTTAGATTATTATTCTCCATTTTTCAGACCTCATCTATAAATTATATATTTAGATTATATCATATAGATTATATAAATAGAAAAAAACCTTTGGATTTCCAAAGGTTTTTTTCTATTTATTATACAAAATAAAATTTGAGTTTATAAAACTAGGTAGCTCATCTTTTTTACATATAGATATATTAGTATTTTTTTCTGCAAATAAATAGCAGATTTTTTTTGTTTCATCATCTATACCCATATCAATAATAATTATATAGGGTTGGCTGTTGATTATATTTGTTTGTTTAAACTGTATAAGCATTGATCTAATTATATATTCTATTTTTTCTACATGGCCAGATAAAGGAACTATTGAGATTAGTTGTTGATTTTGATCTAGTGATGATCTATGTATGATAGTAGATATAATAGTTGCCAATCCTATTATACTTGTAACAATGATAATAGATATAGCAGATATGTTTAATATTTCCATAATATTCCTCCTATAAGTAGTGTATTTTATTTTATGAAATACACGAATATTATGTTAAAATATTAGTTAATTAATTTTTGTCTTAGATATAAAAGAATTTTTTTTTCTCGTCTAGATATTTGAACTTGGGTTGTTTTTAGAAGTTTAGAAGTTTCTTTTTGTGTTTTATTTTGAAAATATCTATATATTATTAGTTTTCTATCACTTTCTGTTAAAAGAAGAATAACTTCTTTTAAAGATATTATATCAGATATTTTATCTTCAATATTATCTGTTTTAATATCAATCTGCTTATTTTCGTCATCTTCATCATCATTTATAGTTAGAGATATAGGATGATGGCTAGAGTTTATAGCCTCTATAACGTTTTCTATAGAAACATCTAAAGATTCTGCAATTTGGGATAGGGAAGGTTCTATTCCGGTTTTTTTAAGAAAATATTCCTTTTCTCGAAAAACTTTTAAAGAAAGTTCTTTTAAACTTCGACTAACTTTTAACGCTCCACCATCTCTGAATAGTCTTTTCATCTCCCCTAAAATTACAGGAACAGCATAGGTTGAAAATTTCACGCCTCTGTCTTCGTCAAATCCATCAAAAGCCTTAATAAGACCCATAGATCCTGCTGAAAAAAGGTCATCATATTCAATTCCTCGACCTTTAAATTTATGTGCGCAAGAATGCACAAGTCCAAGATTTGATTTTATAAAATTGTCTTTTGATGTACGATCTTTAATCAATATGTTTTTTAGAAGAAAGTTTTTTAGATAAAATAACTGTGGTTCCATTATCTAAAGATGAAAAAACTTTCAATCTATCCATAAAAGATTGCATAACAGCAAATCCTAGTCCAGCTCTTTCTCCTGTTGTACATGTTGTAAATAGTGGTTCTAAAGCTTGATCTATGTTAGATATTCCACAACCTTTATCTTTTATCTTTATGTATATTTCATTATTTTCAAAAATTTTTCCATGGATATATATATTTCCTATTTCATTTTTATATCCATGCACTATACAGTTTGTGACCGCTTCAGAGACAGCAGTTTTAATATCTGCAACTTCTTCTAAAGTTGGATCTAGTTGTGCAAAAAAACATGTTATAGCTGTTCGTGCAAAACTTTCGTTTGATGATCTACTAGGAATTATAAGTTTTACTTCATTTAAAAGGTTTTTCATATTCTATCCCCCAAACTAAATGTTAGTTATCTTTAATATTTTTTCTATTCCAGCAAGCTTCATAACCTTTGATATATGGCTTGAAAGGTTTTTAAGTTGTATTCCTCCACCTATTTCTTTCATCGATTTATATCGTCCCATGACAAGTCCTATTCCACTACTGTCCATAAAAGAAACGTTTTTAAAATCTAATATTAGTTTTGAAGGAAGATGATTTTTTATCTCTATATCTATCTGTTCTCTAATATCTTTTGCAGAATGATGATCAATATCACCATCCATATACGCAATTAAATTTTTATCTATCTTCTCTATTTTTATTCCCATATTTAAATAATAACCTCCTAAAAGATTTATGTCTTCCAAAATAAAAATAAAACCCTTTATGTTGAATATCATAAAGGGTTTTATTTATAAATTTTGTCATATAGTGTCTTTTATAAAATTTCTTATATCCGAGGCTAAGTATAGAGATCCACAAACAACAAATGAAAAATTGTTATCTTTTTGATAAATTGTATTTATACACTCTACAACATCTAGATATGAGCTTAAAGAAAATGCTTCTATATTATAATTTTTTGTATAATCTAATAAAGTTTGAATATCTACAGAAGAATGATTTTCTATATTTACAAATATTATATGAGAAAATTCTTTAGATAATATTTCTAGCATATCTTTATAATTTTTGTTTGAAAGCACACCAAATATACATGCTTTGTTTCCTGTAATAAATTTTAATGTTTCTTTAAGTTTTAGAATACCATCTAAATTATGTGCTCCATCGATATATATATTCGGAGATGATTTTATTTTTTCCATTCTAGCTGGTATAAAAGATTGGGACAATCCGTTAGTTATATTTTTATTTGATATAGAAAATTTCTTTTTGTTTAAATTTTTGTATTTCGATTTAATAGTTATAGTATTAATAGTTTCTATAGCTGTTATAGCGTTGTATATTTGATGTTCCCCTACAAGATTTATCCTGTATTTATATCCATCGTATATAAATTCTGATCCATATAAATCCATCTTTTCTATTATAAGGGAAGATGTTGAAGGAAGGATTACAGTTGATTTAGATAAGGTTGAGGCTTTTTTATAAATTATCTCTAAAATTTCTTCAGAATTTTTGGGGTAAACAATAACAGGGGAGTTTTCTTTTATTATTCCAGCTTTATTTTCTGTTATCTCTGATATAGTTTCACCTAGTCGATCTGTATGGTCTATAGATATTGATGTTATTATAGATGCAACGGGGGGAGGGATAATATTTGTAGCGTCTAAACTTCCACCTAAGCCAGTTTCTAGACAGACAAAATCACATTTTTTATAGAGGAAGAAAGCAAATCCTATAGCTGTTAGTGCTTCAAATTCTGTTATTATTACATCATCATTTTTAAGATTTTCTATAACAGGTTTTATAGTATTTGTAATCCAAGCAAATTCATCTTCTGTAATCATCTGGTTATCAACTTGAAATCTTTCTCTAAAATTTATTATATGAGGGGAAAAAAATGCACCTGTTTTATATCCTGCACTAATTAAAATATTTGAGCAGAACATAGTTGTAGATCCTTTTCCGTTTGTTCCTGCTATGTGTATAAAGTTTATTTTTTTTTCGGGATTTTTTATTATATCCAAAAGAATTTTTATACGATCTAACCCAAGCTTAGACCCAAATTTTTTTAAAGAAGATATATATTTATATGCTTGTTGATAGTCTGTATTTTCTTTCATAGGTACCACCTTTTTAGTTGGTTTCTAATTTTTTTAAACTTTCTTTTATATTCTCTAAAAGTTTTTGGCTTTTTTCTAATTTATCTTTTTCTATATTCACGATTTTTTCTGGAGCTTTATCTATAAATTTTGGATTTTCTAATTTGTTTGATAAAAAGTTTATATCTTTTTGGCAGATATCCAATTCTTTTTCTAGGCGAATTTTTTCTTTTTCTTTGTCTACAAGCTGTTTTATAGGTATTAATATAATTGAGGAATTGGTAACAACTGAAACACAATCTTGAATATTAAAATTTTCTGATATTTCTATCGATTCGCCTCCTGCCAGAAGTTTAAAAAGATTTATAGATTTTTTAAATATCTCTTGATGGAGAGTTGATATATATAGATTTGTTTTTTTGCTATTTTTTATATCCATTTCACCACGAATATTTCTGATTCCTCTTATAGCATCTATAATATGTTCAAAATCTTTTTCCTGTTTTTCAAAAGCTAAAGAATTATCAGTATTGGGAAAATTTTGTATCATTATACTTTTTTCATCTATAAATATAGAAGACCAAATTTCTTCTGTTATAAAGGGCATGAATGGGTGAAGTAGTTTAAGAATTCCTGAAAGAAGAAAAACTAAAATATCTTGTGCAGTTTTTTTTGATTTTGGATTATTTGTAGATTGAATTCTGGATTTCGAGATTTCTATATACCAATCACAAAATATATCCCATATAAAATCATATAAATTTGAAGATGCTACGCCAAGCTCAAAATTTTCTAAATTTTCTGTAACCTGTTTCACTAGGCTATTATATTTGGATAAAATCCAAAAATCTTCTGGTGAAAAATTTGTAATATCATCTAATATAGTATTCTTATTTTCTATTGTATCAATATTCATAATGATAAATCTTGTGGCATTCCATAGCTTGTTTGCAAAATTTCGGCTAGACTTAACCTTTTCTTCTACAAATCTCATATCGTTTCCAGAGCTTGTTCCATTAGTTAGTGTAAATCTTAAAGCATCTGCCCCATATCTATCTATTATATCTAGAGGGTCTATCCCATTTCCTAAAGATTTAGACATTTTTCTTCCTTGATTATCTCTAACCATTCCATGGATAAAAATAGTATTAAATGGAATCGTTTTTGTTTGATCTAGAGATAAAAATATCATTCTAGCAACCCAAAAAAATATTATATCGTATCCTGTAACAAGAGTATTTGTTGGAAAGAAATTTTTAAAATCAGTGGATTTATTTGGCCATCCAAGGGTTGAAAAAGGCCACAGACCAGAGCTAAACCAAGTGTCTAAACTATCTTTATCCTGTTGTATATTTGAACTTCCACATGATTTGCAAATGATAGGATTATTTTCAGAAACTGAAATTTCTTTACAATCTAAGCAATAATATGCAGGAATTCTATGACCCCACCATAACTGTCTAGATATACACCAATCTCTTATATTTTCCATCCAATGTAGATATGTTTTGGAAAATCTCTCGGGGACAAATTTTATATCTTTATTTTCAATAGCCTCTATAGCTGGTTTTGTCAATGTATCCATCTTTACAAACCATTGTTTAGAAACCTTAGGTTCTATAATAGTATTACATCTATAACAAGCTCCAATATTATTTTTGTGCTCTTTAGTCTCTAATATTAGATTGTTTTCCTCAAGATGTTTTAATAATTCTTTTCTACACTCATATCTGTCTAAGCCTGTGTATGGTGCTCCGTTTTCATTTATAGAACCATCATCATTCATAATATTTATTATAGGAAGATTGTGACGTAGACCAACTTCAAAATCGTTTATATCATGGGCAGGAGTTATTTTCACACAGCCTGTTCCAAAATCCATCTCTACATAAGTGTCCGAAATAATGGGGATTTGTTTATTTATAATAGGAATTAGCACAGTTTTTCCGATTAGATGGCTATATCTTTTATCATCAGGATGGACAGCAATTGCGGTGTCTCCTAGAAGAGTTTCTGGTCTTGTTGTGGCAACTTCTAAAAACCCTGATTTATCTGAAAATATATATTTAATATGCCAAAATTGTCCATTATTTTCTGTGTGTTCAACCTCTGCGTCGGATATAGATGTTTTACAGGTGGTACACCAGTTAATAATTTTTTCACCTCTATAGATTAGTCCTTTATTAAATAGATCTATAAAAACCTTATTTACAGCCTGACTGCATCCCTCATCAAGAGTAAATCTTTCTCTTGTCCAATCGCATGATGCACCAAGCTGTTTTAATTGTGAAGTTATTTTATTTCCAAATTTTTCTTTCCATTTCCAAGCTCTTTCTAAAAAAGCTTCTCTTCCTATAGATTCTTTTGTTATACCATCTTTTTTCATATCTTCAACAATTTTAGCTTCTGTAGCTATAGAAGCATGGTCTGTTCCAGGAATCCAAAGGGTAGAAAATCCTTTCATTCTTTTAAATCTAACAAGTATGTCTTGTAGAGTATTATCTAAAGCATGTCCCATATGAAGTTGACCCGTTATATTAGGAGGAGGCATGACTATTGTGTATGTTTCTTTTTCCTCACTTAGGTTAGGGCAAAAAAGACCGTCTTCCATCCATTTTTTATATATTTTTTCTTCAAAGTTTTTTGGGCTATAAACTTTTTCTATATTGTTATTCAATAGAAATTCCTCCAAAATTTTAAATAATTTTTAAACTTTCACATATTTCATAGTTTGGTTTTATAAATGCGGTTTTATAGTTATCAAATATAACCATTCCTGGTTTTGCACCTTTGGGTTTTTTAACATTTTTTATATGTGTATAATCCACGGCAACAAGGGTTTGATTATGAGCTTTGCTATTTACAGATGCGATTAAACAGGCTTGTTCTATTGTGGAATTAGGAACAGTTGTTCCATTTGTTATTATTATAACATGAGATCCTGGAATATTTTGTGTATGCAACCATATATCATTTTTAGCAGCCTTTTTTGTAGTTAGGATATCATTTTGATTATTATTTTTACCACATAATATTGTATATCCATCAGATGATATATATTTTTTTGGTTCAGATATTTTGGATTTTTTAATAACTTTAGATTTGTTTTTTATATATCCTACATCTGATAATTCTTGGGTTATTTCTAATAAATCGTTGTCAGTATCTGATCGAACTATAAAGTCGAAGATAGAATCTAGATATTTAAGTTCATCCTCAGATTGTTTTATTATTTTTATTGCTATATTTTGAGATGTTATTAATTTTCTATATTTATTAAAATAATATTGTGCGTTTTTAGATGGGGAAAGTTTAGGATCTAATTTTATATTTATTTCTTCTAGAGAATCAGAAAAATAGTTTTGTACTATTACAGATTCATCACCATATTTTATTTTATATATATTAGCTGTTATAAGTTCGCCTATAGATTTTAACTTTTCTTTTTCTTTTGCTTTTTCTAAATTTTCTTGTTGTATTTTTATTCTTTTAGAAGCACGGTTTGTATATTTTAAAACCACCTTCAATATATTATCTGCTTTTTGTTTAATTCTGTTTAAATTTTCTTTTCTTTCAAAAAAAGTGTCTAAAAGAAGGCAGGGAGTTTCTAAGTTTTTTTTCGAAAACATAACACCATATTGTAATATATCTATAAATGAAAAATATTTAGGTGAGTTTTCATGATCATAAATTATATTTAAATTAGTATTATTGTTTAATATATCTTTCTTGACCTTTCCTAGGATAAATACAAGCCGATCTTTTTGATCTTGGTTTATTGGCTTTGATAAATTAGTATTAGATGAGATATAAAAACAAATTTCTCTAGAGAATATAGGAGAAACACCATCAATAACAGATAAAATAGATTTACTTATAGATTGTTCCGAAGATGTTATAATTTGGTTTATAATATTTTCAAAATCGTCTTCTAAAAGATTTAATTTTTGTTTCATAGGGGGTAGATGGTATAAAATTCCTGGAAGAATAGGTCGTATAGAAGAAGTTTCTATAGATATTCTTTTTATAGAATCTATAACTTTATTTTCGCTATCGGTTATAATTAAATTGCTATGTCTTCCCATTATTTCTATAATAATATTTATGTTTTGTATATCTCCGATTTCATTAGTCGAAATAAATTCAAAAATAAGAATTCTATCTAGATTATGTTGTTTTATATCCATTAATTTTCCCGAACCTATAAGTTTTCTTAAAAGAAGACAAAACATAGGAGGTGATTTTGGATTTTCAATTGTTTTATTTATTATGTGTATTCTAGGAGAATCTCCCGTTGTGTTTATATATAACTTTTTAGTTCCTTGTTTTGTTTTAAATTGTATGACAACTTCATGCTTAGAGGGTTGATAAACTTTATCAACCCGTTGTAAAATAAGTTCTTCTATTAGTTGATTTTTTACAAGGTGTAATAAAACTCCGTCTAGAGACATCTGGTTCACCTGCTTTTTATATAATTTTGATGATTGGTTTGTCCTCTGTAAAGATTGTTGTTTTTATAGAATTAAATTTTTTATTTATCATCGATTCAATATGCTTAAAAACTATAAACTCTGTTTGATAATGACCAGCATCTATTAGTGTTATTTTATTTTTCATGGCGTATATCATTGTGTCATGTTTTATATCTGATGTAATAAAAGCTTGTGATTTTCCTAGAATATTTTTGATATATGAAGATCCAGATCCGGCTAAAACAGAAACATTTTTTATCTTATCACAATAAGGAAGAACTCGTATATAATCACAATTTAGGGCTTGTTTAACTATTCTTCCAAGTTCTATAGCTGTCATCTCTGATTTTAGAGATCCAACCTTACAAAATCCATAACCGTCTTGTATAGCATGATTTTCTATTATGTCATAAGCTGGTGTTTCGTAAGGATGAATTTTAAGCATAGCAGATATAATATTATCTAACTTTTTTTCTTCAACTATAGTTTCTATTTTTATTTCATTGTTTATCTGAAGTTTTTCGCCATCACCAATAAAAGGAACTGTATTTTTAGAAGGTTTAAATGTAGATATACCTTCTGATGAAAAAGAAGTGTGGGAATAGTTTGCAAATTTTCCTGCCCCTTCTTTTACCATAGCTTCAAAAATTTGATCTAGATGAGATTTTGGTGTATATACAGAAATTTTAAAATATCTTTCGCTATCTGTAATATCAATATTTTTAATGGTAGAAAGTCCGATAGATTTTGCAAGAGCGTATGATGTTCCTATAGGGGATTTATCTAAATTTGTATGGATTGCGATAGTTGATATATTATTTTTTATTAATTTATACACAATAGAGTTTTTTGATATATTAGTTATAGGATTAAATATAACTGGGTGGTGTGAAATTATTAGTGATATATCTTCTATGATACATCTTTCAACAATTTCTTCTGTTATATCCATGCAAAATCCAATCTTGGATATAGTTTCTGTTTTATCACCTATTAATAGTCCCGTGTTGTCCCATTTTTCGGATAATTTAAATGGCGCAATTTCATCTAAATAGTCATATATATCATTTATTTTAATCATAGATTCCATCCTTGAAAATATTTTAAATTAGTTTTAAAAGTTTATTTAAGATAGATTTATAAAAATAAAATTTTTCTTTTTCTTTTGGAATATTATTTATATTATTTAATATATTTTGTATTTTATTTAATTCATTTGTTATATAAAGTTTTCCTATTTCATCATCTGGAGATATTTTTCCTATTATTCTTTCTATATGAGATGATTTTTTTTTAATTCCTGTAAAAAATACAGACATTATAGTATATATTTTTTTATTTTCTATTATTGGAGTTTCATAGGATATATTAAAACCATTTTCATATAAAAATTTTCTTAAAATAGAATGTTTAGACATGGGCTGAAGTATAAAATGTTTTGAAGAATTTTTAGAAAACTCCCATTTTTCGATTATATTTTTAATAAGCTCTCCACCCATTCCAGCAATAACTATATCATCAGATTTGTTATTAGGTATATTTTGTAATCCATCAGAAATAAATGTTTTAATTTGATCTTCTAGATTATGGGCTTTTATATTTTTTTCTGCATTTTTTAAAGGTTCTATATTTATATCAGTTGCAATAATTCCTTTTAGTTTTTTTGTTTTTGAAAGAAATATAGGGAGCAAACCATGATCACATCCGATATCTACAAAAAAAACATTATCTCTAATATGACTTGCTATAGTTTTCAGCCTATTACTTATTAAAAAAGTCAAAATTATCCTCCAAGCAGATTTGATATAAATATAATTATACTAATAAATATAATTATACTAATAAATATATTTCAATGCAATAAAAAAAAGAAGGGATATACACCCTTCTTTTTTATTTATGAAATATATTCTTTAACCATTGCCTGTAAAAGTTCATCACGATCGATTTTTCTTATTAAAGCTCTTGCGTTATTTTGAGTTGTTATATATGTTGGATCTTCTGATAAAATATAACCAACTATTTGATTTATAGGGTTATAGCCTTTTTCTTTTAAAGCTTCAAATATTGTTAGTAATGTTTTTTTTATTTCGTTTTCTCTGTCATCTACTATGGGAAACATCATAGTTTTGTCCATCATTTCGCCCTCCTAAAGAATAAAGTAAATTTAAATATATTATAATTATCGACTAAATATAATACCAAAATATACTAAAAAATTATTTATCAAATATTAATATCTAAGTTTAACATCTATCTCTTTTAAATTTTTAAGAAGAGTGTCTATTGCGTTGTCCACATCGTGGTCTTCCAAAGTTTTGTCTTTTCCACGCATCTGTATATTATATGAAACACTTTTTTTACCAATCTCTATTTGATCTCCCTGATAAATGTCAAAAAGTTCTATGCTTTCTAAAATATCTCCTATAGAAGATTGGATAATATTTTTAATTTCTATAACTTGTAGATGAGAATCGCATATGAGGCTTAAATCTCTATAAGATGATGGAAACTTTGATATAGGAGTATAGATTTGTTTTTGTTTATTTAAAGAGAAAAGAACTTGCAGATCTATTTTTCCTATAGAACATCTTGTAGAAAGATTATAATTTTCTAGAACAATAGGGCTAATTTCACCAATAGTTGCAACTTTATCCGACCCGATGTATATTTCACAGCATCTATAAGGATGAAGAGTTTCTATAGAGGATGGCGTAGATAAAGAATAATCTTTGATGTTGCAAAATTCTAAAATATTTTCTACTATTCCTTTAATATAAAAAAAGTCTTTATCTGGACCATAAGATCCAATTGTTATATTATATGTTTCAATTATTTCTTTATTTTTCGTATATTCTTTAGAAATTTCATATAGTAGAGCTTGTTTATTTTGATTTTTAAAATTTAAAGCAAGGTTTTTAATCATAGGGATGAAGGTAGAAGGAGTTAGCATACTAGTTTCTTCACCCATAGGGTTTGATATTTTAACTATAGAACTATCTTGTATACAGCTATTAATCTTTGTAGTTTCCAGATCTTTTTTTCCTATAAAAGGAAAAGATATAGTTTCACAACACCCAGAAGCCAGTGCTATATTATGGATGCTTGAGATAAATTTTTGAAATGGTTTTCTTTCAGCTTTTTGAGATGTTTTGGGAGTGGTTGAAGGGATATTGTTATATCCAAATATTCTAGCAACTTCTTCTGCAATGTCAAATTTATCTTCTATATCTATTCTAAATGGAGGAGGGGTTATCATATTTTCATCTATTTTAAACTGCAAATTTTCTAAAATTTTTATAATTTCTTCTTTTTTAATATCTGTTCCTAAAAATGAATTTATAAAAAATACATCTAAAGGAATTTGAATAATATTTTTCTTTTCTAGATCTATATTTTCTAATTTTGAGGAGATTGTTCCTATTTTAAGATCATCTATTAGTTTACAAACACGTTGGATAGCTTTTTTGGTGTATGCAGATGATATATCTTTTTCAAATCTTAGAGATGATTCTGTTCTAACGCCTATTTTTTGAGATGTTATACGTATATTAGAAGAATCAAAGATTGCAGATTCTATTAATATATTTTTTGTTTCAGAGGTAATAGATGAAGATATTCCTCCCATAACGCCAGCAATAGCAAGGATTTTTTCGCTATCAGATATAATTATATCTTTTTCATTTAAAGTATATTCTTTTGAATTTAGCGCTAATATTTTTTCATCTTTTTTTGCCATTCGTATAGATAATGAATTATCAACTATTTTATCAGCATCAAAAGCATGTAGTGGTTGTCCATATTCTAGCATAACAAAATTTGTTATATCAACTATATTATTTATAGGTGATATACCTGATGCTGAAAGATAGTCCATCATCCATCTTGGAGATGGTTTAATTGAGATATCTTTTATATATATACTCATATATTTTTTACAAGGAGTATTTTTTTCTATATTAACAGAGATAGGGGATGGATTTTTATAGTTATCTAAAGATAATATAGGTGGAAAAGATATTGGTTTTTCTAAAGTGGCCGATGCTTCTATTGCAAGTCCGATAACAGAAAAACAATCAATTCTATTAGGAGTTATTTCAAACTCTATAATAGTATCATTATTTTTTATAACACTATTTATATCATCGCCTATATTACACTCTTCTTCTATTATAAATATTCCATCTTCTATAGCAGATGGAAATGTTGATAAAGTGCATCCAAGCTCCTCTATGGAACATAGCATGCCATCACTTTTAACTCCTCTTAAATTTCCTCTTTTAATTTTTTTTCCGCCTGAAATTATGGATTTGTGGAGAGCTACAGGAACTAATGCTCCTTCAAATACATTTGTGGCCCCTGTAACTATTTGGATATTTTCAGAAGATCCTACGTCTAGTATACAAACTACAAGAGAGTCTGCGTTTTCATGTTTTGATATTTTTATAATCTTTCCAACAACTATATTTTGCAGAGTTTCTGATTGGTTTAATATTGTTTCTACTTTTGATCCTGACATCGTCATTTTATCAGAAAATTCTTTTATAGAACATCCGATAGAGATATACTCTTTTAGCCAATTTGTAGATAATTTCATAATAACTCCTCCAAAAATAAAATATAAAAGTATTTTTTAAAAATTATTAATAAATCTTGAGTCATTTTCAAAAAATATTCTAATATCATTTATTTTAAATTTTTTCATAACAATTCTTTCTAATCCCATACCAAAAGCAAAACCAGAATATATATCAGGATTTATATTACATCTAGATAAAACTTTATTATGGACCATTCCAGCACCTAAAATTTCTATATATCCTTCATTTTTACATAAAGAACATCCACTTCCGTTACAAGCAAAGCAGCTTATATCTATCTCTGCCGATGGCTCTGTAAAAGGGAAATGATGGGGTCTAAATCTTGTTTTTGTATCTTCTCCAAATAAGGTTTTTATAAATGTTTCTAGAGTTCCTTTTAAATCTGCCATAGATATTCCTTTATCTATGACTAAACCTTCTATTTGGTGGAAAATAGGGGAATGTGTAGCATCTGCAGAGTCGGCTCTAAAAACTTTTCCAGGAGATATTATCTTTAAAGGGGGCGACTGATTTTCCATAACTCTGATTTGTACAGGAGATGTCTGACTTCTTAAAACAGTTTCACTGTCTATATAAAATGTATCTCTAGGATCCCTTGAAGGGTGATTTTTTCCTATGTTTAAAGCATCAAAATTATAATAAGATTGTTCAATATCTGGGCCTGTTTCTACAGAAAATCCCATTCCAAAAAATATTTCTTCTATTTCCTCTAACACTATAGATAAGGGATGTCTTTTTCCCATTTTTTGTTTTTTAGAAGGGATAGATATATCTATTTTTTCTTTTTCTAATTTTATTAACATCTCTTTTTTAGAAAAATCTTCTGAATATTTTTTAATTTTATCTTCTATATCATCTCTAACAATATTAGCAAATTTTCCTATTAATGGTCTTTCTTCTGTTGTTAAATTTCTCATATCCTTTAAAATAGAAGTTAATTTTCCTTTTTTACCTAGATAGGATATTTTAATAATTTCTAGTTCTTTTAGTGTTGAAGATGACTCTATATCATTAATTGCTTGTGTTTGAATATTTTCTATTAGTTCTTTCATAAAAGCAGAAGCTCCTTTTTTAAGAATATATTTTTTAAAATAAAAAACCCTCAACCTATTTCATATATAGGAAAGAGAGCTAAATTTGTTCAATTATATTTAGACTAAGAATATAATTATATAAAATATTTTAAGTTTAATATACCAGATAATAGATATCTTTTCAATAATTATAAAATAAAACCTTGTTTTATAGTTGATTTTATTAATTGTGTTAGGATATAATTATAATAATATATATATCAATGGAGTTTTATTATTTTTTAGGAGAATTTTATGGATAAAAAACGGTTTAAAGAAAATATATTTTTAGTTTCATTTGGAATTATTTTATTTATGCTAGTTGTAAATATCAGTACAGTTTATGAATATTTTACAACAATAGTTGACATAATAACACCTTTTATAATTGGCTTTGTAATTGCTTATATTTTAAATCGACCTTTAGTGTTTTTTAAGAATAATATCTTTAATTTTATAGAAAAAAACATGGTTAAAAAAGGAAAAGAAGTATCTAATATTTTGTCTATAATTTCTGTATATTTTTTCTTTTTTTTAATTTTATCTTTGCTAATTTCTTTTATTATTCCTCAAATAATAGATAGTGTCAAAATTTTAGCAAATGATATACCAACTTATACAGAAAAATTACAGGAATTTTATACATTTATAGTAGATAAATATGGTATAGAAAAATCAGATATTTTAAAACTAGTTATAGATACATGGAACGAAATTTCTAGTAAATTTTTTAGTATAATTTCTGATATTATTCCTCAAATAGTTAGTGTTACAGTCTCGCTTACAGGGGCTATTACAAACTTTATAATAGGGTTTATTATTTCTGTGTATATGCTATCCAGTAAAGATTTTTTATTAGATAAAAGCAAAAAAATCTTTTATGCTTTTATCCCTAAAAAACATAATGAAAATTTAATGGACATATGTTCAAAAACAAACCAAACATTTTGTAAATTTATAACAGGACAATTGACAGATGCTTTTATAGTTGGAGTTTTGTGTTTTATAGGTATGAGTCTATTAAAGATTCCTTTTAGTGTATTAGTTAGCACTATTATAGCCTTTACAAATATTATTCCTATATTTGGACCAATAATAGGGATGATCCCTACTGTTTTAATAATACTTATGGCAGATCCTTCTAAGGCTATTATATTTATTATATTTGTGATTATTCTCCAACAAATAGATGGAAATTTTATATATCCAAAGATTGTAGGGGATTCTATAGGGCTTCCTGGAATATTTGTTATGTTTGCTATTATTCTGGGGGGAGGATTATTCGGAATAATTGGCATGATATTGGGAGTTCCTATATTTGCTGTTTTTTATTATATTATATCTAATATTGTTAAATATAAAATAAATAAAAAAAAATTTGATAAATCAGATATTATTTTTAAAACAAAAAATTAATTTAGAGAGGAATTTGTTTTGAATTTTTTAAAAGAAGATATTTCTGTTTGGGATTTTTTAAAGAAGTCAGATAAACCAATATTTCTTTATGGAATGGGAAACGGAGCTTCTAAAATATTAAATATTTTTAAAATACATAAAATAAAATGTAGTGGAATCTTTGCTAGTGATAATTTTGTTAGAGGGCATTTTTTTGAAGGTTTTGAAGTTTTAAAATATTCTACAGTTGTAGAAGATTTTAAAGATTTTATTATAGTTATGGCTTTTGCTGTAAGGACATTAGAGATGATAGATATGGTTTTTGAACTTTCTAAGAAACATATTCTGGTTTCTCCAGATGTTCCTGTAGCTGGAGATGGTGTTTTTGATTTGGATTTTTACAATAAAAATTTAGAGAAAATTAATAAAGCATATAGTCTTCTTTCTGATGATCTTTCTAAAAAAGTTTTTGAAAATATTTTAAATTTTAAGATAAGTGGAAAGATAAAATATCTAATAGACTGCCAAACATCTAGAGAGGAAGTTTTTGAAAATATTTTAAATTTATCCAATACAGAATCTTTTGTAGATGCTGGAGCTTATAACGGTGACACTATTTTAGAATTTTTAAAGTTTACTAGGGGAGAATATAATAATATTATAGCTATAGAACCAGACAAAAAAAACTTTAAAAAATTAATAAAAACAATTAAACAACATGGTATATCTAAAACAACTTGCTTTAATATAGGAATATGGAATAAAAAGGATTCTATTGGATTCTCTCATAAATCTGGAAGAAATTCTTTTTTATCAGATTGTTCTATCGTTAAAATTGATGTAGATACTATTGATAATATTTGTGAAAAATCTAAGATAACTTTTATAAAGTATGATGTTGAAGGCTATGAAAAAGAAGCTATTGAAGGGTCTTTAAATATTATTAAAAAGTTTAAACCTAAATTAGAGATCGCTGGATATCATAGGAATGAAGATATTTTTTCTCTTCCTATTTTAGTCAATTCTATTGATAGAGAGTATAAAATTTATCTTAGGCATCATCCATATATACCTGCTTGGGAGACAAATTTATACGTGATTAAGCATTAAATATACTCAATTTTATAATAGATTAAGTATCTTTTCCATTCACGATTTTTATAAGTAAATTGCGTAAGTTGAATGTAACCTACAAAAAACTACTATATAATAACAAATACAGTCACATATGACATAAAAAATCTTATAGATTTTAGTTCGTATTTCTTTTAAGAAGCGGTGACTATTTTAGAAACAATTTTATTGTTTTTCTAAAAAGTTTCATTGTTTTATGTTTTGGGAGAATCGTAAAACTTTTGGGATTTAAGTCTTTTTTTGGGAGAGAAGACTTAAAGAATTAATATATTATATTGGGAGTATAATTTTTAATTCTTCGTATATAAAAAGATTGGGAACTTTTTATATACTTTTAAATAATAATGGATTGACATGGATACTATTAATATTGGTATACTTTGATCGATATAAAGTATACAAGAATAATTTTTTTTATTCAAGAAGATGTAAAGTCGTCATTTTATGGCGGCTATTATATCTTCTATATTCCTTTAGGATGTGATTTTTAATGATACAGGTTGCAGTATGCGATGACCAAAAATTGTTTTCATTTAGTGTAAAATCGATACTTGATAAAGTTATAGATAAATATCATATGGATGTTGATGTTCATGTTTATTCTTGTGGAACAAGAATGCTTGAAGATTTTGAAAAAGGATTATTTTTTGATATAATCTTTTTAGATATTTTTATGGGAACTTCCAATGGATATGAGGTTGCACAAAAACTTCGTGAAACCAACCGATCTAGTAAAATAGTCTTTCTAACAAGCACAAAAGATTATGTTTTTGAAGGGTATAATGTTGATGCGTCTGGGTATCTTTTAAAACCATATCAAGAAGAAGAGTTAGAGAGTATTTTTATGAAACTTGTTAAAAGTTTAAAAGTTGCTGTTTCTAAAACGATGGTTATCGATTATAAAGGAACCATTACTAAGCTAGAATTAAGTGATATTGAATTTTTTGAGAGTAGAGATCATATGGTTATTGTTCATGTAGGAAATGAAACATATTCTTTTTACGGAAAGATAAATGTTTTAGATCAAGAATATAGTAAATATGATTTTTTTAGATGCCATAGAAGTTATCTTATCAATATTTTTAAAATAGATAAAATAATAGGTAATGATATTGTTACTAAATCAAATAAGCGCGTTCCTGTCAGTAGAAGCCAGATTAAAAAATTAAAAGAATTATTTAATATGTAAAATAGATATAAAAAAGCAAGAGAATTTTCTCTTGCTTTTTTATATCTATTTTACATATATTTCAACTATTTCTCCTGTATACATTCTGTGAAAATCTTTTTCGGGATAATGATTTTCTATAATGGTTTTATCTATAAAAAGCGTTTCATCCATATCTTGTAGGTATATTTTTTTACATATAATATTTATACTAGCCTCTTCAAATACTATATAATTATTATTTACTATCGGGGTTAGACCTGATTTTTTTATTTTATCCTCATCTCTTCCGGATATTGAACCACATATTTTAAGGGCTTCTTTATATGATGGAGGAAAGAATGAAATTGTGAAATGTTCAGAATTTTCTAAATATTTAAATGTATGTCGATGTTTTCTAATATATATATTACAAACATCTTTGTTCCATCTATATCCAAATTCTCCCCAACTTGCTGTTAAAGTGTTGAAATCTTCTGAATTTATAGCAGATGATATAAGCATCCAATCTTTTGATGTTGATGTAAATGGATTTATCTCTAATTGGAAGGGTTTAATTGTTTTAAAATTTTTCATATAATTCCACCTTTTAAAAATTTATCTTAGTTACAATCTATTCAAATAAATTAAAATTATGTTTTATTTAAATAGTTTTGTATATCTTCTAATACTAGATAGACTTTTCTTGAATTATTTATCGAGATTAAAGAAGATTGTTTATAAAGTGTTTCTCTTTGATTAAATATCATATTTAGCTGATAAAAAGATTTTTCTTTAACTAAAGGACGATTTATTGTATTTGCTATTATTCGCTTATAACAAAATGGAAAAGGAACTTCTAGAAAAAAGGTTTTTTTTCTACTTAAAAACAATCTATTTTTTTTAGATAAAATAATTCCTCCACCTGTTGAAACTACAGTTTTTTTTATATTAGAAGTTTTTGAAAGAATTGTGGATTCTAATTGTCTAAAATAAACTTCACCTTTTTTATTAAAAATATCAGAGATAGACATTTTTTCTAAATTTTGTATATGCATATCAAGGTCTAGAAATTCATAATTTAGGCTTTTAGATAAAATTTTTCCTATTTTTGTTTTTCCACAACCCATAAACCCTATTAAATAAATATTATCATCCATTTTTCAAAACCTTCTTCATATATAAATAAGCTGTATCGATTTGAGATTGTGTGTATGTTATATCAAACCATATTTCATGAGATTTTATAGCTTGTAAAACCAGCATTTCTAGTCCGTTTTTGTGTGGAATATTAGCTTGTTTAGCATATTTTAATAATTTTGTTTTAGTGGGATTATATATTAGGTCGAATACAAAATTAGATTTAATGATAATTTCTTTTGGGATAGGACAAAGATTTATATTCGGAAATGATCCTACTGGAGTTGCGTTTATTATTGTGTTAAAATTTTGAGATATATTTTCTATTGATATTAGTGATATATTATTTAACTTATTTAAAGATATAAAAGTTTTATGTTTTTCTAAAGATGATGGTCGTACAGCGATAGTTAAATTTAAATTAATGCTATCAAAAGTTGATGCAATCATCTTTCCTGTTCCTCCAAAACCTATTAGAAGGGTGTTTAGATGGGCTTTGTTTAAACCATATTTTTTTATACATTTTAAAAATGCATATTTATCGGTATTATGACCTATGTAGGTTTTTTTATTTATTATTTCAACTAGGTTTACTGATTTAGAAATTTCAGCAGATTCTGACAAACTTGTTAGATATGGGATTATTTCTGTTTTATATGGTGCTGTAATATTAAATCCATCTAGTTTAAACATCTCTTGATAATTTTTTTTAAAACAATCTGAAGAAATACTAAACAGATCATATGAGTATTTATCTGTTTTTTTTAAAGAAAATAATATTGTATGGAGATGTTTTGATAACGAGTGTGATAATGGATACCCTAAAAGTCCAAATTTTTTTACCATTAGTTAATCCCCATTTATCGCTAAAATTGTTTTATTTAAAGAAGAATAATCTTCTATATTGTAGATATTAATATCTGTTAAAGTTTTTTTGATAAAACCAGAAAGAATTTTAGAACAACCAACTTCTATAAAATTTTTATACCCAAGATTTTTTATATATTCTAATTCTTTTGTAAATAAAACTGGAGAAGACATATGTTTTCCTAGATATTCATTTATAGGGATTGATTTATCTAGCTTTTCTCCGTTTAAATTAGAAAAAAAGTCTTTTGTTAAAGGTTTAAAATTTATATTGGATATACTCTTTGAAAATTCAACAGAAGCAGACTCCATATGATTAGAATGAAATGCACCGCTTACAGGAAGTTTTATTGCTTTTATTTTATTTTCTTTTAGCAATATACATGTTTTATCTATTGCTTCAATATCTCCTGCAAAAACCGTTTGTTCTGGAGAATTTATATTTACGCTTTGAATATATCCGTCGATTGTTTTTATAAGATTATTAGCTTTTTCCATGTCTTTTGACAAAACAGCAACCATTCCACCTTGTGAACTATCTGCTGCTTGTTGCATAAGTTCTGACCTTTTTTTTATGATTTGAAAGCCATCTTCTAAAGTTATACAATCAGATGCATATAGTGCTGCATATTCTCCTAGAGAGTGTCCGGCAACTCCGCTAAATATAATATTATTTATTTTTGCTGCTTCAAAACATAAAACAGATGTTGCGAATATCATAGGTTGAGAAACTATTGTTTTTGATAATTCTTCTTTTGTGTAAGATATTGAAGCCTGCTTTAGGTCAAATCCTATAATTTCTGAACCTATTTTGTAGATATAATCTAATCTTGGAAAAAAATTTAAAATATCCATTCCCATACCAGTATATTGAGAACCTTGACCAGAAAATATAATAATGTTTTTTGACATTTTATTAGCTCCTTTTGGTTTATTCTTATATTTAAATAGATATATATTTAGAGTTTTAAGATGGTTTTTTATTGACAAAAAAGGGATATACTTATAATATTAAAAATATAAGTATATCTTTTTTTGTTGTATTATTTAATTGTTATAATAACATATGGATATTTTAAAATGCAAACTTATAATAAAGGGGGAAATTCATTGTCTAGTATTTTTATAAAAGGAACAGGTGTTTATCTACCAGAACTAGTTATATCCAATGATGATTTTTCTAAGATAGTAGAAACTTCAGATGAATGGATAACAACTAGAACAGGAATTAGACAGAGATATCTATCAAAGGGAGAGCCTACATGGAGTATGAGTGCTAAATCTGGAATGTCTGCTATAAAAAACTCTGGTCTTTCTCCTAATGAAATAGATTTAATTATTCATACTAGTGTCACACCTGATTATTATACCCCCTCTATGTCTTGTGTTGTTCAAGGAAAGATAGGTGCTATAAATTCGATATGCATAGATATAAATGTAGCCTGTGCTGGTTTTGTTTATGCATTAGATATGGCGAAACATTATCTTTTAAATCCAGATATTAAAAATATTTTAATTATTTCTACAGAAAACCTTTCTAAAATTGTTGATTATACAGATAGGTCTACATGTGTTTTATTTGGAGATGCATCTGCCAGTTGTGTGGTTAATAAATCTGATAGTTTTTATGGGGGATGTTTTAAAACAGAAGGAGAGGGTGCAAAGCATATTTTTGCTCGACTTCATCCATCTGGAAACGTTTTTTCTGAAGGGGTTAACCCTAGAGATGCTGATGATTTTGGTGTGGGAAATGATAATATTATGTATATGGATGGAAAAGAAGTTTATAAATTTGCAATTAGAGTTATTCCTATTGCTATAAAAGAGGCGTGTGAAAAATCTGGTGTATTGCTTTCTGATTTAGATTATATAATATGCCATCAAGCAAATATTAGGATAATAGAAACAGCCTCATCTAACCTTGGGATATCTATGGATAAATTTTATATAAATCTTGATAAATATGGAAATACTTCCAGTGCAAGTATTCCTTTATGTATAGATGAACTTAATAAATCTGGGACTTTGAAAAAAGGTGATAATATTTGTATTGTTGGCTTTGGTGCAGGGCTTACATACGGGGCTGTAGTTTTTGAATGGAAGTAGATAATTATTTGAAATAGGAGGATGAGTTTTATGAAAACAAAAATAACAGAGATGTTAGGTGTTAAATACCCAATAATTCAAGGGGGGATGGCGTGGGTTGCAGATGCTAGACTTGCTTCTGCTGTTTCTAACGCTGGAGGAGTTGGACTTATTGCTGGCGGATCTGCTCCGGCAGAAGTTATAAGAAAGGAAATTTTGAAAGCTAAAGAGCTTACAGACAAACCTTTTGGATTAAATATAATGCTTATGAGTCCTCACTCGGAAGATTTAGCGCAACTTATATGTGAAGAAAAAGTTAGTCTAGTGACTACTGGTGCTGGAAATCCAGCAAAATATATTCCTATCTGGAAAGAAAAAGGGATAAAAGTTATTCCTGTAGTTCCATCTGTGGCTTTAGCAAAAAGGATGGAAAGATCTGGTGCGGATGCTTTAGTTGTAGAAGGGATGGAAGCAGGGGGACATATAGGTGGAATTACAACTATGTGTTTGGTTCCTCAGATTGTTGATGCAGTAAACATTCCTGTAATTGCAGCTGGTGGTATAGCAGATGGAAGAACAGCAGTTGCTGCTTTTATGCTTGGTGCAGATGCTATTCAAGCTGGGACTATATTTTTAGTTAGTGATGAATGTGGTATACATGAAAATTATAAAAATTTAGTTTTAAAGGCGAAGGATACAGACAGTGCTGTTACTGGATTTTATACAGGACATCCTGTTAGATCTATTAGAAATAAATTCACTAAAAATCTTATGACAAAAGAAAAAGAAGGAATAGATTCAGAAGATTTTGAAATGTTAACGATTGGATCTTTAAAAAAAGCTGTTATTGATGGAAATTTAGATGAGGGAAGTTTTATGGCTGGACAGATAGCAGGATTGATTAAAAAAACAGATAGCTGTGAAAATATTATTACAAATCTTTTTTCTGATATAGAAGATGTTTATAAAGGTTTTGTAGAGAAGAGAGGTTTTGTTTTTGAATAGAGTTGCATTAGTTACGGGAGCTTCTAAAGGAATTGGAAAATCAATTGCTCTAGATTTTGCAAAAAAAGGATATAATGTTGCTGTAAACTGCAATTCTAATCCTAGTCTTGGAGAAGATGTTGTTAACCAGTGTCGTTTATTAGGCGTAGAATCGGATTGTTTTGTATTTGATGTTTCTGATTTTGAAAAATGTAAAGAGATGGTTGATCTAGTCAAAGAAAGATTTGGAAGCATAGATATTTTAGTTAATAACGCTGGGATAACAAAAGATGGACTTTTAGCTAGGATGTCGGAAGATTCTTTTGATATTGTAACAAAGGTTAATTATAAAAGTGTATTTAATATGATTAGGCATGTAAGCGGTATTATGATTAAACAACGAAAAGGCAGAATAATTAATATAACATCGGTTTCAGGATTATATGGAAATGCGGGACAGTTTAACTATTCTGCATCTAAATCAGGATTAATTGGTATGACTTTATCTGCGGCAAAAGAACTGGGTAAAAGAGGTATTACCGTAAATGCTGTTGCCCCTGGATTTATAGAAACTGATATGACTAATGGTCTTTCTGATGATGTTAAACAAAAGGCAGTAGAACTTATAGCGATGGGAAGATTTGGAAAACCAGAAGAAATTGCATCAGTTGTATCTTTTTTAGCATCTGAAGAAGCATCGTATCTTACAGGACAGATAATTACTGTTGATGGATGTATGTCTATGTAATTTTTTATACAAGAATAAAAGGGGTTGTTTAGAATGAGAAGAGTTGTTGTAACTGGTATTGGTGCAATCACACCTATTGGAAATGATATAAAAACTATATTTAAAAATATTAAATCTGGAAATCACGGAATATCTAAGATAGATTTTTTTGATACTTCAGATTTTGATGTACATGTTGCGGCTAGTGTCAAAGATTTTGAGATCACAGATTATATAGAAAAAAAAGAAGTTAGACGAACAGATAGATTCTGTCAATATGCTGTTGCTGCAGCTATTAATGCATTAAAAGATACAGAGACAGACTTTAAGGGAATGGACCCATATAGAGCTGGGGTTATAGTTGGAAGTGGGATAGGTGGTATGCAGACTATAGAGAAAGAGCATACCTCTTATTTTGCAAAAGGAGAAAGTAGAGTTTCTGTTTTTCTTATTCCTATGATGATCACTAATATAGCATCTGGTGTAATAGGGATTAAGACGGGGTTTAAGGGTATAAATTATGCTCCTGTTAGTGCTTGTTCTAGTTCTGCCCATGCTATAGGAGAAGCGTTTAGAAATATTAAACATGGATATTTAGATATGTGTATCACAGGAGGAGCGGAAGCGGCACTATCTAAGTTTGCTATGGCAGGTTTTAATAATATGAAGGCATTGTCCAATTCTGAAGATCCAGATAGAGCTTCTATTCCTTTTGATTTAGAAAGAAATGGATTTGTAATGGGTGAAGGTGGAGCTATTTTAGTTTTAGAAGAATTGGAACATGCAAAATCAAGAGGTGCAAAGATATACTGTGAGATAATTGGATATGGAGCTACGGGTGATGCCCATCATATAACAAGTCCTGACTCTTCTGGAGATGGTGCGGCTAAATCTATGACACTTGCTATGGGAGAGGGAAATGTTCCTATAGATGAAGATATATATATAAACGCACATGGAACTTCTACACCTTTAAATGATAAAATAGAAACATTGGCGATAAAAAATGCATTAGGATTGGATAGAAGTAAAAGAGCATTAATTAGTTCTACAAAATCTATCACAGGGCATCTTTTGGGAGCAGCAGCGGGAATAGAAGCGATTATTACAGCTCTTGCTTTAAAAGAAGGATTTATACCTGGTACAGTTGGGTTTAAAGTTTCTGATCCTGATTGTGATTTAAATTATCTAACAGATGGTGGAGTTTACAGAGATATAAACTACGCAATATCCAATTCTTTAGGGTTTGGTGGACATAATGTGACAATATGCTTTAAAAAATATTAGTAGTATAAATTTATATATAAATAATTTAGGAGGATATCTGTAGATGGAATATATAGATATTATTGATAAACTTATACATATTATGGATGATAAAAAATTAAATCGTATATATTTGAAAGACGGAAATTTTGAATTTGAAGCAGAAAAAACAAATGAAACACCTTGTTTTCCTAAAAGCTCTGGAGAAATAGATGAAGATAAAACTCATTTGATTAATAATCTTTCTCTTCAGCCAAAGACTGTTAAACAAGAAGTTTTGGGTTCTATTATAAAATCCCCTATAGTAGGAACTTTTTATATCTCTGCTGGAGAAGGAAAAAAACCTTTTATAGAAGTTGGGACTAGTGTGAAAATTGGACAAACTTTATGTATAATAGAATCAATGAAGATAATGAATGAGATACAAAGTCAATTTGATGGAATAGTTGAAAAAATATTTATCGAAAATGGAGAGTCTGTAGAATATGGACAGTCTATTATAAGCATAAAATAATATTATTGGAGATTTAATATGGATATTTTATTGAATAAAGATCAGATAAAAAAAATTATTCCTCATAGAGATCCGTTCCTTTTGATAGATGATGTTATAGAACTTATCCCAGGGGAAAGAGTTGTTGCTAGAAAAAAACTTTCTGAAGATGAAGAGTGGTTTAAAGGACATTTTCCATCTTTTCCAGTTCAACCAGGGGTGTTAATCGTTGAAATGTTGGCGCAAGCTGGTGCTGTCTGTGCCCTCTCTTTAGAAGAAAATAAAGGAAAACTTGCTTTTTTTGCTGGGATAGATAAAACTAGGTTTCGTCGAAAAGTCTTACCAGGAGAAACTTTGACACTTGTTGTAGAGATGATTAAAAAGAAGGGTCCTATAGGAGTTGGAAAAGCCATTGCTTATGTTGGTGATGAAAAGGCAGTTACATCAGAATTGACTTTTGCAATTGGAGAATAGATGGTTTTTTCAATAATGGAGGATTATTATGTTTGAAAAGATTTTAATAGCCAATAGAGGAGAGATAGCTGTAAGAATTATTAGAGCTTGTAGAGAGCTTGGAATAAGAACAGTTGCTGTTTTTTCTGATGTTGATAAAGACTCTTTACATGTAAAGCTAGCAGATGAGGCTGTTTGTATTGGGCCGGCAAATAGTATACATAGTTATCTAAATATAAAATCTATACTAGCTGCATGTGAGGTAACTGATTCTGATGCTGTTCATCCTGGGTTTGGATTTCTTTCTGAGAATGCGGATTTTGCTAATAAATGTAAGATGTGTGGAGTTGAATTTATAGGACCTTCATCAAATTCTATAAGTTTAATGGGTGACAAGATTTCTGCAAAAGAAACTATGAAAAAAGCAGGGGTGCCTATTATCCCAGGATCTGATGGAATTATTTACACATTGTCTGAAGCGGAAAAAATAGCCGAAGAAATAGGATATCCAGTAATGATAAAAGCAACTTTTGGAGGAGGGGGAAAAGGAATTCGCCTTGTCCAAGGTAGAGCAGATTTAGAATCAAATTTAGATAGTGCAAGAAATGAAGCTAAGGCGTGTTTTGGAAATTCGGGAGTTTATATAGAAAAGTTTATAGAAAATCCAAGGCATATAGAATTTCAAATTTTAGCTGATAAACATGGAAATTTTGTTCATCTTGGAGAACGCGATTGTTCTTTACAGAGAAGAAATCAAAAAGTTATAGAAGAGTCTCCAAGTGTTGGAATATCAGAAGAACTTAGAAAAAAAATGGGGGATATTTCTATAAAAGCTGCTAAATTTTGCAACTATTATAGTGTTGGAACTATTGAGTATCTTGTAGATAAGCAGAATAACTTTTATTTTATGGAGATGAATACAAGAATACAGGTAGAGCATCCGGTAACAGAATTTGTGACAGGTGTGGATATAATAAAAGAACAGATTAGTATTTCTTATGGAAAAAAACTTTCAATAGTACAACAAGATATACAAATTAAAGGACATTCTATAGAGTGTAGAATAAATGCAGAAAATCCATATTTAGGATTTCGTCCATCTCCTGGAAAAATTTTAGGGATTCATATGCCGGGTGGTCCTGGAATAAGAATAGATAGTAGTATTTATGCTGGATATACTATTACACCATATTATGATAGTATGATTGCAAAGCTAATTGTATATGGAAAAGATAGAGAAGAAGCTATATTAAAAATGAAATCTGCTCTAGCTGAATTTTTGGTAGATGGAGTTGACACTAATATTGATTTTCATCTTAGAATCTTAAAGGATAAAGATTTTATAGTTGCAAATTATGATATTGGATATATAGATAGAAAAGATTTTTATAATGATGACTAGGAGGTTTTTATCTTGTTGGATGATTTTTTTAATTCTATAAAATTGCGTATAGATTATGATAATAAATCTAAATCTAGTAAGGGGAAAAAAAATAGAAAAATGGCAATACCACGAGACTTATTATTTAAATGTCCTCGTTGTCAACAGCTTACATTTATGGATGAGTTTGAAAAAAATCAAAAAGTTTGTCTAGAATGCAACTATCACTCTCGACTTAGTTCTAAAGAGCGGATAAATATGATAATAGATGAGGGGACATTTATTGAATATGATGAATATCTTTCTAGTAAAAATCCACTTAATTTTCCAGATTATGATAAAAAGATAGAGCAGGCTAAGATTGTTTCTGGTGAAAATGATGCAGTTAAAACAGGTGAAGGAAAGATTTTTTCAAAATTATCTGTAATTATTATAATGGAATCTAATTTTATGATGGGTTCTATGGGTTCTGTAGTTGGAGAAAAAATATCAAGAGCTTTTGAAAATGCTATAGAAAAAAAGCTTTCTGTTGTTCTTTTTTCTGCAAGTGGAGGAGCGAGGATGCAAGAGGGGATAATATCACTTATGCAGATGGCAAAAACATCTGCTGCTGTATCTAAACATAATGATGCAGGACTTTTATATATATCTGTTATGACTGATCCAACAACGGGCGGAGTTACAGCTTCTTTTGCATCCTTAGGAGATATAATAATAGCAGAACCAAAAATTTTAATAGGGTTTGCAGGAAGAAGGGTTATAGAAGGAACTATAAAACAAAAGCTTCCTGATGATTTTCAAACAGCAGAGTTTATGTTGGAACATGGTTTTGTAGATATGATTGTAGATAGGGAAAATATGAAAAACACGATCTATAATATATTAGATTTACATGATTTTTCTAATGGGAGAGATGGAGGGAAACTTAATAATGAATGATGTATCTTCTTGGTCTAAAATTAATATTATAAGAGAGAAAGATAGACCAACTATTAAAGATTATATCCATTTAATCTTTGATATGTATTATGAATTTCATGGAGATAGATATTTTGGAGACGACTTAGCTATAACTGGTGGAATAGCTAAGTTGGATGGAATGCCAGTAACTATTATTTCTAATGTTAAAGGTAAAAATATAGAAGAGAATAAACAAAGTAATTTTGGCATGGCACATCCAGAAGGTTATAGAAAAGCTTTAAGATTAGCAAAACAAGCAGAAAAGTTTAAACGACCTATAATATGTTTTATAGACACTCCAGGGGCGTTTTGTGGAGTGGAGGCAGAGCAGAGAGGGCAAGGGGAGGCAATAGCTAGAAATATTATGAGCTTTTTCAATCTAAAAACACCTATTATTTCTGTGGTGTTAGGAGAGGGAGGAAGTGGTGGGGCTTTAGCCCTTGGTGTTTGTGATAGGTTGGCGATGTTGGAAAACACTGTTTATTCGGTTATATCTCCTCGTGGTTGTGCGACTATATTATGGAAAGATTCTTCTAAAGAAAAAAAAGCAGCTGATATTATGAAGATAACAGCTGAAGATTTGATTTCTTTTAAGATAGCAGACGATATAATAAAAGAGTCTTCTGGTGGTGCACATAAAGATCCTGAGGAAACGGCTTATAATTTAAAAGAATATTTAAATAAAACTATTTCAGAATTATTGGAAAAAGATATTGAAACTTTATTGATTAACAGATATAATAAATTCAGAAAAATTGGCGAATTTTTTGAAGATAAATCTAGTTTATAATAGTTATACAGCTATTTATATAAAAATAAAAAGTTGGAGGATATTATGGTTTTAGAAAAAGTTAAAGTTATTTTATGTGATCAGTTGGATGTAGAAGAAGGAATAATAACATTAGAGTCTTCTATAATTGATGATTTAGGTGCAGATTCTTTGGATGTTGTAGATCTTGTAATGTCTATAGAAGAAGAATTTGATTTAGAGGTTCCAGATGATAAAGTTGAGGATATGAAAACCGTGGGAGATATAGTTAAACATATTGAATTAAATAAATAATAAATTAGTTCACCAATATAATGGTGAACTAATTTATTATGAAATAGGAGCTTGATATTATGGGAGATAAAAAACAAAAATTTGTGCAAGAGATAACTTCTATGGAAGAAGATTTTGCAAAATGGTATACAGACGTTGTGAAAAAAGCAGAACTTACAGATTATTCTAGTGTCAAAGGCTGTATGATTATACGACCGTATGGATATGCTATATGGGAAAATATACAAAAAGATCTTGATAGAAGATTTAAAGAAACAGGACATGAAAATGTTTATATGCCTATGTTTATTCCAGAAAGTTTATTGGAAAAAGAAAAAAATCATGTAGAAGGTTTTGCACCTGAAGTGGCTTGGGTTACCCATGGTGGGGATGAAAAACTATTTGAAAGATTATGCGTTAGGCCGACATCAGAAGTTTTGTTTTGTGAGCATTATAAAACTATAATTCAATCGTATAGAGATCTTCCAAAATTATATAATCAATGGTGTAGCGTTGTTAGATGGGAAAAAACTACAAGACCTTTTCTTAGATCAGTAGAATTTTTATGGCAAGAAGGGCATACTATGCATGAAACTAAAGAGGATGCCCTTGAAGAAACTAAGAGGATGCTAGATATTTATGCAGATTTTTGTAAAGAAGTTTTGGCCATTCCTGTTTTAAAAGGGGAAAAAACAACAAAAGAAAAATTTGCAGGAGCGGAAAAAACCTATACAATAGAAGCCATGATGCATAATGGAGTTTCTCTACAGAGTGGAACTAGCCATTATTTTGGAGATGGATTTTCTAAAGCGTTTGATATAAAATTTTCTAAAAAAGATAATAGTCTTGGATATCCTTATCAAACTTCATGGGGAATTTCTACACGACTTATAGGTGCGATTATTATGAGTCATGGTGATGACAATGGGCTAATACTTCCACCAATGGTTGCACCCATTCAAGTAGGGATTGTTCCTATTATGATGAAAAAAGATATTGTTGTTGATGCTTGTAAAGATATAGAAAAAAGGATTTCTAATATATGTAGGGTTAAATTAGATATTTCTGATAATAGCCCTGGTTGGAAATTTAGTCAATATGAGATGCAAGGAGTTCCGGTTAGGTTGGAGATAGGTCCAAAAGATCTAGAAAAAAATCAATGTGTATTGGTTCGAAGAGATAATAGAGAAAAGATTTTTGTATCTTTAGATGATATAGAATCTAAAATTTTAGAAGTGTTAAAAGATATACAACAATCGTTATATAATAAAGCCTATAAAAACTTAGAAGATAGAACTTACACAGTGGATAGCTGGGAAAGTTTTTCAAATATAGTAGAGAATAATGTCGGTTTTATAAAATCCATGTGGTGTGGAGATATCGATTGTGAAGATAAAGTGAAAAATGAATTGGGGTTATCTTCTAGGTGTATCCCTTTTGAACAAGAAAATATATCTGAATTTTGTATTTGTTGTGGAAAAAAGGCAGAGTGTATGGTGGTTTGGGGAAAATCATACTAATTTTATTTTTATATTATAAATAATAAAATTACTTGCAATTAGTTATAATATGGTGTATTATAATATATGAGTGATTGCATTCATGATATGCGTTGAAGCGAGAGGTTGCCGTATTTATATGGGTTTTTTCGTGGAGTATGTCCGATTTTAAACCGGGCGACAAATAATTCTGAATGAATATATATATAATTGTGAAATTGAAAGTCTTTTTAGGCTTTTTATATATCGTGTATTTGTTGTTTAAAAAACCCGGAAGAACTTTATAGTTTTTTCAGGTTTTTTATTTGTAAAAACCACAAACACACGGGTGGTGTTTAGGATTATACTGTCTTGCCGCTTAGTAAATTCAAAAAGGAGGCGACGAGAAATGGCAATTAAGGAAAAAATCAGAGTTAGACTTAAGGGTTATGATCATACTTTAGTTGATTTAGCAGCTTCTAAGATTGTTGATCAAGCTAAGAAAACAGGAGCTATGGTTGCTGGACCAATTCCACTTCCAACAAAAAAAGAGATTATAACAATTCTTCGTGCTGTTCATAAATACAAAGACAGTAGAGAACAGTTTGAAATGAGAACACATAAAAGACTTATAGATATTATTAAACCTTCCGCAAAAACTGTGGAATCTTTACAAAATCTTGACCTTCCTGCCGGCGTTGATATTGAGATTAAACTTTAATTATCTTTGCTGCAGGGTCATGTTGAGAAAACTCAACCAATAACCTTAGGAGGTAGGAAAAATGAAAAAAGCAATTATTGGAAGAAAAGTTGGTATGACTCAATTTTTCGATGAATCAGGCAAACTTGTGCCTGTAACAGTTATACAGGCTGGACCATGTGTTGTTGTTCAAAAAAAGACAGAAGAGACAGATGGATATAAAGCTGTACAAATAGGTTTTGGTGATATAAAGCCACAAAGAGTTAACAAACCGCGAAAAGGACATTTTCAAAAAGCTGATGTTGCGTTTAAAAGACATCTAAGAGAATTTAAATATGATGATTTTGACAATATGAATATTGGAGATTTGATTAAAGTTGATTCTTTTGAAAATGGAGATTATGTAGATGTAACAGGAACAAGTAAAGGTAAAGGGTTTGCTGGAACTATTAAGAGATTCAACAACTCTAAATTAAAAGAAACTCATGGTACAGGACCTGTTCATAGACATGCTGGTTCTATGGGGGCTTGTTCGGATCCTTCTAGAATATTTAAAGGCAAAAAAATGCCTGGACATATGGGAGCTGAGAGAGTTACTATTCAAAATCTACAGGTTGCAAAAATTGATATTGAAAATAATCTTATAGCTATAAGAGGAGCTATACCAGGTCCAAGAAAAGGTATAGTTACTTTACAAAGTAGCGTTAAGAAGGTTTAAAGGAAGGAGGAGTAATAATGCCTAATTTATCTGTTTATGATATGGCAGGAAAAGAAGTTTCTAAAATTGATGTTTCTGAAGAAATTTTTGGGATAACTCCTAACCCTGTGGTTATGCATAAAGTTGTTGTAAACTATCTTGCTAATCAAAGACAAGGAACTCAATCAACTCTAACAAGAACAGAAGTTAGAGGGGGCGGAAGAAAACCTTGGAAACAAAAAGGAACAGGAAATGCAAGACAAGGATCTATAAGATCTCCACAATGGAGACATGGGGGAGTTGCTTTAGGGCCAAAACCTAGAAGTTATAGGTTCTCTTTAAATAAAAAGCTAAAAAGACTTGGCTTAAAATCTGCACTATCTTCTAAAATTTTAGAAAACAATATAATTGTTGTTGATAAAATATATTTGGAAAGCTATAAAACAAAAGATATGATAAAAATGATTGGAAACCTTAATACAGGAAAAAAATCTCTTATTGTTTTACCAGAAGTTGATAGTAAAATCATAAAAAGTGCAAATAATATTCCAGGTGTAAAAACAACCCTTGTAAATACTTTAAACGTATATGATATTTTAAATCATGATAGTTTTATCGTTGTAAAAGATGCTGTTTCTAAAATTGAGGAGGTGTATGCATAATGGTTAAAACATCTCAAGATATAATTATAAAGCCTATTATTACAGAGAGAAGTATGGCTGCTTTACATCAAAGGAAATACACTTTTAAAGTTGCGAAAAATACAAATAAAATTGAAATTGCACATGCAGTTGAAAAGTTATTTGAGGTTGATGTAGAAAAGGTTACAACTATGAATTGTAAAGGCAGAGCAAAACGTGTTGGAAAACACGCAGGGTATAAGCCTGACTGGAAAAAAGCTATTGTTAAACTTAAAGAAAGTTCTAAAACTATAGAGTTTTTTGAAAGCATGATATAAATTTTAGCTTTTTCCTTAAAGGTAATGTATGGCAACATTTGTTGTCGCTAAACCAAAAAGGAGAATAGATAGATGTCGATTAAAAGTTTTAAACCAACCACTCCTTCTAGACGTCATATGACTGTTGTTGATTATTCTAATCTGTCAAAAGTTGCACCAGAAAAAAGCCTATTGGCTCCTTTGAAAAAACATTCTGGTCGTAATAGCTATGGAAGAATCACAGTTCGTCATAGAGGCGGAGGAAATAGAAGAAAATATCGTATTATTGATTTTAAAAGAAATAAATTAGATATGAATGCAACTGTTATGACGTTAGAATATGATCCAAACAGATCAGCACATATATCTTTACTTAAATATGAAGATGGTGAAAAAAGATATATAGTTGCACCTAATGGACTTAAAGTTGGAGATATAGTTAGATCTGGTGCAGATGCAGATATAAAACCAGGTAATGCACTTAAACTTTTAAATATACCAGTTGGTACAATTATCCATAATATAGAATTGTATCCTGGAAAAGGCGCACAATTTGTACGTTCTGCAGGAAATATGGCACAGCTAATGGCAAAAGAGGGCGATCATGCACTAATCAGATTACCTTCAGGAGAGCTTAGAAAAGTTCCTGTTATATGTATGGCAACGATTGGTCAAGTTGGAAATCTTAAGCATGAAAATGTTACTATAGGTAAAGCTGGAAGAAAACGTCATATGGGATGGAGACCGACTGTAAGGGGATCTGTAATGAACCCTTGCGATCATCCACATGGAGGAGGAGAAGGAAAATCTCCTATCGGAAGAGCAGGACCTGTGACACCATGGGGTAAACCAACACTTGGATATAAAACTAGAAAAAATCATTGTCACTCTGATAAGTTTATTGTAAAGCGTAGAAATTCTAAATAGGTGCTGAAAGGAGGCAGATGATTTATGGGAAGAAGTATTAAAAAAGGGCCTTATGTACAACCAGTTCTCCTAAAAAGAGTTATACAGATGAACGAGGCAGGAGAAACAAAAGTTCTTAAAACATGGAGCCGATCTTCAACAATTTTTCCTGAGTTTGTAGGACACACGTTTGCTGTTCATGATGGAAGAAAACATGTGCCGGTTTATGTAACAGAAGATATGGTAGGTCATAAGTTGGGGGAATTTGCTCTAACTAGGACTTATAGAGGCCATGCTGGTTCTAAAACAACAAATAATGGTAAGAAATAAGAGGTCAAAGGAGGATATTGAATGGAAGCAAAAGCTTATCTAAAGTATGTTCGCATAGCGCCTAGAAAAGTTAAAATTGTTCTTGATTTAATAAGAAATCAACCAGTAGAAAAGGCGTTTGCTATATTAAAGCATACTTCCAAATCAGCATGTGAACACTTGATAAAATTATTAAAATCTGCAATAGCCAATGCAGAACATAATAATCATTTAGATAAAAGCAAATTATATATTTCTGAATGTTTTGTGTGTCCAGGACCAACTTTAAAAAGAATTAGACCAAGAGCGCAGGGTCGTGCTTTTCAAATTTTAAAAAGAACGTCACATATAACACTAGTGGTTAAAGAAAAAGAATAGCTGAAAGGAGAGGTGAAATATGGGTCAAAAGGTGAATGCACATGGTTTTAGGGTCGGTGTAATAAAAAACTGGGATTCTAGATGGTTTGCAGATAAAAAAACTTTCGGTGATACACTTGTAGAAGATTATAATATTAGAAAATTTTTAAAGAAAAGTTTGTATTCTGCTGGTATACCAAGAATTGAAATTGAAAGAGACTCTGTAAAAATCAGAATTCATATTCATTGCTCGAAACCTGGTATAGTTATCGGAAAAGGTGGGTCTGAAATTGAAAAATTAAGACTAAAACTTTCTAAGATGACAAATAAGCCTGTTGTTGTAAACATTATAGAAGTTAAACAACCAGATCTTAACGCACAGCTGGTTTCTGAGAATATTGCGGCACAGCTTGAAAGAAGAATTTCTTTTAGAAGAGCTATGAAACAATCAATTGGAAGAACAATGAAGCTTGGTGCAAAGGGTATCAAAACTAGAGTTTCTGGTAGATTAGGTGGAGCGGAAATTGCTCGAGATGAAAGCTATCACGAGGGAACTATACCTCTACAAACTATAAGAGCTGATATAGATTATGGATTTGCAGAAGCTAATACAACATATGGAAAATTAGGTGTAAAAACATGGATCTATAAAGGTGAAATTTTAAAAAGTCAGTTTAAAAAAGATAAAGAAGAAAATCATACACAACAACAAGACAGAAGAAGAACACCTCGTAGAGAAGGGGGTAACAGATAGTGTTATTACCTAAAAGAGTTAAATATCGTAAAGTTCATAGAGGTAGATTAAAGGGAAAAGCGACAAGAGGAGCAAAAATCACTTATGGAGAATATGGCATTCAAGCAATGGAGCCGGCTTGGATTACATCTAATCAAATAGAGGCCGCTCGTATCGCTATGACACGTTATATAAAACGTGGTGGGCAGGTTTGGATAAAGATTTTTCCAGATAAACCAATTACAGAAAAACCTGCAGAAACTAGAATGGGATCTGGAAAAGGATCACCAGAATATTGGGTAGCTGTTGTTAAACCTAATAGAATAATGTTTGAAATTGCAGGGGTTACTGAAGAAATAGCACGAGAAGCAGTAAGACTTGCTATCCATAAATTGCCAATCAAATGCAAATTTGTTAGCAAAGAAAATCAATTAAAAGAAGAACAAGCAAAAGAAGAACAAGCAAAACAAGAACAGGGCGGTGAGGGTTAATGAAAGCTTTTGAGGTTAGAGAATTGTCTTCAAATGAATTGATGGAAAAGTTAGGAGATCTCAAAGCAGAACTTTTCAACCTTCGTTTTCAACTAGCTGTTAATCAACTTGACAACACTAATAGACTTGGTGATATCAAGAAGGATATAGCAAGAGTAAAAACGATTATAAGAGAAAAACAAAGCAAAGAAAATTTACAATAAGTTGTAAAGGAGGATTTCATAGATGGACGCTAGAAAACTTAGGAAAACTAGAATTGGAAAAGTTATTAGCGATAAAATGGATAAAACAATTGTTGTTTCTATTCAAAGAAGTGTTAAGCATCCACTTTACAAAAAAATACTTAAGAGAACTGAAAAGTTGAAAGTGCATGATGAAAACAACACTTGTGGTGTTGGAGACCGTGTAGAAATAATGGAAACTCGTCCTCTTTCTAAAGGTAAAAGATGGAGATTGATTCAAATTATAGAAAAAGCTAAGTAATCATTAGAAAAGTCGAGAGGAGGAACAAGCCATGATACAAATGCAAACCTATTTAAAAGTTGCGGATAATAGCGGAGCTAAAGAGATAATGTGTATTAGAGTTCTAGGTGGGACAAGAAAAAGATATGCAAAAATCGGAGATGTTATAGTGGCATCTGTAAAAAAAGCAACACCAGGTGGAGCGGTTAAAAAAGGTGATGTAATAAAAGCTGTAGTTGTTCGTTCTGTTAAAGGTCTTGGAAGAGATGATGGAACGTATATAAGATTTGATGAAAATGCAGCTGTTATAATAAAAGATGATAAAAACCCAAGGGGCACACGTATATTCGGACCTGTTGCAAGAGAGTTACGCGAAAAATCTTATACTAAGATTTTATCTCTTGCGCCAGAAGTTCTTTGATTGGAGGTGCAATTTAAATGAATAAGAAGTTGCACGTAAAAACTGGTGATACTGTAAAGATCATCAGCGGGAAAGACAAGGGTAAACAAGGAAAAATTTTACAAGTTAGTATAAAAGAGAGCAAGGTAATAGTAGAGAACGCAAACTTTGTAACTAAACATGTTAAACCTAAGAAAATGGGAGAACAAGGTGGAATAGTTAAAGCAGAAGCGGCTCTATATGCTTGTAAAGTTATGCTTGTTTGTCCAAAATGTAAAAAAGCAACAAGATTAGGTCATAAAATAGATAAAAATGGAAGCAAAACAAGAATGTGTAAACATAAAGGTTGCGGAGAAACTTTCTAAGTAAGGAGGAAAAAACATGGCAAGGTTAAAAGAAAAGTATAAAGCAGATATTATGCCATCTATGATGAAAAAGTTTGGATATAAAAGTGTCATGCAAATTCCAAAGCTTGAGAAAGTTGTAATTAATGTTGGATGTGGAGAAGCGAGAGACAACACAAAGGTTATTGACGCTATCATATCTGATTTAGGTATTATAACTGGACAAAAAGCAATTACATGTAATGCTAAAAAATCTGTTGCCAATTTCAAATTAAGAGAAGGCATGAGAATAGGTGTAAAAGTTACACTTCGTTCTAAAAACATGTATGAGTTTGTAGATAGGCTTTTTAATGTAGCTTTACCTAGAGTTAGAGATTTTCGTGGAATAAATGGAAATTCTTTTGATGGAAGAGGAAACTACAATATGGGAATAAAAGAACAACTTATATTTCCAGAAATAGAATATGATAAAATAGATGCAATTCGTGGAATGGACATAGCATTTATAACAACAGCTAATACTGACGAAGAGGCACAGGAGTTATTAACTCTACTTGGTGCACCTTTTAATAAATAGGGGGGAATTTTAAAATGGCTAAAAAGTCTATGATAGCAAAACAAAAAAGGACGCCTAAGTTTTCCACCCGTGCATATAATAGATGCAAAATATGCGGAAGACCACATGCATATTTAAGAAAATTTGGTGTATGTCGTATTTGCTTTAGAGAATTGGCTTATAAGGGTCAAATTCCGGGCGTTAGGAAAGCTAGTTGGTAATAAGCACAAGCAAAGGAGGTTGACTGTATGCAAATCACCGATAAAGTAGCGGATTTGTTAACAAGGATTAGAAATGCAAATGCAGCAAAGCATGAAACTGTGGATATCCCAGCATCTAAGCTAAAAAAAGCTATTTTGCAAATCCTTGTTGATGAGGGTTATATAAAAAGTTTTCAAATGATAGAAGATAACAAACAAGGTATACTTAAAGCAACTTTAAAATATGGAACAAACAAATCAAAAGTTATAAATGGTTTAAGAAGGGTTTCAAAACCTGGATTACGTATTTATACAACCTGTGAAAAAATGCCAAAAGTTTTAAGAAATTTAGGGATAGCAATTGTGTCTACATCTAAAGGAATAATGACAAATAAAAGAGCTAGAAGAGAAAATCTTGGTGGTGAAGTTCTAGCGTTTATTTGGTAAATAAGGGGGAAAACGTCGTATGTCACGTATTGGAAGAATGCCAATCGATGTTCCCTCTGGCGTAACAGTAAAACTTGTTGGTAGAGACCTTACTGTTACAGGACCAAAGGGAACTCTTGAAAGAGAAATAGTAAAAGATATTAAGGTTGAAATTGAGGGAACAGTAATAACTGTTACTCGTCCTAGCGATAAGAAAAATCATAGATCTTTACATGGTCTTACAAGAACTCTTATAGCAAACATGGTAGAAGGAGTTTTAAAAGGATTCACTAAAGAACTTGAAATACAAGGTGTTGGATATCGTGCTGCAAAACAAGGAAAAGATTTAATTTTGACAGTAGGATATTCTCATTTAGTGTCTATGCCAGAAATCGAAGGAATAAGCATAGAAGTTCCGGCTCCTAATAAAATTATAATATCTGGACCAGATAAGCAAAAGGTTGGACAATTTGCAGCCGAAGTTAGAGAAAAAAGACCACCTGAGCCTTATAAAGGTAAAGGAATTAGGTATTTAGGCGAAGTTGTTAAACGTAAAGAAGGAAAAGCTGGTAAGGGCGGTAAGAAGTAGTAAAGGGGTGAAATAATATGGTGAAACAACTTAATAAAAACAAATCTCGTTTAAAAAGACACCGTAGAGTTCGCGGAAAAATTTCTGGAACAGCAGAAAGACCACGTCTTAATGTATTTCGTTCTAGTAAACATATATACGCACAACTTATTGACGATGTGAATGGAATAACACTTGTATCTGCTTCTACAGTTGAAAAAGAATTTACTGATAATGGTGGAAACAAAGAATCAGCAAGACTTATAGGAAAAGCTATAGCAAAAAGAGCTATAGAAAAGAACTATAAAGAAGTTGTTTTTGACCGTGGTGGTTATGTGTATCATGGACGCATCTCAGAGCTTGCAGAAGGCGCTAGAGAATGTGGACTTAAGTTCTAAATAGGGAGGTGTACTTTTGGCTATAATAGATAGTTCAACACTGGATTTAAAAGAAAAAGTAGTTTCTATAAATCGTGTTTCTAAAACTGTAAAAGGTGGACGTATATTTAAATTTGCAGCACTAGTTGTTGTAGGTGACGGAAATGGAACAGTTGGGTTTGGAATTGGAAAATCAGGAGAGGTTCCAGATGCTATTAGAAAAGGGATAGAAGATGCTAAAAAGAATTTAGTTAAAATTGCAACTAGAGCTACAACTATTCCACATGAAATAGTTGGAAAATTTGGAGCAGGAAGAGTTTTAATGAAACCAGCTCCAGAAGGAACAGGGGTTATTGCTGGAGGACCTGTTCGTGCTGTAATAGAAGTTTCAGGTATTAAGGATATTAGAACAAAAGCTTTACGTTCTAATAACCCTTGTAATGTAATAAGAGCAACTATACAAGGTCTATCTTCTTTAAGAAGTTTAGAGCAAGTTGCAGCCATTAGAGGAAAATCTATAAAAGAAATTTTGAATTAAAGGGGGCGTGAATAATGGCAACCTTAAAAATTAAGCTTGTAAAAAGTTTGATTGGATCAAAAAAAAATCAAATTCTAACAGCGAAATCATTGGGTTTAAAAACAATTGGAGATGTAGTTGAACAACCAGAAAACGAAGCTACAAAGGGAAAAGTGTTTAAAATTTCACACCTCATAGAGGTAATAAGCAAGTAAGGAGGTGCGACTTTAATGAAGTTACATGAATTATATCCTGCTGAAGGGTCTACAAAAAAAGTTAAGAGAATAGGCAGAGGAGCTGGTTCTGGAACAGGAAAAACTTCTGGAAAAGGGCATAAAGGACAAAATGCTCGTTCCGGAGGGGGAGTTCGTCCAGGTTTTGAAGGTGGACAAATGCCATTGCACAGAAGAGTTCCTAAAAGAGGATTCGTAAATATATTCGCTAAACATTTTGCTACAATAAATCTATCAGATTTACAAAATAAGTTTAATGAAGGCGATATAGTTGATGAGCATTCAATTATTAGTTCAGGATTGATTAAAAAAAGATTAGACGGAATAAAAGTTTTAGGAAATGGAGAAGTTTCCAAAAAACTGACAGTAAAAGTTACGTCTTTCTCAAAGTCAGCTAAAGACAAAATAGAACAGGTTGGTGGAAAGGCAGAGGTGATCTAGATTGATTGCTACTTTCAAAAACGCATTTAAAGTTAAAGATTTGAGAGTCAAAATCTTCTTTACAATTCTTATAATTATAATATTTAGAATTGGATCTGCGATACCGGTCCCGTTTTTAGATACATCTGTTTTACAAGGTATGACTGGCGGAGCTGATGCAACCTTTTTTGATTATTTAAATGTATTGACAGGTGGAGGTTTTGCTAGTGCAACACTATTTGCCATGTCAATAACACCATATATTAATGCATCAATTATAATTCAATTGCTAACCGTTGCTATTCCTGCCCTTGAAAGATTAAGCAAAGAGGGTATGGAAGGTAGAAAAAAATTAAATAAAATAACAAAATATTTTACAGTTATTTTAGGTTTTATACAAGCTGTAGCTTATTTTATGCTTTTAAAAAGTCAAGGGGCGGTTATATCAGATTATACTAGTGGATTTGTTGGTATATGGACAGCGTTAGTAATAATTATTACGTTTACAGCGGGAACAGCCCTTGTTATGTGGCTTGGTGAAGAGATAAATGCTAAAGGAATAGGGAATGGAATATCTATAATTCTTTTTGCAGGAATAATTTCTAGAGCTCCACAAGCTGTAACACTTCTTTATAATTATTTAAAAACAGGAGAAACTAAGTATTATTTTTTAGTTCCAATCGTGGTGGTTATCTTCTTATTGATGATTATGTTTATAGTTATTATGACTAATTCTGAAAGAAAAATTCCTGTTCAATATGCAAAACGAGTTGTTGGTAGAAAGATGTATGGTGGACAATCTAGTCATATTCCTGTTAAAGTTAATATGAGTGGAGTTATGCCAATTATATTTGCAAGTTCGTTGATATCTATTCCAACTACTATTGCTGCATTTTTTCCACCTACAGAAGGGACATTTTGGGAAAAATTTTTATTATGGTTTAGATATGATAATTGGCCTTATGCTATAATATATTTTTTCCTTATCATAGCTTTTAACTATTTTTATGTTTCTATACAATATAATCCAATAGAAATTTCTAATAATCTAAGAAAAAATAATGGAGGGATTCCGGGGCTTCGTCCAGGAAAACCAACATCAGATTTCATAGGAAAAATTATAGGAAAAATCACATTAATAGGGGCTATATTCCTTGCGATAATTGCTATTTTCCCAATACTTTTTGGACAATTTAGTGGAATGAATATCGCTCTTGGAGGAACATCAATACTTATTATTGTAGGTGTTGCGTTAGAAACAGGTAGACAATTAGAATCCCAGATGATGATGCGACATCATAAAGGATTTTTAGAATAATTGTGTTTTAAAGGTGAAATATGAATTTAATATTTTTAGGTGCTCCGGGAGCAGGAAAAGGAACACAAGCAGAATTTATATCTGATTATCTAAATATACCAACTATTTCTACGGGAAATATAATACGTGATGCTCTTAAATCTGGAACAGAAGTTGGTTTGAAAGCAAAAGATTATATAGACAAAGGTTTATTAGTTCCAGATGAAGTTGTTATTAATATTATTAAATCTAGATTAATAGAATCTGATTGTAGTAAAGGTTTTATACTTGATGGATTTCCAAGAACGGTTCCACAAGCAGAAGCTTTGAAAGAGATGACAATTTTAATAGATAAAGTTATAGATATAGACGTATCAGATATTGAAGTTGAAAAGAGGCTTTCTGGAAGAAGAGTTTGTTCGTCTTGCGGATCTTCATACCATATATTGTATAAACCTTCTAAAATAGAAGATTGTTGTGATAGATGTAGTGGAGAAACTATTCAAAGAAAAGATGATCAAACTGAAACTATAAAGGAAAGACTAAAAGTTTATCACAATCAAACAACTCCTTTGAAAGATTATTATAAAAAACAAAATAAACTTTTTATAATTTCAGGAGAAGGAAAAGTTGATGAAATAACTAAGCTTACTATTGAAGCTATTGAAAGAAAAGTTTAGTATATGATAACTGTAAAAACAAAAAAAGAAATACAGAGGATGTCTAACGCTTGTAATATAGCAGCGTTGGCGTTAAAAACAGCGGGAGAACATTGTGAGATTGGAATGACAACTTTAGAGTTAGACAATATTATAAATAAGTTGATTGTTTCTACAGGAGCAAAACCTTCATTTTTAGGTTATGCTGGATTTCCTGCAAGTGCTTGTATTTCTATAAATGACGAAGTTATACATGGTATTCCATCTAAAAGAAAATTAAGTTCTGGAGATATTGTTGGTGTAGATGTTGGTGCTTATTATGATGACTTTCATGGAGATAATGCATATACATTTTCTGTAGGTGATATTGATTCTGAGGTGGATAAACTTTTAGATGTCACGAAAAAAAGTTTATTCGAAGGTATAAGAATGGCAGTTGTTGGGAATAGAATAGGTGATATTTCTAATGCTATACAGATGTGTGTAGAAAAGAATGGCTTTTCTATTGTTGAAGAGTATGTAGGACATGGAATAGGAAAAAAACTTCATGAAATGCCACAAATTCCCAATTTTGGATTATCGGGAAAAGGACCTAGATTAATAGAAGGTATGACTATTGCTATAGAACCTATGGTTAATATAGGGTCTAGAATTGTTAAAGTTGATAAAGATAGCTGGACTGTTCGTACATCTGATGGAAAATTTTCTGCACATTTTGAAAATACCATAGCAATCACTGCAGATGGACCAGTTATATTGACTAAGGTGTAATTATGTGTATATTAAAAGGTATGGTTGTGCGTTCTATAAAGGGTCATGATAAACAAAAATTTTATCTAGTTATGAAGATAGAGAATGATTATGTGTTTATCACGGATGGAAAAATCCGAAAATCTGAAAATCCTAAGAAAAAAAATGTTAAGCATCTGTCTAAAACAAATATAATAGTTGATAAGAATTTTATGTATACCAACAAAAAAATTAGGCAGTTTTTATGGAGATACAATTATGGAGAAGAAATGTCAAATTTAGATGAGTAAGGAGGTTTTTTATTTGGATAAACAGGACGTTATCGAGGTTAAAGGTATTGTAAAAGAAGCTCTTAGAGGGAGCAAATTTAAAGTAGAACTTGAGAACGGACATGGAATACTTGCTCATATTTCCGGAAAACTTAGAACACATTATATACGAATACTTCCAGGGGACACTGTGCATATAGAGATGTCTCCATACGATCTTACACAAGGTCGTATAATATGGAGAGGTAAATAAATTTTTTTAATTTAGAAAAGTTAAACAAGGAGGTAATTTCTAATGAAAGTAAGACCTTCGGTTAAGCCTATGTGTGAAAAGTGCAAAGTTATAAAACGAAAAGGCAGAGTAATGGTTATCTGCCAAAATGCAAAACACAAACAACGTCAAGGCTAATTAAGGATATTATTAGAATAAATTGGTTAATGGAGGTGTAGTTTGTATGGCACGTATTGCTGGAATAGATTTGCCAAAAAACAAAAGAGTGGTAATAGGATTAACTTATATATATGGAATAGGTAGACAATCTTCTGAAAAAATTCTTGATAAAGCAGGAGTAGACCATAGCACAAGAATAAAAGATTTAACAGAAGATGAAGTTGCAAAATTACGTGAATGTATAGATAAAGATTTTGAAGTTGAAGGAGATCTAAGAAGAGTTGTTGCTTTAAATATTAAAAGACTTATCGAAATTAGTTGTTATCGTGGGATAAGGCATAGAAAAGGTTTACCTGTTAGAGGACAAAAAACAAAAACAAATGCAAGAACAAGAAAAGGTCCTAAGAAAACAATTGCTAACAAGAAAAAATAATATGGGAGGGATACGATAATGGCTGTAAAAAGTGCTAAAAAAACCAATGTTCGTAGACGTCGTCAGCGTAAAAATATCGAACGTGGTTGTGTTCATATCCAATCCACCTTTAATAATACTATCGTAACCATTACAGATGTTACAGGTAATGCGATTTCATGGGCTAGTGCTGGAGGACTTGGTTTTAAAGGGTCTAGAAAATCAACACCATATGCAGCGCAAACAGCAGCAGAAACAGCGGCAAAAGCTGCAATGGAACATGGTTTAAAGATAGTAGAAGTATTTGTTAAGGGTCCAGGATCGGGAAGAGAAGCAGCAATTAGAGCATTACAGGCGGCAGGACTAGAAGTTAATCTTATAAAAGATGTAACTCCTATTCCACATAATGGATGTCGTCCACCAAAAAGAAGACGTGTTTAATTTTATATAAAAATGGAGGTGAATTTAGATGGCAAGATATACAGGTGCGGTTTGTAAACTATGCAGAAGAGAAGGGCAAAAACTTTTTCTAAAAGGAGAAAGATGCTATTCTGAAAAATGTTCTATAGTTAGAAGAGCTTATGCTCCAGGACAGCATGGTCAAGCAAGAAAAAAAGTTTCAGAATTTGGTATTCAGCTTAGAGCAAAACAGAAAGCAAAAAGATATTATGGTGTTTTAGAAAGCCAATTTGCAAAATATTTTGATATGGCAGAAAGAAAAGCTGGAGTTACAGGGGAAAACTTATTATCTATACTTGAACGTAGATTAGACAATGGTGTATATAGATTAGGTTTTGCAAACTCAAGAGCAGAGGCAAGACAACTAGTAGTTCACAGACATTTTACAGTTAATGGAGTAAGAGTTAATATCCCTTCTTTTCTTTTAAAAGTTGGAGATGTTATATCAATTCATGAAAAAAGCCGTGAAAGTGATAAAATTAAATCTATTTTAGAGATAACAGAATCAAGAACTGTTCCAACATGGATGGAACTTGATAGAACAAAACTTGAAGCAACAGTTTCTCGTATACCGAATAGAGACGATATTGATTTAGAAATAGAAGAACACTTAATAGTAGAACTTTATTCTAAATAAGAGGTTGGTATTTATATTGTTTATTATGAGAAACCTTGTAAAATTATCTAGTTACAACTGCAAAACAGGAGGGTTATAAAATGATAGAAATTGAAAAGCCAAGGATTGAGACAGAGGAGCTAAGGACTGATGGAACATATGGAAAGTTTATCCTCGAACCTCTTGAGCGTGGCTATGGCACAACTTTAGGAAATAGCTTAAGACGTGTACTGCTCTCCTCGCTTCCCGGCGTTGCTGTAACTTCTATAAAGATAGAAGGAGTTCAACATGAATTTTCCACTGTACCAGGTGTTAAAGAAGATGTTACGGAGATAGTTTTAAATATAAAAAGTCTCACAGCAAATATAGATGTAAACACTTCTAAAACTATATATATAGAATCTGAGGGACCATGTGAAGTTTTAGCAGGAGATATAAAATGTGATTCTGATGTAGAAATACTTAATCCAGATATGCATATAGTATCTCTTGGAGATAACGCTAAACTATATATGGAAATTATTATAAATAAAGGTAGAGGATATGTAGCAGCAGAAAAAAACAAATTAACTCTACCATCTTCAATTGGATATATTCCAGTGGATAGTATATACACACCTGTACTAAAAGTTAATTATAATGTTGAAAACACAAGGGTTGGTCAGATAACGGATTACGATAAACTTACGTTAGAAGTATGGACTGATGGAACCATTTCAGCAAAAGAAGCAGTTTCATTAGGGGCCAAGGTTCTCAACGAGCATCTTTACTTATTTATAGATTTATCTGATGATTTTCATGATGAACAGATAATGATAGAAAAAGATGATAAGGGAAAAGAAAAACTTTTAGAGATGACCATTGAGGAGCTTGACTTATCTGTACGTTCTTTCAATTGTTTGAAACGTGCAGAAATAAATACGGTAGAAGATTTAGTTAATAAATCTGAAGATGAGATGATGAAGGTAAGAAATTTAGGAAGAAAATCTTTGGAAGAAGTTATATATAAACTTCGTACATTAGGTTTTAATCTAACTTCGGAAGAAGACTAATCTTTTTACACTAAGGAGTGATTTAAATGCCAGGTAGTAGAAAGCTTGGAAGGTCTACAAGTCATAGAAAAGCTATGCTTAGAGGTTTAGTTACCTATTTGCTAGAAAAAGAAAAAATAGAAACAACAGTTGTTAGAGCGAAAGAGTTAAGAGCAATGGTTGAAAAAATGATAACACTTGGAAAGATTAATACGCTACATAATAAAAGACAGGCGTTATCATATATAACAAAAGAAGAAGTTACAAAAAAACTTTTTGATGAAATAGGTCCAAAGTATGCTGATAGAAAAGGTGGATACACAAGAATCATAAAAATAGGTCCTAGAAGAGGAGATTCAGCAGAAATGGCAATAATAGAGTTAGTTTAATTACCTAAAAGAACTAGTGATTAATTCTCTAGTTCTTTTTTAAAATTAGATGTATAGGATATACGTAATTATATTTTAAATATTGACAATAGTTATGGGTATATGCTATCATTGTAATACTTCTATTAAGGTTTATTTCCTTAAAATAGAGGGAGGCAGTAATTAATCCGATTTTGCAGGAGGAGCCGATATGAGGGTAAAAATTACATTAGCTTGTACAGAATGCAAGCAACGAAACTATGATACAAAAAAGAATAAAAAAAATAATCCAGACAGGCTTGAAATGAATAAATTTTGTCGTTTTTGTAAAAAACATACTCCACATAAAGAAACAAAATAGAGAGGATGATTTTGTTTGTCAAAAAGTGAAACTCTTGATAATAAGAAGAATGATAAAAATAAAGTAAGTTTTTCGAAAAAAATCGTTCGATCATTTAAAGACCTTAAAGGTGAATTTAAAAAGATAGTTTGGCCTACAAAGAAGCAAGTTTTAAATAATACATTTGTCGTTTGTGTAGTTATGATTATATCAGCGGCGTTTATTTTTGGCTTGGATACTTTATTAGGCTTTTTAGTTAATTTAATTTTAAGATAATTTTTAATACTATAAAAATTATCTATTTCTATGTCTTTCTTTTGGAGGAACAACTTATGTCTGAAACAGCAAAATGGTATGTTATACACACATATTCAGGATATGAAAATAAAGTTTCGCAAAATATAGAAAAAGTTGTAGAAAATCATAAATTAGATGATTTAATACATGAAGTTAAGGTTCCTATGGAAACAGTTATAGAGATGAAGGATGATAAAAGACAAGAGGTTGAAAGAAAAATTTTTCCTGGATACGTTTTAGTTAAAATGATTTTAACTGATGATTCTTGGTATGTTGTCCGAAATATTAGAGGTGTAACTGGATTTGTAGGATCTGCATCTAAGCCGATACCTTTAACTGAAAAAGAAGTTAAAGCTTTAGGAGTTGAAGTTAAAACCTTAATAACTGGATATGATGTTGGGGATACAGTTAAAGTTATACATGGTCCATTAGATGGATTTATTGGAATTATTGAAAGCATGGATGTTGAAAATAATTCTGTTATGGTTGTTGTTTCAATGTTTGGAAGAGAGACTCCAGTAGAATTAGAATTAGATCAAATTGTTAATTGTGACTAATATATTTAGGAGGTGTAATAATGGCTCAAAAAGTTATAGGTTTTATAAAACTTCAAATTCCAGCTGGTAAAGCTACGCCAGCTCCTCCAGTTGGACCAGCATTGGGACAACATGGAGTAAATATTATGTCTTTTACTAAAGAATTTAACGAGAGAACAAAAACAGAAGTTGGGATGATTATACCTGTTGTAATCACTGTTTATGCAGATAGATCATTTACTTTTGTAACAAAAACTCCACCTGCTGCAGTTCTTTTGAAAAAGACATGTGGAATTGAAACTGCATCTGGAGTTCCAAATAAAACTAAAGTTGCAAAAGTAACTAAGGCTCAATTAAAAGATATAGCAGAGAAAAAAATGCCTGATTTAAATGCAGCAAATATTGAAACTGCTATGAGTATGATTGCTGGAACAGCTCGTTCTATGGGTATTGAAATAGAAGACTAGGGTTTTGATAACCTACTAGTGGGAGGAAGATATCCGTTATTAACCACTTATGAGGGAGAGATAATATGAAACATGGAAAAAGATATACCGATTTATTAAAATCTTATGATAAAGAAAAATCTTATGAATCAAATGAAGCTTTAAAGATTGTTGTAGATAATGCAAAGGCAAAATTTGATGAAACGATTGAGCTTCATTTGAGATTAGGAGTAGATTCTAGACATGCAGAACAGCAAGTTAGAGGGGCTGTTGTATTACCACATGGAACAGGAAAAACTGCTAGAGTTCTTGTTTTCGCAAAGGGAGACAATGTAAAATTAGCGGAAGGTGCTGGAGCAGATTATGTTGGATCTGATGAATTTATTGAAAAAATCAATAGTGGTTTTCTTGATTTTGATGTTGTAATTGCAACACCAGATATGATGCCAATAATTGGTAGACTTGGTAAAATTTTGGGACCAAAAGGTCTTATGCCTACACCAAAAGCAGGAACTGTAACTACTGATGTTGTAAAAGCAATTAAAGAAGCAAAGGCTGGAAAAATTGAGTATAGATTAGATAAAACTAATATTATACATTGTTTATTTGGAAAAGCTTCTTTTGGTGCAGATAAATTAGTAGAGAATTTAGATACAATTCTTGAAGCAGTAGTTAAAGCAAAACCAGCGGCATCAAAAGGACAATACATTAAATCTTGTGTTGTAACTTCAACAATGTCTCCTGGTGTGAATGTTAATACTAATAAATATTTAGCATAATTTTATACTTGTTCTAAGACAGTAGGTATTTTTATAAAGGGAATTTATTCCCTGCCTACCGAGAAGAAGGTTTTTAATTTTTATTAAAGATCTGTCTTTTCGACAGGTCTTTAATTTTGTTAGTTTACAAAATTTATTTTGTTTACAATAAATTAATCACTTTATATGGAGGTGAAAATATGGCAAGTAGCGTTATTTTAAATCAAAAAAAACAAAAGGTTGTTGAGATTTCTGAAAAATTTAACAAAGCTGTTTCAGCAGTTATAGTTGATTATAAAGGAATTAGTGTTGAAGATGATACAAAACTTAGAAAAGAACTACGTGAAAAAGGGATTGAATATATTGTTGTCAAAAACAGTATATTAAAATTTGCTATTGGTGATGGAGATCTATCAGATATAAAAGAATATTTTGAAGGATCAACAGCGATAGGATTTAGTTATGATGATGCAGTGGCTCCGGCAAAAATATTGTGTGAATTTGCTGAAAAGTATAAAGATCATTTTAATATTAAAGCTGGTATTGTTGACGGTCAAGTTCTTAAAGCTGAAGAAATTATTGCTGTAGGTAAATTACCAGCTAAAGAAGTTCTTGTTGCACAAGTTTTATCAACCCTTAATGCACCTATTGTTGGATTTGCTAACGTACTTATTGCAAATATACGAGGTCTTGCAATTGCATTGGATCAAATTTCAAAAAAAATATAATAAAATAAAAATATATGGAGGATTTTACTATGGCTTCAGAAAAAGTATTACAATTAATCGAGGATGTAAAAACACTTACAGTTTTAGAATTATCAGAAATGGTTAAAGCATTAGAAGAAGAATTTGGAGTATCTGCTGCTGCACCTGTTGCTGCTGCTGCTGCTGCACCTGTTGCTGCTGCTGAAGAAAAAACAGAATTTGACGTTGTTCTTATATCAGCTGGAGATAGCAAAATGAATGTTATTAAAGCTGTTAAAGAAGCTACAGGTCTTGGACTAAAAGAAGCAAAAGAAATAGTTGATGGAGCACCTAAAACTCTTAAAGAAGCAGTATCAAAAGCTGATGCTGATGAATTAAAAGGAAAATTAGAAGCAGCTGGCGCAAAAATTGAACTTAAATAGAAATATTTTTAATTAATATAATAAATAAAAGGTAGTTATCATTTGATAACTACCTTTTATTTATTATATTTAAAAGAAGTAAAATTTATTGCAAGTTGTATAGAAGGTATTTCTAGAGAAAGTACTTCACCAGAAGTTTTACTTAGTTTTAATATAAAAGATATATCATCGTCTATATATCCATTAAATTCTAATAATCCATCTTTTGATTTTAAAGAAATACCAGAATTATTTAAAGAAGCATTTAAGGATTTAATAATCATAGAAATAATTGACTTTGATATAATAGAATTTTTCTTTAAATCGACAGATAGACCTTTATAGCTAATCAAAATATCACCATTTAAATATGATATTTTCAAATCAGTAAAATAAGATGGTTCTATAAAAATGATATCATATGTCTGATCGGCATGTTTATTTATAGTGGCTATCATTTTATTTTCTTTTAGCAATATTTCTATATTTGAAGAAAAAGGCTTTGAGAGGTTTGATATATTTTCATTAGTAGAGTAATTATCAAGATTTTTATTTGAACAAGACGCGAATATAATTAGACAGATATAAACACTAAAAATCATTATTATTTTATATATTTTCATAATATATGGAGACCTCCTAAAAGTTGTATATATTATATTATGAAAAAGAATGATTGGTATATAACTTAAAGTATAATTATAACAGATGCAATCGCATATTTTTTTTCATGTGAGATAGAAATAGATATATTAGATAAATTAATATCTATTTTTTTTTTAAGATAATTATCTATTTTTATATATGGAGATCCATTTTCATTTCTTAATATTGAAATATATTTAAAAGAGAAATCAATAATGCCAGTTCCGATAGCTTTAAAAAAAGCTTCTTTAGATGCAAAATTGCCAGCGATAGTTTTATGAGAAAACTTTTTAAATTGAAAAAGTTTAATTTCCTCTTCAGAAAATACTCGAGTTAAAAAATTTGATCTTTGTAAACTATTTGATATTCTAGTTATGTCTACTATGTCTATTCCGTGTAATATTTTCATGGCTAAATATTTATTCTTTTTTTAGCAGCTGTGTTTATGGCTGATATAATATCCTCAGTTGGTGAAAATATTACAAGTGTTTTTCCAAATTTAGAATGATTTATTGTAATATAAAAATTATCTTTAGATAATATATTTTTATATGCATGAATTATTTTATTATAATCTTTTTTTGAAAATTTTTTTATAGAATCAGAGTATATTCCAAAATCCATAGTATTATTTAAATCTATTGATGCTAGGGTTTTTCTTTTTTTCTTATCTATAATTTTTTCTATATCTATATTAGAATCTAACAAGGTATATTCGTATTCAATATTTATAGATGAATATATATTATATCCTAAAATAATAGTTATAGATGATAAAATAAATCCTATATTAGGAAATACATTCATAAAAATAAAAAATAGTATAAAAGCCAAAGTTATTATACTGACTCTTTTTATTATATCCAAAATAGTTGAGTCTTTTTTAACCATATATTCGATATAAGTGTTCATTAATTAGCCCCTTATTCTATAAATTTTAGAATGCTATTTATAATTTGATTAGAAATAAGAAAACCTTTAGGTGTTAAGGATATTGTTAAATCAAATTTATTTATTAATTTAGATTTTTTTAAATTTTCTAGATGGATATAAAAAAGTTTAGAATTGTTTATATAAGGTAAAATTCTGGATATTTTTATACCTGTCACCAAGCGTAGACGAAAAATTATATATTCATTTAAAGAGTTTGGAGATAGATCAGTTATAATTTTATTGTCTAAAGGGTATAAAATATATTCAGATATATTTGAAATATTTTTATATCTAGATCCTTTGAAAAAGGAATGGGAAGAGGTCCCAAAACCTATATATTCTTTACCAGACCAGTATTTTAAATTATGTTTTGATTTAAAATGAGGTTTTGAAAAATTAGATATTTCATATTGAATCAGCCCAAGTTTATTCAATGATTCTACAGTTTTAATATAAATTTCATATATTTTATCATCATTTGGTATAGATTGTATTATAGTTGGATTGTTGAAGGGTGTATTTTTCTCAATCTGAAGAATATAAGCAGATAGATGTTGTGGATTTATTTCTTTTATATATTCCATATATGTATTAATATCTGATATATTTTGGAAGGGAGATCCTATTAAAAGATCGATAGATATATTATTTATTCCAAATTTTCTAACTTTGGATATAGCTGAAATTACTCTATCATTTGTGTGGGTTCTTCCAAGAGATTTTAGATTATTTTGGTTAAAAGATTGTATACCTATAGATAGTCTATTTATTTCAGATTCTTTTATAAAATTAATGGTATAGTCATTTAAAGAACAAGGATTTGCTTCACAACTAATTTCAGCTGTGGCTGATATATTATGAACTTTTTTTATTGATGACATAATTTGTGGTAGATATCTAGCGGATATGGAGGGTGTTCCTCCGCCAAAATAAATAGTATCTATTTTATATCCATATGTTGAGGTAGATTCTATTTCTTTAATTAAAGACTTTATATATTTTTTTTCTAGATTAAAAGAATATTGAATTTTATAAAAGTCACAGTAGGGGCAGATAGTTGCACAAAATGGAAGATGTATATATATTCCAAGATTGGTTTTATTTTTCATTAATCTAGCTTAAGAACAGACATAAAAGCTTCTTGAGGAACTTCAACACTTCCTAGTTGTCGCATCTTTTTTTTCCCTTCTTTTTGTTTTTCCAATAATTTTTTCTTTCTAGTTATATCTCCACCATAACATTTTGCCAACACATCTTTTCGCATAGCCTTTACAGTTTCACGGGCAATTATTTTTCCTCCTATGGTAGCCTGAATAGGAACTTCAAACATCTGTCTTGGGATATGTTCTTTTAGTTTTTCTGCTATTCTGCGACCTCTAGCATAGGATTTTTCTTCATGAACTATAAAAGAAAGGGCATCAACGATATCTCCATTTAAAAGAATATCAAGTTTTATTAATTTTGAAGGGGAATATCCTTTAACTTCATAATCAAAGGATGCATATCCTTTTGTTCGAGATTTTAAAACATCAAAAAAATCATAAACAATTTCATTTAACGGAAGAATATATTTAATTTCAACACGTGTGTCATCAATATATGACATATCTTTAAATACACCTCTTCTATCTTGGCATAGATCCATTATATTTCCCACATATTCTGAAGGAGATAAAATAGATGCATTAACTACAGGTTCTTCAGCTAAACTTATTTTATCTAAAGTTGGATAATTTGTTGGATTATCAACAAATATAATTTTTCCAGATGTCAGAGTTATTCTATATATAACAGATGGAGCGGTTGTAATTATATCAATATTATATTCTCTTTCAATACGCTCTTGAATAATTTCCATATGTAAAAGCCCTAAAAAACCGCATCTAAAGCCAAATCCAAGGGCTATAGAAGTCTCAGGATCAAAAGTTAGAGATGCATCATTTAGTTGTAATTTTTCTAATGCTTCTCTTAAATCTACATATTTAGAACCATCAATAGGATAGATTCCAGAGAAAACCATAGGATTTACTGTCTTATATCCAGGAAGAGATTCTTTAGCTGGATTTTCTGTAGAGGTTACTGTATCGCCAACCTTTGTATCACCAATATGCCTTATACTAGCAGAAATAAAACCAACTTCGCCAGAATGCAAGATATCAGTTGATAGAGTATTTGTAGCACACATATATCCAAGTTCTACAATTGAAAAAACTTTTCCTGTTGCCATCATTGTTATAGTGTCACCTACTTTAACCTGTCCATCTATAACACGAATATAAACAACAACACCTTTATAAGCATCATAATAAGAATCAAATATTAGAGCACGTAGAGGAAGGTCGTCATTTCCAGTAGGAGGAGGAAGTTTTTGCACAAGTTGTTCTAATATTTTATCTATATTTATACCCATTTTTGCAGAAACTCTTGGTGCATCTGATGCGTCTATACCAATTATGTCTTCAACTTCTTTGCATACACGCTCCGGATCAGCAGAAGGAAGATCAATTTTATTTATTATAGGGATTATTTCTAAGTCATGTTCAAGGGCTAGATATGTGTTAGCAAGAGTTTGTGCTTCTATTCCTTGGGAAGCATCGACAACAAGCACAGCACCCTCACAGGCTGCAAGAGATCTAGAAACTTCATAATTAAAGTCTACATGACCAGGTGTGTCGATAAGATTAAAAGTATATTCTATACCATCTTTAGCATTATATTTAAGATGAACAGCACGAGCTTTTATAGTTATCCCACGTTCACGCTCTATATCCATATTGTCTAAAAGTTGTTCTTCCATATCTCGAGTTTGAACAGCAGAAGTTAGTTCTAGAATACGATCTGCAAGGGTTGATTTTCCGTGATCTATATGAGCAATTATACAAAAATTTCTAATATTATTACGATTAAAATCCAAGATATCACCTCAATTTATATAATAAGAGTATATATAGTTATTATATCATCAATATAAAATAACTTCAATTTATAAATAAAAAATAAACCTAACAGAAAAATCCTGTTAGGTTATAAAAATTAAATTTAAATTATTATTTTTTCTTTTTTTTCTTTTTTAAAGCTAATGATGTAGTTCCGAAAAGTCCAATTATGAATAGTGTAAAATACCCTAAGATTTTTGTCGCCATACTATCATAAGTTGTAGGAGAAATTCCAGATGTTTTTGGATTTTGGTTTATTTTTAAAAGAATACTTTCACTAGACTCCATGCCAAATTTATTTTTTGCTATATAAACTATATTATGTTCTCCAACTTTAGAAAAGTCTATAGTATCTATAGATTTTAAATTTTGGTTTGAAGAAAATCTAGATGTAGAATCGGTATTATTAGGTGTTTCACCAAGGAAAAACTGTAGATTATCAGAAGGAATAATTAAATTTTTATCAATTCCATCATATATATAATCTATATATTCTAAAGGATTAAATTTACTATCTGCGTATATATTAATAACTTTATTTTTCACTTCAGATGAAAAATAAAAAGAAGGATTCTGAAGAATATTTCTGTTTGGTTTAATAGTTCCATCTGTAGAAAATTCAGGAAGGTTAGGATTTGTGCTATCTAAAGTTGGATTCCAAAAATCTATATCTTCATTTATGTTATAATCAGGAATAGCATCCCCATCGACATCAATATTTATATCAGGTTTCCCATTTCCAGTTGTATCAATATTTATATCAGGAATATTATCTTTATCTAGATCAATATTTATATCAGGAATATTGTCTTTGTCTAGATCAATATTTATATCGGGTCTTCCATCTTTATTTGTATCGATATTTATATCAGGTATTAAATCCCCATTAAGATCAATATTCACATCAGGAATGCCGTCATCATTAGTGTCAATATTTATATCAGGTATTAAGTCGCCATCAGTATCGATATTTATATCAGGTTTTAAATCACCGTCTAAATCGATATTTACATCAGGTATTAAGTCGCCATCAGTGTCAATATTTATATCGGGTTTTAAATCACCATCTAAATCGATATTTATATCGGGAGTTCCATCTCCATCAGTGTCGATGTTTATATCAGGAACGCCATCACCATCAGTATCGATATTTATATCGGGTTTTAAATCACCGTCTAAATCGATATTTACATCAGGAATGCCATCTCCATCAGTGTCGATGTTTATATCAGGAATTCCATCACCATCAGTATCGATATTTATATCAGGTTTTAAATCACCGTCTAAATCGATATTTACATCAGGAATACCATCTCCGTCAGTGTCGATGTTTATATCTGGTTTGCCATCTCCATCAGTATCAATATTTATAGAAGGTTTTCCGTCACCATCAGTGTCAATATTTATATCAGGAATTCCATCACCATCAGTGTCAATATTTATATCAGGAATACCATCATCATCTAGATCAATATTAACTTCTGGAAGTATGGAATCATCTGTATCATATAAGATTGTTGAAGAAGTTGGAGAAACCATAACGTTTAAGTTTGGAATCCATTCTTTGATATTATAGTTAATGTTTAAATCAGCTTTACCATCACCGTTAGTGTCTACATTTATATTAGGAAGTTTATCTCCAGTAGTATCTATATTTAAATCAGGTATTCTATCTCCATCAGTATCAATATTTAAATCTATATTATCAAGATAAAATCCAGATAGATCAATATTTATATCAGGAGAACCATCACTATCAGTATCATTGCTCATACCCGGTGTAGTTGGCTCTATCTTTAAATGTTCTATAGTTTTTATATTTCCTGCATTATCAATAATTTGTATATATAAGTCTTTTGTATCATTAGTGTTAAAACGAACTGGAGATGTGTATAAATTCCAACTATCTGCATCTGGTGTTTGTCCATAAGAAACTATTTGATATTGGGATTTTAAAATACCGCTAGAAACTTTATTTGATAGAGGATCTTCTATATCTGATAGATTTAAAGTTGATGTGTTTATACCAGAATTTAATATGCTAGATTTAGCGTAAGGTGATGTTTTATCTAGTTTAATAGAATAATTTTCTATTAATTTTGTAGGAACTCCAGTGTCTGTTAAACCTCTTATTATATATTTATCATCACATTCTATAGAAATAGTTGTATATCCATTATCTCCATCTTTGTTAATATTTGTCCAAGAAATTCCATTGTCTAAAGATATTTGATAATCTTCTATTTTATGTAAGGTGTTTGGATTAGTCATATATATTTTTATATCTTTGTTTGAAAAATTATTATTATCAAACTCCGTTTCAGAAGTTCCGTCAATCTTTTTTGTAACAACATCAGGTGAATTAATAGGGGTGTCGGTTATATGTAGTTTAACGGTTTCTGTAGATATATCATTATTGCTATCTTTTACAGAAATTTCTATATCATAAATTCCAGGTGTATTAGTGTTTACAGGAAGGTTTTTTAAGGTTATACTTGAGGTTAAATCACCATCTTCTTTGTCAGAGGCTATTATATATTTCTTCATAAAATCGTTAAGATTTGTATTTATTCCTACATCAATGGTTTTATCCATAAAGCCAGACAATACAGGAAGATTTAATTTTGTAGAGATAGAGCTACTAAAAGTTTCTGTATGAGGAAGGGATCTAGCTTTTATATCATATCCAAATTTTATTTTGCTTCCTCTTCCAAAATTTTTGTCATTATTTTTAACATTTATTTTATATGTTAAAATGGATTCTGTAGGGGACATGCCGAATTCAAATCCATTAATTAGATCATTTTTAGATATAGTTGTTCCATTTAGAGAGATATCTGATATACTGTTTATATCAATGTTTTCTAAATCTGTTAATTTTATTATTGTATCTGAAAAAGTAACAGGGTTTTTATTTTTTATTTTAGATGTTACAGTTAATTGTGATTTATCTTCAACTTCAGAACTATCATTTATAGAATTTCCGTCAAAATCTTCTATAAATGTGTCTATTTCCGGAATAAAATCCGTATATTTAAAAGATTTAAATATAAATTTATTTGGTTGTGCAGTTGGAAATAAACTAGGAACAAAATGAGCAGCTGCTGTGATTCCAAGATAGACTTCGTTAGATTCAAATTTATCCATTACATCAGGAACGGTATATGACATAACATATTTTCCACTGGCAATATCAACAGACAGGGTATTAGTTTTAGAATTCCATAGGAAAATAAAATCCATATATTTGTTTTTATCATTTATATCAATCATGGTATCATTTACATGAAAATCGGATGTTCCATCTGGATTTATAGCGATATGGGCGGATTCTATATTGGGGTTTCCGCTATTATTATTTGGAACAGATATAGTTCCTTCATAAGAACCATTATGGATACTATCAAATTCTACAGCTATAGTGTTTTCCATATGGCTGTAGCCATTTCCGCCACCGCTAGATCCAATAGCAGAAGTTCCTCTAGGGTCGTTATGAAGAACAAGAGCCATCCCATCAGGATTACTTGCAATATTTACCGATCCTTTAAATTCAAAAGAATGATCTAGATTTATTTTTTCTTTAGAATGTATAGCTCCAGTTTCCATCTTTCCGCTTCCAAATCCAGAAACACTAGAATCTGTAATAATAATTTCGTTACCAGTTATTTTATTTGGAGCGTTTCCTACAGGATCTGCAAAAAAATCTTCTAGTGATATAGAGGTAGAAGATTTTTGGGATTTAGATAAAGGTGTATGAGATACATCTTTAATTGTATTTTCAACTACTAAGGACTTTGCTGTATAAGGTAGATTTGGAATTTGAGAAAGGGTTAGTGATATAATTAAAAATGTTGATAACAACTTTTTTTTATATTTTTTCATTAAATTTCCTCCTAGTATAAATCGTAAAAGATGAGTCTTGTTTGTTATTCATGTTTAATATATCGTATTGGTTTATCATAAATGAATATATCTGGAAATTACTGTATATTAACAGAATTTGATAACGATGAGTATTATATAAGGTGACAAAATATTAATTAATTGTTTATATGTTTAATATAAATAGTTAAAATTATATGTCATATATATGATATGTGAAGTTTTGAGATCATCTTAAAATATAGTATACAATTAGTTTAAATATTATATTTTAAAGACTATTTTATTTATCATATATATCTTTTATACAAAGGAGATTTTTTATATGAATAAATATGTATGTATAGATGCAGGTCATGGTGGGAAAGATTGTGGAGCGATAAACCCAACAAATAAAAGAATGGAAAAAAATGATACTTTAAATATATCTTTAAAGATAAAGTCTATTTTAGAAAGCCAAGGAGTTAGAGTTCTATTGACAAGGAATAGTGATACCTACCCTAGTTTAATAGATAGAACAAATTTAGCAAATAAAGAAAAAGTTTCGTTATTTGTGTCAATGCATAGAAATTCATTTTCTAGTAATGTTCCAAATGGAGCAGAAGTGTGGACTTATACAAAGACTTCTTCAATTACAGAGGCATTTGCAAATAATGTTTTAAAAGAAATTGTTTCAGTTGGAGTTCAATTGAATAGAGGGGTTAAAAAAGGAGATTATCATGTTTTAAGAGAAACTGATATGGATGCAATATTGATTGAATTAGGATTTATAAGTAATGATAAGGACAATATTTTATACGATAAAAATATTGACAAATATGCATTAGCGGTGGCAAAAGGTATTTTAAAATCATTAGGACAAGAATATAAGAGTCCAAAGTCATAGAGGCCATCTAAACTTATAAAACTAAAAAATGCAGAATTATATTAAAAAGGAATTTCAAGGATTATAAAAGAAGATAATATTTAATAAATAATAATTATATATATAAAAAAAGTAGGATAGAATTATCTATCCTACTTTTTTATAACAAAAATAAAATGATGTGAATATTATATAAATAAATATTTATATAAGGAGGAGTTTGTTTGATTAGCGAAACAGAGTCTGTATATCAGGCTTTATTAGGTGGACTTTTTACATATGGTTTAACAGCTTTAGGAGCCAGTCTTGTTTTTATTTTCAAAAATGTAAAAAGAAGATCATTAGATGTTATGATAGGTTTTGGTGCAGGAGTTATGATAGCGGCTAGTTTTTGGTCTTTATTAGAGCCGGCTATAAAGCTTAGTAAAGATCTTGGATATAAGGAGTGGGTTTATCCAGCTATTGGATTTTCTTTAGGGGGGTTATTCATAGTTTTTTCTAGTTTTTTACTGGATAAATATTATCTACAAGAAAGTCGTTCTATAAAATTAAAAAGCAAGTTTAAAAGAAGTGTATTATTAATTTCATCTATGACTCTACATAATATACCAGAAGGTTTGGCGGTAGGTGTTGCATTTGGAAGTGTTTCTTCTGGTATAGAGGGTGCGGATATGGTGGGTGCTATATTATTAGCTATAGGAATAGGTTTGCAAAATTTTCCAGAAGGAGCATCTGTGTCTCTTCCACTTAGAAGAGATGGAATGTCTACTAGAAAAGCCTTTTTTTATGGACAATTATCAGGTGTTGTAGAACCTATAGCTGCTGTTATAGGAGCCATTGCGGCAATTAGCATGAGATTTCTTTTGCCATTTTTGCTATCTTTTGCAGCAGGTGCAATGATAGCGGTGGTTAGTTCAGAGTTAATCCCCGAAGCTGCTAAAAAAAGCAAAAATATAGCAACAATAGGAGTTATAATGGGTTTTATGATTATGATGATAATGGATGTGGCATTGGGATAAAATTTATTTAAGCTCTTGAATAAGAGTTTCTATTGCATTTATACAACTGGGAGATAATCCACTTAAATCTGTTTGTTTGTGTTCTCTTCCTAGAAGCCAATCTATGGACACATCAAAATGGTCTGCAACATTCAGTAAAAAGTGTATATGTGGGAGTTTTTTTCCCCTTTCTAAATCACTAATATATACCCTTGATACTTGTAGAAAGTCGCTAAAAACTTGTTGGCTGTTTCCAGATTTCATTCTTAATTTTTTTAGGTTGGAGCCAAAATCAGACATATAAATCACCTCTATATAATTATGTATTTATTTTTTAAATACATGGTCATAAAATTTTTATCTTGTGTATTATTTTGTTTATATTTTCAGTAATATTTTATTTATAATTGATAATTGAATATATAATGTTTTAAAATAATACAAAAATCTAACTAAAGATAAATTTAGTATTAACTACTATATATAGAAATATACAAAACACAAAGAGCTTTTAAAAGAAATCTTTGTGTTTTTTATTTTTATAAATCTCAGTGTCAGTTGGAAATTTTTTTGTCTCTAATCTATACTCTACAAAAACTTTGATTAACGAATATATAACTGCAAAAACAGGAACCGCAATAAACATTCCTACAAATCCAAAAAGACCACCAAATAAAAGAATAGAAAATATAACCCAAAAACTGGAAAGACCTGTACAATCTCCAAGTATTTTTGGACCAAGGACATTTCCGTCAAATTGTTGGAGAGCTAGTATGAATATAAAAAACCAAACAGATTTTATAGGATCTATAATTAATATTAATAGACCGCTAGGTATAGCCCCTATAAAAGGACCAAAAAAAGGAATAATATTTGTGATACCAATTATTATACTTATAAGAAGAGCATAAGGAATAGAAAGAAAAGATAGACCTATAAAACATATTATTGCTATTATAAAAGAGTCTAATATTTTTCCAGATATAAATCTTGTGAATTTATATTTTGTATCTCTGCCAATTAGTAAAAAAAATTGAGCAAAATCTTTTGGAAAGATAGCATATGCTATTTTTTTAAATTGAGCAATAAATTTTTCTTTATCCATCATTATATAAATAGATATAATAATACCGATTAAAAAATTTTTTATAAATATTATAATATTTATAGCACCACCAGTTAAAGAGAGGATAAAGTTTGTTAAATAAGGTATAATAACATCTTTAAAAGATAGTATGGAACTTGATATATTTTCAGATTGATTTTTTAAAAAATTTTCTATAAATGGATATTCAGTTCTAATATCATTAATAAATATCTCTAATTTTTGTAAATATAAAGGAGTATTATCAATAAGTGTAGAAAGGCTTTGAATAAGTTGGGGAATGATCATAATCAGTATAAGAAATATTATTAAAAAAGCAAATAATAGTGTAAATAGAATAGAAAATGATCTAGTTAAAGTTGAAAACTGTTTATTTTTAAAAATTTTATTAAATATATTTCTTTCTATAAAATTAAGTATTGGGTTTAGAAGAAAAGCAATAATAAAAGAAAATATTGTTGGAGATAGTATAGAAAAAATATTTTTTATAAAATCAAAAACTTGATTAATATTTATAAAGATAGATAATAAACAAATGCCTATTACAACAGAAGATATAATTACAATAAAATTCATTAAATATTTTTTTTTTGGTGTAAAGTTCATTTAGTGGGTCCTTTCATGCCTATAGGATAAAAATCAATGTTGAAAATAATGTAGTTACATTATATAATATAATTATCTAAAAATCTATTATAAATTATACAGAGCTTTTAATACAATATTAGTTATCATTTCAAAGGAGATGAATAGGTGGATAATTATTTAGCAGGAGTTGGACCAGGAGGAATTAGAGAGATATATGATGCGAAAATACTGATATGTTATACCTTAAGCTGTATAAAAGATAGAATAACAAAAGAGCAGATGGCATCTATATTTTATAATGAAGGATTTGTTAATTATTTTTTATTCTCAGATGCAATAGGAGATTTATTAAAAACAAATCATATATCTATAGATAAATATAACGGGAAAAATTTTTTAAATATAAAAAATTTGGGGATAGAAACAGCAGATAAATTAAGAAATAATATTCCAAATTCTTTGAGAAAAAAAGTTGTTAGATTAACCGTTAAATTTTTGGCGGAATATAGAAAAAACAAAGATTATATTTCGATTATACATAAGGTGGAAGATGGATATGTGTTAGAATGTAGAATAACGGATATAGGGACAGACCTACTTAGTTTTAAAATATTTGCCCCTGATATAAATCAGGCGGAGTTTATGGAAATCAAATTTAGGCAAAGCCCAATAGAAATTTATAAAATTTTTCTCAATACAATAAGTGATATTGATTTATAAAATAAGGGATAGGAGAATATTTTGTTTAAGATAGCTAAATTTTTTAAGAAGTATAGTTTTTTAATAATATTGATATTATTATTTACATTGGTACAAGCATTTTCGGATTTAACTCTTCCAACCTTGATGTCTAATATAATAGATGTAGGTATTATAGACAGCGATGTAGGATATATAATACAAACAGGAATTTTTATGCTTATGTTTTCTTTATTAAGCGGAATTATGTCTATATCTGTAGGGTTTGTTTCTGCGAAAGTTTCAGCTGGTGTATGTAAAAATCTAAGATCCAGTATATTTGATAAGATACAAGGATTTAGTTTAAGTGATATAGACAAATTTGGAGCAACATCATTAATAACAAGGACTACAAATGATATAACACAGATACAAAATTTTCTTATTATGTTTTTAAGAATAGTTATAATGTCCCCAATAATGAGTGTTGGTGGACTTATTATGGCATATAATGTAAATAAATCTTTATCATCAATTGTATTAATAGCAATACCAATTTTAGCAGCAGTGGTTATAACCATTTCATTTGCGGCGATGCCGATATATAAAGTTATCCAATCTAAATTAGATGGACTTAATCTAATAGCTAGAGAAAATTTAACAGGTTTAAGAGTTATTAAAGCTTTTCGAACAACAGATTATGAAAAAGAAAGATTTGATAAATCAAATAAAAATTTATCTGATATAACTGTTAAAGTTCAAAAAATAATGGGATTAATGGGACCAGGAATAATGCTAACTTTAAATATAACCATAATTACTATAATGTGGTTTGGTGCAAAAAAAGTTTCTTTAAACGAGATGGCTATAGGAGAGGTTATAGCTTTCACACAGTATGTTATGCAGATAATGATATCTATGATGATGATGTCGTTTATATTGGTTATGTATCCAAAAGCTTCTGTATCTGCTGAAAGAGTTGCAGAGGTTTTAAATAAAGAATTTTCTATAAAAGATGAAATTAAAGATAAAATTATAGATAATACAGATTTAAATAATCAAATTTTTGTTGAGTTTAAAGATGTATGTTTTAAATATCAAAAAGCGGAAGAAATGGCACTATCTAATATAAGTTTTAGAGTTGAGAAAGGGAAAACATTATCTATTATAGGAAGTACAGGAAGTGGAAAATCTACAATAGTTAATCTTATTCCAAGGATGTATGACATTTCTTCTGGAGAAATTATAATAAATGGAAAAAATATAAAAGATTATAGTCAACTTGAATTAAGAAGTAAGATTGGTTTAGTTCCACAAAAAGCAACTCTTTTTACAGGAACAATAGAGGAAAATTTAAAGTTTGGTAAAAAAGATGCAACAGAAGAAGAGATAATAAAAGCTTGTGAAATATCCAGTAGTTTAAATTTTATAGAAAAAAAACCTGATAAATTTAATGAAAATGTGGCTCAGGGTGGAAAGAATTTTTCAGGAGGACAAAAACAAAGATTAGCAATAGCAAGGGCAATTATAAAAGATGCTGATGTTTATATTTTTGATGATAGTTTTTCTGCACTAGATTATAAGACTGACAAACAAGTTAGAAAAAAATTAAAAAATATTACACAAGATAGCGTAGTTATAGTTGTAGCACAAAGAATTATGTCTATAAAAGATTCTGATAATATATTAGTTTTAGATAAAGGTAAGATTGTAGGATATGGAACTCATAAAGATTTAATAAAAAATTGTGATATTTATAAAGAAATCGCAGAATCGCAGCTATCGAAGGAGGAACTAGAAGGTGGAAAATAAAAATATAAAATCTAATCCTCCAAAATCATCAAATAAATTTTCTATAACGATAAAAAGAATATATAAATATTTAAGCAAATATAAAATATCTTTAATGGTGGCAATTATAGCGTCTATTATAAGCACTATATTTGTAGTTTTAGGACCAATGATATTAGGAAGTGTGACAAATATTATTGCTGATGGATCTGTAAATATTATTAAAGGTACAGGGGTTATAGATTTTAAAAAAATAGGATATATGTTGATTTTATTGCTATGTGTTTATATTATCGCCCAAGTTTTTTCTTATCTACAGATATATATAATGTCTAATATCTCACAAAAAGCCATATATAATTTAAGAAAAGATATAATAATAAAGATAAATAATTTACCTTTAAAATTTTTTGACACAAATAGTCAGGGGGATATTTTAAGTAAAATAACCAGTGACATAGAAAATATTAATACATCTTTACAACAAATTTTAACACAATTTATAACTTCATTAGTTACAATTATAGGAATTATTGCTATGATGTTTTTGATAAATTTTTGGATGACAATAGTAGCGTTATTAACTGTTCCTTTGTCATTTTTATTTTCTATGATTGTAATAAAAAAGTCTCAAAAATTTTATAAAGGACAACAGGAATATCTAGGCAAAATAAACGGACTTGTTGAAGAAGTTTATAGTGGACATAACATAATAAAAACTTTTAATCAGGAAAAAAGAAGTATTAAAAAGTTTGAAGATCTAAATGATAGGTTATACAAAAATTCATGGACGTCTCAATTTGCGACAAGTATTATGATGCCTGTTATTACTTTAGCATCTAACATAGGGTATGTTTTGATAAGTATTTTAGGAGGATATTTAGTTGTTCAAGGTGTTATAGGAGTTGGCAGAATACAATCATTTATACAATATATAAAAAATTTTATGATGCCAATATCACAGATTGCACAGGTGATGAATGTTCTTCAGTCAACTGTCGCATCTGCAGATAGAGTGTTTGGACTTTTAGACGAAGAGGAAGAAATTAAAGAAAAAAACAGTTTAATTATTAAGGATGATATAAAAGGAGATGTAACTTTTGATAATATAACATTTGGATATAATAAACAAAATCCTCTTATAAATAATTGTAATCTTGAAATTAAACAGGGTCAAAAGATAGCAATAGTTGGACCAACAGGAGCGGGAAAAACTACACTAATAAATCTTTTAATGAGGTTTTATGATGCTGATAAAGGTTGTATAAAGATAGATGGAATTAATATATATAATATAACAAGAGAAGATTTACGGTCTTTATATGGTATGGTTTTACAGGATACGTGGTTGTTTAAAGGCTCTATAAAAGATAATATAGCTTATGGAAAATTAGGAGCAACAGATGAAGAAATTATAAAAACTAGTAAAATGGTTTATGCAGATCAGTTTATAAGAACGCTTCCAGATGGATATGACATGGTTTTAAACGAGGAAGCAAGCAATGTTTCTGCAGGACAAAAACAACTTTTAACTATAGCAAGGGCTGTTATATCTAACCCGAAAATTCTTATATTAGATGAAGCAACTAGTTCTGTAGACACTAGGACAGAGGTTTTAATACAGAAAGCTATGAATAAAATTATGAAAAATAGAACAACATTTGTAATAGCACATAGATTATCTACTATAAAAGATGCGGATATAATAATGGTTATGAAAGATGGAGATATTATTGAACATGGGAAACATGATGATTTAATTTTAAATGAAGAAGGATTTTATAAAACTTTATATTATAGCCAGTTTGAAAATAATTAAAAAAAAGAGCCAGATTTTAATCTGGCTCTTTTTTTTATAAAAATATAGGGTTATGCAGGATTTGGAGAATCGACAGGACAAACAGAATTACAAGTCCCACAATCGATACAAGCACTTGCATCTATAATATATTTTGTATCTCCAGCAGATATACAAGAAACAGGACATTCTGCAGCACAAGCTCCACAATTGATACAATCATCGTTGATAAAATAAGCCATTAATAAACCCTCCTTTTTAATAAAAGTACAAAACTATTCTACCATAAAAAATAATAAAAACAATATAAAATATCTATATTATTGATATATATTTTAAATTTGTACTAGTTGGAACGGCATCAGGTTTTTCATCTAATTTTATTTTAATATTTCCATTTAAAATATTAATGTCAATAATGACACCTAAATCATCATTTAATTTAACTCTAGTTCCTATTTTAGGGGAGGTTGAAAGAAGATAAGAGTAAGTATCTTGTTCATATTTTAAACAGCACATTAGACGACCGCATCTTCCAGAAATTTTTGTAGGATTTAAAGAGAGGTTTTGTTCTTTAGCCATTTTTATGGAAACAGATTGAAAATCTGTTAAAAATCTTGAACAGCATAGAGTTTGTCCACAAATACCAAGGCTTCCAATAATTTTAGCTTCGTCTCTAACACCAATTTGTCTGAGTTCTATTCTTTTTTTAAATATAGAAGCAAGATCTTTAACAATATTACGAAAGTCGATACGTCCATCAGCCGTGAAATAGAATATAATTTTTGATGAATCAAAAGTATATTCAACCTCAATTAATTTCATTTCTAGTTTATGTTCTTTAATTTTTTTTAGACATGTAGAAAAAGCAAGTGTAGATTTTTCTTGATTTAATTTTATTAAATCAAGATCTTCTTGTGTAGCAATACGTATAATTTCTTGTATAGAATCAATTTTTTCTGAGGGTGGTGCTTGGTCATAAATTTTTAATATATCTAAACATTTAACCCCTTTGGGACTTTCTACAACAACTAGATTTTCTTCTGTTATATTATCATTTTTTGAAAAATAATAATAAATTGTTCCGAGTTTTTTAAATCTGACAGCAATATATTTAATAAAGCAAACTCCTTTAAAAATTTTTAATAATATTATCTGTTTTAGAGACTATATAAGATATCAAAATATTATGATTTATATTATGATTTAATAATTCTAAAGAATGGATAATAAGATTTGATAAATCTTTATAAATTTTTGATATAAGTAAAATATCTTTATTAGATATTTTTATATCATTTTGAAATTTAATGGTTGAAATAAATACAAGTAAATAATTTAAAAATGATGATAAATTATTTTTAGGAAATGTATAAAAAAATGAATATATACTTATGATATCTTTTTGTATAATATTTTTAATTAATAGCTCTATATTTTTTATATTTAAATCACAATTATTTAGTGTTGATGGGTCATTATAATTAGGAATAGAAATATCCATTACTCGAGATAAAATAGTTTGTGATAACAATTTTTTGTTTTTTGTTATTAAAATAAAAATATTATCTTTATTAGGGTTTTCTAAAGTTTTTAAGAAAGAATTATATGCAAAATCGGACATTTCTTCACAATATTGTATGCAAAAAATATTAGAAAAAGATTCATTAGGTTTTATATATGTTAAAGATATAATATTTCTTATACTATCTATACTAATTTTTTTGTTATCAATATCAGAGTTTATATAGTGTATATCTGGGTGAATATTTTTGTTTATTTTATTACAATTAGCACAATTATTGCAAAAAGCTTCATGATTATTGCAAATAATAGATTTTATAAATTGGGATATAAATATATCATTTTGTTTATTATCTAAAATAGGATTATGGGAAATTAAATATGCATGAATAGGATTATTTTTTAAAATAGTTTTTATATAATCGTGATAGATATCCACAATTAAATCTTCTCAAATCTTTCTATATTTGTTACAAATACTGTTGCCCCACCAATAGGAATTTCAACGGTGTTTGTAGAATATCCAGAAATTCCATGAGGAAGAACGGCAGGTGAAATTTGTGTCCTGCTTTTGGAAAATTTAGCTATTATATCTATGATAAGATCTACGTTTTTTCCTTCAGAGCATATCATAAAAGTTGTATTTCCTGCTCTTAAAAAACCACCAGTGGAAGAAAATTTAGTAGCAGAAAATCCAGCTTTATTTAGTTCAGAGCAAACTAACGAACTGTCGTCTTTGTTAACTATAGCAAAAATAAGTTTCATAGCAAAATTCCTCCATTACTTTAAGTGAGTATAGTTCATTTTATCACTTTTATATATTTAATTCTATAAAATTCTAAATATTCTTTTATAGATTTATTTATTTTTTCTCCGGGCATTATAATAGGAATACCAGGAGGACAGATAACCTGTGTTGTTGCAAAAATTCTATTAATACTATCATTTATGTGTATGTCTTCATAATCTTTAGAAAGAGCCATTTTTGAAGATATTGATAATTCTGGTGGGGTTATTAATTTTATTTTTTCTATAATAGGAGATTCTCTTATACTATTAACATGATAAAAAAATGAAATAAGTCTATCAAAATGATCATCTGTATTATAAGGAGATATAAGGAAAACGATGTATCTGTTTGATATTAATTCTGGTTCTATATATTTTTCAAATAAAATTTTTGATATTTCATAAGTTTTTTTTCCTAGATGAAAACAATCAATAGAAAGATGAGTTTTATTTTGATGTTTTATATATTTTATATCTAAATTTTTTAATATATTATAAATATTGTCTACCGTAAATGAAAATTTAATAAAATCTTCTTTTCCTTTATAAGTTAGATAGTTTAAACAATTTTCTATAGAAGATAGAATAATATAATTTGGACTGGTTGATCCAAAGATGGACATATTTGACTTTATTTCATCTCTATTAAATTTTTTAGAATTTATATGTAAAAGAGCACTTCCCGTTAAACAAGGTAAAGTTTTATGTATGCTATCTATAACAATATCTGCTTCAAAATATAGAGGATGAATATTTTTTTCTAAAAAAAACAGGTGAGAACCGTGAGAATTATCTACTATTAATAATTTATTATATTTTTTACAGAGAGATGATATTTTTTTTATATCTTGCATAACCCCAAAATAGTCTGGCGAGGTTATAAATATGGCAGAAACATCCATGTTTTCTATAATAGTTTTTTCAAGGATAGAAATATCTACAATCCCACTAACCATAGAGTTGTCAATATATTTTGGATATATCCATATTGTGGAAATATTCAGGATAGCAGATGTGTTTATAAAAGATGAATGAGAATTTCTCATAGCTATAATTTTTTTTCCAAACTTTAAAGTTGAAAATAGTGCAGTTTGAATAGCAAGTGTTGCACCACAGGCCGAAAAAATTGTAAAATTTGTGTTATATAGATTTGATGCAAAATCCTCAGCACTTTTTATGATGGAAGATGAGCTATATAGACTGTCTGATCCAGAAACTTCTGTTATATCATATTTAGAAATTTCTGGAGAAGAAGATAAAAATCCTTTATGTCCAGGTGTATGAAATCTAGCGAAGTCTTGCCTTATATAATTGTCTATAAAATTTTTTATATATAATTTCATTTTAAAAAATCTTTCTAAAAAATATAGTAGTGTATGATAAACTATCACACACTACTATATTAGACGTAAATTTTATTATTTACAATGGTATAAAGTATAAATATATTAAAAAGAGAATTGTTTAAATCTATATGGATTATATTTTGGATATATTTTATATTTTGTAGTTTGATATTTAAATATAATGTTTATAAAGTAGTTTTAAAATATTCAACAATATATCTAATTTTAAAAATAGATGAGGCGATGGAAGTAGATATTTCTACATTCTCTAAAAAGCCAATAGTTTTGAACATTTTAAATATAAAAAATAATTTAATTAATATGAGTTTAAAAATAATAATGGATGGGTATAAATTTTATTTTATTAAACATTTTTATTTTTAAATATATTCTATAAAAGATAAAAACAAATAAGATAAATTTAAATAATTCTCGTATAATATACTAGATTATTTTCATAAGATAGAAGATAGGAGTTTTTAAGTTTAAAATAAGTTAAAAGAAATAATCTAGTACAGTAATAATTATGTCCTAAAAACAAGTTATTATACAATGTAATAATATGGAAATTAATTTATTTAAAATAATAAAAATCATCTAAAGGTAATTTATTTCCTATTAGATCGGGTGAAAAAGAGTTTACAATAGATAATATATCTATAATGTTAGATTTCATTTTTTCAGAATGTATATAGATAGAATTATATTTTGGAATTGATAACTTTGCCAAATCAGATGACATTAAACCAATATTTTCAGCGATATTTTGTACATCAGGGGGATTTCTTTTAACCATAGAGGTTGATCGATCATATTCAAGTAAAAATTTATCTAAAATGTCCTTTTTATTTTCTATAAAAGATTTGGAAGCAATTAAAACTCCCATAGCAAGATTTGATTCTGGGTAAATTTTGTTCCATTCCTCAGAAATATTTAAAGATCTAATTAATTTTGGATTATCTTTTAACGTAGAACTAGCAAAAGGTTCTGGAATAATAGCAATGTCAATTTTTCCATCAGAAATATCTTGTGTAAATTCTAGTATATTTTCAATATAGTTAATTTTAATATCTTTGCCAATAGTTAGATTATTTTTAATAAATATATGTTCTAATATATATTTTTGTGAAGGATCTTCTATATATGTATTTATAGTTTTTCCTTTAAAAGATTTTATATCTTTTATATCTATAGATTTATTAATAATAAAAGAAAGAGAACCAGAGGTATTTATACTTATAGCTTTAAAGTTTCCATCTGTTTTATTGTATATATCAGAAGCAACAATAGTAGGAACAGCAGCAATGTCTATTTGATTGTTAATAGCTTTTTCAATAATTTTTGTAGTAGAATTTACAACATCGATATTATATTTATTAAGAGTAGAGTTTTTATTATTTAAGTGGATTAAATATAGAGATGGAATTGTGTAAGAGCCTTTTAGAGTTGATATATTTACAATTTCTTTCTGAGATTGTTGGTTATTAATATCTTTATCTTGTTGATTATTTTTATTTGTACAAGAGTTTAGACTAATAATTATAGTTATTAATAATATAACATAGGATAAATTTTTTATATTTTTTATAATAAGTCACTCCATATCAGTTTTAGTTTATATTTATTTGATAAACATAATAATTCTTTTAAAAAATAAAGTCAATTAAAAATTATATTTTAAAAAAATATTAAATATAAAAGAAAAAAATTTCACTTAAATATATCAAAATATGATATAATAAATATCAATAATATAGATCTGAGGTACCTAAATGGAAAATATTAATATTAATGATAATACAAATGAAATAGAGAGCAAAATTAAAGGTGAATTTGAAAATATAATGGGCAGAAACTCTGTTTTAGAAGCGATAAATAGTGATAGAAATATAGATACTGTATTTATTTCAAAATCAGAAAATAAAAAAGGTTTAATAAATAAAATTGTTGCAATTGCTGTTTCAAAAGGAATTGTTGTAAAAAAAGTTGATGATGGAAAACTAAATAATTTAAGTGATGGGGGAAATCATCAAGGTGTAGTAGCTGTTGTTTGTGCTGCAAAGTATTCTGATTTAGAAGATATACTGCATACTGCAAAAGAGAGAGAAGAACAGCCGCTTATTATTATGTGTGATGAAATAGAAGATCAACATAATCTAGGGGCAATCATAAGAACAGCAGAGTGTTGTGGTGCACATGGGGTGATTATCCCTAAAAGGAGATCTGCTAGTTTAAGTCCTATTATTTATAAAACTTCTGTTGGTGCTGTTGAGCATATTCATGTTGTAAGGGTTTCAAATCTTTCTTCTACTATAGAGGTTCTTAAGAAAAGTGGAGTTTGGATATATGGAGCAGACCAAAAGGGAGAGATATATAGCAATGTTGATTTTAAAGGTGCTATGTGTATTATAATCGGATCAGAAGATAAAGGAATATCAAGAATTGTTTTAGAAAAGTGTGATTTTAAAATATCAATACCTATGAAGGGCAAAATTCAATCTTTAAACGCATCTGTTGCAGCTGGTGTTTTGATGTGCGATGTAGTTAGACAAAGAGGATAAAAGATATATAATAAATAATATTGTGTTTATAATTTAATTTTGATTTTGGAGCATAACGATGAATAAATTAGACCAAAAATTTTCTGTTGATAAAATATTAGAAGATCTTGATATAGAAAAATCAACTATTAATATTAGCGATGAAGATTTAGATAAGATAGTTGATGATGCTTTGATTGATGATAAATTTGATGATTATACCAATGAATATGAAGAAGATATAGAACAGATAGACAAAAAAAACGATCAAGAAAAAGAAATTATTCCACCATCTTTTAATACAAAAAAAATATCTAAACAAGGTTTAAAAGAATTTAAAAATAGATATCTTAATTTTAAAAGTTTAAATAATATTAGAAAAGAAAAAACAGATCAAATTGTGTCTATTTTTAAAAGAGAATATCTTGATAAAGACATAGAAGGAGAATTAAAGTCTTCTTATAAATTAGATGATAAAACAGACCAAAATCTAGAGGTTGAAGAAACTAAAATGGATATAAAAGATAATATAAAAGATCTTTTAAACAATTTATATTTTAGGGGGATATCATTAGGTATAATTTTCATACTATCTACTTATTATGGTTTTACAAAATATATTTCTTTTTTAGCTATTCCAAATCAATTAAGAGTAGAAACTAATCCCAGTATATTTTTAGGGGTTCAATTATTTTTTTTAATAGCAAGTATTATAATATCATATACAACAATATTTGAAGGTGTAGTTGCATTAATAAAGATAAGACCGGATAGAGATACAAGTGTAGCAATAGCAACTATTGGATCACTTATACAAAATATATTTCTTATATCAAGTCCATCATCTATACAGAATATAGATATTCATTTATATTCATCTATAGCAATAGGCATAATTCTTTTTAATGTTATAGGAAAGATATTTATAGTTAAAAGAACTAGATTAAATTATAATTTTTTATTAAAAAATAAAGATAAAAAGGCTTTAGATATAAATTTAGACGAAAATCTTTCATCTGATTTGACAAAAGGGGTTATATCAAAAAATCCTATATTAGGATATACAAAAAATGTATTAAACAATGAATTGTTTATAGAAAAGTCATTTGGGTATGATATTTTAGATTATTTTATGAAATATATAACACCAATATCTCTTTTAATCTCACTTGTAATAGGAATTATTACATATTTTATAACACTTAATGCATTTTTATCCATAAGTATTTTGACAGGACTTTTGTGTATGTGTTCTCCTTTTTGTCTAATATTTTCTTTACATCTACCATTTTATCAAACTATGAAAAAGGTAAATAAAGAAGGGGTTGCGATATTAAATATATCTGATATACAAGACTATGGAGAGATAAATAGTGTTGCAGTTGACGCATGTGATATATTTCCAGAAAAAAGCATAACTCTTGTAGGGATAGACACATTTTGTGGACAGAGAATAGATGAATCTATAATATATGCTACTAGTGTTTTACACCATGTAAAAAGCATTTTTTCTCATGTTTTTATGGATGTTATTTTAAATAGAAAAGATATATTAAAACAGGTTACATCTTTTGTTTATGAAGAGGGTTTAGGTATTTCTTCATGGGTTGAAAATAAAAGAATCCTTATAGGAACAAGACAATTTTTATTGAATTATGGGATAGATGTTCCTATAAAAAAATATGAAGAAAAATTTACAGATAAAAATATAACAGTTTTATATTTATCTAATTGTGGAGAACTTTCTTCTGCATTTGTTCTTAAAGTTGATGGAGATAGCAATGTTTTACAAAGTTTGATAGATTTACAATATAGTAAAGTTTGCATGGTTGTTAAAACTGTAGATCCTTTTATTACAAGGGATATTATTGCAAATATTTTTTCTATAAATAGTGAGATTATAAAAGTTATTCCTATAGAAATCCACGATAAATTTGATGATATGGTTAAAGAGGTTGATGATGGATATGGAAATGTTTTATGTAAAGGGAATATTTATTCTTTAGTTGAAACTATTGTTAGTTTAAAAAGAATGAAATTAACTTTTGTTATGAATATAATAGTTATGCTGACATCTATTATTGTAGGTTGTGTCCTTATATTATTATTTGGACTTTTATCTATAACAAGTCAAATATCTATTCCTATTTTTTTGATTTATCAACTTTTATGTGTATTTACAACCTATATAATAGGATATTCAAGATTGTGATAATGGAAACTGATAGATTATATTTAAGAGAATTAACACTAGCAGATTTTAATGATCTTTGTAAAATGTTACAGGATAAAGAAGTTATGTATGCTTATGAACATTCGTTTAGTGATACAGAAGTTATGAATTGGTTAAATGTACAGATTAGACGATATAAAAAAAATGGAATAGGATTATGGGGAGTTATACATAAGGAAACATCTGTAATGATAGGACAATGTGGATTGACTATTCAAGAATGTTTTGGAAAAAAAGTCGTAGAAATAGGATATATTTATCAAAAAGAATATTGGAATAAAGGATATGCAACTGAAACTGCAAAAGCTTGTAAACGATATGCTTTTGAAATATTAAAATTAAAAGAAGTCTACTCTATAATTAGAGATAATAATATATCATCTCAAAAGGTTGCCGAGAAAAATGGAATGAATATTGTAGGAGATTTTCTTAAACATTATTATCAAATTGATATGCGACATTTAGTATATAGTGTTAAAAATAATATAAAAAGCGGTCCTAAATAGGGGCTGCTTTTTATATTATCTGATTGTTAAAATAAAAAATATAAGTTATAATATAAATATTAAAGGGGTTTATATTATGAAAAAAGTTTTAATATTCACAGATGGGGCGTGTAAAGGAAATCCAGGAGCAGGAGGATGGGGAACAATTTTAAGAAGTGGTGGTGTTGAAAAAGAAATTTCTGGGGGAGAAAGAGAAACTACAAACAATCGTATGGAGATGACAGCGGTTATAAAAGGTTTGGAAAAACTTAAAGTTAGGTGTAAAGTTTTTATATATAGTGATAGTAAATATATTGTTGATGCTATAAATAAAGGATGGGCTTTAAAATGGAAAGAAAATAATTGGTATAGAAATAAAAAAGATAAAGCATTAAATATAGATTTATGGGAAAGATTATTATTAAAATTAGAAGATCATGAATGTGAAATAGGTTGGGTCAAGGGGCATTCTGGACATAAAGAAAATGAAAGATGTGACCGACTTGCGGTGATGGAAGCTGAAAAATATTTATAAAAATAAAAAAATATACTTAAAGGGTATATATTTCCTGTTGTATTATATACTTAAATAGTATATAATACAGATGTAGAGAAAATAACTCTTAATATTTCGAGTTTAGTTATAATTAAAAAGGAATTGATATATATGGAGAAGTTTGTTTATTTAGATAATGCAGCGACAACAAAAATCTCAGAAGAGGTTCTAAAAGAAATGCTTCCATTTTTGCAAGGGTCATATGGAAATGCAAGCACTATATATAGTATAGGTCGTGTTTCACGTTCTGCTATAGAAAAATCAAGAAAACAAGTAGCAGCGGCTATCGGATGTTTACCACAAGAAGTTTTTTTTACATCAGGTGGGACAGAATCGGACAACTGGGCTATACAAGGAACAGCAAGAAGACTTGCTAGAAAAGGTAAAAATCATATAATAACAACAAATATAGAACATCATGCAGTTTTACATACATGTGAAATGTTGGAAAAACAAGGATTTGAAGTTACATATCTTAAAGTTGATTCAGATGGATTTGTGTCTGCAAAGCAGGTTGAAGAAGCAATAAAAGAAACAACCTGTTTAGTTACAATTATGTATGCAAACAATGAAATTGGAACAATTCAACCAATAAAAGATATCGGTAAAATTTGCAGAGATAAAGGTGTATGGTTCCACACAGATGCTGTACAAGCTTTGTCAAATGTTGATATAAATGTTGTTGAACAAAATATAGATTTAATGTCAATTTCATCCCATAAGATTCATGGACCAAAGGGAGTTGGTGTACTCTATATAAAAAGAGGAATTGTATTAGACAATATTATAACTGGTGGTGGACAAGAGAGGGCTAAAAGATCTGGAACTGAAAATGTTTATGGAATAGTTGGGTTTGGTTATGCAATAGAAGAAGCTATGAGAGATATGAAGGAAAAAATTAAAAATATTACTAATTTGAAAAATCATCTTATAGAATCTGTTCTCAAAATTCCTTTTAGCTCTATAAATGGTTCGTTAAAAAATAGACTTTGTTTTAATATAAATTTTTCTTTTGGTTCAATAGAAGGAGAATCTCTTCTTCTTATGCTAGATCTTAAAGGAATTTGTGCTTCATCAGGATCAGCGTGTACATCTGGATCTTTAGATCCATCACATGTTTTGCTGGCTTTAGGAAAAACTCATGAAGTTGCACATGGATCTTTGCGAATATCTTTAGGAAAATATACAACAAGGGAAGATATAGATTATTTAATAGAAGTTTTACCTCCAATAGTAGATAGACTTAGGGAAATATCCCCCTTATGGAAAGACTAGTTTTAGATAGTTATTATATAATAGAAAGGAATTATTAATATGTTATATACTGAAAAATTAATGGAACATTTTACAAATCCTAAAAATGTAGGAGTTATTGAAAATCCAGATGGTTTTGGAGAAGTTGGAAATGCAAAATGTGGAGACATCATGCAGATGTATATTAGTGTTAATGAAAAAGAAGAGATTACAGATATAAAATTCAAAACTTTTGGTTGTGGTGCAGCAATAGCAACAAGTTCTGTAGCAACAACAATGGTTAAAGGAAAAACTATAAGAGAAGCTTTAAAAATAACCAATAAAGAAGTTATAGAAGCATTAGAAGAAATTCCAGCTGTTAAAGTTCATTGTTCTGTATTAGCCGAACAAGCTTTAAAATCTGCTGTTTCTGATTATTATACAAAAAGAGGAATAGATCCAACTCCAATAGTTGGAATTATAGATGAATCTGCTGCACATCACTAAAAAATAAAAAAGACCACATAGTATAATATTATACTATGTGGTCTTTTTTATTTTTCATTAGAATCAACTTCATTTTTAAGTATTCCTATATTTTCTTGCTGTATATTTTTTGACATTTCATTTTTAAAATTATTTGTATTAATAGCAGGGAAATTTAAGGGAATAACATTTTTATTATATTTTATAATTTTATTTTTTTTCATATATTATCTCCTTTTATAAAAAATTATATATTTAATATATCCAATTTTAAAAAAGATATATTTTTATTGATAATATAACATTATTTGGATAATAATAAATATATATAAAATTATAGTCGGAGGAAAATATGAATATAAAATTATCAACAAGACACTTTATAAGAATATTATCTTTTGCAATAGCTATCACAGTTATTTTATCTAGTTTTGCAGTTGTAAATCATATAAAATTTAAAGATGCAGAGATGAAGGTAGAGTATAGCTATTTAAGATCTATAGATAATTTAGCAGATTATATGACTAGCATAGATAAAATATTAACTAAATCGATGTATGTGGGAACACCAGAATTGTTAACAAGTTTGAGTACAAATTTATGGAAATCTTCTAGTAATGCAAAGATGAGTCTTTCACAACTTCCGGTAGAATTTTTAAATCTATCAGAAGTGTATAAATATTTATCCCAAGTTGGGGAATATGCAATATATATATCAAAAAAAGGAACAGATGGATTAGAAATATCAGAAGAAGAAAGACTTAATATGAAAAGTTTAGCAGAATTGAGTAGGTCGTTAATGGATCAGATTATGATCTTACAGGATGGAATATATACAGGAAGTATATCAATAGGAGAGGTTAAATCAGATATAGATAAACAAGATGATAATAGAAATTATTCAGGAATATCTGATAATATATCAGATATTCAAGAAAAATTTAGTTCATATCCAAAATTAATATATGATGGACCATATTCGGATCATATAATGGAAAAATCTCCTGAAAAATTGGTTGGTTTGGAAGAAGTTTCAAGGGAGGAAGCAAAAAATAAAGCTTCGAAAGTTTCTGGAATAGATACAGCAAGTTTACAGGATGATTATGATGAAGAAGGAAAGATGAGCTCATATAGATTTAAAACAAATGATTCCAATATATCTATAACAAAGCAGGGTGGGCTTGTTTCCTATATGGTTAAAAACAGAGATATATCTAGTCAAAGTTTGACAAATGAAAATGGATTAAAGGTATCTGGACAATATTTAAAAAGCTTAGGGATAAATAATATAGTTCCAACATATCATGAAATAAGAAATAATATTATGACGATCAATTATGCTCATGAAATAGAGGGAGTAGTATATTACACAGATCTTATAAAGGTTAGTGTTGCTATGGATAGCGGAGAGATTATGGGGTTTGATGCTAGAGGATATATTGTAAACAACAAGGTAAGAGAGTTTGCTCCTCCATCTATATCTAAAGAAAAGGCTATAACTGTTATAAGTCCACTCTTAAAAGTAGAAGATATAAAATTAACAGTTATTCCTACTAATAATATTCAAGAAGAACTCACATATCAGTTGACCTGTAAAACTGAGGATGATAAACCAATTTTAGTTTATATAAATGCATATAGTGGAAAAGAAGAAGATATTTTAATATTAATAATAACAGAAGAAGGAATTCTTACTGTTTAACTAATAAAAAAGAGAAGAGTTTTATGCTCTTCTCTTTTTTATTAGTTAAATATATTTATATCAATCGAGTTAAAAAGAAGTTCTGTGGATTTTTTAAGAGAAGAGTGTTTTGGATCTATCAAATAAGGATCTTTTTTTAAAATTTTATTGGCAATAACACTGGTCTCCATAAGAGTTGAAGAGTCTTCAATTAGATTAGATATATTTAAAGAGGGAAGACCATGTTGTCTATTCCCTATAAAATCCCCAGGACCACGAAGTCTAAGATCTTCTTCTGATATTTTAAAACCATCTATATTTTCTTTTAAAGTTTTAAGCCGCGTTAAAGAGTCTTTGTTTTTAGAGTCGGATAATAATATACAATAGCTTTGTATATCTCCTCGACCAACCCTGCCTCTAAGCTGATGAAGTTGTGAAAGTCCAAATCTTTCAGCATTTTCAATTATAATAATAGTGGCGTTAGGAATGTCTATACCAACTTCTATTACAGTTGTAGCTATTAAAATATGTATTTTATTTTGTTTAAAATCTTGCATAATTTCATCTTTTTCTAAAGAATGTAATTTCCCGTGGATAGTTTTAATCTTATAATTTTTAAAATAATCTTTAGATAAACTATCATACATATCATCTATATTTGTTGTATTTGTTTGATTTTCTTGAATAGAAGGACAAACAATATAGACTTGCTGACCCTCATCCATTTTTTCTTTAACAAAATTATACATTCTTTTTTTCTTTTTAGAAGATATTAAAAAAGTTTGTGTTTGTTTTCTATTAGATGGCATTGTTTTTATTAGGGATATGTCTAAATCTGTATATAAAGTTAGAGCAAGGGTTCGTGGAATAGGAGTGGCAGACATTATAATTGTATGAGGATTAAATCCTTTAGATATAAGTTTTGCCCTTTGAGAAACACCAAATCTATGTTGTTCATCAGTTATAACCAATCCAAGATTTTTAAAATATATATCAGATTGAATTATTGCATGGGTACCTATAACTATGTCATAACAACCAACAGAAATTTGGTCTTTAAGACGTTGTTTTTCTTTTTTTTTGATTGAGCTAGTTAGGATAGCAATAGATATTCCAAAAGGTTTAAAAAAATTTGAAAATGTTTTAAAATGTTGTTCTGCCAAAATTTCTGTAGGAACCATTATGGCTGTTTGATATCTATTTTTTGACATTATATAAGATATAGCAGCCGCCACTAAAGTTTTCCCAGAACCAACATCCCCCTGAATCATTCGGTTCATAACATTATTTGAAAGCATATCTGATATACAATCTTCTATAGATTTTTCTTGGTCTTGTGTAGGAAAAAAAGGAAGAGATTTTATAAAAGGAGAAATATCATGATCTTGTATACTAATTGATGATTTTATTTTTTTATTTATTTTTATAGAATTTATACCAAGTTGTAGAATAAATAATTCTTCAAATATTAATCTTTTTTTTGCTTTTTCTAATAAAGTTGAATGTATAGGTAGATGTATATTAGTTATAGCATCTAACTTAGATATAAGATTATATTTTTTTATAATGTAATCAGGAAGATTTTCTATATCTATATTATTTTCTGATATGTATTCTAAAATAGATTTTATATTATTAAGTATAATATTATTTGTTAATCCTTTTGTTAATTTATATCTAGGACTTAGTATATTTTCTTGTGAAGTTGGTATAAAATATGGGGAAGTGATAGAAACTTTTGTTCCTATACGAGAGAATTTGCCGTAAATATAATATTCATTATTTAGTTCTAACTTTTTAGCAGAGAATTTATTATTAAATATATTTATATACAAAAAATCAGCCCCATCGGTTCCGACAAGGCTAAAAATAGTTGTTTTGGAATAATATTTAGGGGATAATATTTTTATAATTAAAACTTTTACACATCCCTCAAAATTCTCAGTAATATTAGATATTTTTATACAATTTTGATAGTCTATATATGATATGGGAAAAAAATGGATAAGAGAAAAAATATTTGTTATTCCTAATTTGTTATATAGCTGTTTTCTTTTATCACCAATTCCTGATAAACTTTCTATTAAATTATTTAAGTAGTCCATAAAAATTAGATTATTCTACAGATACTATATAATAGTATACAGGTTGACCACCATTTATTAGTGTAATTTCTATGTTTGATGAAAATTTTGATTCTACATTAGAAAAAATTGTTTCTGCTTGTGCGGTGGATATATCAGATCCATATATAATTGTGATATATGATGAATCACGGGTTATCATATTTTTAATAAGCTTTATAAGTGCTTTAGAAACATCTTTTTCAACAAATGCAAGTTTTCCATCCTGCATTGCAAGAATTTCGTTATTTTTTATATTATGCCCATCAAAGTTAGAATCTTTTTCAGCAAATGTGATCTGTCCAGTAGAGATATTTTCAAATGATTTTGTCATATATAAAGTGTTTTCAGAAAATGATATTTCAGAATTAAAGGTAAGCATAGCAGAAATACCGTGAGGTATATTTTTTGATTGTAAAACACAAACATTTCTATCAGCAAGTTTTGCGGCTTGTTCTGCTGCCATAAATATATTTTTGTTGTTAGGAAGAACAAATACATTTTGAGCAGGTGTAGAAAGTATAGCGTTTAGTATATCATCTGTAGAAGGGTTCATAGTTTGTCCGCCGTAGACAATTGTGTCTACGCTAAGGTCTTTAAATATATTTTCGATCCCTCTACCAGAACAGATGGAAACAAAGCCGTATTCATTTATAGGAGGTGTAGGAGTATAGACTATATCTTTTATACTATCTTGTTTTGTTTTTATTATTTTTTTATATTGCTCTCTCATATTTTCTATTTTTATATCTGTTAAATATCCATATTTTAAAGATTTTTGTAGAGCTTTTCCAGGGTTATCTGTGTGGAGGTGAATTTTTATAAATAATGTATCAGGAACGACAACAACACTATCTCCTATTAGATCTAAATATGTTTTAAGAGTGGATATATCTAAATTTTTATTGGTGTCATCTTTATTTATTAAAAATTCTGTACAATAGCTAAAGTTTATAACCTCTTCTAAACTCTCTATATCTACTATATTTGAGTATGACGATGCTTCTGTAGTTGGGTTTTTATTTATTATATTTTGTGTTTTTATATAATAAACCATACCTTCTAGGATGGATATAAATCCAAAAGCACCAGCATCAACAACATCTGCTTTTTGCAGAACAGGAAGCATTTCTTTTGTTTGATTAACAAAAATATGTCCTTGTTCTAATATATCTGATAAAAAATCTGTAATATCTTTATATTTTTTTTCTATTTTTTTTGAATATTCACTAATAAGTCTAATAACGGTTAAAATTGTTCCTTCTGTTGGATTTGAAACAGATTTATAAGAATATTCAACAGATTTTTCAAAACATAGTATAATATCCGAAATAGATGCAGTTTCTTTATTTTTAAGAGCTTCATAAAACCCTTTAAATATCAGTGAAAGAATCACACCAGAGTTACCTCTAGCAGACTTAAGCATTTCTATAGATGCTATTTCTAGAACATGTCCCACAGAGGGAGAAGAAAGGTTAGACATAGGTAGGATAACCGATAGAGCGGTCATAGACATATTTGTACCTGTGTCACCATCTGGAATAGGAAAAACGTTTAAATCATTTATTTGATCCTTTTGATTAAATATATTATGTGCTCCAGAAATTATAGAATTTTTAAGAGCTGTTCCGTTTATCAAAACAAAAACCCCCATTATTATTTATTATTCTACGTTAAAATAGTGTACTATATATATTATCATAAAGAGGATAAATATAATACACTATTTTGTAATTATGAAATATTCAGTCTTTGTATATTTTTTGCTTTTCCAGTATTTTCATCTACATCTATAATAATACTATTTAGCTCTATATCTGATTCTAAAATTTCAAATCTAACAGGAAGGTGAAATTTCATTTTTTTTATTATATTTTGTGGATTTATACCTAAAGCAGAATATTTAGAACCAACCATACCAATATCAGATATGTAGGCTGTTCCTTTAGGTAGAATTTTTTCATCTGCTGTTTGAACATGTGTGTGTGTTCCAAAAACACATGAAACTTTTCCGTCTAAATAATGTCCAAAAGCTGCTTTTTCTCCGGTTGCTTCTGCATGAAAATCTATAATTATAATATTGGTATCTATTTTTTTTAAAATATTATCTATAGTATAAAAAGGACAATTTACATTTTCCATAAATGCAGTTCCAAGAATATTTATGACACCAACTTTTATATTTCCAAAATCAATAATAGAAAAACCCTTTCCAGGACAACTTTCAGGATAGTTTGCAGGTCGGATAATATTTTGTTGTGTATCTAAAGAGTTATAAATTTCTCTTCTTTTAAAAACATGATTTCCAGTTGTTATGATATCTACACCACTATCAAGGAGATGTTTCATAGATGAAGGAAGGATTCCATTTCCTACGGATGCATTTTCTCCATTTGCTATAACCATTTTTATATTATGTTTAGATTTTATACCAGGAAGATGATCCCTTAAAAATTCACACCCTGATTGTGAAACAACATCTCCAATTGCAAGAATTTTCATTATAAGTCAACCTCTGTTTCTAATTTAACTATAAGTTATATGATATACTATTTTACAATAATATATCCATATTTGCAATTAAATAATAGATAAGTCAAAAGTTCTATTTAAAATATCGTTAGATATCTGGGTTGCCTTTTGTTGAACTTTTGTAAAATCAATTGCGTTTATATAAAAGTCTTCCATTTTATCATGTATAATTTTTGCAGTTTTTAAAGATGATATAGTTTCTTCTATTAGTGAAGAGATGGTTTTTCTATTTGATGTTATAATTTTTTTATAATTTTTCAATTTTTCAATATCTGTAAATCGGGTAAAGTTTATACTTCTATAGGGTATAATTGATGAAAGATTGTTATATTTGTCTTCTGTCATAAAACCTAGATTTAATGAGGGTATAAATATATGATCTATTTTTTTTATAGGATTTATAGGGGAGTGGCAGGTGTATATATCAAGATTATTTTTTATTGCATGTTTTCTAATTTCTTTTAATAAAAGGGAACTACAAACTCCTATTTCGTCTTTTATTATATATATATTTTCTGCTAAATTTTTTGCTGTATTTATATGTGTAACTATTCCTTGTGGGGTTATGGCGGATAATATTCTATTTTTTTCTATAGATAAATTTGTTTTTTTTGCTTTTCTAAAGTATTTATAAGAAATTGTTTGTGCTAATTTTCTAATTTTTGATAGATTAGTGCATTTTTTTGCAATTTCAATATTATCTGAGTTTAGATTATTTATACTAGAAATTAGCTTAGTTGCTCTTATATGATAGTCTTTATTTTCTTTAAATGCTTCTAAAATTTGTTCACTTTGAGATCTTAATTTTTTATTGTCAAAAAAGTCTAAAAGATTTATTATTGTTTCAAACATACCAGGATATTGGGGTTCCATTGTATGAGGTGGAGTTCCATCTGCTATTGTTATTTTAAATTTATCAGATATAACCCCATCTAAAGAGGAAGGATCGGAAGAACAAAAGATTCTTTCAATAGAGTTAGATTGTTGAGAAATATCATCAAAAATTTTTTTCATCATTGTAGATTTTCCGCTTCCAGGGCCACCTTTTATTATGTAGTTTATCCAATCTTTTTTATAATCTGTTATTTCTGAAAAATAGGACACAAATCCTGTATTTGAGCTTACACCTAAAAAAAAGTCTAGATGCTTTGAATGGTTTTCCATTTTGTTACCTCCGAATTATAAATTATGAAAATTAAATATTATATAATATATCTATTTAAAATTATATTGGTATATATTATTCATCTTTATTTTATCTTGCTACTATAAGCATTGAAATAAAACATTATTCATCGATATAATTCTTGTTGACCAATAATACAAAAGTATATTATAATTGTATTAAATTAAAATATACTTTTAATATATAGAGGAGTTAATAATGGAAAAAACATTTATTGTAGAAACTTCTGCGAGACATATACATTTGACAAGAGAGCATGTAGAAATTTTATTTGGCAAAGGATTTTGTTTAACAAATAAAAAAGAACTTTCTCAACCAGGACAGTTTGCAACAAATGAAAGATTGACTATTGTAGGTAGTAAAGGAGAATTAAAAGGTGTCACTATTTTGGGACCAGAAAGAGGAGATACACAGGTTGAAATTTCTGCTACAGATGCCCGTAGTATAGGTATAAAAGCACCTATTAGAGAATCTGGGGATGTAGAAGGAAGTGCTGGATGTCGTCTTGTTGGACCAGTTGGTGAGGTTGAAATATCTCAGGGAGTTATCATTGCAAAGAGACATATTCATCTAAGAAAAAAAGATGCAGAAAATTTTGGCGTTACTGATAAACAGGTTGTTTGGGTTGAAATAAATACAGATGAAAGAAAAGCTATTTTAGGAGATGTTTTTGTACGCATTTCAGACAAATTTTCTCCAGCTATGCATATAGATACGGATGAGGCAAACGCAGTTGGTTTTGGTGGAGATATTTTAGGAAAAATTGTAAAATATAAATAAATGATAAATAATTTTAAATTATATTTTATTTGTGATATAATATAACTTAAAGTGTAGAATGGAGATGATATATATGTCTAATAATAGTATGGGATTTTTATATTATAAAGGGAAACCTTTAGTTAAATCAGGGGACACAATTTACTATGGTGATATGAGAGATAAATATGTTGTTATGTTAAATATTTTAACTAAGGTGGATGTGGATAGAGAAAAAGTTTTTGGAAATATAAAAATTCAACTTATGAGCACGGATATTTCGTCAAATCCAAGTGATATTATTATCAAAAAATCAGAAAAAGAAGGGATATATGTATCATTAGATTTAGCTTCTGTTTGGTTGGAGAGAGCATTATCAGAATAAAAAATTATGCCTAATATATAAAGAGTTCTTTTGTAAAAAAGAGCTTTTTTTTATTTATTAAGATATAGCACAGTTTGTAATTTATATTAATATTATGAAATGTAATCAATTTTTGGTAAGCTCCCTAAATAAAAAAAATTTATTGATTAAAATGATAGTTTTTGGATAAAAATAAAGACATAGAAATCTAAATAATTTTTAAATAAATTAGATAGGGAGTGTCGAGAGTGTCTATAAAAAGGGGAGAAATATATTATGCAGACCTAAGCCCTGTTATAGGTTGTGAACAAGGTGGGATTAGACCTGTGTTAATAGTTCAAAATGATGTTGGAAATAAGTATAGCCCTACAGTTATAGCTGCGGCAATAACAAGCCAGAAAGAAAAATCTAAACTTCCGACCCATATAGAGATCAATGCACAGAATTGTGGTCTTTCTAAAAGCTCGGTTGTTCTTCTAGAACAGGTAAGGACTATAGATAAAAAGAGGTTAAAAGAAAAAATGGGAGCATTAGATATGATTGCTATGACAAAAGTAGATAATGCTATTTCTGTAAGTTTTGGCCTTGGAAAAGAGTCTGTAGGCTAAACTTACAGTACATAGATTCTATAAATTTATTTTTATTGATTTATCTTCCAATATAATATATTATGTTTTAATAAAGATAATATATTATATTTTTCTTAGTATTGAGGAGATATACATGGTAATTGTTATAGATATTGGGAATACAAATATGGAATTTGGAATTTTTTATAAATGGAAACTTATAAATAATTTTAGGATTAAAACCAATAGAGATACAACTTCTGATGAAATAGGAATAATTACAACACAATTTTTATTTATAAATAAGATCCCTATAGAATCGATAAAAGATATAGTTATAGCTTCTGTAGTTCCCCAAATTAACTATTCTGTGGCGAATGGTATGTTAAAATATTTTAAAAAATCGCCACTTTTTATAGGAGAAGATATAGATATCATTATAGAAAATGCATATGAAAATCAAAAAGATGTTGGTTCGGATAGACTTGTAAATAGCTATCAAGCATATGATAGATATAACTGTGGTCTAATAGTTGTAGATTTTGGAACAGCAACTACCTTTGATGTAGTTAATGATAATGGAAAATATTTAGGAGGCGTTATATATCCAGGGATAAAGATATCACTAGACGCTTTATTTCAGAATACTGCAAAATTATCTAGAGTTGAAATCTCAGAACCCAAAAATATTATAGGAACTAATACTATTAGTAGTATGCAATCGGGGATAATATATGGGTATGTAGGTGCGGTTAAAAATATTGTTTTAAGTATACAGGATGAGTTTAATTATAAATTAAAAGTTATTGCTACAGGAGGTTTGTCAAAACTTATTGGAAAATATTATTCTTTTGACAGTATAGATCCTCATTTAACAATAGAGGGGCTTATATCGATATATTTGGACTATATAAATAAAAGGTAGAGGAAATTTCCTCTACCTTTTATTTATATAGTCTATTCATCAAGTGTAGAATTTTTTTTAAATAGTAGGGAGATACACCAAATACCGGATATTCCAACTAATATAAAAATAATACGACTTATTATAGAATCTTGTCCACCAAATAAAGCTCCAACGATATCAAAGTTAAATATACCAATAGAACCCCAGTTTAGAGATCCAATTATAGATAAAATTAAGGCTAATTTGTCTATCATAAAAATCCTCCAATTAAATATTTTATTAAGTTTATTCTTGACAATATTTATTTTTATATTCATATATGATAAAATATATAAATATTTATAAGTAGATTTAAATTTTGGGAGGTGTCAGATATTTATATATTAATTATTATATTAATTATTTTAATTTTATTATTTTTTATTTTAGCAAACTATTTTAAAGATAAAAAAATAATGAAAATAGGAGCTAAAGGGGAAAAGATAATAGCAAAAATTTTAAAAAGATATTCTATTATAAGAGGGTATAAAGTTATAAATGATATATATCTTCCCTTATATGAAGAAACAACCCAGATAGATCATATTTTAATTGGAAATTTTGGCGTATTAGTAGTTGAGACAAAAAATCTTCACGGGGAGATATACGGAAATCCATCAGAAAAAAATTGGAGCCAATTTATAGGAACAAAAAAACATAAATTTTATAATCCTATCTTTCAAAACAAAACTCATATAGATAATATCCGATATATATTTAATAAAGAAAATATATATAATATTAATATTGATGGAGTTGTTGTTTTTACAGGAAATAAGATTGTCTTAAATATCCCTAAAAATAAAATGGTTTATAGATTAAAAGAATTTAAAAAACTATTAAAGAAGGATAGATATGAAAATAATAACGGAGTCGATATACAAAAAATCTATGATAGCATAATAAAATATAAAGTTACAGACAGTAAAAAGATATCAGCACATAAAAGGAATGTTAACAAAAATTAGTTATATATGGAGGATTTTGTATGGATGATAAAAAAAGAGTATTGAGTGGGATACAGCCTACAGGAATTTTTACTATTGGAAATTATTTTGGAGCTATAAAAAACTGGGTTTCTATGCAAGATGAATATCTATGTAATTACATGATAGCAGATATGCATTCTATAACAGTTAAACAGGATCCTGTTGTTTTAAAGAATAATGTTTTATCATCATTGGCCCTTTCGTTAGCGTGTGGAATTGATATAAAAAAAAGCAATATCTTCATACAAAGTCATATCTCAGAGCATGCAGAACTTTGTTGGGTTTTATCTTCTTTTTCTCAATTTGGGGAACTTTCAAGAATGACACAGTTTAAAGATAAAAGCGAAAATAATAAAGAAAATATAAACGCAGCGCTATTTACATATCCGATCTTACAAACTGCGGATATTCTTTTATATAATGCAAATCTTGTTCCTGTTGGTGCGGATCAAAAACAACATATAGAGCTTTCTAGAAATATAGCCATAAGGTTTAATGGGATATATGGAGATATATTTACAATTCCAGAGGCATTTATGAATATAGGTCAGGCTAAAATAATGTCTTTGTCTGACCCTATTAAAAAAATGTCTAAGTCGGATAAAAATCAAAATGGTTTTATAGGTATTTTAGAAGAAAAAGATTCTATTATAAAAAAAATCAAAAAATCTGTAACTGATAGTGAGGGAATAGTTTACTTTGGAGAAGGAAAAGATGGTATAAATAATTTAATTGATATATATTCTTCTATTATGGATAAAACAAGGGAGGATATTCAGCAAGAGTTTGAAGGAAAAGGATATGGAAATTTTAAATTAAAAGTTGGAGAAGTGTTGGCGGATTATCTAGAACCAATTAGAATTAAATATAATTCTCTTATAAATGATAGGAGTTATTTAGAGGAATGTTATAAAACGGGTGCTTTATATGCTAGAAAAATAGCGACAGAAACATTGAAAAAAATTTATGATAAAGTTGGATTTATAGGTAGATAAAATTTTATTTAATAGAGTGATTTCTATATTATATAGAAATCACTCTATTTTTATATAATAAAAATGATAGTTGTAATAAAGCTTGTTTTATATAAATATATTTATATAAAACAAAGTTTGAGAGGTTTTAATAAAATATGATGAAGTGGGTTTTTACAGGTCTTATATTTTTATCCGTTATATTTGGAATTTTGACAGGAAGAGTTAGAGAAGTTTCGACTGCTGCTATGAAAGAAGGAAGTAATGCAATTAATTTAATAATATCTTTGATGGGTAGTATATGTTTGTGGAGTGGAATAATGAAGATAGCGGAGGATTCAAAATTAACAGATAAAGTTAGTAAAATATTATATCCAATAACAAAATTTCTTTTCAAGGGATTGAAAAGAGATTCTAAAGCACTTAAAACAATATCTATGAATATGACTGCCAATCTTATGGGATTAGGAAATGCAGCAACTCCATTGGGTATAAAAGCTATGAAAGAGCTAGAAGATGAAGAAAAATCTTCATCTATAGCTACAAAAAATATGATAACATTTGTAGTTTTAAATACTGCTTCTATACAATTGGTTCCAACAACTATTGCTTTTATTCGACAAAAATATAACGCAATATCTCCTTTAGATATCCTTCCAGCTATTCTAATAACATCTATGATTTCTGTGATATCAGGATTGTTGGTTATTAAAATTTTTTCTTGCTTTAAATCAAAATAATAAGTAGGTGATTATCTAATATGTGGACATTTTCCGATTTAATAATACCTCTTATAATATCTGGAATACTTATATATGGATTATATAGAGGGGTAGATGTTTTTAATATTTTTATAAAAGGTGCAAAACAGGGTATAGGGATATCGCTAAAAATAGTTGGTCCTTTAGTTGCTTTAATAACATCTGTAGGGATGTTTAAAGCTTCTGGGGGATTGGATGTTATATGTAATGCTCTAGAGCCTATAGGAAAGCTATTATTTTTACCTACAGAGCTGATTCCATTAGCAATATTAAGACCTATTTCAGGAAGCGGAGCTTTGGTTATATTTGAAAATATATTAAAAGATTTTGGTCCAGATAGTTTTATAGGTAGGATTGCTAGCGTTATGCAGGGATCTACAGAGACAACTTTCTATACAATTGCTGTATATTATGGAGCTACAAAGATTATAAAAACAAGATATACTCTAGTCGCATCTTTAACGGCTGATATTGTTGGTTTTATAGTTAGTGGAATATCGGTATATTTCCTTTTGGGAATCTAGTATATATAACTTTTATTGTCAAAAAATATTATATATTGTATAATTAAATATATAATTATTAATTTCTTTTTATTATATATTTGTGAAATTTTACACATAATAATAGATATTATTAGATTTAAAATGGGAAGGGAATGAAATTTTTGAGTCAGGATAATAAAAACAATGATATAGCCAAGGACTTGCAGGATAAAGAAGATCTTCATCTTATGCGTCTTGAAAGAGAGCTACGTATAAAACAGGCAAAAGAAAAGCTTAGAAGAGAGGTTGAACTTAGAGAGTTTCAAAAAGAGAGGCATGAACAGATAAGACAAGGCTCAATTTCTAGCGGAGGATATCCCTCTAGCTATAATCTCCCTTCATATGATGGATATACACCAACTAGTGATTCTCAAAGTTTATCTACGGTTTCAAAATATCCTATGGCTATATCAGAGGATGAACTTAGAACAAAGATAGAGCTAGAAGTTAGAATGAAATATGAGTCTGAAGAGAGATCAAGAATAGAAATGGAAGAAAGAATTAGAAGAGATGCAGAACAAAGAGCAAGACAAGAGCTAGAAAGCAAACTTAGAAGAGAAACAGAAGAAAGAATTAGAAGAGAAGCAGAAGAAAGAATTAGAAGAGAGATAGAAGATAAGCGAAAAAGAGAATCAGAAGAGAGGGCAAAAGCAGAACTAGAGCTTAGGCTTAGAAAAGAAGCAGAAGAAAGAATTAGAAGAGAAACAGAAGAAAAAATAAAAAAAGAGATGGAAGAGAAGAAAAAAAGAGAGATAGAAGAGAAAAAACGATTAGAATTAGAGCAAAGATTGAGAAAAGAGGCAGAAAGCAAAATTAAGTCTGAGCTAGAGATAACATTAAAAAAAGAGTTTGAAGAAGAACGAAAGATTGAGATGGAGAGAAGAGAAGAAGAGTTTATAAAAGAGCTTTTTGAATTTGAGGATAAAGAAAAATCAAGAATAGAACAGGAAACAAGAGATAAAATAGAGTTAGAATTTAAAGAAAAAGAATCTATTTTAGAAAGTTTTAATAATATTGAAGATAATGATAGCAATTCTGAAGGAGATATAATAGATATTATAAAAGATGATTATAAAGAAGATGTAGAAACCTTAAATATTTCATCTAGCTTAGTTAAAACAGAATCTATAAAAGAAATTGGATTTTTAAAAAGTTTATTTTTATCAAAACCAGAAAGAATGGCAAGAAAAGAACTAATTCGCTTAGAAAAACAATCAAAAGTCCAACAACATCATATAGAAGAAAAGTTTGAAAATTTAGAAAAAGAGTCAAATGATACAAAAAATATATATGATACAGTAGAATTATTAGATTTTGAAGAAAAGATTAGGTTAAAAATAGAAGAAGAGATAAAAGGTCGTGAAAAAAATGAATTGAAAAATAATAATATGATTAATTCAGAAAATTCATTAGATAAAAGTATAGACCAACCAGATAGTTTTATAAAAAATATAACTGAAGATATAAATCTAGATAATGATAAATCTCATATAGAAAAAGAAGAAAAAAGAAGAAAAGAACGTGCAAATAAGAAAGCGAATAGGCAAGCTAAAAGAAAAAAATAAAGTAGAAGTTTTCTTCTACTTTATAAGCATACAATCGCCAAAGCTATAAAACCTATATTTATTTTCTATGGCTGATTTATATGCATTCATTATATTTTCATGGCCTGCAAAAGCAGAAACTAGCATTATAAGACTGCTTTCTGGTAGATGAAAATTTGTTATAATTCCATCTACCAGTTTAAAATTATATTCCGGATATATAAATATATCCGTTGATCCTTTAAGTTTAGGGTTGTCTATATTTTGTCCAATAGTTTCTAATGTTCTACAAGAGGTTGTTCCAACTGCTATTATATTTTTTTTATTTTCTTTTGTAAATTTTATTAGATTTAATGTTTCTTTAGATATATTATAAAATTCTGAATGCATCTGGTGATCTTCTATTTCTATAGTTTTTACTGGTCTAAACGTTCCAACTCCAACATGAAGAGTTATATAGGCTATATTAACACCTTTTTTTTCTAGTTTATCAAACACTTCTTTTGTAAAATGCAGCCCTGCTGTTGGAGCTGCCACAGATCCGAGGTGCTTAGAATACAGTGTTTGATATCGGTCATCATCTTTAAGAGAATCTTTTATATAAATAGGTAATGGAATTGTTCCTATTTCATCTAAAATGTTAAAAACAGTTTTATTATTTTGGGTAGATAAAGATATAATCCTATTTCCATTTTCCAAAATATCCACTATTTTTCCAGACATCGTGTTGTTTTTAAATAATATTATAGTTCCAATCTTTGCTTTTTTACCTGGTTTTGTTAAAGTTTCCCAGATATTTTCAGAAATTTCTCTTAAAAAAAGGAACTCTATTTTATGAGTTGTGTCTTTTTTATATCCGAATATTCTAGCTTTTAAAACTTTTGAGTCGTTTAGTACTAGAAGATCTCCTTTTTCTAAAAAATCTGAAATACATTTAAAGTTATTATGATATATTTTTCCAGAATATTTTTCTAAAATCATCAGCTTAGAATTATCACGATTTTGTATGGGAGTTTGTGCGATAAGTTCTTTAGGAAGATAAAAATCAAATAAATTTTTGTTCATTTCTTCACCTGCTATAGTATAATATAGTTAAATTGACATTAATTATACTATATTGTATTATATAATTATAGTCGTTTTAAAAGAATATATTAAAAATCCGGTTTTATTACCGGATTTTTAATATATTCTTACTTATATCAGGCATATATATATCTATTATAAATTAAATTTGGAGGAATATAGATGAAAAAATTTAATGTAGGCATTATAGGAGCTACTGGTATGGTGGGACAAAGATTTATAAGTCTTTTAGAAAATCATCCTTGGTTTAAAATTTGTTGTTTATCTGCATCAAGTAATTCTGCGGGTAAAGTATATAAGGATGTTGTTAAAAATAGATGGAATATTGATATTTCTATTGATAAAAGTGTAGAGGATATGGTTGTTTTAGATGCAGTTAAAGATAAGGAAAAAATAGCGTGTTTATGTGATTTTGTTTTTTGTGCTGTAGATATGCCAAAAGATGATATAATAAAATTAGAAGAGGATTATGCAAAATTAGAGTGTCCTGTGATATCAAACAATTCTGCAAATAGAGGAGTATCTGATGTTCCTATGATTATACCAGAGGTTAATTCGGATCATATAGATGTTGTAGAGTATCAAAAAAGAAGATTAGGGACAAAAAAAGGATTTATTGCTGTTAAATCTAACTGTTCTTTACAAAGTTATGTACCTGTTTTAAAAGCACTATCCTCATTTGGTTTAAATTCCGTGGCTGTTTGCACATATCAGGCGATAAGTGGTGCGGGCAAGACATTTGAAACTTTTCCTGATATAGTTGATAATATTATCCCTTTTATTCCAGGAGAAGAAGAAAAAAGCGAAAATGAACCCCTGAAAATATTTGGTTATTTAGATAAAGATAAGGGAATAATTATACCTTCTACTAAACCAAATATAACTACACAGTGTTTACGTGTTCCTGTTTCTGATGGTCATATGGCCGCAGTTTTTGTTAAATTTGATAATAAACCAGATTTGCAACAGGTTAAAAATTTGATTAATAATTTTGAAAATATTCCAGAAAGTTTAGGGCTTCCTTCGTCTACCTTAAAGCCTTTGTATCTATTGGATGATCCATATAGACCACAGCCAAAGTTAGATAAAAATTTTGATTGTGGAATGGGGATAACGATAGGAAGACTTAGAGAAGATACACAATATCATATTAAATTTGTATCACTTTCTCATAACACGGTTAGAGGAGCAGCAGGTGGTGCTATAATGTTAGCAGAACTGGCTGTTGTAAAAGGTTATATATAAAATCATAATATAAAGGGGATTATTGAATATGAGTTATATTTTTAAAGGTTCTGGAGTTGCAATTGTCACTCCTTTTGATAAAACTAATAGTGTAGACTATAAATCATATGAAAATTTATTAAATTTTCATATTAAAAATTCCACTGATGCTATAATAGTTTGTGGAACAACAGGAGAGTCGGCTACACTAGATTTTGATGAAAAGGTAAAATTGATAGACTATACAGTTAGATATATTAATAAGAGAATACCAGTTATAGCAGGAACAGGAAGTAATAATACAAAACAGTCTATAGAGCTTTCAAAAAAAGCAGAATTATCAGGAGTAGACGGACTATTAGTAGTTACCCCTTATTATAATAAGACTTCACAAGATGGACTGGTTAAACATTTTATAAGTATTGCGGATAGTGTAGATATTCCAATAATTTTATATAATGTTCCTTCTAGAACAGGGATGAATATTGATATAGATAGTTATAAACAACTTTTTTATCATAAAAATATTGTGGCAACTAAAGAAGCTTCAGGAGATATTTCGCATATAGCAAAGCTTATTTCTGTTGCTCCAAAAAAATTCTCTGTTTATTCTGGAAATGATGATCAAATTCTTCCTGTTTTATCCTTAGGAGGTAAGGGAGTGATATCTGTTTTTGCAAATATTCTGCCAAAAGTTTCTCATGATATATGTTCTTTATTTTTTGAAAAAGACATAGAGAAAAGCAGAGAATTACAATTAGATTATCTGGAATTAATAGATACTATGTTTATAGACATAAATCCTGTACCCATTAAGATTGCTATGAATTTGATGGGTCTTTCAGTTGGAGAAGTTAGGGCTCCCCTTTATGAATCTTCTGAGAATATTAAAAATGATATATTAGAATGTATGAAGAGGTATAAAATCGTTTAAAAGAAATTTTGAGGTGATTTTTTGACGGATGTAATTATTAACGGATGTTGCGGAAAGATGGGAAGAGTTTTATTAGAACTAGGGAAACAACATGATTTTATAAATGTTGTTGGTGGAATTGATCTTAAAGATTGTTCTGATATAGATGTTCCTGTTTTTTTATCTATAAAAGATGTTAATATAGAATATGATGTTATAATTGATTTTAGCCATCCATTTGGTTTAGATAGCTTATTAGATGGATGTGTAGCTATGAAAAAACCAGTAGTTATTGCGACTACTGGGCTTACAGAAGGGCAGATATCTAGGGTAAAAGATTGTTCTAAAATTATACCTATATTTTTCACTTTTAATATGAGTCTAGGGATAAATCTACTTTGTAACCTAGTTAAAAAAGCTTCTGCCATCCTTGGGGATGATTTTGATATAGAAATTTTAGAAAAACATCATAATCAAAAGGTAGATAACCCCAGTGGAACAGCCCTCATGATAGCCGATTCTATAAATTCACAATTAGATGAAAAATATGAATATGTTTTTGGTAGAAACTGTGGGATAAAAAAAAGAAAGAAAAAAGATATTGGTATTCATGCAATTAGAGGTGGCACATATCCAGGGGAACATCAAGTTATTTTTGCGGGACATGATGAAATTTTATCTATTTCTCATACAGCTATATCAAAGCAAGTTTTTGCAAAAGGCGCATTAAATGCAAGTATATATTTAAATAAACAGCATCCTGGAATTTATGATATGAACGATCTTTTAAAATAGAGATATAATTATAAATTAAAATTTTTATTGTTAGAATTTAGAGGTATGAAATGATTAGAGAAATACAAGATCAAATATTGAAACTAAAAAAGGAAAAAGATATTTTTATCCTTGCACACACATATCAGTCATCAGAAATATTAGAAATTGCTGATGAAATAGGGGATTCTTTTCAGCTAAGTCTTAAAGCAACTACGATTCCACATAAAACTGTTTTGATGTGCGGAGTTAGATTTATGGCAGATACTGTTAAAATTCTTTCACCAGAAAAAAAAGTTATTCTTCCAGTAAGTGAAGCAACCTGTCCGATGGCGGAACAGTTTACAGTAGATAGAGTTTTAAAATATAAAAAGCAAAATCCAACACATAAAATTGTTTCTTATATAAATACAACTACAGAATTAAAATCTGTAAGTGATGTTTGTGTAACATCTTCTATAGCCGTCAAAGTTGTTAACGCTATGGAAGGTGATGATATTCTTTTTATTCCTGACTATAATTTGGGAACATATGTTAAAAAATTTGTAAAAGATAAAAACATTATTTTATGGAGAGGGATGTGCCCAATTCACGCTGCAGTCACGGTGGCTGATTGTGAAATAATGAAGAAGAAGTATCCAAATGCAAAAATGATAATGCATCCAGAACTTACACCAGAAGTTTTAGAATATGCAGATTTTATAGGGTCTACATCTGCCATTATAAAATATTGTATGGAAACAGATGAAGAATGTTTGATAGGGACAGAAAAAAGCGTTGCAGATTATTTAAAAATGTCTAAACCTGAAGGCAGATTTAGAATATTATCAAAAAAACTTATGTGTCCAAATATGCAGATAACTTCTATTTCGGATATACTAGACGCTTTAACAGGCGAAGGTGGAGAAGAGATAGTATTAGATGAAGAGCTAAGATTAGCAGCTAAAAAGCCTCTTGATGAGATGATTCGACTAGGTAATAGTTAATAAAAAAGATTTATGTATTTATTTATACATAAATCTTTTTTATTTATTTAAAAAATTGATTATACCAAATTAAAAATGTATAGATTGTCCAAATTTTTCTACTATTATCGTATTTTCCATTTTTATGATTATCGAGAATAGATAATATTATATCTTGATTAAAAAATAATTTACTATTTTCGCTTAAGAACTCTTTTTTTACAAGATTATAATATTTATCTTCTTTTAGCCAGACACGAATAGGCACAGGAAAACCTAATTTCTTTTTGTCCGCCACTTTTTTGGGAAGGTTTTTTTCTGCGGCTTTTCTCATAACAAACTTGGTATTTTCGGTGTTAACCCTAAATTTTGTTGGAATTTTGCAAGCAAGTGCCATAATCTCTTTATCTAAAAAAGGCACTCGAAGTTCTAGAGAGTTTGCCATACTCATTTTATCTGCTTTTAAAAGAATGTCACCTACCATCCATAGATTAAGATCTAGGTATTGCATCTTGGTGATTGAGTCTTTTTCTTTAACTTCATCGTAAAAAGGTTTAGTTATTTCAGCGTAATTAGGAGCATTTGTTTTTATTTTTAGTATATTTTTTCTTTCTTTTTCGGAAAAAATATATGCATTTCCTATAAATCTTTCTTCTAAAAGTTTCCCTCGTCTAACAAGAAAGTTTATCCCAAATTTTGGTGGAAATATTGACGCTATTTTTCCTATTATTCTTCTTAAAAATAGAGGAATCTTATTATATTTTGTAAATTCTATAGGTTCTTTATATATATTATATCCTCCAAAAATTTCATCTGCTCCCTCTCCAGAAAGAACAACCTTTAGATGATTTGACGCAAGATTGCATACAAAATATAGGGCTACTGCAGCAGGATCGGCCAAGGGTTCGTCCATATGATACTGAATTTTAGGAAATTCAGACCAATACTCTTCAGCAGTTATAACTTTAGATATATTTTCTACATTTATATTAGAAGAAAGCTCTTTTGCATAGTCGATTTCGCTATAATCTTTATTTCCAAACCCAACTGTAAATGTTTTATCAACATCCGCAACACATGCAACATAGCTAGAATCAACCCCACTAGATAGAAAAGAACCAACTTCTACATCACTTATCTTATGGGCATCTACAGAATTTTTAAATGCTTTATCAATTTTTTCTATCCATTCTTCTTTTGATATAGAATTATCTTGTTTAAATTCTATACTCCAATATTTTTTTGTTATAATTTTATTATCTTTAAATATAAAATAGTGTGCAGGAGGTAATTTATAAACATTTTTAAAAAATGTTTCATTAGTAGGAGAATATTGAAATGTTAAATAATTTTCTAAAGCGGTTGTGTTTAAAGATTTTTCAAATTTTGGGTGGTGTAAAAAGCTTTTTATCTCTGATCCAAATATAAAACAATCATCCATAGTTGCATAATACATAGGTTTTATTCCAAAAAAATCTCTAGCACCAAAAAGTTGTTGAATTTTATTGTCCCAAATTATAAAAGAAAACATGCCTCGAAGTTTTAAAAGCATATCGACACCATATTCTTCATAACTATGAAGAAGAATTTCTGAATCGGTATTTGTTTTAAATATATGACCTTTTTTAGTTAATTCAGTTCGTATATCTTTAAAATTATAGATCTCCCCATTAAATATTAATACAAGGGAATTGTCTTCATTAAACATAGGTTGACTTCCTTGTTCAATATCTATAATACTTAGGCGTCGAAATCCCATGGCAATATTATCATCAATATATTTTCCGTCAGAATCTGGACCTCTATGTATAATACTTTTCATCATATCTTCAAGAACATCTTCTCTATTTTTAGTATATCCTATAAAACCAACATGACCACACATAAAAAAGCTCCCTTCATATAGTATAATTATTTAAATTATACTATATAATAACAATAATTTATAGATATTATCTAATCTTAATTATATTTAATAAATTTATATCATAAGTATATTAAATATAATTAATTTTAATAGGTGGTAGTTATGAATGTATTAAAAAATTTTATAGAAATCATATACAAAATTATTTCAGGACCATATATTCTTTTATTTTTATTAATTATAGGAATTTATATAACATTTAAAACATCTTTTATACAGATATTTAATCTAGGTGATATATTTAGAGAAACAATAGGAAGTTTTTTTAAAAAATCTATAAAAAAAGACAAAATAAATATAACGCCATTTCAGGCAATGAGCACAGCTTTAGGCGGAACAATGGGAGTAGGAAATATTGTAGGAATAGGAACAGCTATGGTTTTAGGAGGCGTTGGCTCTATATTTTGGATGTGGGTTTCTGCTTTTTTTGGAATGGCTGTAAAATATAGTGAAATAGTCTTATCGGTGGAGTATAGGGAGAAAGGAGAAGATGGAAAAAATATAGGTGGACCTATGTTTTATCTCGAAAAAGGTTTAGGGATAAAGGTTCTTTCTATAATTTTCTCTATATCTTGTATAATAGCTTCTTTTGGAATAGGGAATATGACACAGATTAATGCTATATCATTGAGTATAAACGGAACATTTGGAGTTAATAAAATTTTTATTGGAGTATGTGTATCAATTATTATAGCTTTTGTTGTAGTAGGTGGAGTTGGTCGAATAGGAAAATTTGCAGAAAAAATTATACCGGCTGTTTCTGGTATGTATATTGTTTTTGCACTATATATTATTATTATAAATATACATAATGTTCCTCAAGCATTTATTTCTATTTTTTCATCAGCTTTTTCTCTGAAATCTGCAGTAGGTGGTGTAGCCGGATATACAATATTATCTAGTATAAAATATGGTGTTTCTAGAGGAATTTTTTCAAATGAAGCAGGTCTAGGATCATCACCAATTATACATGGTGCATCGGACACAGACGATTCTGTAAAACAAGGATTTTGGGGAATATTTGAAGTTTTTATAGATACTATTGTAGTATGCACAATAACTGCTATAGCGATTATTAGTTCTAGCTCTTTTATAAATGGAGATGATGGATCCAAATTTACGATAAATGCATTTAAATCTTCTTTAGGAAGTTTTGGAGAATATTTTATTATTTTTTCAATAGTTATATTTGCAATATCGTCTATTATTAGTTGGTGTTATTATGGAGAAAGAAGTGTACACTATTTGACAGATAAAAAAATATATATATCTTTTTATAGGATTATATTTTTATTTGTAATATTAATAGGTTCTGTAATGAATATATCTATAGTTTGGAAGATATCAGATATATTTAATCTATTTATGATGCTTCCGAATGTTATAGGAATTGTATTGTTAATAGATAAAATAGTTTATAAAACAAAATTATATAAAGATCGCTAGTAAAAACTTTCATAAGTAGTTTTTACTAGCGATCTGTTTTAGATTTTATAACTTTTAATCTCGAAAATTCTTCCCTGTCTTTTTCTTCTAGATATTCTGAAATGAATTTTATAGTTAATTGTAATTTAGGTATAATTATATTTTTAAGAGAATTTGCTCTTTTTTTAGTTTTTTTAATAGCATTTGCAAGTTTATATATGCTATTATCAACCTCTGATAAAATAATAGTTAAATCTTTAACTTTTTGAAAAGAAATATAAGCATGGTCTAATTTAGAATTAGATTGATAATATCCGTATGGTATATCTATATTAGATTTTTGATATTTAATTTCAGGAATTTCTATACCCATAATACTTCTATAATTTAAAGATATACCTTTTTCTATAGGGATTGTTTTTGATATATTATCACATATACCAAGAGAAATATTTGCATATTGTAAAGATGTATATGCTTGTTGATAGATAAATTCTATCTCTCCTCTTAGCCCTTTTGCTTTTTTTACAAGCATCATCAACTCTGATGTTAGAACATTTCTTTTTTTATCTAAAAGGTTATATCCATTTTCAGCAAGGGATAGAGATTTTTTGATATTTATTAAATTTCCTTTTGTAGGGATATTATTTTGGGACAATAAATTAAACCCCCTTTTTATAGTATTTTTCTATAATATCATGATCAATCCTGTCTAAATCTTCTTTAGGAAGTATTGAAAGAAGTTTCCATCCTATCTCTAATGTTTGTTCTATAGATCTATTTTCAGTATATTTTTGAGATATAAAATTTTGTTCAAAAAGGTTGCCAAATTTCATATATAGTTTATCAGAATCTGAAAGTTCATCTTCTCCAATAACAGAAGCTAAAGCAATAACTTCCATAACCTTTGAGTATGATGCAAAAAGTTGATTTGCAAGGTCTGGATGGTCTTCTCTAGTAAATCCTTTTCCTATTCCGTCTTTCATAATTCTAGATAAAGATGGAAGGATAGATATAGGGGGATATATTCCTTTTTTATCTAAAGTCCTTTCTAAAACAATCTGTCCTTCTGTTATATATCCCGTAAGATCGGGTATAGGGTGTGTTATATCATCATTTGGCATAGTAAGTATTGGTATCTGTGTTATAGATCCTGTTCTACCTTTTATCATTCCTGCTCTTTCGTATATAGAAGCAAGGTCAGAATATAGGTATCCTGGGTATCCTTTTCTTCCAGGAATTTCTCCTTTGGATGAAGAAAACTCTCTAACTGCTTCTGCATATGCTGTCATATCAGTTAGTATTACTAGTATATGCATATCTTCTTCAAAAGCAAGATATTCTGCTGCTGTTAAAGCAATTCTAGGTGTTATAATTCTTTCTATTATAGGATCGTTTGATAAATTTAAAAACATTACAACATTATTTATTACACCGCTATGTTTAAAGCTTTTTATAAAATAATCAGAAACATCATTTTTTATTCCCATAGCTGCAAAGATAATACCAAATTCTTGATTATTTTTTTCAGCAATTTTTGCTTGATTAACTATTTGTACAGCAAGTTTGTTATGGTTCATACCGGATCCAGAAAATATAGGAAGCTTTTGTCCTCTAATAAGTGTTGTAAGTCCATCTATTGCTGATATTCCTGTATTTATATAGTCTACAGGATATTTTCTAGACATTGGATTTATTGGATATCCATTTATATCTAATGATTTTTTGAAATTTATATTTCCTAGATTGTCTATTGGTTTTCCCATTCCATTAAAAATTCTTCCTAATAGCTCTTTAGAAACAGCAAATTCTAAAGGTTTTCCTTTAAATTTTGAATATGTATTTTCTAAAGAAAAATTGTCTGTTCCTGCAAAAACTTGAATTATAGCTTTATCATTTAAGATTTCTACAACTCGTCCGATTCTGATCTCTCCATCTGGCAGAGTTATTTCTACAACTTCATCAAAAGAAACTTTTTTTACATTTTCTATAGAAACAAGAGATCCTTTAATTTCTGAAAATCCTTTATATTCTAAACTCATAAAATCACCTATTTATTTGAACTTTCTATATTTTTTATCTTTTCATCAATTATACAAGTATAAGATTCAAAAATTTTGTTGGACGCATCATTTTTCATAGAGTATTTCATCTTTATAATCTCTTCAAATATATTGGTTTTTAATATATATGATATTGGAATAGACTGCTCTATGATTAAACTAAGTTTATCATATAGATATAATATTATCTTCATCATTATGACCTGTTTTGATAGAGGGACATATGTATCTATTTTATGGAAAGCGTTCTGTTGTAAAAAACCTAATCTTATAACCTTTGCAACTTCTATTATCAATTTTTGATCATCAGGGAGCATGTCGGATCCAATGAGTTTAACTATTTCCATTAAAGAATCCTCAGCTATTAAAATATTGTATATATCCTGTCGATATGATAAAAAATTAGGATCTATATTTTTTATATAATATTCTGATAGATCTTCTATATATTCACTATAACTTGTTATCCAGTTTATAGCGGGATAATGTCTGGAGTATGCCAGAGATTTATCAAGTGTCCAAAAAGCACGAACAAAACGTTTTGTATTTTGTGTAACAGGTTCAGAAAAATCAGATCCTTGTGGAGAAACAGCACCAATTATAGAAACTGATCCCTCTGTATTATTTAGGTTAAGAGTGTATCCTGCTCTTTCGTAGAATTGTGAAATTTTTGATGGAAGATATGCGGGAAACCCTTCTTCTGCTGGCATCTCTTCAAGTCTACCGGATATCTCTCTTAGTGCTTCTGCCCAACGTGAAGTAGAGTCGGCCATAACGGCTACATGGTATCCCATATCACGATAGTATTCTGCTATTGTTAGTCCGGTGTATATAGATGCCTCTCTAGAAGCAACAGGCATATTGGATGTATTTGCTATTAATACAATTCTATTTGACATAGGTTTTCCGCTTTTTGGATCTATAAGAGAAGAAAATTCTTCTAATACCTGTGTAATTTCATTTCCACGTTCCCCACAACCAATATAAATTATTATGTCAGCATCCGACCATTTTGCAAGCTGGTGTTGTGTCATAGTTTTACCTGTTCCAAATCCTCCAGGAATAGCAGCAACTCCACCCTTAGCAATAGGAAATAAAGAATCTATAATCCTTTGTCCAGTTATAAGGGGGATAGATATTGGAATACGTTTGTTGAAAGGTCTTGCTTTTCTAATAGGCCATTTTTGAAATAGTGGTATATTATGGATATTTTTAAATTCATCTTCTATTACAATCACATTTTCTGTAATAAGATAAGAACCATCTTGTTTAATATCAATAATTTTTCCTGAAATTCCATTGGGTATCATAAATCTATGTTCTATTATATCTGTTTCAGAACATACTGCAAATATGGCACCAGATGAAACAATATCATTTTTAGCGACTCTAAATATAATATTATAGTATTTCTTATTTTCTTCAAAACTTTGATTAGACCCTGGGATAAGAAAATCTCCATAATTTTGTTTTATAGTTTTTAAAGGCTGTTGTATACCATCAAAAATATTTGATAGCAGTCCAGGGGAAAGGGTTACAGAAATTTGATTTCCTGTTCCATAAACTATATCGCCAACCTTCAGACCGGCTGTGTTTTCATAAACTTGTATAGTTGCAAAATTTTTGTCTATATTTATAACTTCTCCAATAAGTTTTTTTTCCCCCACATAGACCATTTCTAATATACATAAAGATGAACTATTTATAGTTTTTATTATTGGTCCATTTATAGAAAAAATAGAAATTTTCATAAGTTTCATCCTTACTATTTGATATTTAATTCTGGAATATTATTAAATAAATCTTCTGACATTTGAATATATTTATCAAAAGATTTATTTAAAACTATATTAGAGTTGTGATTCTCTAAAATAAAACCTCCTATTTTTATTCTAGGAGATTTATTTATATCTAAACAATTAAAGTTTTTTAAAATTTTTTCTTTAAATAAATTAATCTCTCTTTCGCATACTAGTATAGAAAAAGATTCTATACTAAATTTTTTTATAATATTTTGTATATTATTTATAATCAAATCTATATATTCATCTGTTTGTGTAAATAATATTAATTTTTTTTCAATATTTTTATCTATTGTAGATTTAATTTCATTTCTTTTTTTTATAATTTTTTGGTTTAAAACATTTTGGATATGAGATAATTCTTGTTTAATTTTTATATTGGATTCTTGTTGATATTTTTGTTTTAATAAAGTATATTCCATTTCTTGATCTTTTTGATTTTTAGTTAGATTTTGCTTATGAATACTATTTGTTTCATCTATTATTTTCTCTAACTCTTGATCAACATTATCTAAAACAGATTTTTTAAACTTTTCTAATCTATCATTTAGCATAAACTTTCTTCTTTCATTAAATTTTTATCCCAACAGCTTGGTGTATATATTCTGATATAGAGTTTGTTATTGAATAGGTTCCATGTCTATCAGGAATTTCTAAAATTAATGGTTTTTTTATAGAAAGACGAAGATTATTTATAAATTTTAAAGAATTTTGCACAATCTTTTCAGTAACAAGGATTATGGCGATATCTTGTTGTTTTATAAGAATTTCCATACGTTGTTCAAATAGGTCTTTATCATGAATAATTTCGCCTTCTATTCCACCTAATCTCATCCCAACCTTTGTATCTATATTATCGCTTATACAATATATTTTCATAAATATTTCCTTAAATTTTATTTAATATAAGAATAGATATTAAAAGGCCATATAAAGCAACACCTTCACCAAGAGCTACAAATATTAAAGCTTTACCAAATGATTTAGGATCTTCGCTTAAAGCCCCAATAGCAGCAGGAGCGGCGGCAGCAACGGCGATTCCAGCACCAATGGTTGAAAAACCGGTAACTAATGCTGCGGCAATATATCCTAGACCACTAGCTTCTGAGACTATTGTTGAGGTTGATTCTGCAGAAGCTATAGTTATAAGTGGAACTATTGTAAAAACTATAAATATACCTATAAAAGATGAAATATTGAATATAAGTCTATTCTTCATTTGTTTTGATGATACAACTTTTTTATATATTGGTATAATTGGTAAAAATAATAGTATAACAGCTATTAAAGGTAGTAAAAAATACATATAAAAATCTCCCAAATAAAAATTTTTTAATTAAATATTATTAGTTATAGAAAAAGGTTTGTAGGGTTTTCCTTTTCCACTAAAAAATCTGCTAAATATTTCATAAAATTCTAATCGTAAAACTTGGATACCAACGATTAGTCCTTCCACAGCTATGACAAGAAGATTTCCAATAATTAAAGCAATTGGAGAAGCTATAGAGTTCATAGATTGTGTAAGAGTAAGAACAACAACCATCATTCCAGCATGGGTAAGAATAAATCCACCAACTCTTAAAAATGACATTGTATTGGTTATATAGCTGAGAATAATTTCAAAGAGTTCAAATATATTTTCTGTTAAAAATTCTGATAATCTAGATTGTATTTTAAATTTTTTGTGTATAAGAAAATATGCTAAAGGTTCTCTAAATAGTATTGATAATAAAGGGATAGTTATAAAAAATATTATGGAAATATTATTAAATATATTTATATCTAATGTTAAATTTAAAAAAGCACCAACAAATATAAATATATATAAAATAAATCCTGCACATCCATTAGGTCCGAATACACCTGTTTTAAAATCTTTATTTTTGAGAGAGGTGTAGATATTTATTATCATAGAGATCCCTATGATAATTCCACCAGTTATAATTGATATCACTAATATATTATTTGTCATACTATTAGATAGTAGATGTATAGGTTTAGAATCTAATCCAAAAAGCTGTTTATATATGGGATCAAAAAGCGTTTCTATTCCAAAAACAGACCCATATAAAGTTCCAAAAGCCATGCTAGAAACTCCGATACGTGTAAAAATTTTTCCTATTTCTATCTGTTTAAATTTTGATAAAAATATTCCTATTATAAATATTATTGCACCTTGTCCCAAATCTCCAAACATCGCTCCAAACATTAATATATAGGTGATAGCAACAAGGACAGTTGGATCAAATTCATTGTATTTCGGAACACCATACATAGATACAAAAGATTCAAATGGTTTAAAAATCCTCAAATTTTTAAGTTTAACAGGGGGTGTGATATCGGTAAATTCTTCACATCTTTTAAAAATACAGGATACAGAAGGTATTTTTTTAAAATAATTATTAAAAAAACTTTTATTTTTATATGGAAGAAATCCTACTATATAAAAATTATATTTTGAGATACAAACATATTGTTTAAAAGAGTCACATTTTTTTAAAACTAATAGTTTATTATATATTTGTATTATTTCTGTTTTATATTGATTAGTAATTATTTCTTTTTCTAGTTGGATACCTTTTAATAATGTAGACATATTTTCTATTAAAATATTAAGATTTTTTATAGCGTTTTCTGGAAGACCATGTATATAATCAGGAACACGAATTCTTTCAAACAACATAGACTTCATTATATTATCTATCCTTTGATATTCTATAATTGGAGTGAAGTATACCCCCCAATAGTATTGACTATCTTTATCAAATGTTGTAAATAGTATTTCTGTTTCATTATGATAAGAAAGTTTAGTATAGCTTTCTACAGGAAGTCTACCAAATCTAACTTTGATATTTTTACAAGCAAATATATCATCAAAACTTATATCCAGTGATATAAGATGATTTATTTGTAGTATCGCTTGTTTGTATTCTTCTATATTATTTATATATTCATCCTGTTTATTTTGAATAGATGAACAAGTTTTTTCTATTATATTTATAGTTTCGATAGAGTGTTCAAAATCAATATAGTCTATATATAATAAATTAATATTTTTATCCATATTTATATTATTGGATTTTATATTTAAATATTTTATACACTTTTCTAATATATTAATATATTTAGTATAAGTTTTAGGGTGATAATTATAGGAGAAGTCTATTATATCGTTGGATTCTGTTTGTAATATTTCTGGATGAAAAACTCCAGATTTTATACAATTAAATATTGTTTCATCTAAGTTTTCCAAGCTACCTATAATTGTGGCTGTGGTCATTTTTTCAATAGCCATAAAACAAACCTCTTTTAAATTAATTGTTTATAATAATATTTTTAATATAGTCTTTATCAGCTTTATATCGTATCCCTTCTATAATATGGATTATATTTTTCACCTGTATCTCTGAAAGAATAAAAAAAGAATAAAATATTGTTGCTGGCTTATTTGAAAATTGTATATTTTTAATATTTTTGATATATTTTATAAAGTCAACATATATTTCTAAATTATCAGTATCTTTTGAAATATCTTCAGGAATATTTCTTTTATATTTATTTATATAATCAAAAGCAGAACTAGAATGTAACATTTTTTGAATTTTTTTAATAGAAAAATTATCAGTTATAATTAGTTGAGAAAATATAAAATCATTAGGTTTTTTAAATATTGTTTTAAGTCTGTGAATACGAGATAGATTAATAAGTTCTATTTCTATGGATAAAAGATTTATAAGAATTTTTTTGGTTTTACCAATAAATTGTTTAGTAATAATTTGTTCTGTATAGATATATAAAAAATTTTGAAATATAATTTCTGCATGGGTATAGTCTATTATCCCGTTACTATCTGGAGAACATTTAAGAATTAGAGGTAGATATATAGAATGTTTAAAAACATTTATATAATCGTTAAAATTTTTAACTTTTGCAATATCAATTAGATTGAATGATGCATGGTTTATTAAATATTCTGGAAGATTAATTATAAATTTATCCATGGATAATGTATTAAAGTGCATTATTGATTTTAAGATTTGATCTATTTCTGCACGAATTATAATGTTGTAAAAAAAAGAATGTTTATCTAGTTTATTATATTTGTATATTTTAGAATATTTATTAAAAAGATCTCTTGTAAGGATGGATTCTAATTGTGTTCTATGAATATTATTACAGTCTTCCTTTTCTAGTATGGATTTATATGATGTATTTTCTTTTAGATATAAAGCAACATCTGATACAGATGATTTTTCTAAAAGAGATGTATAATCTGCTGTTTTTAGTCTATTTGAATGTATAGACTTTATCTTTGTGTAGATAGCATTGTCTGAAAATTTAGTCATTTTTAAAAACCTGTAGGACAATATTATTATATATTGTTGTTGTCCATTCTTTTTCTTTGTTTGAAAATAGTAGATTTAATTTATTTATTTTGGTATTAAAATTATCTTCAATAATTTTTGAATTTTTTAATATACTATTATCTTGATCTTTTTTAATTTTTTCTATATCAGAGTTTAAAAGAAGTTTATATTTTTCTTTTATATTTTTTGATTCTTCTGATGATTTTTTTAGTATATTCTCTTTATTTTTTTTTTCTTTTTCTATTTTTAGAGTTGCTGATTGGTCTATTTCTATAATTTTTTTTATAATATTATCCATATAAAATACCTCATATTTTTTATAAAAACTAACTGAACTTATAATAATATAATCATTATAGTTTTTCAATGTAATAAAGTTGTAAAAAAATAGTATATACAATATAATTTTTATTTATATTGCATATACTATTTTTAAAAATTAAAGAGAATTGATTATTTAGATTAGTTATTATTTTATAAATACATCAGGATAATAATCTGATGGGATAAAAATATCATATGTTGAAAGATTCATATTAGTTATAATTGATGAATCAGGAACACAACTTCTTTTAAATTGATTTTTAAAAAATCTTTTTATAAATATAGAATATGTTTTTGAAATATATTCTATAGAATATATTTCTTTAAAAGAATTGTAGGTAGTTTTAATAATATTTTTTTCATCCATATTTTTTATAATAAATAGATATAAAAATATATCATGCAACTCGTAGGGACCAATAATATCTTCTGTTTTTTGAGAAATAGATCCATCTTTTTTAGGAGGGAGCAACTCGGGGCTTATTGGAGTTTCTAAAATATTATTTAATATGGCAGATGAAGTTATAAAGGTTTTTTGATCTATAAAAATAGATATTAATTTTCTAATCATTGTTTTAGTTAGACATATATTAACGTTGAAATGAGCCATATGGTCTCCTGTAAAAGTTGAAAATCCAAGGGCTGCTTCTGATAAATTTCCAGTTCCTATGACTATAGCATTTTCCATATTTGATATATCAAAAAGTATTTGGCTTCTTTCTCTTGCTTGCGAATTTTCAAAAACAGTGTTTTGGTTATTTATATCATGACCTATATCTATAAGATGTTGTTCTACTGATTTTGATATATTTATCTCTCTAAAAGAAACATTAAGACTAGCTGCTAAATTTTTTCCATTGCTAAAAGTTTGTTTTGTTGTTCCAAAACTAGGCATAGATATGCAGATTATATTTTTTATAGATATCTTGATATCTATAAATGCTTTTACAGAAACTAAAAGAGCAAGGGTGGAATCTATTCCACCAGAAAGACCAAGAATAACCTTTGTTATATTTGTTTTTAAAAGTCGACCTTTTAAAGATTCAACTTGAAGATTAAAAACTTCTTTCAAATATTTTGATTCATCTTGATATATATAAGGATATTTTGGGTTTTCAGATATAATTATATTATCATATATATCTTGATATAATTTATTTATATCTATAATTAAATTATCTTTTTTAGTTTTATCTTCTATGCATAGCTGTGATTTATTTGATAAAGTTTTACTGAAAGATGATAGAAATAAAATTTCATTACCTTTGATAAAGTTGGCTATATATGATTTATAAATATAAGGATATGTTGATTCGCCATATCCTCCATTTGACAATATAATTTGAGAAGATAGTTGTTTAGAAAATTCTTTATAAAAAGTTTTAATTATTAGTTCATCTCCAGCAACTATACTATGGGATGAAATAGATATTATGGGGGTATTTTTTTGAATACTAATAGTAGGTATTTTATTATATTTTATATTTTTTATGATATCATTAAATATAATAAAATTTGTATCAAATATTTTACATTCTGTATAAATATTATCTGTAATATTTTGTGTAGATATCTTTTGATTATTTATAATAAAAAGATACTGTTTTAGTTTATTATCTTCAAATATATCTTGTGAAAAAATGATAGTGCAATTTTTCCAAACTATAAAAGATGTTATCTCTTTTAAAGCATCATCTATTATGTTTTGTATGGTATTATTTTTAATTATATTTCCACAACTATCTCCAGTTAAAAAGTTTGAATTTATTATAAAAATTTGATTTTCATCTGATCTATCTTGCATGGATGAGTCTATTATAGATTTTAAACTTTTAGCGGATTTTAAAGGGTTTAACAGTTCTATTTTATTTGAAATAATATTTATTTGGATATTATTTATTTTAAACACTCCTTATTATAAAAAATTTATATTCTGATCTTTTTTCTACAGTTTTTTTGTATTTATTAGTTCATAATTGAAAATAAAATTATATATTAATTTATTAATATAAACAACAGGTATTACACATAAGTTACGATAATATTAATAGATGTTTATTTTCAAGTTACACTTTTAAAATTTATTATATTTAATGCACAGTTTTTTGAGTATTGTTAATAATTTATTAATAATTAGTCTTTTAAAATTCAATAAACTTACGTAATGTTAATTAATAATACAAAAAATATTTACTTTTTGTATTATATAGTATATAATAAATATCAGATAGCCTAATAAACATCAATTTGGAGGAAGTTGTTATGAGTAAGTCAATGTGTTATTTTCAACATAAATGGAAAGTAAACACAAATTTTAAAATTTGCTATGATTTGCTTTCAGACATCAATAAGTATGAGGGCTATGGTCATGTTAAAGAATATGGGATACAGATAAGGCAGGTCATTGATGGAGTTTCCGAAAGTTTGTGTATAAATAATATATCAAGTGATAAAAATTTTGTTAAAAATATTATATTAAAGTTTGATAAAGGACAAGTGACAATTTTAACTGCTATGGATATAATTGAAGAAATTTTATCTTAGATAGAGTAAAAACATTTCTTTTTAATATATTAGGTAATGATGGTATTTCGTCTATATACATATCATATATTATATTTGATAGTATTTCTGATGTATACATAAACATTTCATAATTATTATTATCTAGATAATAATTAAGCTCTAAAATTTTTTGGTTAACTTCTTTTATAGATTTTTTTCTAATATACAAAGATAATATTATTTTTTTTTCTTCCCATAATTTGTTTAACGATTGGATAGATTTTTTAGTTTTTTGAATATCTTCATTATAATTATTAGCAGATTCTTTAAGTATATAAGAAATTTCCTCTGTAGTATTTTTTAAATTTATAATTCCCAATATAGATGAAAAAATTATTAAAATAATTATTATAACTATTAAAATTTGTCTAAACACGACCAATTCCCCCTATTAATAGTATTTATTGTTAAAAAAAATTCCCAAATATTTTATTTTTATATTTAAAAGGTGAGAGTTCCCAACTTTCACCTTTTTTTGTTATCTTTAGGGACTATAAAATATTTATTGTCTTCCGTTATTGTCATTATAAAAATATCTTTAATATTTAAATTTTTTGATTTTAATTTTTTTAAAATCAAATTCTTTGAAATTTTATAAGTTTTTAAAGCTTTTTCCAACAAGATTCCATCGCTTATTATAATTTTAGGGATGTATTCTTTCTTTATATCTAATTTTAATTGGTTGGGATTTACAGGTTGTTTTTTTATATCTTGAAAGACGCTTATCTTCCCGTTAGTTTCGACAATTGCGTAGTCTACTTCTTGAATGTCGAATATACTATTTCCTCTAAGTGCTTCCATAAGATCATCTATGGATAATCTTAGATCTTTCATTCTTTTTTGTATTATTCTTCCATCTTTTATAATAACAACAGGAGATCCAGATATAAAACTTCTGAAAGGTTTATATCTAAGAGATAGTTTTGATAAAATAAGCTCAAATCCAACTAATGTTAGGATTGGGACAGCGGAAAAAAGTAAAGAGATATCTGGTTCATCTATCGACATTGTTGCTATATTTGATATTAATATTGTTATAGCTAGTTCTGATGGTTGTAAATCTCCCAGCTGTCTCTTTCCCATAATTCTAATACTAAATATGATTAATGCATATAAAAGTATTGTCCTAAAGAAGATGATTAACATATTAAATCCTCTTTTAATATTTATTTTATAATTATTATCTATCATTTGAATTATATTAAACATAGTTGGTAATAATTGTTATATAAATTTACATTAAAAGTGAAGGAGGATTTTATGATAAAATATATAAAATCCAAAATATCTGCTATTAAAAATTCAAATATTGAAAATATTCAACAAGAAGAAGTTGAAACTCCTGTAAATCTTAGAAATTGTTTAAAAGACAATATGATCTTGATTAGAGAAAAATTTGATAATTCTGGAGATTTTTTGTCTAGGGAACTAAAGATTTATAATAACACGATAAATATAATTGGAATTGAGGGTATGATAAATTTTACCATGTTGTCAGACCTTTTGATGGGTCCACTTATGTCAGCAGATTTTTCTGAAAACACAACTCCAGAAGATATATATAGCTATTTAGAAACAAAAATGATAACTTCTATGGATTTGACAGATGTATATACTACTGATGATATATTTACATTTAGCATGTCTGGATTTGTTATTGTACTTATTGATGGAATAGCAAAAGGAGTTTGTTTAGGAGCCCAAGGGTTTAATTTCAGATCTATATCCGAGCCATCTAGTGAGGTTAATATTCGAGGATCAAGAGAGGGATTTACTGAGCCTTTAAGGATAAATATGACTATGGTTCGTAGGCGTATGAAATCACCTAAGCTAAAATTTGAATTATTTAACGTTGGTTCTAAGAGCAAAACTAGTGTTTGTATGATGTATATGACAGATACAGTTTCTAAAAAAATGGTTAGAGAGATTAGACATAAGATAAGGCATATAGATATTGATGTTGTTCTTGAAAGTGGTTATATACAACCTTTTTTAGAAGGAAAGCCATTTTCTATATTTTCAGAAGTTGGAACAACAGAAAGACCAGATACAGTATGTGCAAAGATAAACGAAGGTAGAGTTGCTATATTAGTTGATGGAACTCCCTTTGCTTTAATTGTTCCATATCTATTTTCAGAAAATTTTCAGAGTTTTGATGACTATTGTCATAGACCGTATTATACAAGTTTTATGCGTATTATAAAATATATATCTTTTGCATTTACAATATTATTACCTGGTTTATATGTTGCTATAGGTAGCTTTCATCCAGAACTATTCCCACATTCTATTTTATTTAATATTGCTACTTCTCAAGAAGCAACTCCATTTCCTTTAGTTATAGAGGCATTACTCATTCATTTTATATATGAAGTTATGAGAGAGGCAGGTTTAAGACTTCCTAGACCAGTTGGACACGCTGTAAGTATTGTTGGCGCTTTAGTTATAGGAGATGCAGCGGTTACTGCGGGGCTGATTGGAGCGCCAATGGTTATGGTTGTGGCTGTTACAGCAATTAGCTCTTTTGTTGTTCCTTCTATATATGAGCCTGTATCTATATTGCGGTTTGGATTTATAATTGTAGGTGGTACATTTGGGTTGTATGGAATAGGTATAGCTGTTGCAGGACTTCTTATAAATATATGTTCTTTAAGTGAATATGGGGTTATATATACTGCACCGATATCTCCATTTAGTTTTAAGGCTATGAAGGATGTGTTTATTCGATTTAGTTGGAAAAATATGAATAAAAATGTTAATATAAAAAATTTAACAGGGGTGGATATTCAGAATAGTGGAGGTGAAAGCTCTTAATGTTTGCAAAAATAAGTGGAGCACAGCTTTTTACAATGTTATATATATCTAGAGTTTTTTCTTCTTTAACATATAATATACACACAGGATCTAAGTTAGATGGGTTGGCTATTCTTGTTGGATCTTTAATATCTCTTTTTGTTCAAATTTTGATTGTTATCCCTATCTTCAAATTATATGATCGTATAAAATATGGCAATGTAATAACAGTAGGATATAATTGTTTTGGTAAAAACGGTATTGTTATAGCTTGGATATATGCTATTTACGCTATATTAGTCGGGATAAATACTATTGTTCAAGCTATGTTTTTTTTAGATAATGCCGTTTATACAAATGCAAATTCATCCCTTTTAGTTTTAATGTTTATAGGGTTAGTTTTATATGGTGCTATATCTGGGGTTGAGTCTATAGCGCGTGTATCTGCTATATTTGGTGTATTTTTTCTTGTTGCCTTTGGATTTATATTTATCGGTTTGATATCTAGTATAGATATTTATAACCTTTCTCCAATATTAGATTATCCTATAAAACAGATAGGGATATCTATCTTTGATAATTTAGGAAGAAATACAGAATTAGTTGCTTTTATACTTTTATACCCATATACAAAAGGGGATAAAAAGAAAACATTTATGTCATATTTGATATTATCTACTATAACTGTACAGATAATAGTGTTTTTAATAACAACAGTTTTGGCGAATTATGCAGGAAGTTTAGTATTTCCTTTTTACACATTAACTACTATATCATACACATCAATCTTTCAAAGACTTGACTCTTTGCATATGGCGTTGTGGATTGTTTTAGCTTTTATAAAAGCTACTATGTATATATTTATTGCTTATAGCTGTATATCTATCTCTTTACCTAAGGTTAAAAAAACTTATATATTTTCTGTTGTTTTTATAGCTATAAGTATAAGTGTTTATTGGATTCAGTCTAGTTTAGATGCGATAAGATATTTACAAGGATTTATTAATTCTGGTTTTATTGTGTTGATTCTTGTTTTTATTCTTCCATTTATCGTTTATATAGTTTATAGATTTAAAAAGGAGAATAGTGTTGATAAAAAAAATATGGTTAATACTGGCTACTCTATTGATACTATCTAGTCTTACAGGGTGTTTAAAAACAATAAATCTTAGTGATAGAGCGATTGTACAGGCTATAGGAATAGATTATGAGGAAGATAAATATAAACTTAGTATACAGATATTTTCCCCAGAGGGATCTGGAGGACAAACATCAATTGATACTAGTAAACAAAATTCTAAAGTTATTACAACTGAAGGAAAAACTATAGGAGAAGCCATGTCCAAGGCGGATTTGAAACAAGGAAAGAAGATATTTTATGGTCATAATAGATTAATTATATTAGGAGAAAGCACTGCTGAAAAAGGTTTAGAAAATGTTATAAGTTTTTTTAATACCGATGCACAATCTAAATCTGATGTTGGGGTGCTTGTTGTTAAGGGAGATGCAGATGAAATATTAAACGCAAAGATTACTCAGGGAATACTTCCAGCAGAAACGATAGAAAAAATAGTTAGAAATGCGGAGGATACAGGACAATCTTTTCAGGTTAGATTTTATGATGTTGCTAAAAATTATAAAAGTACAACAAATTCAGTTAGTATACCTGTAATTAAGCTAGAGGATTCCGAAGGAGATTCAGGAGAGAAAAAAGAAGAAGCTACAGGTGCAGAAAAATCCGAAGGAGATTCAGGAGAGAAAAAAGAAGAAGCTACAGGTGCAGAAAAATCCGAAGGAGATTCAAAAGTTATATCTATGGATGGAATAGCTGTTTTTTTAGATGGAAGATTAAAGACTTATATAAATCAAGAAAATACAAGGGCTATACAAATTTTATTGCAAAAATTTAAATCTAGTGTAGTTGTTTCAGAATCTGATAGTATTGGGACATCTTCCGTGGAGATTTTTAAGTCTCAAATAAAGATAAATCCCCGTATTAAAGATGGAGCTATGTCTGTAGATATAATTATTAAAACAGATGGAATAGTTAAAGAAATAATTGTACCTGAAGATAGAGAAGTTTCTGTTTTTGAGTATAAAGATATAGAAGATAGTTTAGAAGAAGTTATAAAAAGTGAAGTTGATAATGTTTTATATCTAACTTTGAAAGAAAATAATATAGATATTTTTAATTTTATGGATAGAATAAAACAAAAATATCCTTCATATTGGAAGGATAACAGGGATGATATTGGAAATATTATTTCAAATCTTGGCTATAACGTTAAGGTTGATGTAAATATAGATAGAACAGGACTTCAGATAAAAGACAAATAGAAAAGGCTCTTTTAAAGAGCCTTTTCTATTTGTCTTTTATAAACTTCTATTATTTTATCTGATAGAGTTAATATATCAAAATGTTTTGAATAATTTTTTATTGATTTTTTAAAATCTTTTTTTTCTTTAGGGGTTTTGTTTTGATAAAATTTAATAATATCATACATTTCTTTAGATGATGTAAAGATAAATCCATTAACATTTTCTATGACTTGTCCTTGGTTTTCAACATCAAATATATGTACAACAGGAAGACCACAAACCATGGCTTCTATCATAGAGATAGAATGATTTTCTGATAATGAAGCCGTGATATACATATCTGATATTGTATAATAATATACAATATCTTTATTTGGAATAACACCAATACATTTAATTATCGATTCCATCTTCAAAGTTTTTATAAGGGTTTCAATTAAATCTCTATAGGGTCCATCTCCTATTATTAATAGTTGAACCTTGTCTTCTATAGAAAATTGTTCTCCAAAAAAATTTACTAATGTTTCTATATTTTTTTCTTTTCCTATTCTTCCGCAAAAAACAATTGTTGTTATATCATCTTTGGGGTTATATAAAGATCTGAGATGTTGTAATCTATCTTTATCTAGATTACTGTTATCAAAAAGAGCTGTATCAACACAGTTGTTTATTATAGTTACATCTTTTTGTATGTCATATTTTTTAAAAAATGTTTTAACCCTTTGGGAAGGACCAATAACTTCAGCTGCTTTGTTAGCGATAAATCGTGCGTATTTTAGAGATGTTTTTGTGACAATAGGAATAAGAGGTTTAGGGGCAATATAATGGACATATTCATCCCATATTGTGTGTAATGTATATATTAGTGGCTTTTTTAAAATTTTAGAAATCATAGCTCCAGAAAATCCTATGCTAAATTCAGTGTGAATATGAATTATATCAGGATTAAATTTTTTTATAGAGTTTAGACGACCATAACTAATAGGATTGGCTATACCATAATTGTAAAATCTTTTAAACGTTATGCTAGGACATTTTAATACTCCGTCTTTAATAAACTGTTTTCTTTTATGAGTTCCTGTTGTTATAATTAAAACTTCATGTCCTCTTTTAATAAGACCATCTTTAAGATTTTTTACATGAGCAGACACGCCGTTGACATCGGGAGGATAAGTGTCAGTGAATATAGCGATTTTCATATTTGTGCTCCTCAAAAAAATTTTCCAAAATGGATAATAGCATAATATTATAACGATATTTTATATAGATATTTATACAATATTATACCAATAATATATGTATAAGTAAATATATATTTATAAATTTAAATTGTATGAAAAAAATGCATATGCTATAATATATAAAGTTATAATATTAGGAGAATAAAGATGAATCTATTAAATTTAAAAAAGCATTTAAAAGATTTAAAAGAGAAGATTAGATATCACAGCTATAAATATTATACCGTTGATAATCCTGAATTATCGGATTTTGAATTTGATAATCTTATGATAGAGTTAAAAAAAATAGAAGAAGACAACCCAAATTTAATAACCGCTGATTCGCCTACGCAAATAGTTGGACATCTTCCTTTAAATAGTTTTAAAAAAGTTTCTCATGATTTTAAGATGGATAGTTTACAGGATGTCTTTAGTTATGATGAAATTTATGCATTTGATAAACGTGTTAGAGAAATTGTAGACAATCCAACTTATATTATAGAGCCTAAAATTGATGGATTGTCTGTATCTATTAAATATAAAAGAGGACAATATTTTTTTGCCGCCACAAGAGGGGATGGGTTTACAGGAGAAGATGTGACCTTAAATTTAGCAACTATTAAAAATTTTCCTAAAAAAATAAATTCATCTTTAGAAGAGATAAATATTAGAGGAGAAGTTTTTATTTCTGAAGAAAGTTTTATCGATTTAAATAAAGATATGTCTGCTAAAGGGAAGCCTATTTTTAAAAATAAAAGAAATGCAGCTGCGGGATCTTTAAGACAGAAAGATCCAAATATAACTAAAAATCGTAATTTAAGTGTTTGTATATTTAATCTCCAAAATGATATAGAAAATATTAGTGATCATCATTCTTCTCTAGATTTTTTAAAAAGTCTAGGATTTTTAGTTTCTTCATATTTTATGATAGGAGAAAACATATCAAAGTCTGTAAAAATTATAGAAGATATTTATATGAATAGAAAAATGTATCCTTTTGATATAGACGGGGTTGTAATTAAAGTTGATAATTTTGATATCCGAAAAGTTTTAGGAAAAACTAATAAGTTTCCTAAATGGGCAGTTGCTTATAAATATCCAGCAGAAGAAAAAACTACAAAACTTTTAGATATAGAGCTTAATGTAGGAAGAACAGGAGCTATAACACCAACAGCTATATTTGATAGTATAGATCTTGCTGGAAGTAGTGTTAGGCGTGCTGTTCTTCATAATCAAGATTTTATAGATCTTCATATGATAAATATTGGAGATATACTAGTTATTAGAAAAGCAGGGGATATCATACCTGAAGTTGTTAGAAATATTAATAAAAATGATAATAAAGATATTTATAAAATTCCTATGATTTGCCCCGAATGTGGATATACTTGTATTAAGGAAGATGTTTTAATAAAATGTGTTAACGAATTTTGCAAAGGTATTTTTAAAAAATCATTGATTCATTTTGTATCAAGAGACGGTATGAATATATCCGGATTTGGAGAAGGTTTAATAGATAAATTAGTTTCTTTAGATCTGGTTAAAGACCTGTCTGATATATATTATCTAACCGATGATCAACTTTTATCTATTCCTAATATAGAGGAAAAAAGTTGTTTTAATATAAGAGAAAGCATAGAAAAATCAAAAACACAGGATTTATATAGATTTCTATTTAGTTTGGGAATAAGTCATGTAGGTTTAAATGCATCTAAAATAATTTGTAAAAAATTTAATAATATAGATATGTTTTATACTATTAAAGAGGATGATATTTTAGAAATAGATGGTATTGGAACTATTATTGCTAAAAGTTTTGTAGATTATTTTACTTGTGAAAAAAACATAAATATTGTAAATAAAATTAAATTAGCAGGAGTTAAGTTTATACAAGCTAAAGAAGATAGATTAGGTTTATTTACAGGGATTTCTTTTGCAGTTACAGGAAAGCTGTTTGGATATACTCGTAAAGAAATTTTCAATGTTATAGAAAATTTAGGAGGAGAATGTAAAACAACTATTTCTTCTAAAACTAATTATTTATTGACAGGAGATACTACAGGAAGTAAACTTAAAAAAGCACAAAAATTGGGTGTATCTATAATAGATGAAGCTCAATTTAATGATATGATTAATAATAAAAATAAATGATTTCTAGGAGATGTATTTATGAAATTTGATTTAGAAAATATTGCAAATCTTTCTATGCTATATCCTGATGGATTTGATAGAGATAAAATTTTAAAAAAGATGGAATCTATTATTCAAATGGTAGAAGTTCTACCTAGAATTGATATTAAAAATTCTGATAGTATTTCTGGAAATGAAGTTATACTTAGAGAAGATATTATAGAGCCTAGTTTGTCTAGAGATGAAGTTTTAAAAAATGCACCATCTGTACAAGGCGGATGTATACTTGTTTCAAAAGTTATAGATTAGATAGGAGGAGAAGTTTAAGGTGGATCTTTTTAAAAAAAGTGGAACAGAATTGAGTTGTATGCTTAGGTCTAAAGAGTGTAGTGCTAGAGAGATTGTTTCTAGTATTTATACTAGAATAGACAGTGTGGAAGAAAAGTTGGGTAGTTATGTAAGTCTGACTAGGGATATGGCAGATAAAAAGGCTGATATTGTTGATAAAAAAATTGCAAAAGGAGAAATTATTTCACCTCTTGCTGGAATTCCAGTGGGTGTTAAAGATAATATATTAGTTAAAGATGTTAAAAATACATGTTCATCAAAAATGTTAGAAAACTTTGTTGCTCCATACAATTCCACCGTTGTTGAAAAGATGTTGGATCAAGATTGTTTAATTATAGGGAAGTTGAATATGGATGAATTTGCGATGGGATCATCTACAGAAACTTCATATTTTAAAAATACAAAAAATCCACATAATTTAGATTGTGTTCCAGGGGGATCATCAGGAGGAAGCGCGGCTTCGGTTGCTGGATATGAAACAACCGTTTCTTTAGGATCGGACACTGGCGGATCGGTAAGACAACCTGCTTCATATTGTGGTATTGTCGGGTTAAAACCTACCTACTCTTCCGTATCTAGATATGGACTTGTTTCGTTTGCATCTTCTTTAGATCAGATAGGACCTATGGGTAGAACTGTAAAAGATGTTCATCTTTTATATTCTACTATATCTGGATATGATAAAAAAGACAGAACAACTGTAGATATTAGTAATATACCTAAAGAGATCTCTGAACTTAAAAATTTATCTGGAATAAAAGTTGGTATTCCTTCAGAATATTATCTTACAGATAAAAATACAGATGTTATAAAAAGTGTAGAAAATTTCATTAAATTTTTAGAAAAATCAGGGGCAGAGATAAAAACTGTGAGTCTTCCTAATACAAAATATTCTATACCTGTCTATTATATTCTTTCTTCTGCAGAAGCTTCATCTAATTTGGCAAGATTTGATGGGGTTAAGTATGGATATAGGGCATCAGATTATACAAATTTTCAAGATATGTATAAAAAAACAAGAACAGAAGGATTCGGAGAAGAAGTTAAAACTAGAATTATGTTAGGAACATACGTTTTAAGTTCGGGTTATTACGATGAGTATTACAATAGGGCTCAAAGCATGAAAAAAATGATGAAACAAGATTTTGATAAAGTTTTTGAAGAGTGCGATATTATAGTTACTCCAACAACAACAACAACAGCCTTTAATTTAGGTGAAAAGATAAATGCTCATATGGATATGTATACAAGTGATATATCTACAGCGTCTGCAAATATAACAGGGATACCAGCTATAAGCATACCATGTGGAAGGGATTTAAAAGGTCTTCCGATAGGTGTTCAGATTATGGGGAAACATTTTTCAGAAAAATTATTATTTGATGTTTCAAATTTTTATGAAAAAAGTATAGATGGATTTGATTTAGAAATTAAAATATAAATTTGGGGGTGTATTAGTATGATAGAAAATTATGACATAGTTATAGGTTTAGAGATACATGCGGAGCTTTCTACAAAAACAAAAATATATTGTGGTTGTAGGAATGAATTTGGATTAGAAGTTAATACAGTTTGTTGTCCAATCTGCCTAGGTATGCCAGGTGCTCTACCATCTTTAAATAAGACTGTTGTTGATTATGCTATTAAGATGGGTTATGCTTTAAACTGTAGTATAAATAGTGTTTCTAAGCAGGATAGAAAAAACTACTACTATCCAGATTTACCAAAAGCGTATCAAATTACACAGGATGAAGTTCCTCTTTGTTATGATGGTTATGTTGATATTTCTGTAGGTGGTATACAGAAAAGGATTGGTGTAACCAGAATACATATAGAGGAAGACGCAGGAAAACTTATTCATGATGAAAGTTTTTCTGGAACATTAGTTGATTTTAATAGGTGTGGTGTTCCTCTTATTGAAATTGTTTCTGAGCCAGATATGAGAAGTTCTAAAGAAGCAAAATCTTATCTAGAAACTATAAAGATCATTCTTTCATATATGGGTATATCTGATTGTAAGATGCAAGAAGGCTCTTTAAGGTGTGATGTAAATGTATCTGTTATGAAAAAGGGTTCTACTGAATATGGAACAAGATGTGAAATGAAAAATATTAGTACATTTAGTGGAGCGGTCAAAGGGATAGAGTATGAGGCTAGAAGACAGGTTGATATTCTAGAGTCTGGAGGAACTATTATCCAACAAACAAGAAGATGGGATGATGATAAAGGACAAAACTTTTTATTAAGAGAGAAGAAAAATGCAGATGATTATAGATATTTTAGAGAGCCTGATATAGGAAAAATAGTTATAACAGAAAAAAAATTATTAGATATAAAAGATTCTATACCAGAACTTCCAAATAAAAAAGTTTTAAGATATATTAAAGATTTTAAACTCTCTGAAAAAGATGCAACTTTAATAGTTGAAAGTTTGGATAGAAGTTTTCTTTTTGAATCTGTTTTAAATATTGGAGATGTAAATCCTAAACTTATTTCTAATTGGATATTAGGTGATATATTAGGGTATCTGAACGAGAAGAGCATATTATTAGATCAAACAAAGATAACTCCACGAAAATTATTCGATCTTATAAATGCTATAGAATCTAATATAATTTCTAGTAGTAGTGGAAAGATTATATTAATAGATATATTTGAAACAGACAAAACAGTAGATGAAATTATATTAGAAAGATCATTAAAACAAAATTCTGATATTGATGACCTTAAAAATGTAGTTGTAAATATATTAAAAGTTAATGAAAAATCTGTTATCGATTATAATAATGGAAAAACAAATGCATTGGGTTTTGTTATAGGACAGTGTATGAAAGAAACAAAAGGAAAAGGAAACCCTGCTGTATTAAAAGAATTGGTTTTAAAACTTATAAAAAAAGACTAGTATACTAGTCTTTTTTTTTTATAATTAGAATATTATTAAATAGATTTTATTTTTATAATTTTATGGAGATGAACAAGATGAGGAATAGAAATAATAATAATAATAATGAAGAGAGCAATTTTTTTGATTTAGTTTTTGTGCAATGTTCGGTGGTTGTTTCATTGTTTATAGTTTTAACTTTTATAAATATAATTAATAAAGAGTTTTATAATGATTTAAAAAAAGGTCTTTCATCAGGTGTAAATAATGATTTTACTTTGGATAAAATTTATAGAAAATTTGCAGATAAAGATAAAGGTGAAGATAGAAATTTATTAGAAGAAAATAATAATAAAAAAGAAGATGCAAAAGAGTTACCAGATAATATTCATAAAGAAAAAATAAATTTAGATATAGAAATTGGACCACCTATATCAAAAGGGACTGTTAGTTCTATATTTGGATTTAGAAATATTAATGGAGAGGAAAATTTTCATACAGGAGTTGACATAGCAGCAGAAAGAGGAACGGATATACTAGGGTCATCAGAAGGAACAATAGTTGATATTGGAGTTTCAAAAAGTTTAGGAAATTATATTGAAATTGAATCGGTTGGAGGGGCTAAATTTTTATATGCTCATTGTGATGAAACTTTTGGAGAAAAAGGAAATATAGTAAAAAAGGGGGAGGTTATTGGAAAAGTTGGTAGTACAGGAGATTCTACAGGAAATCATCTGCATTTTTCTATAATAAAAGATGAAAAGTATATAGATCCGTTTCACTATATTGAGAAAGATTTGTATGATTGAGTTTATTATATTTGGTATAAATATAAAGTTTAAATTTTTATTTTTTGCAGTAATTTCTTTTTTAGCAATATTGGATAAAACAAATATTTCTATGATAGCTTTATTTAGCAGTCTAATACATGAAATGGGGCATATTATTGCTAGTTTTATCTGTAAAAAAAAACCAAAAGAGATATCTTTTGAGACATTTGGAATACGTATGTTTCAGCCAGATAAAGTTATACCATATAATCAAGAAATTTTCATATTATTTTTAGGCCCATTGCTAAATATTATATTATCGTTTATATTTTTATTTTTTTATGAACAAAGTAGCAATTTTTTATTATGGGGATATTCTAATCTTATTATAGGAGTTTTTAATCTTCTTCCTATAGGAAGTTTAGATGGTGGAAGAATTTTACATATATTTTTAAAAAAGTTTTTAGATTTAAAAAAATCATACTTTATAGGTATGTTATTTTCATTATTATTTTTAGCACCTGTCATATTTATAGGGGTTAAAATAATTTTTGATAGTTATAATTTTAGTTTAATAATAACATCAATGTATTTATTTTTAATTATATGTAATAAGGGGAATGATTGAAAAAAGAATTTTATTTTAGTATAATTTTATATAGTATTAAATTGATTTATAGTATTGGAGATATATCATGCCTAAATTTTTTATAAATAAAAAATTGATAAGAGATAATATATATGAAATAAATGGTGAGGATGCGCTTCATATAAAAAATTCTTTAAGAAAAAAGATAGGAGATAGAATAACTTTAAGTGATGGTTGTGGATATGATTACGATTGTATTATAAAAAATATTACCGAATGTATAATTTTATATATACAAAATGCATATATATCTAAAAACGAAGTTAAAAAGGAAATAATATTGTGTCAGGCGTTACCAAAAGGGGATAAATTAGATTTTATTATACAAAAAGCTGTAGAATTAGGAGTATCTATGGTTGTTCCTTTTATATCAAACAGATGTGTATCTAGACCAAAAAAAGAAACATTATTAAAAAAGAACAACAGATATAATAAAATAGCACTAGAAGCAGCAAAACAATCTCTTAGAAGTAAAATACCTATTGTTCATGAAATAGTTTCATTCGAGAAATGCCTTAATATGGTGGATGAAAAAGATAAGGGGATTATTTTTTATGAAGAAGAAGGTAAAAAGATTTCTTTATTAGAAAAAGAACTATTAAAAGCAGAGCGAATTTTTTTATTTATAGGGAGTGAAGGTGGGTTTGAAAAACAAGAAATAGAGAGGGCGATTGGAAAAAATTTTAGTATATGCACATTAGGGAATAGAATTTTAAGATGTGAAACAGCATCTATTACAGCTATATCAGTTTTGATGAATATTATAGGAGAAATTTAATAAAATATTATCTTAAAGAATTATATTTTATAAATTTTTCTATATTTTTTATCCCTCGTGAAAGATTTCTTGAAACAGTTGATTTATGTACATCTAGCAACTTGGATATTTGAGTTACATTTTTTTGATTATAAAAATATAATATAATAGTTTCTTTTTGTTTGTTTGAAAGCTCATTAGATATAATTTCTTTTAATATTTTATGAATTTTTGTTATATTTTTTTCATTTGATACATTTTCATCATATGAAGTGTCTCTTATAAAATCTTGTATTTTATCTAAAGAAACTCTGATCACTAGTTGTCACACTCCTTTTTGATATGTGTTTATGGTATTTTTCTAGATGTTTTGATATAGATATTAGGTCTGTATATTCATATTTCATTACAGATATTCTTATTTTAATATCATAGTTATCATTTTTAAATTTATTTTTTAATATATTTATTTGACTTTTTAATTTTTCTGCAGAAGTTTTGTATTGATAAGAAAGCTGTAAAATAGACAAAATTCAACACAACCTTTATAGTTTTCTACACGTAATGTGTAATAAAATCATATTATCACACATTACGTGTAGATGTCAACAAAAAAATACAAAATTATTGAAGAATGTAATTAGATATGATATATTGGGAGGTGTTGGGTTCGTGTTAAAAGATAATATAAAAAGACTTAGAAAAGAAAAAAATTTAACTCAAATAGAACTTGCAGAGTATTTAGAGGTTTCGGCAAGTTCTATAGGTATGTATGAGCAAGGCAGGAGAGAGCCAGATTTTAAAATTTTGAAAAAGATGTCACTTTTTTTTAACGTATCTGTTGATAATCTTATAGATTGTACAAAAATTTCTACATTTAAAAAAGAAGATAGAGATGTAAGTGATTTGATATTTGATATGAATGAATATTTACAAAGACAAAAAGGGCTTATGTTTAACGGACAGATGCTCACAGATAATGACATAACCATGATAATGGAAGCTTTAAAAGAAGGGCTAAATATTGCTATAGATAAAAATAAAGATAAATAGGAGATTATTGAATGAAATGTATAGTAGATTATGTTAAAGAAATAAAGAAAAAACATAATTCCAATAATCCTTTTGACATTTGTAAGTTATTAGACATAGAGGTTATATATATAGATCTTCCTAAAAAAGTTAAAGGTTTTTATGTAAAATTTTTTGATTCACAGTTTATATATATAAATTGTGATATAGAAGATCAGGAAAAAAAATATATTTGTGCACATGAATTGGGACATGCTCTATTTCATGAAGAGGTTAATAGTATATTTATAAGAGATAAAACTCTTGTAAATAGTGCAAAGTTGGAAAATGAGGCTGATTTATTTGCGGCATGTCTTTTGTTAAATGATGATATGTTTGATTATGAAAAAACTGGATTTACAACTATAGATCAAATAGCCTTATTCTCTGGAGTTGAAAAAAGACTTGTTCAGATGAAGATAGATAGAGCTATGTAAAAAAATAAAAGATAAAAAATAATTAATTATTTTTTATCTTTTATTTTTTTTACAATTGTTTCATAGCTCATAATTCCTATTAAAGAGGTTATTCCTATAAATAAAAATATAAATATAGCAATAGAGGGGTTTCCACCAACCAGAGTTGCCCCAGCAAATGTGGAGGAAAGAATAGATGGAATCCTAGCTATATATGATATTATAAAGAATTTTATAGGAGATATGGGAAGGATAGGAATAAAATATATAAGTGTATCTTTTGGAGTTCCTGGTATTAAAAAAAGCAAAAAAACTATCATTGTAACATTCTTTTGTTTTTTTAAAAATTTAAGTTTTAAAAATTTTGGATGATTGTATATTTTTTTTAAAATATTATGTCCAAAATGTTTAACTAAATTATAAACAATAATAGTTCCTATAGTTATTCCGATAGAACATATAAGATATCCGTAGATGGATCCATATAAAACTCCTGCTAAAACTTCTATAGGTTCTCCAGGTATTATAGATATAACAACTTGGATAATTATTATTAATATAAAAATAAGTGTCCCGAATATTCCTTTTGATTTGATATATTCTGAAAAATTTTTAAATAAATCATTATAATTAATTTTTTGTATAATAGGAATATATTTATATAATAGAAATATAGAAGTTATAATTAAAATAATAAACCCAATAATAAATATGTATTTTTTCGTATTTTTATTATTTATAATAACACCTCATTAGATAAGATTTCCAAAACATAAATATTCATCGGTAGAAGAAATTTTAACATCTAAAATTTGTCTAGAAAGATCTTTTGTGGTGTTTATGATAACAGGAGTATAATTTTTTGAATAACCTATTAAAGTGTTTTTATCTTTATCAAATTTTTCAAAAAGAACAGATAGTGTTTTACCAATCTGTGATTCTAAAAATATTTTTCTTGATTTATTAGTTGTTTCTATCATTTTTAAGCATCTATCGTGTTTTATTTCGGTGGTTAATTGATTATCCATCTTTGCGGCTAGAGTTCCTTCTCTAATAGAGTATGGGAAAACATGGGCTTTTGCAAATAAAATTTTTTCTGCAAAATGCAAAGATTCTAAAAAATCTGAATGGGTTTCATCGGGAAATCCAACCATAATATCAGTAGTTATAGATGGATTTTCAAAATATGTTCTAATATTATATACAACCTCTTCAAATTTTTTTGTATTGTATAGTCTTTTCATATTTTTTAAAGTTTTATCACAACCACTTTGTATTGAAAGATGAAATTGGGGACAAAATTTGTTTAATTTTGAAAGTTCTATTATATCATCTTTTGATATAAGATCTGGCTCTATCGATCCTAAACGGATTCTTTTTATATAATCAATCTCAGAAACTTTTTTTATAATATCTATTAGTTTTAAATTTTGGGTTTGATATAGAGAAAGGTTTATACCTACTAAAACAATCTCTTTAAATCCATTTTTTCCTAGTGTGGAAATTTCGTCTATTGTATCCTGAGGATTTTTTGATCTTAAAAATCCTCTAGCTTTAGGAATAATACAATAGGTGCAATATTGGTTACATCCATCTTGTATTTTTATAAAAGCACGAGTTTTTTCAGAAAAAGAAGATGTAGACATAGGTTCAAACTCTTCTCCAATTTTGTGTTCATAGATTTCAAAAATAGGCTGTAGTGTGTTTAAATATTTATTTAGAAGAAAAATGATACCATTTCTATTATATGATCCTGTGATAATATCAGCTTCTTTTATTTCTTTTGCTTTTTCAGGAAAAGCCTGTGGAAAACATCCAGTAAGAATTGTTATAGAAGATGGATTTTCTCTTTTAAATTTTTTTATAGTTTGTCTAGTTTTTTTATCTCCTGAAGATGTTACAGTACAAGAGTTTACAACAAATATATCGGGGGATTGATCAGAGCTTACCTTTGTGAAACCATTTTTAATAAATTTTTCTGCTAAAACTTCTGTTTCATATTGGTTCACTTTACAACCCAGAGTAAAGAATGCAACTGTCAAAATATTCACCTAACTTATAATATAATCACAATAAATACATATTGTGATTATATTATAGTATATCGATATATTATTTACAATTAAATTATTTAGTATTTACAATTAAATTATTGACTATTTGTTTAACTACTGTTATATTCTAGATATAAATAAAAATGTAAAATACATGGAGGTTTTATTATGAAAAAAGTTAGAATAAAGCTTAGAGCAATAGATGATGTTAAAGTATTTGTAAATAGTGTAGCAAAATATGATTTTGATGTTGATTTAGTTTCTGGTAGATATGCTATTGATGCAAAATCTATAATGGGAATATTTAGCTTAGACTTGTCTAACGAGATTGAATTAGAAGCCCATACAGATGATGATAAAGGATTTCTAGAAGAAATTAAAGATTTTATTGTTTAATATTAATTAATTATTTTAATATTATATGAATAACCTACTATATTTTTTAATATTATAATATTAAGAAATACGGAGGTTATTTTTATGTTTAAAAAAAATAAAATTATATCCAGTATGTCTATTTTTATTATTATTAATATATTATTTTTTAATATTTTAGTATTTGCAGAAGAGGTTGCGGTTTATAAAGATGAAAGCCCTATTTTTAATACTATTGTTGATATAGACAAAAACTTTGATATATCCGCAAGTTCAGGGATACTTATTGAACAGTCATCAGGGCAGGTTTTGTATGAAAAAAACCCAGATCAAAAAATGTCTCCTGCATCTATAACAAAAGTTATGACTTTACTATTAGTAATGGAGGCTTTAGACACTGGAAAGATATCTGAAGATGATATGATAAAAACATCAGAACATGCATCATCTATGGGAGGAAGCCAGATTTGGTTAGAAGTTGGGGAAGAGATGAGTTTTCACGATATATTAAAAGCTACAATTATTTCTAGTGCCAATGATGCTGCTGTTGCTTTAGCTGAGCATATTTCTGGAAATGAAGATGAGTTTGTTTCTATGATGAATAGTAGAGCAAAAGAATTAGGAATGTTAAATACTCAGTTTAAAAATGCAACAGGGCTAGATGAAGAGGGGCATTATAGTACAGCAAGAGATATTAGTATTATGTCTTCTAAACTAATAAATTATGAAGAGATACAAGTATATACTACTAGATGGATGGATAGCCTTAGAGGAGGAGAAATTTCCCTTGTAAATACAAATAAATTAGTTAGATATTATGATGGAATAACAGGACTTAAAACGGGAACAACAAATGATGCTGGCAGTTGTCTTACAGCTACGGCTACAAGAGAAAATTTTGGTTTAGTAGCTGTTGTTTTAGGTAGTGCTACATCTAAAGAGAGATTTTCATCTGCTTCTAGATTACTAGATTATGGATTTAATAATTATGAAATATATGAATTAGATAATATAGATGATTTAGAGGATATAGAAGTTCCCAATGGAATAAAAAATAATATAAAGCCTAATCTAGATATAGTTAAAAAAATAGTTGTTAAAAAAGGAACTAAAAATCTTGTAGAAAAAAGATTCGATATTCAAAATATTATTATGGCGCCTGTTGAAGATGGTCAGAAGGTTGGAATATTGGAGTTTTATTTAGAAGATAAAAAAATTGGAGAGGTAGATATAAAAGTTAATGAAAAAATTGATAAAATAAATATATCAACTTCATTTTGGAAGATGATAAAGTATATATTTTCTATTTAAATTATATTAAATAGAGTTTAAGATATTCTTTTACTCTATTTAATAAAAAAATTAAAAAAATCATTGACAATTATATAGACAGTTGATATAATATGTGAAGTAAGTTAATTGTTTGCATGCGGGTGTAATTCAATGGCAGAATTCCAGCCTTCCAAGCTGGTAGCGTGGGTTCGATTCCCACCACCCGCTCCATTTTTTAAAAATTTAATATTAAAAATATATGCGCCCATAGCTCAGCTGGATAGAGCAACTGCCTTCTAAGCAGTAGGTCTCAGGTTCGAATCCTGATGGGCGTACCATTTTTTATGGTGGGTATAGCTCAGTTGGTTAGAGCGCCAGATTGTGGCTCTGGAGGTCGTGAGTTCGAATCTCATTATCCACCCCATTTATTCCAATTATATTGTTGGGGTATAGCCAAGCGGTAAGGCAACGGACTTTGACTCCGTCATTCCGATGGTTCGAATCCATCTACCCCAGCCATTTATAAAAATAATCTGATAATATTATTTTTCAAAGGGTAGTATTATCACATTACTTTTATTAACAATTTAGTTTAAACTTTATATTCCTATACCTCACGTATTCGCAATACTGCACTTATTGAACTCTTGGTATGTATTGTCTCTTTTAACAGAGGTTCGCTCGTTACAATAAGTTGTAGCTTAATGTAAGTTGTGGCAAAACTAATATGTTTGAGTATTTAAAGTTTATTAAATTTATTCAATTTTAGAAAAGATTTCAAAAAAATCAAGAGCCTACAGATGCCACTTGAATCATCTATAAACTCTTGACAGTATATGTAAAACGGGGTATAATTTGACCCGTAAAACAACTCTGATAAGTTTTATATGATGTTGTAGTTAACATCTTGTAAAGCGTATGCCTAATGTTATCTAGATAATAACATTAGGTTATTGGAGTTTTTTATTTGCAAAAAAATAAATCTTTAAAATTAATATAACATGATTATTAAACTATGTCAATAAAAAATTTTCAAATAAGATTATTAAATGAGGTTTTTATAAATGGATTTAAGTGATATATTAGTTCTTTTATCTACATCTGTAGCTTTAGGAATAGCAGTAACTCCTTCAGCTATAAATTTATATCATAAATGTAAAAAGTTAAAGATAGTATTATTACCAGATTCTGAAATGTTAATAATGTTTCCTTTACAATTAACAATAAATATTCCTTTTTCTATATATTCAAATAAAGATATTATTTTGGAAGATTATAGTATAAAAATAATAGAAAAAAATAATAAAAAAAAGTATATAGAATGTAAATCATCAATCTTTATTCCATATTTATCAGAATCAGCAAACTATGGATCCCAAAGTATATCTCTAAATAAAAATTATACTAAAACTTGTATCCAATTGTGTAAAAAACAATTAAAAAATTTAAATATAAGATATGTAGATAAAGAATTTAAAAGTTATTTATCTACATCTATGGCATATAAGTATTTGTCTAAAGAATTAAAAGATTCAAATGAATCTTTTAACAATCAGGATGATGAAAATATCCGTGATAAAATTAAATTAGATTTTAAAGATTTTTTTAATAATAGTATGGGTCTAATAAAAGAAGAATTAAAATATAAAATAAAAGAAGGTTTATTTTTAGAATCAGGCAAAGAGTATATTATTGAATTTATATTTATATATGATCAGAAAAAAGCATATAAATGCAATTATGAGTTTAATATTAACTCTGATGATTATAATAAATTAATATCAAATATTGATATTAAGGTAGAGAATAATTTATCGGCATGTAATTATTCTTATCCAAGTGTAGAGAAAGATATAAAAAAATATAAATAATTATTTAAACCTATATGTTTTTATTATATTATTTTACAAATATATTTTTTATCTATATATCTATTTAGTATAACTATATATAAGTATTATTTATTCTTTTTGTATTAGAAGTAAGT
>CANNSB010000003.1 GCA_947510165.1 uncultured Clostridia bacterium
GAGCTTCTTCAAGCGGAACAACAGGAGGATATGGAAGTCCAGGAGCTTCTTCAAGCGGAACAACAGGAGGATATGGAAGTCCAGGAGCTTCTTCAAGAGGAACAACAGGAGGATATGGAAGTCCAGGAGGTTCTTCAAGAGGAGCAACAGGAGGATATGGAAGTCCAGGAGCTTCTTCAAGAGGAACAACAGGAGGATATGGAAGTCCAGGAGGTTCTTCAAGAGGAACAACAGGAGGATATGGAAGTCCATTAGCTTCTTCAAGCGGAGCAACAGGAGGATATGGAAGTCCATTAGCTTCTTCAAGCGGAGCAACAGGAGGATATGGAAGTCCATTAGCTTCTTCAAGAGGAGCAACAGGAGGATATGGAAGTCCATTAGCTTCTCCGAAAAAAAAATCTTCAGAAATATTTGGTTGTTCTGATGTACCTATTATATATTCCGATAATCCATATAGTAATGGTCGTCAAAGTCCTGGTCTTCCTATGGATACAAATTCACGTAATAGTTATCCTGATCCTGATTATCCGGGAGCGGAGTCAACAGTTATGTCTGTGAATTCTTGTTCTGAAAATGGAGGGCATACTAAAGGTTCATTTTATGATGATACAACTATTTATCCAGTGCCTTTAAATAATAAGGGTAGAAGGGCTGGATATTCACCAAGTTCTCCTCCACCAACAGTGATTATGAAATCTAGAGGATCTTCACCATCACCATCACCTTCTCAGAGACAAGATAGATCACCATCACCTTCTCAGAGACAAGATAGATCACCATCACCTTCTCAGAGACAAGATAGATCACCATCACCATCATCGTCACAACCAACTAAACCATCTTCACCTTCTGTATCTCCTCTACAAACGCATATACCAGCTAGTAGCTTTTTTTCTGGAAATGGAAATAATAATGAATCTACTAGAAAAAGAGTTAGTAGACATGGTGTGAAATTACCCGTTACTAGTAATGGAATTATAGAAGCTAGAAAAAATTTAAAAGCGAGAAGATCTGATAGCAGTAGTTCAAATGGTAGTTCAAATGGTAGTTTATATGACACTAGGTTTTAAAAATATTTATTAGACATAAAATATTATTGATATATTTTAATAATTTATAATATATACCATCATAGATTGATTTTTAAATATTTAATACCTGATTTTAAAAATAAATATACTATTTTCATAAAAGGGGTATATATATAATGTTCAACAAAATAAAAAAAAGAATGCAAAGATCTCCTAAATCCAAACAACAACCGCCTTCTAGGAATGGAGATGATAAGAATAATTTAAATGTTAATATGGATTTATATAATAGCATTATTCTAACTCCGGACCCTAGCAGTGGTCCTAGTCCTAGCAGCAGTACTGGTCATAGTCGTAGAACAAGTGTGTCAAGTTGTGACAGTCTTGATGGTGTAGGTACAGGATCGGTGCTTAGACAAGCTGCTGAGAGATTAGAAAATGATTCAAAATATGTTGATAAGACTAAATTTGATAGTTACTATCCTAATGAGGGTTATCCAACTTCAAAAGGATTTATGGGTGAACATCCTTTATCAAACAATAGTAGTAATTCATCTACTCCATCTAGTTCGAGGAATAGTAGTAATTCATCTACTCCATCTAGTTCGAGGAATAGTAGCAATTCATCTACTCCATCTAGTTCGAGGAATAGTAGCAATTCATCCACTCCATCTAGTTCGAGGAATAGTAGCAATTCATCCACTCCGCGTTTGACGCTTGAGGTTGATGATTTTATTATGTGTCATACTTCTTCTGGTTCTGAAAATTCTGACGGAGAAGATAATTTCCCTGTTCCAAAGTCTTCTAATTCTACACCTACACCACCTACACTTGTTTCAGTGTTTTCTTATGAAGAAATGTCAAAAGAACAAAAAGAATTCGCAAATAGTGGACCTGGACCTTCATCAGATTTAAGACGTCCTCTTGTTTTGCCAAAACCTGTAGTTCCTGCTGGACAATCCCCGACTAGTGGATCAGGGTCACGTATAGATAGCATGCCGGATCTAAAGCCACCAACACCACCAGGATATTCAAGGGGATCAGCAAAAAGGCCAAGAAGGAAAGAAGACAGAGGTCCGGCTCCAACTCCTCCATCTAGAGTACCATTATCTCCTAGAACTTCTTTAGGAATATTTCCTAAAGAAGATCCATCAGAAAGAAGAGATATAGCTCCGGCAAGAGGATCAGCACCGCCACCAATTCCGTCAAGAGGATCAGCACCGCCACCAATTCCGTCAAGAGGATCAGCACCGCCACCAATTCCGTCAAGAGGATCTACACCGCCACCAAATCCAAAAAATAATAAAAAAAGAATGGTATTAGGATGTATACCATTGCCAAAATGTCTTGATAAAAAAATAAAAAATAAATATGACTTACCAACACTAACCCCTCCACCAAGCCCGAAAATTCAACGTACAAAATTTTAAAATGTCTTTAATTCATTCGTTTACGTTTTTATATATTCTCTTTAGAAAATAATTTAAAATAATAATATTCTATGATATACTAGATAATATTAAAAATAACATTAAATATTATCTAGTTTTATTGAATTTATTATATAGGTATATATAATAAAGAAGATTGTCGATAATTAATGTATAATTAATGTTACTACTATTTTTGGAAAATAATAAATATTTTAAAGTATATATAAAGGAAGGGAAATAACAATGCCAGTAAATGATATATATGCAAAAGTTAATAAAACCCCACCAGGATCACCGAAATCTCCAAGAGCGCAAGGCCCAAAAACACCACCAAAGCCAGACATGGCGCCACCAATACCCTCAAAGAACTTTGGTGAAGATCCTGATTTTGATTATCCAAAAAGTCGTGGAGTGACTCCTGCAAAGGGTAATAAAGAAGTTTTTTATGGTAAATCAAATTCAAAACCAGATCCAAAACCAAATTTTGATAATGATATTTATGGCTCACCAGAACAATTGAAGAGTAAGCATCCAGTACAACCTAGAGGAGCAACAGGTGGCGGAGGAGATAATGATATCTATTCCACAGCAGGAGGAGCGCAAAACGGATCTCCAGTACAACCTAGAGGAGCAACAGGTGGCGGAGGAGATAATGATATCTATTCCACAGCAGGAGGAGTACAAAACGGATCTCCAGTACAGACTCGTAGAGGAGCAACAGGCGGCAGCGGAGGAGATAATGATATCTATTCCACAGCAGGAGGAGTACAAAACGGATCTCCAGTACAGACTCGTAGAGGAGCACAAGTTCCAGGGGATGAAGGTGATATATATGAAGCTTATGATAGATCAACTCCACCTCCTAAATCCGAACCACCAGTAGAAGATAAAAAATCTAAAGCCGATAAGAAAAAAGAAGAAAAAGATAGAAAGAAACGAGAAGAACAAGAAAAGAAAGATAAAAAGAAACGAGAAGAACAAGCAAAGAAAGATAAAAAGAAACAAGAAGAACAAGAAAAGAAAGATAAAAAGAAACGAGAAGAGCAAGCAAAGAAAGATAAAAAGAAACAAGAAGGACCAAAAAAAAGTCGAAATCCATTTGTTGCATGTATGCCTGGTTGTTTTAGAGGAAAAGAAAGAGGAAGTGCTGACCTAGCTCAACCAACACCACCATCAACACCACTAGACGATAGACGTAATAAGCCATTGCCGGCGAGACCACAATCAAGTAAATTGGCTTCCAATGCACAAGGTGGAGGAGGAAAAAAACAAGATAGAACAAGACCATTGTATACGGTTGATGATAAGACAGTATATGCAGATATAAGAACTTCTGATAATAGAGGTGGAAGGCCAACTTCTTCAAGAAACGGATCATCAAGTGGAGGATCAGATACACCACCACCAAGACCAGTTGGGGCTGCTCCAAAAATGGAAAGACCTTCAGAGCCTGTCTATAGCGAGGGACTATCATTTACACCAAAAGGATCACCAACATCAACACCAATGGGAACACCACCAGGATCACCAGCAGGAACGCTAAGAGGAACACCTTCAGGAACACCACCACGAGAAAGAATTACACCTGATCAGCTTGCAGGTAGTGATGTGATTTATTCCGATGTTAGAGGATCAACACCACCACCTCCTCAAAATGACGTGATTTATTCCGATGTTAGAGGATCAACACCACCACCTCCATCAAGAGGAAAACCACAAATAGGCCCAAAACCAGGAACAGCCGAAGAAGATGTATTTGGAACATTTGTTCCAAAAGGTGGAACAGACAAAGAAGATGTATTTGGAACATTTGTTCCAAGAGGAGGATCACCGACAGGATCAGCTCCAGGAGGAAGAGCGTTACCACCAACACCAGGATCACCGACAGGAGGAAGAGCGTTACCGCCAACACCAGGATCACCGACAGGAGGAAGAGCGTTACCGCCAACACCAGGATCACCAAAAGGGGGAAAACCTCTACCGCCAACACCAGGATCACCAAAAGGGGGAAAACCTCTACCGCCAACACCAGGATCACCAAAAGGGGGAAAACCTCTACCGCCAACACCAGCACCAACACCAGGGTTAAGAGCAGGAAAACCTCCACTATCACCGCCAAAAGGAACACCAATTAAACAACAATCAAGAGGATTGGCAGGAGCAGGCGGAGGATCAGGAGCGATGAATCCAGTGTCAAGAAAACCTAGAAAAAACAATAAATACGATTATTAAATTATATGTAAAATGAAAAAAGGAGGTATCTTTTGAATAAGGCATATTTAGTAGATGTAAGCATTATAAACCCTATTGAAGAGCATAAAAATATTCGTGTTTTTGATATTTCTAAATTAGAAATATCAAATCATATGAATAAACATGGAAAAATGACTCTTACAGGCTTAATTAACAAAGATGAAAAAGCTACTTTAAACAAAATTCGTAAAGATTACAATTATATGTTTATAAAAGCAACTACAATTTTGGGTCAGGTTGAAGCACTTAGTTATCCTGCTTTAGAAATGCAAAGAAGACAAGATAAAAAAAAGTCATCAACTTTATTTTATGGATTTATATCAACTTTAGATATGAATACATATATAAATGATAATTCTAAAATGCATCTTGATATTACATGTTATAGTCTTTCTAAGCTATTTGATATGGTAGAGGATTGTGCTGCATATACAAATACAGCTTATAGTCTTTCAGAAATTGCTAGAGATCTACCTCATTGTATAACAAATATTAGTTATAATTTTTGGGGAACAGATTTGTCTTTAGTTCAGGAAAGAGAGAGCATTATTAACGCAGATCAATTTACACTTCCTATGGATAGAATGAATATCTGTTATAAAGAGACTCCTTGGGAATTTTTGAAAAGAATGGCTTCTAAGTATGGTGCATCTTTATTTAATAATATTGATAAAGAAACTGTTTTAAGCACTTTTTGTTTAAGCGCAGATGTTATGTATAATTTTATAAGAGATTTTCCTCAACAGGTAAATATTTTGGACAGTAGTGTATCTTTGTTAAGATCTTATGGAACATATGTAAATCCAGAAATGTATGTATCAGGTTCAACTTTTGAACCTGTGTTCAAAGAAGTTTTTGTAAAAGCTGATATAATATTACAAGCTGGACAATTAGTAAGACTTGATCATGGATTGATTGGAGAACATAAGTTTTTAGAAGATATTACATTTTTTGTTTCTGGAATTGATATAACTTTATCTCCAAATGGTGCAACTTTAGAAAGTTTTATACATTGTAAAGAAAAATCAGGGTTATATATTGCTCCATATTACAATCCAAAAATAAAGGGAGTAACTTTATTTGGTTCTGTGCTAGAACAGCGTGAAGAAGGTGTAGTTTTAACTTTTGGAGAAAGATTTAAACAGAGAGATGGTGCTCCATATTATCCAATGAAGCAGGGTGTTTCTTTTCAATCTTATAAAGATGCAAAATTTAAAATGTATAAAAAGTTATATGGTTGGGCAGGATATTTATCATGTAGTTATACTGATAGTGATGAATTGTATAAAAAAGGTAGAAGAGATGTCCCTCGTCTTATGTTTAAAGATGACCCAAAAAGATATACTCATCTTGCAAAATCTTTAACTTATAATAGTTTTAAGACTGAATATAGTAAATATCTCGATTTTAAAGGTGAAGCACTTTCTGTTGATAGTAAAACTATTCCATTTCATACAGTAAGTTATGGAAATTCAAATAGCGGAAAAGTTCAGGGTGCTATTTATATGCCTGTAGTCGCAGATATTGTTAAAGTTTTTTTTCCATCTGATGATGAAGATAAAGCTATATCTTTATCAGTTCCTCATATGTTTGAACCGAGTGTATCAGAGGAAACACTTTCTATTAAGAAAAGTTCTATAGATCTACCAGATCCACGTAATAATATAAATGATCCATCTACTCCAAGTTCTAGTGTAAACAGTGATGCATCAACTTTAGCTAATAATCTTTCTACTTATAGTCAAAATGCTAAAGATAGTGGTGATGATCAAACTTTTCCATCTATTTCATATTATGGTGATCCTCAAAACCCACATTTAAAAGTTTATAATGATTATAAACAAGATTATATTCAGCATAAAGAAGCAACTATTATAGATAGAAAAGGACTATTATCTGGATTGAAAAAATCTACAATGAAGATTACTAATATAAATAATCTTGATAATGATGATGAATGTGAAGGTGCATCTATCCATTTAGGCGGAGAAAAAGGAGATTTCCTTGTTCGTGCATCTAGAGCTATTCAAATAAGAGCAAATAAAAAACTTACTATAACTTCAAAAGAAGTTCATATAGTTGCAGGAGATAATTTAAATCTTTCACAGACATCGTCTTCTAAAGATTTATTATTAAATGATCAAGATTTAACCTATACGTCTACTTCTTCTGATTTTAAAAATACTTAAATAAAAAAAGAGTTTGATTATAAAATTAAACTCTTTTTTTTATTTTTAGGATAATATATATTTTTTTGGTAAAAATATCTCTATAAAATGTGTGGAGGTATATTATGAATAATAAAAATTCAGGAAAAAAAAGTTCTAAATTATTGGTAAGTAGAGGGTTTTATATAAGTCTTATTGCTAGTATTGTTGCGATTGGAATTGCTTCTTATCTTGCTATAAATAAATCTATAGATCATATAAGTAAAGTTGATGAAAATAATAATAACAAACAGATAACAATAGATGAATGGGTTAACAAAGGGATAAATGATGTAGATAATAGCCAATCTGGAGTTGAATATTCTTCTAGCGGATCTAGTAGTAGTTCTAAAGTTTCAAAAGAAGATAGCAAACCAGATAAAGCAGCTTCAGAAAATATTTCGTCACAATCAAAGGAAACAACTAATAGTGTAAATATAGTTTTTGCTATGCCGATTAATGGAGATATTATAAATAGTTTTAGCTCTGGAGAACTTGTAAAATCAAAAACTTTAGGAGATTGGAGAACCCATGATGGAATAGATATAAAGTCTAAAATGGGAACGCCGGTTAAATCTATAGGAGACGGAAAAGTTATAGATGTTACAGAAAATTCTATGTGGGGAACAAGTATAATAATCGAACATACTGGAGGTTTTACATCTTATTATAATGGGCTTTCAAAAAGTGTTAGTGTTAAAAAAGATCAAGTTATAAAGATGGGGGATGTTATAGGAGGAGTTGGAGATACAGCAGAAGTAGAAGTAGCGGAAGAATCACATCTTCATTTTGCTCTAAAGAAAGATAAAAATTGGGTTGATCCTATGAAATATTTAACAAAGCCATAATAATTAATAAAACCTTGTGATGAAAATCACAAGGTTTTATTAATTATTTTATATATTGGTAGATCAAATTGATCTTTTTTTATAAAAACATCACCTTTTATTAGAGGAATGATATATTCTAAAATTTCTTTTTGAATATTAGAATCATATAAATCTAGCCATTTATCAGGAACTTTTTTTTCTTTATTTGCAATTAAACCTACATCAACATAAGATGTCACTATGCTATATGGTGATGAAGATATTCTATTATATACCATTGCTATTCCAGTTTTACCGTTTAAAGCAGTTGTAAGACCATCATATCCAATAGTAAAAGCTTCGTCTAAATCTGTTTTAGAGGATAGATGGGAAGAAGAGCGTTGCATAAGATTTAATTCTATAGATCTAACTTTACACCCAATATTTTTTTTAACTAGATTTTCTAAGTATTTACCAACTCCAGAGAGATATGTGTGCCCAAATGTGTCGACTAATCCATTTTTACAATCTTCTCCAAGATAAGAACCATCTTTATTTTTCAAACCTTCACTAACTACAGCTATAATAGGAGTATTATTTGTTATTCCTTTATTTACTCGTTTTAGAAAATCTTTTTCAGAAAAAATAATTTCAGGAATACATATAATTTCTGGTTGTGAATTATTTAAAAAAAATGGTATCCCTGCCGCTAAAGTAAGCCATCCAGTATTTCTTCCCATAATTTCTACAATTGTTACCGATGGTATATTATATATAGATATATCTCTGGTTAATTCAGTTATAGTTGTAGCAATATACTTTGCAGCACTACCAAATCCTGGTGTATGATCTGTTAATACAAGATCGTTATCAATAGTTTTTGGAATTCCAACAACTTTTATATCTAACTTTATTTTTTTAAAATATTTTGCAATTTTATCCACCGTGTCCATAGAGTCATTTCCACCAATATATAAAAAATATCCTATATTATATTGTTTAAAACGATTAATAATTATGTCGAATTCTTTTTTAGAGTTTGACAATTTATATCTACAAGATCCTAAAGCCATAGCAGGGGTATACTTTAAATTTTCTATATCGTTTTCTTGATTAAATTGGTTATTTAATAATTCAATATTATCATTTAGAATTCCTTCTATGCCGTGAAAGCTTCCATATATTTTTATATTTGATTCTATAGCTTTTTGTAAAACTCCAGCTAAAGATGAATTTATAGCCGAAGTTGGGCCACCTGATTGGGCAACAATTATATTTATATTTTGCATAAATCCTCCAAAAATTTTATAATAATATCATTATTATAAAAAATATAGTATAGCATATTAAATTTATTTATTTAATATGCTATAATTTATTATAAATCATTTTATGATAAAAAGGAGCAAAGATGAAAAAAATATTATCTATATTTCTTATTTATATTATATTTTCCAGTATGTTTGTTAATTATATTTCTTATGCAGAAGATAACAAAAAAGCGATGCCAATAGTGAATAGTGAATCTGTATATATGGTTAACACAGATAGTGAAACTGTAATTTATGAAAAAAATGCTAATAAAAAAATTTCTCCTGCATCTTTAGTAAAGATAATGACAGCTATTCTAACTATTGAAAATATTGAAGATTTACAAAATACAAAGATAGAATCAAAAGGGTATATTTATGATGAATTTGTAAATATTAATATATCAAACGCAGATATAAAAAGAGGTGAGATTATTACAGTTGAAGATTTATTGTATGCTTTAGTTTTACAATCTGCAGGAGAGGCTGCAAGTATCCTTGCTGATTATGTTGGACAAGGGGATATAGATAAATTTGTATCTATGATGAATGATAAAGCTAAAGAGCTAGGTGCAGTTAATACAAGTTTTAAAAATCCCCATGGGTTAGATAATAAAGATCAATATACAACTGCTAAAGATATGTATATAATATCTAAATATGCGATGAATAATGTTATGTTTAATAAAATAGCAACTACAAATAGATATGAAATGAAAGCAACAAATAAGCATGAAAAACCTAGATATGTTGTACATACAAATTTAATGATTGATAAAAATAGAGGAGGAAAATATTATTATAGTTATGCCAGAGGAATAAAGACAGGAACAACTGATAAAGCAGGGAGAAATTTGATTTCTACTGCTTCTAAAAATGGATATAATTATATGCTTATAACTATGGGTGCACCTATGTATGATAGTAATGGAAAAAAATTTTCTGATAATTATGCTTTTATAGATGGAATAAATTTATATAATTGGGCGTTTGATAATTTTATATTTAAAAAAATAGTTAGTAAAAATGCTGTAGTTGATGAAATTAAATTGAAACTTTCTTTTAAAAGAAATCATATTTTATTATCATCAAAAGAAGATTTTTATTATTTAATAGATAAAAATATAGATATAGATAAGATAGAAAAAAAGATAGAAAAACCAAATTTTATAAAAGCCCCTATAAAAGTTGACGATATTATAGGGAAGGTTGTGTTCTATTATGAGGGGAATCAATTAGGTGAAGTTGATCTTATTTCTACAGAAGATATTTCAAAAAATATTATTTTAGAATGGTTTAATATAATTGATACAATATTATCATATAGTGTTGTACAGATAATTTTAATTATTACAATATTTTATTTTATCTTTTTATTTGTTAAAAAGAAAAATCTTAAAAAATATAAAAGAATTAAATAAAATATAAAAAAGATACAGGTCATTTTAGTTGACGTGTATCTTTTTTAGTTTTACTATGTTTCCACTTGATAATATCTCTGAATTTTCAAATATTTTATCCTTTTCCAAGTCATTCAAATCAAAATAATAAGTATAATTTTCAACAATTATATTAGGATTTGTATTAGTATTAGTATTTTTGATATAACAAATACTTTTTATATTAGGTTTTGGATAAATATCATTTGGATTTGGACCATTTTTTTAATTATAAATTGATTCCTATTATTAAATTTTTACAGCTTTGACATATTCAATTCTTCTATCAATAACCTGTATAACTGTAAATTTAAAATTATCAAATAATATTGTTATTTGCTCATTATTTTCAGGAATTTTATCTATTTTATTTATAAGAAATTCACTAATATTATCAAAAGATTTAGGTATATTTGCACCTAATATTTTAATAATATGGTCTATCTCTGTGTCTCCTTTTATAATGAATGAATTCTCACTAATTTTTTTAATTTTACTGTCTTCGTGATCATGTTCATCTTGTATATTTCCTACAATTTCTTCTAATAGATCTTCCATAGAGATTATTCCAGATGTTCCGCCAAAATTATCTATTATAACTGCCATATGGATCTTTTTTACAGAAAATTCTTTAAATATGTAGGTGCATTTTATAGATTCTGGAAGATATATTAAATTTTTTATAAAAGGAGTTATATTTTTATCTGAAAAATTATCTTGTCCAATAAGATGTATCAAATCTTTTATATATACAACTCCAATAATATTATCTATATCATTTTTATAGATCGGTATCCTAGAAAATCCAGTTTCTTTAGATATGTTAACAATATCAGATATACATGCACCTTCTTCTATTGCTATAATATCGGTTCTATGAGTCATAATATCATGGGCTGTTATATCATCAAACTCAAAAATATTATTTATCATTTCTTTTTGAGTATTTTCTATAAATCCTTGTTTGTTTCCATCGTTAACAATCATTAGAATATCTTCTTCATGAGAATTTTCTGTATTTTTTTTATTATCTATTTTAAAAATAATATTTGTAATATATGTAGAAAAATTTATGACTTTTATAAGAGGAAAAAATAAAATTAGAATATATTTTATAGTTTTATAACCTTTTTTAATTATCTTTTCTGATTTATTTGATGATATTAAATTAGGGATAGAGTAGCAAAAAATATTTAGAAAAATAGATATAATAATTATATATGCTATAAAAGAAAAAGCAATTATAATGGGACTATTGTATTTAATATTTTGAATCAATATTGTGAAAGATGGAATTGTCATAAAAACGGCTATTATGGTATATGAAGTTATAGAAGCGATACTAATATCATCTATAAATTTTTTTATCTCTATATTAGATTGTAAAGATTTTAAATTTTTATTATTAATTATTTTAGATAGCCTTTCTTCATTTATAAATTTTAGTGAATTTTTATAAATTATTAATTTATAATTTATAAAAATAAATATCATAGAAATAATTAAATATAAATATATACCATTTCTACTCCCGTCAGAATCCATGTAAAAAATCCTCCTTAAATAAATAAAATTATAACCAATTGGATTTCCTAGTCTAAAAGAAATTCAAGGCAGTTTGTAGCAGCGACTGCTCCATCAGAAGTTGCAGTAACTAGTTGTCTAAGGGCTTTTGTTCTAACATCTCCAGCTACAAATACGCCTTTTAGATTTGTTCTACAATCTTCTCCAGATATTATATATCCATATTCGTCCATATTTAATATATCTTTAAACATATCTGATTCTGGTATAATTCCGACAGATACAAATAATCCTGATATATCTAAGTTTGATATGTTTTCTGTTTTTATATTTTTTATTTCTATAGAATTTAAAGAATCAGTTCCAATAGCTTTTTGAATAATAGAGTCTGTTATAATTTCTATATTTTTTGTTTCTTTAATTTTATTTAGTGTAGATTTATTTCCTCTAAAAAAATCTCTTCTATGAATTAGAAAAACTTTTTTAGCTATTTTCGAAAGGAATAAAGATTCATCAAGTGCAGTATTTCCACCGCCAACAACAACAACATCTTTTTGTTTATAAAAAGCTCCATCACAAGTGGCACAATATGAAATACCTTTTCCATCTAATTTATCTTCGTTTTCGCAGTTTAACTTTCTATGTGTCGCTCCTGTAGCAATTATAAGAGATTTTGTTTTATAGATGTTTTGATTTGTTATAATGGTTTTTATATCAGAAGTTAAATCTATCTCTTTCACAGTTTCATAATTTATATTAGCTCCTAGGTTCATTGCTTGTGTGTATAAATTTTGAGCAAAATCAAATCCAGATACATTAGCAAGAGAAGGATAATTATCAATTTTAGGAGAGTTTACTATTTGACCACCATGAAAATTTTTTTCTATAATCATAGTAGAAGCTCCGCCTCTGGTTGCATAAATAGAGCTTGTTAAACCAGCTGTACCTGCTCCAAGAATGATTAAATCATACATAATTTTTTCTCCTTTTATACAAATATATTATATATTATATAATATTATATACTAATTATTTAATATTTACAAATTAATGGATATTACAATAATTATAAATAATATGATATAATTATTATAATATAATTTAAAATATATAGGGGGATTAATGACTAAAAAAGAAAAGATTTTAATAATTATTGAAAGATTAAAAAAAATTTTTCCTGATCCTAGATGTGCTTTATACTATAGAGAACCATACGAACTTTTGATTGCTACTAGACTTTCTGCACAATGTACAGATGAACGTGTAAATATAGTTACTCCGCCGATGTTTGATTTTTATAAATCTATAGAGGATTTTTCTAATGCGGATATAATGGATGTTGAAAATTTTGTAAAAACATGTGGACTTTATAAAACTAAATCAAAAGATATTATTAATATGTGTAAAATGCTTATAGAAGATTTTGGAGGAATTGTTCCGGATAATATTCCAGAACTTACAAAATTGCCTGGAATAGGTAGAAAAACTGCAAATCTTATTATTGGAGATATATATGGAAAACCGTCTATAGTAGTTGATACACATTGTATACGAGTTTCTAATCGTCTTGGTCTTGTTAAAAAAGAGAAAGATCCATATAAAATAGAATTATCTCTAAAAAAAGTTGTTCCTCTAGATGAGTCAAGTAATTTTTGTCATAGACTTGTTTTTTGGGGGAGAGAATACTGTAAAGCTAGAAATCCTTTATGTGAGGAATGTGTTATGAAAGATTTTTGTATAGAGAAATAATAATTATTTCTTTATTTATTGCAGGGGTGCTTTTGCTGAGAGAAGTTGTAAAACTTTAACCCTTTTAACCTGATGTAGATAATTCTACCGTAGGGAGCCGTTTAGAATATTATTTTGTGAGGCTTTCCTATTGATATTTTTAATTATTAAAATAGGAGGCATATTTATTATGAATAGTAAAATAAATATTAAACGTTTAGTTGAAACAAGTTTATTCATCATTTTAGGACTGATCCTTTCAATGATAAGAATATTTAATCTTCCTTATGGAGGATCTATAACTATTGCTAGTATGTTACCATTAGTTTTTATATCTTTTAAATATGGAACTAAATGGGGGATATTTTCAGGGTTTATTTATGGCTTAATATCTGGTATGTTTGGTTTTTCAGAAGGAAGTTTTAAAGGTGTTAATATTGGAATGGTTTTTTTTATATTTTTTATAGATTATATAGTAGCACATTCTGTTATAGGATTTTCAGGATTATTTAGAAATTGTAAAAAAATAAAATTATCCACAAAATTGGTATGTGGCATTATAGTAGGTGGATGTTTAAAACTTTTTTTTCATATATTATCAGGAACTATATTTTATGGATCTTATGCTCAGTGGTTTTTTTCACAAGAAGGATTTTCCCAAGGAGAAGTTATATTGCAAACATTTTCTGGATTTAGTTTATATTTTATATATTCCTTATTCTATAATATATCTTATATGATTCCAGAAATAATAGTCACTTGTATAGTTGGATATACTCTATCTAAAGTTCAATATATTAAACAAAAGTTAAAGTTAGACTAATTAGTCTAACTTTAACTTTTGTTTAATATATTTTAAATTTTTGTTTTTTGACATAACCATAATTTTATCTAAAGGAAGTATTTGAACATTTCCCCTAGGAATTATAATTTCGTCACCTCTTAGAATAGATATAACTATAAATTCGTTGGGAAAATCTATCTCACTTAGTGTCTTATGAGATAGTCTATAATCTTTGGGTATATTTATCTCCGAAATAGAAGCAGATCCATTGTTTATAGATAGAAGTTCTTTTATATCAGAAGATTGTATTTCTCTTTCTAAAAGTCTTGCTATATTGTCTGTGCTGCTTAAAACAATGTCTATACCAAGCTGTTTCATAATTATAGAATTTCTAGGATTATTAACTTTTGCAATAGTTTTTTTAGTATTAAAAAGTTTTTTTGCAAGTTGACAAGATATTAAGTTTGTTTCATCCTGTCCAGTAACACTTACAAAAGCGTCAATATCATCGCTATATGCACTTTCTAAAACTTCTATAGATGTTCCATCTCCACATATAACAGGAATATCTAGGTCATTAGCTAAAAATTTGCAATATTTTTTATTTATTTCTATTAATATAGGGTCATGATCATGTTCTAAAAGTGTTTTTACAAGGTAATATCCGATTTTGCCTCCACCAATTATTATTATATTCATATAGAAGAGTTCCTCTAATCTATAATTTTTGAAATAACTAAATTATCTCCTTGTTTGAGCTTAATATTATTATTTTTAGCAATGGTTAAAGATTTATCACTATGTTCAATAGCAAATATTATTTCTTGTTCATCTATATCTATTTCAGATAAATATCTACCTATATTTGATTTTCTTATAGGTTTGGAATAAAAATTTATAGTATGAGATCCAATATTAAACATAACTTTGGCATCTGTGTTTTCTATAGCAGACATTACAGATGCAACGGTTAAGTTTGTGGGACATACTGTGTGTATACCAAAATGTGAAAAAACATCTTTTCTTTTTGGATCATATATACGAGCAATAACATTTGGTATATTTAAAACTTCTTTGGCTAATTGAGAAACCATTATATTTATATTATCATTTGATGTAACAGCAGCTAATATATCACAATTATCAGCTCCAGCTTTTTTTAAAACATCTAGATCAATAGGATATCCAGCAGTTGTAAATCCGTTAAAATCATTAGAAAGACGATCAAAATTAAGTTCATCCTGATCAACAACAGATACATCATGTCCGTTTATATCAAGAGAATCTGCAAGTTTACAGCCTACTTTGCCACAACCAACAACTATAATATTCATATAAAACCCTTTTATCTTTATAAAATTAATTTAGAATAGCTTTTTCCGTTTCTTTATCAAAAACATGTATTTTATTTACATCTATTGCCATTTTAATATCATCTCCAGCAGTTGCCGTGGATCTTGGAGAAACACGAGCGGTTAGAGGAATATCTCCACATTTTAGATATAAAAAAGTTTCAGCACCCATAAGTTCGGTAACTTCTACATGGCATTTTATAATTCCAGTAGTTGCTGTTGAAATAAACATTTCTTCATAATGAATATTTTCAGGACGGATTCCCATAAGGACATCTTTACCAATATATTTTTCGATATCTTTGTTTTTTGTTTTGCCATCTGGAATTTCTATATTATATTTATCTTTTTGACTATCTACTTCTAAAATAACAGTATTATTTTCTTTTTTTAATTTAGCGTTTATAAAATTCATTTGTGGAGATCCTATAAAACCAGCTACAAATGCATTTTTTGGAGATTCATAAAGGTTTTGAGGGCTATCTACCTGTTGTACAAAACCATCCTTCATAACAACAATTCGTGTACCCATAGTCATAGCTTCAACCTGATCATGTGTTACATATATAAATGTTGTTCCTAATCTTTTATGAAGCTTAGAAAGTTCTGTACGCATCTGTGCTCTTAGTTTTGCGTCTAAATTTGAAAGAGGTTCATCAAGAAGAAAAACCTGTGGTTCTCTTACAATGGATCTTCCTAGTGCAACCCGTTGTCTTTGTCCACCAGAAAGTGCTTTAGGTTTTCTATCTAAAAGATGAGTAATATCTAATATTTTTGCAGCTTCATCAACTCTTCTTTTAATTTCGTCTTTTTGAAATTTTCTTAATTTCAAACCAAAAGCCATATTTTCAAACACTGTCATATGAGGATAGAGTGCATAGCTTTGAAAAACCATTGCTATATCTCTATCTTTAGGAGGAACATCGTTTACAACTTTGTCTCCTATTTTAAGTTCTCCTTCAGAAATTTCTTCAAGTCCAGCAACCATGCGAAGAGTTGTGGATTTTCCACAACCAGAAGGACCAACAAGAATTATAAATTCTTTATCTTGTATTTCTAAATTAAAATCTGTAACAGCAGTTACGCCACCGGAGTATCTTTTATATATATTTTTCAGGGATAAACTAGCCATAATAAAACCTCCAAATTAATGAATACACATATAATTTTAAAATATTACATTTATATAAGTGTATATAAATAATAGTAAATTAACGGCAATTTTTAAATATGATATTATTATATCAAATATGTCATAACAAAAATACTATTTTATTATCCAAAATTTAAAAATTATGTTTAGGTATATTAACTAATTAAAATCTATAAATCGATATAATATTAAATAATTGTTTAAAATTATTATGTATATTTAACAAAGGTTTATTGTTTTTTTATAAGTCCAGTCATAAAACCATCAAAAGCAACAGAAGATATGTCTCCGCCTATAAGCTTATTATCGCTTATAATAAGATTACATCGAACTTTTTCGGAGGACTCTGGAAAATTTGTTACATTAAATGTCCATTTTTTTGCAACTTTTCCTTTATAATTTTCAAGATTATATCCATTTTCTATCTGTATTTTATTATAATTTGTATATACATCTGTAAATTCTTTGGGGATAACTATTTCAACTATCTCTGTTGGCTCTTGAGATATTTCCCATCCAAGTTGCTGTATATAGTCTATTTTTTGTTCTAATGTTTTTAATATAATTTCTTTGGATGCTTTTGTTCGAGTTTCTGTTATTTCTGAGTTTGTGAGAAAATTAGTTGTTATAATTGTTAAAATTAGTATTATAGAAAATCCTAGGATTAATTTTATTTTAGACATTTTTAATGATAGTACAAACATATTAACTCTCCTTTTAATATACTTTTTGTTTATTATATAAATTATATGTATTGAATCTATATAATTATTCTATATATATAAAATATAATTTATTATCAAATTGACATTAATAAAAAAAATATATACAATAATTTTAATTATTATATATTTTTTTAAAAAATAATTAGGAGGTATATTGTTATTAAAAACTTAAAAATATCTGGATCAGTTTTATCAGCAGATTTTTGCCATCTATATGATAGTTGTAAGAAACTGGTTGATTCTGGTCTAGACATGTTACATATAGATGTTATGGATGGACATTTTGTACCTAATATTTCTTTTGGATGTTGTGTTTTATCTAGTCTTTCTTCTAAATTAGATTGTTTTTATGATGTTCATTTAATGGTTGAAAATCCTATAAAATATATAGATGAATTTGTAAAAGCTGGTGCAAATGCTATAACCTTTCATATAGAGGGTTCCAAAGATGTATATAAGATAATAAAAACTATAAAGGATAATAATTGTAAAGTTGGAATTGCTATAAATCCTGATACAGAAATAGATGAAATAATGCCATATATAAGTGAAGTTGATTTTATTCTTGTTATGACTGTTCATCCTGGATTTTCTGGACAAAAACCAGTTCCATCTGCTATTGAAAATATAGAACTTATAAGAGATGTTATAAAAGGATATAATATAGATGTAGACATCCATGTCGATGGTGGAGTTAATAAAGATAATTATAAGTTGTTTATAGATAGTGGAGCAGATGTTGTTGTATCAGGATCATATTTGTTTTCGGTAGAAGATCCGTTAAATATTATTTTAGATATGAAGAATTATAAGGTTAAATAAAATTTTATAATTTTTGTGATATAGTTTCTATTGCATTTTTGTTTATAATATTTATTCCATGCTCTTTAATTACTTCATATTTCATACTTTCTTTTGTTATATCATCGCTGTATTCGAACAGATGATTGATGAAATTTTTTTCCACCTTTGATTTTGTTTGTAATAATAAATAATATCTATCACTAACTTTATAAACGGAACTTTTTAAAATTAATTTTATATAATATGTATTAATTATTTTAGATAGATCTATTAAATTTTCTATATTTTCTAGTCTTATGGATATATTATATACATTTATTTTTGTATTAGTTTTTTTTATATTTGAGTTTAATATATCTCTTAAAGCTTTTATATCTATTGATTCTTTGTCTTTGGTGGAATTATATTCTTCAGGATTTTTAATAGATTCTAAAAATTTGTCTATTATTTTTATATAAAAGATACAACCTTTAGTTAAAGTTGGAAAAGCTTCGATGACTAATTTTTTATTTTTCAAGTCAATATTTTTTTCAAAATATATTTTATCTATTATTAAGTCAATAGCATATCTTGTTTTTTCATTTTTATAATCCATGTCATTGTATGTTATATCAAAATTTATTAAATCTTGTTTAGATAAAACAAGTTTTATCATAGTATCGTCTATTATTTCAATATTCAAGTTTTTCATCCCCATATCATTTTCATATTGATTAATTGCCTAATAAATATATATTATCTATAGTGTAATTATATGTTTTTAATATTAAAATCAAAATTATATAGGAGTTTTTTTATGTACGAACAAAATTTATATGATATTTGGGTTTCAAAAGAATTAGAGGATAAAGATCTAAAAAATGAGTTGTTAGATATTTCAGGAGATAAACAAGAAATAAAAGAAAGATTTTATACAGATCTTAGCTTTGGAACAGGCGGACTTAGAGGTATAATAGGGAGCGGAACTAATAGAGTTAATATACACACTATTCGAAAAGTGACGCAGGGATTTGCAAACTATCTTTTAAAAAAACAAAAAAATAATTCTGTTGCGATAGGCTATGATAGTAGAATAAAATCTGATATATTTGCTATGGAATCTGCAAAAGTTTTGTCTGGAAATAATATAAAAGTTTATCTCTATGATAAATTGGTTCCAACACCATGTGTTTCTTTTGCTGTTAGAGAGCTTGGGTGTCAAGGTGGTATAATGATTACAGCAAGTCATAATCCTTCTAAATACAACGGATATAAGGTTTATGATAATAAGGGATGTCAAATAAGTGGAGAAGAGTCGGACTTTATTACTAGGGAGATACAAGGTATAGATATTTTTGAAGACATAAAGATATCCGATAATTTTAATAAAAGCTTAATATCTATTATTAGTGATGATATCTTAGATAGATATTATTCTTGTGTTATGAAAGAATCTATAAATTCTAATATTTTAAAAAATTCTGATTTAAATATTGTATATACCCCTTTAAATGGAGCTGGAAACATACCAGTTAGAAAAGTTTTAGATATGGCAGGTTTAAAAAATGTTAGTGTAGTTAAAGAGCAGGAAAAACCCAATGGAATGTTTCCTACGTGTTTATATCCAAATCCAGAGGAAGAAAAAACCTTGAAATTAGCTTTAGAGCTTGGAAAAAAATTAAAAAGTGATATTATTATTGCAACTGATCCTGATTGTGATAGAGTTGGGACAGGTATTAGAGATAGTGAAGGAAATTATATTCTTTTAACTGGAAATGAGATAGGTGCAATTATATTTCAGTATATTTGTGAAAATAATCAAGATATATTAGATGGGTCTATAGTTGTAAAAACAATTGTTACTACAGATATTATTTTTTCTATAGCAAAAAAATATGGTGTGAATGTGGTAAATGTTTTGACAGGGTTTAAATTTATTGGAGAGCAGATTGCTATTTTAGAAGATGAAAATAAACAAGATAGATATCTTTTTGGATTTGAAGAAAGTTATGGATATTTAATTGGAAATTATGTTAGAGATAAAGATGCGGTTTCTGCAAGTCTTATAATTTGTGAAATTGCTGCATTTTATAAAGAAAAAGGATTAAATTTAATAGATGTTATTGAGGCTATATATCTAGAACATGGATATTATTTAAATAATCAAATTAGTTTTATTTATGAAGGTTTAGAGGGTATGAATAGTATGAATTCTATCATGAAGATTCTTAGAGAAAACAATTGTGAAGAATTTTTTTTACAAAACGTTTTATATAAAAGAGATTATAAAAAATCTGAAGAATTGAATATTAAAGATGGCACAATAAGGAAGATTAATTTTCCTATTTCAGATGTAATAGAATTTGAAATAGAAGATGAAATAAAAATATTTGTTCGACCTTCTGGAACAGAACCAAAAATTAAAATTTATTATTCTATAAAAGGAAAAAATAAAGAATATAGTATAAATAAATTTAAAGAAATTTCTGATAAATTTTCTCATATATTTAAAATATCGTAAAATGATATTGATTTATATATGTATATATAGTATAATTTAAAAACAAATGACTTTTATAAGCAAAGAGGTGAATGTTAGTGAGAGAAGGAATTCATCCTAGATATGAAGAAACAACAATTAAATGTGCTTGTGGAGAGGTTATAGAAACCTGTTCTACTAGAAAAGATATAAAGGTTGAAATTTGTTCCAAATGTCACCCTTTTTATACAGGTAAACAAAAACTTGTTGATACGGGTGGTCGTGTTGATAGATTTAACAAAAGATTTAATATTAATGGTTAATATATTTAAAATAAAAGTGGTGTCTTTTGTACACCACTTTTATTTTAATTGGAGCTGATATTTTGTTTTATAAAACCATAAAACAGGATGTTTCTTTTGAATTATCAGAAAAGAAATCAAAATTTATATGTAGTCTATTTTATACAAATAGTATAGATAAAGCAGAGGATAAGATTGCATATATTAAAAAAAAATATAATGACGCAAGACATAATGTTTTTGCATATATAGTTCAAGAGAACAATCATAAAAAATTTTCTGATGATGGAGAACCTCAAGGGACAGCAGGCAAGCCGATTCTTTCTATATTAGAAAAACGAAAAATAACTAACATATGCTGTATTATCACTAGGTATTTTGGAGGTGTTTTGTTAGGGTCTGGGGGACTTGTTAGAGCTTATTCGAGTACTTGCATCGGGGCTATAGATAAAAGTGAAATAATTATGATGAAAGAATGTGATGTTATTTCTATTTTATCTAGTTATAATTTCTATAATACTATAACCAATATAGTGGAAAATTACTCTTGTGGTATATCTGATAGACAGTTTACGGATAAAGTTTTATTTAATATTTCTATTGTAAAAGAAGAGACAGAAAATTTTATATATAATATTGTTAATCTTTCTAATAATATGATAGAATATAGAATATTAGGTTCTGTATTCTTAAATTTATAAATTATTGAAGAAGGATTTTAAAAATGAATTGTGTTAGAGATACAATAGAAAAAAATGAAGAGATTTTATTTTCTAAATTTGCATCATTTTCCGCAAATTCTAAGGGCAGAAATATAGAGGAAGAAGATTGTAATTTTAGGACAGTTTTTCAAAGGGATAGAGATAGAATACTTCATTCTAGTAGTTTTAGGAGACTTAAATATAAAACGCAAGTTTTTATATCTCCTGGAATGGACCATTATAGAACAAGATTGACCCACACACTAGAAGTTTCTCAAATAGCAAGAACTATATGCAGAGCTTTAAATTTAAATGAAGATCTTGTAGAAGCAATGGCTTTAGGTCATGATTTGGGACATGCTCCTTTTGGACATGCAGGAGAAAGATCCTTAAATGAAATTTGTAATGAAAGATTTGTACATGCTATACAAAGTTTAAGAGTTGTTAAAGTTTTAGAAAAAGATGGAAAAGGCTTGAACTTAACAAAAGAAGTTTTAGATGGTATAGAGTGTCATTCGGCTAAAGAGTCTGAAACATTAGAAGGAAGAGTTCTTAAAATATCTGATAAAATTGCATATATAAATCATGATATAGAGGATTCTATAAAAGCAAATATAATATCGAACTTTGATATTCCAAAATTATGTATAGATGTTCTTGGAAAAACAAAAAGTGATAGAATAACAACGATGATTTCATCTATTGTTGAAAATAGTGTTGATAAAAATGATATAATTATGAATATAGATGTTTTAAATGCCCATAAAGAGCTTAAAAAATTTATGTTTATTACTGTTTATAGAAGTAATTTTTGTTTACAGGAAGAAATTAAAGTTTTTAGTATTATCGAAAAATTATATAATTATTTTAAAACCAATAAAGATAAATTGCCTAAATTTTATATAAATTCATCAGAAATATATGGAATAGATAGATGTATATGTGATTTTATATCAGGCATGACAGATAGATATGCAGTAAATTTATATAATAATATATTTATACCTAAAGATTTTATAGGAATTATTTAACTATAGTTTTTATGGAGGTGTTTTTAGTTTATGATATCTGACAATCTTATAATGCAGATAAAGTCAAAGATAAATATAGAAGATATGATTTCTAAATACGCTGTTTTAAAAAGAGATGGTAAAAACAATAAATGTATCTGTCTATTTCATTCTGAAAAAACCCCCTCTATGGTTGTTTATTCTGACACACAGTCTTTTTATTGTTTTGGTTGTGCTGTTGGTGGAGATATATTTTCTTTTACTATGAAGGTGGAAAATCTTGGATATATAGAAGCTGTAAAATATCTTTGTGAAATTGGTGGCATCGCTTTTGATATATCAGATAGAGACAATCAAGAAATAGAGACTAAAAATACGATTAAAAATATAAATATTGATACAGCTAGATTTTTTTATAATAATTTAAAGAGTGCAGATGGAAAAAAAGCAAAAAAATATCTTTTAAATAGAGGTTTTTCTCTTAATATAATAAAAAAATATGGAATTGGATATGCATTAAATAGTTGGTCTAGTTTATTAGATTATCTTAAATTTAATAAATATAAACTTTTTGATATGTATCAAGCTGGTGTTATTGCTAAAAGCCAAAAAGGGAGATATTATGATCAATTTCGTGATAGAATAATATTCCCTATTATAGATATAAGAGGAAATATTATTGCTTTTGGAGGGAGAGTTTTAGATGATAGCAAGCCGAAATATTTAAATTCTTCAGACACTATTATTTTTAAAAAAAGCAAAAATCTTTTTTCTATGAATTTTGCAAAAAAACATATAGATAGAAGTATAATCCTTGTGGAGGGATATGTAGATGCTATATCTTTATATCAGCATGGGTTTAAAAATGTTGTAGCAACCTTGGGGACATCACTAACATCAGAACAATCAAGACTAATTTCTAGATATGCAAAAAATGTTATACTTGCATATGATTCGGATAAGGCGGGAGAAATAGCTAGTCTTAAAGCATCAAATCTATTATCAGAAGTTGGGTTAGATGTAAATATAATCGATTTAAAAGACTGTAAAGATCCTGATGAATATATAACAAAATATGGTTCTGATAGATTTTCTATAGTTATTAATAATTCTCAAAATATTACTGATTTTGAAATCTATAAATTAAAAAAATCTATAGATATTGATACAGATCAGGGTGTTTCTAATTATATAAAACAAGCTATAATTTTATTGTCTAAAATAAAAAATCCTATAGAAAGAGATGTTTATATATTACGTATTAGCAGAGATACTAATATAAGTAAAGATATAATAACATCTCAAGTTAATAAGGTTATAAAATCAGATGTTTTTAAGAAGAAAAAGCATCAATATAGAGAATTAACCAATTTAACTAAATTTAATACCGATAATTTTATTAGAGGGAATGACAACTTTTTAAGAGAGATAAAAGCTGAACAAGGAATTATAGCTTTTATATTTAAAAATACTAATAATTTGAAAGATGTATTGTCAAATATAACTATAGATGATTTTATATTAGATATAGATAAAAAAATACTTTCTAGTATATGTAGCCTTTCAGAAAAAGATGAAAGTATGGATTTTTCTATTTTATCTAAAAATTTTTCTGAGAAAGAAAAAGAGTATTTTGCAAGTATATTAGTTAAATTTGATATTATTTCTAATAAAAAAGAAGAAATATATGATTATATTGACATTTTAGTCAAACATAAACAAAGAATGACAACTGAGGATATTATTAATATGGATCCAGATAAATTAAGAGATTTTTATATTAACTTAAAAGAAAAATCGATATAAATTTTATGTAGGATGGAGATTGTTATAATGGGTATAGTGGAAAAAAAATGTGTTTTAACAGAGATGGTAGATTTGGCAAAGGGTAAAGGAAGAGTTACAACAAAACAGATATCAGATTCTATTGAAGAGCTTGAATTTGATGTAGAACAGATTGAAAAATTATATGAATCTTTAGAAAATGCAGGAATCGAAATTGTAGAAGAGGGAAATCAAGAAGAGGTTAGTTTTTTAACGGGTAGAACAACGGTAGGAGAGGTTGAATCAACACTTTATACAGACGGAGTTAATATAGATGATCCTGTTAAAGTTTATCTAAAAGAGATTGGAAGAGTTCCTCTTTTAACAGCAGATGAAGAGATTTTTCTAGCTACAAAAATGTCTATGGGAGACCAATATTCTAGAAAAAGGCTTTCTGAGGCAAACTTAAGGTTAGTTGTAAGTATTGCTAAAAGATATGTTGGAAGAGGGATGCAATTTTTAGATTTAATCCAAGAGGGAAATTTAGGACTTATAAAAGCTGTTGAAAAATTTGATTATACTAAGGGGTTTAAGTTTTCTACATATGCGACATGGTGGATAAGACAGGCTATAACAAGAGCTATTGCAGATCAGGCAAGAACTATAAGGATTCCTGTACATATGGTTGAAACAATTAATAAAGTTAAAAAAGTTAGTAGTCATTTATTACATAAAAATGGACATGAACCAACTCCAGAGGAAGTTTCGAAAGAGTTGGATATGCCTTTAGACAAAGTTAGAGAGATTATAAGAGTTGCACAAGAGCCAGTTTCTTTAGAAACACCAATTGGAGAAGAAGAAGACAGCCATTTAGGGGATTTTATTCCGGATGATGATGCTCCTGCTCCTGCGGAAGCGGCATCGCATACACTTTTAAAAGAACAATTATGTGATGTTCTAGGAACTTTAACAGAAAGAGAAGAAAAAGTTTTACGTTTAAGGTTTGGTTTACAAGATGGAAGATCTAGAACATTAGAAGAGGTTGGTAAAGAATTTAATGTAACTAGAGAACGTATAAGACAGATAGAGGCAAAGGCTCTTAGAAAATTAAGACATCCAAGTAGAAGTAAAAGGCTTAAAGATTTTTTAGATTAGTATTATTTTAAGATGATAAGAGGTGGTGAAATTTATGCAATTAACACTAGAATCTGATTATGCTATACGTATTATAGTTTTTTTAGCAGAAAATAAAACAAGGAAAGATGCTAAAAGCATATCGGAGAATACAGGAGTTACTCTACGATTTTCTTTAAAAATACTTCGTAAGCTTGTAAAATCAGGAATAATTAAATCCTATAAAGGGGTTTTAGGAGGATATGAGCTATATAAAAAGAAAGAAAATATAAATATGAAAGAAGTTATAGAATCTGTGGATGATAATTTTGTATTTAGTCGGTGTTTAAATAAGACACATAATTGTAGTCATCCAAGAGGATCTGAATATTGTAAAGCTAAGATTGTTTTTTTAAATATAGCTAATGATCTAATGTCTAAACTAGAGGCTGTAACTATTGATCAACTTATTGATTAAAATTATATAAGGTTTTGTAAAATTTGACAAATTATATAAAATCTTATATAATTTTAAAAGAGTAAACTGTGTAGTAGCATGTATGATTTTTCATATATGAGGAAAGTCCGAGCATCAAAGAACGTGGCAGCTGCTAACGGCAGCCAGAGGCGACTCTAGGGATAGTGCAACAGAAATATACCGCCTATTTATATTATATAAATATGGTAAGGATGGAACGGTGAGGTAAGAGCTCACCAGAGTATAGGAGACTATACTGCTATGTAAACCCTGCTAGATGCAACACCAAATTGAACGATATTAGCTTGTTCGGCGAGTTCAGAAAGGTGGCTTAAGAATTTTGGCGACAAAATTTCTAGATAGATTACTATACTTGACAGAACTCGGCTTATAGGTTTAGTCTAAAAAAAGGAATCTTTTAAGATTCCTTTTTTTATTTTATAATTGTTTTTAATAGATTTGATATAGATTTTCCAACTAATTCACCAGCATATAAAGCTTCTTCAAGGCTATTTCCATGGCCACCCATCTCTATTAAAACTGATCCAGTTGTTAGATGTTGATTATATTTTTTATATGAAAATGACATTGGTCTTGCCAAATTAGGATAGTCTTTAGATATTTGATTTTGTAAATTTATGCTAAATTTCAAATTTTCCATATAGTTTGGATATCCCATTTTTCCGTCATCCGCACCAGAAATGAGCATTATTTGAGCGGCGTTTTTTCCATCTATATTAGCTATTGGTGCTGTTCTTATTTTTTTTTCTGAATTTTCTATTGCATCTCTATGTATATCTAAAACAACCTTTATAGAAGGATACTGTTTTAGATATTTTTTTATTGTATTTTCAGATCTATTATATGATCCATTATAAGAAGGATAGTCATGATGGGTTTTATCAATTATAACGCCTATATTCTTCTTTTCTATTTCTTTAGAAATATTTTCTGCAACAAGGGTTACGTTTTGAGAATTATCTCTAGATCTAGAGTTATATGAAGGATCATACCAGTTTTGCGTTGTAGGTTGGTATGACTCTGTGGCGTGTGTAGATATTATTAAAACTTGAGGATCTGATATATTTTTTAATGTGAAAGATGGAGGAGAATTCATAATATTTTTTATATTATCCATAGGTAATTTTGTTAAATTTTTTAAATATGAATTTTTAGAAAGTTCTAAAAAGTTTGGTGTAGTTCCAGCTTTTAGTGTTTTTCTTTCTATAGTTCCAGAACCTTGAGGGGGATTTGATGTATCTTTGGATTTTATAGTTTCTTGAGGTGTATTAGAAACACTATTTGCCTGAATATTTTCGTCTTCATTTTTTATACTTTCTATCTCTGTGTTATTATTTTTCAAGCTGTTTCTTATTTTTTTTCCATTATTTATAATATGTGCTCCTCCTTCTGGAAGAGATAATGCAGCAGAAATTATAGCTGTATTTTTTATAATATTAAACATATTTGGTATTGATTGATTTATAATAAAAGTTATTAAAACAGTTAGGATTACAGGTAAAGAATATCTAAATATTTTTTTTATATTAATTATTTTAATATTTCTTTTTTTTCTTTTTATCATAGAGATCCTCCGTTTATCGGTTTGTGTATTATATAAATCTATATGAAAAAAGAAAAGAAAATATTATAATAAATTTTTATATCGCAAGTCCTTCTATTTCTTGTATAGAAAGTGTAGGTTGTAGTGCTTTGTTTATAGCAATTGAAATAAACTTAGAAGATTGTTTAACTATTGTGTCAATTTCTCTAGGGGTAACCATTAAAGTTTTCCCTCTAGTAGAGACCTTTTCATTTTTATTATTATCTCCTAAAAGGTCGAAAGCAATTGTGGTCATATCTACAACGGTTGGAATACCAATTGATATAACTGGAACTCCGAGAGTTTCTTTAGATAATTCTTTTCTTTTATTTTGAACTCCAGATCCGGGAGATATACCTGTATTAGAAATCTGTATGGTTTTTCCTAATCTGTCTATACTTTTTGAGGCAAGGGCATCGATAACTATTACACAAGATGGACAGACTTCTTTACAGATAGATGAAATAATTTCGGCTGTTTCCATTCCTGTTTTTCCAAGAACTCCTGGGGTTATTGCTGCAACTCCTCTTAGACCTTCTAATCCAATTGTTTTTGCAAGCTCTTTAGATATATGTCTTGTAGCTAAAATAGAGTTTATTGCTATAGGACCAAGTGCATCGGGAGTTATATCAATATTTCCAAGACCAACAACTAAAATCAGACCATCTTTTTCTACCATAGATGAAATTTCTTTTGATATAGCAGAAATTTCTCCTTCAAAATTTTCAGATCCATTTTTAAGACTGTTTGTTTCGATCGTTATATAATCACCAATTGGTTTTCCTAGAATTCTTGAAGCGGTGTCTTTTTTTATATGAACTTTTGTTATTTTAACACCTTGTGTAATTTGCTCATTCTTTTCAACACCTTCAGGCAAAATTTCTCCAGCAATTTCTAATGACTCTATAGCTAAATCAGTTCGAATATTTTTTTGTAGTTCCATTGTTTATCTCCTCTATATTTAAATATATTTTTTAACTATTGATTTTTAATTGAAATAGTGATATCATATTATAGATTATTAGTAATACTATTTTGTGATGTATTACATATTGTGTACAGTTATTTTTTATTTATGTAAAGGAGGTGTTTATATGCCTAATATTAAATCTGCTAAAAAGAGAGTTAAAGTAATTAAGGCAAAAACTCTAATTAATAAAAATATCAGAACTAATTTAAAAACTGTTATGAAAAAGGCAGATAATGCTATTTTAAATAATGATATTGATAAAAAAGTTATAGTAGTTTCTGCTATTAAAGCCATCGATAAGGCTTGTGCAAAAGGTATTTTACACAAAAATTGTGCTTCTAGAAAAAAATCACAACTATCTAAAAGAGTTAATGCTATAAAAGCGTAAAGTTTTAATTTAATCTAAAATAAAATCAGATCCAATTATAATGGATCTGATTTTATTTTATTAATAACCATTAGTTTTATTTTGTACTAATTTATTAATAAAATACGGTATTAATATTATATAAATTATTTTAAAATATTTAAAAGGAGGTAAAATAATGCATATAAAAATTATAGCTATTATTTTATCAGTTATATTATTTTTATCTGGATGTAATACTAATAAAACAGATAATAATTCACAACCAGATGATTTTGTGACGATAAAATGGATTTTAAAAGGAAAAAAGCCAACTGATTATGATAAAGTTTTAAATGAAATAAATATTTATATTAAAGAAAAGATTAACGCCAATTTAGAGATAACATGGATTCCTGATACTGCTTATTATGAAAGTTTAGCTGATATAATATCATCTAATATTGAGTATGATATTGCTTGGACAGGAAATGAATCTGACTTTTTTGTAAATAATATGATTGATGGAAACTTTGCTAGTATTAATCAATTTATTATAGATAAAAATCAATCTCTTTTTGATTTTATACCAGAAGATATTTTTAAAGGTGTTTCATATAAAGATGAAATCTATGGTATACCTAATTATAATCTTATAGCAAATAGATTTAATGTTGTATTTGATAAAAATTATATTGATAAATATGATATAGGATATAGTACAGTTGATAGTTTGGAAGGTTTAAATATTGTTTTATCTAGTATAAAGTCTGCAGATCCTGAAAAAGTTGTTTTAGCAATGGATAAAAACGGATATATAGGGCTATTTGATGAATATGATTTAATAATAAATTCTCCGCCTATAGGTATTAAACTAGATATAAAAGATAATATAACAGCAGTTAACCCTTATGAAAATGATGAAACTTTGTCTAACCTTCATATTTTAAATAGCTGGTATTCTCAAGAAATAATAAATAAAACTGCTCCACATGTAGAATTACCTTCAGAATATTTATATAAAGAAGGTGCTGTATTTGGATTTTATGGATATCCAGACTTTGATTTAGATCTGGCAAAGGTATATGAAAAAGAATATTCTTATGTTGAAATAGGGGATTTATATACAAAAAACTCAAACATTAGAGAATCTTTAAACATAATATCTTCATCTTCTAAAAATAAGGAGAAGTCTTTTGATTTTTTAAACTTAGTAAATTCTGATTCAAAATTAAGAAACCTTCTTGCATATGGAATAGAAGGAGAACATTATAAAAAAATAGGTGGTACAAATATCGAGATTATTAATGATAGATATATTGTAGATAAGCTTATTCAGGGAACTTTTTTTAATCTTTATACTGAAAAACCTATGCAGACAAGTACTTTAAATAAATATAAAGATTTTAATAAAAGTTCAAAAGAATCTCCTATATTAGGTTTTGTTTATGATGATAAAAATTTAAAGTCTAAAATTGATACCTGTTCTATTATCTATGAAAAATGGATGGGAAAGATTAATACAGGCTCTCTTCCTCCTATTGAATCTACTACAAAAATGATAGAAGAGTTAAATTCTGCTGGATATAGAGATATAATACAAGATATTCAAACACAGTTAGACAAATATTATAAATAAATACATCTATAATAATAATAAAACTTTTTATAGGAGAAATATTATCTTATGAGAAATATTAGATATATACTATTATGTTTTTCGTTATTATCGATATTATTTTTTTCTTCTTGTAATAGTCTTTTAGAAGAGGATTTTAACAAAAATAATACTATTATATGGTGGATGATGGGGGAAAAGCCACAAGATTATAATGATGTTATTAAAGAAATAAATTTATATTTAAATGAGAAATTAAATATAAATTTAGAAATAAAATATGCGGATGAAGACTCTTATGAGGAAACTATACAAAATATAATACTTACCGGACAAAACTACGATATCGCATGGGGTTCTGGAAGTATAAATTCTTTCATGTTAAATGTAAATAATCAATCATACATTGATATAACAGATGATTTGAATTTATATGGAGATGGACTTAAAAAATTAATTCCAGAAAGTTTATGGGAAGGGGTCACTTTTAATGGAAAAATATATGGGATTCCTTCTTATAAAAATTTATCTGAAAATCCAAAGTATATATTTTCTAAAGAATATGTAGAAAAATATAATATAGACTATTTAAATATAAAATCTATGGAAGATTTGGAAGTTTTTTTAAAAACTATAAAAGATAATGAAAATGTTATTCCTCTAAATTTAACTTCTAAAGATGGATATAAATATATTTTTGATGAATTTGATATGATACTTGAAACGATTCCATTAGGTGTTTTATTCAACCATGGAAATCCAAAAGATAAAACTATATCTATTTTAAATCCATTTGAAACAGATATAGTTATGGAAAAATTAGACCTAATTTATAAATGGAATAAACTCGAATATATAAGTAGTAATTTTAAAGAATATAAAGATATTCCAAGTTTTTCTTTTTTATCTATGAAAGATGGATATCCTTATTCTGATTTAGATTTTGAATCTTTACACGGATATAGTGTTGTTTCATCCCCTAGATATGAATCTTATTATTCGATTAAATCAAGTGTTTCCTCTGTAAATGCTATTTCTGCAAATTCAAATCATATTAAAGAGTCTATCCAACTATTAAATCTTATAAATACAGATACATATTTAAGAACTTTGATATCATATGGAATAGAGGGAAAGCATTATATAAGAGAAGATAATGGATTAATTAAAAAATTAAATACAAATTATGATGGAGTAGACATAGATATACCCGGTAGTTTTTTTAATCTTGATATTATGAAACCGGCTGAACTGTCTAAATGGGAAGATCTATCTATTTTAAATGAAAGTTCTAAAAAGTCTCCAATACTTGGATTTTGGTTTGATACATCTAAATTAAAAACAGAAATTGGGGTTTGTACAACTATATATAATAAATATAAAAGCTTAATTCTAACTGGTGTTGAAGATCCCAAAATATTTATTCCACAGATGATAGATGATTTAAATAAGGGTGGATATCAAAAGATTTTATTATCAGCACAAGAACAATTAAATAAATATATACAAAACAAGGATTAATATTAATCCTTGTTTTTGTATATATTAAAAATTTCTTTAATAAGATATAAGTATAAAATAAAATTTAAAGGAGTTTATGAAATGTATTTTATACTTAATAAAAGAAAAATATTATATCTATTTATTATTATAAATTTTATAGGTTTTTCTATTATTCCTATTAATTATAGCTTTGACAAAGTTGTAGGAAATAGTATATCTGAAAAAAAACCAATATATAGGGTAGATACAAATGAGAAAAAAATAGCATTAGGTTTTAACGCAGCTTGGGACAATAGAGATACAGAAAATCTTGCAAATATATTTAATAAATATGATGTTAAAGCAACATTTTTTGTTACAGGAGAGTGGGCTGATAAATATCCTAATGATGTAAAATATTTTTTTGATTTAGGTCATGAAATTGGAAATCATTCTAATTTTCATCCACATGTTTCGAAAATTAGTGAAGAAAAATTAATTAGCGATACACTTTCAGCAGAAAAAAAAATAGAAAATATAATAGGAAAAAAACCTAATTTATATAGAGCTCCTTATGGAGAATATAGCAGTGGTATGATAGATACACTTAAGGATAAACTTGGGTATGATATTATTCAATGGGATGTAGACAGCAGAGATTGGAAACCAGAATATACATCTGAAAAAATAGTTAAAGGAGTTTTAAATAATATAAATAGTGGAAGTATATTATTATTTCATAATGGAAAGGAAAACACTATAGATGCTTTGCCAAGTATATTAGAAGGAATTATAAATAAAGGGTATGAAATTGTATTAATAAAAGATCTTATACCAACTGACGGCTATAAAGTCGATAGTTTTGGAGAGGCAAGTTAAAAGTTAGGTATAGTTTTTTGATGATCATATATTGAATAGATGTTTAATTTATGGTATAATTTTATAAATACATATTAACTTTGGAGATGAATATTAGATGATAAAATTAATAGGAATAGTGATAGTTGTTTTTGGATTTGTTCTTAAAAAAGATACTATCGCAACTGTTGTAACCGCTGGTATAGTTACTGGGCTTGTGTCAGGTATGAATATTATTGAAGTTTTAGATATATTAGGCACAACTTTTACTTCTCAAAGATTGATGACTTTATTTATTTTAACTCTGCCTGTAATTGGTATTAGTGAAAGATATGGACTGAAACAACGGGCTGTTGAACTTATTAAAAAGACAAAAAAAATATCTGTTGGAGGTATAAATATAATATATTTAGCACTTAGACAGATAACTTCTGCACTATCTTTAAGACTTGGTGGACATCCTCAATTTGTTCGACCAATTATTAATCCAATGGCACAGGGCGCTGCTATTGTTGCTTATAAAGAAATTGATCAAGATGACGTAGACTTGATAAAAGCTTCAGCTTGTGCTCAGGATAATTATGGCAATTTTTTTGGACAAAACTTATTTTTAGGCGCAGGTGGAGTTCTTTTAATTGTTGGAACTTTTTCAGATTTAGGATATAGTGTTGATCCTTTAAATATTGCAATAGCATGTATTCCTTCTGCAATACTTATTTTTGTTTTAGGAACTATTCAAAATATTCTTCTGGATAAAAAGCTTAAGATGAAATATACTGTTAAATCATCTACTAAAAGCAAATAACATTTTATTAAAGGAGAATAATTATGAATAATTTTGATAATATACTTTTAGAAATATTTTATATTTTAATAGGTTTATTTTTCTTATATACAGGATATAGGAGTTTTAGTGATAAAAATCTTAAAACGAGATATGGCACAGGTTTATTTTGGACTTTATTATCAGGAACATTTATTTTAGGTCCATATATAGATGGATATATAGTAGGAATAATGATTGTTATTATAGCAATACTCACTGCTACCAAACAGGTTCAAATTTCATCTATAGTCCCAATAGATGAAAAAAAAGCACAGATAAGATCAGATAGAATAGGTAATAAAATTTTTATTCCCTCTATCCTAATAGCTGTTTTTGCATTTGGTATAGCTCAATTAAAGATATTAAGTGGAACGGCCGCAATTGGAGCTGCCGCTGTTATTGCTGTTATCGCTGTTATTGCTATAACAAAATCTAATCCTAAAAATATTGCCGTAGATGGTGATAGATTGGTACAATCTATGGGAGCTGTAATTATTTTGCCCCAATTATTGGCTGCTTTAGGAACTTTATTTACATCTGCTGGAGTTGGAACTGTAATAACAGAGGGTATATCTGGTATAATTCCTGAAGAAAATCGACTATTTGGGGTTGTTGCATATTGTGTAGGAATGGCTTTATTTACAATAATAATGGGAAATGGATTTGCTGCTTTCTCTGTTGTGACTGCAGGTGTAGGAATTCCTTTTGTTATTATGCAGGGTGGAAATCCTGCAATTGTTGGTGCTTTAGGTTTGACAGCGGGATACTGTGGAACACTTTTGACACCTATGGCAGCTAATTTTAATATTGTTCCTGTTGCTCTTTTAGAGATAAGGCAAAAATATAGTATTATTAGATATCAAGCTCCCGTTGCTATACTTGCTCTTATAGGTCATATTGTACTCATGTATTTTTTAGCTTTTAATTAAAAAAAATTGTAAAAGGGTGATTTATATAAAAATATTATTTACAGGATTTAGTCCATTTGGACTAGAAAAAATAAACCCTTCTTGGGAAGCTGTAAAAATTTTACCAGATAATATAAAAGATATAGAAATTATAAAAATTATGATTCCTACAGTTTTTGAAAAATCTATTAATAATGTTGATAAGGCTATACAAAAATATGATCCAGATGTTGTTATTTCTGTTGGACAGGCTGGGGGTAGATTTGGTATAAATCCAGAGAGAATTGCTATAAATATCAATGATGCATCTATATGTGATAATGATGGAAATCAGCCAATAGATACCCCTGTTTTTAAAGATGGTCCAACTGCATATTTTACAACATTACCTATAAAGTCTATAGTTAAAGATATACTTAAAAATAATATTTTTAGTAGTGTATCTAATACATCAGGAACTTTTGTATGTAACCATATTATGTATGGAGTTCTTCATCTAATAGCTACAAAATATACTCATAAAACTATAAGGGCTGGATTTATACATGTTCCTTTTATACCAGAACAAGCTATTTCAAAAGTTAATCAACCGTATTTAGAATTAGAAAAAATTACAGAAGCATTAAGAATAGCGGCAATATCTTGTTATGAAAATAAAGTTGATATAAAACTTATTGGTGGTAGTGTAGATTAATAGTAAAAATAAAAAAACATTAAAGAATAATTTCTTTAATGTTTTTTTATTTTTACTATTAATCTATTTTACTTGTACACCTGTATAATAGTGTTTTAAAATATCTATATAAGAATATGAAGAATTTGAAGCATATCCATTTGCACCATCTTGGCTCATTCCAACACCATGGCCATAACCATATGTAGAAAAAATAAAATTATTATTCAAATAATTTATATCAAATTTCGGACTTTTAAGTAAAAATTTTCCATTTTCAACTAATATTTTTTCTCTAATATCTCGGCCTGTTATTGTTTTTCCGTTAGCATGAGTATTATTAAATAAGTTTATTCTTGCTATATACCCACCTGATGTTAATCCTCCTTGTGATTGTGGTAAAAATTGAAACCAATCATTTTCCATACCAAAAGGAAGAATAATATTTGCATTTTTCTTCACCATATTTTGAACTCTATTTTTATCTATTATAACTTTTGTATTCCAATTTTTTGCCTTAGAAAAACGATTGCCATCATCATAAAAACTATCAACACTTATTAAATATGGTATTGTTCCACCCCATACATCGGCAGAAGAATTTGTTCTTCCTGCTGATGTTGCGTGATAAACAGTGTTGGAGATTTCATTGTTATAATAGACTAATTTATTTATAACTTGAGATGATAACTTTTTTATATTATCAGCTGGAGTTCTTCCTCCAACTGAAGGAGATATCCCTTTATTATTATTATATCTTATATATGAATGTGTAGCAACAGCTTGTGCTTTTATTGCTTCTGGATGAAAACTAGGACTTATCTCTGATGCAACGACTTGAGATACGATGTTTATTGGATTATCTGTAATTAATTTTCCATTTATTTTAATAGTTAAGTCAGATAAATTGGTAGTGGGAGGAAGATTATCTATTTCTTCATCTGGTATTGGAGGGGTTGGAATATTTGGATTAGTTGTATCTGGATTCCCCACATTTTCATTTAAATTATTTTCTTCCTCTAAATTATCTTGATTGTTATTATCATTTTGATCAAGTTGATTATTTTTATTATCATTATTATTATCAAGTGATATATCTTGATTGGCAAAAGAGGCTTTTAATAAATCAGAATCATTCTTATCTTCTGATTTATTAAATATGGTTTGATAACCGATATCATTATCAGAATTTTTATTTTGCACATTTTGATTTTCTAAATTCTGTCTATTCGGTATAGAAGTATAATTTTCATCTTTATTAATTATCGGGTTTTCTATTTTGTTAGAAAATCCAGTTAAAATAAATATAAATACAATAAATATTATTATTGATATAGCTATTTTTTTCCTATTATCAGTATACATATATTAAACAATCCTTCATTTTTTATTATAAATTTTGTATCGTATATTAAATCGGACAAAGTTTAATTAATTGAAGGAATTTTATTTCCATATTTTTTATAGTATGAGTTTGGGTATATAGGGTTGGGGTTTACTGTTGAATTTGATGTATCAACATTTTCACTCTCACCGCTACGAATTTGTCTAGCGACTAGAACTAATCTAGATCCTTCTATTTCATTTATACAAGTTGATAGAGTTAGAAGTTTATCATTAGAATTGACATCAACTTTTGTGTCATAAAGCTCTCTATCTTTAATTTTTTTTATATATTGATTAAAAGATGAATCTGAATTATTTTCTATAAAATCATGATAGTTAAAAAAATTAGGATCTGTTTGATCTACATCAGTTATAAATACACTTAATATTTTATATTTTCTATTTTCATATAGAGAGTTGAATTCTAGTAGGGGATTTTCTTTATAGAATGAAATCTTTCTAAATTTGTTTATATCACCAAACAATCTTCCTCCGTTGATATTATGTGCATATAATATCGTATTTGTCGAAGCGTTATTTTTAGACATATTATTTCTAAAATCTGCAAAGGGTATCCCGTGATCATCATATTTTTTATTAAAATCTTTATAAAGATAAAAATCATTATCTTTAGATTGAACAACCGGATGGTTTATTTTTGTATTTTGTATTTTTATCCATCCAACTATATCAGGGTTTATATCCATTAAACCTGCATATTGTTCTAAAACACCTTCAGGGAGGTTTTTAATCTGTTCTTTAGTTGGTTTATTATCGTATAGAGTTTGTAAATTTTGCTCTGATATTGTTGTGTCTATATGTTTGATTAAATAATTTATGATATATATAGATGATAGTATTATTGCAATTATTGAAATTAAAAATATAAATTTTCTTATAATTTCTTTTATAGAATCACCCTTGTATGGAAATAGATATATTAAAATTCTTTTATATAATGGTTTTTTATATTTATTGCGGTTAAACATTATATGACTCCTTTTTAATAATTACTAATCATTTCTAATTTTACGGATAGTATTGCTTTTTCTATTATCGGCATAAAATCAAATTTACTTTCATTTATTTTAACAGAAGTTATATCTGGTTTAGTTTTAGGATGTTTTGGAGTAAAAATAGTACAACAATCTTCATAAGGTAAAATAGATGTTTCAAAAGTATCAATTTTTTTTGCTATATCTATTATTTCAAGTTTATCCATCCCTATAAGAGGTCTAAATATTGGCATATTGGCTATTTCATTTGTACATGAAATAGCCAATAGCGTTTGGCTTGCTACTTGTGCTAAGCTTTCTCCACTTATTAAACAATTTATATTATTTGATATAGCTATTTTTTCAGAAATTATAATCATAATACGTCTCATAATAATTGTAAAAAGGTTTTCATCACAATATTTTTTTATTGCAAGCTGTATTTCAGTAAAATTTATAGAATAATAAGCTATTGTATTAGTGTATTTAGAGAGTTTTAAAGCTAATTCTTTAACTTTTTCTTCTGCTTTATCACTTGTATAAGGAGGAGCGATAAAATGAATTGCAGAAATTTGGAGACCTCTCTTAGCCATCATATATCCAGCAACAGGGCTATCAATACCACCTGACAGCATAAGCATGCCATGTCCACTAGATCCAACTGGCATACCTTTTGCACCCTCTATCTTTCCACAATATATATATGCAAATCGTTCTCTTATTTCTACTGTTAGATGAATGTCAGGGTTTTTAAGATTTACAGAAATATTTTTATACTTGTTTAAAATATGTTCTCCAATTTTGGATTCTATTTCTGTAGAGAGCATAGGAAATGTTTTATCTGCACGTTTTGCATCAACTCTAAAGGATGATATATTTCTAAAAATTTCATCAAATTTTGTTATTGAATATTGTTTTATATTTTCAAAGTTTTTTTCAATGGCAAAAGCCTTACATAAAGTTGCTATTCCAAATATATCTTTAAGTTTATCTAATACTATATCAATATTTATATTATTGTCAATAGGTTCTATGTATATTGTAGATTGAGATTTTGATATTTTAAACCTTCCTAGCTTTTCAATTTGTTTATTTATATTTTTAATAAGTATAGATTCAAAGTTTCCTCTGTTTAGACCTTTTAGTGCAATTTCTCCATTTTTTATAAGTATTATTTCTTTCATAAAAACACCATCATTTTCATTAAAATAATTTATAAAACAGATATTAAAAATTTAATATCTGTCCTTTTGCAAGATTTATAATATCAAAAAAAATATTAATTTCTTCTATTGTATTATATGTGGAAAAACTAATACGTATAGATGAATTTAGTTTATCGTTAGAAAGGTTAAATTCTTTTAAAATTCGACTTTTTTTACCTTTAGAACAACTAGATCCCGAAGAGACAAATACATTATTAGAAGATAAAAAATTAACTAGAATTTCTGAATGTATCTTATCTACAGTTATATTTATTATATGGTTTACTGTTTTTCCGAATGAACCAAGTTTTACAAAATCATATTTATCTATATTTTTTATAAAATGATTATATAAATTTTTATATATCTCTATATTTTTTTCTATATTATCACATATATTTAATAAATTCAAACTAAAACAGTGTATATATGGCAGATTTTCGGTTCCTGGAAGTATAGAATTTTGTTGATTACCGCCGAATATTACAGGATTTAATTTAACATTTTTACGTATAATTAACCCACCTATGCCTTTTGCAGAATGTAATTTATGTCCACTAAATGTAAATATATCTATATTTTTTAATTCATTAAAATTTATATTTATTTTTCCTAAAGATTGGACTATATCTGAGTGTACTATAATATCTGATGATACTTTTTTTGCATCATCTGCAATTTTTTTTATAGGAATAATAGAGCCAGTTTCGTTGTTTACATTCATCATAGATATCATTATTGTGTCTTTATTTATTTTTTTTATAAAGTCTTCTGAATAGAAATTTCCATCATACCGAGGAGGAATTTCTATAATTTCAAATCCATATTTTTTTAAAGAATAAAGAGGAGATATAACTGATGGATGTTCTATTGAGGATGTTATAATATTTTTATTTTTATTTTTAAATTTATAGGCAACTCCTAATATTGCAATGTTATTACTCTGTGTTGCTCCTGATGTAAATATAACTTCATTTTGTTCGCATTTAAAGATAGAAGCTAGGATATTTTTAGCATTTTTTAAAATTTTATCAGCTTGGATACCTTTTTTATGTAATGATGATGGGTTTCCATAGTTATCTGATAATAAAAATTTTGATAAATTGGATGTGAAAATTTCAGAAGGCTTTGTTGTTCCACAGTTATCAAAATATATCTCCATTTAATCTATTTCCTTATCTTTTTTTTCTAAACTATCATCATTTAAAAAATTTTCTAGTATAAATCTTGGTCTTTTTTTAACCTCATTATAGATTTTACCTATATATTCTCCTAAAGCACCGATGCAAAGAAGTTGTATTCCACCTATCATCCAGATAGATGCAACAATTGTTGTCCATCCATCAACTGTTTGTCCGATTATTTTTGCGATAATAGAATATATGCAAACGATGGCACTTAATATAAATATAATAATGCCTAATGAAAATATTAATCTTATTGGCTTTATAGAAAATGACGTTATGCCATCTAGAGCAAAGGAAATCATTTTTTTTAAAGGGTATTTAGAAGTTCCGGCAAATCTTTCGTTTCTTATATATTTTACAATGGAAGATTTATATCCTATTAATGGAATAATTCCACGCAAAAATAAATTACTTTCTTCATATTGTGATAAAGAATCTAAAGCTTTTTTGCTCATAAGACGGTAATCAGCATGATTATGAACTATATCTACACCAAGTTTGTTCATTATTTTATAGAATGCTAAAGCAGAGTGTTTTTTAAAAAAGGTATCTTTTTTTCTAGAGCTTCTAACGCCATAAACGATTTCGTTTCCTTTTTCATATTCTTCATAAAATTTGTCTATAGCTGATATGTCATCTTGAAGATCGGAATCCAATGAAATAGTTACGTTACAATGTTTTCTAGCCGTCATTAGTCCAGCAAGAAGGGCATTTTGGTGCCCTCTATTTCTGGATAATTTCAAACCAATTATTTTTTTATCTTTTTTGTGTAGTCTAGATATAATTTCCCATGTTTTATCTTTACTACCATCATCAACTAGCATAATTCTACTTTTTTCTGAAATTTTATTTTTTTCTATTAAGCTTTCTAATTTATCAATTAATATTGTAGAAGTATGCTCTATAACTTCCTCTTCGTTATAACATGGTATGACTAAATATAATATATTCATAAAATTTTATGACCTCTTATTTTTATATTTTTTTTTCTTTATAAAGATAACTATATAAATTATAAATATTATACCTGATATTATAGATATAATAATTCCGATTTTTAATCCAGGCGTTTTATATTCAAAAACAATTTTATTATCACCTTTTGGAGCGACGACAGACATAAAACCTATATTTGATTTTATTATTTCTGTTGGTTCGTCATTTACATAAGCTTTCCAACCTTTATCGAATGGAACACTAAAGAAAACAAGATTTTCTTTATCTAAATTTATTTTTGATATAAATCCTTTATTATTAGTTTCAAATTCATAGCTAGATTGTTTTTTTCTGTCTTTAGTATCCTCCATATAGTCGTTTGGATATGAATTTTGTGCTATATCATTAGGAAGTTTTTTTAATAGATGTGGAAATTTTATTTCTAAACCATCTAAATATATACCTTTCATTAATAGCAGATTTCTTTTCTTTTCTGGATAATTTTCAAACATAGTTTTATCTATATAATAATCATATGTAAATCCCATTGGCAAGAACAAATCATTTTTATATATTCTAAATCCAGCTCTTGTATCTAAAAAAGAAAATCCAGGTGTATCAACTTTATTCTCTTCTTTATCTTCAGTTAATATATATTTTACAGAAAGAAGACCTCTTAGACCATATTGTTCTGCTGGTGGTTTTGAATGGACATTTCTTTCTATGCCTAACTCTGGATAAAATTCCATTATAGATGGAGGTACAACACTATGAAATGTTTGAATATTTGACATACCCCAGTACATACCCCAGTTGTCCATACCATTTAATATATCTATTCTATAAAATTCATCTTCAGGAAGATTTAAAGTTTTAGGAGCATTTAATCCTTTATCTATGATATCTCTTTCATGAAAAGAATGTACCTTTCCTGATGATATAAATATAATAGAATATATAACAGTTATTATGCATATCGAATAAAGACTTAGAGAGAATAGCATTCTTGAATTTTTTTTATACTTAGTCACAAGTATATAAACTATATATAATGAGACTAAAGATATCATTACACTTAGCCAAAATTTTAGAGAAGATGGTGGAAGTCCTCCCCATTTTAATATATTATCCTTGATAACAGGTATAATTCCTATTATTGAGAATGATAACACTACATATAATGAAAATTTAATTCCATAACGTATATCAATTTTTCTATTTTCTAATGATAGAGTTGTTATTAGTGCCATTATAAGAATAGGCATATAAAACCATCTAGCGTAATATGATGTATTTAGGGCATAAAACATACTATTTAATCCAGGAATAAATGCCATAATTCCACATACAATTAGTATTGTTTTTGTCCAATGTTTTTTTGTATATTTAAAAAATGATATAACTGCAGTCATAGTAAATAGGGGGAGCATAGCTGCGATGGATGACCATTTAGCATTATTTTCTGGAAAAAAGTTTGGTCTAGATGGAATATCAGGAGGGAAAAATAAACTATGTATTATAGAAGGATATCTTTGAACATCGTTATATAATAAAAAATTCCATCCTGTCAAAAATTCTGAAACTCTATAATTTCCTGATATAGCTAGGGCAGACGGGAGCAGTATAAAAACAGCCATCGCTACACCAATTATAGACTCGAACGCTAGTATTAGTATTTTTTTAAAGTTTACATTAAATTCTTTTGAACTAAGTCGAATTATAAAATATATGATTAAAAACACAACTTGTCCAGCAAAGAAAAAATAGTTTACTATTGCGTTTATTGCTATACTTATAGCAAATAGACCTTTTTTATTATTTATGACTGATTCTTCTAATCCTATTAATAATAATGGGAAAAATACGATAGATTCATTAAAGTGATTAAAAAAGACGTTATAAATATTGAATCCACAGAAGGCAAACATTATTCCACCTATTATAGCAAAAGAAGATGTTTTAGAAAATCGTCTTATAAAAGCATAGGCAGTTAGAGAACTAAAGGAAAATTTTAATATTAACAATGGACCCATAAGGTATGGAACCATAGAAGTTGGAAAAGGAAGTGTTAGCCAAAAGAAGGGACTACCTAATAGATAGAATGTATACGATCCAATAAAATTTGCACCTAGATCTGTATGCCAATTCCAAGCTATATTTCCTGATCTTATCGCTTCATGTGCAAGTTTATAGAAAGGGATTTGTTGGACATTATAGTCTCCAAAAAATATAAATATCCCGTTATCTAGGATTATAAATGGCAAAAATATAGCAATAGCGGTCGCCATTGCTATTAAAAAAACTTTTTTATACTCATATTTTTTTATATTATACATAAAAATACCAAACCTATTATTTTATTTTTTAAAGATTATATAAATTATTTTTAATTTATATAATCTTTAATAATGTTTATATTATTTATCTAAAAGGGTATTACTGCAAACAACACCTCTTGCTGCATCTAGTGTAACAGTTATACCATTTTTAAGAATTTTTGTTGCATTTTTACAACCTATAAGAACTGGTATATCTAATGCAAGTCCCACAGTTGCAGCATGGCATGACTCAGATTCACTTTCAACGATAATACCAGAAGCACTTTTTATTAGATGAAGTATATTATTAGTAGTTTCAGGGATAACTAATATATCACCATTTTTGAAATATTCCAATGCTTCTTTTTCATTTTGGCATATGCAAAGGTTTTCACAAGTTTTATTATTTGTTATACCTGTTCCAGATATTAGTATATCTCCTACAATATGAACTTTTAATAAATTTGTAGTTCCAGGAACTCCAAGGGGAACTCCGGCAGTTATAACAACTAAGTCTCCACTAGAAACTAAACCTTCATCAACTGCTCGTCTAACAGAATGATCAAAAAGGGTGTCCGTATTGTCTTTTTCTTCAACTATAACAGGTGTTACACCCCATGAAAGATTTAGCTGTCTACAAACTGTCGCTATTGATGAACAGCTAATTATAGGTGCTAAAGGTCTATATTTACTAATCATTCTTGCTGTTTTTCCTGATTTTGTTACAGTTATTATTGATTTTGCTTTTAAATCATGAGCAGTTGTGACTGTTGCGTGGGATATAGCATTTGTTACACTTATTGAGCCATTAATATCTCTTGTATTAAATCTTTTTACATAATCTATATCTTTTTCAGCTTTTTTTGCGATATTAGCCATAGCGGTAAGTGATTCAACAGGATACATTCCCGCAGCAGTTTCTCCAGAAAGCATTATTGCGCTTGTTCCATCATATATTGCATTTGCTACATCTGTTGCTTCTGCTCTAGTTGGTCTTGGATTTTTCATCATACTATCAAGCATCTGTGTAGCAGTTATAACCTGTTTTCCAGCATTATAAGATTTTTTGATAATCATTTTTTGTAAAACTGGAAGAGTTTCATATGGAATTTCTACACCCATATCTCCTCTTGCAATCATTACCCCGTCTGCAGATTGTATAATTTCATCTATATTATTAACTCCATCAGCATTTTCAATCTTTGCAATTATTTTTATAGATTTACAATTATTTTTATTTAAAATTTTTCTAACCTGCATAACATCTTCGGCAGATCTTGTGAAAGAAGCAGCTATAAAATCAAAACCAGTTCTAACTCCAAACGATATGTCTTCTTCATCTTTTTTACTAATATATGGAAGAGATAATTTTACACCTGGAACATTTACACCCTTGTTATTCGATACATAACCTCCATTTATAACTTTACAGGTTATGTTTTTGCTATCAAACGATTCAACTTTTAATTCTATTAAGCCATCATCTATCAAAATTCTAGTGTCCTTTTGTATGTCTTGTGGAAGGTCTTTATATGTAATGGAAGATATTTTTTCTGTACCTAAAACATCTTCTGTAGTTAGAATAAATTCTGATCCAGTTTCTAAAAAAACTTTTCCATCTTTAAATTGCTTTAACCTTATTTCAGGGCCCTTGGTGTCTAAAAGAGTTCCTATTGGAAGATTTAATTCTTCTCGTAAAGCCACAACAGCATCAAATCTTTTTTTATGATCTTGATGTGTTTGATGTGAAAAGTTAAATCTAGCCACATTCATTCCTTCAACCATTAATTGTCTAAGAGTTTCTGTATTGTCTGTAGAAGGGCCAAGTGTACAAATTATTTTCGTTTTTCTCATATTTTCACGCACCTCATAATAGTAGTTTACATAAAATAACATATAATACAGTTATTTTATATTATAATTAATATATGTAATTTAATTGTTATTATTATATCATAAGTGATAGTAAAAAACTATAATAGAACTTTATCAACGATAACTATATCAAATTAAAATCTGTTTAATACATTTCACGAAAGAAGATATTATTTATATAATAATAGTGATATATTATATCTATTATCATGTTCTTTAATATCCGAATATCTAATATCTAATATCTAATATTTATTTATGTATTTTATTATATTTACAAAATTGGTAATGAATGTAACAATATAATTAACTTTGTTGACAACGTTAATTTATTCTATGTATAATACGAAAATATAATTAGATATTTGATTAATCTTTTCTTATTTTATAAAATTATTATATATTATCTTTAATAAATTTAATTCATTTAATTTTAATTATATAAAGATTTGTATAGATTAAGTAATATAATTTTAAATTTAAGATGGATTATAAATCAAAATAAAAGGTGAGGCGTTATATTATGAATAGTACTTTAAAAAGATCTTTTGCACTTGCTATCGTAGTTGCTATGTTTTTCAATATGGTGTTTGTTTCAAATGCAAATGCTGGCGTAGAAAAATCAACTGGCATGGATATTAATTTAAATTTATATGAATACGATGGAAAAACTGTTGGAGCAAAGATGGACAATAATGATGTAAGGGTTGGACAAACCCTTTTGGCTAAGATTGAATTTACTGGGGTTCCTTCTTTTGCTGTAAAAGGTATTGTGGCATTGACACAAGCTTTAGATTATGATCCAGAGTATATACAAAATCTACTTATACCAGCTAATTTTAGTTCAGATATGTATGTAAATGATATCAAATCTACTGTATTTGGCAGTCAAATTAATTCAAAACTTGCGAATAACATTTATAATTTAAGAGCATCTGATACTAAATTTACAGGTAATAGACGGATATTTACAACAACTTATGTTTATGACAGTAGTGTTTATAATGAGTCTAGTGTTTTTAATGAAGATGGAACAACCTTTGTTATGCCTATTTATATAAAAAAACAACCTCCTACAAAAAAAACAATTATATCTATAACTAAAGATATCCCAAAACTTCAAGCAACTACTGTTAGAGATATTGTTGATGGTAAGATTGTAACATCTAATCATCTGGGAGATTCTATAACTGGTGATATAACAATAGGCGAAAGAGAATTGGTTATAGAAGATTTTACAGGAGCTATTCCTGAAAATATAACCGATACAAATCCTTTAACAGGAAATAGAACAATAACTGTAGCAAACTTAAAAGGTCTCACAAATGTTCCTGCTGGAACTGTGATAAAAGTTTATGACCCAACTGGGACAATTCTTTTAGGAGAAGCAACAGCGGCTACTGATGGATCTGTAACGGTTAGCTTAAATAGAACATTAGATGATAAATTTAATGCTAATCTAAATTTAGGTGGAATTCTAAAAATCACAGCAACACAACCTACTTTTCCAGAAAGTGATCCTGCTTCTCATTTAGTTGATAAAAGACCTAACAAAATAACAAAAGATGTTAATGTGGGTACAATAGGTGATGTTTATCAATTTGGAAATTTAGATCATATAGATTTAAATGTAACTGGTGTTCCTGTAACATATCATCCTGTAACTGGTTTAGAATCTGGAAATCCTAAAGCTGATATGCCTGTTGAAAAATGGGATTGGAACAAAGGTGAAAGCTCTGATGAAGTTGGGTTTGGAAAATTTGTATCAGGAAGACTTAATCCAAGTTTAAATAATATAATAAACCCAGATGATAAAAAAGCTACTGGTTTGGTTGATGTCAAATTAGTTGATTCTTTTGATGCTATAGAACCAATAGAGATAAGTGCAGATGATTCTAGAAATACAAGAGAATCTATTCCTAAAATTGGACCTACAACTATAGTTGCAAATATAGCAGGGGGCAAAAAAACTGATGTAAGTGGTGTTACATGGACTTATAAAGAAAAAGATATACCATTTGTACCCAAAGGAACAACTTATCAATTAGAATCTAATGTTGTTGATTCTTCTGGAAGAAAAGCAACGGTAGATATAAAAGTTACTCCTGTAAAAGGAACTATGCCATTTATTCCTGAAGTTGTAGAGATAGAAGCAGGAACATCTATAGAAACTTTTGATGATCTTCTAAAATATCTTGTTCAAACAATAAATGCCGATCTAACTGGTCAACTTCCTGCGACGATTGCAAGATTAGACCTAACTTATACTCCGAATACTTTACCAGAAGATTTTGATACAAAAAAAGTTGGTAAAGAATGGATATTTACAGCAAAAGCTGATTTTAGTGTATATCCATGGGTTACTTGGAGTGGAACAGATAAATCAGATGTAGCTGTTCGAATTGTTAAACATGGTAAACCTGAAATTATTATTTCAAAAGATAAAGAAGAAATTACGCAAGGAGATAATTTATTTCCTAAAGATTATATAGTTTCTGCTATCGATCCTGCTATAGGTGATGTTAGAGATAAAGTTGTAATCGAATCTTTACCAGAGGGACTTATTAGTGAGGATGGTAAATTTGATACATCTAAAACAGGACTTTATGATATAAATTATAGTTATGATGATGGCTATGGAAATGTTGCTAAAAAAACTCTTGAAGTAACTATAATTAATCCAAATACAGGCGGTATAACTGGAGAAGGTGGAAATGGTGGAGGAACAAATACTAAAATACCTATGACAGGAGATCAAAGTGCAATAGCGCTTATAATTGTTTTCCTAGTATCAGGTGCTCTAGGAATAGTTGTTTTTTCTAAAAAAAATAAAAAACTTTCTCAAGATAAAAAACTTTCAAAATAAATAAATAAATAAAAAAAGAAGGAAGCTTTTAAGCTTCCTTCTTTTTTTATTTATTTATTTACCACAACATTTTTTATATTTACTTCCACTTCCACAGGGACAATCATCATTTCTACCAGTTTTATCAGATGTAATAGGTATTTTTATTGCTTTTTTTTCTATATCTCCTAAATTTTCTTTAGTATCCATTATGACTGGTTCTCTTATAATTTCTTCTTTAGGTTTTATAGACAAGCTTAAAAGGATTCTAGTAGTATCACTTTTAATGGACTCTATCATTTCGTCAAACATATCAAAACCTTCTAATCTATATTCTACAACAGGATTTTTTTGTCCATATGCTCTTAAATAGATACCTTTTTTTAATTCGTCCATGGCATCTATGTGGTCCATCCATTTTGTATCAACATTTTTAAGAAGTATAACTCTTTCAATTTCTCGTAGTGTTTCTGATGAAGGAGATTCTAATTCTTTTATCTCATATAACTCTATTGCCTTATCTGTTAAAATTTTTGTAATGCTTTCTTTAGTTATATCTTCTAGCTCTTGTTGAGTTATATTTAAATCATCATTTGTTATTAAAAACCCTAAATAATGATCTTTAAGTCCTACAATATTCCAGTCATCTTTAATATCAGTATTACCTATATATTGTTGAACTGTTGATGATATGCTATCTTTTGCCATGGATATTATATAATCCTTAAGGTTTTCTCCATTTAATACTTTTTCTCGTTGACTATATATAATTTCCCTTTGTTTATTCATTACATCATCAAATTGAAGAACATTTTTTCTTATTCCAAAATTCCGACCTTCAACTTTACGTTGTGCAGATTCTATAGAATTAGTTAATATTTTATTTTCTATTGGCTGAGATTCATCAATTTTCAGAACATTCATAATATTTTTAACTTTTTCTCCACCAAATAATCTCATTATATCATCTTCTAAAGATAAATAAAAACAGCTTTCTCCCAGATCTCCTTGTCTACCTGCACGGCCGCGTAACTGGTTATCTATACGTCTAGATTCATGTCTTTCTGTCCCTAAAATATATAAACCGCCAGCTTCTCTAACTTTATCTGCTTCTATTTTTATCTGTTTTTTAAATTTTTCTGAAAAATCTTTGTATATTTTTCTACCTTCAATGATTTCTTCATCATCAGTTTCAATAAAACTATTTATAACATCTATTTGAGATTGATTATATCCTCGTTTTAATAGTTCTGAATTAGATAAAAATTCTGCATTTCCTCCAAGAACAATATCTGTTCCACGACCTGCCATATTTGTTGCAATGGTTACGCTACCAAATTTACCAGCCTGAGCAATAATTTCTGCTTCTTTATCATGATATTTTGCATTTAAAACATGATGAGGAATTTTTTTAACTTTTAGCATCCTGCTAATTTTTTCAGAATCTTCTATTGAAATGGTTCCTACAAGAATTGGCTGACCTTTTTTGTTACAATCTATTATTTTTTGAACAATAGCTTCATTTTTTGCATTTAAAGTTTTAAATATAACATCATCATGATCAGATCTTTGGATTGGTTTGTTTGTTGGAATTTCTATAACGTCAAGTTTATATATTTCTCTAAATTCTCCTTCTTCTGTCATAGCAGTACCTGTCATTCCAGATAATTTGTTATATATTCTAAATAGATTTTGAAAGGTGATAGTAGCGAGAGTCTTAGATTCTCTTTCTACAGTAACGCCTTCTTTTGCTTCAATTGCTTGGTGAAGACCTTCATTGTATCTTCTACCTATCATTAGACGGCCTGTAAATTCATCAACAATAACAATTTCACCATTATTAATAACATAATCTATTTCATTTTTCATTATACTATTAGCTCTAATTGATTGATTAATATGATGTAGTGTAGATATATTATCTGCATCCATAAGATTTTCAAGTAAGAAATAATTTTCGGCTTTTTTAACTCCTGAAGGGGTTAGTGTTGCTGTTTTTGCTTTTTCATCAACAATATAATCAGCATCTATGTTATCATTGTCAATTTTGTCATCAAGCTCTGCAACTTTATGCATTTTTAAGGTTTTAGCAAATTTATCAGCTGTTATATATAAATCTGTAGATTTATCACCCTGTCCGGATATTATAAGAGGAGTTCTAGCTTCATCTACAAGGATAGAATCAACCTCATCTATAACAGCAAAATTAAATCCACGTTGAACTTTGTGAGAAGAATATATACACATGTTATCTCTTAAATAGTCAAACCCAAGCTCATTATTAGTTGCATATACAATATCACAATTATATTGGGATTGTCTTATATGTTGTGGGATAGCGTTGGTTATTAAACCAACAGATAATCCTAAAAATTTAAATATTTTACCCATCCATTCGGAGTCTCTTTTAGCTAGATAATCGTTTACTGTTACTATATGAACTCCTTTTCCAGTTAGCGCATTTAGATATGTTGGAAGGGTTGCTACTAGTGTCTTTCCTTCTCCTGTTTTCATCTCTGCTATTCTACCTTGATGGAGAACTATACCGCCAATTATTTGAACAGGGAAGTGCTTCATTCCTAATACACGATATGAAACTTCTCTACAAGTAGCAAAAGCATCTGGTAGAATATCGTCTACTGAATCACCTTTTGCAAGTCTTTCTTTAAGAATTAATGTTTGACCTTTAAGTTCTTCATCAGACATTTTTATGTATTTTTCATCTAAATCAAGAACTTTATTCATGATTGGGTTAATATGTTTTAGCTCTCTTTTACTGTAAGAACCGAATATTTTTTCTAACAAACCCATTAAATTCACCTCTAAATATTATTATCTTTAAATTTTTTATTTAGTCTTTAAACTTGTTATATCTAGTTATTATACCACACAAGTGCTATAAATAATATATAGTAAAAATAAAATAAATATTGACAAAACATTGTGTTTATGATATCATATGAAATGTCGATTGATCGGGGCGTAGCTCAGTTTGGTAGAGTGCTTGGTTTGGGACCAAGATGCCGCAGGTTCAAGTCCTGTCGCCCCGACCATTAAATTTCTATTGACATTATATTTTTAATATGTTATTATTATAAACGTAATAATTCGCTGGTGTAGCTCAGTTGGTAGAGCAGCTGATTTGTAATCAGCAGGTCGGGGGTTCGAATCCGTCCACCAGCTCCATTTTTTGCGTTTATATTATATTATTAAAATAGGGAGATTTCCCGAGCGGCCAAAGGGGGCAGACTGTAAATCTGTTGCTTTATGCTTCGGTGGTTCGAATCCGCCATCTCCCACCATCTAAAATATTCGGTTAGGTTTATTTTATATAAACTTAACCGAATATTTTTTTATTAACAATTTAGTTTAAACTTTATATTCCTATACCTCACGTATTCGCAATACTGCACTTATTGAACTCTTGGTATGTATTGTCTCTTTTAACAGAGATTTGCTCGTTACAATAATTTCTAGCTTAATGTAAGTTGTGGCAAAACTAATATGTTTGAGTATTTAAACTTTATTAAATTTATTCAATTTTAGAAAAGATTTTAAAAAAATCAAGAGGCTACAGATGCCAATTAAATCATCTATAAACTCTTGACAGTATATGTAAAACGGGATATAATTTGACCCGTAAAACAACTCTCACAAGTTTTATATTATGTTGTGATTAACATCTTGTAAAGCGTATGCTTAATATTGTCTGATAAACAATATTAAGCTGTGGGGGTTTTTTTATTTGTAAAAATAAATCTTTGAAGTCAATATAATATGATTATTAAACTATGTCAATAAAAAATTATATTATTCTATAAACTTTACTTTCTTATCTCTCTATCTATTTAGTATGACTATATAAAAGTATTATTTATTCTTTTTGTATTAGAACTAAGTAAGTTTTTAGCTTTGAAAATTCCTCCTTGTGATAGGTTGAAATATAGACTGCTGATAGTTTATCTATCAGTGGTCTTATCTCTTTTATCCCCTTCATCTTGTAGTTCCATATCCTCTTATCTTCAGGGAGTTTTTTATGGATCTATTTAAATATTTTATTTAATTCTATATCTTTTATAAATAAGTTTGAACTTCTTTTTTTAATAATATCTTCTCGAATAAGTTGGTTTATCTTCTCATGAGATTTTGAAATATCCAACAGATTATTTACTACTTTAGATTTCATCTTTTCCATATCTTTTTGTTTTATCATCCCTTTTTTATCTAACATTTACTTTGTGGAAAGTCGGGTTATATTCTAAAGTTTAGACTCATCAATATATCCAGTTTTGCTATTATACATACCTAATTTCTCTAGCTAATGGTTATCAAAAGGGATAGCATTCTGCCACATAAGAGAGCTTTTTTTGTGCTTTTTCAGCAGTTTCTCGGTTAATATAATCTATATATGAACTAAACTCTTTTCCTATTGATTGTATGAATTTGCTCTTTAGGATTACTACTGGAGAAGTTATAGTTTTTATATAAAATCCCTCCTTATATTTTAAAGCCATACGGTCTTAATCAGACTGTATGGTTTTTTTTATGTCAAAAAAGAACTCTTTGTAAAAAAGAGTTCTTTTTGGTTTTAGACCTATGTAATTTTACATGGTACTAAAACTATAAATAGTGATAACGCTCCTTTTTATCAGTTTTAGACCTATGTAATTTTACATGGTACTAAAACATACGATAGATAGGTCGAATTATGACGATAGTTTTAGACCTATGCAATTTTACATGGTACTAAAACAATGGATTTTAGTATATCATATCATTATTTATTTAATTTATCAATTAAGTATTTTATAGGGTTTAGATTATTTTTAAAACTTTTATCATTTATAGAAATATCAAAAAAAGTTTGTAAAGCGATACTACCAATATCTTTTATTTTATCTTTTTCATGTATAAAGTAATTTCTTAATGATTTTAAAATGTTTTTAGTTTCATCTGTATTCTTTATATCTAAAATTTTAATAAAATTATCATCTCCCAATAATAATATAAAATCTATATATGAAGATTTATCAAAAGATTTAATAAAATTATCTTTATTATGATTCTTAGCAAAAAAATCTTTTTCTTTTTTTGCTAAGAATGATATCAACTTATATTTATAATCTTCCAAAGATTTAAGGTTGCTGTTTAAATCTTCAAATTCAATTTTATTATTATCTTTTTTATTAAGTATATAATTATAATATTCATTAAACATATGATTTTTAATTATATATAAAAAGTTCTTAGATGTTCTTTGTTTTAAATTTATATTAATATTTTCATAATTATGTAATTCTATAGATTTATCTTTAAATTTTTTACAGATTGTTCTATCTATTTCTTGTTTGTTTTCTATCTTTTTTATATTATCTATAGATAATTTTAATATTTGGTTAGTAAACATAAAATATAGATTTACATATATAAAAATTCTATATAATTCTTTTCTATCTTTAGATGATATATTCTTTTCATTGTTATTATACACAAATTTATTTTTTTCATTAATCTTTATATTTGAAAATTTTGTATAGAATATATTTTTACAAACATTATATAAGATAGTAATATCTTGTGTTTCAAAAGTTTTTGTATAGTGTTCAATTCTATCTTGATTATGTTTTAATTCATTACTCAAGAACTCAAAATATCCAGTATAATATTTATTAGATTTATTTTTAGGAGTAATTGATATATATATAATTTTTATTGGATAATATTTTTTTTCGTTATCTATGTTTTCGTTATCAATTTTTTTATTAAACATTATATTATTACAATGAACAATAAGTTTTTTATATTTTCCAAAAAATTTCTCTGCATTCTCTGTATCTTTAAAGCAATTTAATATTTCTTCTGCTATTATATATTTTTTATCACCCGTTTTTTTATCATCTTGTTTATTTATATTATCTATAAAAGAATTTATATTATCTTTTCTATTGTTAAAATCTTCAAATATTTTAAATAGATCTTCTTGAAAATTTTTAAAGATCCCTTTGGGAAACCCTTTTTTTATATATTTTTCTTTTCCGTTTTTTGACGGTACGTTTGTTGTACAAAAATATTTATTTACTATTCTTGAAAATGAAATAATTTTATTATAATAAGACAGATTATCAAATTTTTTATATTCTGTTTTAAAACAAATGTTGTAATTTTTTTCTGTTGATAGATTATTATTCAAATCTATTTCTTGATTTATAACAGGAATATAGAAAGATTTTATATATTCATAGTATTTAGCTTTTTCACTATAATAGTTAACTTTGATTTCTTTGTCAGACAATTCTTTTTTCTTTATTGGTATAGATAATATTTCTTTTTTTTCTAGTTGTTTATTTATATAATCTATATATTCATATATATCGGTGATTTCTTTATTTATTTCCTTCTTGATAGATAGATGTGACAATAGATATTTTAAAAATTTTTCATTTAAAGATATAACTAATGCACCTTTTGTTTTTATATAGAGGTTATTCATAGGTAGCTTAGATTTTTTTTCAGTGTCATCTACTATCCCTTTATTTAACTCATTGTTTATTTCATTAAATTTTAAAATGATTAAATCGTTCTTTTTAAATCTAGGATACAATATATTATATGCAACTGTATTTATAAAATCTTTATCTGAATTTTTTATATTATTATTATAAAATATAAATTGATGTAACATAGATATATTATCAATAATACTATCGTTTTCTAATGACGGTATTATTGAGTCTTTATTTTTTTCAGAATGAAACATTAATAACTCTTGGTCTTCTTTATTAATTTTATTTTTATTAATTTTATTATTTTTATTAATTTTATTTACTTCATTTATGATCAAATATATATTACTTTTTGAAACAAATAAAGATATAAAAAATATAATTCCCTTTAATGTTAAATATGTATTTTCTTTATTTTCTTTATTTTTTATTTTATAGAAAAGAAAGTTATCTGTATTATCTTTTATAATGCTTCTATCTTTAAAAGTGTTAATATATTCATATGTATATTTATAAATAGTTTCTATTACTTCTTTTTCTGACTTACCTAAAGTTAAATGATTTTCTTCATGATAATAATGTGAAAAAACTTTTCTATACTCTATTGATTTTTCAATTAGTTTAAGTAATTTTCCATTTTCAACTATATTTTTTAGGCGTGGAAAATTATTAAATAACATACTATGTTTAAATTGTTCTAAACTTTCTGGTTTATTTAATATGTTTTTCAATACTCTATCTTGTACATCAAAATATTTTTGTAATAGTGTAAATCCGTACATTAGTGGACTAAAATATTCTTCAAGATATTTGTTTTCTATATCCATAAAACCCTCCGTATATTATTTATCTAGATAATTATAACATAAACAATACACGACATTATTTTACAAACTAGTGACAATAGTATGATTTTTTTATTTACTATTTTTCTCAAGATTCCGTTGTCTATAACTCTTGATTTTTTTCTTAACTGTAGCCATCTGTAAAAGGTCGGATAAAATTGGGAATTCATCTGGTTTTTTATCTATAAAATTGTCTTTATCTATCTTAAATTTTTCGTAAAGAAGTCCAACAATTCGCTGAAATTCTGATAAAACAACCTGATCATCGATACCAGAAATAATCCCGAAAAAGGTTTTAACCTTGTTAATCTGAGCGGAAAAAGAGGAGGAAGTTTCCTCACCTAAAGGAAGAATTTGGAGGATGTTTACCATCCCATCTTTACCGTCCAGATGGATAATCTTTCCCCCTAATTTTTCTACAAGCCCCGTGTATTCATTACTAGGATCAAAGATTCTGTTATAATTTCCTTTGATAATATTATGTAAAAGTAATGTTTTAATTAGGGTAGATTTTCCCGCTCCTTTCTTTCCAAAGATGATAGATTCATAGGAATTTCTAGTATTACTCACCTTAAATTGGTCAAACAAAATAGCCCCACCAGTGGAGCTATTTCCTAGATATATTCCATTTTCATCCTTTAGATGAGAGAAATTAAAGGGGATTCCACCCCCTAAAACCGACGCCGTAACTGGTAGGAATTGGTTGCTTTTATCTAGATTATTTTGAAAAGTATACGAATTTAACTTGGGTTTTTGTTTCATAATTTCACTCCTTAAAATTAGGTATAAAAAAAGAAGATGATTCATTCATCTTCTTTTTAGTTCATATAATAAAAATATTTATTGCAGAAAATATTAGTGTAAATATTATTATTAATACTACAATGGGTTTTAAACATTTTAATTTTGTATCAATAATATTTTTATATTTATGATTCAAAAATAATGAAATTACAAGTAATATAATAAAAATAATATAAAAAATAGTATTATATTGCATATAAGGACTCCTTATCTTGGTTTACAATTATAAACAAGAAGATAATGTACTTCTAATATTACACCACTACCGGGTCTATTTGCATTATAGTCAACCGAATCTGCTAAAGAATATGCCCAAATAGCAGATATTCCATTAGGAATAGCAGCAATACTGCCAACACCTTGAAAAATGATTCCAAATGCAACTCCAGCAGACAATCCTATTGCATAATGCAAATGAGCTTTTTGTCGTATATTATATGCATATCTCTGTGCAGAACCATCTGATAAAAAAGTATGTTTTACACCCCACCAAAATCTAACAGTATAGAAGTCCTCAGGGTGAGTTCCTCTGGAGTCTAGACTATTATTTTTAGTATTCAGAATGCTTTTATTATAATTTTCAATTAGTATTTCTATTTTATCATATATGTTTGATTCATGCTCAATTTGTAATGCATCTTTTAATTTTTCACTATTTTTATGTATATACTCTAATATTTTTTCCTTTTAATATTTATTATAAAATATTTATTTTTTAGACAAGGATTTAACTTCTTTAAAAATAAATAATAGTATGAATGAATTTAATATTGTAAATATCATAAAATATTCTGCTTTAGCAATAACAAGCATTAAAATACATAAAATTACTAAAATAAGATCATAATGTTTTTTTATAAAATTGATTATATTTTTCATATATTTAAACCTCTTTTTTATTAAATAGAGGAAATATTGACATATATTAGTTGATTCTATATAATAGTAGTAGATAGAGTTACCCGTTTTAAGAACGGTTAGCCCTCTAAGTAATTAGTTTTATAAATAATTTATAAAAATAATCGTCTTGTCCGAGACGGTTATTTTTTTATGGAAAGTATTATAAATAAAACAAACATTAAAATTAATGCAATTCCAAATATAATTAGTATGTATTCCATAAATATCCCTCCTTTCTGATATTAATAAATATCTGAAGAGGAAAGACTAACCGCTCTTGAAAGGCTTACTCTACCTACTGGTCTATATTATATATTATTTATCATATTTTGTAAATATTTGTATATTATATTTACTTAAAAAGATCTATAATAAATTTTCCAAGTTTACGTTGACGTCCAGATTTAGTAAAAGGAATACCAGTCTTTCTAGAAATATTTTGTTTAATACGGGTAATTCCTAAGAGTCTTTTTAGCGAAAATCCACCTTTGTTTATAATAATCATCTCCTTAAAAGTTTGTTTTTATTATACATTATTTTCACTTAAATAGTTGATTTTTTATATTTGTATAATAAGTTTCTTTTTTAAATGCTTCTGGATTATGAAGGAATTCTATAAGTTCTGTCTTAGATTAATATCAGAATAATTTATTCTAATATTAGAAATATTATTTTTCTTGATTTTATCCATATTTTTGTTATATGAATACTTATCTTAATCAAGGTGTTCCAAGTTTTAGTCTGGGGTGTCCTTATCATTTAAAAATACTCGGTTAGGTTTATTTTATATAAACTTAACCGAGTATTTTTTATAAATATAATATAACAATTTATCTAAATAAATTAATAAAGGTTATAAAAAAATGGTATAATAAATTATTATTTAGTTTATGATAAAAAGACAGATTAGAATATGACGGTTTTAAACCTTAGGTCTTTTTAGTTTTTTTGGGAATGAGAAAAATATCTACTTAATTATTTACTAAAATTAATTTCTGTAGATATCATAAATATTTATAGATTTGTAGAATTTAAAATTAATAGAAAGATTAAAACTAGAATAATATAATGAAGTAATTAGACTGCCTACTTCACAAAAAAATTCCCATATAACGTTGAAAAGTTGATAAACGAGAGAGCTGTTTAAAAAAGGTTTATTACAACAGCTGTTTGTTTAAAGATATTGATGGTTTTAATTTGATCTATGATATACTATAATAGAATTAATAAGGATATAAATTAATGAGTAATATTTTTAAAAAAGAAGAATTAATTAAAATAGGTTTTAAAAGTATTGGAAAAAATGTTTTCTTAAGTAAAAAATCTAGCATATATTCTCCAGAAAAAATTTCTATTGGAGATAATGTAAGAATAGATGACTTTTGTGTTTTAAGTGGTAATATAACTATAAAAAACAATGTTCATATAGCTGTATTTAGTTGTATATTTGGAGGAAATAAAGGAGTTTTTTTAGAAGATTTTGTAAATATTTCATCAAGGGTTTCTATATATGCTATATCTGATGATTATTCAGGTGAAAGTATGACTAGTCCTTTGGTTCCGGATAAATATAAAAATATTATCCAAAAAAAAGTAAATATAGGTAGACATGTAATAATAGGAGCTAGCAGTGTTGTTTTACCAGGAGCTGATATTGATGATGGTGCATCATTTGGTGCATTTAGTTTAATTGTTGGAAAAACGGAGGGCTGGTCTATTAATGTTGGAATACCTTCACAAAAAATTAAAAATCGTAGTAAGAATATCTTGAAATTAGAAAAAAATTTTTTGGAGGATAAATAGCATAAAATGATTGAAAAATTTGAAAAACCTTTATTAGTGACAGAGCCATCTCTACCTGAATATGAACTATATATAAAAATAATAAAACGAATATGGGATAAAAAATGGATAACCAATAATGGACCACTTCATATAGAATTTGAAGAGTTATTAAAAAATTATCTAAAATCTGATAATATAACTTTATTTACAAATGGTCATCTAGCTTTAGATAGTGCTATTCGTTCATTAAAATTAACAGGAGAAGTAATTACTACACCATTTACATTTGTATCAACAGCACACGCTATTTCAATGAATGGGCTAACTCCTGTGTTTTGTGATATAAAAATGATTGATTATAATATAGATGAAGATAGTATAGAACCACTTATAAATGAAAAAACTTCGGCTATTTTGCCAGTGCATGTATATGGAAGACCATGCAATATAAGCAAGATTCAAAGATTAGCAGATAAATATAATTTAAAGGTTATTTATGATGCAGCCCATGCATTTGGGGTAGAATTAGATGGAACGTCTATAGGTGATTTTGGAGATATTTCTATGTTTTCATTTCATGCGACTAAAATTTTCAATACTATTGAAGGAGGAGCTTTAACTTATAAAGATAATTTTTTAAAAGATACATTTAATCTTTTAAAAAATTTTGGTATAAAAAATGAAGATGAAGTTTCTATAATAGCATTAAATGCTAAAATGAGTGAATTTCAAGCTTGTATGGGAATTTTAAATTTAAATGATATAGATAATAATATAAAAAAATGCAAAATACTTACGGAATTATATTTTTCTAATTTTTCTGAAATTCCTGGTATTATATTTAATCAAATACCTATTAATATTAAATATAATTATGCTTATATGCCAATAATGATAGATGAAACTAAAATTTGTATAAAAAGGGACGAAATTTTTGAAAGATTAAAAGAATATAATATTTTTACAAGAAAGTATTTTTATCCGTTAGTAACTAATACTTTTGCATATTCTCACATAAATTCAAATACTCCTAACGCAACATACGTATCTAATAGAATTTTGTGTTTACCAATTTTTAGCGATATGACTTTACATCAAGTTCAAAAAGTATGTGATATAATAAAAGAAATTTTAAAATAATGGGATATATAGGAGTAGTTTGGTATGGATAGTAATAATATTAAAGTTAGTGTAATAATTCCATCTTACAATCATCAATTATTTATAGGAAAAGCAATTGAAAGTGTTTTATCTCAAGATTATAATAACTTTGAATTAATTGTTGCTGATGATTGCTCTAAGGATAATTCTGTAAAAGTGATTAATTCTTTTACGGATTATAGATTACGTAAGTTTTTTCTTATTAAAAATTTAGGAGCAACAGAGATACTAAAATTTTTGATTAAGAAGAGTCGTGGCAAATATATTGCTTTATTAAATTCTGATGATATCTGGTATCCTGAAAAGCTTAAAAAACAGGTCGAATATCTTGATAACAATAAAGATGTAGCGGCATGTTTTACTCATGCTAATTTTCTTAATGAGGATGGAGAAGTTTATACTAATAAATGTAGCAGTAGTAGTATGTCTTTAGATATATTCAATCAATATAATAGATCTAGGGGTAGTTGGTTAAATAAATTTTATTATTCAGGAAATTGTTTATGTCATCCAAGTGTTATGATAAGAAAAATAATATATGACGAATTAGGTTATTATAATGGAGGATTAAGACAATTACCAGATTTTGACTATTGGATTAGATTAATACTTAAATATCCTATATATATATTAGAAGAAGTTTTGGTTAATCATCGTATTCTATCTAAAAGCGGTGAAAATACTAGTGCGTCTACAGATGAAAATTGTATACGTGATAAATTGGAATTTTCATCTATTATACAAATGATGATGGAAAATATTGATGATAGTATATTTATTGAGGGGTTTAAAGATAATTTTATAAGAAAAGATGCGATAACAAAAGAAGAACTTTTTTGTGAAAAATATTTTATACTTTTAAATGGTTGTCTTTGGGGAGATGTTAGTAGAGATATAGCCATAAATATTTATATTAAAAATATTTATAATGAAAATATAATAAAATGTTTTAAAGAAGTTTATAATTATTCATATATAGATTTTTATAAAGAAACGGGTAGAAATAATGATTTATTGGATCTGCCAGCGAAAAAAGTTTTAGCAAAAGCATATTTTATAGTTGATAATAAATTTTTAGAGGATAACTCTTTGATCATAGATGATATTAAACAAGATAATGATAATTTTACCTATAGCTTTTATTCTAATATGAACTCTTCTGGTGTTAGAATTGATCTTATTGATGGTTTAGGAATATTAGTTGAAAATATAAGTGCATTTATAAATGACAATCCTGTTAGTATAAAAGCCTTAAATAGTATTTCATTTGATAATAAGGAAATTTTTTGCACATTAGATCCACAATATCATATTGATATAAATATAAAAAAGTTTGATCATATAAAAATAATTGCACAAAATATATTTTTTTTAAATTCTACTAATGTACAAATAGTTGATGGTGAAATAATAGAAACTGATGTTTTTAATCAAACGATTAGTGAATTGATAGTTAAAATGATAGATAGAGAAACAGAATTAATTAAGAATAATATAGATAGAGAAACAGAATTGATTAAAAATAATATAGATAGAGAAAGTAAATTAAATCAAAATATAATAGATTACGAAAATTTAATAGGATTTAAATTAATTAAAAAATTAAATCAAGTTTTAATAAAATTTAAAATGAAAAGTTAAGTTTTTTTATAAAAATAATTATTATATTATAATTTAAGAGATCTAATATATATTATCAAATTCAATTTTAATATAAAAAAAGTAATAACATTTATAAATGTTATTACTTTTTTTATATTGAATAAAACGATGTGTAAAACTATCTCTTAGAAAACTGAGGAGCACGACGAGCAGCTTTAAGACCATATTTTTTACGCTCTTTCATTCTAGGATCACGAGTTAGGAATCCGGCTTTTTTAAGTTGAGGTTTAAGCTCTAGATTATATTGAAGAAGAGCACGGGAAAGTCCATGACGGATAGCACCAGCTTGACCAGTTACACCACCACCAGAAACGTTGCATATTAGATCAAATTTGCCAAGAGTTTCAGTAAGATTAAGAGGTTGTCTAACAATTAGTTTTAATGTTTCAAGACCAAAATAATCATCCATATCTCTCTTGTTTATAGTTATTTTTCCAGAGCCAGCATATACACGAACTCTAGCGACAGAGTGTTTTCTTCTGCCAGTTCCATAAAAATAAGGTTTTGAATCGTACATAAAATATCCTCCTAATTAGCATTATATGGTTGTGGATTTTGAGCTTGATGAGTATGTTGATTTCCTCTATAAGTTCTTAGCCTAGTAAGAGAATTAGCGCCAAGAGTTGTTCCAGGAAGCATCCCTTTAACAGCGGCCATCATAGCTTTTTCAGGATTTGATTTCATAAGATGTTCGTATTTAATTTCTTTAAGTCCACCAATCCAACCAGTATGCCATCTATAGAATTTTTGTTGTAATTTTTTTCCGGTTAAGACAGCTTTTTCACAATTCAAGATTATAACATGGTCACCCATATCAATATTAGGGGCAAAAGATACTTTGTGTTTGCCACGTAAAAGATGAGCAGCTTTAGTAGCAACTCGGCCTAATGGTTTGTCTGCAGCGTCTATAATAAACCAAGATCTAGTAACCTCAGCAGGTTTGGGAATAGTAGTAGACATAATCATTACCTCCAAAATTATATATAAAAGATCAAAGCAATTTTAAATATAAATCAAATTACAAAGATATTTAATATTCAAAATAGTATTTCTAAAGGTAATTATATTTATTATAATAGTATTTGTCAATAGAAATATGGATATATTTTAAAATATATCCATATTTCTTCAAAAATCGTCTATATTTGTTTAATTCCTTTTATTTTCAAATGATTTAGTGCACTTTTAAAGATAAAGTATAAAATAATAGATATTAGGAGTTATATATGATATAATCAAGTACATTTTATATTAATTATAAAATAAGGAGGAAATTTTTATTAATAGTAAAATAATTACAAAATATGATAAAAAAAATATATGGCTACTTTTAATAACAATAGGAATACCAACAATTATATCAATGACTTTAGAATCTTGTACAGAGATAATAGATAAAATATTTGTAGGGAATCTTCCTGATATAGGTTCCAATGCCCTTACGGCTATGGGAATTATTTCTCCAATATTAATTATATTTATAGGTGCACAACTTTTTTTTGGATTTTCAACAAGTGTAATAATAAGTAAATATATTGGAGAAAATAATATAAAGAAAGCAAATATAGCATTGACTTGTGGAATTATAGCTACATTTGTTATAAGTGCATTGATATCAGTTATAGCTTATATTTTTTTAGATAATATTTTATTATTTTTTGGAGCATCAGAAGAAATATTTGTATTAGCAAAACAGTATATGTCTATTATGGTTATAAGTAATATCTTTAGTTCTTTAGGATATACAATAAGTAATTCTTTAAGATCTTTTGGAATGATCAAATTCCAGCTTCCATATAGTCTTTCCCTTGCAATAATAAATATCATATCAAATATTGTTCTATCGTTTATATTTGATTTTGGAATTGTCGGTATCGCTATAGGGACATTAATATCTGAAATAATAGGGTTTTCGGTTCCTTTAGTTTTAATAATATTTAAAAAATATTGGAAATTCAATATTTTTTTTACATTTAAAACATTTGTGAAAAATTTTATTGATATAATAAAAATAGGATTTGTAGAATTTTTAATGCTTATAATGGGAGCAATAACAATATCTCTAACTAATGGTCTTCTTTTAAGGCTTGCAAGCCAAGAGTATATTGGCGTATATACTATAACTTCGTCTGTAGAGAGTTTGTTTTCTATGCCTTTAATTGGTTTTGGACAGGGTGCACAGACGATTTTATCTTATTTTAATGGAAAAAAAGATAAAATTAAAATGAAAGAAGTGTTTACAAAATTTTTTATAATGGTTGTGGTGTTTAGTTTTTGTGCAGGAGGCATAATATTTATGAATCCAAATATTATTATATCGATGTTTACAAATGATCAAATATTTATAGATATCTCATCTACAGTACTAAAAATAACTATTATAGGATCAATACTTACAAGTTTAGGATATTGCTTTATTCTTTTATTTCAGTGTACAGGAAGAGAAAATAGAGCATCAAAAATGGTTATATTTACTGATGGATTTTTATGCACATTATTTTTATTAACCATACCGTTTATAGTTAACTTGATTGATATAAATATTCCTAGTTTTTATTTTATATTTATATCACCAGGATTAGCATCTTTAATAGGATTTTTGATATCTTTATATATATATAATAGAGAAAATAGGTTAGAAAAATATAATTCTAAGATCATTTCTTAAAAAAGATTAAAATTTATTGAAAAAAATATTTGTATGAGTTACAATATAGTATAAATATAGTTTTGAGAGAGGGGATAGGGGTCATGCTACAGCTAGATTTTAATCAAAAGTTTTGTAAAGAAGGTTTAACTTTTGATGATGTTCTGTTGATTCCTGCAAAATCAGATGTTCTTCCAGCAGATGTTTCTGTGAAGATAAAGCTTGCAAAAAATATAATCCTTAATACACCTGTTATGACAGCTGCAATGGATACTGTAACAGAGTCTTTAATGGCAATTGCAATAGCGCGTGAGGGTGGAATAGGAGTTATTCATAAAAACATGAGTATAGAGGCTCAAGCAGAAGAAGTAGATAAGGTAAAAAGGTCGGAAAATGGAGTTATAGTAAATCCTTTTTATCTAAGCCCTAATAACTATATTTATGAAGCGGATAACTTAATGGGTAAATATAAAATTTCGGGAGTTCCAATAGTTGAAAAGGGCATTTTAGTAGGAATATTGACAAATAGAGATATGAAATTTATAAAAAGCTTTAACGTTCCTATAAAAGATGTCATGACTTGTGAAAACCTTATAACAGCTCCAGTTGGCACAACTATTGATGAGGCAAAAGATATTCTTTGTAAATATAAAATAGAAAAATTACCCATTGTAGATAAAAATAATGTTCTAAAAGGACTAATAACTATAAAAGATATAGAAAAATCTTTACAATATCCTAATACGGCAAGAGATAGTAAAGGAAGACTTCTTTGTGCGGCGGCGATAGGTGTTACAAACGATGTATTAGAGAGAGTTAAAGCCTTGGTAGATGTAGATGTAGATGTTTTAGTTTTAGATTCTGCTCATGGACATAGTTTAGGTATATTAAACTGTGTAGAATTAATAAAAAAAGAGTATCCTAATATTATTTTGGTGGCAGGAAATATAGCTACAACAGATGCAGCAAAAGATCTTATAGATGCAGGAGCAGATGCTATAAAAGTTGGAATAGGACCAGGATCTATCTGTACAACTAGAGTTGTTGCCGGAATAGGAGTTCCTCAAATAACTGCCATATATGATGTTTCTCGATATTGTGTTACAAGAGGAATCCCTGTAATTGCCGATGGTGGCATAAAATATTCTGGAGATATAGTTAAAGCACTTGCCGCAGGGGCTAATATTGTCATGTTGGGATCATTGCTTGCAGGATGCAAAGAAAGTCCAGGAGAGATGGAGATATATCAAGGAAGAAGCTTTAAAGTATATAGAGGAATGGGAAGTCTTGGAGCTATGTCAAAGGGAAGCAGGGATAGATATTTTCAACAGGACAATAAAAAACTTGTTCCTGAAGGTGTAGAAGGACGAGTTGCATATAAAGGAAGTTTAGCAGACACTGTTTTTCAACTTATGGGAGGACTTGCATCTGGAATGGGATATTGTGGGTGTAGAGATATTTATGAGTTGCATGAAAAGGCACAATTTATAAAAATAACCGGTGCAGGACTTAAAGAGAGTCATCCACATGATATTTATATAACTAAGGAAGCTCCCAATTATTCTGTGACACCTTAACTGTATAATAAAAAATATGAGTAAAGATATGATTTATTCACATCTCTACTCATATTTTAATATAAAAATTATATTTTATTTCATCATGTATGCAACATTTTCTACAATACTACCTACAGTTTTAATTACTTTTCCAGTATTTTTTTTCAGATTTTTTGATTTGCTTTTTTTAGTAGAATTAGTTAGCATATATGTGGCAGCACCTAATGCTGTTCCAACAGCAACACCTTTTATTAAAGAGTTTACAGTTTTATTTATAACAAACACCCCTTTTTTATATTTTATACTATAGTTTATCCATATAAATCTAAATAATTCTATTGAATTATATAAAATAAAAAATTCAAAAATGGTGAAAATGATGAAAAATAAAATTCCATTAATTCTTTGTGTTCATGATATTTCTGGGTTTGGAAGATGTTCTTTAACTGTAATTATTCCCATTATTTCTGCTTGTGGATGTCAAGTTTGTTGTTTACCTACAGCAGTTTTGTCTACACATACAGGAAATTTGGGAAATTTTATATTGAAAGATCTTACAAATTTTATACAAGCTTCATATAATCACTATAGAGAATTAAATTTATCTTTTGATTGTTTCTACAGTGGATTTTTAGGAAGTGAAAAACAAATTGATATTTGTATAGATATATTATCAGATTTTAAAGAGGGTTTAAAAATTATTGATCCTGTTATGGCAGATAATGGAATTATTTATAAAACATATACAAAAACAATGGTTGAAAAAATTTGTTCTCTAGCTAAAAAAGCAGATATAATAACCCCGAATTTTACAGAAGCCTGTATTCTTTTAGATATAGAGTATATAAAATTAGGAATATCGTTAAAAAAAGCTAAAAAATTATTAACAAAATTAGGAGAAGAATATTCTCCGTATATTATTATTACAGGTGTTTATTTGGATAGTGGAGATATGGTTAATTTAGGATATGATCGAGAATCTGGTATTTATTATATTATAAAATGCAATTATATTCCTATCTCATATCCTGGAACAGGAGACATATTTACTAGTGTCATTGTTTCATCCATATTAAAAGGAATTTCTTTTCCATCAGCTATGACTAGAGCAACTAGATTTGTAGAGAAAGCTATTTTTAATACTTATACTCAAAATACAGACACTAGATATGGTGTATCTTTTGAAAATGTAATTTCTTATTTTTTTGAACAAAATGATTTTAAAGACTTTGAGGAGTTTTGAATTTTTTATAAGGAGTGTATTATTTGGTTAAAAATAAAATAAAAAATCTAGTTATAACAGCTATGATGGCAAGCCTTTGTTTTTTAGGATCTTTTATAAGCATTAAAATTCCTCTGCCGATAGGAACTACAATTATTCATTTTGGAAATATATTTATGCTGGTATCATCTATTTTATTTGGAGGAATTAGAGGAGGATTAAGTGCTGGAATCGGCATGAGCCTTTATGATATTTTCAGCGGAACATTTATATCTTATGCACCTGGTACATTTATTATAAAATTTTTGTCAGGATTTATATGTGGAAAACTTTGTAATAAAAGTATATATAGCGGAAATAAGAAACGCGTTATAATTGCTTGTATAATTGGTATTTTAATAAATATTATTGGATCACCAATAAACACTATTATTATTAAAATGTTTGCAAATAATTTTGAAATTATGCCTATTCTTATATCGGCCATACTCGATCTAGGTATATCAATAATTAATGGAATTATAGCTGTTATTTCGGCTATTCCTATTGCTTTTTATGGAGCTAAATATATTAAATATATAGAAAAATTATAATTCTGATATTTTTTCTGTGAAATTTTTTAATGTTTGTTTTAAATCTTTAGTATCTACTTTTTCTGTATTTAATTTTTCCCATCCTCTTTTGCTAATTTCTGATGATATTTCATTTCTAATCATATGTTCTTCTGTTAAAATATTTGTAATAGTATCCCTTAAAGATATTTCATAGGATTCATTTCCTGATTCATTATACATATTAGTTAAATTTTTTTGTATAGAAAGTGTATTATATAGCATATCTACTTCTTTTATTTTGCAAGTATTTTCTTTTGACATAGTTATAACTCCTTTTTATTTTAGTTGATTTAGCATATCTATAAAATGTCTTTTATGTCTAGCAGATATTTGTTCAAATTTTATTTTTAATTGAGGATCATCAGCTTGAGTTGAATAAAGTTTATATTTTTTTATAACTAACAATTCTTCTGCTAACATTTTTTTAATAATATCAACTTCGATTTTCTTTAATTTTGACAAAATAAATCATCCTTTTATTAATAGTAATAATATTATTAGTTATATAGCATATAAATATACAAAAAACAGAAACATATTTAAATACGTTTCTGTTTTTTTATATTTATATTTATATGCTATATAAAATTTTATTATAAGAGGGAATAGGCCAAAATTTATCACCTATTATTATTTCTAATTTGTCTGTATATCTTCTAATTTCAGATAAAATAGGCAGAATATTATCTCTATAGTGTATCGCTTTTTTAAGATGAGAGGAGATTTTAAAATTTTCAATAACTGTTTTAAGTTTAGATAATTCAAAATCTATGCTATCTATTTTTTTCGATATATCTAAAATAGATTTGGATATATATTTATTTTTAATTGATAAATTATTTAAATTTAGAGATATTTTAGCTAATTTTCCTAGATATAAAATAGTTGTAGGAAGAATTGATTTTTCAATCATATCTATCATAACAGAAGCTTCGATACTTATTGTTTTGTAATAATTTTCCATCATAATTTCATATCTAGAGTTTATCTCTGATTTAGATAGTATATTATATTTAGAAAAAACATTTATATTTTTTTGATCTAACAGATGATTTATAGAGTCTATTGTTGATGAAATATCTTCTAATCCACGAATATTAGCTTCTTTTTTCCATTCTTCTGAATAACTATTTCCGTTAAATATTATTTTTTGGTGATTATTCATAGTTTCAGAAATTATAATTTTTATATCCATATCAATATCTTTAGAATTTTCTAAAATTGTGGCGAATTCATCTAATGATTCAGTGATAATAGTGTTTAAAATACATGTGGAAAAAGATACAGAAGCAGAAGAACCAACCATTCTAAATTCAAATTTATTTCCTGTAAAAGCAAAAGGTGAAGTTCTATTTCTATCGCTATTATCTATAATGAATTTTGGAATTGTAGAAACTTTTGTTTCTAAAAACTTTGAAGTATATTCTTGTTGAATTTGACCATCGGCAATATTATTTAAAATATCTGTAAGGGGTTTTCCTAAAAATATAGAAACAATAGATGGAGGTGCTTCGTTTCCACCTAATCTATATTCATTTCCAATAGATGATGCAGAAAGTTTTATAAGATCTGCGTATTTGTCAATGGATTTTATTATCGCTGAAATAAATATAAGAAATTGTAAGTTTTCATAGGGAGTTTTTCCTGGTTCTAACAAATTTTGTCCATCATCTGTAGATAAAGACCAATTATTATGTTTTCCAGAACCGTTTATACCTTTAAAAGGTTTTTCATGTAGTAAGCAAGCTAGATTATTTTTTTTTGCAACTATCCGCATGGTTTCCATAATTAATTGATTATGATCACAAGCTATATTGGCAGATGTAAAAACTGGGGCAAGTTCATGCTGTGAAGGAGCTACTTCGTTATGTTTAGTTTTTGAATAAACTCCCATCTCCCATAAAGCAGTATCTAATTCTTGCATAAATTTAGAAACGCGAATACGTATTCGCCCACAATAATGATCTTCCATTTCTTGACCTTTGACAGCGTTTGATCCTATTATAGTTCTTCCGCATGTCTTAAGATCTAGCCTATTTTCATAAACTCCTCGATCAATTAAAAAATATTCTTGCTCTGCACCTACTGTTGGAATTACAGTTTTTGAATTTTTATTACCAAAAATTTTTATAATACGCATAGCGTGTTTAGATATTGCTTCCATTGATCTAAGTAGAGGAGTTTTAGCATCTAAGGCTTCTCCTGTATATGAACAAAATGCTGTTGGAATATATAATGAATTATCTTTAATAAAAGCAGGTGAGGTGCAGTCCCACGCTGTATATCCTCTTGCTTCAAAAGTGTTGCGAATTCCACCATTTGGAAAAGAAGAAGCATCAGGTTCACCTTTAATAAGTTCTTTACCTGAAAATTCTAATATTATATTTCCATTTTGTTGGGGAGAAATAAAAGAATCATGCTTTCCAGCTGTAATATTTGTCATTGGTTGGAACCAATGTATAAAATGTGTTGCCCCCTTTTCTATGGCCCAATCTTTTAAAGCATTTGCAACAATATCTGCTATATTAGGATTTAGGGGAATGTTAAATTTTATGCTGTTTTGCAAATTTTTATATGTATCATTTGGTAATTTTTCTTTCATTACAGAATCGTTAAATACCATATTTCCAAATGATTTTTGAAGATCAAATTTCATAATTTATGGTTCCTCCAACTAGATATTATGTTTTTTAAATTTTATCATTAAATATAAATTTAATCAATTAAAATATAAAATGGTAAAGATTTAACATTTTTATAAAAAGATAAGTATACTAGTATTATATTTGTCTTTTTATAAAAAGGGGTATGTATTATAATGAAACCAAAGAAAACAGATTTAATTTATTCTATTATATTTTTAATTATTTTATTATTTATTGGGGTATATCTTATATTATCAGATTTTACGCTTGAATATATTGATTGTAAGAATGAAAAAAATATAATATATGATGAGTTAATACATAAAAATATTGACAAAATATAGTATACTATAGATAATAAATTTATGTATTATGCTTGATTAGGAGGTATTATGAATAATAGAGCTGATAGATTTTTTGAATTTTTAAAAACTAAAAAAGTAGGTTTAATAGGATTTGGAATTAGTCATATTAATTTGGTTAAACTTTTTTTAAAAAAGGGTATTTCAGTAACTGTTTTTGATAAAAGAACTAAAAAAGATATAGGTTATGAATATAATAATATGGTTGAAAATAATATTACATTTTGTCTTGGGAAAGATTATTTATATAATTTAAGCAGTATGGATATCATATTTAGAACACCAGGTATGGACTATGACGATCCTGTTATATCTAAACTAAGGGCTATGGGAAAAGTAATTACATCAGAGATGGAAGTTTTTTTTGATATATGCCCTTGTAAAATATATGGAATAACTGGATCTGATGGAAAAACAACTACGACTACTATTATATCTGAATTTTTGAAAAAACAAGGTCATAAAGTTCATCTAGGAGGAAATATTGGAACTGCTTTATTACCTATAATAGATGATATTAATTTAGATGATATTTGTGTAGTTGAGCTATCTAGTTTTCAACTTATATCAATGAGAAAATCTCCAGATATATCTGTTATAACTAATTTATCTCCAAATCATCTTGATGTTCATAAAACTATGGATAGATATATAGCTTCCAAGATGAACATATTATTACATCAAAATGCTTTTTCCAAAGCTATTTTAAATTTAGATAGTGTTAATAGATATAATTTGTTAAATTTAGTTAGAGGAAATTGTTTGATTTTTGGTAAAGAATCGTCTATAAAAAATGGATGTTATTTAGATAATAATGGAGATATACACTTTGTTTCTAATGAAAATAAGGAAAATCTTTTTAATAAGTCACAGATAAAATTACCTGGAAATCATAATGTGCAAAATTATTTAGCGGCAATAGCAGCTGTTTATCAGGATGTAGATTTGAAAAATATAAAATTAGTTGTTGAAAATTTTAGAGGGGTAGAGCATAGACTAGAATTTATCAGAAACTTTAATGATATTAAATGGTATAATGATTCTATAGCTACAACACCAACAAGAACTATTGCTGGTTTAGATTCTTTTGATCAAAAATTAATAATTATAGCAGGTGGGTATGATAAAAATATATCTTTTGATCCATTAGCATCTAAGATATCAGAAAAAGTTAAAGTTTTGATTTTAATGGGAAATACAGGGAATAAGATAGCCAAAAGTTTAGAATCATACGAGTTTTACAATCCTGAATTAACTAAAATTATCTATGTAACATCTATGGAAAATGCTGTAAATATGGCAAAAGATATTGCTGAAAAAGGTGATATAGTTTGTTTATCTCCAGCTTCTGCAAGTTTTGATATGTATAACAATTTTGAAGAGAGAGGCAATCATTTTAAAAAATTGGTAAATAAATTATAAAAGGATGATAAAATTTGGATTATATAAATGTTTTAAAAGAATTATCAGCTAGTAATGGAGTTTCTGGAGGGGAAGGAAAAACAAGAGATATATTATTAGAGTATTTAAAAAAATATTCTAATAATATTCAGATAGATAATATGGGGAATATACTATGCGTTATAAAAGAAGCAAAAAATTCAGAAAAAATGATTATGTTGGATGCACATATAGATGAAGTTGGTATGATTGTTAGATATATTGATGATAATGGATTTATAAAGGTTTCTAATTGTGGTGGAGTAGATAATAGAATTTTAGGAAGCCAAAGAGTTATAGTTCATGGAAAAGAAAATATAGTAGGGACAGTTTCTTCTAAGCCACCTCATCTTATGAAAAAAAATGAAAATAATCAGGTGGTAGATATATCTGATATAATTATTGATGTTGGATATTCAAAAGAAAATTTAGAAAAAATTGTATCTATAGGTGATTATATAACATTTGAAACTGATCCACAAATGATCCTTAATGATAGATTTGTAGGAAAAGCTTTAGATGATAGAGCAGGTGCTGTTTGTATATTAAAAGTATTAGAAGATTTAGATATAGATAATGTACCATCTGGATTGTCTATACTATTTAGTGTTCAAGAAGAGGTTGGGACAAGAGGGGCAGAGGTTGGATGTTATACAATAAATCCTGATATTGCTATTGCTGTTGATGTTAGTTTTGCACATACGGTTGATGCAGATATTACTAGATGTGGGTATTTGGGAGAGGGTGCTATGATAGGTATATCTCCTATATTATCTAGAGAAATATCCGATAAATTTGTAGACATTTCTAAAAGGAAGGATATAAAATATCAATTAGAGGTTATGGGTGGAAAAACAGGAACAAATGCAGATAAATTTTGTGTATCAAGAAATGGTGTTAAAACGGGACTTATATCTATCCCTTTAAGATATATGCATACTCCTATAGAGATGATATCTATAGAGGATTTAAATAGTGTTTCATCTATTTTGCAAATTTTTATACAGGAGGTAAAATAAATATTATGTTTAAAAATATAGAAAATCTTTGTAATATTTCAGGTGTTTCAGGGTTTGAGCAGGATGTTAGAAATGAAATAATAAATCAGATAGAAAAATATGTTACATATTCTATTGATAATTTAGGGAATATTATTTCATTTAAAAAAGGTAGAGAGATTCCGAAAAACAAAATAATGATTTCTGCACATATGGATGAAGTTGGGATGATTATTAGGTATATAAGAGATGATGGATTAATATCTGTAAATTTTGTAGGAGGTATAGATCCTAGGGTTGTGGTTGGTCGGTCTGTTATCGTAGGTAAAAATAAGATTACAGGAGTTATAGGAACTAAAGCCATTCATATGGTTAAATCAGAAGACAAATTAAAGGGTATTGATATAGATAGTATATATGTTGATATTGGGGCAACTTCCAAAATAGATGTAGAAAAATATGTATCTATAGGCGAGCAAATTTCATTTAAAAGTGAATACATAGAATATGGTGAAGGGTTTATTAGATCAAAAGCATTAGATGATCGATTTGGATGTAGTGTTATGATAGAAATGATAAAAAAAGATTTAGCGTACGATAGTTATTTTACATTTGTTGTTCAAGAAGAAGTTGGACTTCGTGGGGCAAAAGTTGCATCATATAGTGTTTCTCCGGACATTGCAATTGTTTTAGAGTCTACAACTGCATGTGATTTTTCTGGTGTTCCTGATGATAAAAAAGTTTGTATTCTTGGAGATGGCCCAGTTATTTCTTTTATGGATAATTCTACAATTTATAATAAAGATTTGTATAATATTGCATTTAGTGTTGCAAAAGAAAATAATATAAAATGTCAAACAAAAACTATGGTTGCTGGCGGAAATGACTCTGGAGCTATACATATTTCAAAATCTGGAGTTAAGACATTGTCTATTTCTATTCCATGTAGATATCTCCATACTGCAAATACAGTTGCAAAAAAAGACGATATACTTAATAGTTTAGCATTAGCTGAAAAAGTTTTTGTTAAAGTTGCGAATATATAGATAAAATTTGAGGATTTATTATAAATATGAAAAATACATTTGGTTTTAATGATAAATTATTGGATATTTCACAAAAAGCTGAAGAAAGAATATTAGATAAATTTAAATATGTTGATAATGTTGTTTTAAAGAATGAAGAAAAAGTTTTAAAGGCTTTTATAAATAATAAAGTCTCTGAAACTAGTTTTAATACAACTACGGGGTATGGCTATGGTGATATAGGTAGAGATATAATTGATAAAGTTTATGCTGATATATTTAAAACAGAAGATGCTCTTGTAAGACACAATTTTGTAAATGGAACCCATGCTTTATCAACAGCTTTATTTGGAATATTAAGACCAGGAGATAGAATGCTATCTATTACTGGACTACCTTATGATACTTTAGAAGAGGTTATTGGTATTCGTGGAGATCAAAATAATGGAAGTTTAATAGATTTTGGTATATATTATGATCAATTAGATTTATTAAAAGATGGAACTGTAGATATAGAAAATTTAAAGATTAAAATTAAAGATAAAGATGTTGGTTATATACAACGATCAAAAGGATATTCTAATAGACCGTCTTTATCAATTGAAACTTTAGAATATATAATAAAAATTATAAAATTGGAAAATCCAACTATTACTATAATAGTTGATAATTGTTATGGAGAATTTGCAGAAGATAGAGAGCCTTCTGAAGTTGGTGCGGATATTGTAGTTGGATCACTTATAAAAAATCCTGGTGGTGGTATTTGTGATACAGGTGGATATATAGTTGGCAAAAAGAATCTTATTGAATTATGTTCATATAGGCTAACTTCAGTTGGAATAGGAAAAGAAGTTGGCTGTACAATTGGACAGAATAAAAAAATATTTATGGGATTATTTTTAGCACCAAGTATAGTTGGAAATGCGTTAAAAATTTCTATATTCACATCATCTTTTTATGATTTGCTTGGTTTTAAAACTTATCCATCTTTTAATGAAAAAAGAACTGATATAATAACCTGTATACAACTTGAAAAAGAAGAAATGCTTATAAAATTTTGTGAAGGAATACAAGAATTATCGCCAGTAGATTCTTTTGTAAAACCGGAGCCATGGGATATGCCTGGGTATGATTGTAAAGTTATAATGGCTTGTGGAACTTTTACATCTGGTGCATCGATAGAAATTTCTGCAGATGCTCCTTTAAAATCACCATATTGTGTCTGGGTTCAAGGAGGACTAACATATAATACAGGTAAATTTGCTATTATAAACTCTGCTAAAAAAATTTATGATAACTAAAATATTATAGATAAAATAAATTTAAACTACCATATAGATTAATATATAAGGTAGTTTAAATTTATTTTATCTGCAATTTCGCTAAATATAGGAGCTGCAGAATTATTTCCTGTATCTCCATCTTCTACAAGGATTACACATACATATTTTGGATTTTCTGCAGGAAAAAAACCACCAAACCAAGTTTGTACAATTTCAATTTTTTCTTGGTTACCATTAGGATTATTTTTAAAAATTCCAGTTTGTGCTGTAGAAGTTTTACCCCCCGCAGATATTGTTTTAGGTTTTGCTTTTTGCATAGAGTTGTCCATAATATTATTAATTAAAAAATTTTGTATTGTGGTTGAAGTTTTAGAATTTATTGCTATTATTTGAGGTTGTTTTTTTGATAATATAGATATAGACTCTCCGTCATTAGAAAGGCCTTTAACTATAGATGGAATAGGAGTGTTTCCGTTATTTACAATGCTGGATATAAGTTGCGCAATTTGTATAGGTGTCACCAATAATTTTCCTTGACCAAAACTTAAATTTGCCATCTCAATTTTATCTTGTAAATCTAATATACTTGGAAAATATCCTTTTGAAGTTTGCATAGTTTCTGTAAGATTATATCCTTGTCCAAATGATAGTCTATTGGAGATTGATACTATTTTTTCGGGGTCTAATTCAAATATCATATCTATAAAATATGGATTGCATGAAACAGATAAGGCCTGTTCCATATTAATTTTTCCATGTCCATTTATATTATGACATTTTATAATATGGTTTTCCACTGTTATCTGACCTACACAATTATATTGTCGATCTTTTTTTATTCCTGATTCTAATGCAATAGCCGTTGTTACTATTTTAAATGTAGAGCCCGCGCTAAATGGCGTTAGGCTACGGTTTATCATTGGTGTATTTTCTTTATCATTTATATATTTTGTCAAATTATTTGGAGAAAAAGAAGGAAAACTTGCAGATCCAACTATATCTCCATTAAAAGGATCCATAATAACAATAGCGCCCTTTTGTATAGTTTTTTCACCTATATCTTCTATTATTGTTTGAATTTTTTTGTCTATTGTTAAAACAACACCGGCATTATTTTCTGATTGTTTAGAAATTTTAGATTTGTTATTTGATATTATATTACCCTTAGCATCTTTATAATATTTTATTGATTTTGATGTTGAGTTATTATTTAAAAAGTTATTAAAAGATTTTTCAATTCCTGTTGCTCCATTTCCATTATTATCTAGATGACCTATAATATGTGACAAAATTTGATTTGAACTATACCTATTGATTTTATTAAAAATATCTATATTTTTATTTATAATATTATTTTCTATAGGTATAGATATAGGCTTTTTATTATTTAATGATTCTATTATTTTTCCACGATGGTTTATACCAATAGAATCTACTATACTTTCTATATTATCATCTGTTGGAAAAAAAGTTGCTATATATTGGCTATCTTGATTAACAAGTTTATTAAAATTTTTATCATATATATTTGCTCTATTTTTATATATATTTAAATTATATGATGATTGGTTTTGTGCTGTCTCTTTTAAACTATATGATGTTGATAAAAAACCTATTTTTATAGAAAGAAAACTAAATCCTAGACATAATATACCATATATTAATATTAATTTTTTTTTCATATTTTATACACCTTAATAATAAATTTTGATTTTTAAATTTATTATTACCAATAATTATAAAAAATAGACAATAACTTTAAGTTATTGTCTATTTTTTATAATTATTTAATTTTATTTTTTATTTATTGCAGATTGTGCAGCTGCAAGTCTAGCTATAGGAACTCTGAAAGGTGAACAAGAAACATAATCAAGACCTAAATTATAGCAAAAATCTATGGAAGAAGGATCTCCGCCATGTTCTCCGCATATTCCAAGTTTAAGATCTGATTTTGTTTCTCTTCCAAGTTTTACAGACATTTCAATAAGTTTACCAACACCAACTTGGTCTAATCTAGCAAAAGGATCATTTTCATATATTTTTTTATCATAATAATGATCTAGGAAGTTCCCAGCATCATCACGACTAAATCCAAAAGTCATTTGTGTTAGATCATTTGTTCCAAAGCTGAAGAAATCAGCATGTTTAGCAATTTCATCAGCAGTTAAAGCAGCTCTAGGGATTTCAATCATTGTTCCCACTTTATATTCTAGATTTAAACCACTTTCTTTGATAATTTTATCAGCAGTTTCAACAACGATCTTTTTAACATATTCAAATTCACGAACTTCTCCAATAAGAGGTATCATTATTTCAGGAATAATATTCCATTCAGTATGCTTTTTCTTAACATTTATTGCAGCTTCTATAACAGCTTTTGTTTGCATTTCAGCAATTTCAGGATAAGAAACAGCAAGCCTACATCCACGATGCCCCATCATAGGATTAAATTCATGTAATGAATCAATAATAGATTTAAGATCAGACACTTCAATCTTCATTTCTTTAGCTAGATCAATTATATCTTTTTCTGCATGAGGCAAAAATTCATGTAGAGGAGGATCTAAATAACGAATTGTTACAGGATGTCCACCCATAGCCTCGTATAAAGCTTCAAAGTCTCCTCTTTGCATAGGTAATAGTTTTTCTAATGCTTTTCTTCTTTGTGTCTCTGATTTTGCAACAATCATCTCTCTCATTGATTTAATTCTATCACCTTCAAAGAACATATGCTCTGTACGACATAGCCCAATACCTTCTGCACCAAAAGAAGCAGCAGTTTTTGCATCAGTAGGGGTATCTGCATTTGTTCTAATCTTCATAGTTCTAAATTCATCAGCCCAAGACATAATTGTCTCAAAATTTCCAGATATTTCTGCTTTAACAGTATCAATTTTTCCTAGATAAATTTTACCAGTAGATCCATCTAGAGAAATATAGTCGCCTTCTTTAATTGTTTTTCCATCTAATTCAAATGATTTAGAAGACATTTTTATATCTCCACATCCAGAAACACAACAAGTTCCCATTCCACGAGCAACAACAGCGGCATGAGAGGTCATCCCTCCACGAACTGTCAAAATTCCTTGTGCAACATGCATTCCTTCTATATCTTCTGGAGATGTTTCTAAGCGAACAAGGATTATAACTTCTCCTCGTTTAGTCCATTCTACAGCATCTTCAGCGGTGAAAACAACCTTTCCACAAGCAGCACCAGGAGAAGCAGGAAGAGCAGATCCAATAGGAGTAGCATTTTTTATAGCTTTTATATCAAATTGAGGGTGTAAAAGCGCATCAAGTTGTTTTGGATCTATCATAGAAACAGCAGTTTTTTTATCAACCATTTTTTCATCAACAAGATCACAAGCAATTTGAAGTGCAGCAGATGCTGTTCTTTTTCCACTTCTAGTTTGAAGCATATAAAGTTTTTTATTTTCAATAGTAAATTCCATATCTTGCATATCTCTATAATGTTCTTCTAGTTTATCAACAATAGAAACAAATTCATTATAAATTTCAGGCATAATATCTTTTAATTCATCTATTGTTTGAGGTGTTCTAATTCCAGCAACAACGTCTTCTCCTTGTGCATTGATTAGAAATTCTCCATATAGCTTTTTTTCACCTGTTGAAGGATTTCTAGAAAAAGCAACTCCTGTTCCAGAAGTGTCTCCAGTGTTTCCAAAAACCATCATTTGTACATTTACAGCAGTTCCCCAAGAAGCAGGAATATCATTCATTCTTCTATAGAATATAGCTCTAGGATTGTCCCAAGATCTAAAAACAGCTTTGATAGATTCCATAAGTTGTAGTTTTGGATCTGAAGGAAAATCTTCGTTTTTTTGTGATTTATAATATTCTTTAAATTTTACAACCATTTCTTTAAGGTCATCAGCAGTTAAATCAGTGTCTAATGTTATACCTTTTTTTTGTTTCATTTGATCTATAATTTTTTCAAAATGGTGTTTTGAAACATCCATAACAACATCAGAAAACATTTGTATAAATCTACGGTAAGAGTCATAGGCAAAACGATCATTATTTGTAAGTTTTGCAACACCTTCAACAACGTTATCATTTAGACCAAGGTTAAGGATAGTATCCATCATACCAGGCATAGAAGCTCTCGCTCCAGATCTAACAGAAACTAATAGGGGATTAGAAGGATCTCCAAATTTTTTACCAGAAATATTTTCTAATTCTGTAAGTTGAGCAAATATTTCTTGCTCAATAATGGAAGAAATATTTTTGCCATCTTCATAATATTTGGTACAAGCGTCTGTAGAAACAGTAAATCCTTGAGGAACAGGCATACCGAGGCTGGTCATTTCAGCCAGGTTTGCACCCTTACCACCAAGGGTTTCTTTCATAGAACCATTAGCTTCTGAAAAAAGATAAACATATTTTTTACTCACTTATAATACCTCCAAAAAATAGTTACATATTTATACGCATAAAAAGAATGTAAACATATAATTTAAAATATATATTTACAAAAATATTTATTTTGTATTTATGTATTTAAATATTAATTTTTAAACTTTAGCACATTATAACAAAAAGCATAGTATAATTCTATATATTATTAAAAAAAAATATACAGATTATATATAATATATAATCTGTATATGGAAAAATTAAAAATAAACTTTAATAATATTATTATATATGTCTTTTCAAAATATATAATTTATAAAAATAGGAGATGAGTGTATGGGAAAAATAGCAATTGTTCTCGCTGGAGGTTCTGGAAAGAGAATGAAATCGGAGATTCCAAAAGTTTTGCATGAAGTTTTGTTTAGACCAATGTTACATAGAGTCATAGATAGTATAGAAATATCTGATATAAATAAAATATGCATAGTTAAAGGATATAAACATGAAAGTATAGACACCAGTCTTAAAAGCTATTTTTCTAAAGGTGTTGAAACAGTTTTACAGGAAGAGCAGAAGGGAACAGGGCATGCTGTTATAGTTTGCAAAGATTTTTTAAAACACAATATAAATGATGATGTAATGATAGTTTGTGGAGATATGCCATTTTTAGATAAAAGAACAATAGAAGATTCATATAATTATCATAAAGAAAATATGGCTGATTTTACAGTTGTTAGCTGTTTTGTAGAAAATCCTAAAGGTTATGGTAGAATTATTAGAGAAAATAAAGAGATAAAAAAAATTATTGAAGAAAAAGATTGTACAGATGATCAAAAAGCTATAACAGAAATAAACTCTGGAATATATTGGTTTTCTGTAAAAGAATTATTATCAGTTATAGAAAAAATTTCCTGTGATAATGCACAAAATGAATATTATTTGACGGATTGTGTAGAACTCCTTATAATGAATAAGAAACATGGTTGTTGTTTTATTTCTAAAAATCAAGAGGTTCTATTAGGGGTTAATACAAAATTAGATCTTTTAGTTGCAAACAAAAAGGCGATACAAGATGTAATAAACTTTCATTTAGAAAATGGTGTAGATTTTATATCAATTGATGGAATTATAATTGGAGAAGACGTTGAAATAGGCAGAGGAAGTTTTATATATCCTTCTGTTGTTATAAAAGGAAATACTAAAATAGGAAATTTCACAACTATAACTTCATCCAGTTTTATTAAAAATTGTTATATTAGTAATAATTGTTATATAAATTCTAGCCAATGTTATGATAGTTATATAGGAAACAATGTTAAAATTGGACCTTTTTCTCATATAAGACCTGATTGTAAAATAGATGACAATGTTAAAATAGGAGATTTTGTAGAGGTTAAAAATTCTATTGTTGGAGAATCAACAAGTATATCCCATCTAACTTATGTTGGAGATAGTGATGTTGGAAAAAATGTTAATTTTGGCTGTGGAACAGTTACAGTTAATTATGACGGAAAAAATAAATATAGAACAACTATAGGTGATGATTGTTTTATTGGTTGTAATACAAATTTAATAGCACCTGTTATTTTAGGAGACAGAAGTTATACTGCTGCTGGTTCAACCATTAATAAGGATGTTCCAAGTGGTAGCCTAGGTATTTCTAGATCTATTCAAGAAAATAAAAAAGATTTTGTTAATAAAAAATTTGGTTTTAAAAAATAAGATAATCCATATATGTTTTAACATTTAAAAGGAGCTTAAATAATGATTACACATCTAAAAGATATTAAAATATTTACGGCAAATGCGAATAAAAAAATGGCCGCAAAGATTGCAGAAAACTTAGGAGTTTCTATTGGTGAAGCAGATGTAATAACTTTTAGCGATGGAGAAATTAATATATCAATACATGAATCTGTTAGAGGATCAGATGTTTTTGTTATACAATCCACATCTAGCCCTGTGAATAATCATATAATGGAATTGTTAATAATGATTGATGCTTTAAAAAGGGCATCAGCAGGTAGAATAACAGCTGTTATTCCGTATTTTGGTTATGCTAGACAGGACAGAAAAGCAAAAGCTAGAGATCCAATATCAGCTAAATTAGTTGCAGATCTTATAACTACAGCTGGTGCAGACAGAGTTTTAACAATGGATTTACACGCTGCTCAAATACAAGGCTTCTTTAGTATACCTGTTGATCATCTTTTAGGAGTTCCTATTCTGGCTCCTTATTTTTATAATAAATTTAATAAAAGGCAAGATGAAGCTGTTGTGGTTTCTCCTGATCTTGGATCTGTAACAAGAGCTAGAAATTTTGCATCAAAAGTAAATCTTCCGTTAGCAATAGTTGATAAAAGAAGACAAAAATTTAATGTTTCTGAGGTTATGAATATTATAGGAGATGTTGAAGGTAAAGAAATTATTTTAGTAGATGATATGATAGATACAGCAGGAACCCTATGCAATGCAGCACAGGCTTTAATAGATAGTGGTGCAAAAGATGTTTATGCATGTGCAACTCATGGAGTTTTATCTGGTCCTGCTATAGAAAGAATAGAAAAAAGTTTGATAAAGAAATTAGTTATTTTAGACACTATAGAGCTTCCTCAAGAGAAACTCATAGATAAGATAGAGTTATTGCCTTGTGCTCCTGTTTTCGCACAGGCAATAGAAAGAATATATGGAGATAGACCTGTATCACCTTTATTTTTATAAACTATATTTACATATTAAATGAATAAAAAATACATATCACTTTTAAGGTGATATGTATTTTTTATTCATTCCTTAAAGCAACAATAGGATGAAGTTTTGAAGCTTTAAATGCAGGGTAAACTCCAAATACTATTCCTATGAAAGATGTGAATAAAAAAAGAAATAATATAGATGGTATATTAAGAATTAGTTTTATAGAAATTATAAGAGATCCTATATACATTATAAAAATGCCTAATAATATGCCAATAATTCCTCCTACAGCAGATAAAATGGATGATTCTAAAAGAAATTCTATAATAATAGATGAATTTTTTGCACCAATAGCTTTTTTAATTCCTATTTCTTTTGTTCTATCTTTAATTGATACTAACATAATTGTCATTATGGACAAACCAGAAACAAGAATAGAAATACCTGCTATAATAGATAAAACAAATGTTACCATATCTATTATATAATTAAAATTATTTTTTTCATCAACTAAATTTTTGGATTGAATAGATCCTATATATCCTTTTCTTTTTTCTATTGACGTTGTGATTGCGTCTATAGTTTCATTTGATGTAGTTGTATCTTTTAAATTTAACATGATTTGGTCAAAATATTTATTTCCAGATAATGTTTGGTATGTTGAAAAGGGGATATATATAAAATGGGGGACATATTCTGTAACTATTCCTTGTATCATATTTCCTATAGATGATGTGACACCTATTATTTCAAATTCTGTATAGCTATTGTCTACTAATATGTCTATTTTTTTGCCAATTATATTTGTTCTATTATATGTTTTTTTTGCAAAATTTTCATCTATAACACAAACTTTTCTATCAGATTTTATATCATATTTGTTTATCATTCTTCCATGAAGAAGATTTATATCTACAATTTCAGATATATTGTTATCTACTCCCCATAAAAATGAATTAAAAAGAGAATCTTTGATAATAGCAGAACTAAAATTTGCAGTTAGTGCAGTTATATCTTTTATATTATCATAAGATTTTATTATATCTAGATCATCTTTTTCAATCTGTATATTTTGTTTTTTCATAGATGAATAGATCGTTATACTATCCATACCAAAACTATTCAGCTCATTGTTTATTATATTTTTTCCCATTTCTCCTATTGTGGATATTATAACTACAGAAAGAACACCAATAGAAACACCTATTACTATAAGAATAGATTTTAATTTTTTTCTAGTTATATTTTTTATAGCAGTTGAAAAATAATCTAACATTTAATCACCTTTTATATTTTTAATTTCTACTAAATCTCCTTCTTTAATACCATCTATAGATAATATTATCTTTGTATTTAAATCTATACCATCTATAATTTCTACACCATTTGATAGTTCCTCACCTGTTTTTATATATTTTTTTATTACCTTATTTTTCTCAATCGTAAAAATAAATTCATTGTTATCTTTATCTTGTTGTATAAGTTCATATGGAAGCGTAGCCATATATTGTGGATTTTTATCTAAATATATCTTAGCTTTTGTTGAAAATCCAGATTTAAGATTTTCGTCTATATTATTTATAGTTATTGATGCTTTAACCGAAGTTGATTGTGATAATCCAGATAGCTCTTTTTTTGCAAATGAGGATATATTGGATATATATCCTGTATATGATCTACCTCTAAATCCTTCACCCTCTAGAATAACTTTTTGTCCTTCTTTAACATAGGAAATAAGATCTTCTGGTATTGATATATTTCCTATAAGTTTATCTGTATTTGAAATTGTTGCAATAGATTTATTAGAATCAGAAATAGAATTTTCTATAATATTTAAGGATGTTATATGTCCTGATGCTGTTGCCGTTATATTTTCAGGAATAAAATTTTTAATTAATTCTATTTTAGATATATATGAAGAAAATGTATCCATGGTTTCTTCTGGAATACTTTTTGATAATATATCTATAGAGTTTAAAATTTGTTCAAATGTTTTTTCTTGGTTTATTGTAGCTATAGTTTGACCAATATCTATTTTATCTCCAATATTGAAAAAAATTTTCTCTATAACAACTGGAATTGGTATGGTTATATCTTTTTTTGATTGTTCATTTATAGTTCCAGAAACTATGATAGTTTCTAAATGTTTTATATTTGAAACTTTTGTTATATTCACGGATTTTATATTATTTTTTATAATATATGGTATTTTATTTATTCCTATAATTAATGAAAAGCAGATAACTACTAATAAAATATATCTTTTCATGGAAACAAACCTTCCTAATTTTAACTTTAGTTAATTTTAGTATTACAATTTTTATTGATTTTATTAGCATAGAAATTATAAAAAAATTTAAATAAAAAAAAGAATATAATAATATATTATATTCTTTTTTTTTATTCTATTGTAAGTGTTTATTAAAATAAATATTTTCATCAGGAATAAGAAAAGGTATAGCTTGATGAATATTATTAGGATTTCCTATTAATTTATTTAGACGTTCTTGATTATGAACTCTAAATACTGAACTAGGAGATGTTGAAGGATTAAAAGTTATTTTATTATAAGAAATATTAATAATATAATCTACATCATTTTCAGAATTGTCATATTGGGTATTTCTAGATACAATTAAATTAAATAAACCCATATCGGAATAAGGTGTAGTATCTGTATATGAACCATTTACAACTCCATCTTTATTTACATCTCCCCGTAAAGGGATAATTCTAACTATACGCGTTGCGTCTGATATATTATATCCTGGGATATCTACAGAATAGGTTATTCTGTATTTTCCATAAGAATTTCTATTATTAATACCTAATACTATATCTTCATTTGGAAGATATGGAGGGAGAGTTTTTTCTGAATTAGGGATAATATTATCTGATAACATGGATTCGAACTTTTCAACTTTTCTGGTAATTGTATAGTCTACCGAAGAGAACCATTCTCCATTTTGATCCACAATTCTAGCTATTGTATCACGAAAACCCCTATTAATATACATATATATATCTGATGAAAGTTGCTGTGAATTTCCTATAGATGGTTTTATATGATAATTTAAAGATTTGCTAGGAATACCTATATTAGATAAATCTTCTTCATATATATCTAAGTCTAGAGGAGTTAGATTTTTGTTTTGCTGATAATCATATTGCATAGTTTTTATTGTAATATCTTGATCTTGTATTAGTGCATTAGCTATAGTTATATCTGGATTATTTTTAATAGCCTTATCATCATTATGGCTATCTCTATTTTGTATACTACTATTGTTTAATGCTATAGGTTGATATAAGCTGGATATTATTATAAGTGTAATAATAATAAAATAAAATATTTTCTTTTTGCTATAAAAAAGTTTCATATTATATATTCGCTCCAATCCATTTTGTAATATTTTGTCACTTACATATAAATTTACATACAACAGTATATGCAAATTATAATATAATAATATACAAATTATATTATTATATATAATCTTTGTCAACAAATTATATGTAATAACAGTATAATATGACATGTTATTACAAAATTTGATATAATATTGTTCCTATAATCCCACATCCTAAAATTACAAATATTATATTTGGTTTAAATTTTCTTAAAACAAATAATGATATTATAAATAATATAGATTCAATCCATCTAAAGTTTGAGATAACCACCTGTGATTTTGTTGAGTTAAATATAGCTAATGTTAGGATAGATAATGCTGCAGAGGATATTAAAGCAACAACGGCAGGCCTGAGAGAAGATAAAACAATCTGAACTCCATTTACATTTTTATATTTATAGTAGAAATGAGATAAAGTTAAACATATAATGAATGATGGTATTATGACTCCGAGAGTGCATATTATAGCTCCAGAAATTCCAGCTAGCCTTATGCCAACAAATGTAGCTGAATTTATAGATATTGGACCTGGGGTCATCTCTGCAATGGTTATTAAATCTGTAAATTCTGCTAGTGACATAAGCTGATGTATGTCTACTATTTGATTTTGTATAAGAGGTATAGCGGCATATCCACCTCCAACACTAAAAAGTCCAATTTGTAAAAAGCTAAAAAAAAGTTTTAAAATAATCATACTATCCATTTCCTTTTTTAGAATTTATAATTAAATCTATTATACCAATAGATAAACATGATAATATAATTAACATAGCGCTAATATTTAAAAAATAAGCTAATATAAATGAAATTATCATAAGAGTTATGTATATTATTCTTTTTGTGGACAAAACTTTTTTTGCCAAATTTATAGCAACATCAACGATTACAGCAGCCACTCCGGCTCGCATAACCTGTAATGATATAGCTATTATTTTATTTTCTCTAAATTGATTATAGAATAAAGAAATAATTGATATAATTATCATTGGTGGAATTGCTGTTCCAAGTATCGCTATTAGAGAACCTAATATTCCAGACATCTTATACCCAAGCATTACAGCTGCATTTATTGGTATTGGTCCTGGAGAAGATTGTGCTATAGCTGTTATATCTAACATTTCTTCTTCAGAAAGCCAGTTTAAATTGTCTACAAATTTTTTTTTCATCAATGAAACAATTACAAATCCTCCACCAAATGTAAAACTGCTAATGATGAATGTTGTTTTAAATAGTGTCCATAAAATTTTAAAATCAATAGGAAACTTTTTCTTATTTATTTTCAAAATATTATTCTCCTAACATATGATATATTTACAATAAAAATTATATATATATTGTTGTATAAATTCAATGTATAAATATATAAAAAAAAGACCTTTTAAAGGTCTTTTTTTTATATATTTTCTGTACAAAATGATTGTAAAACATTAAGTGCAATATCTTCATCATCTCCGTATATTTCAAATACAATTTCATCTCCCTGTTTACATGCAAGAGACATAACTGCAAAAATTCTTTTAGCATCTCCTGATTTTTCTTGTTTTTTAATAGTTATAGAAGATTTGAATTCTCCTGCTTTTTTAACTAATATTCCAGCTGGTCTTGCGTGAATTCCTGAAGGGTCTGTTATAGTGTAAGAAAAAGTTTTCATAATTTTATCTCCTCATATTTTAAATATTATTATTCTCTTTAATAGGTTTTTTTAATATTGCTAGTATAATCATCCCAACAATAGATCCAGTTATAAGGGCAACTATATATCCTAATGTATTTCCTACAACGGGAAAAACAAATATACCACCATGTGGAGCTCTAAGAGTTGCGTTGAAGGCCATTGATAAAGCGCCCGCAGTTGCAGATCCTACAATACAAGAAGGAATTACTCTTAATGGGTCAGCTGCAGCAAATGGTATAGCTCCTTCTGTTATAAATGATAATCCCATAATATAATTGGTTAAACCTGATTGCCTCTCTCTTTTTGTGAATCTATTTTTAAAAAATGTAGAGCATAGAGCTATAGAAAGAGGAGGAACCATTCCACCAACCATTACAGCAGCCATAATATCAAATTGTCCACTTGCTATAGAAGCAGTTCCAAATACATATGCTGCTTTATTCAATGGGCCACCCATATCAAAAGCCATCATTCCTCCAAGAACAATTCCTAAAAGAATTTTACTTGTTGATCCCATTGAGTTTAATAAATTTGTTAAAGAATCATTTATATATGAAACAGGAGGATTTACAATAAATGTTATTACACATCCTATTAATAAAATTCCAAAAAGTGGATATAATAGTACAGGTTTTATACCTTCTAATGTTTTTGGTAATAAATCAAATATTTTTTTCAATGCAAGTATAAGATATCCGGCTATAAACCCAGCTAATAAAGCTCCTAAAAATCCTGATCCACCAGAATTTGCCAACATTCCTCCAACAAAACCAACTGCAAGGGCAGGACGGTCGCCAATACTCATTGCTATATATCCTGCAAGAATAGGAAGCATAAATCCAAATGCAGTATCTCCAATTGTTTTTAAAATGGAGGCAAAATAAGTGTTTTTTCCAAAATTACTAGGGTCTATAGAATAATCATCGAATAAAAAAGCTAACGCAATAAGAATACCACCGCCTATAACAAAAGGAAGCATATGAGAAACACCATTCATTAGATGTTTATATATTTTTCTTATAGGAGATTCTTTTTCATCTTGATTGTCATCAGATATATCAGAGTCAGAATATATAGGCACATTTTCATTTAAGGCTCTGGTTATTAATTCATCTGCCTTATGTATTCCATTTGCAACTTTAGTTTGAATAAGTTTTTTTCCGTTAAATCTATTCATTTCAACTTTTTTATCGGCGGCAATGATTATACAATCTGCCTCTTGTATTTCTTGTTTTGTTAAACCATTTTTAATTCCACCAGATCCATTAGTTTCAACTTTTATAGTTGTTCCTTGTTTTTTTGCTGCATTTTCTAAACTTTCTGCAGCCATAAAAGTATGTGCTATTCCTGTTGGACAAGCTGTTACAGCAAGAATTTTATAGAATGATTCAATTTTAGTATCTTTTTTCTTATCGTCAAATTTTTCGGTTTCCATATCATCAATTAGTTTTATAAAATTTTCTTTAGATGTAGCGTTTATAAGTTTATTTTTAAAAATCTCGTCCATCAGAAGTACAGATAGTCTGCTAAGAACATCAAGATGAAGATTATTCCCTGATTTTGGAACTGCAATCATGAAAAAAAGTTTTGCAGGTAACCCATCTAAAGAATCAAAATCAACACCATCTTTAATAACCATAGAAGCAAGAGCAGGCTTTGACACAGCAGAAGTTTTTGCGTGAGGAATAGCGATATTTTCTCCGATACCTGTTGTGCCTTCTTTTTCTCTAGCAAGTATCGCAGTTTTATATTCTGATTTATTTAATAAAACTCCAGTTGTGTCAACCAAGTCTATAAGTGTATCAATTGCATCTATTTTATTTTTTACACTTTTGTTAAGAGATATACTAGATTCTTTTAATAAGTCTGTGATACGCATGATAAACCTCCTAATTTATAATTTTTTTATACATGTTATATATATCTTTTTTTGTTGCCAGATATTCTGTAAAAGCTGTTGCTGTACCAGCAGAAATTCCAAATTTAAGAGCATCATCTAGATTGTTATATTTTAAATATCCATATATAAAACCAGCAACCATAGAATCTCCTGCACCCACAGAATTTATTAATTTTCCAGTAGGAGCAGAAGATTTATATATATTTTGATTTTTATCTATAAGTATAGCTCCATCTTTTGCAAGGGAAATTAAAACATTTTGAGCACCCAAGGATTGAAGTTTTTTTGCATTTAAAATAAGTTGTTCTTCAGAGGTTATTTTAATTTTAAATATTTCTTCTAATTCATGATTATTTGGTTTAATTAAAAAAGGTTTATATTTTAGCGTATTTAAAATTAATTCTCCAGTTGCATCAACAACAAATTTTATTTTTTTATCTTGTAAGTTTGAGATTATAATTTCGTATGTGTTTTTTGGCAATGATGATGGAACGCTTCCAGCTAAAACAAGAATATCATCTTCTTTAAATAATTTTATTTTGTCTATAAGCTTGGTTATATATTCTTGAGATATTATTGGTCCATTTCCATTTATTTCTGTTTCTGTTTTTGATTTTAGTTTAACATTTATACGAGAAATACCATCTTTTAATTGAATAAAATCTGTTTTCATACCTTCTTTTAATAAAGTTTTTTCTATGTATTCTCCTGTAAATCCAGATATAAATCCTAGAGCTGTTGTTTCTAAATCTAAATTTGTTAGAATAGAAGATACATTTATTCCTTTCCCACCACAATTTACATATTCTGATGAAGCTCTATTAATAGAATTATCTGAAAATGATTCTAAATTCATGATATAGTCAATAGATGGATTAAATGTAATAGTGTATATCATTATTTATTACTCTCCAATATTTTAGTGTATAAGTAATTAATCTTTAGAATAATCTAAATATATTATGTCAAATTTTTTAATTTTATAAACATTGCATATCTTATATAATATCATTATGAAAAATGATAGTCAATTAAAACAATTATATTATTGTTAATATAATCACAAATTTATAAATATTATATATTTTAAACTTTATAAATAATTTATAATAAGTTTTATTATTTGTGATATAATAATTAAAAAAAACAAATTAATCGGGTGATATATTTATGAAAAAAATAGCAGATAAGAGTTTTTGGCCATTATTAATTAGTATAGCTATTCCAATGTCATTACAAAATCTATTATCTCTTATGATTAGTATGATTGATACTATTATGCTAGGAAGAGTTGGGGAAATAGAGATTGCTTCTGCAAATTTAGCAAATCAAACATTTTTTATATTTACACTTGCTGTATTTGGTCTTTCTGGAGGAGGGCTCGTTTTATGCTCACAGTATTTAGGGAAGAAAGATTTAAATTCTGTTGTAAGTGTTATTTCTATAACTATAAAAATAGCGTTACTAATAGCTATTGTTTTAAATATAGTTGTTTTTTTCTTTCCAGAAAGTGTTATGGCTATATATACAAATGATGAATCTATAATACATGTAGGAAGTAAATATTTGAAAATTATAAGTTTTTCTTATGGTTTTTATGGAGTATCAGTAATACTTTTAAATGCATTAGTTAGCATCTCGGTTATAAAAGTTTCTATTATAACTAATGTCTTATCTTTAATAGTAAATTTTGTTTTAAACTGGATTTTTATATTTGGAAATCTTGGTTTTCCAAAAATGGGGATAGAAGGTGCCGCTTTATCAACACTATTTTGTAGAATTATAGAGTTTAGTATTGTTGTTTTTTATATTATTTTTATAGATAAAAAGTTGACAATTAAAATATCTCATATATTTAAAATTAATTTTGAAATATTTAAAAAGTTTATTAAATATAGTGTTCCCGTTGTGTTTAATGAACTTGTTTGGGCTATAGGAATTTCATATCATTCTATGGTTTTTGGCAGAATGGGTGCAGAAATTGTTTCTGCAAATGCAATTTCTTTAATTATTCAACAATTTTCAACTGTTATTATATTTGGTATATCTAGTGCAACTGCTGTTGTTGTTGGAAGAAGCGTTGGAGAAGGGGATGTACAAAAGGTTAAGTATCGTGTTCGAAAAATATTAAAAGTTGCTTTAAGTTTAGGTATATTATCGACAATTGGTATTATGATTGTTCGAAATGTATTTGTGGATTTTTATAATGTTAGTGAATATACTAAAAATATAGCTAGACAACTTATATTAGCGGCAGCTTTTGTAGCTTTTTTACAGTCTTTGACAGATGTTTTTTTAATTGGTGTTTTACGAGGTGGAGGAGATACAAAATTTGCTCTTGGTCTAGAATTTGTAACTATATGGTGTATAGCACTTCCATTATGCACCATAGGCGCTTTTGTTTTTAAATTTTCGGCGCCTATAGTCTATCTACTTATGAAGATTGATGAGCCTATAAAAGTTATTGTTTGTTTAATTAGGACAAGAGGTACTAAGTGGATAAAAAATATTTAGAATATACTTATTGAATTCTATTTTAATGTGTTATATAATATATATAATTTTTTAAATATAAACCTTGAATAATTCAAGGTTTATATTTTGCCTATGCATTCGACAAATTTCTACATAAAATGCGTTTTGTAAGGAGTTGTAAATGAATAAAGATATAATAGATAAACCCAAAATAATAGAATTAGAGGAAGAACCTATTAATAATTTAGATAATAAAGTTAATACTTTTAAACAAAATGATTTAAAAGATAATAAAAAAGTTATATTAATTATATTATCAGTTATTATTATTATTTTTATAACAATAATTTTTAGTGTAAATAATGATAATTTATCTGTTTTTTATGGAGATTATGATTCTGAATATGGTAGTTCTGATAAGAAAAATGCTAAAGATAATTCGTCTAACTCGAAAACTACTTTAAAAAATTCTATTAAAAAGTCTTTATCCTCTTCTAAAATCAAAAGCACAACTTCTAAAAATCCATCTAATAATGATTCTACAGTAGATAGTTTAGACGATAATAATTCTAGTTATGAAGAGGATATATTTGATGATAATTTTGATAACTCCACATCTAGCCTTCCTGATTTAGAAAAGCCTGATCCTCCTGAATACCCCAATATAGAAGATGATGAAGTTGATTTTGGAGATATAGGAAATGCTAATAATCTTTTAATAGAGAAAATATTAAAAGATTATGGAGTTGGGATAAAATTTAATAATAAAATAGATAAATATTTTGATAAATATGTATTAATAAAATATCTGGATGATAAAAAAATTAATCAAATGTTGGTAGAGATAGATAGAGAACTTTCTAAATATCCTGTAAATTTTTTTAGAGAATTTAATATTAGAGGATTGGTAAAACCTTTAAATTTAGTTTTAGTAGATAAAATTGATTATATATCTTTAGAAAATAATAGGCTGGCTGTTGGAATTGTTGATGTAGATTATAATGATGAGATATCCATTATATATAGATATGTTGGCGGAAATTTTAATAAAAATATCCACTATTATATGATGTATGTAATAGATTATTATATAAATATCAATTATAATTTTCAAAATGTTTATAATTATTTTTTAAATTTAAACCCTATAAATTTTAATTACGGAAATATAAATTCTTCACTATCCTATAAAAATAATAAAAAAGGCTATTTTTTATCTGATTTTTCTCAGCAGAATAAATTTTTTGATAGAGCTTCTATATTTTCTGTTATGATGACTGATACTAGACAGAATAATTATTTTAATAGAGGAGAAAATATTAGAAATAAGCTAGATTCTATAATCTTTACAATATCTAATTATTTTTTATCTGCTAATGGATTTAAAGATGTGAATAGCTGGAATAATAAATTGAATTAAATTTGTTATTATAAAAAAACACCTATAGATTTTATTTAAATCTATAGGTGTTTTTTTATAATATAGTTATAAATGATAATGTAAGAATAATAGTTATAATAATGGTAGTTAAAGATAATAAAAAATATTTATTATCTTTTTTATTATTTTTAACTCCTTTTAATAGTTTATTGTAATTTAATTGTTTATCAGGTTTAGATTTTTGAAATATATCTAAATATAGCCTAGTTTGATCAATAATTTTTTTTTCGTCTACAGATTCAAAATTTGGATTTATAAAAAAAATAGCTCTTTCTATATAATCATTTTGAGTATTTTTAATTTCCACAATATTTTTATTAACGCCTTTTATCATAAAATATCTCCTTTTCCATAATTTATTTCTAATAATATATTTGGAAAATTTCATTTACAATATACATATAGTAGATACAAATTTAAAATAATAATTTTTTTAAATTTTATGGAATTTATACATATGTTGAAAACCATGTGGAAAAGGTTGAAAACTTTATTGAAAACTTTTCTGCATACACTAAGCCACTTGTTGTCTAATGTTGAAAATATAAAATATACATTTTATTTATTTATTTTATATAAATTTATTTGACATTTAAAAATTATGTGTTTTTCTACAAAATATTACAAATAGTTAAAACATTATGTTTGATAAATAAAATAATTTATAGATATTAATATTTTTTATCGTCATCATGGTCATCATCGTCATCATTGTCATTATCATCGTCATCGTCATCGTCATCGTCATCGTAAACAGGAGGTTTAGTTACAGGAGGTTTAGTTACAGGAGGTTTAGTTACAGGAGGTTTAGTTACAGTAGGAGTTGATGAAGTTGTATCTATAGGTGGTTTTTCTTGTTCTGTAATTTCTGGTTGTGGTGATTCTTCAACTATTGAATTAGCTTTAATTAAAGATAGCTCATTATCTAATAGGTTTTGCCAGTTATCTCCATGTATTTCTTTTAAAGATAGATCCCAATTATCACCATACTTTGATTTTAAAGGGGTTGTCCAATTATCACCATGGTTTAATTTTAATTCATCTTCAATATTATTATTAATTTTATCTAACTTATTATCTAGTATATGATTAATCTCTAATTCAACATTTTTCTGCCATTTATCGCCATATTTATTTCTTAAATGCATTTCCCAATTATCTTGATATTGACTTTCTAAAATATTTTCCCAGTTTTCCCCAAATAGTGTTATTAATTCATTTTGTTGTGATTGACCAAGTTCATGAATATTGCATCCTGTTGAAAAAATAAATGTCAGCAAAGCCAATATTAAAATTATTTTTTTCATTTAATCCTCTTTTCATAAATTTTTATTATATTTAACTATAGAATTATACATTATTAATACCTTCTTGTTAATTAGATAATTTAAATTTACTATGATATAATAAAAAAAAAATTATTATATTTAATATAGGGAGATTTAATATTGTGGTTATAGATAAAAAAATTGTTGGAGAAAATATAGAGGCTCATATATCTGAATTTGATTTAGAAGAAACCTTAGATTGTGGACAATGTTTTAGATGGAAAAAATTGTCTGATGATTTAGACACTAACAAAAAAATATTTCAAGGAATAATCTATGATAGGTGCTTAAAAATTATTCAAATAGAAAAATTATTTATTTTTGAAAAAACAGATGAACTATTTTTTGATACAAAAATAGTTGAGTATTTTGATTTGAAAACTAATTATAAAATTTTTAAGGAAAAATTTAAAAAAGATAAAACGATAAACAAAGCTTTGGATTATGCTAAAGGTATAAGAATTGTTAAGCAAGATCCGTGGGAAGTTATATGCTCATTTATTATTTCTCAAAATAATAATATAAGTAGAATAAAAGGAATAATAGAAAACTTGTGTAAAAATTATGGAAAAAAGATATCAGAAGAAAATTATACTTTTCCATCCCCAGAAGTTTTGGAAAAAGTTTCACTTGAAAAACTTATGGAGATAAAAGCAGGGTTTAGATGTAAATATATATTAGACGCTTGTAAAAGGATTGTTTCAGGAGATTTATTAATAGATAAAATAGATATGATGAATATTGATGAAGCTAGAAAAAATCTTATGTGTGTAAAAGGAATAGGTCCAAAAGTGGCGGATTGTATACTTTTGTTTGGTTTTTATAGATTAGAGGCTTTTCCTATTGATGTTTGGATAAAAAGAGCTTTAGATTATTTTTATCCAAATGGATTTCCTAAGGAATATGTTGAATTTGGGGGAGTTGCTCAACAATATATTTTTCATTATATACGAACATGTCCAGACGCTATACCTATAGAATATAGAAAAATTCGTCAAAAAAAATAACTTGACAAATTTATATTATATGTTAGAATTAATTCAAAAGATAAAGAAGAATAGCCGTTCTCACCTATTGGATAATGTTCTTAATAGGTCTTACTAAATGTTAATATATACAAAAGTTTTCTTTTGTTTTTAATAGTAAGCATAGACGGTTTTGTCTATGCTTTATTTTGTATATTTTAGAATAAAAAATCTTACGCGGAGGTGCTTTATTATTAGCAATAAAGAAATGCTTATAAATGAGGAAATACGAGAGAATGAAATTCGTGTTATTGATTCTGACGGAGGTCAACTCGGAGTTTTATCATTTAAAACTGCCTATCAAATTGCTTTGGAAAAAAATCTTGATTTAGTTAAAATTGCTCCACAGGCAACCCCTCCTGTTTGTAGAATTATGGATTATGGAAAATTTAAATTTGAACAATCAAAACGAGATAAAGAAGCAAAGAAAAATCAAAAGACAATTGATATTAAAGAAGTTAGGATGTCGTTAAATATTGATGTAAATGATTTAAAAACTAAAGTTAATAGTGCTGTAAAATTTTTACAGGCTGGAGATAAGGTAAAAGTTTCTGTTCGATTTAGAGGAAGAGAGATGGCTCATACAAAACTTGGAGATGTCGTTTTAGACAATTTTAAAGAATTATGTTCTGAACATGGGGTTGTGGAAAAAACTTCAAAGCTTGAAGGTAGAAGCTTATCTATGTTTATTGCACCGAAACAAGCAAAATAAATATTTACTCGAGGAGGACTGAAGATGCCTAAATTAAAAACACATAGTGGCGCTAAAAAAAGATTTAAAATGACTAAAAATGGAAAAATAAAAAGAGCACATGCAAATAAAGCTCATATTTTAAATAAAAAAACAAGCAAAAGAAAAAGACATTTAAGAGGCGGAACATATGTTGATGTTTCAAATGCTGCTGTTATAAAATTGCTTATACCATATAAATAATAATAGGAAAATTTTGGGAGGTTTAATGTATGGCTCGTATTAAAGGCGCTATGATGACTCGTAAGAGAAGAAAAAAGATATTAAAATTAGCAAAAGGTTATTGGGGTGGAAAAAGCAAACTTTTCAAAACAGCAAAACAGGCTGTTATGAAATCAGGACAATATGCTTATATAGGTCGTAAAAAAAAGAAGCGTGATTTTAGAAGACTATGGATTACAAGAATTTCTGCTGCTAGCAAACTAAATGGATTGAATTATTCTACATTTATGAATGGAATAAAAAAAGCAAGCATTCTTCTTAATAGAAAAATGATTTCAGAAATTGCTATTCATAATCCACAAGATTTTTCATCACTTTGTGAAAAAGCAAAAGCTGCTTTAAAATAAATTTATTTATTAAAATCCACAATGGAGACTAATTTGTTTTCTTGTGGATTTTAGTTTATAAATATTTAAGGAATTTATTTTATGGAATATATAACCAGTAAAGAAAATACAAATATTTTAGAATATATGAAGCTGAAAAATTTAAAAAAAATTAGAGAAAAATTAGGTCTATTTATTATAGAGGGAAAAAAAATATTACTAGAAGCGATAAGTAGTAATATAATTATAGAAAAAATTTTTATATCTGATAGAATAGACTTAGAAGATGAGATGTTTAACTATATAGATAATGTTTTATGTGTAAAATATTGTATATCTAGCGGAATAGAAAAAAAAATAGCTGATACAGTTTCTCCACAAGGGTTTTATGCAGTTTGTAAAAAAAGAAATCATGATTTTTTGGATTTTATACCGGAAGAGGATAGAAAAATATATTTAATTATAGATAATCTTCAAAATCCGGGAAATTTAGGAACAATAATTAGATTATCGGAAGCAATGGCAGTTTCAAAAATATATATTTCTAATAATTGTTGTGATATATATTCATCAAAAGTTATTCGATCTAGTATGGGTTCAAATTTTAGAGTAGAAATTTGTTTTTTTGATGATATAATTTCTTTAATTAAATTGATGAAAGAGAATAAAATCAAAATTTTAGGTAGTTGTATCTCTGATTCTTCAGTTGACATTAGAAATTATAAACCATCTGAATCTGTTTGCATAATTATTGGAAATGAAGGAAATGGATTAGATTCTATAGTTTTAGATCAATGTGATATATTAGTAGAAATACCTATGAGTGGGCCTATTGAATCTTTAAATGTAAGCTTGGCAACTTCTATTTTACTTTGGGAAATAAAAAATAAAATCTAAGAATGGATAGAGTTATATATTTTTTTGGAGGTGTTATTTTGGAGGAGATAAGATATTGGATTTGGCTATCCCAGTGTTTTAGTTATGGAAGTGAAAAACCTAATCAAATATTATCTATATTTGATACGAATCCTAAATTATTTTATGACTCTTTACCGGATAGCCTTTTAAATATAAGTTTTTTATCTGATAATGATTTAAAAAGATTATCTTTAAAATCTTTAAAAAAAGCTGATTATATTATTCAAGAGTGTGAAAAACTAAAAATTCAAATAATATGTAAAAATAGCTATTCATTTCCAAATAGGCTAAAGGTTATATATGGATGTCCTTTAGTTTTATATACACAAGGAGATTTATCAGGTTTAGAAAATAAAATATCTATTGCAGTAGTTGGAACAAGAAATGCCAGTGAATATGGAGAATATATAACTGGAAATATTTGTTATGAACTTGCGATAAAAGGAATTGGGATTATAAGTGGATGTGCAGTTGGTATAGATAGGATATCACATATTGGATGTCTTAAAGCAAATGGATATACTGTTGGGGTTCTGGGTTGTGGAATTGATATTAATTATCCTAGTAAAAATAAGATTTTAAAACAAGAAATTTTAAAGAGTGGAGGATGTTTAATAACAGAGCTTCCGCCTGGAACAGCTGTACAAGGTAAAATATTTCCTATTCGGAACAGAATAATAGCAGGTATATCATCGGGTGTTCTAGTGACAGAAGCCCCTGTAAGAAGCGGGGCATTAATAACTGTAGAACATGGAATTGAACAAGGAAAAGACATATTTTGTATACCTCCCCATAATATATATGATAGTAGATTTATAGGTGTTGTACCTTATCTAAATGATGGAGCAACAGCTGTATATTCTTCTGAGGATATTATAAGGGAGTATATAGGTCTTTTTAAATATAACACTTTAGATATATCTGAAAAAATAATTTATAATGACTATAATGAGGAAATGATTGCAGACAATAAACCAAATTATAGTACTGTAAATGGTATGAATAAAATTTCTTTTATCAACAAAGAGTCTTATATAAAAAAAGATATAGAATGTAAAACAGATATTTGTTTAACGGAAGAACAAAAAAACATTTATGATTATTTAACATTAAATCCAAAACATTTAGAAGAAATATCTTCTTTTTTAAATATTGATTATAAAATTGCTGTCAGCATAATTATGGAATTGGAAATAATGGGAGAAGTTGTTTCATATTCTGGTGGTAGGTATGGAATTTTAAAAAAATAGAAGGAGTTGATTATAATTGCCTAAACTCGTAATAGTGGAATCACCAGCCAAAGCAAAGACAATAAAAAAATATCTTGGAAGAGGATATCAAGTAGTAGCTTCTATGGGACATGTTAGAGATTTACCAAAAACAAAACTTGGTGTAGAGATTGAAGATAATTTTGAGCCAAAATATATAAATATAAAAGGTAAAGGAGATCTTATAAAATCTCTTAAAAAAAGTGCAAAAGGGATGGATAAAATATACCTAGCAACCGACCCAGATAGAGAGGGAGAGGCCATTTCATGGCATCTTGCGTATATATTAAATTTAGATCTAGAAGATTTAAACAGAGTTACATTTAATGAAATAACTAAAACAGGAATAAAGACAGGAATGTCTAACCCGAGAAAATTGGACATGGATTTAATTAATGCTCAGCAAGCTAGAAGAATACTAGATCGAATAGTTGGGTATAAGTTAAGCCCATTTCTTTGGAAAAAAATAAGGGGAGGACTATCAGCAGGACGTGTTCAATCTGTTGCTTTAAAGATGATAGTAGATAGAGAAATAGAGATAAGAGAATTTATTTCTACAGAATATTATACTATTGATGCATTTTTAAAGTCTAAAAATTCTGAAGATAACGTTGGGTCATTTTTATCTAAATTTCATGGAATAAAAGGAAAAAAAATAACTATAGACAATAGAGAACAAGCTGATAAAATTTTGTCTGATATAAAAGGACAGGAGTTTATTATAGATAGTATAAAAAAGGGAGAAAGAAAGAGACAATCTTCACCACCATTTATAACATCTACTCTCCAACAAGAAGCTTCTAGAAAACTTAATTTTCAATCAAAGAGAACGATGAAAATTGCTCAAGAATTATACGAAGGAATTGATTTAAAAGGTAAGGGCGGTGCGACAGGACTTATAACATATATGAGAACTGATTCGTTGAGAATCTCTGATGATGCAAGAAAAGAAGCATATGATCATATATTAAAAACATATGATGACAGATATATACCAAAAATTCCTAAAATATATAAGAAAAAAGGAAGTTCACAGGATGGACATGAAGCAATTCGTCCTACAGATCCTAGTTTATTGCCATTTGATGTTAAGGAATTTTTAACTACTGATCAATATAAAATATATAGTTTAATATGGAAAAGATTTATAGCTAGCCAGATGACGGATTGTATATTAAATACGGTTAAAGTAGTTATAAATGTAGGTGATTATGTTTTTAATTCCTCTGGATATACTGTTAAGTTTGATGGATTTACAGTTTTATACGAAGAAGGAAAAGATGAAGAGGATGAAAAAAATTCTATTCTACCTGATTTACAAGAAAATGAAAAATTAAATGTTATAAAAATAGAGGATAAACAACATTTTACACAGCCTCCTCCTAGATATACTGAAGCAACATTGATAAAAAAATTAGAAGAAAAAGGTATAGGAAGACCCAGTACATATTCACCAACTATAAGCACGGTTATTAATAGAACATATGTAGAAAGAGAAGGAAAACAATTAAAGCCAACTTCCTTAGGAGAGATAACAATATCTTTAATAGCAGAGCATTTTGCAGATATTGTAAATTTAGAATTCACATTCAATATGGAAGAAAATTTAGATTTAGTTGAATATGGTAAAAAAAAGTGGAAAGAAATTTTATCAGATTTTTATATTGGATTTAAAGAATCTTTTGATAAAGCAGAAAAAGAATTAGAAGGAACCAAGGTTGATATTCCAGATGAAGAAACAGATGAAATTTGTGATCTTTGTCAAAAAAATATGGTTGTGAAAATGGGGAGATATGGAAAATTTTTGGCTTGTCCATCTTATCCAGATTGCAAATTCACAAAAAGAATAACTATATTGACAGGTGGACGTTGTATTATTTGTGATAAAAATGTTATAGAAAAAAAATCTAAAAATGGAAAAAAATATTATGGATGTGAAGATAATCCAACCTGTTCTTTTATGAGTTGGGATCAAGCATTGAAAGATAATTGTCCTACATGTGGGAAGAGTTTATTTAAAAAAGCTGGTAAAAAAGGAAAAATATATTGTCAAGTAGAAAATTGTGGATACGTAAAGGAATTGAATGAATAATGAATATAAAAGTTATTGGAGCAGGGCTTGCTGGATGTGAAGTTGCTTGGCAATTATCTAAAAAAGGAATATCAGTGGATTTATATGATATGAAACCTTTAAAATATTCTCCAGCACATAGCTATACTGGTTTTGCGGAGCTTGTTTGCTCAAATTCTTTGAAAGCAAAGCGGATAGAATCTGCAGGAGGACTTTTAAAAGAAGAGATGAGACAATTTGGTTCTATAATTCTAGAGGCGGCAGATAACTCTACAGTTGAAGCTGGTGGATCTTTAGCGGTAGATAGGTATAAATTTTCTGATTATATTACAGAGAAGATAAAAATGAGTCAAAATATAAATGTTATATCAGAGGAAATTTTAGATATTCCTAAAGAAGGAATAAGGATTATTGCAACAGGTCCATTAACTTCGGATAGATTATCTAGTTCTATATCTAATATGATGGGAAGTAATAATCTTTATTTTTTTGACGCTGCATCTCCAATAATAAAATTTTCTAGCATAGATATGGATAAAGCCTTTTATGCATCGAGATATGATAGAGGTGATGCAGATTATATAAATTGTCCAATGAATAAACAAGAATATGAGATATTTTATAATGCATTAATAAATGGAGAAATTGTAGAGCTAAAAGAGTTTGAAAAAAAAGATTTTAGAGTATATGAAGGATGCATGCCAGTAGAAGTTATGGCTAAAAGAGGACAGGATACAATTAGATATGGACCATTAAAACCAGTTGGTCTTGTGGATCCTAGGACAGATGCTAGACCTTATGCAGTTGTACAACTCAGAAAAGAAGACAAAGATGGAACTATGTATAATATAGTTGGATTTCAAACAAACTTAAAATTTGATGAACAAAAGAAGATATTTGCATTGATACCAGGGTTAGAAAATGTAGAATTTGTACGATATGGTGTTATGCACAGAAATACATTTATTAATAGTCAAAGTGTTTTAAATGATTATTTTGGTTTTAAACAAGACAAGAATTTATTTTTTGCAGGACAGATTACGGGAGTTGAAGGTTATACAGAATCTGCATCTAACGGGATATATGTAGGATACAATATAGGTAGAATTTTATCAAAAGAATCTCCTTTAATTTTACCTAGAGAGACAATGATGGGAAGTTTATTTAATTATGTGACATCAGGAAATTCTAAAAATTTCCAACCAATGGGAAGTAATATGGGCATTTTACCGCCTCTTGAAGAAAAAATTAGAGATAAGAAGGTTAAATATCAAAAGCTTGCTGAAAGATCTATGAAAAAGCTTATTTCTATTTTAAACTAAATATTAGGGAGATATATATATCATGATAATTATAGTTGATTGTTTTGGAGGAGACCATGCTCCATTAGAAATATTAAAAGGATGTTCTTATGCTATTAAAGAATATGACTTAGATGTATTACTTACAGGAGATAAAGATATTATAAATTCTATATGTAAAGAATATAATATTAGTATGAATAGAATGAATATCGTCCATACTACTGAGGTTATATCAATAGAAGATGATCCCTTGAATATAATTAAATCTAAATCTAATAGTTCTATGGCCGTTGGTTTAAAACTTTTATCAGAAGGAAAAGGAGATGCTTTTTTGAGTGCTGGAAGCACCGGAGCTTTGGTTGTAGGTGGAAATTTTATTATAAAACGAATAAAAGGGATAAAAAGAGCATCATTAGCGCCAATTATACCAAATGATAATGGATGTTATATATTATTAGATGCAGGGGCCAATATAGAGTGTAGACCAGAAATGATATTTCAGTTTGCTATTATGGGTGATATATATATGAAAAAAATATTACATCTATCTGATCCAAAGGTTGGACTTGTAAATATAGGAGAAGAGCCTAGTAAGGGTGGAGATTTACAGATCCAAAGTTATAGTCTATTAGAAAATGGCAATTTTAATTTTATAGGTAATATAGAACCAAGAGATATTCCTCTTGGTAGGGCAGAGATTATTGTTTGTGATGGATTTACAGGAAATGTAATACTTAAATTGACAGAGGGTTTGGGAAAATCTATAGCTTATAATTTAAAAAAGATATTTTATAGTAATTGGATAACTAAAATAGCTGCTATTTTAGTTAAAAACAAATTAGATTATTTTAAAAGTAAGATGGATTATACAGAATATGGTGGAGCTCCTTTATTAGGTTTGAGAAAACCTGTTATAAAAGCACATGGAAGTTCAAATGCAAAAGCAATAAAAAATGCGATAAAACAAGCAAAAGAGTTTGTTGATAAAAATGTTATAAAAGAAATAGAATCTAGCATATAAAATAAATATTTATGGAGAATATATATTATGGATAAGTTTGAAAAAAAAATAGGTTATGAATTTAAAAATAAAAAATTATATAGAGAAGCGTTAAGTCATTCATCTTATACAAACGAGGGGAAAAGAACACAAAATAATGAAAGATTAGAATTTTTGGGCGATTCTGTTTTATCTTTGGTTGTTTCAGAAAAAATATTTAAAGATTATAAAGATATGCCTGAGGGAGATTTATCTAAGATAAGAGCGGGTTTAGTATGTGAAAAATCATTGTGTGATTTTGCAAGATCGGTTAATTTAGGAGAATATATGTTTCTTGGAAAAGGAGAAGAAAGAACAGGGGGAAGAGATAGACCATCTATATTAGCGGATGCATTCGAAGCATTGATTGCGGGAATATATCTTGACGGTGGTCTTGAAAAAGTAAGAACATTTATTTTACAGTTTATTCCAAATGATATAGATATAAATAGTTTTAATTCTTTAGAAGATTATAAAACAGCATTGCAGGAAATTATACAACAAAATAAAGAAGAAAAAATTGAATATATACTTATCTGTGAAACAGGGCCAGATCATGATAAAATTTTTAATGTTGAAGTTTTATTAAATAGTAATGTAATTGGAAACGGAAAAGGAAAGAGTAAAAAACAAGCTGAGCAAGATGCGGCAAAACAGGCATTAAGTTTGATGGGATATGATACTATAAATTAGAAAATAGAAATATACAAAACATACTTTGAAATAATGTTTTGTATATTTCTATTTTCTTTTATGGAAAAAAATATTTTAAAATAGTATAATATATTATACTATTTTTTAGGAGGATTACAATTGTTATTAAAATCATTAGAAGTTTATGGGTTTAAATCTTTTGCAGATAGGACAAAACTTAAATTTAATATGGGTTTGACAGCTGTAATTGGTCCTAATGGAAGTGGGAAAAGCAATATAAGTGATTCTATTAGATGGGTTTTAGGAGAACAGTCAAGTAAGAGTTTACGCGGTGGAAAGATGGAAGATGTAATATTTTCCGGATCTAAAAATAGGAAAGCGATAGGTTATGCAGAAGTTTCTTTAGAATTTGATAATAAAGACAGAACTCTTCCTATAGATAGAGATCAAGTTATTATAACAAGAAAGTATTATAGGTCATCTGAAAGTGAATATAAAATAAATGGAAAAAATGTACGTTTAAAAGATATCCATGAGCTTTTAATGGACACAGGAATAGGGCGAGAAGGATATTCTATAATAGGACAGGGTAAAATATCTGAAATTGTTTCTGCGAAGAGTGATGAAAGAAGAGAAATATTTGAAGAAGCCTCTGGAATCACAAAATTTAGATATAAAAAAAATGAAGCAGAAAAAAAATTGTATCAAGCAGAAGAAAATATGATTAGATTAATGGATATTTTAAATGAGTTAGAATATAGAGTTCATCCTTTAAAAAAACAATCAGATAAAGCAAAAGAATATCTTGCTTTATCTGAAAAAAAGAAAAAAATCAATATATCTATATGGATGTATCAATTAAATCAAAATAAAAAAAATATTGATATAGAAGATGATAAAATAATAATTGCAAATGACAACTATAGAGATATAGTTATAGATTTAGAAGCTATAGAAGATAAAATAGAAGAGAAGCAATTATCTGTACAAAATATATTTTTAGATTCAGAAAACAAAAGGATTGAAAAATCAAAATTAGAAGAGAAACTTTCATCTAATAAATCAAATTTAGCAGTATTACAAAATGAAGATAAGCATAGTATTGAAATATTAGATAAATTGAAAAATAATTTAGATACTACTAGTAATTTAAATAATAAACTAGATAAAACATATCATAATAAAAATATGGAGATTAAAAGATATAAAGATAAGCTTTTAAAAATTACAGAATTAGTTGAAAAAGAAAAAAAATATAATCAAGAATTATCTATACAATTAAATAAAAACCAAATATTAACGAATAAACACAATGATATATTAAATGATATATCTATAAAAAAATCAAAATATGATATATCAATAGAAAATTCTTTATATATTGTAGATGAAATAGAAGATAAAATTAATAACCTTAAAAATAGTATAAACTTTTTAGAAAAAGAAAATAATGAATTATATAAAGAAAAAGAGAAGATAGATCAAATAATATCTAGATTAGAAAAAAAGATATCTATCTTAGTTGAAGAGAAAACTTTAATAGATAATAATCTTAAAAATATGGATAATAATAGGGATAATATAAGGAATAAGTTTCATAGTTATAATATGCTTATTGAATCTAAGCGTCAAAAGTTAGAATTGTTAGAGAATTATGAATCTAACTTTGAAGGATATAATTATAGTGTAAAATATGTTATGGGAGAGCTGAAAAATAATAAGAATATAAAAATTTATGGGACAGTTTCTCAGATAATAGATGTAAATAATATATATTCTTTAGCAATAGAAACATCATTGGGAGGGTCTTTACAAAATATAGTTGTTGAAAATGAATATTCTGCAAAATTAATTATAGAAGAATTGAAATTAAATAAAATGGGTAGAGTTACTATACTGCCTATATCTACTATAAAAGCCAGAGGGTTTATTCATGAAAACTTAGAGTTGATGGATGGGTATATTGGAGTAGGATCTAATTTGGTGACAAATGAAAAAAGATATGATAATATTATAAAAAATTTATTGGGAAATGTAACTATAGTAGAAAATTTAGATGCTGGATATAAAATAGCATCTAAATTTGGATATGCATTTAAAATTGTTACATTAGATGGACAGGTAATAAATTTTGGGGGATCTTTTACAGGAGGATCTTCAAATATAAAAAGAAGTTTTTTAGGCAGAAAAAATGAAATAGATTTATTGAAAAACTTTTTAAAAAATAGCAAAAAAAAATATGATTCATATATAAATGAAATATCTTTATTAGAGAAAAGTATTTCTATAGATAAAAATAAAAGGTTAGATAGTCAAAATATTTTAGAAAATTTATTTGAAGAAATTAATATAAAAAAATTAGATGATAATAAAATACAAAATAAGATACATAATAATACTGAAAATATTCAAAATAGTATATCAAAATTAAAAAATAGCAAAAAAAGATATAGTGATAATGATCTCCAGATAAAAAAAATAAAGAATGATCTGTCTAATTTAGAAGAAACAAAAAATAAAAATATTAGTAGTATAAATCTTTTATCAATTGAATTTACAAATAATACAAATATGTATAATATTAGTGTTAAAAAATTAAATAAATATTCATTTCAAAAGATGAGTTTAGAGAAGGATATATCTATTTTAGAAGAGTCTATAATTGAAATATCTGAAAATATTAAAAATAATAATGATACTAAACTGTCTATATATAAAGAAAAAGAAGAAATTGAAAATAGATTTATACATATAAAAAAAAGTATAATAGAAAATATAGATAATATTAATAATTTGGATGAGAAAATTTTAAAAATAGATGATAATATAAAAATATTATTACATAAAAAAGAAGTTTTAGAAAAAGAATTACTTGAAGATAGGAATGCTCAAAAGAAAATAAATCAGTCGAAAGAGGATATTTCAAGAGAGATAATAAGATTAGAGGAAGATAGACAAGATATAAAAAAAGAATCTAATTATATAATTAGATTAATGTGGGATGAATATGAAATTACACAGTCTGAAGGATTAGATATAGCGTGTAATATAAAGTGTATAAATACTTTTAAAAAAAATCTTTCTGATATAAACATTAGCATAAAAAAATTAGGTCATGTAAATATGTGTTCTATTGAAGAATATAAAGAAGTTTTTGATAGATATAATTTTTTAAAAGGTCAAATAGATGATATAGAAAAATCCAAAAAAGAACTTTTTATAATAATAAATGAAGTTATTAGTAATATGAAAGAAATTTTTCTGAAAAATTTTGATAAAATAAACAACCATTTTATGGAAATATTTAGGGATTTATTTGGCGGTGGAAGTGGGGAACTTAGGTTAATTGATCCTAATAATATTCTTGAATCTGGAATAGAAATATATGTACAGCCACCCGGAAAGATAATAAAAAATTTAGTTTCTCTATCAGGAGGAGAGCAGTCTTTAGTTGCCATATGTATATATTTTGCTATATTAAAAGTTAAACCATCACCTTTTTGTGTTTTAGATGAAATAGAAGCTGCTTTAGATGATGCAAATGTTTGTAGATATGCAGAATATTTAAAAAATATGAGTAATAGTACACAATTTATAGCTATTACCCATAGAAGAGGAACAATGGAAGAAGCAGATATTTTATATGGAGTTACTATGCAAAAAGAAGGAATTTCATATTTATTGGAATTAGATATAAAAAAAATAGAATCAATTTTATAACAAAAAATATTTGGAGGTTTTATTGTGGGTTTATTTTCAAAGATAAAAGAAGGTCTTAAAAAAACAAAAGATAGCATGATGAAAAAGGTAGAGAGTGTTATAAATTCTTTTGTTAAAATAGATGAAAATTTATTTGAAGAATTAGAAGAAACGTTAATAATGAGTGATATAGGATATAAAACATCTGTTTTTATCTGTTCTGAGTTAAGAAAAAAGGTTAAAGAAACAGGGACAAAAGATGCTAATAATGTAAAAAAATTATTAAAAGATATAATTTCAAATATTTTAAATAGTTATAATGAAGAAATAATAGATGAAAAAAAGATTATAGTTTTAATAGGAGTTAATGGAGTTGGTAAAACTACCACTATAGGAAAACTTTCAAATATATATAAAACAGATGGGAAGAAAGTATTAATAGCAGCGGCAGATACGTTTAGAGCAGCCGCTATAGAGCAGCTGGATGTATGGGCAAAAAGATCTGATGTTGATATTATAAAGAATAAAAATGGTTCTGATCCTGCTTCTGTGATATATGATAGTATTATTTCTGGAAGATCAAAAAATTATGATATAATATTATGTGATACAGCGGGAAGATTACATAATAAAAATAATTTAATGAAAGAATTAGAGAAGATAAATAGAATTATAGAGAGAGAAAAAGGAGAGTATAAAAAAGAAATATTATTAGTTTTGGATGCAACTACAGGACAGAATGCCATAAATCAAGCGATAGAATTCAAGGAAGTTGCAGATATAACGGGAATAGTTTTGACAAAATTAGATGGAACATCAAAAGGAGGAATAGTTATACCAATTAGATATGATATTGGAATACCTATTAAATATGTTGGTGTAGGAGAACAGCTAGATGATTTGCAAATTTTTGATCCAGATGAATTTACAGATGGTCTATTTGATTAGCTTTATATATATAGGAGAATTTTAAATATGGATATTGTTGTAGCGACCAATAATCATCATAAATTAAGAGAATTTAATAGATTATTAGAATTAGATGATATAAATTTATTATCGCTAAAAGATGAAAATTATAATGATTATATAGATGAATCGGGAATAACATTTAAAGAAAATTCTAAAATAAAAGTTAAACAGGTATATTTAAAGTTAAAAAAACCAACCATTGCTGATGATAGCGGTTTAGAAATAGACTTTTTAAATAGTGAACCAGGAGTATATTCTGCTAGATATGGTGGGGAAGATTTGACAGATAAGGAAAGGTGTTTTATAATCCTTGATAGAATGAAAGGTGTTGTTAAAAAAGACAGGTCGGCAAGATTTAGATGTTGTATAAGCTATATAGATGAAAAAGGTGTTATCTATCAAGTAGAAGAAACGTGTGAGGGATATATATCTGAAAATTATATAGGTGAAAATGGATTTGGATATGATCCTATTTTTTTAGTGGATGATGTTTGTTTTGGATTAATTAGAGGATCTCAAAAAGATATAATAAGCCATAGGGGAAAAGCAATTAGAAAGATTAAAAAATATATTTTAGAAAAGGTTGTTGAAAAAAATGAATAGTAAACTTAGAAGCCAATTAAAAGGTATAGGAAGTAAAACACAGGCGGTTATGCAATTGGGAAAAAACGGGATAGGAGAAGATTTTTTGGCTCAGGTTGAACAGCTGTTGGAAGCTAGAGAAATATTAAAAATTAGCGTTTTAGATAATAATATGGATGATATAAAAGAATTATCTAGAGAGATATCGTTAAAAACAGAAAGTGAAGTAGTTCAAGTTATAGGTAGAAAGATTGTTTTATTTAAAAGAAATATAAAGGAACCTGTTTTAAATTTAAAAATTTAGGATATAAAAGGGATGCTTATGATAAAAAAAATAGGCGTTTATGGAGGAACATTTGATCCGGTTCATGAGGGACATAGATCATTCATATCTCAGGTAATAGATATATCTAAATTAGATAATATTATTGTTATCCCATCTAATAATCCTCCTCATAAAAAATTTATAGGGATAAATTCTTTTTATCATAGATATAAGATGTGTCAACTTGGTTTTAAAGATATCAGAGATGTTATTATTAGTGATATAGAAAAACATATTATAGGTTTAAATTATTCTATAAACACATTAAATATAATAAAAAAACAAAACATAGATTCTTCTATATTCTTAATTATAGGATCCGATATGTTTTTAGGATTTGAAAGCTGGTATATGTATAAAAATATATTAAAAAAATATAATTTAATTGTTTGTTGTAGAAAAGAAGAAGATATAGATAAGGTATATAAACATAAAAAAAATTTTGGTTCTTTATATAATATAAATATAATTAATATTAATATAGTTGATATTTCTTCGACCGAGATTAGAGAAAATTTTTTTACTAATTTTAACTATACAAAAAAATATTTGCATAAAGATGTATTAAATTATATAATTAGAAATGAGTTATATGGAAAAAGATTTTGATTTAGATTATATGAAATATATTTTAAAAAAATTAGTTAATCATAATAGATATATACATAGTATTAATGTCAGTTCTATGTCAGAAGAGCTTGGATTTATAAATAAATTTAATATTACACATTGTAAAATAGCGGGACTATTACATGATATTATGAAGGATATGTCTATTGAGTTTCTTTTAAATATAATAAAAAAAGAAGATAATAGTAGTTTTAATTTATATAAAAAAGAAATAGGAATTTTACATGGTTTTGCAGGAGCCATTTATGTTAAAAACACTTTTAATATAAATAATAATGATATTTATAATGCTATAAAATATCATACTGTAGGTAGGCTAAATATGAGTGATATAGAGAAGGTTATATTTGTTTCTGATTCTGTATCATATGATAGGGATTATAAAGACGTTGAAAGGTTACGAAAAATGGCTTTTGAAGATATAAATAGTGCGGTTAAAGAGGTTTGTATTAGTAAAATTCTTTTACTAATACAAAGAAATAAAAAAATAAATTTTAATACCATGGAATTATATAATTCTTTTTGATACAAATACATCATTGGTGAAAGGGTTTATTGTTTATGAAGAAAACAAAACAATCTTATTCTAAAAAAGAAAAAATAGTTTTAACTATTTCAATTATATTAATTGTTATATCTGTTATAGTTATATCTACTGTTTTAATTAGAAGTTGGAAACCTTTAGATAATAAAAGCTCTGATGAATCTTTAGACAGTAACATAGCCACGCCAAAAAATCTTAAAAGTAATAGTATAAACATATTATTTCTAGGAATAGATGAGACAAGTGATAGAACGGCAAAACTTACAGATGTTATTATGGTTTTAAATTTTGATTTAAGAAATGATTCTATAAATATACTACAAATACCTAGGGATACATATGTAGGAACAAGTGAGGTTTATACAGGTAAGATAAATGGTGTATATTCTGCTGGAAAAAATCAGAAAGGAATTCAGGGAATTTCTAATGTAATAAATAAAACTTTTGGGCTACCATTAGATTATTATGTATCTATAAATATGGATGGATTTGTCAAAATAGTTGATACATTAGGTGGAGTTGAGATGGATGTCCCAGAGGCGTTTAACTTAGAAGGAATTAAAATATCTAAGGGAGTACAGTTGTTAGATGGAATAAAGGCAGAAAAATTTGTTAGAGTTCGATCCATATATAATGAAGGAGATATTGGTCGCGTTAAAGCGCAGAGAATTTTTATGGCAGCTTTTGCAGACAAGTTATTAAATATGGGAACTAGTAATATTATAAAACTGATACCCGATATTGTAGAATACACTTCTTCAAATATGAATATAGGTAATATAAGCGATTTAGCAAAAGATTTATCTAAGGTTAGTATTGATAAAATAAATATACATATTTTACCAGGTGTTTCTATGATGAATGGGGATCAATCGGTTTATTCTTTATATAAACAGCAAACAATAGATCTTTTAAATAACTATTTTAGACCACATACAGGATTAGTATTTGAAGATAAGTTAAATATTTTTCAATTACAAAAGGATTCCAATAGTAATGTTAAACCGAGTGAAGGAAATTTTGGAGAAATAATTGGAAATTAATATGATAGGAGAAAATTATGTATAATACATTACATAGAATATATACTACACTTGATTTTAAAAAAGCGGAAGATATAGATATAATAGATATAACAGATTTGTCTGTTATATCTGATTTTTTTATAATTGCAACGGGGGATAACTTTGTACACACATCTTCTCTTTCTAATATACTATATAAAGATTTGATAGAGATAGATTTAAAACCAAAATCAATAGAGCGAGATAAAAATAATAGCTGGATAGTTATGGATTATGGAAATTTTATTATTCATCTATTTGAAAAAAACACAAGAGAATATTATAATATAGATAAATTATGGATGGATGGAAAAGTTGTAGATATAAAATAAATTTGAATATAATAGGAGTGTTAAGGATGTCTTATAATCATGAAAAAATAGATAAAAAATGGCAAAATTTATGGGATGAAAAAAAGAGTTTTAAAGTTGTCATAGATAAAACAAAACCAAAATTTTATGCTTTAGTAGAATTTCCATATCCTTCTGGTCAAGGACTACACGTAGGTCATCCTAGATCATACACTGCACTAGATATTATATCTAGAAAAAGAAGATTAGAAGGGTTTAATGTTTTATATCCTATGGGTTGGGATGCTTTTGGACTTCCTACAGAAAATTTTGCTATAAAAAATAATATACATCCAAGTATTGTTACAAAAACGAATATATCTAATTTTAAAAAACAACTTAAATCATTGGGTATTTCATTTGATTGGGATAGAGAGATAGATACAACTGATCCAAAATATTATAGATGGACTCAGTGGATATTTATACAATTATTTAAGCATAATCTAGCATATAAAAAAGAGATGAATGTAAATTGGTGTCCATCATGTAAAGTTGTTTTGGCAAATGAAGAAGTTATATCTGGAAATTGTGAGAGGTGCTCTGAGGGTGTTGTTAGAAAAACAAAGTCACAGTGGATGTTGAAGATAACAGATTATGCAGATAGATTAATAGATGATATAGACAGTGTTGATTATATAGATAGGATTAAAACATCCCAAAAGAATTGGATAGGTCGATCTTCTGGAGCAGAGATAAACTTTATGACTAATGTAAATTTTAATTTACAAATATATACAACCAAACCAGAAACAATATTTGGAGTTACATATATTGTTATTGCGCCAGAGCATGATTTTATTATGAAATATAAAGATAATATAAAAAATATTGATAAGGTTATAGAATATATAGAAAAATCTAAATCCAAATCTGATTTTGATCGGGTAGAAATAATAAAAGAGAAAACAGGTATTATATTAGAAGGTTTATATGCATATCACCCATTAAGTAATAAGAAATTACCTATATATATATCTGATTATGTTTTAATAACATTTGGTAGTGGTGCAGTTATGGCGGTTCCTGCACATGATCAACGTGATTTTGAATTTGCAAAAAAATTTAATTTAGATATGATACAGGTTATAGATAGCCCAGTAAATGACAAGAATTCTACTATATTATCTAATGATAATAGTGATTGTCTAATAAATTCAGAATTTTTAAATGGTTTAAATATATTAGATAGTAGATCAAACATTTTATCGTTTATAGAGGATAAAAAAATAGGTAGAGCAAAGATAAATTATAGGCTTAGAGATTGGATATTTTCTAGGCAAAGATATTGGGGAGAACCTATACCGATTATTTTTTGTGAAAAATGTGGATATCAGGCTATAGATGAAAAAGATTTACCATTAAAATTACCTAATATTGATAATTTCACGCCAACTGATAGCGGTGAAAGTCCTCTATCTAATATAGAAGAGTTTGTTAATACAAGCTGTCCTAAATGTTCTGGTTTTGCTAAAAGAGAGACAGATACAATGCCACAATGGGCGGGATCATCTTGGTATTTTTTAAGATATTGTGATGTTGATAACCAAGATGAAATAGCTTCTAAAGAAGCTATAGATTATTTTATGCCAGTAGATTGGTATAACGGTGGTATGGAGCATACAACTTTACATGTTTTATATTCTAGATTTTGGCATAAATTTTTATATGATATAGGGGTAGTTAGAACAAAAGAGCCATATTTAAAAAGGACAAGTCATGGAATGATACTTGGAGAAAATGGCGAAAAAATGAGTAAATCTAGAGGAAATGTTGTAAATCCTGATATTATTATTTCTAAATATGGTTCTGATACTATGAGGTTATATGAAATGTTTATAGGAGATTTTGAAAAATCTGCTCCTTGGAGTAGTGATAGTATAAAGGGTTGTAGAAGGTTTTTAGAAAGGATTTGGAATTTTCAAGATATTTTAATAGAGGGTGAATCTTATAGGGAAAATTTAGAAATTGTTTTTAATAAGATTATAAAAAAAGTTACAGAAGATATAGAAAATTTAAAATTCAATACTGCAATAGCTGGAATGATGACACTTATTAATAATATATATGAAACCAAATCTATTAATAGGTATGAATATAAAAATTTATTAATCTTGTTAAATCCTTTTGCACCTCATATAACAGAAGAATTAAATAGTATTTGTTTTGCTAGTGATTTGTATATTTATCAATCGAAATGGCCTACATTTGATATTAATAAGTGTGTAGATTCTATTGTAGAAATAGTATTGCAAATTAATGGAAAAATTAAAAATAAAATTAATATCAATATAGATGATAAAGAAGAAAATATTATTAAAATAGCTAAAGAAAAGCTTAGTGAACATTTAAATAATGGGACTATATTAAAAGAAATATATATAAAAAATAGATTAGTTAATATAGTTATAAGATAATAATAAAAGAGATTAGTTATTAAAACTAATCTCTTTTATTATTATCTTATAACTATATTAACTACCCTGTAATATATCACCCTTATCTTCTTCTAATGTTATATTTACTGTTATAGTATTATTTTGTCCAATGGATGAGATTCTAAATAAAACAAGAGAAACTGTATCGTCTGGTTTTTTTTCCTTTAATATGTTTACTAGATCATTAGTAGATTCTATTTTAGTTCCATCAGCTTCTGTAATTATATCGCCTACTTTAACACCTTTTAAAAATATATCAGAGTTTTTATCAATATTCATAATTCTTAATCCGCTAGGTATATTGTTTAATCTAGCAAGAACTTTATCAATAACAGAATATGATATACCTAATACAACACGGTCTTTAACATAGCCATAGTTTATAAGGCTGTCTATTATTGGTTTAGCTTCACCTATAGGTATAGAAAATCCTATTCCTTCAAAATCTACAGCTGAAATTTTTGAAGAATTGATTCCTATAACTTGACCGTTCATATTTACAAGTGCGCCACCTGAATTACCTGGATTTATAGCTGCATCTGTTTGTAAAAAAGTTGTGGAATATCCTTCTTGTATATCACGTCCAACAGCAGATATAATTCCTTTTGTAACACTTCCTGCAAGTTGTATACCACTAGGATTTCCGATTGCTATAACAGGGACACCAACTTTTAGAGATTGGCTATCGCCAAATTCAGCGGGAGTTAGATTGTTTGCGTTAATTTTTATAACAGCTAAATCTGTTTTTGAATCTGTCCCTATAACTGTTGCTTCATATTCTTCTTGATTGTTAAGTACAACCTTTATACCATCAGCAATAGAACCGTTTTCATTCATAATAACATGAGCATTAGTTATTATATATCCATCTTTAGACATAATAACGCCAGAACCTTGACCAGTGGGCTTAAACGAAAGAGTTTGGTTGTATACAACTACCCCAACTACAGAAGGGGTTACACGTTCTGCAATGTCCGATATTGATAAATTTTCGTCAGATGTATTCGTCTTATCAATATTATCTGGAGATGAATTTATATTTAAATGAGATGATTGATTTTTATTCTCTTGTGATTTTAATAGTTGGTTAGAATTATTTAATGTAGTTATAATTGAGATAGAAATAATTGAAATACCTATAATAGATATTATTAAGATTAAGAGAATAAATTTGTATCTATTCTTTTTTTGAATAACATTTGAATTATTATATTCTATATTTGAAGTATTAAATGATTTGTTGGTATCATCATCTTTACTATATTGAAAAACATATTCATTATTATGGATATTCTGTTTAGATGAGGTGAATTTATCTATATCATCTTGTTGATTTAAAATAAAGTTTTTATTATCTTGTTGTATAATATCATCATCAATTTTTATAGAATTGTTATTTTCTATAATATCATCATCAACTTTTATAGTATTATCTTCTATAATATCATCATCAATTTTTATAGAATTGTTATTTTCTATAATTCCATTATCCTTGTTATTATCTATTTTAATACTATTATCAGCATTTGTTTCATCAAGATTATTAATATTTATTTTAGTATATTCTTTATTTTCATCATTTTCTAAAAATTTGTTCATATTGTTAATTCCTTTTATTATATATTTTATTTTTTATTTTTTAAAGAGAATAAAAAATTTGTATATTGATTTTCAACACTTTTGACCATTATTTCCCCATCGTGTTTTTTTATAATAGTTTTTACAATATTTAAACCAAGTCCAACTCCATCTTTATCAATTCCTCTAGATTTATCAGTTTTATAAAATCTATCAAATATATTTGGAATTTGTTCTTTAGAAAGACCTTTTCCAGAATTTTTAATATTTATAATCGTATATTGATTTTCTTCGTTAAAATTTAATTCTATATATCCATTTTGATTGGAAAATTTTATAGCATTTTCTATTAGGTTATATATAGCTTGGTATATTAAATCTTTGTCAGCATATATAAAATATTTGTTTATAGATAGCCCTTTTATATCCAGATTTTTTTGTTTAATTTGTTCTTCAAAAGTAAATATAATTCTTGAAGAAAGCTCCATTATATCTAAGTATTCAATATTTAGTGAGAGTTCTCCCGATTCTATTCTAGAAAGATTTAACATAGATTTAACAAGTCTAGATAGCCGTTTAACTTCTTGTGAAACAATATTTAAATAATAGTGTTGTTTTTCTCGGGGAATAGTATTATCTAATATCCCATCTATAAAACCAATAATAGATGTCATAGGTGTACGTAATTCATGAGAAACATTTGCTATAAAGCTTTGTCTCATTTTTTCTATATCTAACAATGATTTTGACATGTTATTAATTGACATAGATAATTCTTGAATTTCTCTATATTCATATATCTCTAATTTAGAAGTAAATTCTCCATTAGAAATACTTCTAGTAATTTGAGAAATTTTTCTTAAAGGATCAATCATTTTTTTAGAAATCATATACACTATAATATATGATATGAATATGATAATTATAGCGGATATAATAAAAATAGTAAAAATAGTATTAATATAATTATAATAATCTGTAGAAGGTTTAGATATAAATATATATCCAACATCATTTCCGTTAGAACTTATTTGTTTTTTTCCTACAGTATAAGTAGAACATTTATATACATTATTTAAATTTCCAAATTCACTAAAAATATTATTGTTGTCCATATAGTTATAGATTTCATCAGATATACTATATATTTTATGAGGACATGGTTGTTCTTTATGAGTACAAAAAATAGTTCTTTTTTTGTTATTAACAAAAAAAATTTCATAATTATTATAATGGGATATATAATTATACATACTAGAAAGTATTAAAGAATTTAAATTATCGTTATTATTTATAAAAATGATATCATCTGACATAGTTTTAATAAAATCAGATATATTTTTTAAATTTAATTCTAATAAATCTTTTTCTTGTTTTTTAAAATAGTTTCCAGCAAAAATAGTAAAAATAATAGATATAATAGTTATTGATATCGTTGTAATGGATGCACATAATAGGAAATATTTGTAAAAAAAACTTTTTGAAATTTTATTCGGAGACTTCAAATTTATATCCTACACCCCATACGGTTTTTAACGCCCATTTTTTAGAAACTCCTTCTAGTTTTTCTCGTAATCTTTTTATATGCACATCAATTGTTCTAGAATCACCATAATATTCAAAACCCCAAACTTCATCTAAAAGTTGATCCCTAGTATAAACTCGATTTGGATTTGAGGCTAGATAATAAAGTAATTCTAGCTCTTTGGGAGGCGTTTCTATAATTTTATTATTTACTTTTAATTCATATTTATTTAAATTTGCAGATAATGATTCATGTAATATTTCTTTGTTTTCTGATTTTGATTCAATAGATGATCTTCTTCTTAAAACAGCTTTAACACGGGCAGTAACTTCTTTTGTATCAAAAGGTTTTACAATATAATCATCAGCACCTAATTCTAATCCAAGAACTTTGTCAAAAGTTTCTCCCTTTGCAGTAAGCATAATTATAGGGATATTGGATGTTTTTCTAACTTCTTTGCAAACTTCTAGGCCATCTTTAATAGGCATCATAACATCTAATAATATTATATCAGGATTTATTTCTTTAAATTTTTCTAAAGCTGAATTGCCATCAAAAGCGGTAGTAATATTATATCCTTCATTTTCTAAATATAATTTTAATAGCTCACATATATTTTTATCATCGTCAACAATAAGTATTTTGTTTTGCATAATAGACCTCCATATAAATATAATAGTTCTTACATTTACAAAGTATACACTATAGATAAATTTATTTGTTGATTTTTTAGTAATAATGTATGAAGGAATTATTGAAATTAAGTATATATTTTTGTATAATTAAATGTATAATAAAATTTTTAAATTATATTTAGGAGATATTTTATGAAGCTAGGAATGGTTGGATTACCGAATGTTGGAAAAAGTACATTATTTAATGCACTTACAAATTCAGGTGCAGAAGCTGCAAATTATCCATTTTGTACTATTGAACCAAATGTAGGAATGGTTAATGTTCCAGATAAAAGAATAGATGCATTAAGTAAAATATATGCACCTGATAAGATTACACCGGCTTTTTTAGAATTTGTAGATATTGCTGGATTGGTTAAAGGAGCGTCTAAAGGAGAGGGACTGGGAAATAAATTTTTATCTAATATTAGAGAAGTGGATGCTATTGTTCATGTTGTTAGGTGTTTTGAAGATATTGATATTATACATGTAGATGGGGATATAGGTGCATCTAGAGATATAGAAGTTATAAATTTAGAGCTTATATTTTCTGATATAGAGCTAGTTGATAGAAGAATTGAAAAGACAAAAAAACTTACTAAATCAGATAAAAAATATGTAATAGAATTAGAGTTATTTGAAAATTTAAAATCGCATCTAGAAGCTGGTTTTCCTGCAAGAAGTTTTGATATAGGCGATAATATAGATATAATGAATAGTATATCTCTTCTATCAAATAAGCCAATTATATATGCAGCAAATATGTGTGAAGATGATTTTAAAAAAGATATAAAAACAAATAAAGAGTATGAAGCTGTTTGTGTTATTGCAAAAAAAGAAAATTCATGTGTATTACCGATATGTGCAAAACTAGAGGAAGAGATTTCTTCTATGGACTATGATGATAAGCAGATGTTTTTAGATGAGCTTAAATTAGAACAATCTGGATTAGATAGAATTATAAGAGAGGGATATTCTGCTCTTGGACTTATATCGTATTTAACTGCAGGAAAACAAGAAGTTAGAGCTTGGACTATAGAAAAGGGGACAAAGGCTCCCCAAGCGGCTGGTAAGATACATACAGATTTTGAAAAAGGATTTATAAGGGCAGAGATTGTTTCTTATCTAGATTTTATCGAATGTGGTGGTATGGTTGGAGCTAAGGAAAAAGGTCTTGTTCGTTTAGAAGGAAAAGAATATATTGTTAAAGATGGAGATATTATTTTATTTAGATTTAATGTATAGAAATATATATAATAAAAATGCGGTTACTTTTGTAACCGCATTTTTATTATATATATTTTTTTAAATCTTTTAGAAGATTTTCATATCCAGGTTTTTCTAATAATGCAAACATATTTTTTTTATATTCTTCAACACCAGGCTGATCAAAGGGATTAACTCCTAATATATAGGCTGATATAGCACAAGCTTTTTCAAAAAAATATATCATATATCCAAATGTTTCTTCATCTATTTTATCTATATCAAAAACAATATTAGGTAGATTACCATTTGTATGAGCAATAGCTGTGGATATCATAGCTTTTTCATTTATTTCGGAAACTGTTTTACCAGATAAATAATTTAAAGAATCAAAATCATCTTCAATTTTTTTAATAGTTATATCATTATTAGGAGATTTTATATTTAATACTGTTTCAAATAATATTTCGTTGCCATCTTGCATAAATTGTCCTAGTGAGTGTAAATCGGTGGAAAAAATAGCACTAGTTGGATATATACCTTTTTTATCTTTTCCTTCACTCTCTCCAAAAAGCTGTTTAGACCATTCTAAAAACATTGATAATTTTTGTTGATACGAGACAAAAATTTCTACATTTCTTCCTTTATTATAAAGTATATTTCTTATCGCAGCATATTTATAGCAATCGTTATTTAAATTATCTGTATTAGAATTTTTCAGAGCATCCTGTGCACCCTTCATAATTTTATGTATATCTATGCCAGCAACAGCGATAGGTAAAAGGCCAACAGCTGTTAGAAATGAAAATCTTCCTCCAATATTATCTGGAATAATAAATGTTTCATATTTTTCTATATCAGCAAGATTTTTTAGAGTTCCTTTTGATTTATCAGTTGTACAAAAGATTCGTTTGTTAGAATCTTTACCATATTTATTATCCATGATTTCTCTAAATATTCTAAAAGCAACAGCAGGTTCTGTTGTTGTTCCTGATTTTGATATAACATTTATGCATAAATCTTTTCCTTTACACATTTCAATAATATCAGAAATATAATCAGAAGATATATTGTTTCCTACAAAAAAAATATCAGGTGTACTTTTTTTTAATTGGTTATAAAAATTTGATTTTAAAGCTTCTATGCAAGCTCTAGGTCCTGTGTATGAGCCTCCAATACCGATAACTATAAGGATATCACACATATTCTTAATTTTTTCTGCAGCTAAAGAAATTCTTTCAAATTCAGTTTTATTATAATTATTAGGAAGATTTAGCCATCCTGTGAAATCATTTTTGATATCTGGTTTTGTGTGTAATAATTTATCTGCTTTTTTAATTAAAAGTTCCATACTTTTTAACTCATCAGAAGATATGAATTTTTCTAAATATTTTGTATTTAATTTAAATGACATTATTCAACTTCCTTATTTTTATATTTATTTTCAAATTTTTTTGCATTTAGTATGCATCTTGTATGTTTAGCATATCCGATTTTTTGATATTCATCAAAAGCTTCTATATCAAAAGAAATATTATTTTTATCTATGCTGGAAATGGTTGAAATAATTTTTATTTTGCTATTAATTGGAGTTGGAGATATATGATGTGCACTAATATATATTCCTACCGAAGTTTTATCTATATTAAGTTGATTTAAAATGCAATTTAATGAAGCATTTTCCATATATGCGATCATTGATGGAGTTGATAATACAGGTTGATTTCCACTTTTAATATTTGTAGCAAGATGTTCTTTTTCCACTATACAATACAAAGTGTAAGAATCGCCCAATTTCATACTAATATAAATCACCTCCTAATTTATTTATCAATATGTATTAAATTGTTTTGAAGGCTATATTGTAATGATAATATTTTTATTCCTACGAATTCAAATTTTATGGTTATATTATCATATTCTTTTAAAGTTATAAATCCTTCTCCATAAATTTTATGATAAACCTTTTTACCTATTATATCATCATTATATAAATCATTGGAAATATTTTTATTATTTATAATAATATTTTCATTTTTTTTATTTAACATTATATCTATAAATCTAGAAGGCTTAATTTTTTGATAGTTTATATAGTTTGAGTGAAAGATAGTTAATTTAAATTTTGCTCTAGTTATTCCAACATAAAAAAGCCTAACTTCTTCTTCATAATAGTCTATATTTCCGCAAGATTTTTCTTCTAAAGAATTCTGTGAAGGAAATTGTCCATCTATCATATCCAAAATAATTACATGATCAAATTCCAAACCTTTACTAGAATGTATAGTCATAAGTTGTATAGTTTTATTTTCTGGATAATTATTTATATTTATATGATTTTTGATCTGTTCCATGCGATCTAAAAAATCATAAATAGATTTATAATTAGATGCAATAGTTTTTAATATAGATATTTTAGTCATAATATTTTCTGCACTATATCCATTTTTAATCTTTTTTTCTAAAAAAAGTTTATAGCTGAGGGTTGATTCTATAAAATTTATTCCATCAAAGGGAGATTTTAATTTTAATTTTGGAAGATTCATTTTAAAAATTTCAACTTTTTTTAAAATATAAGGTTTAATACCTTTTAACGATAATATTTTATCAAATATAGATAAATCAGATAGATCTGAAGTTGCTTTTATCATTATATCATTACTTATGTACATTTTATATTGAATTTGTTTAAATGCTTCTATATTATTCAAATCTATAGAAAGTCTAAAGAAACTTAAAATATCCTTAACTATAAAGCTTTTAAAAAAACTTATATTTATCTGTTTGCTATAATATTCAATATTATTGTGAAAAAATAAATCAATTAAAGGAATAGCGCTTTCGTTATGTTTGTATAAAATTCCAATAATTTGATTTTTGTTTTGTTGAACAATTTTTAAAATATTTTTATATTGTTCAGAAAAATCTTTTATATCTATTATATTTATAGAATTTTTTTGTTTATTTGAAGTTGTTATATTTTTTTTAAATCGTTTTTGATTTGTTTTAATGATATTATTTGCAGAAGAAATAATATCAAGATTTGATCTAAAATTTTCTTCCATCTTCTTGACTATACCATTTGGATAATTTTTTTGAAAGTTTATCATAAATTCAGGAGATGTTCCTCTAAATGAATAGATAGTTTGATCTTCATCGCCAACCATAAATAAGCTTAATTCATTTTTAATAATTTTAATAATATTATGCTGTGATATAGATGTGTCCTGTGATTCATCTATATTTATATACCTATACTTATTTTTTATATAATTACAGATATCTTTATATTTATATAATATTGTATATGCGTGATTTATCATATCATCAAAATCAATATATTTATTATTTTTTTTATATTCCTTATATTTATAAAAAATTTCTTTAAATGATTTTATTTCTGTAGAATATGATTCTAATTGAGTTGTAGATAACAAAGAATTGTTTACAAATGATATATCTGATATTAATTTATCATATTCATCTTCAGGAATAATTTTATTGTTTACGCTTAAAAATATTTGGCTTAAAACATTTTTTTTTTCATATCCTATAAGATCTATATTAGAAGGAATTGGGTTTTTAGTTAGTGAACTATATATTTTTAATATGTTATAACAAAAACTATGAATAGTGGAAAAGTGAGGGATATTAGAATTTATGTCATAAAATAAAGATATGTATCTTTTTTTCATATCATTTGCAGCTTCTTTACTAAAGGTTAGTGTTAGTATATTTTTATAATTAATATTATGATTTATAATTAAATTAGCTATTCTAGAAACAAGAACAGTAGTTTTTCCAGAACCAGGAACAGCAAGTAACAGCATGTCTGCATCTGTAGAATGTATAGCATCTATTTGTTGCTTATTTAAATTGATATTTTTATTAGTTTTTAAGAAGTCTGGTATATTCATATTTTTTCTTTTTTATTATTTTTTTGGTATATTTTTATTATAAATATAGATAGTATAAAAATTATAAGTGTAGATAAAAAAGATAAAATCAAGTTATTCGTAATACCTACTATTAGATATCCTATAAAACAACATCCTCCAACTAATATTGCATATGGCATCTGTGTAGAAACATGGGAAATATGTTCACATTGTGCTCCAGCAGATGCTAGTATAGTAGTATCAGAAATAGGAGAACAGTGATCACCTAAAACAGCTCCACCAAGAGTTGCAGCTAAGATTGGTATAAGAAGTTCATGTTGATTAACAGATGATATTTCTACAACTATAGGAATTAATATAGCAAATGTACCCCATGATGTTCCCATAGAAAATGATAGTATCCCCGAAATTAAAAAGATTATAGCAGGAAGAATAGCGACAGAGATATTGCTATTTTGTATTAGACCTCCAACAAATTCTCCTGTTTTTAAAAAATCTCTAGATATCCCACCCATTGTCCATGCAAGTATTAGTATTAAAAATGATGGAACCATGGTTTTAACACCAGAGTTTATTGATGCCATAAAATTTTTATAAGATATAAGTTTTCTTGGTACAAAAAGAAAAAAAGAAATAACCAATGATAAAAATGCGCCTATAACAAGAGATAGATTCACATCTGTATTTCCTAATGCCTGTGTTATAGATATATTACTTGAAAAGAAATCTCCAAATAATAGCATAAAATATATTGTTATTATTATTAAAGATCCGATAGGAATAAATAGATCTATAACATGTGATTTGACGTTATTATTATCTGTGTTTTTCATAGAATCTTCTTGAACAATCATATCTGTTACACCATTTTTAATAGTATCTTCTTCTACTTTTTTCATAGGCCCAAAATTGAAATTGGATGAAGAAATATATATAACCATTATAATAGTTATTATTGCGTAGAAATTATATGGGATAGTTTTTAAAAATACAAATATTCCATTTTCAATACCGCTATCTGTAATTGTCGAACCTATTGCAGCCGCCCAGCTAGAAATAGGAACAATAATACAAATGGGACCAGCCATAGAGTCTATAATATATGCAAGTTTAGATCTAGATATATTGTATTTGTCAGTTACAGGTCGCATAACAGCACCGACTGCTAGGCAATTAAAATAGTCATCAATAAACATTGTTCCGCCAAGAGCAGTTGTAGCAAGAGCGGCTCCTTTTCTAGACTTTATTTTTTTAGAAGCCCAATCTCCATAGGCTTTTGATCCACCAGCATTAGTTATAACCATCACTAATGCGCCAAGAAGAGCAAGAAATATTAATATATATGCATTACTATTACTAATTTGAGCACCTGAGGTTGATATAGATGCTTGTCCAAATATCTTTTCTGACATTGTCTCAAAAAGAAGAGTTATAGCAGAAATAAAATCTCCACCTGTGTATATCAATGTTCCAGATAGTATGCCTATAACTAAAGAGGCAATAACTTCTTTGGTTATAAGAGCCATTGCAATAGTTAATATTGGTGGGATTATAGAGAGCCATCCGATTGTACTTGTCATATCCATATAGGTTTCCTCCATTTATAATTTTTTTAAATAATTATAACATAATAATTATTATTTATCATTATGTTATATAGAAAAACATCGAAAAATTAGAAATAAAGTCATATATTGTTAAAACTATTTAAAATATATGATATAATTAATAAAACTAATTATATCATTTTGGAGGAATTTTTTTGAACAAATGGTTAGATATATCTATAGAAATTAAAAAAAAAGATTTAGATAAGGCATGTGATATTTCACATATGGCTATCCCTTATGGGTTTCAAGTTGAAGATTATTCGGATTTAGAAGAGGTTGTTTTAGAGATGACAAAGATGAATTTAATAGACACAGAGTTGAAGATGATGGATAAAACAATCTGCTTTATTCATATATATATATTAGAAAGTCAAAATCCTTTAGAAGAAATATCATTTTTAAAAGAAAGATTTTTAAATGAAGGTATAGAAAATAGTATAAAAATTTCTAATATTTGTGAACAGGATTGGGAAAATGAATGGAAAAAGTTTTATTATCCAATAGAAATTGGAAAAAACATTGTAATATGCCCTAGTTGGGAATCATATCAAAATAAAAATAATAAAATTATAGTAACTCTTGATCCAGGTATGGCATTTGGAACAGGAGGGCATGAAACAACTAGATTATGTATAGAAGCTTTTGAAGGTTATATACAAAGAGATAAAACTAGATTTTTAGATATAGGAACAGGGAGCGGAATTTTAGCGATAACTTCTAAAAAATTAGGTGCAAAAGATGTTTTTGGAGTTGATATAGATCAAAATTCTATTAAGGTTTCAAAAGAAAATGCTAATATAAATAATATAGATGATATTAAATTTATTAAAGGGAATTTAATAGATAATATCAATAGTTTATTTGATGTTATCTGTGCAAATATAGTTGCGGATATAATTATCGATATTATTCCAAATTTATATGAAATTTTATCTGAAAATGGACTATTTATTTGTTCTGGAATAATAGAAAATAGAAAAGATGATGTTGTTCAATTTTTAAAATTGAATGGATTTATCCCAATATCTTTTTTAGAAGAAAAAGGTTGGGTTTGTATTACATCTCAAAAAAAAATTTAAAGGAGAATTAATTTGATTATAATAAACGCAAAAATATATACTATGATAGATAAAATAATAGATAATGGATATATACATATAAAAGATGGGAAAATATTTGATATTGGAGAGATGGAAAATATTAAAATAATCGATGATGAAATTTTGGATATTAATCATAGGTTAATTTTTCCAGGGTTTATAGACCCCCATTGTCATCTTGGGATGTGGGAAGATGCTTTAGGTTTTGAGGGTGCGGATGGAAATGAAGATACAGATCCTATTACACCAAATATATACGCTATAGATGCTATTAATCCTATGGATAGATGTTTTAAAGAAGCTTTAGAATCGGGTGTTACAACTGTTGTTACTGGACCAGGAAGTTGCAATCCAATTGCAGGGAATTGGATTGCAATAAAAACTTATGGTGATAGAATTGATGATATGATTGTTAAAAATCCTGTAGGCATGAAATTTGCGTTAGGGGAAAATCCAAAAACAGTTTATAATAATAAAAGTTTAGCTCCAGTTACAAGAATGGGAACAGCTTCGCTTATTAAAGAACAATTAGAAAAAACATTAAGGTATATGAAGGAAATAGAAGCTTCAGTTAATGATACAGATACTGATCTTCCAGACTATGATGCTAAATGTGAAAGTTTGATTCCTGTTTTAAAAGGTGATTTAAAAGCATTTATACATGCGCATAGAGCAGATGATATTTTCACGGCTATAAGACTTTGTAAACGTTATAATATAGATTATGTTATAGTCCACGGAACAGAATCACATCTAATTGCTAAATATCTTAAAAAAGATAATGTTAAGGTTATAACAGGTCCTTTTTTATGTGATAGATCTAAGCCAGAGCTTAAAAATTTAACTCCATCTTGTCCTAGTGTTTTGTCATCATTTGGAGTAGAATTTGCTATATGTACAGATCACCCAGTTATACCTATTCAATATCTTAATATAGCGGCTGGTATTGCAAAAAGAGAAGGGTTGTCAGAGATAGAAGCGTTAAAATCTATTACTATTAGTGCTGCTAAAATTTGTGGAATAGATGACAGGGTTGGATCTATTCAAGTTGGAAAAGATGCCGATTTTGTTATCTTTGATAAGACACCTTTGTCTATAGAAAGTAAGCCATATATGGTTATAATTTTAGGTAATATTGTCTAGTAATTAATTTAAACCATAATTTTTAATATCATATTAGGTATCCTTATACGATTATTTATTGTATAAATCCTTTCAATGTGATATAATAGATAAAATTAAGATTCTATTTAATAATATTATTAATGGAGGGTTTAAAAGATGAATATAATTTTCACATCAAAAAAAATAGATTTAAGTATAAAATTCAAAGATAAAGTAGATAAAAAACTTTCTAAGCTTCAAAAATTTTTTGGAGATGATGTTGCTTATTACATAACAGTAAATAGTGTTAAAGAGCTTATTATTTTAGAATTAACTGTAAAAACAAATCAGATTATATTCAGATCAGAAAGAACCTCGACCGATAAATACCAAGCTTTTGATGATGCTTTAGATATAATTATTAGACAGATTAGAAAAAATAAATCCAAATTAGAAAAAAAGTTTTATAAAGTAGACAATAGTATAAGGTTTAATACAGAATATATAAAACTTGATGAAACTAATATTATAGAAGAAGATACTTATAATGTTGTTAAATATAAAAAATTTTTTGTAAAACCTATGGATTCTGAAGAAGCAATTTTACAAATGGAACTTTTAGGACATTCATTTTTTATGTTTAGAAATTCAGTAAATAATGAAATTAATGTTGTTTATAAAAGAAAAGATGGAGATTACGCTATACTTGAATCTGAAGTTTAATTAGTTCTAACAACTATATTCTTTAATAAAAGGGAATATAGTTGTTATTTTATTAATTCAGTTTTGTGTAGATTATGGAGAAAATATATGAAGAAATTTAGTTTGATGTGTCCATGTCATTTTGGTGTAGAAAGTATTTTATCGTCAGAGATAAAAAGAATAGGTGGAGAAGATATACGAGTTTCTGACGGAAAAGTTGAATTTTTTGGAGACAAAAAAGTTCTATTTAATAGCAATCTTTGGCTAAGAACGGCTGAGAGGGTATTTATTGTTTTAGGTAAATTTAGAGCATACACATTTGACCAACTTTTTGAAGGGGTTAAAGAGTTGGGTTTTGAAAATTTTATAGGAATAAAAGATGTTTTTCCCGTAAAAGGTTGGTCTTTAAACTCTAAACTTTTTAGTGTTTCGTCTTGTCAATCTATTATAAAAAAAGCAATTGTTGATAGACTTAAACAATACTATAAAGTTGATTGGTTTGAAGAAACTGGAAATATGTATCAAATACAATTTTCTATAATGAAGGATGAGGTTTGTATACTTTTGGATACAACTGGAGCTGGATTACATAAAAGAGGATATAGAAAAACATCTGGAATTGCGCCTATAAAAGAAACTTTGGCTGCTGCTATTGTAGATATATCCAGAGTTAATAGAGACAGCATTGTTTATGATCCTTTTTGTGGATCTGGAACTATAGCAATAGAAGCTTGTATGAAAGCTTTAAATATTGCTCCAGGAATTGGTAGAAAGTTTTCTTTAGAAAAATGGGATTTATTTGATAACCAAGATATAAAAATTTATAGAGAAGAAGCTTTAGATATGGTTCGTCGAGAGGGAGTAGGATTTAAAGCTTATTGTTATGACATAGATAGAAGTTGCTGTGATTTAACTGTTGAAAATGCTCGTAAAGCTGGTGTTATAGGAAGGCTTAAAGTTGAACAAGCGGATATAAGGGATTTTCATAAATTAGAATTAGATAATGATAAAAAAAATATTGTAATATGTAATCCTCCATATGGAGAAAGATTATTAGAAAAAGAACAAGCAGAAGAAATATATAAAATTATAGGACAGCAATTTTATCATGCAGAAAATAATTCGTATTATATTATTAGCTCGGATGAAAATTTTGAAAAAATTTATGGAAAAGTCGCTGTTAAACGAAGAAAATTATATAACGGAATGATTAAATGTCAATTATATATGTATTTTAATAATCCTAAAAAAGAAAGATCCTGATTTTAAATAGATAAAAAGCATGTAAAACAAAAGTTTTGCATGCTTTTTATCTATTTAAAATTCTCTTTTATATCTATGATATCATGTTTAATTGTTTTACTAGATGATATATGTTCGTTAAATAATTTTGTTTTTTTAGAGTCATCAGATAATATTTTATCAATTTTTAGTTTTATATCTTCCATAGTTATAACTTGTTTATCGGATTCTTCTGATATGTCACCAATAAGATTTGTAATATTGTCTATACCATTCATAACAGAGTCTAAAGCTATAGCTGTATGATTTGCAATTTCTGTTCCTTCACGAACGGTAATTATAGATGATTCTATATATTCTGTAGTTTCTTTAACAGCTTCAGCACTTCTTGCAGCCAAATTTCTAACTTCATCAGCAACAACAGCAAATCCTTTTCCTGCATGCCCTGCACGTGCTGCTTCTACAGCGGCATTTAAAGCAAGTATATTTGTTTGAAATGCAATATCGTTTATAACTTTAATAATTTTGGCAATATTTTCACTTGTTTTATTTATTTGATTCATAGATGATAACATTTTATTCATTTGTGATGAGCCTTTTTTTGCACTATTAGTTGTAGATTCTACAATTAGATTAACCTGATTAGATTTATTTGCATTTTTTTCTGTATTTATTCTTAAAAGCGAAAGTTGTGATGAAATATTTTTTATATTTAAATAATAATTGTTATTTAATTCGTAAAAATTTTTAATATTTGAATCAAATAAATTTAATTTATTTTCAATATTATCTACATCACTTTTTATTTTTGTAGATTTATCATTAAAGAAGTCTACCAAAATTTTCAAATTAATATTTATTTCTTTTAATTCTATATGATCTTGATATAATATTTTTTCTAAATTTCCTTGTGATAAATTTAGTATATTTTTTGATAAATTTAGTATCATATCTTTTTTATTAGAAAATATTTTTAAAAGTGATAAATGAATATCATTTATATATGATTTTTCAAAATCATATATTTTGTTAGATAAATTTTCGTTAGATTTTTCTTTTAAAAACATATACATATCTTCTAATGGTAATATTAATTTTTTCATATTTTTTAAATATATATATATAATTATTAATATTAGTATTCCAAAAGAGATTATTAAAGAAAATTTTAATATTGTAAAAATATTTATTGAGTGTATCTGCATAGAGTTAACATTTTGAAGTATTGATAAAATAGTATTTTCGTCTTCCACCATATTTTTCATATGAGAAATATGGCTGATTATTTGATTATTTGTATTTTCTATATTTGATATAATAAATAATGAAGACATAAATATAAATGCAGAAATGAATAAAATAGATATATATTGAAGGTTAAATTTTGTTTTAATACTAATAAAAACACATCCTTTTAAAAAATTTTTGTATATGATTTAAAATTTTCTTCATTTAATATAAAAATAATTTTTTCATCAATTAAAGCAGATATATTTAAATGAATATTTGATTCTATATTAGATTTGTTTAAATCTTCTTCTTTTATTGATATAATATCATATACTTCATCAACTATTAGCGCAATAGTATTATTATCCATATTTAGAATTATACAATATTTATTATTTTTAGATTCATTAAATATATTTTTTTGATTAGAAATTGATATAATAGGAATTATTTTATTATTGTTTTTTATATAATATATATTTTTTGAAACAGATTTATTAGGTATTTTTAAAATTTTACTAGGCATAATAATTTTTTGTATATATAAAATATTAATGGCAAATATATTATCTTCTATAGAAAAAGATAAATATTTGTCTATTTCTTCTTCTTTGTGGTTTGAATGCTCGTTTAAAATACTATAAATATTATTATACATAATATACCTCCAGATGTAGAAAATATAATTTTGTATTTTCTTTTATTATATCAGTATATAGAGATTATTTCAATGATAGGTTAGTTGATTTTTTATTTATCATATGTTAATTTATAAAGTATATTTAAATTGAGGTGTTTTATATATTATATGAAAAATTTTTATAATTCAGAGTCTATGATGGAGATATTTTTATTAGAAGTTGGGGAACAATTAGAAAGTTTAGATGATTTACTCTTATGTATTGAAAAAAAAGATGATTTAGATAAAAATTCTTCTCAAGGATTTAATAAAGATGATATAGAAAATATTTTTAGAATTATGCATACCGTTAAAGGTGCATGCGCTATGATGGGTTTTGATTCTATGGCAACTATTTCTCATAAATTAGAAGATCTATTCTCTCTTATACGCTCTAATAAATACAATAATGATAGAAATGTAAATTTGTTTAATATATTGTTTGATAGTTGTGATTTTCTGAAAGAATCTATTGAGATTATTAAAAAAGGGGATAATCCAAATACTGATATAGATGATATGATTATGTCTATTGATACCTTTTTAGAAGATATAACTGTTTTTTATCAAGATAATAATCAGAGTATTTTAGAAGAAGATATAGATAAAAAAACTTTATTAAATAAGCATATACACGATCTAAATATTATGGAAAAGCCTAATATTAATAATAAAGAAAATATACCCGAAATAGGAATAAATGATTATTCAGAGTCTTCTACAGAATCTAAAGAAAATATATCAGAAAATAATGATACAGTTTTAAATAATAAAAAAGGAGCCATAAGAGTTTATTTTGATGAAGATTCTGGAATGGAAAACCTTAGAGCTTTTTTACTTATAGAATCTTTAAAGGATATTTGCTATAATTTAGAATATTATCCTAAAAATATAGAAAATAATCCTGAAACATGTATAGATATTGTAAAAGATGGATTTTTTTTATCTTTTTCTAATATAGAAAATATTAAAATTATAGAAAAGACAATTGAAAGTTCTATAAACGTAAAAACCTATGAAGTTGTAGATTCTAGATTATTTGATAAATTTAATGATAGATATAATCATGAAAATATTCCAAAAATTCCTTCTGTTTCAAAATCAATCGTTGAAAATTTAATGGATGGGTCTTTATATAATGACTTAGATGGCGATTCTTTTAATTCTATAAAAAATTCTAAGCAAAATTTAATAAATGTAAATCTTCTTAAATTGGATAAAATAATGGATATTGTTGGAGAAATAGTTATTGCAGAATCTATAATATCATCAAATCCAGAGATAAAATCTTTGAAAATAGATGGTTTTACCAAATCTTTTATGAATTTAAGAAAATTAATATCTGAATTAAAGAATGATATTATGTCTATCAGAATGGTTCCTATATCTCTTGTTTTTCATAAAATGCATAGAGTTGTTAGAGATATGAGTAAAAAATTAAATAAGTCTATTGATTTAATTTTGGTTGGAGAAGATACGGAAGTTGATAAAAGTATTATTGATATTTTATCAGATCCCCTTATACACTTAATTAGAAATTCTATAGATCATGGAATAGAAAAATATACTGATAGGATTAAAGCTAAAAAGCAAGAAAAGGGACGTATTGTTTTATTTTCTCAAAATACAGGAGGAGAAATTGTTATAATTGTTTCTGATGATGGCAAAGGTATAGATGAAAAAGTTATTATAGAAGAGGCCACAAAAAACAGACTACTAACTAAACCCATTTCTGAATATTCAAAAAAAGAAATACTATCTTTAATATTAATGCCTGGTTTCTCTACCACAAATAGTGTTACAGAATTTTCCGGTAGAGGTGTTGGTTTAGACATTGTAAATAAAAATATCGAAAGTATTGGTGGAAATATCACTGTTGATAGTGATATCGGTTTTGGGACAACCGTTATTATTAAAATTCCTATAACGTTGGCAATTATATCTGGTTTAGAAATTTGTATTGGAAGTCAAAGATATATAATTCCTTTAAATTATATAAATAAAAGTTTTAGAGTTTCTAAAGAAGATATTATTATTTCATCTAATGGTGATGAAAAAATTTATAAGTCTAATAATATTTATAATATTATTAGACTACATGAAATATATGGAATTGATACTACTATATTAAATTTAGTTGATGGAATAATTTTAGAGGTTGAGGTTGATGGGTTTCGTTATTGCTTATTTGTAGATAGTGTTTCAGGAGAAGGCCAGTTTGTAGTTAAACCTATACCTAAATATTTAAATAAATTTGATGTAAAAAAATCTGGAATAGCTGGATGTACTATATTAGGAGATGGTAGTATAAGTTTAATTTTAGATGTGTATAGTTTATTTAATAGATAATGGGGGGTTTTATGAATAATAATATTTCAGATGAAGAAGTATCAAAATGTAATGAATCTAATTATAATAATATCGATAAACATATAACATTTTCTATAGATGCAAAAGTTTATTGTCTTTCTGTAAGCATAGTTCGTTCTATAGTTATGTTTAAAGGGTATACATCTGTTCCTAATCTTCCTTCATATTATAAAGGTTTAATAAATCTTAGAGGGGATATAGTCCCTATTATAGATTTATTTGAAAAAATGAATGGGAATATTGGTATTCTCAATAATGGTAAAGAGCGATGTTTAATAGTTGTAGATTATTTAGGCGATATCGTTGGATTAATTGTTGATTATGTACTAGAAGTTATTGATATTGATAAATCTAAAATTGTCCACTATTCTGATTATGATATGGATAATGTTCATAATTATATAACGGGGGTCTTTAAAGATTCAGAAGATAAAAAATTTATCTTAGATTATAAAAAAATATTAAAATAAAAAGCAGTTTTAAAACTGCTTTTTATTTTAATATTTTTATTTTTTATTTTTCGGGTTATTATTTTTATTATGATTTTCTGTTTTTTCTGAAAAGTCATTAGATGGGACTTGATAATTATTTTCTTCAAAAACTTCTTGATTATGCTCTACGTTTTTTTCTGTACCAACTTCCGGTTTTGAAGTTTTATTTAAATCTTTATCAGGAGTATATGAATAGTCTTGATACACATATTTAGGAGGGAAATGTTTTTGTATATCTTCTTTTTTTAAATTATAGTATATTTCTGGAGGATGGTTTGCTGTTGATTCATCTTCGTCTTCATTCTGGTTTTCGTATTGTTTAAATTTTTTATTTACTCTCATAAAATAAGGTTTGTTATATTCTTTGTTCATCCTTGATATTAGAGATATTAATAGTATTAAAATAGTTGTAATTGATACTATTAATGCTATCATAGAGAGCCATATAGATTTTTTCATAAAAACCTCCAAGTTATTTATTTAAGTCTTTATTCCATTATATAATATATCATAGTTTAAATACAATATAAAAATAAAAAATAATATTTTATAAATAGTATTATCAATAATTGATTAAATATTATTCCATTTTAAATTTAATTAATAATATTGATAATATTGTGATACACTTATATCAATAATATTTTATAAAATCTATGAAAAGAGTGATTAATATGATTTTTGAAAAATCTTGTGGTGGAATTATATATAAAAAAGAAAAAAAAATTGTGCAAATTCTTTTAGTTAAACATACTAATGGTGGTCATTGGTCTTTCCCTAAAGGACATGTTGAGGATGGAGAAACAGAGATTGAAACTGCTTTGAGAGAGATAAAAGAGGAAACAAATTTAGATGTTAAAATAAATGAGAAATATAGATATAGTATTTTTTATAGTCCGAAAAAAGAAGTTGAAAAAGAAGTTGTATATTTTTTATGTGAGTTTGAATACGGAGAAATTTATAAACAAGAAGAAGAAATTTTAGATATATTATGGGTTGATATTAATGATGCTCATAGTTATTTTATATATAAAAATGATATAGAAATTTTAGAAAAGGTTAAAGATATTATATTATGAATTTTATAAATATTTTGCATGAAGAATTTGGGACTAATAAAAATTATATTGACAATATAATAAATTTAATTAATCAAGGAAATACTATACCTTTTATAGCTAGGTATAGAAAAGAACTTACTGGCGGAATTGATGATCAAGTTTTAAGAGAGATAGATAAAAGATATGTATACCTGCAAAATTTGGAAAATAGAAAGAAAGAGATAATAATATTTATACAAGAGCAAGACAAGTTGACAGAAATTATTCATAGTCAAATAAAAAAATCAGAACAATTATCAGAACTAGAAGAAATATATAGACCTTTTAAATCTAAAAGGAAGACTAAAGCTAGTATTGCTAAAGAAAAAGGATTAAATGATTTAGCTGTTAAAATATTAAAGCAGCATGATGATTTTGATATTGAGAAAGATTGCTTTAAATATATTTGTAAAGAAAAAGAAGTATGTAATACTGATGATGCAATAAATTATGCTAAAGATATAATTGCTGAAAACATTTCAGCTTTTTTAGATATACGTAAAGAAGTTAAAGATTTTATATATAATAATGGGCTAGTTATCTGTAAATGTTTGGATAAACAAGATGAGTTTTATAACAAGTATGATAATTTTTCTGAAAATATTAAAAAAATTCCTCCACATAGAATTTTGGCTATAAATAGAGGAGAAAAATTAAAAAAGATAAAAATTTCTATATCTGTAGATAATAGTTTTTGTCATTCTATTTTTGAAAGATATATTATTTCTAATAATAATATATCTTCTGATATAGTTAAAGATTGTATAAAAGATAGTTATTCTAGACTTATATTTCCATCTATAGAAAGAGAAATTCGATCGTATTTAACTAATATGGCTATAGAGAAATCTTTAGTTTTATTTAATACTAATTTAAAGCAACTTTTGATGCAACCACCTTTAAAAGAGAATGTTATATTAGGATTTGACCCTGGTTTTAGAACTGGATGTAAACTTGCTATAATTGATAAAACTGGAAAAGTTTTATACACTGGGGTTGTATATCCCACACCTCCTTTTAGTCAGATAGAAAAATCTAGTATTGTTATAATAGATTTGATAAAAAAATATAATATTAATATTATTGCTATAGGAAATGGGACAGCTTCTAGAGAAAGTGAACTATTTATCTCCAACATATTAAAAGAGAATGATTTGAATTTTTCTTATGTAATCGTTAATGAATCGGGTGCATCTGTTTATTCTGCATCAAAAATTGGAGCAGAAGAATTTCCAACTTTTGATGTTTCTTTAAGAAGTGCAGTTTCTATTGCTAGAAGGATACAAGACCCATTGTCTGAGCTTGTTAAGATTGATAGTAGATCTATAGGTGTTGGACAATATCAACATGATATTGCTTCTTCTAAATTAGATGAAAGTTTAAATAGTGTAGTTGAAGATTGTGTAAATAGTGTTGGGGTTAATTTAAATACAGCATCATATTGTCTTTTGGCAAAAATCTCAGGTTTAAATTTAACTATAGCTAAAAATATAGTTGATTTTAGAGATAGTCAGGGAAAATTCACAGATAGAAAAAAATTATTATCTGTAAAAAAATTAGGTAAAAAAACTTTTGAGCAAGCCGCAGGTTTTTTGAAAATTTTAGATGGAGATAATTTTTTAGATAGAACTGTCATTCATCCAGAATCATATGGAAAAACATCTAAATTGTTATCTATCATTGGATATAATTTAGATGATATACAAAATGAAAAAATTAATAGTATATGGGATAATATTAATGATATAGGGTTAGATTATATAATAGATAAAACTGGTTTGGGTAGAATTACAATCATTGATATAATTGATGCTTTAAAGAAGCCAACTTTAGATCCAAGGGAAGAATATCCACAGCCTTTATTACGAAGTGATATCTTGGAAATTAAAGATTTGGAAATTGGTATGATTTTACAAGGTGTTGTGAGAAATATTGTGGATTTCGGAGCATTTGTTGATATAGGTGTCCATCATGATGGATTAATTCATATATCGGCAATGTCAGAAAAATTTATAAAAACTCCTTTAGAGATTGTTTCTATTGGGGATATAATAAAAGTTACGATTATTGAATTAGATAAAGATAAACAAAGAATTTCTTTATCTTTATTATAAATATTAATAAACTATTAAAATAAAAGTTATAATAGATACATAATTTAAATGCTATAATCATTGTGAGGTGAATATAATGAAAAAAAATTTAGTTGATATAAATAAGGTTTTTTTAATATTGGGGGCATTTATTTTATGTGTATTTATTATATCTTATTTATTTCCTATTGTTGGTAGTGGTCTTGATACAAATACAAATCAATCCTCTATCTCTAGTTCGTCAAATAATATATTAGAGAATAACAGTAGTTTAAATAATTCAAGTAATATAAATGATAGTAGTGATGTAGATCATCTTAATTTAAATGATACTAGTAGTGTAGATGATAGCACTCACAGTGGCATCGTTCAGTCAGGTAAAAATAAAAATAATAAGGCTTATATGATTGATGAAATTATGGAAATACAAAGACTTTCTTATTTATTTGTATATTCTAATTTAGAAGAAAAGCAATTGGCGTTGTCTTTAGATGAATATATTAAAAAATCTTTAACTTTAATATATTCAAGTTATAATGTAATAGATACAAATATTATAGATATATCGACAAAATATGTTGATGTTTTGATGAATGAATTAATTATTGAACTTAAAGAAGATAAATTGAAAAATTCTTTTAAATTTAACAATATTAGTAGTAATGACTTTTTACGGGAAAAAGCTTTACTAGATAGACAAGAAGACATGTTAGAGATAAAAGAAAAACAATTAAAATATCAATTAAAATTATTAATAAGGTCATCAGGGTCAGTGTACAATTATAGTGTTTTTAAAAATATATTGGATAGTATAGAACTTGATTAAACAAAATGTTATTTGATTATTCTTAAAATAACAAAATGTTACACGATAGTTAAAGTAGTTCGATAATAATTGACATATAAAATTATATATGATAATATTTATATAGATTAACAATTTTTTTATTTGTAGTATTATTGGCATTAAAGTTTTTAAATATTGTCCGATAATAATATTGATAATGTTCCCAAAATTTATAAAATGTAAGTTTTATTTTTATAAAATTTACTCTTATGTGATAAACAAATGAAAGGTGAGCTGTTAATGGAAATCATTAAACAAACCAATAGAGCTATTTTGTTTGAGGAGATAAATCCTGAAAAACTAGATCTTATGACTTTAGTTGGTGATATAAGAGGAATAGACAGTCTAAATGATGACAAAGTGAAAGAAATTAATGAAAATCTTCTTGTTTCTAATTTTGAAGAATTCATAAATAAATTCAACCCAAGAGTTTATTCTTTTTTTAATGCCAATACTCAAAAAGTTATGTATGCACTTAAAAAACCTGATGGTCTACCAGATAGCGCTATAACAGAAATTCCTTTAAATTTATCTAATGATTTTTTAAAAATGCTTATATCTTTGATAGAAGCAAAAAGATCTCAAGGTACAATTAATGTGGATTTCAAATTTGAGAAAATTCTTGATATGATATCTCCAGCAAAAGTTATGGATGATATTAGAAGATCAAGAAAAGAACTTCAATATACTTATAATGAGTATACTAATTTAGATGATGAAAATCCACAAAAACTAGACATGGGTGATAAGCTTAATGTTATGTTTGAAGAAGCTAGTGAAAACTATAATAATATTATGGCGCTTATGCCTCTAGCAATAGAAGATATAAAAACTAGATTATTATTAGGATCAACTGAAGGCGCTGACGCTAGTGAGCAATTTAAAGCTGGTCTTTTAACAATGGGAGAAGATGGAGAACTTAAAATAATTGAAGCTCCAAAAGAAGAAACAACTTCTTTAGCTGCTTTGGATGATTCTAATACAGCTGGCTTGGTTCAAGCTCTTTCTGAAGATTATGATGCTATTGCTGAAGATTCTGCTTCACCTTATGTTTCTGATCTAGTTGTTAGAACATTTTGTCCTTTATCAAATATTACAGCAGAAGAAATAGATTTTGATAAAGAGATAAATAACTATAACACTTATCTACAGTTTTATAAAGATTCAAAAGAAGATTTTATTAAAGCTGTTAAACCTTTAATTGAAAAAATTATTGGTGTTAAAATGTTCTTTGATCAATATACAGTTAACAGAGGAATGAAACCATCTCTTCTAATATGTAATGTAAAACCTGATGTTATTTCACAGGCTGCTTATATAAAAAGATTAGATACTTTCTTGAAAACTGTTAATGGTAAAAATGATTTTAAAAACACTATTTGGTTTGCTATAATGCCTTCTGTTTCTCTTGATGTAGTTTCATCTGGTGGAGTTAAAAGAGAGAGATTTAAAGGAAATAAAGCTAAAACTGTAGAAAGTAATTCTGTAGAAATAGTTTCTGTTTTATTAGAAACACTTGCTTCTCACAGAGTTCAAATGTTTTTTAATTATGAAAACAGCGAAGAAGTTACATTTAATGCAATCGCAACTAAAGGTATCAGCCATATAATGAATAAGACTGAATCTTTATCCGGTAAACCTTCTAGTGAGTTTGCTATACCTTGTATTCCAAACTTTACTATTATACCTAAAGAAAAATCAGGAGTTGTTCTTGACTCTAAAATGCTTATGAATGATTCAGGAACAGCCGAACTATCCAAAGATAAAGAAGATATTATGAAACTTTGGTTAGAAGGGGTTTACGTTGGAGCTGCTTATGTTGCTTGTGGACTTGTTGCCGCTTACCAATGTCCAGATTATTTGAAAGAAAAACTTAAGAAAAATGTTTCTCCGCTTATGCCTGGTGTTCGTTTTGACATTGAGTCTAATGATAATTCTTTACTTATTACTACAAGTATGGCTAAAGAAATCACTGGATTTACACAAACTGTTAAAGATGAAATTAATAAATTAAGCTTTGGTTTCACATTTTCTTCTGAAAGTTCAAGTATTAATGGACAATCAGTTACTAATATAACTGTAAATAAAGCACGTAATTTATCGTTTGATGGATATAATTATGATTCTATCTATAAAACTACTGCAAGTACTTTTATAGAAAGAATACTAAGATTTACAACTAATGACTTTAAGGAAGATGCAATAGTTAATTTCTTTAGTAATAATCCATCTAGCCAAAAAAGCAAATGGAATGCAGCTAAAAATTTCCAAAATTCTGTTCTTAAAGATGGAGATGATATTGGATTCAACATTGATCAAGAAGACAATTTGTGTAATGTTGATATATCATTTAATGGAAATAGTAAAAATCTTGCTGTATCTATCAGTGCAACTACAAGTAAATAATAATATTTACTATTTAAAATTGACATCAATTATTCTTTAAAAGAATAATTTTTGTGTAGGAAATATAATTAATATTTTCTACTATATATAAAAAATAATTTAATTAATAAAAGGAGAATTTATTATGGGATTAGTATTAAAAATGGGCGAAGGTAAAAAAGGAGCTGTATTAAAAGATACGGGTATTGAACTTTTTTCTTGCTCACTAATTAAAGAATTACCAGTTAAATCCGTTGCACCAAGTGCAGACGAAACTTATAGTATTGCACTTGAGGGCAAAATTTCTAAAAATTCTGAAGGAATAGAGCCAACTTTAAAGACTATTGCTGAATGGGCTAATATGCCTTCTGGTAGTGTACTTGCTCTTAGAAATATAGAAGTAACTGAAAATACTGGAGATTATACTTATAGAGTTTATACTATGCCTTTAGCATTTGTTTTTTCTTATAAAGAAACATTTGAAGAATCTGAAGGTGAAGGTAGATTTACTCTTGTCATGAGAATGAAAAAAGAACAAAATACATTTTTTAATCTTACTGGTGGATTTGAACAAACTACTGAAGATGCAAGAGCTTAAATCATTTGATTTTAAAATTAAATAACTAGTTTTATTAATGAGCTTTTTATAATAAATCTTATTAACTAAAATTTATAATTATAAAGGGGAGTTTTATTCTCCCCTTTATATAATATAAGCGAGGAATTTGTTTGTATGAAAACATATTATGAAATTTTAAATATTTCAGTTAATGCAAAAGATTCTGAAATAAAAAATTCTTATAGAAAATTGGCAAAAAAACATCACCCTGATTTAAATCCTGGAGATAAGGAAGCGGAAAAAACTTTCAAGTTAATTAGCGAGGCTTATGAAACTTTAAGTGATTCAAATAAACGAGAAAAATATGATCATTTATTATCAAATCCAAAAGGTAAAAAAGCAGTTTCTTCAAATAAAAAATCTGATAAATCTCAAAATGTTGAGTTTAATGGATTTGGTTTTGATCCTAGAAACACATCTGGTGGATTTGAAAGTTTTTTTGGTTTTACTCCAAAAGGCAATAAAGTTGAACAAAAAGAAAAAGAAGAAAAAAAAGGTCCAGTAGATACAAGTGCTGCATTTGAAAGTTTTTTCGGTTTTAAAGGCAAATAAATGGAGTTGATAATTTTTGAAAATATTTAGCAAAGAGTTCTTCAAAAAGTTTTATTTAGATATACTTCTCTTTGTATTTGCGTTGATTGTTAGTGTTTTATTCATAAAAAATATTCCTTTACTTATCATTGTTATATTAATTTTATGGATAATAGGAGTTTTTAAATGTTTTAAAGAAATTAAAAATTATAATTTATATAAAAAATTTAAAGATGAAGAAAAAACGCATTACTTATCTTCCGGAGATTTTGATTTAAATTCAGTTGATAATTACTTTGATGATGGAATTAATAACATATTAAATGAAACCAATGAAAAAGAAAAAATAAATTTAAATAAAGAAAATAATATTGATAATAAATTTAATGAGTTAGAAAATAATTTAGTTAAAAATTATAAAGCTAATATAATAAAAACAGATTATATATCTAAAATTTTAATGTTAAATGAATATGGTGCACCTATAAAAGAGTGGAATATAACTGGAATGGTATCTGTTATTATTGGGAAAGATAATAATATAGATGATGTTGATATTGATTTATCTAGTTCTGTATATTCTGCTTTAATTAATAGTCAGCATGCAATTTTAAATTATTCTAATAAAGGTTGGTTTATAGAAGATCACTATTCTGACAATGGAATATTAATAGAAAAAAGTTATAATAAGGGTAAACTAGATAAAATTGATTCTGGAGAACCTTATAAAATAGATTTTGGTGATATTATTTATATTGCTAATACAAAATTATTAATTGTTTAAATTATTATAAGGAGTTGTTTAAATTGGGTCTAGTTAGATGTAAAAATGGACATATGTTTAGTGGAAGACGATATGGATCTATATGTCCATATTGTAATATTGATACTTCTGTAGAAGATAGCACTGATTTAACCGGTGGGGTTAATATTGATGAAGAACTTATGAAAGATGAAGTTCATCCTGTTTGTGGGTGGATTGTTTGTATAGAGGGAGCAAGAAAAGGTAAAGACTATAAGGTTCATGATGGTAAAAATTTTGTAGGTAGATCTGATGATATGGATATTCAAATTTTAGGAGATAATAATATTTCTAGAAAAAATCATGCTATAATTATTTATGATAAAAAGAAAAGAGAAACAGTTTTACTTCCTGGTGATTCTTCTGGTATAGCTTATTTAAACGATGAAGCCGTATACACACCATCTACTCTTTCATCTTATGACATTATAGAATTAGGTAATAGTAAATTTTTATTTGTACCATTTTGTGGAGATCATTTTGAATGGGAATAATTATATAGGAGAGAATCGATATGTTGCTTGATGGACAGTTATTATATCTTCTGCTAATTATTATAGGAGTTATTGCTGTTATCTATATAATATTATATTTATCTAGTCTTTCGCAAAAAAAAGAGGAAAAAATTTCAAATGATTTATTAGATAATGAAGATAATTTTGAAAATGACGAAAAAGATAATAGATTTTTAGATATTGGCGTTTCAAAAAGTATTGGAGATTCTGAAACTCAGGTAGAAAATGTAGATGTATTAATAAATAATGATTGTTGTATGGCTGTTTTAACAGATGGAATAACAGAAAATTCATATTGTAAAACAGCCAGTGAAATTGCATCTAAATCTTTTAAAAATATTTTTGAACGTCAAGAAAATTTTGAAAATATAAATTTTTTTCTAAATAAAATGTTTAATATAGCAAATCATAATATACTTAGCGTATTGTCTGAAAAAGGAAAGTCCACTGCGGCTTGCGCTATTATTAATAGAGGAAAATTATACTATGGTTTAGTTGGTGAAAGTAAAATTAGTGTTTATAGAAATAATTCTTTAATTCAGATAAGCGTTGGGCATACTATAAGTGCCTATGTTAAACAAGAATTTGAAAAAGGAAAACTTTCTAGAAAAAAAACACTTTCCATGTTAAATGAAAATACTTTATATAATTATTTAGGTGTTGATGGTTTTAAAAATGTGGAATTATTGGAAGTTCCAGTAGAATTAAAATCGGGGGATATAGTAGTTATAATGAGTAATGGAGTTTTCAATACTATTAGTTGCATTGAAATAGAAAAATATCTAGGTCAACTATCTAATTGTGCTACAAAAAGCAGAAGAATAATTGGTGCTATTGATAGTTTTGATTATTTAGAAAAAGGAAATTCTAGTATTATACTAATAAAATATAACGGACGACAAGTTAGTTAAGGATGCTGTGAAATATGAGAAAAGAAAATTCAAAATTTGTTACAGGTTTTGTTTCTGAAGCAGGTGCTCAACTTAAAAATAGAGACTATTTTGCTTTTGTAGAGCTGGATAACTTTGCTTGTTATGTAATAGCTGATGGAATAGATGATGATCAAGATTTAGAAAGTGCTAAAATTGCTGTGACTAGCGTAATTAGAAGCTTTTCTGAATATCCTTCTATGAGAAAAAATATAATAAAAGGATATTTAAATTTAGCAAATAGAGAGTTAATAGGGGAAAGTATGGATGTTAAATTGAAATCCTCTATAACATTAGTTGTTACAAATTATGTGAAAATGGTTTATGCTGTTGCCGGAAATACCAGGTTTAATCTTTTTGGTGATGGAATTTTAAAGCAAGCTTCTCTAGATCAATCTTTAAGTCAAGATATGAATCTTTATGGAAATCTACCACTAGATAAAATTGCACAACATGAAGAGAGACATAATCTGTATTCATATCTAGGTCAGACAGAAGGTTTTAGTCCTTTTATATCTAAAAAAATATCACTTTCTGATGGAGATATTTTAGCTTTATTTACAAAAGGCGTATGGGAAAATATCGATACAGGAGAAATGATTACTTCTGTTGGATCTGGTGCAGAACCGCAAGATGTACTGGATTCAGTAGAAGAAACTATATTATCCAGACAAACATTAGATTTAACTGATTATACGTTAGCTATTATTTTTATTGATAAAATTTTTTCTGATCCTAATGCAGAAAAAAAGAAAAAAACAATAAGAACTGTGGTTATTGTTGCTCTTATTTTATCAATAGTTGTAACTATAGTTGTTTTTGTGTTTTTAGCTATAAGAAATAAAAATAAAGAAAAATTAGAAGATTATATTCAAAACTCTACTAATTATGTTGATTCTAATAATATTCCTAGAGCTATTGAAGAATATGATAAAGCAATTGAACAAGCTCAAAAGTTAGGTTCTAAGTTACTTAAAGATGAATTAAATATAAAAAAGACAATACTTGAAAGTATTGTTCAAGCAGATGAAAAAATAAATAGTAAAGATTTTTCTGAGGCAGAATTGCTATTAGTTAAAGCTAGGGAGATATCTAGAGAAAATGATAATATAGCTTCAAGTTATATAGATAATAAACTTCAAATAGTTAAGGGGTTTATTAAAGTACATGATGCGCTTGCTTTAGGTGATGAATTATTAGAATTAGGTGAATTATTAAAAGCTGAGGCTAAATTCTTAGAGGCTAGAAAAGAAGCGGCCAATATTTTTTATATTGAAGGAAGAGAGCAGGCAATGCAAAATCTTGAACAAGTTTATCAACAACAAACTCTTTTAAAAGAAGAAATTGATAGTAAAGTTGAGATGGAAGCTGCTGCTATAGAATTTATTAAAAAAGGTGATCAAAGTTTTCTTGATAATGACTATGATAGTGCAGAAATGTTTTATAGAATGGCTAAAGATAAATTTGATAGCGCGGATGTAAAAGACAAATCTTCTTCTATACAAGAAAAAATTGATTTGTCATTGAAAAAAATTGCAGATGTAAATGCTAAAATTGATCAAGCAACTGCATATATACAAGAAGGAGATCAATTTGTAATTATGCAAGATGTTCCAAACGCTAGAAATGCATATATTCTTGCTAGAAATATATACACTGAACTTAATCATCAAAAAGGACTTAAAGAGATTCAGGATAAATTAGATATGTTGGGGTCATAAGAATATTTTATAAAGGAGGATTTTAAAGTGGAAACTCAAAAAAAGCCAGATTTAAATGATATAAATGATACAGAAGAAAAAATTATTTTAAAAGAAGTTTTAAATAATATTTTTTCTAATCTCCAGACTACTACAGGAAAATATATTTCAAATTTACAAAATAGAGTTTACGATGAACTTTTATTTGAAGATCTATTTAGTTTATATACAACTATTGCATCCAAAGATGATTATGATTTATCAAATAAATTTTTTTTTCCTCTGGATAATTCTAAACTTAATGACCCTGTTTTTAATTTAGAAGATATAAAAAATAGTGTTGCTCGTAATAAACCTCATAATATATTTGATGTATATATTGATTGTAATTATGAAGATTTTTATGATATTATATCTTCGGATAGAGAATTTACAGGCATTATATCTACTGATATTAAGGAATATAAAGCTACATTTATTCTGAGACAAAATTTTTCATATATTAAAATTGTAGAGGAATTATATAACATATTTATATCAAATTCTGTTGATTGGAAGACTATAAATTTTCCATATATATGGAGATTTGCTGATGTTGTTATACTTAGATATGATAATATATATGACCATGATGATATAGGAGTAGATTTAAATCAGTCAGAGACTATAAGGTCTATATCAATTGATTTTGAAGAATTTTCTTCTATAATTAAATATGGTATGGTGCCACTCTGGAATTTATCATCTAATACCTATACACTTTCTAGTTCTCCCGTCCCTGTTGGAGAAATAGTTAATTATGAACATAAAATAGATACTTCTCAACTGGAAAATGCTGGAGGTGTTTTATTAGAATTAGGAAACTATGTCATTAGTAATATACGTAGAAATAATTATGATATAGTTGTTTCTATTAAAGAAAGTAAGTTAGACTGGATTTTATATAATGTTGTTTCTAATTCTGTTGGAATTTCTGATTTTGGATATCCTATATTTTCTAATGCAACAACTGAAAGCTATAGTAATAGTTTTGCAACTATGAAATCAAAAAATATAAAAACAAAAGCAGAATTATTTAAGCTTGTCAATTCTTATGAACTTGAATCTTTTATTGTATTCGAAGGTTTTGAAATACAACAAAATTATGATTATAGTAGTTTATTTTTAAATTTAAATTATTTTATTGAAGATAATATTAGAGATATGTCAAGTAAAAATACTATGATTTTAAAATTTATAAAAGTTAAATCTAAGAATAAATTTTATTTTTATGAAGATATTATGAATTTTATTGTTTCAGAAATTCAATTATACTTTCCGGAGTTTAAATGTGTAGGTGAAGTAGAGTGAGTTATATTTGGGATATTACTATAAAGTTAAAAAGAGCAGGAATTGATTTATCAACTATAACTTTTATTCAACCAGAAGTATATAGTCCTTATATGGAAGTTTCTTTAGAAAATTTAAATTATATTGAAGATTTAGAAGTTAAAGAAATTGAAGTTAATGCTTTATATAGATTTGAAAATATATTTGAACCTCTTTTACATTTAGACTTTAAAGGATCTAAAGAACTTCAAACAGTTGTTTTCAATTTAATATTAAATTTTTTAATTCAATTGGATTTAAAACAAGGACTTTGTATTAGAGAGTTTAGTAAAATTTTTATATCTAAGGAAATGGATAGTGGGTTATTTGGTAATGATATAAAAGAAAATATTAAAGTTTTTAATATGGATGAAAAAGATATACTTTTAGATAGTGTATATAATTATTATTCTACAAATGTTAATATAAACATTTTTAATGTAATTTTAAAAAATATATTTAAAAATGTTATAACATATTTGGATAAAGAAAAAGAATTTGGAATATTTATTTATATTGGAGAAAAACAAACTAATATATATGAAAAAAAACTTGATGTTTTGATTTCTTTATTTTTACCAATATATTTTAAACCATATATATGTTGGGATAAACACTTCCCAGTATTAGGTCTTGATAAAACTATGATGATAGAACAAAATGTTTTGTTTTAAAATTTAGGAGGTGTTGAATTGAATAATAATAGAATAATAAAAGACTCTTTGACTAGTAATAGAAAATATGAAAAAAAATATTATTTAAAAAAAGATTTAGAACGAATGACAACTTTTCAACTTAGAGAAATTTGCTTTGAGCAAAAATTAGCTAAAAGTATAATTTCTCCTTTAGATAAAGAAGATTTAATTAGGTTAATAATGCGATATAGAGGATTGAATGAAAATTCTTTAATACGAGAATTTTCTCAAGAAGGCATAGAAAGAATACAAAATTTTTTAACATCCGTTAGTATGTCCGTTGAATTTAATAAAGATATAAAAGGACCTTCTATTATTGTTTCATATTATGGATTAAGAATGGATTCTATAGATGATTTTTCCATAACATATAATGAAAAATTTGCTCAAACTAATGCAATATTAGTTAGTTCTGATAATAAAATTTGTGGATTATTTAATATTGAAAGATGCAATAATAATAAAGATTATTTATATATAACTAAATCTAATTATTCATTTGTTCAACAATCAGAAAATAAAAATTATAATTTATATTTATTTGAAAAATCTACTTCTGAATTTTTATTTAATTTATATTCTGGGTTTGAAGTTTCAGCTCCCAGTCAAATAAAAGTTTCTTCTATATCTATACTAGATCTGCATGTCAAGCAACCATTTCAAACCAATTCTCCAATTGTAATTGATTTTGGAACTTCTAATACTTCTGCAGGGGCAGTAATAGATGAAACAATTTTTGCATCTGTAAAACCAGATATAAAATCGGATTTTACAGATGGAGAAATAAATTATGTAACTTTTATTAATGATTCAAATAATAAGTATTTAAAAACACCTATAATTCCTAGTGTTATGGGAGTTGTTAAAATACATGATGAGTATAACATTGAATATTCTTATGGATATGAAGCACTTAGAATTTCAGATATTAGTTTGATATCTGAAGATTTTTGTATTTTTTATGATATAAAAAGATGGATATCTGATATTAATAAATATGAAGAAATTACTGATAGATATGGAGCAAGGGTGTATGTTTTACGAAAACAACTTATAGCTAGTTATATAAAATATATATTAGAGATATCTGAACAAAGATTTAAATCAAAATTTAGTAGAATTGTAATGCCTTATCCTATTAAACAAAGAGAACAGTTCGAAGATTTAACATATAATTTATTTGATGAAAATGCTGGAGTATATATTGAGCTTATGATAGATGAAAGTGTAGCAACTGTTTATAATACTATTGATAATATTATTAAAGATGATAATTATATTGAGGGAGAAGAATATTCTGCATTAGTATTAGATTGTGGAGGTGGTACTACAAATTTATCTTCTTGTCAATTTTCTATATTGAATGAACGAGTTTCTTATAAAATAGATATTATTTCTTCTTACGAAAATGGAGATTCTGATTTTGGCGGAAATAATTTAACTTATATTATAATGCAATTTTTAAAAATATCTATTGTAAAATCTTTATATAAAGATACTGATTTATTGGATTTAAATGATATTATATCATCTTTTGATGTAGATATTTTTAGATATGTTGATGAAAACAGTACAAAGGATTTATATTTAAAATTAAATGAAGAATATGAAAAAGCAGATAAAATAATGCCAACAAAATTTAAAAATTTTGAAAATGAAAGTAAGGATGTATATTTTAGAATAAAAAACAATTTTTATTTTTTATTTCAGCTTGCAGAAAGAGTTAAGCATGAATTTTTTAATAACCTTAGTACTTTAAAAATAATTTTATGTGATGTAGTTGATAAAAATGAAAATAATACTATTTTTATGGAAATTGATAGATGGAAATGTTCTTTCATGGAGAATAATATTTTAATTCCTGTAAAAAAATTTAATGATATAATAATAACGTTTTATGAAGTTGGGAATTTAATTAAGGGTTCAGTATATGGAATTTTCAAAAGATTTTTTGAAAATTTATATGAAGATGACGTTTTAACTGAATTTTCTATTATTAAGCTAACGGGACTTTCGTGCAAAATAGATTTATTTAAAGATGCTTTAAAAGAATTTGTTCCTGGAAAAATGGTTCAATTTAAGAGGCAAAATAATGATAGATCAAATAGTTTTGAACTTAAATTAGGTGTTGTAAAAGGTATGTTAAATTATATAAAATCTAAGGAATATGGGTTTTCTAATTTTAGTATAGAAAATAATATTGCTTCGTTACCATATCTAATATCTGTTGATACTCATACAGGTAATGAAAAAATTCTTATCCATTCATTAGATAAGCATAGAAAAAAAGGGAGTATATCTAGGTCAATGGATAATTTGACGGTTAAACTATATCTAAAAGATACAGATGAAAATACAAGATGTGAATATGTTTATAGTTGTACCTATGAAGATTTTAATTATATAACTTATGAAGAATTAGAAGGTAGTTTAGGAGATATAATAGAGCAACATGATACAGATAGTATTATTGCTGAAGAAGTTAAATTTTTTGTTTGGGCAAATGATGAAAAATGGGGATTTCACGTTTTACCTATACTTAGATATGAGGGTGAATTAATGTCTGGAAATAATACATTTTTTTCATTTGAAAATGAAACATGGGTTAAAAATTTTTTTGATGGTCTTAAATAAAAAGAGTAGGTGATTTTTTGTTTTCATATAAATATCCTGTTTTTGAGCGTGGAAGAGTATTAAAACTTGAAATGTTAGATTATTTACGAGATATACCTATAAATTTTATTGATACTTTTTATGGATATTATTCTGATGGGATTATTAATGGATTTAATGTTACAAGTGAAGATAATATAATAATAATCTCAAAAGGAATTATTAAATTTAATGGAAAAATGTATGTTTTAAATGAAGATATTAGTGTTTTTTGTGATATTTTAGGAGAAAATTTAGTTTTAAAAATACGATTTTATGATACAGATGACACAGAAAAAGATTTTGCTGAATATAAGACAGAAATTCTTTTTGATACAGAATTTGATTTAAGTGAAAATGATATAGAAATATGTAGATTTGATCTTAGAGAAGGTGCAAAATTAAGATTTGATTATGTTGATTTATACGATATGACTACCCAATATGATACTGTAAATTTGATTAATGTATTATATAGTGGATACAATCATCCAACTATATCTCCAAAAATTACTCGTTTTTTTGCTACAGAAGCTTTGAAAGTTGGAATTACAGAATCAATTGATATTTCTTTTTGTATGATGTGTATAAATGGGGATAAACCATTGGATATTGAAGTTATAAAAACTTATATATCCAATAGATTAGGTGTTTCAACTATTCACGCTGATAACAATCAAATATTTAAATTTATGTGTAAAATATTTGATAATATAAAGAATAATAATAAAGCTTCAGGAAAGCGAAAAGGTTTATCTAATAAGACAATTATAGTGGATTAAATTTAATAAAATTAGGAAGGAGGGTCTTTTTTGATTAATTCAGACATTGTTAAGGTTTTTATTGATAAACATTGGAATAAAAAAGAGAAGCAAGTTTTAGAAAACGTTAAAAATTATATAATAGAAAATAGAATTGAATTGTCTAAAAAATTTTCTGATATCTTAAAAGAACTTTTTTTAAAGATAATTGATGGTCAAAATAACCAAACTTTTTCTAGCTTGAAATATATAGATTGTTGTTTTTTATATACTAGCATATATGAGAAAAATCCTATTTTTCGCATATATGCATATGATGTTGACACTGTTGATAAATCTAGTGATTTATATGTAGATTATAATTGTTCATGGTTACTAAATGAGTTTAATGATATTGTTGAACTTTTTATAAGAGAAAAAAATAAATATAATATTATGTTAACATCTTCTATTATTGAAGTAATTAGAAGACTTTCTATTCCAAAATTTGTTTATTCTTTTTATTGTTTTATGAAATATTCAATTAGAAATATTTTTTATTTTGAAGAGTTAGAGTTAATAAATAAAGAAGAAAAAGTTGATATATTTTGCGGAGAATATTTAAAAAACACTTTTAATGTTTATAGAATTTATGAAAAAAGTGATCTTATAAATATTAAAATGAAAAACATTAAAAATATTGAAAATAATAAATCTCTTTTTGGTGTATTTAATAAAATGTTGATATCTAATATTGATTTTTCTAATATCGATTTAAGGTTTTCAAGATTTAATAAATGTGTTTTTAATAACTGTACATTTTCTAACAATGAATTAGATGACGTAGAATTTATTCAATGTCAAATTTCTAGTACAAATTTTTCAGATGTTAAAATGTATGGAATTTCTTTTTCTAAATGTGTTATTCAAGATTCAATTTTTTATAATATAAATTATAATGAAAATTATCTTGATAAAAATGTTACAAAATTAACTTTTAAAGATGCTACTTTTGAAATGTGTGCTTTAAAATCCACTATTTTTGAAAATGTTTCTTTTCCTAATGCTAAATTTGAAAATTCAGCAATGAATGATGTTAAAATTCTTAATTCAGATTTAACTGATTCTGGAATCGATAATATGGCAACAGTTAATTTAGATCTGCATAATACACAACTTTAAAAATATTAGGAGGTATTTTGTGGATTATTACATATTAAATATAAGTTCAGATGTAAAAAAGACAATAAAGTCACATGATTGTAGTAATATATTTAAAGGGAAAATTCTTACTTTAGATAATCTAGATGGTTTAGATTATTTAAGAGCTGCAAAATATACTAAAGATAAAAATACAGAAGAGAGCGATATTATTGTAAATCCTATATATATGATATCAAATAAATTTAAAAATTTAATTAAAGAGTATTATATAGAATTTGAAACTATCGCTATTCAATTTTTAGATCAAAATAATGAAACTCTTTTATATTGGGTTCCAGCAGTAGAAGATCTTGATTGTATTTCTGATAGAGCTATTTTTAATCCTGATAAGACGATTAAAGAGTTATATATTGATAGAACAAAAATACAAGATAAAAAGATATTTAAGATAAAAAATGTTTTAGAACCTTTTCTTATAGTTGATTTATATATTGCAGAAAAGATACTACAATCAGATTTATATGGAGTATTATTAAGAAAGGTAAGGGTAGTTTAAGATGGACGAGTTAAAAAAAGATAAAGATAAAGATTATAACTTAGATGAATCAACTCCGTCTGACTCAGTAGATGGTTCGGAATCTGGGGAAATTCCGCAAGAACCAACAGGATTACCTCCAGACACAGAAGAAACAACAGTTTATGGAGAAGATGTAGCTGAAGAAGAGTCTGTTGATGATGGATTAGAGGAAGAAGAAATTCCAGAAGAACCAACACAACCAGCTCCAGATACAGAAGAAACAACAGTTGATGGAGAAGATGTAGCTGAAGAAGAGTCTGTTGATGATGGATTAGAGGAAGAAGA
>CANNSB010000004.1 GCA_947510165.1 uncultured Clostridia bacterium
TTTTATTGTATCATAAAAATAACAATAAGTCTAAAACATAATATATATTTTAGACTTATTGTTATTTTAAATTTTTTATCTAGCTCTAACTTGAAATTTTACAGTATCATCTCCAACTTGCATAGGATGGGGTTTAACAGAAGCGTAGTATATATGTCCTTGAAGTCCTCTATTATTATTTGTTGTTTTTGTTTCACCTTTTACAAGATATGTGCTATTTGATCTTTCTTCATCATTAGAATTAACTAATTTCACAGATGGGTTTGTCCAGGAAGATTTTGTTATTGTGTAAAAATCTGCGGATTTTTCAGCAGAATCTTCTTTTAAATCATAAACCGAAGTTTTGGTATATCCATGTCCTTTTCTCATTGTATGTAGCCCTATATTTCCCCAGTTTCCAACAGCAGCAGAAGCAATAATTATGTTCATCGAGATAATAGAAATACCTATAATAATAAATACATATTTTTTCTTAATCTTCATTATATAACACTCCTTATTAATTAGTATACAAAAAGTATAACTTTGTTATTTGTTAATATCTGTCGAATTTTGTATAAAATTTAAATATAATTGAATTTATTGCTATTTAAATTGTTATCTATAAAACTTTCTTTTTCAAAGATTTTGTAGATAATTTACCAAAGGTAATATAAAAAACAATAAGGTCTATAATAAAAATATATAGTTATTTTGGTTGGTAGATATAATATATGGGATTTTTTTTAATATGTTCTTTTTGTTTAATTTTTAGATCATTAAATTCTAAACTGCAAGAATTTTTTAATAATTGGGTTTCTTTAAGTTTTTTAAGAGCAGTTATGTAAGAAGAGTTTAAAGATAAATGGTTTTGATTTATGGAGTTTTCTAATTTTATTTCTTCTAAAAGAGTTTCTAGATATATCTCTTTTTTTTCTAATTCGTTTATTTGAATCCCTAAACTACGAATTGAAGTTTCGCATTTGATTTTATAATTCTGGACTTTCTTTTGACTTAAAGGGATGAAGGGTCTTTGTTCCAGAGTCCTTCTTCTTTCACGGGGGTCTTGTTGTGGAAAAGACCATCCTGTCGTGTATACATTTTCTAATCTGGTAGACCAAGTATATATTGGTTTATAGTAATTTTTTAGAGTTTTTCTATAATCTTTATCAAAGGCTATACCATTTTTTTCAAAAACAGACTTAAATTTGTGCAACTTTTCAGTTTTAATAGTGACTTTTTTTCTACATTTTATTAATTTTTGTTCGGTTATGCAACCTTCTTTAAATGAAACAGATTTTTCCTTATACAATTCTTTTGGATTTCTTAGTATACCTTTTATGGGGGGATGATTATCTATCTTCTCAAAGGTGTATTGAGGAAGTTTTAGAAGGTCGGAAGGGTCAGAATAATCATCATCAACAAACTGCCATTCAGAGGATAAAGCTGGAAATTTTCCATCTAGTTTATCCGATTCTGATTTAGTTATTGATGATGTACTATCTTTACTATTATTATGTGTTGGATGATCAGATTTATTTATATGCTTTTTCTTTGAAAATCTTTTTGGCATAATTATGTCCTCATATATGTATATATATTATACGAATAGTTATTTTTAATATCACTGATAATAGGTAGGAAATTTTGATTTGTGGTTTTTTTGTTCAAATTTTTGTTGGTATAGTGATGTTGCACAATCTTCTTTTTGAGACTTAACTTCTGCAAGTTGTTTTATTTTTTTTGTATAAGATGATGATGATTTTAAAACTAGTTTTCTTACAAAGCTTGGTATAGATTGTTGTTTAACTTTATTTTTTTGGATTTTTATCTCTTCTTCTAATCTAACCTCCTGATTTGTTAGATCTTGATATTGCATTGTTAAAGCGCGTATTCGAGTTTGGTATTTAACTTTTTGTCTATGTATTTTTCCTTCAGGTTTTGGAAGTCTCATTTTTTGTTCTGCAGTTCTAGTACGTTCATCTGGATCTTCTTGAGGAAATGACCATCCAGTTGTAAGAACATTTTCTCTCCTTGTAGACCAAGAGTGAATCTCTTTTTGTCGATTTTCTACATCTTTCCTATGCTTTTTAAGCAATGCAAGTTTTTCATCTGCAGTATTAGCGTTTAAAACTTTAGAGCCAAATACAGATTTAAATGTATCTAGCTGTCCTCTTAATATAATTTCTTTTATTCTAAGCTGTTCTAGTTCTTGTTTAGAGATATTTCCTTTTTCAAATGAAATTTTATTTTTTTTCTTTTTATCTTTTGGATTTTTTAATATGCTTTTGAGGTTAGGGGTTGGAGGAACATCTTCAAAGGTATATTGAGGAAGTTTTGAAAGTTCTGAAGGATCTGAATCTTCATCATCATCATTATCTATATTACTCCACTGGCTATAGGCTATATTTGGTGTATTTTGGTGGGTAGGGGTTTCGATAAATTTAACAGAAGAGTTGTTATTATCTGACATTTCTTCTAATTTGTTATGTGTGTTAGATTTATCGCTTAAATTTTCAGACATATAAATTTCCTTTCATAAATAACCTGATCTATTTAATTATTATTTTTATATCTTTTTCCATTTTTATCAAAAGTAATAATGATTTTATAATAAATTACTATAATCATAAAGATTATACAAATTATTGTTATTAAAAAGCAAGTTATCTGTATTTTTAGGATTGACCAATCTAGATATTTGGATAAAAATATGAATATAGATACAAAAATTAATAATAATAATGCGAATTTAGTCAAAATATTTGGAACAGCCCTCTGGGTGAAGTCCCAAGCTTGTTTCGATTTTTTTGAGCGTTTTATATAAAAGCCGTTATCTCCAATTTTTTCACAAGGCTTAAGTTTAAAATATATTCCTAATAATAACATTATGATAGGGGTTAAAAAATTAAAAAACACTATTATATTCCTCTCAAACACTATATATTTTGTATATAGTGTTTGTATTTATGTTGAATATATGTGTTATATATTGTTTATGAATAGAAATATTGATATACTGTTAATAGCAAGTAATATGTCGTATATTAGTGTATTATTTATAAAATTTATGGAGGGTTTAGATGCACAAGCTTATGAAAAATAGCATTGGTCAGGTTAAAAATATTAAAAATGGTTTTAGTTGGACAACATTTTTCTTTGGGTTTTGGGTTCCTCTTTTTAGAGGGGATGTAAAATATTTATTAGTTATGGTTATATTAAATATTATTACAATTGGAGTATCAAATTTGGTTTTTTCTTTTATTTATAATAGGTTATATCAAGAAGATTTAATTAAAGAGGGTTATACTTATATTGATTCACCAATTTAATATAAAAAAGAGATAGTTTTAAAACTATCTCTTTTTTATATTAAGAATAGATGTTCTATAAGAATCTTTGTGCCTATTATTATTAATATAATTCCACCGATAATCTCCGCTTTGTTTTTATATATATTTCCTACAGAATGTCCTATGATTAGGGAGAATATACATACAATATATGTTATTACAGCTGTTAATATGGATGCAAACCAGATGTTTACACCCATAGAAACAAAAGCAACTCCAACGGCTAGTGCGTCTATGCTTGTGGCTATGCTCTGTGCAAATATAGTTTTAAAAGAGATTATTGACCTATCATCATCAAAATTATCATTGGGTTTAATAGACTGTATTATCATGTTTACACCTATAAAAGATAGTATTATAAATATTATAAAATGATCGATATCTTTTATAACTGATTGAAACATAAGCCCAGAGAAATATCCTATGACAGGCATTATGCCTTGAAATAAAGCAAAAAGGATAGGCATTATTAATATGTTTTTAATTCTAATTCTTTTTAAAGACATTCCGTTTACGCAAGATACAGCAGCAGCATCCATAGAAAGGCTTATAGCAATAAATAAAATTTGTATCATAAAAAACATCCTATATAATTTTTTGTGTATAAACAGTTATATTCGCTTATCCAATCGATTAGTATATGTATTGAAAAAAACATCAAAATTATCTTGTTTAATAGATTCGCGAATTTTTTTCATAAAATTATTATAAAAATGCAGATTATGCATTACAGCCAATCTCATACCCAAAGCCTCTTTTGCTTTAAATAGATGACGTATATATGCCCTAGAGTGGTTATTACATACCATACAATTGCATTCTGTATCTATGGGAGAACTGTCGGTTATATATTTTGCGTTGGTGATATTTATAATTCCATTCCATGTGTTTAGATGCCCGTGTCGACCATTTCTACTGGGCATAACACAATCAAACATATCAACGCCTCTATATACAGATTGCAAAATATTTTCAGGAGTTCCCACTCCCATAAGATATCTAGGTTTGTTTTTTGGCATATAATCAACTATATAGTCTAAAACTTCATACATTTCTTTGGCTGTTTCTCCAACTGCTAGTCCGCCTATGGCATACCCATCTAGGTCTAATTTAGAGATATCTTCCATATGTTTTATACGAAGATCTTGATAGGTTGATCCTTGATTTATTCCAAAAAGCATTTGGTTTTTATTTATAGTATCAGATTTAGCGTTTAAGTGTTCCAAACTTTGTTTGCATCTATATAGCCATCGAGTTGTTCTGTCACATGATTTTTGGGTATAATCATATGTAGCGGGGTTCTCTATACATTCATCAAAAGCCATAGCGATGTCAGAAGCAAGGTTTGATTGGATTTCCATACTTTCTTCTGGACCCATGAAGATAGATTTTCCGTCTATATGTGATTTAAATTGGACACCTTTTTCGGATATCTCTCTAAGTTTAGAAAGGGAAAACACTTGAAATCCACCACTATCAGTTAGTATTGGACCTTTAAAGCTAGTGAAAGAATGAAGACCTCCAAGTGTTTTTATAATTTTATCAGAAGGACGAAGATGTAGATGATAGGTGTTGCATAGTTGAACTTGACAGTCTATACTCATCAAATCTATAGCAGAAACTCCACCCTTTATAGCTGCAGAGGTTGCTACATTCATAAACATTGGAGTTTGTACGGTTCCGTTGGTTGTCGTTAAAGTTCCTAATCTTAATTTTTTTTGAGTCTTTATAAGTTCAAACATTATTTCTCCTTTTTAAAGTAAATATATATACTATAAATTATAAAATCCCTCTCCATTATTATATGCAGAGGGATTTTATATAAAGTAATCAAGGTTTTTATTATTTATAATAAAAATAATGTAAAGCTCCCCTAAGGATGTGCTTTATATATAAAAATCACACCACTTTGCAAAACTTGACTACGAGTTTTATAGATAAACTCATAGTTATTTTATGTTTATGCCTTTTAAATAGTTACAGTTAATTTTTAAAGCTAAAAAATAGCTTTAAAACAAAAAATGGTGTATTATTAAGGCAATATTGTTGACAAAAAAATTTTGATATAATATAATGATATAATATGTTGATATAATTAAACGTATTATATACTACACAAAATTATATCATAAATGTTTATCAAGTGCAATATTATTTGCGTTTTATATATCATATCCTTTTTATGTTTTTGAGTTTTTTATTTTGGTTAAATATTTGAATGGAGGATTGAACTAATGATCAATGCTAAGCCAGTTCAACTTGGTAAAAATGTTAGAATGAGTTTTTCTAAAATAAACGAAGTTTTAGAAATCCCAAATCTTATAGAAGTCCAAAAAAATTCTTATAAGTGGTTTCTTAAGGAGGGGTTAAAAGAAGCGTTTAATGACGTTTCTGATATAACGGACTATACGGGAAACTTATTGTTGGATTTTGTTGATTATGCTCTAGACGATACTCCAAAATATAGTGTTGAAGAATGTAAAGAAAGAGACGTTACATATTCGGCTCCTCTTCGTGTTAAAGCAAGGCTTTTAAATAAAGAAACAGGGGAAATTAAAGAGCAAGAAATTTTTATGGGGGATTTTCCTCTTATGACAGAAGGAGGAACCTTTGTTATAAACGGAGCTGAGAGGGTTATTGTTTCCCAGCTCGTTCGTTCTCCTGGTGTTTATTATAGCGATAGTTATGATAAAACAGGGAAGAAGCTTTATTCTGCCACTGTTATTCCAAATCGTGGAGCTTGGTTAGAATATGAAACTGACTCTAATGATATATTTTATGTTCGTATAGATAAAAATAGGAAAATTCCTATATCTGTATTGATAAGAGCTTTGCTTAAAGTTCGTGATGATATTGAAAGTATTGATGAGTTAGAAAGTACAGAAGATTTTTTTACAAACTATAAGGGAACAGCTGAAGAAATTTATGATCTTTTTGGTAGAGATGAAAAGCTTGTTTCAACTATTGAAACGAAAAAAGACAGTACAGAAAATGGGGAAGAAGCATTAATAGAAGTTTACAGAAAGCTTCGCCCAGGAGAGCCGCCTACAATTGATAGTGCTGTTAAACATATTGTTTCTCTTTTATTTAATGATAGAAGATATGATCTTTCTAGAGTTGGACGATATAAATATAACAAAAAACTAGCTATAGGAAATCGACTAGTAGGACAAACACCTTCAAGGGCTATAATAAACGAATTAACAGGGGAGATATTGGCCGAAGAGGGTGAAACTTTATCTAGAGATAAAGCGTATGAAATACAAAAAGCTGGTGTAAGTTTTGCCTATCTATCATTAGAAGACGGAAAAGAAGTTAAAGTTATTTCTAATGGGATGGTAGATATATCTGATTTTATAGATGTGGATCCAAAAGAACTAAATATAAATGAAAAGGTTAGATTTTCTGTTTTACAAGAAATTTTAACCTCTGCAAAAGATAAAGATGAACAGATAGAGAAGATTAAAGGAAATATAAATAGACTTATTCCAAAGCATATAATTAAAGATGATATATTTGCAACAATTAATTATATGAATAATATTGACTATGGAATAGGATTAATAGATGATATAGATCATCTGGGAAACAGAAGAATTCGTTCTGTGGGAGAACTATTACAGAATCAATTTAGAATAGGTTTTTCTAGAATGGAAAGAGTTATAAAAGAAAGAATGACAATACAGGCACAAGATATGGAATCTGTAACACCTCAAGCGTTGATAAATATTCGACCTGTTGTTGCTTCTATAAGAGAATTTTTTGGGTCATCTCCTCTATCCCAATTTATGGATCAGCCAAACCCATTAGCCGAATTAACCCATAAAAGAAGACTGTCTGCACTTGGTCCAGGGGGACTTTCTCGAGATAGAGCTGGGTTTGAGGTTCGTGATGTTCATTATACCCATTATGGAAGAATGTGCCCTATCGAAACGCCAGAGGGGCCAAACATTGGACTTATATCATATCTAGCCACATTTTCTAGGATAAATGAATATGGTTTTATCGAAGCTCCTTATAGAAAGGTTGATAAATCTACAGGAAAAGTTTTAGATACAGTTGAATATATGACAGCTGATGTGGAAGATAGTTTTGTAGTTGCACAGGCAAATGAACAGCTTACTGATGAGCATACCTTTGCTAAAAGCAGAGTTACTGGAAGATATAGGGATGAAATATTAGAGATAGATAGAGAAAAAGTTGACTATATGGATGTTTCGCCTAAGATGGTTGTATCAGTTGCGACAGCGATGATTCCTTTTTTAGAAAATGATGATGCAAATAGAGCACTTATGGGTGCAAATATGCAGAGACAGGCTGTTCCTCTTTTAAAACCAGAATCTCCAATTATCGGAACTGGTATGGAGTATAAAGCCGCGGTAGATTCTGGATCTGCTGTTGTTTCTAAACAAACTGGAGAAGTTACAAGGGTTTCGGCAAATGAAGTTATAATAAAGGATGAGAGCGGTGTATCTCATCGATATAAGATTATAAAATTTATGAGATCAAACCAAGGAACATGTATAAACCAACGTCCTATTGTTGTAAAAGGCGAAAAAATTACAAAGGGACAGGTTATAGCAGATGGCCCTTCAACTGCTGATGGAGAGATAAGTTTAGGAAAAAATATTCTTATTGGGTTTATGACATGGGAAGGTTATAACTATGAGGATGCTATTCTTATAAATGAAAAGGTTGTACGTGATGATGTTTTCACATCTATCCATATAGAAGAATACGAGGTTGAAGCAAGAGATACAAAACTTGGATCCGAAGAGATTACAAGAGAGATTCCAAATGTTGGGGAAGAAGCTCTTAAAGATTTGGATGAAAGAGGAATTATAAGAATTGGAGCAGAGGTTCGTGCAGGGGATATTCTTGTTGGAAAGGTTACGCCAAAAGGAGAAACCGAACTTACAGCAGAAGAAAGACTTTTAAGAGCAATTTTTGGGGAAAAAGCAAGGGAAGTTCGAGATACATCTTTAAAGGTTCCTCATGGAGAATATGGAATAATTGTTGATGTAAAAGTTTTTACAAGAGAAAATAGTGATGAATTAAGTCCTGGGGTCAATATGGTTGTACGTTGTTATATCGCCCAAAAAAGGAAGATAAGTGTTGGGGATAAAATGGCGGGGCGTCATGGAAACAAAGGTGTTGTTTCTAGAATACTTCCTCAAGAAGATATGCCATTTTTACCAGATGGAACTCCTCTTGACATAGTTCTAAATCCGCTTGGGGTTCCCTCTCGTATGAACATTGGACAAGTTTTGGAGGTTCATTTAGGCTATGCAGCTAAAGCTCTTGGGTGGAAAATTATGACTCCTGTTTTTGATGGAGCGAGAGAGTCGGATATTAGAGATTGTTTAAGAGAAGCTGGGCTTAGAGAAGATGGAAAAACTATTCTATATGATGGAAGAACAGGAGAGGCATTTGATAACCCAGTTACGGTTGGGTATATGTACTTCTTAAAACTTCATCACCTTGTAGATGATAAAATACATGCAAGATCTACTGGACCGTATTCCCTTGTTACACAACAACCTTTAGGAGGGAAAGCACAGTTTGGTGGACAAAGGTTTGGAGAGATGGAAGTTTGGGCTTTGGAGGCTTATGGAGCGGCATATACTCTTCAAGAAATTTTAACGGTTAAATCAGATGATGTAGTTGGACGTGTAAAAACATATGAAGCAATTGTTAAAGGGCAAAATGTTCCAAAACCTGGAATTCCAGAATCATTTAAAGTTTTGATAAAAGAACTACAATCTTTATGTTTAGATGTTCGTGTTCTTGACAAATATGAAAATGAAATTGATTTGAAACAGTCTTTTGAAGATTACGAAGAGATGGGCTTTAAGCCAGTAGAAGATGTAGAAGAGATATTAAAAGAACCTTCTGTAGAAGTTGCTGAAGAATTAGAAGGATTTTTAGTTGATGAAAACCCTTCTGATATGGAAATAGAAGAAGAGCTTGAAGTTGAAGATATAGATCTAGATTTAGACCTAGATAATATATTTGAAGCGGATATTGATGAAACGGAATCGATCGATATTTTTAATGATATATCCAAAGATGATATAGACATGTAAAGAAAGGGTTTCTGTATATGGAATTTAATGTATTTGATTCTATCAAAATTGGACTGGCGTCGCCAGAGCAAATAAGACAGTGGTCTTTTGGAGAAGTTAAAAAACCAGAAACAATAAATTATAGAACCCTTAAGCCAGAAAGAGAGGGTCTATTTTGCGAAAAAATATTTGGACCTCAAAAAGACTGGGAATGTCATTGTGGAAAATATAAAAGGCTAAGATATAAAGGAAAAATTTGTGATAAATGTGGGGTAGAAGTTACAAGAGCAAAGGTTCGTAGAGAGAGAATGGGACATATTGAACTTGCTGCACCTGTATCACATATATGGTATTTTAAGGGAATCCCATCTAGAATGGGTTTATTACTTGATATATCTCCTAGAAGATTAGAAGAAGTTTTATATTTTGCAAAATATATAGTTGTTGATCCAGGAGACACAGTTTTAGAAAAAGCACAACTTTTAACAGAAAAAGAATATTCTGATATGTATGAAAAATATGAAGATGATTTTAGAGCTGGCATGGGTGCAGAAGCTATTGAAGAAATTTTAAAGACTTTGGATTTAGAAAAGTTAGCTTTAGATTTAAAATCAGATTTAGAAACAGCATCGGGACAAAAAAAGATTAGATGTTTAAAAAGGTTAGAAGTTGTACAATCTTTGAAAGCATCTGGAAATTTGGCAGAATGGATGATACTCCGTGTCGTTCCTGTAATTCCGCCAGATATTAGACCGATGGTTCAGCTAGATGGAGGAAGGTTTGCTACATCTGATCTTAACGATCTTTATAGAAGGGTTATAAATAGAAACAATAGGCTTAAAAGACTTTTGGATCTTAGTGCACCTGATATAATAGTCAGAAATGAAAAAAGAATGCTTCAAGAAGCTGTAGATGCTTTGATAGATAATGGAAGAAGAGGAAGACCGGTTACAGGTCCAAACAATAGACCTCTAAAATCATTATCAGATATGCTAAAGGGTAAACAGGGTAGATTTAGACAAAACCTTTTAGGAAAACGTGTTGATTATTCTGGAAGATCGGTTATTGTTGTTGGTCCAGAACTTAAAATGTATCAATGTGGACTTCCTAAAGAGATGGCGTTAGAACTATTTAAGCCATTTGTTATGAAAAGACTTGTAGAAACAGGAGTTTCTAATAATATAAAAAGTGCTAGAAAGATGGTTGAAAGAGCAAAAGAACAAGTTTGGGATGCCTTAGAAACAGTTATAAAAGGACATCCAGTGTTGTTAAACAGAGCGCCAACATTGCATAGACTTGGAATACAGGCGTTTGAACCAGTTCTTGTAGAGGGTCGTGCTTTAAAACTACATCCATTGGTTTGTACAGCATATAACGCAGATTTTGATGGAGACCAAATGGCTGTTCATGTTCCTCTTTCAGCAGAAGCACAAGCAGAGGCAAGATTTCTTATGCTTGCTGCCAACAATCTTTTAAAACCTTCTGACGGAAGACCTGTTGCCGTTCCTACACAGGATATGGTTTTGGGTGCGTATTATCTTACATTACAAAAGAAGGATGAAATAGGCGAAGGAAAATGTTTCTCAAATTGTAATGAAGCTATAATGGCATACAATGAAGGAGTTGTTTCTCTCCATGCACCTGTAAGAGTTCGAGTTTCTAAAATTATAGATGGTGAATCTAGGCTTAAAATTATAGAAACAACAGTTGGAAGAATAATATTTAACGAACCAATTCCACAAGATCTGGGTTTTGTAGATAGAACAAATGAAGATACTATGTTTGATTTTGAGATTTCTTTTTTAACTGGTAAGAAACAATTAGGAGATATATTTGAAAAATGTATCCGAGTTCACGGAACTGCAAAAACAGCAGAGGTTTTGGATAAGGTTAAATCTCTTGGTTTTAAATATTCCACAAAAGGTGCGATTACTGTTGCAGTTTGTGATGCTGTAATTCCTCCACAAAAGAAACAACTTTTAGAAGATGCAGAATCACAGATAACAATTATAAATAAACAGTTTAATAAAGGTCTAGTTTCAAACCAAGAAAGATATGAGTTGGTTATAAAAACTTGGGATATTGCAACAAAACTAGTTTCAAAAGCTTTGACAGAAAATTTACATGAGCATAATCCAATATTTATGATGGCAGATTCTGGAGCGCGTGGAAGTATAAATCAGATTAGACAGCTTGCCGGTATGAGAGGGCTAATTGCCAATACATCGGGTTCAACAATTGAAATTCCGATTAGAGCGAACTATAGAGAAGGTCTAAATATTTTAGAATACTTTATCTCATCTAGAGGAGCTAGAAAAGGTCTGGCTGACACTGCGCTAAGAACAGCGGATTCTGGATATCTAACAAGACGATTGGTTGATGTTTCTCAAGATGTTATTATAAGACAGGATAATTGTCATTCGGAAATTGGGATAGATGTTTATGATATTAAAGAAGGAAATGAGATGATCGAACCATTAAAAGAAAGACTTATGGGAAGATATCTTGTTCATGATTATAAAGATGAAAAAACACAAGAAATTATAGTAAGCAATGATACAATGATGGGTGAAAAAGAGGCATTAACTCTTATCAACGCTGGAGTTGAAAGTATTCAAATAAGATCAATATTGCATTGCAAATCTCTTCAAGGGGTTTGTGGAAAATGCTATGGTGATAACCTAGCAAATGGAAATCCAATAGCTGTGGGAGAAGCAGTAGGAATAATAGCAGCACAGTCTATAGGAGAACCAGGAACGCAGCTAACTATGAGAACCTTCCATACGGGAGGAATAGCTTCTGCAGAGGATATAACTCAAGGTCTCCCAAGGGTTGAAGAACTTTTTGAGGGAAGACGACCAAAAAGTTCTGCAATTATAACAGAGGTTGGCGGAGTTATGAGGATGGAAGAGATTAAAAGAACTAGAAATATAATAGTTACTATGGAAAGTGGAGAAGAAAAAGCATATCCAATACCATATGGCTATAGAATTAGAGTTAGTGAAGGCGATACGGCGCAACCAGGAGATGCTCTAACAGAGGGGTCTGTAAATCCACACGATGTTTTACTAGTTAAAGGAGAGCAAGAGGTTCAAAACTATCTAATTGCAGAGGTTCAAAAAGTTTATAGAATGCAGGGTGTTGATATAAACGATAAACATATAGAGGTAATTATTCGTCAGATGATGAGAAAGATTAGGATTGATGAGGGTGGAAATACGGCCTTATTACCTGGTTCTCTTGTAGAAAGATCTGAATTTGCAAAGGCGAATAATGTTATAGATAAAAGAATAGCAGAGGGGGAAGAGGGGTTAATTAAAGCAACATTTATTCCTGTTCTTCTGGGAATAACAAAAGCCTCTCTTGCTACGGACAGCTTTTTGTCTGCTGCTTCTTTCCAAGAAACAACAAGAGTTTTAACAGAAGCGGCTATAAAAGGAAAGGTTGACCATCTTTTAGGGTTAAAAGAAAATGTAATAATAGGAAAGCTTGTTCCAGCAGGGACAGGGATGTCTTGTTATAGAAATGTAAGTATAGTTAAAACTTTAAAGGAAAATTATAAAGATAGTGTTATAGATAATTTAGATAGTGTTATTACAAAATCTTAATATAAAAAAAGAAACTAATATCAATTGATATTAGTTTCTTTTTTTATATGTTTAAAAGAGCTAGTAGAATAGGATGGAAGAAATTTTTTTATAAATGATTCTATATTGGGTTCTTCAGAGTATATTCCAAAATTTTTGATTATATTTATTTCTAGATGATTATTAGGAATATCTTCTATTATATCAACATCAAGACCGCCAGATTTTATAGATGATATAATTTCATCTTTTGTGTAAGAATTATTAGAAATAGATAGACGAGAAGAATATATATTTGATCTTTGGGAAGAGGATATTATAGGGTTTCCTATTTGAAAAAGATGATCATACATATATTCTCCAAAAGAATCAAAAGAGGAAAAGAATATATTATTTAAAGATGAATATAGATTATCGAATATATAATCTAATATTAGTGAATAACAAGAAAGTTCTGCAAATATAAATGATTTATTTGAAATTTTATAATAATTTGTATTATTTAAGATAGATACCATATTATCTAGAATAGTCATATTTATAAACTCCTATAATTAACTGTTATAACATCAGGAACAAAAACATAATCATTTGGTATTTTTATAGTTGAAGGGGGATTATTAAATTTATAGTCGACTATATTAGGAATAGAAAGGATATATTGACCGGCTTTATAGGGTGAGAATGATTCACCAATATCTAGTTCTGCAGTGTATTGTTCTATAGCAAAAACAACAGAATTTTTAATTTCTATCTCTGATATGGGATTAGAAGCATATACAGTTATATCACATTCGAGCCAACGAGGAGTGGGTTGTTTAACAATAATATTATAATTTATTGGACGATATTTTTTAAATTCTTGTTGAATAGTAGATATCTGAGAGGGGAGTATGTTTCTTTGGGAATTAGTTATATATAAATTAATAGAATTATCTTTCATTTCAGCTAAAGCAGATGTAATATAATCAAATTTCATGGCAAAATTTTCATAAAATGATAAATTTATACCATTAGAAATATTTACAAATGAATTTAAAAGACGTTTTCGAAAAGAAATATTTGTTTCTTTGTCTATCCCGCCAGAAAAAGGATAGATATTTGAAACAGAAGAAACACCAGGAATAGAGGATAGAATTGTATCAATTTTTTTTGAAGCTATATTAGAGTTTTTCCCACCTATATCAGAGTGGGCGATAGAGCTGACAGAGGATGATCCTTTAGGAATAGAAACATTTTCATCAGTTATAAATGATATACCAGAAACAAAAGAAGATGTCACAACCGTTCCTTTAGGAATAAGAATAGTTTCTATAGCGGGAGATGACCTAGAAAAAGTTAGAGTTCCAGAGGATGCTTTAGCGGGAAAAGGAAAGATATTTCTATTTTCTCCATGTTTAAGGAGAAATTCATCATTAGCAGTTTGAGGAAAAATTTGATCTTTAATAGAATCACTATAGGTATATAATTTTTCTAATTCACCAGAGATAACTTTAAAGCGAATACCAATATCAGATGCATCATCTGGAGAGACGCCAGTCATAGAAATGAACTGGTTTGTCATATTATCTAATATATTTTTATAATTAATATTAATTCCTCCAACTATTATTTTTAAAGGATATTGTATATCTGTTCGAATCATTATTTTGATTTGGATAAGATATTTTCATATGGATATTTAATGATATATTTCCAGATAGTTTATCTATGTATTTTTCGATATTAACAACAGTTATAGAAGATATAGGAGATAGACAATCGGTTATAGATGATAGGAGGTAGAAGTCATCAATTTTATTTAAATCCATCTGCCATAGGTCAAATCCAAGAATAGGGTCATAAGGAAAAGAACCTTTTTTAATAGAAAGTCTAATTAAAGCTTGTTGTATAATAGCGTCTATTCCAGATATAGGAATAGGAAGTCCATTTGGAGAAAGAAAAATATCTCCATCTTTGATTAAAGAATCGATTATAAGGATTCCTCCTTTTTAAAAGAAGTAAAAATTCCATCAGAAGATATGATAGATCCGTTTAAAATAATAGATCCGTTGTTACAAAGTTTAATCTTGGCACCACCAGAGGATGAAAGAGAGAGCTCTCCAGGGAGAAGAGAAGAATCATTTTGTATAATACAGCCAGAACAAACAACTTCTGTATCAGTGGGTATTATAAGAACAGTAGAGTTTTCTTGAGGGATATATTGAATACCAGGAATAGAAATGATAGGGATATTAGTAAATAATGAGTCGGATACAGCAGAGATGGTAGAAGAATAAGTATTACATACTATAGCGGTAGAACAGGGTAAAGTTTGATTAGAATCTTGATTTTTAAAATCATCAATTATCATAAAATAGTTCCTTATATAACAAATTTTTTATCTAAAAGAATAATAGTAGAAGAAATTTTTTTGTTTGAGATATATATAGAGATATCACCTACATATAAATTTTTAAGAGATGAATATGAAGATATGAAAGAAGCAGAATCTCCAATAGAAATAGAAGGAATAAAAGGAATAGAAAGAATTATTTGATGGGAATAGATTAAAGATTTATTTACATAATATTTTGCACTAAGAGATGGGTTTGAAAGCCACTCATGAGGATAATTAAAATAACGTTTTCTAATAATTTTTAGAGATTCGGCAAATTTATTGTTTAGAGAAACATTATATAAGGAACCATAAGAAGATGAACCAGTCTTTACATATATTTTAGAAATAATCTTATCACGTTTACTAATAAATTTTACACTAGAGAATGGAATATAATTGGGTTTAGGAATATTAGAAAAAATATGATGGTTATTATTAAAAGGGTTTAAAGATATAGAAGATCCTTGAGATACAAAAAAAGGAGATTTTTGGAAAGCAAGTTTGCAAAAGAGATCAACAATAGACCAATGGCTAGATCCTTTTTTTATGGTTAGAGAGGGCAAAATTTTATTAGAAGGTAGGATAAAAGAAGATATACCAAAAGGTTTACAATGTTTTGTAAATATATCGTTAGAGGAAACATTGGTATAGGTAGAAGGTCTAACTTCGTTGTCCAGCATATGAGCAGAAGATTTATTTCTAGATGATATATGTAGTATAAAATGGTTATCAGATGGTGAGTCTAATGATAAAATATCTATAATTCCGTCAAATATAAGTGTTGAATTAGAATAGGCTTTGATAGAAACAATATCTGTGATATAAGAATATATAACAGCGGAAAATTCTAAAAAATCTGAAGGAGTATTTATAGATGAATTAAATTTACAGGATAGAAGATTATCTATAGGTATTGGTTGGTTTTTAGAATTGAAGCAGATAATTTTAAAGTTATTCATTATAACCTCCGGTAGAGATTATCTTTGAAGATATAGAAAAATCAGAAATAAAATTATCATTAAATATAGAGGATTGATTCAGTGAGGGGGAGGGGATAGATGATGTAGAGTGTTTGTTCTCAATAAAAGAAAAAGAATATCGTATAAGATTTGGCAAACCTTCTCCGATTATAGATAGATTAGAAAAAATAGCGGAAAACGATGATATATTTGGTATATGAAGGAGACCAGGGGAAGGATCGACAAATATTTTTGAGAGAGAATCATATTGTGAAAATGCATCATCTCCAAAAAGAAACCCTTCTCCAGAAATAATTCTATTATTTAGACCTAAACCAAAGGATAAAGGTGTATTAAAGGGAGAGGAATAGTTGGCTATATTTTTAGAGTGAGTAATAGAAAATTTCTTTGGATTACAGGGAAATAAAAAATCTTTAAACCTAAATTTATCTTGGATAAAAAAACCTCCTATTTATAGATTAAGATCAGTATGATAACGGAGAGAGTGTAGATGGTTTTGGTTAGAATCTGAAGTTATAGGGTGGTTAAAAATATTTTCATTAAGTTTTGGAAATACACTATTAGAGTTAGGGAAAGAGTCTGTATTAGGATCATTTAAAGGGGATAAGCTGGTGTTGTTAGATACTGGATTATAATTATTTGGAGCTGAGGAATAAGAAGTATTGATTAGCCGATTTAGGTGTTTATCAAATATTTTCAAAATAGTTAATCCTCTTTATAAATACTTTGCAAAGGTATATCAGAATCTATGGTTAAATCGGAGTTATACAGATGATCATAAATTTCAAATATAAGACATAATTGATCAATAGAAAGAGAAGAAAAAGCATCTTTCCAGGATGGAAAAAAAGGTTTATCAAGATGATAACAGCAGATAGATGCAAGAGAGAGATTTTCTGATATAGCAGAAAGAATATCAGATGAAACATTAAAGTGGGAAAGAGAATCTAGTATATCTTTAGATAGATGGATAGATTTCAAAGTTTCTTCTGATGATAATTTTTTAATAATAATCGTTTTATTATTAATAATAATAGTGTTCATTTTTAAAAAGTCTCCAATCGTTTAGAGGAGATTAAAGAAATTTCTTCAATACAGGGAGAATTAATAGAGATAGTTTCTGATATTTCTGACCATTCACAGCCAGAAAATATGATTTTGTGATTTGGTTTAGAGATAACAAGATTAAAGTCTTTTAATTTATGGAAATCTATCCCATCAGTAATTTCTGATTTAACAAAAAAAACTTTTTTAAGTTTAATATAGTAAAAAGAGGGTTGAGATATAATAGCAATAGGGTGGGAAGACCCAAATGATTCTATAGGTATAGATTTTCTTAGAATTGTAGAAGAATAATTTTCAACACCAGCGACAAGTCTGCCGTCTGCCTGAATAGATATATCTTTACTAGTAGGAACAAAAATACGATTCAAAATATGCCTCCAATTATATAGAGATATTAGCGGTAATAAATATTTTATTGATAGAAAATGATAGGGAAAAAGATATAGTAACAAAACAGATAGAAGGATCTGATTTATCAAAAGATACAGAAGGATTTTTATAATCAGAGATTAGATTATTAGATTTAAACAGATCTAAATCACAGATAACAATAGATTTTATACTATCTATTGTTGAAGAATTGGAAAAAAAATTATGAATATTCTGTTTAAGATTTTGTCGAATATGGGGAATAATTTTATCTATTGATAGAATAGAATGTATATTTCTAAAAAAAGAAACAGAGGTTCCATCCGATCCAAAAGCGTTAGAGGAAAAGGCGCGAATTAAAGATATAGAAGAATAATTTTTTTCAAAAAGAGAAATTCCATGAGACATAATATCTTCTTGTTTAGAGGGATCAAGAGAAAGATTTATAATATAAGGATAATCTATTTGATAATTTGAAAAATTAAAATAGGATGAAGATGAAGAAAATATAGATGCTAGTAGAGAAGAAGAAATATCAAAATCATCTTGATTAGAATGATAAACAGGTGGGTAGGAAAGAGCAATACGTTTATGATTTATAGAAGAAACAAATTCTATTGGATTGGAAGAAGTGGGGATGGAAAGAAGAGCTATCTTTTCTCTATTATTTTTTTCGGAGGAATCTAAAAATAGTTTCAAATTGTTGATATCATTTTCCAGATAGATATCGGATAATATTATATAAGATTGATCGAGAGAAGATATAATATCAAAAGCGTCAGAATAAGATTTTCCAGAGATTAAAGGTATAGCAAATATGTCAGAAGGATAGTTTTGAAATAAAGGGCGTATTAGTTTTATGATGTTGTTAGAGTTAGAATCTTTACCAAAAATATCTAAAGCTTGTTGAAAAGAAGAGATAGAATAATTTTTAAAAGGTATAGAAGAAGAGCAAGAAGCAACAACGACAATCTTATTTAGAGAAGAATATTGGTTGGAGATAGAGTATGAAGAATAAACACCAGGACGTAAAGAATTCAATAAAAAGCACATCCTTAAAAATATTTAAGATTTATGTATAATAGATATATTTGATAAAGGTGTGATAGAAGATGATTGAGTGATAAAAGCATAAGATTTAATAAAGAAGTCTAGTTTAAAACAAGAAATATTTTTATCAAGAGATATATCAGAGGATGAAATATTTAAAATATCAAAAGAAGATTGGAAGAGTAAAAAATGTGAAATATCTTCGAATATAGAATGACATAAAGAGGAAGAAAGAGAAGTAGGAATAAAGATAGAAAATTTAAAAGAAAGTTTTATCTGTTTTCCAGAAACAGAAGATATATTGGAAGGATTTCCAAAGAATGAAGAGGATGAGTCGATATCGACGGAAGCGAGAGATAGAATAATATGAGGATTTATAATAGGTGTAGAGAATGGTTCAAGAGGAAAAATTTTAGATATATAACAACAAGAGAGAGAAGGTATATCTCTAATAGATGATAGAAGAGAAGAGATGATAGAAGATAAATTGTCCATAATTATCACACCTTTTTGGATAGAGTGACCCAAACATAAATAGGGGAAGATTTAAAATAAACTATTTCGGTATCATTTATAAAAAAATCATTAGTAGAAGATTTAATAGTAGAGTTAATAGCTAAAGGGTTTTCAGAGAAAAAAGGCATGAAAGGCATGAGAAGATAGTATGATTTATTTTCAGAAAATCCGATAGGGATGAAAGAAGAAGAAGGTTTAGGTAAAGATTTTATAAGGGACAGAAAACCATAGAAAGAAAAAGAAGAATCTTTATTAATATAGGTAAAAACTTCGCCATAATTTTCAGAAAAATTTTGTAAAATAGAAAGCAAGTCCAAAAATCATCCTCCTATATTTTCAAAAACAAAATCGGAATCTATTAAAAAACGAGATGCTAATTTAAAATAATATTCTTCAAGTTTTTTTGCTTTTAAAAATGTTTGATTAGAAGAGTTAGAAACAGAAACATCTCCAAATTTTATAGAATTTGGAGAATCTGGGTTGAAAGATATATGACAATATTGGGAAAAAGATATAGAAGCAGAAAGATATGATAAAATTTTTGTAGCAGTAGGATTATCAGAAAAGGGAAGAGAGATAGAGAAAACATAGTCGATAGATGAAAGAATTAGATCAGAAAAAGATTCTGCTTGTTGGATAGAAAGGTTTGCAAAAGATGCAAATAATGGAATAATAGTAGAGAGATTAATAAATATCAACTCCATTTAAAATATAAAACAAATGTATTTTATATATAGAAAAACCATATATAAAATACAAAATAGTTTATTAATATAAAAAGTATTAGAGGGTTTTGGATAAAACTTTTACAGCATCAGGAAATATTTTGGCAAATCCAGTCATAGTAGTAATAGAAGTTCGATGGATTTGACAATCTATAAGTTTGTCATATTCTAAGGATAAATCAGAAGCAACAACCATCTCTAAACAAGATTTACTATCAAGACCAATAATAGTGTTGTCAGGCATAGCGGTAGTTTTAAAGAGTTTTGCACCAAAAGGGGTGGTAAGGTTTCCAGAGGTGTTAAAGTTTAATCCGGTTAAAGGGTTTTGAAACTGTGGAAAGGTTACAATAGTGGACATAATATTGGGAGAAACAAGGATGGTATCCATATTAAATTCTTCAAAAAGACTCCACAATCGTATAAGATCATCATACTTAATATCATCAGTAAACGAGATAGAATGAGCAGGGTTCAGGTTTCCATCTCCATTTATAAGAACATTAATAGCATCTTTAAGTTGGGTATGGGATATATAAGCGCCAATTTGTTTTAAAGATATAGTAAATAGATCTAATTTTTGGTGTTTAATAGTTTCATAAGAACTAGTTAGCATACGACCGCGTTTTTTTATATTAACTAATTTTTCTTGGGGTTTAATTTCTGTGATAGGAAGTAAAGAACCTTCGGAAACTATGGCCAGTTCTTTATCAGCAGGGGAATGAAAACAAGAGTATGACCTATAGTCAACAGAATCAGATTTAGTAGTAGTAGAAATTATATTAGATAGAATATTGGCGTCTCGCATACCCTGATAAACAGCACGGGAAACATATTCAGGAAATAAGCAGGAAGTTTCAGTAGATTCAAAAAATTTTGAAACATTGTCAGAATTTGAGCCAGAAACCTTTATACCGAATCTAGAAAGTTGTCGTTGAAAAGGGTCAAGGTTATCAAAAGGAGTTCCGATATAATTTGATGATGGATCTAAAGATTCAAGAACATCGGTAAAAGATTTATTAGAGATGTTGTACATAGATTTTTGAAGTGTAATATTATTAAAATAATTCATAGTATTCTCCTAAAATATAATTTCTGCAAGGTTTGTGATAGGGTCAAAAGAAATAATAGATACCATAAATTTGCTTACAGTAGAAAGAATAAGTTTATCATTGCTATAGCAGGTTACAGTCTGTTTTCCAAATTTCACAGGGGAAATAAAAGGAACTATAGCATTTCCGCTAATCTGAAGAGAAACATAACCATCAAAAGGTTTTCCAACAACTATTCCGAAAAGATTATCATTGGTAGAAGAAGGAGCGGCGGTATGATTGGATGTAATAACAGCTAAATCTCCAATTTTAAGTTTAGGAGAAGCTTTCAAAGTAATAATAGATTTTTTAATATTTGATATAGAAACGCTCATTATAAAAACTCCTTAATAATAATTTATATCAAAAATTCTTTATCAGAAGTTTTGATATAGGGTTTAGTAAGAGGAGAAGCAGAGGGGTGAAGGATAGAAGAATTAGAGGGATCAGGGGTTTGAAAAATTTTTTTAAATTCTATTAATTGATCAAAAGATAATTTTTCTAAAATTTGTTTAAGAATAGAAGAATTTAATGTTGATTTATTAAGAAAAGCAAGTCGAATGATATCAGATTTAATAGAGTCACAATGTTTAAGACCAATATCAGCAATATGTTGGATATTATCAATATATTTTATAAGGGAAGAAGTTTGAGAAGAAGAAAGAGTAGATTGAGAAGAATCTTTTATAGATTTAATAATAGAAGATATATTATTAGAAGAATAGTTAGAAGAGTCAAAAGATTTTACAACACCAGCATTAATCTGGGAAGGAACAGCGACAAAAGACCATTCATAACCGTCTGTAATATTATTTAATATAGAATAGCAGATATTATTTTTATAAAAACTGCCATTTATATGAGAACAGGACAAATCTTGTCTATTGGTAGAGCAGATAGAACAATTTTTGTTGGAAACAGAGCATCCAATGCTAACTTCTTTTTTTATACCGGCATCGATATCAAGTATGACATCTTCATTTTTTTTAGATCGAACCATATAAGCATGAGCAAGAATATAGGTATATGTATCTCCAAAAGAAGTAGTTTTTTTGGAATCGGATATTAAAGAAGTTTTAAAGATACGAGCGGTTTGGTTAGAAGAAGAGTTGTCATGATCAAGTATTCCGGTTTTTCCAACAAAAATAGAAGATATAGTTTTTAAAGAAGCTAAAGAAAAAGCTTCAAAATCCCGATCAATATCATTATCACAGAGGATGAGAGGAAATATATAAACTTCATCTATGGATAGTTGTCGCCTAGAAAATTTATTAATTTTAACAATGTCGTCTTCTGATATAGAATTCTGAGTAGAGGTATTTAAATTCATTTAAGGTTCTCCTTTTTATCGATTTCTTGTTCAAGTTGCACAGCCTTAGAATTATAAAATCGAGCTTTAGCAAACTCTATTTCATCTTGTAGATTGATATTATTCCAAGTAACAGAAGGGTTATGATGAAAGCCGTTGATAGAAAGAATAGTTTTAGAAATTTTATAAATAATAGGGGTAAGAAGGCGACGATAATATTGAAGTTCACTGGTAAGAATATCGGCCTGTTGTTTACTCATCCTTTCAGAGGTAGACCAGTTTAAGCCAAGGAGAAAAGGAGGAAGGGACAGTTTAGAAATAATTTGTTCTAACATCTGGCGAACAGGAATAGAAGAGTCGATAAGTTGGGCATCAGCACCAATAACCTTTATATCGATATCGCCAGATGTTATAAAGTCTCTAATTTCAGAAGAACTATTATCCATAGATTTAGACCACTCTTTAGATATTTGAGAAAGTCTAGAAGATGTAGTAGAAGGATCGGTAGAGGAGGAGGGCTTATAATTTATAGCAAAGCGAACATTAGCAGCGCGGTCAAAATTTTTAGAGATAGTGTTATAAATTTTCAGAAGAATAGAGGAAACAAAAGGAAGATTATTTAGAATAGATGTTCCAGTGATATTATGAGAAGTAGGGTTGAGTGCAGAAAAGCATATAAGGGATTTATCTTTTATAGGGGAGAAAGATATTCCATTATCAGAAGAAATAGATATATTCAAATCTATGGGAGAAGATGAGGGAGAAACTTTAATAAAGTTGACATCACCATTTATCAAACCGCAAACACTTTTTTTATCAGAAGAAATAAGAATTTCTCCAATAGCATGTCCATAGGTTAAAATAGAGTCTAGATAAGAACTAATAAAACTTTCGATTCCAATAGAAGAAGGGCCAACTTTTATGTTGTCGCAGAGATGATTAAGAAAAATATCTACATCAGGATCTCCAGTATGTATAGAAAATCCGCCAACAAGGTGTATAATTTTTAATATAGCGGCATCTATAATAGGGATAGATTGGCGAATAGAAAGATAAAGTTTATTTTCTTTAGGAGGAAGGGAAGTGTTAAAGACAGAAAAAGGAGATGAACAAGAAGGAGATAAAACAGAGGTGCAGGAAGGGGAATTTTTTTGTTTTTTAGAAGAGAATAGTTTAAATAGATTCAAGGATGAACTCCTTTCTAATAAAATTCAACGTAAATAAGAAGCTACAAAAAAATTATTGTCATTAGAGTAGTGTTGTTTAGAAAATATGATAGTATTGACAAAATAGCGAATGTCATCCATAGCATGGTCAAAAGCTTTTTTGACAGAATCGGATGAAGATTTATCATTCCAAGAATAAAGAGAGAATTCGCGAATAGAATCTAAACATGAAGAGTGAAATTTAATAGAGGAAGAAAGAAGAGTTTCGGAAACGTTTTGGATTCCCTGATAAACATTATTATCAGCAGGAACAACAGAAAAAAATCCATGCTGTTTAATACATTGGATAAAGCTAGAAGCGGAAGGATCAATAATGATAGATGAAATATTATAACCATAAGCAAATTTTTCAAGATCGGTATAATATTGCTGATCAGTTTTATATATTTTAGAAGCAGAAGAGTCATGATAAAATTCTTTAATACGAAACCAAACACCAGAAGATTCTCCCCAAAGGCCAAGAGAAAAAGGATTTACAGTGCCATAATCACAAGAAAGAAAGAATTTAGAAAAATGGGAAGGAAGAGAGGGAGAAACATGAAGATTAGGATCAAACATAGGATAAACAAGACCAGAAGAGGAAGTCCATTTTCCGAGGATAAAACGGTCGAAGAAAGAGCCAGAATATAAAGAAGAATAACGTTTAATAATAGAAGATGAAAGTGAGGGATTATCTTCCATAGTGAAATGAAGATAAAGAGATTTTTTTTGATCAAGTTTTTTGATCCATTCTAGGTAAAACCAATGGAAAGGATGCTGAGGATTACAGTTAAACCAAAATTTAGAATTAGAGATAGAACAACGAGCAATAGCCTGTTCGACAAAAGATCGAGGCATAAGAGCAACCTCGTCGAGCATAACGCCGGAAAGAGTCATACCTTGTATTAGAGAAGCGGAAGATTCATCTTTTCCACCGAAAAGATAAAAAGAGTTAGTTATATTTTTATAAGATATATGTATAATATTTTTAGAAGAGATAAAACGACAAGAAAACCCAAGAGAAGAAAGATAGGGTAAAAGAGAAGATATAACGTTTCTAGATAGGGAAGAGATGGTTTTGCCACATATAGCAAAAGAGGAGTTATTGAAAAGAGAAGAAGCCCAAAATATAAAAGATAAGGACATACAAAGGGTTTTTCCAGATCTGATAGAACCATCGCAGATTATAGAATCAAAAGAATTTAAGTAATTTTGATTATGCCACCAAGAAAGAAGAAAAAGTTGTTTTTTTGAAAAAGGTTTAATCTTCATGAGATATACCAGAAGAAGAAATAGATTGATGAAGAGCGTCTAAAAAATCAGATGAAGAAGAATTATTACTAGATAAAGATGAAAGTTTTTCTAAGGCTTTAAGGCGGTCAAAAAATTTTATTTCAAATCCTCCGTCTTTTGATTTTTTAATTTCGGATATATTAAAAAGATCAAGATTATTAATAGAAGAAGGGGAAAGATTTTGGTGATTAAGAATAAGAGAGACAGAGTCATTTATAGAACCAAAAGCAATTCGTTCAAATCCTTTAATGATAAAAGAAGATAGCAGTTGATCATAGTTAGAGGATGAAATTTGTTGTATAAATGATTTAATTTTGGGGAGTTGAAGAAGTTTGATAGCATTTTTACTAGGAGAAGAAAACCCAGATTTTATGGCGGATTCTTGAGGGTTATTGGATATAATAAAATAATAGCAAAAAAGTTTTTCTTTAGGATTTAGCTTAGCTGAAATAAAAACACCTCCAAAATAAAGATTCATAAAAGGGTGATAACTATAGATAGTTTCATAAAAAAAGACAACAAAATAAAAAACTTGAAAAAAAAAATAAATATGATATAATTAAAGAAGAAATAAAAGACATCTATTATTTGACAAACGGGTATAGGAGACCTGTGCAATAGAAATTCGAGAACCATGTCAGACGGGGAACCGAGCAGCATTAATCGAAATTTTCTATGTGCCGCAGAAATTTTCTATATTCGTTTGTGAGAAAATAGGAGTCTATTTTTATATATAGATATTATTTTAAACAAAATGAAAATAGTAGGTGGATAGGTTGTATCTAGCGTTATATAGAAAATACAGGCCAAAAAACTTTAAAGAAGTAGTAGGACAGGACAGTATAATAGAAGTTTTGAAGAATGAAATAGAAAGAGATAAAGTAGGACATGCATATTTATTTACAGGAACAAGAGGGACAGGAAAGACAAGCTGTGCAAAGATATTAGCCAAAACTGTAAATTGTGAAAAAATAATATTGGGAGAAGCATGTAATAATTGTGAAAGATGTATAAATATAGAGAGAGAGAGAGACTTAGATATAATTGAGATAGATGCAGCAAGTAATAATGGAGTAGACAATATAAGAGAGATAAAAGAAGAGATAGAGTATCATTCAAGAAATGGTGGAAAAAAAGTATATATAATAGATGAAGTTCACATGCTAAGTATAGGAGCATTTAATGCGCTGTTAAAAATAATGGAAGAGCCACCAAAAAATATATTGTTTATATTAGCAACAACGGAAGAGCATAAAGTTCCAATAACGATAAAGTCTAGATGTGAAAGGTTTGAGTTTAAAAGGATAAAAGAAAAAGATATAAGTTTAAAATTAGAAGAAATAATAAAAGAAGAAAAGATAGATATAGAAGAAGAGGGGATAGAACTAATATCTAGAATGGCAGATGGAGGGATGAGAGACGCATTATCCATATTAGATAAAGTTTGTGCTAAAGAAGGAAAAATTACAAAAAATTATATAGAAGATATATGTGGAATTATAGATAATGAAGAGATAGAAAATTTGGTAAAGAGTGTAATAGGAAAAGATCTAGAAAAATATATAGAGATAAAAGAAGATATATTATTAAAAGGTAAAGATATAGATAGGATAATAGAAAACATACTAGAATATTTAAGGGATATAATATTATATAAAAATATAAAAAATATAGAAAAAAGAAAAGAATTAATAAAAAGAAAGATAGAAAAAACAAAAGAAATAGTAGAAAATATAGAAAATGAAGAAATAATAGATTTAATAAATGAAATAGCAGAATTATATAAAAAAAGCAGAATATTATCTAATAAAAGCATAATATTAGATATAATTTTTATTAATATGATGACATTAGAAGAAAAAAAAATAAAAAATGATAATATTTATAGTGTTGACTTGAAAAAAAGTTCTGATAAAATAGATATATGTGATTCATCTGAATTACATATAGAAGAAAGAGAAGATGGAAATCCATTTAATTGGGAAGAGATTTGCAAAATTTTAAGAGAAAATGATAAAGGGTTATACAGTATATTATCTAATGCTGATGTCCAGAATAAAGGGGAATACATATATATAGATTCTCCAAATATCCTTTTTAGAGAATTGATAAAAAGGGATGGACAGTCGTTAAGATTAATAGAAGTTATAAAAAATTATACAGGGAAAAGATATAAGATAAGATTAAAAGTAAGTAAAACAAAAGAAATATGTGAAGAAGATAGAGTAGAAGAAGATAGAATAGGAAATATTATAGATAAAGCAAAAAAACTAGGAATAGAAATAGAAATAAAATAAAAAATGGAGGATAAAATATGAAAGCAAGACTACCAAAAAATGTAAATACAGGACAACCAAATAATATGGGGGATATGATAAAACAAGCACAAAAGATGCAATCTGACATAGAAAAGGTTCAAGAAAATTTATCTGATAAAGAATTTTCTGTAAGTGTAGGTGGAGGAATGCTAGAAGCGGTAGTTACAGGGAAAAAAGAGCTAAAAAGTATAAAGTTAAAAAAAGAGGTAGTTGATCCAGAAGATATAGAAATGTTGGAAGATTTAATTATATCAGGGGTAAATCAAGCGATGAAAAAAGCAGAAGAAACAATAGATGAAGAGATGGGAAAAGTTACAGGTGGAATGAATATTCCAGGACTTATCTAATGAACAAAGGGTCTTTATTAATAAATAAATTAATAGAGCAGTTCGCCAGCCTACCAGGAATAGGCTGGAAAACTGCTCAAAGATTATCATACTATATATTAAAGTTGGATGAAGGAAGAGTAAAAGAGTTTGCAAATATTTTGATTGAGGCAAAACAAAAGATAAAAAACTGTGAAAACTGTTATAATTTGACAGAAGAAAAATATTGTAAAATTTGTTTAGATGAGAGTAGAGATAGGAAGATAGTCTGTTTGGTGGAGATGCCAAAAGATATAATATCATTTGAAAAAACAGGTGAGTATAAAGGGGTATATCATGCACTACATGGTTTGATATCTCCGATGGATGGAATAGGCCCCGATAAACTTTATATAAAAGGTTTATTAAAAAGAATACAAACACAAGGTATAGAAGAGGTTATAATGGCAACTAACCCTACAGTAGAGGGAGAGGCAACAGCGATATATCTTTCTAGATTGATAAAGCCGATGGGTATAAAAACAACAAGGATTGCATATGGAATACCAGTTGGAGGAGAATTAGAATATACAGATGATTTAACCTTATATAAAGCTTTAGAAAATCGAAATGAGATATAGAAATAAATTATAATAGTGTATAAAACAACAAATATAAATGATATAATAATAAAAAAGGAGATAATCATGGTAAATACAAAATTAATAGGACGAAACAAAAAAGTATCACATGATTATTTTATAGAAGAAAAGATAGAGGTAGGAATAGAGCTATTAGGAACAGAGGTTAAATCTTTAAGAGCGGGTAAATTAAATTTAAAGGACAGCTGGTGTAATATAAACAACGGAGAGATATATGTATTAGGAATGCATATAAGTCCATATGAAAAAGGAAATATATTTAATAAAGATCCAGTAAGAGTACGAAAATTATTAATGCATAAAAAACAGATAAGTAATATATATGGATTGATGAAAAGAGAAGGATATACAGTAATCCCAGTTAGTGCATATTTTAAAGGATCTAAAGTTAAATTAAGCATAGGGATATGCAAGGGGAAAAAATTGCATGATAAAAGGCAAGCGATAGCAGAGAAGGATGCAAAAAGATCTATACAAAGGGAACTTAAAGAGAGAAACAGATATTAAATAATATAAATAATGGGGGCGTAAAGGTTTCGACGGAGAATGGAAAGGGTAGTAAGCGAGTAGAGTGGGCGAAGACTCTTAAAAAGTCGCAAAAAATATAAACGCTAACAATAATAGACACCTATCATACGCTGCATAGTATAACTATCGGCTCATAAGTTATATAGAACCACGATATATAGGCTTATGTAAATTTAGTGGTGAACATCATAGAGAGATTCTCTGGCTCTATGAGGTATAAAGAGAATACCTATACTATATCTTGTTTATTGGAGATATTATAGGAAAATAAATAATAAACTACACTCGTAGAAAGCTATCTGGAATATTTTTCGGACAGGGGTTCAATTCCCCTCGCCTCCACCATAATAAGGTCGATATTGTATTCTTTAAACTAACGATTATTATAACTATTAGTAATGTTTATAAATTAAAAAGTTGATATTAAAGCTAAGGAAGATATGTTTAACCTTTGAGAAAGTTAATTAGGATAATTTTAATGTATTGTTGTTGAGAAGGTATATGAAAATCATATTTTAAGAAATTTAATTATTAAGTGTATATATAATAACAACTTTTATGTATAATTTATGTAATGGTATAAAATAATATTAATTTATTGTTTTATATTATATTATATTGTATCGTAGCGATTTTTTGATAAGTATTTATTATTATTAATAAATACTTATCTTTTAATGCACTAGTATGAAAAATAAAGGAGAAAATTTATGAATAAAAAAGTATGTATCGATATGGGTCATGGTGGAACAGACCCAGGTGCAGTTTCAGTAAATAGAAAAGAAAAAGATGATAATCTTATGATTGGAATGAAGATTATATCTATTTTACAGCAACAAGGTGTAGATATAGTAGTTCCAAGGGACATAGATAAAACAGTCTCACTACAAGCAAGAAGCAATCTTGCAAATAGCCAAAAAGTGGATTTGTTCGTGTCTATACATAGAAATTCCTTTAGTAGTGGTCAAGCAAAAGGTGTAGAAATTTGGACACAGAAAGGCGTTAATGATGCTACTACTAATGCTTTAGCAGCAAATATATTAGAAGGAATCGTATCAGAAGGAGTTTCTTCAAATAGAGGTGTTAAATTAGGAGATTATCACGTAACTCGAGAAACTAATATGCCCGCTTGCTTGGTAGAGTTAGGTTTTATAACAAACTCTGAGGATAACAATTTATTTGATAGTAAAATAGAAGAGTATGCTTTAGCAATATCTAAAGGTGTATTAAAAACTTTAGGAAAATCTTATATAGATCCAAAGCCCCCAACTCCGCCAACCCCTCCAGAGGAAGGAAAGATGTATAAGGTTCAAGTTGGAGCATTTAGTAATAGATCAAATGCAGAAGCCTTGGTAAATGATTTAAAAAGTAAAGGCTATACTGGATTTATAGTTGAGAGCATTAAATAATATATAGTATAATTAAGCGAATATATAGATAATATATTATCTATATATTCGCTTTTATTTTTATGTAAATATTATATTTAAGTTTATTAAATAATAGTAACATTAGATAGATCAGATCCATAACTTTTTAAATACAAGAATGTTATTTTATCTATAAAAGCTCCATCAAAATTAATTTTTTGTTTATCTCTATAATATTTTTTAGAAAAAGTATGTCCACAGTCGAATGAACATCCTTTTATGATAGCGTTTTTAAATGTAGATCCAGCTAAAACTACTTTATCAAATTTAACCCCGTTAAAAGTTTGTTGATCAAAACATATTCCGCGAAGGTCAGAATATTTAAAATCTACATTAGTGAAAGTACACTGGTTAAATATAGCCTTTCTTAGATCTGTCATATGCATAATAGAATTGAAAAATTGTGAATAAATAAATTTTGCGGCTTTAAATTCTGAAGTGCTCATATTAGTATTAGTTAGAATAGTATTTACAAAGCTTGATTTATTAAGAGAAACTGCAGACATTTTCACATCTGTAAGATTTGTTTTATCAAAAATACATCTAGTTAAATCACTTGCATGAAATGTACTACCTGTTAGATCTGCACCAGTGAAATCACAATTTTTTATATCACTTCCGTTAAATTTAGCATGATGAGCTTTGACATTACGAAAATCTGTATTTTTCATATCAGTTCCGTTAAAATTGTGTGGAAGGGAGCGATAAGTGTCTTGTGTAGTTTCTAGAATTTCATCAACCATTTGTTGGATATCTCCAATTGTTTTGATGGTTTCTTGAAAAGCCGTTTCATCATCTAGTCCTCTTGCCTTAAGTTCATAATAATGTTCGTTAAGATCGGATAAAAGTTCTGATTTTATCTCTTCTAATCCATTAAAAATTCCATATGGTTTAAAAAGATTATTTAAATACACTTTCAAATTTTCATTTATCATTATTTTATTCCCCCATATTATAATAGCTTATCTAAAATATCTTTTGCATATTGCCAGTTATTTTTATTAATAATATATGTATTTTTTCCTTTTTCGGTAATCTTATAGTATTTTCTTCTACCACCTTGGGTTTCATCCCCCCAATACCAGTCAATCTCGTCATCATTTTTAAGTCGACGGACAGCAGAATACATAGTTGCTTCTTTTAGCTCATATTGAGAGTTAGAATTTTTGTTAATACATTTAACTATTTCATAACCATATTTATCTCCCTCTGATAGAAGTCGTAGTATCATTGTGTCAACATGACCTCTTAGAAGATCGGATGATATATTTTTTTTATACATTACCTCGCCTCCATAGTACTATAATATAACACATTACTATGCTTGTAAATGTAATATTATGATTTATTTTTTATTTAATATATAATAGATGGTATTCACATACTAAATTTTGATAATAGGGGATAAAATATGGATGGTAAAAATAGATTAGATATTTCTATAGGACAAATAGTGGATATAGTGTTGAAATCAGATCAACGAAGTGGCAAGCTTACAAGGGGGATTGTTTTAAAAATATTGACTAAAAGTAGTAATCATCCTCATGGAATAAAAGTTATGCTAGAGGATAGACAGGTAGGAAGAATAAAAAATATTATTAAATAGAGTAGATATTATAAAATAAAAGAAGACTATCATAATTATGATGGCCTTCTTTTATTTTATATATTTATAATTTGTTAAAATCATTTATATTCACAATTCGATCAACTAATCCTTCGTAAAAAGTAGGTTCATGTGAAACTAAAATTAAATTGCCTTTCCAATTTAATAGTTCTCGTTTTAAAACTTCTTTAGAATCTGCATCTATATGATTAGTAGGTTCATCTAAAATTAAAAAGTTGGATTTTTTCATCATAAGCATACAAATCTTAACCTTTGATTGTTCACCACCACTTAGAGTTGATATAGGCTGCATAACATTTTTAGATTTTACGCTACATTGGGCTAGATATTTTCTAATATCTCTATCAGATAGATCGGGAAAAGCCGCGGAAACTATCTTTAAAGCGTTTAAAGATTTATCATTCCAATTTAAATCTTGTTCAGAATAGCCGATTTCAATATTATCCGAAAATGCAAAATCTCCTGATATTTTAGGAATATTATTTGTTAACGTCTTAAGCAGAGTAGATTTTCCTATACCATTAAATCCTGTTATAACAACTTTCTCTCCAGAATCTAGAGCGAAATTTAGTTTTGGAAGAAGAGGTTTATCATATCCAATTTCTAGATTTTCTATAATTAAAGATTTTTGGTTTGATATAGGAAGAGATGTGAATTTAAAATTTGGTTTTGGAGTAGTCTCAGGAGCAGCCATAATATCAATTTTATTTAAAGCTTTTTGTCTACTTTTTGCCATTTTTGCGGTAGAAGCTCTAGCTTTATTTTTAGATATATATTCTTCATGTTTTTTTATTTGACCTTGCTGAGATTCGAATTGGCGAATATAGCTTTCTTTTTTTATGTCTTTTAATTCTATAAATTTGGAAAAGTTACCGGTATATTTTTTTATATTTTTAAATTCTATATCTAAGATACATGTTGTGATTTTATCAAGAAAATCAAAATCATGAGAGATAACAATAAAAGCACCTTCGAAAGCTTTTAGATAATTTACAAGCCACTCAACATGTTCTGTATCTAAAAAGTTTGTAGGTTCATCTAATAGTAGGATATTAGAATTTTCTAAAAGTATTTTAGCTAGAATAACTTTTGCACGTTGTCCACCGCTTAATGTGGAAAGTTGATTATCAACTCCAAAAGCTGTGATACCAAGTCCATCAGCAATTTTTAAAATGGTATAATCAATCTCATAAAATTGGCTGCTAACCAGCATATTTTGATAATCTGAAGCCTTGTTTAAAGCATCGTCACTGCTGTCAGTAGGCATATTTTCATAGATTTTATTTAACTCAGATTCAATCTCGTATAAATCTTTAAAAGCTGTTTTTAGATAATCAAAGATAGTTATATTTTTATCTATCTTTGCGTGTTGGTCTAGATATCCAATTTTAATATTTTTTTGCCATTTAATATCTCCAGAGTCAGGAACTGTCTCCCCTATAAGAGTGTTCAAAAGAGTGGTTTTTCCTGTTCCATTTTGTCCAACAAGCCCAAGATGTTCCCCTTTAAAAAGTGTAAATCCTGCATTTTTATATAAAATTTTATCACCAAAAGAATGTGATAAATTTGAAACTTCCAATAATCCCATTATAAACTTCCTCCTAAATAATATGGTATAAACAATAAAAGAAACGATATATTACTAGTATTATATTTATACATGAAAAAAACCACGACTAAAAATTTGCCATGGATAATAATATTATTAAATTAATTTCTTTTTAATATTAATTATAAAACAAACCTCTTAATAATGTCAAATTATTAAGAGGTTTGTTTTATAATTAATATGCATAATTTAGTTTCATATTTTTATTTTTTACCTTTGGAAATAGTTTTATCAACAAGTTTACTTGCTGTAGGTTCGAAGACACAACTCCAGACCTCTTTAGCTAGACCAGTTGTATCTGTCTGATTTGTATAGTTATTTACACCAGCAAGGACATTGCAGTTTAAAATGGATGCCGCGTCTATTGCTATGTTATAGGGCTTATATCCGATAGGTGCAGTTGAAGCGATATCTAATAAAGTTGCGTTATTTTTCAGCATACCTTTAACATATTCTGCATCTTTTTTTTTTATTCGATCTACTAGAGAAGATCCATATTCTAATAATCTTTCTTCTTTAAAAGCCTTTTCTATATTCTTAGTTTCTCTATCTAAAATGCTTAGACGGTCTTTTAATATTTTTTCACCATCTTTTAAATTTTTTTCCGATAATTTTTCGGATATTTTAGATAAGTCATATGTTTTTTTTAATATTCCTAGATTTTGTGTAGGGTTAGTTGGATTAGATAATAAATCTTTATTATATTTTACTGCTACTTTAGTTTTATCCCAATTATATTGGGTAGATGATTTTATACTAGATAATGCAGAAGATGTTTTATTTCTTGCATGTGCAGAAATGGAAGAGATATTATTTTTTGCAAGATTAGTAGCAGATACCATGGCATATTTCCCCTTGGTTACTTGTTGAACTACAGTTTTTCCTATTGATGGTGCGATTTTATTTATATTTCTAGCTACCATTGGAATTGCAACTCTTGAAATATAAGGGATAGCAGTTCTTGCGATAAAGGGAGTCGCAATTTTAGCTATAGCTATTAACGGTAATGGGGACATTGTGATACACTTCCTTTTTGTTATCAATAATAGTATGTTATATATATAACATACTATTATTGATAATTTTGTAGAATAAAGTATAATTAAAATAGAATATGTATTTAAAAATTCATTTTAATTATTTAAATTATAGGAGATGATATTATGTTAAATTTTGAATTTCATAATCCAACCAAAATAATTTTTGGAAAAAATACAATAAAAGAGCTAGATAGATTGGTTGGTAAACAAGCAAGAGTATTAATAGTTTATGGAAAGGGTAGCGTTAAAAAATATGGAACACTAGATAAGGTTAAATCTGCTTTAAAAGGAAGAGATATATTTGAATTTGAGGGAGTAGAGCCAAATCCAAGATACGAAACTTTGATGAAAGCAGTAGAAATTGTAAAGAAAAAAAATATAACATTTATATTAGGCGTTGGCGGTGGCTCTGTAATGGACGGAACAAAGTTTGTAAATTTAGCAGCAAACTATAAAGGAGAAGATAAAACTGATTTATTAAAGGGAGAATATGAAGTAGAAAGTGTTATAGATATGGGAATGGTTTTGACACTTCCAGCAACAGGATCTGAGATGAATTGTGGAGCCGTTATAAGCTATGGAGATGGAAAATTTCCTGTTAAACATAACTTATCCTATCCAATATTTTCTATATTAGATCCGGAGATTACATATACGTTGCCGAAAAAACAAATATCAAATGGAATAGTTGATAGTTTTGTACATGTAACAGAACAATATTTAACATATCCAGTAGGCGGAATTGTTCAGGATAGAATGGCAGAGGGAATATTATTAGCTTTAAAAGATATAGCAGATAAAACGCTAAATAATCCAACTGATTATGAAGCCCGATCTAATTTAGTATGGTCTTCAACACTAGCGTTAAATGGGATTATCGGAAAGGGTGTTCCACAAGATTGGATGACACATGTAATTGGCCATGAAATAACAGCATTATATGGATTGGATCATGGTCAAACATTAGCTATAATTCTTCCTGCTGTAATGGATATTAGAAGAAAAGAAAAACGCGAAAAAATAGTTCAATATGGAGAAAGAGTATTTGATATAAAGACAGGTAATATAGATGAAATTATAAAAGCAACTAGAGGATTTTTTAATAGTTTAGGGTTAAAAACAAAGCTAGGCGATTATGGAATAAAAGAAGAAGATATAGAAAAAATATGTAATAATCTTATAAGGCATAAAAGAGATAATCTATCTGAAACAGGAGATGTAACAACTCCTATAATTAGAGAAATTTTAAAAAAAGCATTTTAAATAAACCTAAAAAAAGCAACTATAATTAAATAATTATGGTTGCTTTTTTTTATTAATTTTTTATAATTTTGTTGATTTTGGATATATATCACTATAATTTTCGTAATCTGTAGTAGAGTCTGTAGATATAAGTCTATCTTCTTCCACACTTAAAGAATATATCGGCAATCCTGATTGTTGTTTTAAATAAAGTTCATTTTGAAACATCTTAAGTATTTCAGGTTTAAGATTTTCTTGTTCTATACGACGTTTTTCTTGTTCTTCTTTTCGTTTTTGCTCTCTTTCAAAATCTTCTCTAGGACTCCAAACTCCTGTATTTCCAGGTTGAGAAAGATGATAGCTTGAGGTAAGGAATACGCTAGAGAATAGGTTTGGAAGACTGGATGAAGGAGATATATCAGTTGACAAATCTGCGGTTTGAATAGTAGGCGATGGAGATAGATTATTTACACTAGTAGAATCAGATCCAAAAGTTAGGGTATCAAGCATGCCGTTCATTCCAACCATATCACAGGAAGATTCAAAATTTAAAAATAAGTTATTAGAAAGAGAGTGGCTTTGAGGAGGTTGGTGAGCGGCATAAGGGTTTGGAGGAGGTTGGTGGGAGGCATAAGGGTTTGGAGTTGGTTGGTGAGAGGCATAAGGATTTTGAGGAGGTTGGTGAGAGGCATAAGGATTTTGAGGAGGTTGGTGAGAGGCATAAGGATTTTGAGGAGGAGGTTGGTGGGAGGCATAAGGGTTTGGAGTTGGTTGGTGAGAGGCATAAGGATTTGGAGTTGGTTGGTGAGAGGCATAAGGATTTTGAGGAGGAGGTTGGTGAGAGGCATAAGGGTTTTGAGGAGGATGTGATGGTTCTGGCCATTCCCACTTTTTATTTTTTTTCAAATATTTTACCTCCTCAAATATTTAATAACATTATCGTCTTTTAATTATAGATTTATAGAGTAATAGATAAAATAAAAAACAGATATTAAATATTATCTGTTTTTATTTTATCTATTATTTTTTTATATTAATAAGAATAACGCCAATTAAAATTAATAAAGCACCGATGTAATTATTAATAGAAATATGTTCTTTAAAAATATATATAGAGGCAATAAAAGTAAGAATATATGAAAGACCATTAGCGATAGGTGCGATATAACTAAGGTTTAATCGACTAATTAAAAACATGTATAATAAAAAACTAATTACATAAAAGCTAAGTCCAAGTATACAAAAAAGATTTATATCTAACTGAATATTTCCGCTATTTAAAGCAATTTCAAGACCTTTTTCTGATCCAAGTTTAAAAAGAACAAGACCAGAAACAGAAAGAAGTAGATAAATAACGGTTATAAAAATATAAGGTAGGCTCATAAGAAAACTCCTATATTATAATTTTTAAATAATTGTATCATAATAGAGGATAGCCTACAAGATATTTTTATAAAATCGAGAGAGTTATAATTATCTATATAGTGCATCATATGTAGCAGATAATGTGCTATATTCGTCAATATCTTTTAGAATTGATCTAATAGAAAAAATGCAATATATAAAAACGAAGGCAAAGAATAAAAATAAAAATAAGCTATTATTACGAATACTATTTAAAATATATCCAATAATAGGGATAGTTATAAGGTGCTTTCCTGTAATATCTTTTTGATTAGTGTCAAAATCATCTATAAATTCATTATTATCGCCTTTTGTTTTAAAGTATAAAGTATCATCTTTTGTATAAATATCTACTATTCTGTGGATAATATTATTGTTTTTGTATTTAAAAAGAATAATATCTCCATCTTTAAGTAGGTTGGTATCTATATTTTTTTTAACAAATATAACAGAACCAACGGGCATATCCGGCTCCATACTTCCGCTAACAACTACATTAAAACTGATATTAAAGTATATATATGCAGTGATACAAACAAAAGAGATTATCGTAAATATTATTGAGGACAATGATATAAAGGATACAACCTTTTTATTTTTAAACATAATAAACCTTAACTCCCATGATTGTTAAATAAAATAAATATTATATATAATTATTCTACTCTACTGGAGTATCGTCTTCGTCTTCGTCAACAATTTGATTGGCAACAACGCTTATATCACTATGAAAATGAAGACCTTGTGCAGTATCTGATGAATTTTTATCCAACCAAGGTGTTAAAGTAATAGTTTTTTCTTCTGAAGGAAGGATAGTGTATCCTGTTTTAAGAGCTTCTGAAACTTCTGCAAAAGTTCCTGTTATTAGATTTTTTCCATCATAATAATTTAAAAGAAGATCTGTTTCTAGTCTATTATCACAATCTTCATGACCATGTTCAACATCATCAAAAGTGGATTTAATAAATTCTATAGAATAGTTTGCAGGCATAGATCCTACATTTTTTATAGTCAATAATTTAGAGGTGTTTTTACCAGCATCAGTAGTTGGAACAATATTATCTATATTAAAAGATTTGCTTTCTTCAAATTGGACACGTAGAGAACCAGAAGAAAATTTGTTATCTGCTATAGTATCTTTACTAGAAAACCATGCAAAAGTTGTTGTAGAAAGCATCGCTATAAGAACGGCCATGGAAGTTGCGTTAATAAGTATTCTCTTTTTTATAGACTTTTTTTTATTAAGAATATCCTGAGCCATATTAGTATTATCTTTATTATTATTATTTATCATTTAAATAATCTCCTTTTATAAATATATATTTAATAATATGTTTAAATATATTATTAAATAATGTATAATGAATTATTGATCTATTATCAATTATTCATATTGTTTATCGGTTTTGGTTTTTATAAATTTAAATATGTGCAAAATATAATATATATTGTAACTTTATATTATATTTTGTGTCTCAAAAGAGGAGATTATATATGAAGATAAAAAGTTATATAAATAAATTTAAAATATCTTTAAAAAATAATGGAATTTTAGTAACCTTAAAAAAGGTTATAAATAAATTAAAAACCCGTATATTTAGAGAAAAATCTGATCTAGTTGTAGAAAAGATCGAATATGATAAATATATAAAGAAGTTTAGTGATAAAATATCTATACTAATAATAGTTAACCAAGAGGGTTTTAAGGCTGATTATCTAAAAGAATTGATATCATCAATAGAAAAACAAACCATTAATACAAGTCAAGTTTTAGTAGGGGTAATATCAGATGAAAAATATAAAATAAATACTAAGGGTAATTTAAAGATAGATATAACTTATATGGATAAAGATACTAGTTATAGTGATGGTGTAGAAAGACTTTTAAAAAAATCATCCAATGATTACATAACAGTTTTAGATAGCCAAGTGTGTTTAGAAGAAGATTTTGTTTTCAATCTCTTAAAAGAGATTGATGAAAAAAATTATGATATATTATATACTGATGAAAAAATTATTGATATTAATGGAAATAGAGGGATAAAAAAACATTATAAACAAGATTTCTCTTTAGAAACATTAAGAAGTTTTAATTATATAGGAGAGACATATCTATTTAAAAAATCTTTATTAGATGAATTAGGGGGGTATAAAAGTTTATACTCTGGATTGGAACGATATGATATATTATTTAAATTGATAGAATTATCAAATAATATAGGACATATCTCTAAAGTGTTATATTCAAATAGATATTGTAAATATTATAGTGATGAGAAGCTAGAAAATTATGTTGTAGAAGGGTGTATAGGTATAGTTAAAGATCATCTTGAAAGGTGTGGAATATCTGGTGAAGTTATAAAAATACAACAATGCCCTGGATATAGAGTTGTATATGATATTAAGGAGAACCCACTTGTATCCATAATAATTCCGACAAAAGATTTTATGGATGACCTAAAAAAGTGTATTAATTCTGTTTTACAGCTATCAACTTATAATAATTATGAAATAATAGTTGTAGAGAATAATAGTGAAAAAAAAGAAACTTTTGAATATTATAAAGAGATAGAAAAACATCCCAAAATTCAGGTTGTATACTATGAAGGAGAATTTAATTATTCTAAAATAAATAACTATGGATATAAATATATTAATGGAGAATATATAATTTTATTAAATAATGATATAGAAATTTTGTCAAAAAGATGGATAGAAGAAATGCTAATGTATGTACAGCGACAAGATATAGGAATTTGTGGAGCAAAATTATATTATCCAGATGAAACTATACAACATGCGGGGGTTATAATAGGAATAAATGGAGTTGCAGGACATTCGCATAAAAATATTGGAAGATATGAAACGGGATATTTTAAAAGATTATGTCTAACACAAGAACTTTCCGCTGTTACAGCGGCGTTGCTTATGATTGATAGAAAAGTTTTTGATGATGTGGGAAAATTAGATGAAGAGAAATTTAAAGTTGCATTTAATGATGTTGATCTCTGTTTACAATCTGTGAAAAATGGAAATAAGGTTATGTTTAACCCATATGTAGAAGCATATCATTATGAATCTAAAAGTAGGGGACTTGATAATGATAATGGAGCGAAACAGAAGAGATTTGAAGGAGAAGTTAATAATTTTTATGAACGATGGGATGATAAATTAAAAAAAGGGGATCCTTTTTATAATATTAACCTAAGTTTAAAAACTGAAGATTTTACTATAAAATAAAAAACAAGGTGTATTTTTATACACCTTGTTTTTTATTTTATAGCTCTATCCAAAATTCCAGATAAAAAAGCAAGAAGAATACCATAATTTGTAATAGGTATATTTTGTTTTTCACAAATATGTATTCTATTTATAAGTGTTTTTCGGTTTATCATACATCCTCCGCAATGTATAACAAGTTTATATCTATCTATATTATCTTTTGGAAAATCATAACTAATTTTATAATCAAAATTAAGGCTTCCCCCTATAAATTTATTTAAAGCTGTTGGTATTTTATATCTACCAATATCTTCATGAGAAATATTGTGTGTACAGCTCTCTAACATTAATATATTATCGCCAGTGTTAAGGGATTTTATAGTTTCTACACCTTTTATAAATGCAGATATATCACCCTTTTGTCTAGCAAATAGAATAGAAAAAGAGGTTAGTTTTATATTTGATGGAACGATTTTATCAACCTCTTTAAATATTTGTGAATCTGTTATAACAAGATCAATTTTGTTTAAGTTATGTAGAGAAGATTTTAGTTGTGTATCTCTAACTATATAAGAATTTATATTATTATCTAACGCATCTCGTATAACTTGAACTTGAGGAAGGATGATTCTTCCCTTTGGTGTTTCAGAATCGATGGGAACTACTAATAATATATTTCCTCCAGAAGGAACAAGGTTTAATAATATAGATGGATCTTTATATTTGTCATCTAATAGACTTATTATTTCTTCTTGTAAAGTTATGATATTATTTTTATCTTTAGAAGAGATAAAAATAGCATTGGGATATTTATCTTTTAAATAGTTTAATTGAATATCAGAAATTTTATCAACTTTATTAAAAATCAGGATATAATTAGTGTTAAATTCTTTAATTTTTGATGTAAATATATGAAAGTTTTGAAATTTCAGATCAGAAGAATCCATAATATATAATGCTAAATCTATTGTGGGTATTATTTCTATAGTTTTATCTATTCTCTTATCTGCAAGATTTGTATTATCCGAAAATCCAGCAGTGTCTATAAATAGAACTGGCCCAAAAGGAAGAAGTTCCATAGATTTTTTTACGGGATCAGAAGTTGACCCATTTATGGGGGAAGTTATTGAAAGATCCTGACCTATGATAGCATTAAAAATAGAAGATTTTCCACTATTTGTATTTCCAAATAGACCTATATGTGGTTTTGAACCTCTAGGGGTATTCTCCATAATATTTCTCCTTTTTATAAATATAGGTCTCTTTTTCCAGCTTCTAATTCTTTTAGATTTTTTATTGTTAATTTTTTTATATCGTCCCGATCTATATTTTCTATCTCAGATGATATCATTTTATCTGCAAGTGATATAAATTCTTTATCGCCATAGTCAAGAGCATATTCTTTAAGAGTCATAAGAGCATTTGGAGTGCAGACATATTGGATTGTTCCCGCTTTTGCAAGTGCCATAAATCGATCTCCAGTTCGACCTTTTCTATAACAGGCTGTGCAATAACTTGGAATATATCCATCTTTTAAAAGAGATTTCATAACTTCTAGAGGACTTCTTTCGTCTGATGTTTCGAATTGTTTTACTTGTTCTTCATCTTTTTCTATCTTTTGATATCCTCCAACACCGGTGCTAGAACCAGCGGAAAGCTGACTAATACCATATAGAAGAGCTTCTTTTCTCATCTCTTTAGATTCTCTAGTAGAAAGGATCATTCCGGTATAGGGAACAGCAATACGTATAATAGCTATAATTTTTTTAAAATCACTATCGGATATAATATGCTTATAATCTTCAAAAGAAACACCCTCTGCTGGTTTTAGTCTAGGAAGGGATATTGTGTGAAAACCTACGCCGTATTTATCTTCTAGATGTTGGTTATGGATCATCAAAGCTAAAACTTCAAATTTTGGATCGTATAATCCAAATAAAACACCGGCACCAACATCATCTATCCCTGCTTCCATAGCTCTATCAAAAGCATTTAGGTGATATTCATAATCGCCTTTAAGAGATTTTGGATGCATAACTTCATATGTTTCTCTATGATATGTTTCTTGGAAAAGAATATATGTTCCTATCTGTGCTTTTTTTAATTTTTTATAATTTTCTACAGATGTTGCTGCAATATTTACATTTATACGTCGGATAGATCCATTTTGATTGTCTTGGGTTTCGTATATAGTTTTAAGGCATTCTATAGTATATTCTAAAGGGGTGTTTATCGGATCTTCTCCTAGTTCTAAAGCTAGACGTTTATGACCCATTTTTTCTAAAACTTGAACTTCTTTTTGTATTTCTTCTTGTGTAAGTTTTCTTCTTTGAAATATATTATCACGTTTATATCCACAATAAATACAGTTATTAACACAATAATTGCTAACATATAAAGGCGCAAACATAACAATTCTTTTTCCATATATAGAAGATTTTATATCTCCAGCAATTTTGTATATTTCTTCCATCTGTTGTTGATCGTCTACCTGTAGAAGGATGGCGATATCTTGAGGGGATAAACCCACCATAGTTTTTGCTTTTTCTATAACTTTTTGGATATCTAATTTTGTTTTGTTTTTAGAATTTTCTAGTAAATCATATATAATTTTATCATCTATAATCATCTTTCAATCTCCTATATTTAATATAGCATTAGTTAATCTTATTTATATTTTCTTTAGCCCATGAAATATTATCACCACGTGTAACCTCTACAGAAAATCCAGATTTATTAATGCGACGTTCTATACAGACACGGCATTCTGCCGCTTCATCTCCTGTACAAATTTTTCCATCATATAGAGAATATTTTTCACGAACTCTAGTAGGAGATAGATTTGGCATAACCACATTACCCCCCGCTTTTATACCCTTTTCACGTCCTGTAGGATCAATACTTCCTAGTGCTGTTGTAGAAGGAAGAAGAACATCAGGTAGAAGAAGTCGAACCAATGCCATCATAGTTACAGTTTTTTCAACTGTACCACCAACATATTCTTTTAAAGGGGTGTCAGTGTGGGGAATAAAAGGACCAATGCCACACATATGAGGGTGGAGATCTTTAACAAATCTAAGATCTTCCGCAAGATGTTGGTTGGTTTGATTAGGAAGACCAACCATAAATCCGGCACCTATTTGAAAACCTATCTCTCTTAAATTTTCCAAACATTTTTTTCTAGAGTCAAAGGTTTCTCCAGGATGTAGTGTAGAATATAGTTGATTATTTGCTGTTTCATGCCTAAGAAGATATCTGTCAGCGCCAGCTTCAAACATTTTTTCATATGATTTATAACTTCTTTCTCCTAGAGAAAGTGTTATGGCATTGTTCGGGTATTTATCTTTTATCATTTTAATTATTTCTACCATTTTATCATCAGAAAAAAAAGGATCTTCCCCACCTTGAAGAACATAAGTTTTATATCCCAATCTATCTCCGATATCTGCACATTCTAGAATATCATCCATAGTTAATCTATATCTATCAGCGTTTTTATTGCTGCATCGTATACCACAATAGAGACAATCTTTTTTACAATAATTTGTAAATTCTATAAGTCCACGTAGATATACTTTATCTCCATATGTTTTCATTCTGGTATCGTTTGCTTTTTTTATTAGATATTCTCTTTCTTCTGAAGTCATATTATCAAGAATATAAACAAGATCACTGTAAGGAAGATCATTATTTTTATATAAGACGTCTATTAAATTAATTATATTCATAAGCACCTTCTTAAATATTTAAATTTCTTTTGATAGTTCTTTAATTAGACAATATTATACATAATACCATGTTATTATATATAACAAAATAGTATTTTATAAATTATACAAATTTTGTGTAAGTTATTTTATTTAATAGGTATATCTATAATTGGTATATATATAAATTTTAATCAATTTGTGTTAAAAAAGTGACTTTTAGGGGTATTATTGTATTTTTTGTGTAATTGAGATATTTGACTATTTGTAATATAATAATTAACAGACAGGAGGATTTATTATGAAAGTAAAATTAAAAAGTCCGCATATGGATATAAAGCAGTTTAAATTAGGGTTTAGTTGGACAATGTTGTTTTTTGGGGGTATAATCCCTTTAGTTAGAGGAGATTTAAAACATTTTTTTATATCAATTTTATTATCAATTGTTACTATGGGTTTATTTTGGGTTATATTTCCTTTCTTTTATAATAAATTGTATATAAAGAGGCTGGTTGATACTGGATGGAAGCCTGCATTAGATAAGGATAAAGAAATATTAAAAAATTATGGATTGGCAACAATTCTTTTCGTATAGATAAATGTAATAGGACAAGATTTTAAATCTTGTCCTATTTTGTATTGTAATATTGTTGTATAATAGTATATAAATACAAAATAGGGAGTTATTATATATTATGGAACATATTCTGAAAAATCAAAATTTTGATGTAGAAATAATAGAAACAACAATAGATGGAGATGGCATTTGTAAGATAGATGGATTTGTTATATTTGTAAAAGAGGGTGTTTGTGGTGATTTTTTAAATATAAAGATAACAAAAGTTTTAAAAAATTATGGATACGGAAAGATAGAGAAGATAAATAAAGCTTCAAAATATAGGATAGATAAAGATTGTGAAAGTTTTCCGTATTGTGGAGGATGTAAATTTAGGCATATAGAATATGCCTATGAACTTGAAATAAAAAGAGATCATATAGAAAATCAGCTAAAAAAAATATCAGGTGTAGAAATTAATGTAAATTCTGTTTTAGGTGGAGAAAAAGTAGTAGGTTATAGAAATAAATCCCAATTTCCTGTGGGGATATCTAAAACTGGAGATGTTATATCAGGGCTATATAAGGTTAGAAGTCATGAAATAATAGAAGAATATAGTTGTAAACTTGTTCCTGATATATTTAATCAAATTTTATTTTTGATAGTGGAATTTTGTAGAAAAAATAATGTTCCTATATATGACGAGGTTACTTTAAAAGGAACCGTTAGAAATATATATATAAGATATGGAGAAAAAACAAACCAAGTTATGGTTTGTTTTGTTTTAGTTGAAAAATTTGAAAATATAGAAGTTTTAGTAGATCAACTTTGTAAAAAATTCAAGGAGATAGTTAGCGTTTTTATTAATATAAATAAAAAAAATACTAACATAATATTAGGGGATAAATTTATAAAACTATATGGAGAAGATTATATAAATGATAAAATTTGTGGAATAGATATAAGATTGTCTCCAGAATCTTTTTATCAAGTTAATAGAGGGCAAGCAGAAAATTTATATAATATAATTAGAGATAGTAGCTTTATAGAAAAGACAGATACAGTTATAGATTTGTATTCTGGAACTGGAACTATAGGATTTTCTATAGCTGATAAAGTTAAAAAAGTTATAGGAATAGAAATTGTTGAAAGATCAGTTTTAGATGCAATAGAAAATAAAAAATATAACTCTATAGAAAATATAGAATTTATATTAGGCGATGTAGATAAAATTTTATCTACCTTTAAAAATAATAGTGAAGATATTGATATTATTTTATTGGATCCACCACGTAAAGGTTGTTCTTTAGAATGTATAAATTCTATGTTAGAGATACTTCCTAGAAAGATTATTATGGTTTCTTGTAATCCTTCTACAGCAGCTAGAGATATAAAATTGTTATTTGATGGTGGATATAAATTGGATAATATTTTTCCTGTAGATATGTTCCCTAGAACAAAACATGTGGAGACGGTAGTATTGATGTCAAGGGTTCAGAAGTAATGCGTGAAAAAGGCTTGAAATAAAGGGATTTTGAGGGTTGGGATAAAAAACTTACCGACTCTCTTTTTTATTGGTATTCAATTAGGAAATATATCAATGCTAGTAAAACTGAAAGGTTGAGTTGACAAGTTAGTTAAAGGATAGGTTGTGTAGATAGAAATGTTACTAAATGGGGTATTTAACATTAGACTAAAAATAGACTAAACTGTACAAAGAAACATATTGGAGGTTCAAATATGAATGATGATTTAATATATTTAGATTCTTATATTTTATAACAAGACATGAGAATGCGAATTCCCAAAAGTGTATTAACAAATTTAAATGTTGAAAAAGGTAAAAGCGAGTTTGATATATATTATGATAGGATAAATGAACAATTGATTCTCAAAGTTGCAAAATTTGATGACTCAAAATTTGAAAAGTAGGGAGAATTTATGGATAAAAAAATAAGAATAGTTTCTCTGTTTTCAGGAATAGGTGGTTTTGAACTAGGGATAAATAATTCGGAATTAAAAGGTGATGTAGTATTTGCATCAGAAATCGATAAATATGCTCAATTATCGTATCTTTCGAACTTTAAAAACCATAATTTAAATGGAGATATTACTATAATTTCAGAAAAAGATATACCAGATCACGATTTACTCGTTGCTGGATTTCCTTGTCAAGCATTTAGCATTGCAGGAAAACAAAAAGGCTTTGATGATACTAGAGGTACACTTTTTTTTGATGTAGCTAGAATTTTGAAAGAAAAGCAACCGAAATATATTTTGTTAGAAAATGTAAAAAATCTAGTTGCACATGATAGTGGAAATACATTCAAAGTAATAATAAACAGATTAAATGAATTAGGCTATACAGTAGACTTCACAATTATAAATTCAGTAGAAGCCGGGTTGCCACAAAACAGAGAGAGAACATTCATAGTTGGTGTTTTAGATGGGAACATTGAAGAAGAAAAATTTGATAAAAGAAATAATAAAATTAAAAAAATGAAGTCAGAATTTGAATATAATGGTTTTGTGTTTTTTGATACATTAAGCTATCAAAATTCGCAAATGTATATTAAAGATATTATTCACACTGAAAAAAGCGAAAGATACTTAATAACAAATAATGCTCTAATAGAATTTTTAAAAGAAAATTATTTTCAAGATAATATTACATCAAATAAAATCATAAAACTGTTTGACTTACCTAGAGATGTGTGGAATGACTTAGAAAGACAAAGACGAGTATATTCTGTAAATGGCATATCTCCAACTATTTTATCGAGATCTGATACTACGAAAATTTATATCAATAATGAAGAAACATCATATATTCGAAAGTTTACTCCCAAAGAAAATTTTAAATTACAAGGTTTTTCCGATGATTTTATTTGTAATATTGAAAACTGCAAGCTTATAAGTATGACTCAGCAATATAAACAAGCAGGGAATGCTGTTAGTCCTCCGGTGATAACTGGAATAATAAATCATCTTAAAAAACATATGGAGGAATTTTAATGTCATTTAAATTTATAGATTTATTTTGTGGACTAGGTGGATTTAGGCTTGCATTTGAAGAAAATGGTGGAGAATGTGTATTTAGTTCTGATATCGATGAACACGCACAAAAAACATATGAAATAAATTTTGCAGAAAAACCAGCAGGTGATATTACAAAAATCGAGGCTAAAGATATACCTAGTCATGATATCTTGTGTGCAGGGTTTCCTTGCCAACCTTTTTCCACTGCAGGTAGAAGATTTGGGTTTGATGATACAAGAGGCACTTTGTTTTTTGATGTTGCTAGAATATTAAAAGAAAAAAAGCCAATGTGCTTTATTCTAGAGAATGTAAAAGGTTTAACCAATCATGACAAGGGAAATACACTCAATACCATATTGAGCACTTTAGATGAAATAGGATATGATTACAAATATGAAGTTCTTAATGCTAAAAATTACAATGTGCCACAAAATAGAGAACGTTGGTATTGTATAGGTATTAAAAAAAATATGGGAATTGATATTAGTAATTTTAATTTTCCAGCACATGAAGAATTGAAAACAAAACTTTTGAATATTATTGAAAGTCATATTGATTCAACAGAATATATTGCATCTGAATCTTGTGAGCGAAATATAAAAACATTTATTGAAAAGAAGAGTATAGAAGTAACACCACATACATTAGCGTATGATATCAGACCATCTCGTTGCCATTTTGTGAAAGGCGATGTTTCAAATTGTTTAACTGCTAAAATGGGAACTGGTGGTAGTAATGTGGCAGTAGTGATAAGCCAAAATAGAAAATTAACAGAAAGAGAATGTCTACGGCTTATGGGTTTTCCGGATAACTATAAAATAGGTAAAGGGTATCAAGCATATAAACAAATAGGAAATAGTGTTGTTGTACCTGTGATTAGTAAATTGGCTAAAGAATTAGTAAGATTAGTTGATTTTCAGTAATAAGAAAATAGTGTAGAAACTTAGTTCATGTTTCTACACTATTTTTAATTTTAAAGCGATACTTACAGGTAGATTCCTTTTGTTTATGGTTTTAATACTATTGTATAGTCTCCTTTGGTACGTCCAGAACCCGTGGTTACATTAAATGGTATAGTTGTTAATTCATTCAAACCATCACCATGATAAAAGAAATAAGTTGTATAAGGTTCCTCATACAAAGAGACACCATTAAAAATTTTTAACTGTAAATCCTTATTTGTATCAATTAATTTTGTTATTTGTGAACAGGAATGATTTTTTATAGCTTTACAAATCTCTTTATTTAAATAAAATTCTTTATTGTTGTTTGTGAATGCATCGAAAGAAGTTGTCATTTTTTCGATTGAAGTATTCCAACCTTTTATCAAATCAAGATTTTTTTTGAGTTCCATATCTTTTAAGCAAAATAATGATGCACCAGCACCTAATTCATATGAGCCAAATAGTGAATTAAATGAATTAGGTCCAGTTTTTAAAATTTGGTAACTATTTGATGTAGTCATTTTTATTGAAATTCCTGAAAATGGGATTTTACAAAATTGTATGTTGTTTTTTTCTAGAATATCTTCTGAAAGTAAATAATCGTATTTTTCTAAGAGTTCCGTAATATCAGATTTAATTTTGGCTAAGTAACAATCTGATCGAGTAAAAACTTTTCTGTTACTTAGTTTTGAAAATTGTTTAGATGTTACTCTAATCATCCATAAATCTTGATTATCGTCAAATTTTGATAAGTAGTTAGTAAATTTGAGTTTGTTCGAATTGAATTCAGCAACAAATTTTATTTCATCTATATCGCCATCATAAGTTCCTTTATACATTATTTTCTCCTTTTGCTAATAAGTTCAAGATCTTTAGCTAAACTTCCCCATTTAACTTGCATAACATATCTTCTGTCAGGATGTACGGCTGTTCCTTTTTCATTGCGACCCCAAACTTGATATGTTAATGGACCAAAGTGTAGTGCATTCATATTAAAATTATCATTTTTTATAAAACTAATAACTTCATTACGCGAAGCCCATAAACCTAAGTTTATAGTTCCATGATAGACAGCATCTACATTAAGATTACCGATGTTACCTATAAATAGAAATCTATCTAAAAATATAGAAAGGTTATCACATGTGTTTAATTTTGCATTTAATAAGGCTATTTCTTTTTTGTACCTTGTCTTGCATTCTGAGGCGCTATAACGAGTATTTCCAGTATCATTTGTTGTATCATCTCCGTAATGAAATAATTTTAAGTAATTTAGAGATTCAGATCCAAGCATATTATTTATACATGGAAAGAAATTAGATGTTTTTTCTTGATGAACGCTATTTCCTGAACCCTTTTTAACACTAATATATTTTTCAATACCGTTGTGAGTTATACATAAATCAGGCTTTACTTGACCAGCTTTTTTCACAGCCTTAAAAGATAAATTATGATTTAGTTCTGATCCAAATAGAAATATCAAAAATGATTTTATATTCTCGTTGTAGTTGTTGAAATTATTATCATTAATGTAACTTCTTAATACTTCTTCATTTATAAATCCATCGTTCATAATATTATACCTCCTAAATATTTATATTTTTTGTTAATATGTGTTTAGCACATAGTTATAGATATTTACTAGTAGTTATCTTTTGCATCACTGCTCCTTTCATATGTAACATAAAATGTGATTCAATACTGCTTGCAAATATGTTCAGGATAGATTCCCGTTAGATTATTCTCTATCTTATCACCATCTAAATTAGTATTCTTTTTTATATAATCCTCTAGTTTACTATTATTTTCTAAAAGGCAATATGAGTGAGGTGCGACAAATTTAGGAACGTTGTTGCGTAAATCTAATAAAGTAATAGGCTCTATTTTTTGAAAACCTACTATCTCTGCACCATATCTATATGATGAATAATTATTAATTCTTTTAATGATATGGGGTTCGTTTAAATATTGATTTTTCCAATCTGCTAAATTATGGATTTCACCGAAGTATAGAACGGCACATATTGCTTTAACAGGACTGCTTATGTACATATATGCTTGCGTACAATCTTTAGGAAATGTTCTTCTATATCCTATTAATTTTATTTGGTTAGATATTTTATCATATATATCTGGCTAAAAACTCATAAGAGGGGTCATATAAAACTCCTTTCTACTTTAATATTGGCTCTATGGCATCATCATTTCTGTTAAAATACAGTTCACTGAATCCGTTGCCACAGAAAATTTCTAGCATTTTATCTAAATGCCATAATGGTTCCTTTTTCTTAAGTTCTTCTAAAGGCATCCAATATACATCGCCTTCATCAGACGGTACAAGTCCTCCAGCGAATTTATTAGTTCTGTATAAGAAAACCATATATCTTGATCCATCAAATTCTATCCAGTCTTTAACACCACAAAACTCTAAATCCGATATGGTGAGTCCTGTTTCTTCCTTAATTTCACGGATTGTAGAATCAAGAATGGATTCCTGTTTTTCAACATGACCACCCGGAAATATAAGACCACCTGCTTTTTCTTCAACAAGAACATTTCCTTTATCGTCATAGACCATACACATATTGGTAAGAGTGACTATTGTTGTTCTGTTCAATTTATGTAGTCCTCCTTTAATCTTCAATTGATTCTAAAATATCCTCAATTTTACAATTTAATGCAATGCAAACTTTCAAAAGTATATCTGTTGATATATTTGCACCTTTACCTAGTTTAGCTATAGAAGCCGAACTAATGCCTGCGAGTTCTTGCAGGTCTTTTTTTTGCATTTCTTTGTCAATGAGAATCTTCCATAATTTGTTATAACTAATTCGCATTTGCAACCTCCTGTATACCTCTAATTAGTTTCGTTCCATGCACGACCAAATAATTCGCCGCCATTTGGTGAAAGTCTTAATATTTCTGTTTTATGCATTAGCTCTTGAGCATTTTTAGTATATGAACCTTCTTTATCTAAGGAAATGAATATTTGTTTATTGCTTTCGCTGTATATTTCCAATATTTTTTCAAGAGCCTTGTCTTCAATTTGTTTTAAAAGTATTGAGTCATGTACTAATACGGGTAAATTAGTCATTTGCAATGCGGCAATATCAAAAACAATAAGTCCTTTATATTGCGATCCCGTACCACTATCATTAGGTGTGAAAAAATTATAGTGATCTGCATCAGTTATTGTTAATGTTGGTGCAGTCTTTTTCCCTTCGTATATGGTATCATTTAGTGTCTTCATTATTGAATTTATTTCTTCTTGTGTATTTGCAATAACCTCAATAACCAAAGCATCCAAACTGGCTTGTAACCTTTTGTATCTGTCATGTAATTCGGATGTTTTTACATAATTACTATTAGAATCTATTAGTATTTGCAATTCTTTTTTTACAGTTGCATATCTATCTAAAATTGCTTGTGAAACGTTAGGGATATCATTAATTTTAGAAATCTCTGATTCAATGGCTGTTATCTGTGAGGAAACTAAATCAATCATTGCCTGCAAACTAACCGAGCTTTCTTTTAATTCTTTTTTTAACACATTGGTAAGTGTTTTATGAAAATGTTCTATATTTTCAAGATGTTCGATATTTACCTCTGGAAAAAATTCTATTAATGCTTCGTAATTTTTTTGGATAGAATGCTTAGAATACTCATGATCTGCTTGAGATGTTTTGCGTTGCATTTCTAGGCGAGTTCTTTGGCGTTTAAAAGAAGATAATTGATGTCTTAAGTCTGCTAATTTTTGAGCCTTGATAGAATCCATATCAAGGAGTCCTTGATTACTCTTTCTCGCAAGTTCAGTTGATTCTTCTTCAAGTTCAATTATTCTTTTATCATTTTCTTTATAAGCTTTTTGTGTTGTAACAGCTTGAACAAATTTGTATTTTTGCGCCTTTTTAAAGGTACTTTCTTCATCCTTTGCAATGGTTGTTAATTTTTCTTGCTCTTCGATAGTAGAATACTTATCACATAATTTTATAAGTCCCTTGATTCCACCTTTTTCAGATTCTTGTGTTGCTTGTTTTAATGGATGCTTTTCGTCAAGAGTTTCCCTTCCATATACTCTAAAAAAACGTGCTACAGCACCACGAAGAGTTAATCCCGGAAGACTTAAGCCATATTTTTCCGAGAGCAGTGCCATATACTTATCATTTGATACCGGTTGGATAACTTTATAGTCCTCATTACAAATATTAACTAACGTATAGTCCCCTGTAGACCTAGAGAAATAGAATGGCTCGTTATTAAATATAAATTTAAATTCTATTATGTGTACGCCAACGTTCATCTGCGTATCAACTGACTTTAAAATATAGTCGTCACCACCGAAAACAAAATCTAAAATCATTAGAAATGTTGATTTTCCAATAGAGTTTGAACCAGACTTACTACCAATTAGAGTATTAAGTCCTGCATTAAAAACAATTGGTGGCCTTATCTCTCCGTTTTCGATAAATTTATCACAACGTATTTCTTTCAACATAGTGAATTTCCTCCGTTTCTAGAAGTTCTATTTTTCCTAGGATATATAAGCAGTCCAAAATTTCGATATATTCTTGAATATTTGATACTTTAGATTTAACTTTTTTGTAGAGTTCTTGAGGTGTTAAATCCTCATTTTTTAAAGTTGTTAATACAATAGGAAATTTTGCCAATACACTTTCTTTGTACGAAGTTACTTTATTAGGAAATTTCATAAAACACCTCACAATTCTGAATGAAGAACGAAACAATAATGTGACTAGCGGTCGAGTATTGTGTTCCCATTCCTGTATTTTGGATTATCCAATTAGATAATAGGTTTACTATCTCATCTTGAGATTTATTTTGTCTATCCATTTCTAAAAAAGCAGCTCTTATTTCGGTAGCAATAAGTTGAAATGAAGAAATCTGAGAAAAGGTATCCTCAATAAAGCGATAATATGTAAGAACTTCATTAGTGATAGAGTGCTTTAAAAGAGGGTTTTCTAAAGAAATTTTTTTATAAATTGTTAATGCATCCATGGATAATGAGCAGGAACTACCAGTACCGTTATATTGCGACAATGCATTTATTACATCGGTGATTTCTTCCTCAAGATTAAGTGTAGTTAATTTTTGCTGAAGTTGATAAGCACTAACATATTTCTGTTTTAATTTTGTTAGCTCTATATAGTCACCAAGTTCTGGAACTATTTCATAATTGAGAGCACAATCTTCGCAAAGGGTCATTTTGTTTTCGTTTGAATTGACTCTTTTAGGTGGATTTATCGCATTGGTGAAAGTTGTTACATCTGAGGAAGATAAATTATCTGGAAATATTTTAATGACTGAATATTTTTTAATGCTTTGACCTTTTATATTTTTAACCAAAGGAGCATGGCAAAGTGGACACTCATTATTTACTTCTGATAATAAAGGTATATCATCATATTCAACTGGCGATTCTATAGATTTATTTTGTCTATTTATCACATATAAAAAACTACGAGCAAGAAATTCGCCAATATTTCCTTTTTGGTATATAGTGCTTAAATTTATACGTGTATTATCAGAAACAGTATTATCAGAATCCATAATCGCAATAAGCCGTTCACATGAATCAGCAAATGAATGTGGGTTCAACTTAGGTACAACAATAGTTTCAAAATTTTCAACAGTCTTTGCAATGACTTCTGTTCTTGTAGAGGCTGTTTTTATTGCATCATGAATTTCGGTTTTACGATTTCTGAGATTAGATATCATTTTTGCATCTACATCAACAGTGACGGAGTTTTGTGTTGAAATAGTTTCAAGCAGTAAACGTCCAGCTGATTCATTTTTATTATCTTTTGCAAATCCATTTTGCATAGTCATCATATAAGACGAAATATTGTAATCACTCATTATTAAACCTCCATTATGTTTAGTAGAAAAGTCATGGCAAAACTACAGCAAAACCACGGCAAATACTTTTGTGTGGATAATTAGTAGAATATACCTGTAAGAGTTAGAAATAAACTTTAAAATAATTATATCACGAAAACACACATTTTACTAGGAAGAAAAAATTTGTAATTGTAAATTTATTATGTACAGTTAAGAGATATTTCTTTTATATATTTGTGATGAGTGACAACCAAATATCACAGGCCTGATTAGCTATAGGGCATGGGATACAAATATCGAACCAACCACAGTGAAAGCTATGGAAGATTCGATAGAAGTACCCTTATTTTCCTATGCGTTAATTAGGTTTTTTTGTGTACTTCAATTTGTATCCTTTGTCCTTCTGCAAGAAACAGGCAGAAAGGAAAAAAATATGAAAATTAAAGTTTTATATGAAAACAACATTAAAAAAGGATATGCGAATTACACAAAGATTGAGGTTCCAGATGATGACTACACCGTATTAATCAATATTGATTACGAACAGCGACTAAGCGAAGCTAAGCCTGAAAAACGTCATGAAGTACAAAAGTTCAATACCATGCAAGAGGTCTTTGATGAGATGAATAAGAAAGAATACAACGCTCAGCGTAGGTTTTATCGTAATAAGGGAGAACTGAAAACACCATTTAAAAAAGAGGAGATGTTTGAGGCGGAAATAAATCCAATGGAATATATCCCAGATAACTCTCAAGAGGAAGAGCGAGCGACAAATTATGAGTATGAAGATCTTTGTCAAAAAATAAGACAAGCCTTGAAATCGGAATATGCTGAAGCTATTATTGCTGTGATTTTAGATGAGAAAACACCAGAAGAATATGCTGCCGAAATTAATATAGGAACTCAGGCTATGTATAAGCGTTTACAACGTGCTAAGAAAAAATGTAAAGAGGTTTTTAGAAAGTGTCCAATCTAAGACCCCCTCGTGGCTATTAGGTATGAAGTTAATTTTCAAAACTATAAGGAGGTCATTAAGATGACAAATTTACAAGTATTTCAAAATGCAGAGTTTGGTTCTGTAAAAGCAGTTGAAGTTAAGGGGAATCCATATTTTGTGGGCAAAGATGTAGCGGAGATTTTGGGGTATAGCAGACCAGATCATGCTATTAATAACCATGTAGATGATGAGGATAAGCTGATGTATCAAATCAATACATCAGGTCAAAACAGACAAATGTATATTATAAACGAAAGTGGTCTGTATAGCCTTATTTTCTCTAGTAAAATGCCAAAAGCAAAAGAGTTTAAACACTGGGTAACGGGTGATGTTTTACCACAAATCCGCCAGCATGGTGCATATTTAACCACAGAGAAATTAGAAGAAGTAATGAATGATCCTGATGCTTGGATTAAGGTACTTACTACATTAAAAGAGGAACGTTTGCAAAAAGAACAGTTACAGCTTGAACTTGCAGAAACTGCACCCAAAGTTGTATTTGCAGATGCCGTGACAGTTTCTGATACTACAATTCTCATTGGAGAACTTGCAAAACTATTAAAAGGCAATGGTATTGAGATAGGACAAAATCGTTTATTTGAAAGATTGCGTAATGAGGGATATCTTATCAAACGTAAAGGAACAGACTACAATGCACCTACCCAAATGGCAATGGAGCTAGGTTTATTCAAAGTAAAAGAAACAGCAATCACACATTCTGATGGTCATGTTACGATTTCTAAAACTACAAAAGTTACTGGCAAAGGACAGCAGTATTTCATCAATCGTTACTTAGGAAGTGAGGTTTTACATGGATAAGAAAATATTTAATGGTGAAGGGTATAAAGATTTGACAGCATATAAAGCAATTAAGAATGTGGAAAAGTTAGAGAATAAATGGGTCTATTTTCCACTTGTATATATTTGCTCACCTTATCGTGGAGATATTGAAATCAATACGGCTAGAGCGAGAAGATACAGTTATTTTGCTGTGACCAAAGACTGCATACCTATTACACCACACCTGCTTTTCCCACAGTTTATGGATGATGATAGCCCTGCCGAGAGAAGACTTGCAATGCATTTTAATTATGTGTTGCTCGGTAAATGCTCTGAAATTTGGGTGTTTGGTAACAAGGTTACGGAAGGTATGGCTTACGAGATAAGTATTGCCAAAAAGAGAGTTATGAAAATCAGACACTTTGATAACCAGTTCAAGGAGGTAAGGGCATGATACCATTTACCCTATATAAAGCTAATGTTACAGGCGACGCAAAGAACTGTTTTTACCAAGGTGAAGTGAGGGTTACCGATGAACAGTCATTTGCTAATGCCATATCCCATGATCATGTTATGGCAAAGTATAAAAAGAATTATCGAAGCAATGACAATTTTATAGAATCCAACTGTATGCCGTTTGATTGTGATAATGAACATAGTGATAATGATGCCGATTGGGTAACTCCGCTTGAAGTATCACTTGCGTTCCTAGATGTTGCCTTTGCGGTGGCGTACTCTAAAAGCCATATGAAAGCAAAAGGAAATCAGTCAGCAAGACCAAGATTTCATGTATATTTTCCGATTGCTATGACAACATCAAAAAATGAATATGTGACACTGAAAAAGGATGTAGCCGATGTGTTTCCATACTTTGACAGTAAAGCTATGGATGCCGCAAGGTTTATGTATGGCACTTCCGGAGAAGTAGAGTTTTACGAGGGTAATATGACGATAGATGCTTTTCTTGGAGATAGAAATTTTGAGGATTGGGAGAACTCTTTAACGGAAATAGCTGAAGGTGGCAGAAACAACGCTATGAGCCATATCGCAGGCAAACTCATCATGAGGTATGGCAGTACAGATAAATCTTATGAAAAATTTCTAATACAAGCAGAAAAATGCAACCCTCCACTTCCAAGTGATGAATTAAAAACTATATGGCACAGTGCTGTAAAGTTTGGTTCAAAGATATCTTCACAAGAAGGATATATTCCACCTGAACAATATAATAGAGATTTCAATTTAAAACCAACAGACTTTTCTGATGTAGGTCAAGCAAGAGTTTTGGTAAGAGAATATGCTACTGCATTAGCCTTTTCCCCATCTACCGATTATCTTGTGTACAATGGTAGCTTTTGGGATGAATCAAAAGAAAAGGCGCAGGCTCATGCACAGGAATTGACGGACAAACAACTTGAAGAGTCTGAAACTGAGATGCTGAAAGCTATAGCGGAAATGAAGAAAAATGGTGCAATGGAACTTATAGAAGAAATAGGAGAAAAGAAAGCAATCGCTATGTTTAGTGATATTCAATTAGCTACTTATCAAAACTATGAGCAAGCAAATATATATAAGAAATATGCTGTTAAAAGACGTGATTCAAAGTTTATTGCGAATGCGCTAAAAGAAGCAAGACCTATGTTACTCATAGAACAAAGCATTCTTGATAAAGATGAGTTTTTATTAAACACTCCCTCAGTTACTCTAAATTTGAAATATGGAAATACCAAGGACCATGAAGCATTCGATTATATTACAAAGCAAACGAACCTTGACCCAACAGACGAAGGCATGGATATTTGGCTTGCAGCACTGGACACAATCTTTCTTGGTGACAAAGAACTGATTGAATATGTTCAAAAAATTGTGGGTCTTAGTTCTATTGGCAAAGTTTATGTGGAAGCTCTTATCATTGCTTATGGAGAGGGGTCAAATGGTAAATCTACCTTTTGGAATGTTATCGCAAGAGTCCTTGGAACCTACAGTGGCACTATTTCAGCAGATATTTTAACTGTTGGGTGTAAGCGAAATGTAAAACCGGAACTTGCTGAAGCAAAAGGCAAAAGACTTCTCATTGCAGCAGAAATGGAAGAAGGTGTTCGTCTTAACACATCTAATGTCAAACAGCTATGTTCCACAGATAAAATCTCGGCTGAGAAGAAATATAAAGATCCTTTTTCGTATGTGCCAAGCCACACTTTGGTGCTATATACAAACCACCTTCCAAGGGTTGGTGCGATTGATAATGGTACATGGAGAAGGCTTATTGTTATACCTTTTGGTGCTAAAATCAAGGGAAAAAGTGATATTAAAAACTACGCTGATTATCTTTTTGATAATGCAGGTGGTGCAATCCTTAAGTGGATACTTGAAGGAGCAAAAGCAATTATGGCTGATGATTATAAATTTGTGTTACCACAAAAGGTAAAGGATGCCATTGATAGTTACAAAGAAAATAATGATTGGCTTGGTAGCTTTTTATCGGAGTGTTGTGAACTAGATAAAGCCTATAGTGGAAAGTCAGGACAGCTATATTCGGAGTATCGTGCGTATTGCCTTAGAACTGGAGAATACACAAGGAGTACTACAGATTTTTATTCTGCTTTGGAACTGGATGGATTTGAGAGAAAAAGAACAGCTACTGAACGAGTTGTAAAGGGATTAAAATTGAAATCTGAGTTTGTAAATTAAGAAAATGACGGTCTATGACGGTTATATATAGAAAGTTCCTTATAGGTGTTTTTTAGTAAAAATAATGTATATAAGGGGTTTATGTAAAGAGTGTCATAGACTGTCATTATTATAGGAGAGTAATATTATGCGTGAAAAATATATAGAACAAAAACTAGTAACAGCAGTAAAGCAAAAAGGTGGTCTTGCCCCTAAGTTTACTGCTATCGGATTTGATGGAATGCCCGACCGATTAATTTTGATGCCAGATGGGAAGATGGCATTTGTGGAAGTCAAGGCTCGTGGTAAAAAACTAAGACCGTTACAACTTAAAAGAAAAAGGCAATTAGAACAGTTAGGTTTTTTGAGTTTTATACTTGATGATCCAGTAGCGATTGGAGGGATTTTAGATGAAGTACAAGCCACATAATTACCAAGAATATGCAACCAAATTTGTAATAGAAAATCCTGTGTCAGCACTTCTACTTGAAATGGGACTCGGCAAAAGTGTGATTACACTTACAGCAATATCTGACCTTTGTCTTGATTACTTTGATGTGGGTAAGGTTTTAGTAATAGCACCACTTAGAGTTGCATCTTCTACATGGCCGAGTGAAATTAAGAAGTGGGAACATCTAAAAGGACTTACCTACTCGGTGGCAATCGGAACAGAAGTTGAAAGGCTATCGGCACTTAAAGAAAAAGCAGATATTTATTTAATCAATCGTGAGAATGTAGACTGGCTTGTAAATAAAAGTGGAGTACCATTTGACTTCGACATGGTAGTAATTGATGAACTCTCAAGTTTCAAGTCCGGACAAGTCAAAAGGTTTAAATCACTTGTAAAAGTAAGACCACTTGTTAAAAGAATTGTAGGTCTTACAGGAACGCCATCAAGTAACGGACTTATGGATTTATGGGCAGAATTCCGTATTCTCGATCTTGGAGTAAGGCTTGGCAGATTTATCAGCCATTATCGGAGTAACTACTTTGTACCAGATAAAAGAAATGGGCAGATTATATTTTCCTATAAACCGAGAGCAGGTGCTGAAGATGAGATTTATAATGCCATATCAGATATAACCATTTCTATGAAATCAGCTGATTACCTCAATATGCCTGACTGTGTGATGAATGAAGTGTTAGTAAAGTTATCAGAGCAAGAGAAAAAAGTGTATGAGAAGCTAAAATTTGAAATGGTTGTCACTTTGGTAGATGAGGAAATAGATGCAGTAAATGCAGCAGCACTTTCAAATAAGTTATTACAAATGGCAAATGGTGCTGTCTATGATGAAAATAAAAAGGTACATCATATACATGATAGAAAACTTGATGCTTTAGAAGATTTAATCGAGGGAGCAAATGGCAAGCCTGTACTTATAGCTTATTGGTTTAAGCATGACCTTGAGAGAATAACTAAAAAATTTGATATTAGAGAAATTAAAACGCCAAAGGATATATCCGATTGGAACAGCAGAAATATTCCAGTTGCAGTAATTCATCCAGCAAGTGCAGGACATGGCTTAAATCTTCAAGAGGGTGGCTCTTGTCTTATATGGTTTTCCCTTCCTTGGAGTTTAGAACTTTATCAGCAGACCAATGCAAGACTTCATCGTCAAGGTCAAAAGGATACGGTAGTGATTCATCATATAGTAGCTGATGATACCATTGATGAAGATATTATAAAAGCACTTAGCAAAAAAGAGAAAATACAGGATAGTTTAATAAGTGCAGTAAAAGTAAAACTTGGAGGTGGCTAATGATAGACCCGTATGAGAACTTAGCAAATGCCATAGTCCTTCAAGCTGTAAAAGATTATAGAGATGCTAAAAAGAAACTTAGAAAACATCCAAATAGCGAAGATGCTAAAAAAATGATAAATGATGTAATAAGATTTTTATTATCGGACTGGATAATAGCATTAACAACGGTTGATGGTTCTCTGATACTTAAAAAGCTGGAGCGGGAGGAATAATGAAAGCAAAAGAGTATTTAAAAGACATCGCCAGAACGGAGGCACATATAGGTGCGAAGAAACAACGAATAGCTGTGCTTAAAGATATAGCATCTTCCCCATCAACACCTAAGTATGATGGTATGCCAAGAAATCCTAACAAGGGTGGTTCAGCCATGGCTGACACTGTTGTGAAATACGTAGCACTTGAAGAAGAAATCGAAGAAGATATAAAGAACCTCGAAGAAAAGAAAGTCTTTATGCTTTCCCTTATTGGAGAACTTGATAGCACTGATTATCAAACAGTTTTAATCAAGAGGTACTTTGAGAAGAAGTCTTGGACTGACATTAAAGAAGAACTATTCTATTCTTTAAGCTGGACACAGTCGTTACATGGACGAGCGTTAGTAGCGCTTGATAGAATGCTTGAAAATGAAAGTAGTTAAAAATAGTAAAAAGTAGTTAAAAGTATTTGAGTGGACTACCCTTGACATGATATAGTTAAACTGTAAAAGAATACTTAAACGAGCCTTGCAAGGAGTAAATCCCTGTAAGGCTTTTGTTATGGAAAGAAAAGAGGTGGCACTGTGCCAAGAAAACCAAAGAAACCATGTGCCACCATAGGTTGTCCCAACTTAACTGATGATAGGTACTGTGATGAGCATAAACATTTAGAGAAAAAAGAAAACAATAACTACAACAAATTTAACCGTGACCCTGAGAGTAACAAAAGATACGGAAGAGCATGGAAACGAATCCGCGACAGACACGTAAGCACTCACCCACTCTGTGAAGTTTGCAAAGAACTTGGTCGGATGATACCAGTAGAAGAAGTACATCATATCATTCCACTTAGTGATGGTGGAACAAATAGAAAAGATAATCTTTTATCTGTTTGCCACTCCTGTCATATGAAGATACATGGAAAGATGAGTCCAGATGATAGGTAGGGGCTATCCAATCTCTACAACTAAAAAATTTGGACAGCGGTGTGGGGTCTTACGCACAAAAAGGGCGAAATCAAAAGGGTAATAAGAACCTGTAAAGGCACGAGTAGTATTTGCGTTGCAAATCTCCACTCTTAAAGCCTTGACAGAACCTTGTTATCGGTATGCTAAAGCATACACCAATAATATGATGGAGGTGATAAATTATGCCCACAAAATCAAATAACATAGGCGGTCGAGGTGGAGCAAGAGCCGGTGCCGGTCGCAAAAAGTCAGCTGTAAAAGAAAAGTCAGAAAGTGGAAATCCGGGCGGTAGAAAACTTGAGGTATTAGACATTCCTGAAATTGAGGGTGTGGATATGCCAAAACCACATGATTTCTTATCAAGTACTCAGCGTGACGGAAGTGAACTTCAAGCAGCTGAAATATATAAAGAAACTTGGGAGTGGCTACAAAAGATTGGTTGTGCTTCTAAAGTAACACCGTCACTCATTGAAAGGTATGCCATGGCATCAGCTCGTTGGATACAGTGTGAGGAAATGACATCACAGCTTGGCTTTTTATCTAAGCACCCAACTACAAATAAACCAATCCCCTCACCATTTATCAATATTGGCATTAACTATATGAATCAAGCGGTTAGGCTTTGGAATGAGATATTTCAGATTGTAAAAGAAAACTGCTCTACCGATTATGACGATGCACCGGAGGGAGATTTGATGGAACGATTGCTTAAAGCAAGAACGAAAATGTAAAGGAGAATAAACCCGTGATTACAACAGAAAGATTTGAAAAAGTAAGTATTGAAAAACTGATTCCTTATGCGAGGAATGCTCGTACCCATAACAAGGAGCAAATAAATCAGCTACGAGGTTCACTCCGTGAATTTGGCTTTGTAAACCCTGTAATCGTAGATAAAGATTTAAATATCATTGCAGGGCATGGCAGAATTATGGCTGCTAAAGAAGAAGGTTTAAATGAAGTACCATGTGTATTTGTAGAACATCTAACCAATGCACAAAAGAGAGCCTATATCTTAGCCGATAATAGACTTGCTCTTAATGCTGGTTGGGACGAGGATATGTTATCTGTGGAATTATCAGAACTTATGGGGGATGATTTTGACTTATCACTTCTTGGATTTGATGGTGCTGAAATAGATAAATTACTTGGAATGAATGAGGCTGTTATAGACGATGAATTTGATGTTGAGGAAGAATTAAAGAAACCCACTATAACTAAACACGGTGACATTTGGCAACTTGGAAATCACAGACTTATCTGTGGTGATAGCACCATAGAAGAAACATACATATTGCTTATGGACGGAAAGAAAGCAAATCTAGTAGTGACGGATCCACCATACAATGTGAACTATGAAGGTAGTGCTGGAAAGATAAAAAATGACAACATGGATAACACTGCATTCTATCAATTTTTATTTGATGCCTTTTCCAATATGGAAAAAGTTATGGCTGAAGATTCGAGTATCTATGTGTTTCATGCAGATACCGAGGGGCTGAACTTTAGAAAAGCATTTATTGATGCAGGATTCTATCTAAGTGGTACTTGCATTTGGAAAAAGCAATCCTTAGTGCTTGGTCGCTCTCCATATCAGTGGCAACATGAACCTGTGCTATTTGGTTGGAAGAAAAAAGGAAAGCATCAATGGTATACAGGTAGAAAAGAGACCACGATTTGGGAGTTTGATAAACCAAAGAAGAATACTGATCACCCTACGATGAAACCAATCCCACTTATTGCTTATACGATACTCAATTCAAGTTTAAGTAATTGTATTGTGCTTGACCCATTTGGTGGCAGTGGTTCTACATTAATTGCATCAGAGCAGACAAACAGAATTTGTTACACTATAGAACTAGATGAGAAGTTTTGTGATGTAATCATAAAAAGATATATAGAGCAAGTGGGAACAGATATTGATGTATTTGTTTTGAGAGATGGAAATACCTACTCCTACCAAGAAGTGAAGGTGCAAGATGAATAATTTAACTTTGGGTTCTCTATTTGATGGTTCAGGAGGATTTCCCCTTGCTGCACTTCACTGTGGAATTACTCCAATATGGAGTTCTGAAATTGAGCCCTTCCCTATAAGGGTTACAACTAAAAATTTACCTCAAGTGAAACACTTGGGAGATATACATAATATCCACGGTGATGAGATTGCTCCCGTGGATATTATTACTTTTGGAAGTCCTTGCACAAACCTTTCTGTTGCCGGAAAGCGTGAGGGTTTAATGGGTGAACAATCCATACTATTTTATGAAGCAATCAGAATTATTAAAGAAATGAGGCGAGTAACTAATGGAAAATATCCAAGATATGCATTATGGGAAAACGTCCCCGGCGCATTCTCTTCAAACAAAGGTCAAGACTTCAAGGCAGTCCTTGATGCTTTTGCAAAAATCAAAGATGAAACCATATCTTTTCCTTTGCATACCAAGTGGACAAAGGCAGGTCTTATTGTGGGAAGTGATTACTCCATCTGCTACAGAACACTTGACGCTAGGTACTTCGGAGTACCCCAACGAAGAAAGAGAATCTTCCTTGTCGCAGATTTTAATGGCAGATGTGCCGGTAAAATATTATTTAAGCCAAAGAGCGTGCCTTGGAATTTTAAAGAGAGCCGAGAGCCGTGGCAAAGAGCTACCACCGGTTCTTCAAAAGGCACTGGAGATGCAAGCTGTGAATTGACAGCTTTTGAAAATCACAGCCAAGATACAAGATACAAAGAACTTGATGAAGTTGCACCAACTGTTTCAGCTACTTACGGATTAGGTGGAAATAACCAACCTTTTGTTGTTGAAACTCCTAAAACTTTGAAAATCAGAAGTGGTTGTGAGGGTGGTGGTAAAGGAGCACTTGTGCAAGATAATATATCAGCTACTCTCGGTTGTAATAATGACCAAACAGTATTTATACCTTATGGTATTTGCTCTAAGGATAGCAACTCTATGAAAAGTGATAATCCTCACAGTGGATTTTATGAGGCAGATACTGCAAGAACTGTTGATGCAAACGGTGGAAATCCATCATGCAATCAAGGTGGTATTGCAGTAGTTGCTTTGCAAGGTTCTATGATTGGAAGGAAAGATGAAAACGGACCACAAGGTAATGGTATCAATGAAAATGTCAGCTTTACATTAAATGCAACTGATAAACACGCAGTGGTTTATGCACTGGATCGAGAAAGTTTTAACTGTGGCAGTGGCTTTGCAAGAAGTCCCGGAATTACTGATGATGGAATAAACTCAACGCTTAATTCACAAGGGCCAAGTGCAGTAGCTGTTCCTACCTACTGCTCAAGCAAGGCTTCGTTCTTTACAAGAGCAGAGGAAGAAGTCGCAAATACACTTGTGGCAACAGACTATAAAGATCCGCCATTAATCAACGCTCCCGAATATATCGTAAGAAGATTAACTCCGAGCGAGTGTGCAAGACTCCAAGGGTTTCCTGATTATTGGTGCAGTGATCTTGGAACTGAAAATCCTACTGAAGAAGATATTGGTTTTTGGAGTAACGTATTTGAAACTCACAGAAAAGCTATGGGTAAAAGTACAAAACCCAAAAGCAGAAATCAGATTATAAAGTGGTTACAGAAACCACATTCTGATTCAGCAGAATATAAAATGTGGGGTAACGGAGTGGCGCTGCCTTGCGTAATTTATGTACTTGAATCTATGGCATATTATACACAAAATGAAGATTTGTAAACTCCCGAAAATCGTGTAATTTATTATCGCAAATTGACTTGCTATAGTCCATGAGTAGCGGTAATATCTACACTACCAAAGAAGAAGGAGGTCTTACAATGGAAATTAAATTAAATGTAACAGGAGCAAAAAGAAAAGAATTAGTGGCGGCTATGGGTGAGATTTTAGAGGTCAAACCTAAATACCTTGGAATGCCAACAGCTGCTTATGAGGTGGATTATTTCACAGTAGACAAAGTCGGTACTATCAGCTTTGATGATAAGGTGAATTGTGCCAACGGCACAAGAGAAGATGCCTTGGGGTACAGAGCAGATGGCGAGGAAATTGAAACCTTACTTAACTGCCTTGCACAGAAAGGCTTTGTGGCAGAAGAAAATCAAGGGGCAAATGATGCCACCGAAGAAGAAAAAGTACCTGTTAAGCGAGTACAGGCTGACTGTGGCGAAGCTGTAGGGCTTATAATTGAAATGCCGAGAGATAGTTTTGATGAAACATCTCTTACTAACATTGAAAACCTCATAAGTTCAAAGGCTACCCTTATTAAAAAGGCACTTGGAATTGAAGGATTGCCTATTGAGTTTGGAGAAGAAAGAATTAGTTTCCCTTGGTTTACGCATATCCCATCGGACAATGAATCGACGAAGGCATATACTACATTTGTTTATCTACTAACAGAAATGGCCAAAAAGCAAAAACGAATTAACGCAAAAGAAAAACCAACCGACAATGAAAAGTATGCTTTTAGGTGCTTTTTGCTAAGGCTTGGCTTTATTGGAGAGAATTACAAAAACGAGAGAAAGATACTACTTCAAAACTTTAGAGGCTCATCAGCCTTTAGAGGGAAGAAATACAGAGTAGAACTTGCTGATGATGAATTTAAAACATTTACTGCTCCAAACGAAATTAAGGCTCAGGAACTGGCATGGCAGATAGCTGAAGAACATGGTAGTAGTTTTTGTGAACTACATGAGGAGGTGGAGTAAGTGGCTTTTCCAAGTAGAGAAATTGTAAAAAGGGTAAGAATAGATTATCCAATTGGTACACGAGTGCGATTAGTTCGCATGGACGATGAACAAGCACCACCGATTGGAACGAAAGGAACGGTTACAGGTGTTGATGATACAGCAAGCATAATGGTGGATTGGGATAGCGGTTCTCACTTAAATGTAGTTTATGAAGAAGATAGTTGTGCGAAACTTGACCCTGTCACCACTATTTGTTACAGGCAAAAAGATGGGTGGGAGGATAGACAAGAGGCTGTAAATTTCTTTCTAAGAGCCACGGCAGGAAGTGAAGGCTCTGAGCAAAGTAGATATGTGAAAATTTATCAAGAATTGTTGATGGGATATGAGGTGGCAACAGATGAATGAGAAAATCAAAGAGCAAATATTAAAAGTCAGAGCCACAGGCAAAACCAATATGTTATTAACCTCGGAAGTACAGGTAATCGCTGACGAAATGAGATTCTATGAACTGGTTATCTTCCTTGAAGAACATAGAAAAGAATATATGAACTTCATCATGTATGGAGATGATAACAATTAAATAAATGGGAATTAGAGCAGTGGCTCTTTTTCTCGTAGTAGGAACAGACCTAAGAGGTTTTTTTTAATGCTCAATGGAGGTGATGACAATACGAAAACTTAAAAAATACAAACCTACAAAGTTTAAACTAAAGGATTCTATCTACAATGAAACATTAGCGGACTTTGCAGTGAACTTTATTGAATGTCTTTGTCATACCAAAGGGATATGGGCAGGTAAACCTTTCGAACTGATAGATTGGCAAGAGCAAATCATAAGGGATTTATTCGGTATTATAAAGCCAAACGGATACAGGCAATTTAATACTGCTTATGTTGAAATACCCAAAAAGCAAGGAAAGAGTGAGCTTGCGGCGGCTATTGCCCTGCTACTCACTTGTGGAGACAATGAGGAACGAGCCGAGGTTTATGGGTGTGCTGCTGATAGAGGTCAAGCATCTATTGTATTTGAAGTGGCGGCAGACATGGTTCGTATGTGTCCAGCACTAAATAAAAGAGTTAAGATACTCGCATCTCAAAAGAGAATTGTATATTTGCCTACAAACAGTTTTTACCAAGTGCTATCTGCTGAAGCTTATTCAAAGCACGGATTTAATATACACGGAGTGGTGTTTGATGAACTTCATACTCAGCCAAATAGAAAACTGTTTGATGTTATGACCAAAGGTAGTGGTGATGCCCGAACGCAACCACTGTATTTTCTTATCACTACAGCAGGAACAGATACCAACTCTATCTGCTATGAAACACATCAAAAAGCAAAAGACATTATTGACGGAAGAAAAAGAGATTCTACTTTCTATCCTGTAATTTATGGTGCTGAAGAAAGCGATGATTGGACACTTCAAAAAACATGGAAGAAAGCGAATCCCTCACTTGGTATTACCGTTGCTATAGATAAAGTAAAGATAGCTTGTGAATCTGCAAAGCAGAACCCTGCAGAAGAGAATTCGTTTAGACAATTAAGACTTAATCAATGGGTAAAGCAAGCAGTCCGTTGGATGCCGATGGAAAAATGGGATAGATGTAGCTTCCCTGTAAGTGAGAAAGATTTAGAAGGTAGAGTTTGCTATGGTGGTCTTGATTTATCATCTACTACTGACATTACAGCTTTTGTGCTTATCTTTCCACCAGAAGATAGCGATGATAAATACATCGTTTTACCATTCTTTTGGATACCAGAAGAAACCTTAGAACTTAGAGCTCGCAGAGATCATGTAAATTATGACCTTTGGGAAAAACAAGGATATCTTAAAACTACAGAGGGAAATGTGGTTCACTATGGATTTATTGAAACCTTTATAGAGGAACTTGGTAAGAAATATAACATCAGAGAAATTGCTTTTGACCGTTGGGGTGCTGTGCAGATGGTACAGAACCTCGAGGGTATGGGATTTACAGTCGTTCCTTTCGGGCAAGGATTTAAAGATATGTCACCACCGACTAAGGAGTTAATGAAAATCACACTGGAACAAAAACTTGCTCATGGTGGGAACCCTATTCTTCGTTGGAATATGGATAATATTTTTATTAGAACAGATCCTGCCGGAAATATAAAGGCAGACAAGGAAAAATCCACAGAGAAGATTGATGGTGCTGTAGCAACTATTATGGCACTAGATAGGGCGATAAGATGTGGCAATAGTAACTCAGCATCTGTTTATGATGAGAGAGGGATTTTGTTTATATAAAATTCACATCCAATTAAAAAGGGAGTTGACCAGACGCCTTGAGCGTGATATAATTTGCCTAGGTGATTGAACAGATACCTAAATATTGCGAAAGGAGTAAGTGATATGAGAGTTCAATTTTCAGTTAATGCTGCTGAATGGGCAAAGTTGCAACAATTAGCATCAGCGAATGGATACCCAGATGTTCCTTCATATTGTAGAGATATCTCTTTAGAAGAAAGAACCTATGCAATGATGTGGAAAAACATGACTAATGAAATAGCTAAAATGCCTTCTGGTCAAACATTTGCCTTGAGAGATTTAATACAATCTCCACCAGCTAATTTAGGAGTAAAGTTATATGAAAATCAGGCTAAACTTGGAATACATGTAAACCCGCAAAAAGATAGTTTGAAAACAAATATATTTACAAAAAAATAGTTTTATGAAAGCACCTCAAAACGAGGTGCTTTTTAATACCCATTTTTAGAAAGAAGGTGATACAAATGAATATATTTAAAGGTATATTTCAGTCAAGAGATAAACCTACAAACGCAACTAGTGGTAGTTCCTACCGATTTTTCTTTGGGCAGACGCAAGCTGGAAAATCTGTAACAGAACGAACTGCAATGCAAATGACTGCAGTGTATAGCTGTGTTCGTATCCTCGCTGAAGCTGTGGCTGGGCTACCACTTCACTTATACAGTCATACCGAAGGAGGAGACAAAGAAAAAGAACCAAAACACCCTCTCTACTTTTTACTGCACGATGAACCAAATCCAGAAATGACATCCTTTGTCTTTCGTGAAACACTAATGACTCATTTACTGCTTTGGGGAAATGCCTACGCACAGATAATTCGTAATGGAAAAGGAGAAGTGATAGCACTTTATCCTCTTATGCCAAACCGAATGACTGTTGATAGGGATAACAAAGGGCAAATAATCTACACCTACCAAATGTCAAATGATGATGCCCAAACAATGAAAGGCTCTACGGTAACACTTAAATCAAGTGATGTCCTTCATATACCTGGACTTGGTTTTGACGGTCTTGTCGGCTACTCCCCCATTGCAATGGCAAAAAATTCAATAGGACTTGCCATTGCGACAGAAGAATATGGTGCGAAGTTTTTTGCAAATGGTGCTGCTCCAAGTGGTGTACTTGAACATCCGGGAACATTAAAGGATCCAACTAAAGTAAGAGATAGTTGGAACTCAGCGTATCAAGGAAGTAGCAATGCTCACAGAGTTGCGGTTTTAGAAGAAGGTTTGAAATATACACCCATTGGAATATCTCCTGAACAAGCACAATTTTTAGAAACAAGAAAATTTCAGATAAACGAGATTGCTCGAATTTTCAGAGTGCCACCTCATATGGTTGGTGACCTTGAAAAGTCGAGCTTTTCTAATATTGAGCAACAATCACTAGAGTTTGTAAAATACACCCTTGATCCTTGGGTGATTCGCTGGGAGCAAGCAATGGTTCGTGCCTTACTATCCCCTCTTGATAAAGAAAAGTATTTTATCAAGTTTAATGTTGATGGTCTACTTCGTGGTGATTATCAAAGTAGAATGAATGGTTATGCCACATCAAGGCAAAATGGGTGGATGAGTGCAAACGATATACGCACTCTTGAAAATTTAGATAAAATCCCATCTGATGAAGGTGGAGATTTATATTTAATTAATGGCAATATGCTCCCACTTAAAAATGCAGGAGCATTCGCAAATAATATGAAAGGAGAGGAGGAAAACAATCGTGAAGAAATTTTGGAAGTGGAAGAATCAGAAGGTGAACAATCAGGAAGTGATGGAAACGAGGACACTGTTTCTAAACGGAACAATCGCCGAGGAAAGTTGGTTTGATGATGAAGTAACACCTACGCTTTTTAAAGAGGAACTCTTTAGTGGTAATGGAGATATTACTGTTTGGATAAATTCACCGGGTGGTGATTGCATTGCGGCTGCCCAAATCTACAATATGCTTATGGACTACAAAGGAAATGTGACAGTAAAGATTGATGGCATTGCAGCAAGTGCGGCATCTGTTATTGCTATGGCAGGAACAAAGGTATTAGTATCTCCTGTGTCCATGATGATGATTCATAATCCTGCAACAATCGCATGGGGTGACAGAACCGATATGAAGAAAGCAATCTCCATGCTCGATGAAGTCAAAGAAAGCATTATTAATGCCTACGAGATTAAAACAGGAATGATGAGGAATAAGATATCTCATCTTATGGATGCAGAAACATGGATGGATGCACATTCTGCTGTTGATATGGGATTTGCAGATGAAATCATACATGGTAGAAATACTGAAAATACAGACCCTATATCTGCACCAATGGTCTATAAAAAGATGGAAGTAACTAATTCACTAATGGAGAAAATTGCTAAAAAAAGCGAAATAAAAATACCCATTAAAGCAGAAAAACAAATAAATTCAGTCGAAGCCGATTCCTTAGTGGATAGGCTTATTTTAATGAAAAATTGGAGGTAAGAAAGATGGATTTAAAAGAATTGAGAGTAAAAAGAAACAAAGCATGGGAGGCTGCAAAAGCCTTTGTTGAAACAAAGAGAGATAAGGACGGACTTCTCTCACAAGAAGATGGAAAGACCTATAACGAAATGGAACAAAAGGTTAAAAACTATAGCCTTGAAATTGAGCGTATGGAAGAAATGCTTGCGATTGAAAATGAGATGCTAAAGCCTGTAAATGCACCTATCGTATCTAAGCCTATGAAAACAGACGAAGAAAAGGAAGTGAAAACAGGTAGAGCAAGTAATGTATACAAAGAAGATATGCTTAATGCACTTCGCTCTCGATTTAGAAATGTATCAAATATTTTGCAAGAAGGTGTTGATGCAGATGGTGGTTACCTTGTTCCAGAGGAATACGATAAAAGATTGATTGATGGTTTAACAGAAGAAAACATTTTCAGAAAACTTGCAACAACTATCACTACTCATGGCGAAAGAAAGATTAATATTGCAGGAGCAAAACCTGCTGCGGCTTGGACTGACGAAGGCGGAGCATTAACTTTTGAAGATGCAAAGTTTGACCAAATTTTGCTTGATGCACATAAGCTAACGGTTGCAGTAAAAGTAACAGAAGAACTTTTATATGATAATGCTTTTGGGCTTGAAAACTACATTATGAATCAGTTTACCAAGGCATTATCAAATGCTGAAGAAGATGCCTTTTTAAATGGTGATGGCAGTAAAAAGCCGTTAGGGATTTTTGCAAGCACAGGCGGTGGAGATGTTGGAGTGACTACAGCAAGTGCAACAGCTATTACAGCTGATGAACTTATCAATCTTGTATATAGCCTTAAAAGACCTTACAGAAAGAATGCGGCATTTATTATCAGTGATCAGTCACTTTCTGCAATCAGAAAGCTAAAAGACGGTAACGGTGCATTTATGTGGCAACCGGCACTTGTTGCAGGAGAGCCTGACAGACTACTTGGTTACCCTGTTTATACTTCCCCTTATGTTCCAACTATTGCTGCAGGAGCATCTGTTATTGCCTTTGGGGATTTTAAATATTATAACATCGGTGATAGAGGAACAAGATCTTTCTCTGAACTGAAAGAACTTTATGCTGGAAATGGTATGGTAGGTTTTGTGGCAAAAGAAAGAGTTGATGGCAAGTTAGTTCTATCAGAAGCTGTAAAAATCCTCAAGATGAAAAGTACATCAGCTTAAATAAAAATTGGAGGTAGCAAATGCTAGAAGAACTTCTTATCAAAGTAAAAGAAAATTTAATACTTACCCACGAGGTAGATGATAAGATGTTAAAAAGACTTATCGCTACTTCTATTTCTTATGCGGAAAGCTATCAGCATTTAGAAAAAGATTATTATTTAGGAAATGATATTACACCTACCACAGAGCAAGCAATCATTATGCTATCATCTTACTTTTATGAAAGCAGAGATGGTAGCACCGGTGGTTTCTTTGCTGATAGTGTGAATGCAAGCAAGCAGGTATGGAATACAGTCAATAGACTACTTAGACTGGATCGAGATTGGAAGGTATAGCCTATGAGTTTTGGGAAAATGAAGACCTTTGTAGATTTAATAGAGAAACAGAAAGTGAAAGATTTAGACGGGTTTGTTATTGAAACCGATGTTATTTTAGCAAGTTTCAGAGCCTATTATGAACCAATACATGGAAGTGAAAAATGGGTTAATCGTACACAGCTTTTTGAAGCTACAGCACTTTTTCGTTTTCGTTCTATTCCAAATATTAAAATCACTACAGATATGGTATTGATCTGTGAGTATGGAAGATTTGAAATCACATCTTTGGAAGATGTCAAAGGTAAAGATATGTACATTGAAGTGATGGCAAAGGTGGTGGTTTGATGGCTAGAGCAACTATGAATATGCCTGAAGATTTCTTAAATAAAATATCCACTCTTGGTAGCAAAACCGATGAGATTATGGAGAATGTACTTGAAACAGGTGGTGAAGTAGTTCTTGATGCAGTGAAAAGCAACCTTTCGTCTATAATCGGTGCAGATACAAAGCATGAATCACGTTCCACTGGAGAATTAGAACGTTCTCTCGGACTTTCTAAAGTGCTAGTTGATAAAGATGGGAACAGTAATATCAAGGTTGGTTTTGCAGAGCCAAGAAGTGATGGAGATAGCAATGCAAAAATTGCTAACATCATTGAATATGGCACAAGTAATATGTCACCTAAACCATTTCTAGCACCTGCTAAATCCAAAAGTAGAACATCTTGTAAAAAGAAAATGATAGCTAAACTTGAGGAGGAAATAAATCGTGTTAAGTGAACTTATAACCTTGCTTTCGCCTATTATTCCTACTGAAACAGCAGTTTTTAAGGGAGAAAAAGAAGATAAATATGCAGTGCTTACTCCTCTAATAGATAACTTTCAGCATTTTGTAGATAACAAGGCTAGGTATATCAAAGAGGAGATTAGAATTTCACTATATGTAAAAGGAAATTATACAGTAATTAAAAATCAGATTATTAGGCTCTTACTTGAAAATGAGTTTGATATAACTGAAATGAAATACATCGGACATGAAGATGATACGAGTTATCATCATTACAGTATTGATGTAGAAAAACATAAAGAAATGGAGGAAATATAAATGGCAACAATCGGATTAGATAAGCTATATTATGCAACTATTACAGAAAATGAAAACGAGGAAGAAACCTACGGAACTCCTGTGGTTTTAGCAAAAGCTATGACGGCGGAACTGTCAGTGGAACTTGCTGAAGCGACCCTTTATGCGGATGATGGTGCGGCAGAAGTTGTAAAAGAATTTCAAAGTGGCACACTCTCACTTGGTGTTGATGATATAGGTAGTACTGCAGCAAGTGCCTTAACGGGCGCAACGATTGACAGCAATAAGGTTATTATTTCATCAAGCGAGGATGGAGGACAGCCTGTAGCCATTGGGTTTAGGGCGAAGAAAAGTAACGGTAAATACAGATATTTTTGGCTATATAGAGTGAAGTTCGGTATTCCAGCAACGAATCTAACAACTAAGGGAGAAAGTATCGAATTTTCTACACCAACTATTGAGGGTACAGTTATGAGAAGAAATAAACTTGATGACAACGGAAAACACCCATGGAAAGCAGAAGTTACTGATGGAGATACAGGAGTAATAGCAGAAACAATAAATGGTTGGTACACAACAGTATATGAACCGAGTTTCACAGTGCCTGCACAGCAGTCAGTACAAAAAAGTGGAGGTGGTAAGTAATGGAACGAAGTGCATTTGTTACAATTAGTGACACAGAATATGAAATGATACTGACCACAAAAGCTACAAAGGAAATCGCAGGAAGATATGGTGGTCTTGAGCATCTTGGCGATAAACTGATGAAAAATGAGAACTTTGAAATGGCACTCTCAGAGATTATATGGTTGATTACATTACTTAGTAATCAAAGTATACTCATTCATAATCTTAAAAACCCTAACGAGAAAAAGGAACTTCTAACAGAAGAAATGCTTGAACTTTTAACTTCACCTGTAGATTTGGCAGACTACAAAGGTGCAATCATGGAGGCAATGTTTAAAGGCACGAAAAGAAATATTGAAAGTGAAGATGATAAATCAAAAAATGCAGTAGCCCCGTAAGTGATGATGAGTTGTTTACGAGGCTATTTTATTATGGCAGAGTTCAATTGGGATTTAGTACAGAGGAAACATGGCTACTTCCCTTTGGAGAACTTCTTGATTTGTGGGAATGCCATAAGCAGTTTAATGGTATGGCAAAGCCTAAATTAATAATCGATATTGATGATATTGTTCCGTTTGGAATTTAAATTTAATATGTTGTTGATAAAATATCTATCATAGTATGGTAAAATAAGTTCTAATAATAGATATATAACATACTCTTTAGGTCAATTATAGCAAATGTTAATATGCGTTGCTTGTGGCAACGGACAAATATCTGTTACGCTTTAGATACAAACAAAGGAGGTATTTGTTATGCTAAATGAGAATATTAAAGCTATCAGAAAATCAAAAGGACTTTCACAAGAAGAACTTGCTGTTAAGTTGAATGTAGTGCGACAAACTGTTTCAAAATGGGAAAAAGGATTGTCTGTCCCAGATTCTGAAATGTTAGTAGAAATATCAGACATTCTCGAAATGCCAGTAAGCACATTGCTTGGTGAAACTATTGCTACGGAAAGAGAAGATGAACTAAAAGTAATCTCAGAAAAATTAGAAATTATCAACTTACAATTATCACAAAAAAGCATAAAAAAACGAAAACTAATTCACGGGACGCTTATTTCTGTATGTGCAATTATAGCAGCAATTTTTGTTACCTTGTTTTTATTGAAAAGTCCTTATTTAGGGTGGGATTATAGCGACCCTGAAACAGCAGTTCTCGGAGTGGCTTTTCATTCAATTGAATGGTTGTTTGTAAGATTAGCACCAATTACTTTAGTAGGAGCAATTATTGGTATAATTCTAACACGCAAAAAATCATAGGTACTGAGGAGTATGAGCAATTTGCCTACACCATAAACTGGCAATAAAACAAATCTAATCAATCACAAAGACATTTCTACGGAAGTGTCTTTTTTCATGCCCATTTTTAGGAAGGAGGTGGTGAAATGTCCGATACTTTTGGTTTGAAGATAGGAATTGAGGGTGAAAAAGCCTTTAAACAATCTCTTAGAGATATCAATAATGATTTTAAAGTCTTAGGTAGTGAGATGAAACTTGCCACCTCTGCCTTTGATAAAAACGAACGCTCTATAGAAAGTTTAACCACAACCAATAGAACGCTTGAAAATCAAATTACTTCACAGAGAAATAAGATTGATACCTTAAAATCTGCTCTTGAAAATGCAAGTCAGAGTTTCGGTGAAAATGACAGAAGAACCAAGGCTTGGCAGATACAGTTAAATAATGCAACAGCTGACCTTAACAAGATGGAGCGAGAAGTATCTGCTAATGAAAAAGCAATTGAGCAGATGTCTATTGATATGCGTGAAGGTTCAAACAGTACTGATGAACTAGGTGATGCAATTACTCGTAGCAGTGATATTGCCGATACTTCAAAAGGTAAGTTTTCTGCTCTTGGTTCAGTTGCAGGAGGTATCGGCGTAGCCATCGGTGCATCAGTTCTTGCTATTGGTGCAGCAGCTGTAAAAGCAAGTGTGGATTTAATTAAACTCGGAGATGATTTTAACACTGCAGTTAATCAAATTTCTGCAAGTACAGGTACTACAGGAGCAGAACTTGAATCTCTTGGAGAAGTAGCACAAAGAGTGTATACTAACAACTTTGGTGACAGTTTAGATGATGTAGCCGAAGGGTTATCAGAGGTTCAAAAAATCACAGGACTTATGGACGATGAACTGCAAAAGGCAACAGAAAGTGGATTTGCTCTGCGCGATACCTTTGGTTATGATCTTCAAGAAAGTGCAAATACCGCTAACTCTCTTATGAAAAATTTCGGTATTTCAGCTGAAGAAGCATATAACTTAATTGCGGTAGGAGCACAAAATGGTGCAGATAAAAATGGAGATTTATTGGATACCTTAAATGAGTATTCGGGACAGTTTTCTGCTCTTGGTTTATCTTCAGATGAATTTATAACAAGCCTTATTTCAGGTGCGGAAGAAGGGGTATTTTCCATTGATAAAGTTGGAGATGCCGTCAAAGAATTTAATATCCGTGCAAAAGATGGGTCTCAGTCAACTGTAGATGCCTTTCATTCTCTTGGAATGAATGCAGATGAAATGATGAGTTCCTTTGCAGAGGGTGGAGATAAGGCAAATGAAGCCTTTTTTGAAGTGGTATCGGCACTTGATTCCATGGAAGATCCAATTGCAAAGAATGCAACAGCTGTAGCCCTATTTGGAACACAGTATGAAGATTTGGAAAGTACAGTGCTTCCGGTTCTATCTTCCATGAAAGATGGTAGCTTTGAAGTCTATGATGCACTTTCCAATATAAATGAAGTGAAATATGACAACTTAAATTCTGCTATGCAAGGTACATCAAGAGCAATTCAAGGTGTATTTTTACCTGCTGTTTCTGAAATGTCAGCAGGAATTACAGATGCCTTTTCTACCCTGTCAACAGAAATAAATAAAGCTGATGGAGATATGAGTAAAATAAGCACAGCTATGGGTGATGCCGTCGGTGAAATAGCAGATATTATTACAGAACAATTACCACTATTTATCGATATTGGTATGGATATTTTATCGGCTATCGGTTCATCACTTGTAGATAATCTTCCAATTATTGTAGATGCAGTGGTAATGATAGTCATGACAATTTTTGAAGGTCTTATTTCAGCCTTACCTCAGATAACAGACGGTGCATTACAGCTACTCATGGCACTGGTAAATGGAATCATAGAAAACTTGCCGGCTCTTATGGAGGCGGCTATTTTAATGGTTGTAACTTTAGTGCAAGGGATAGGCTCTGCATTGCCACAGTTAATTCCGGCAATTTTAGAAGCCCTTGCTTTGATAGTACAAACTCTAATAGAAAATTTACCGATGATTTTAGATGCAGCCCTTCAATTGATTTTAGGTTTGGCACAAGGACTGCTTAATGCAATCCCTGTGCTTGTTTCATATTTACCGACAATTATCACAGCTATTGTAGAGTTTTTGATACAAGGTATTCCTATGATAATTGAAGCAGGCATACAGCTACTGACGGCACTTGTTACGGCGCTGCCAATAATCATTGAATCTATAGTTGTAGCACTGCCACTGATTATTGAAAGTATCGTGGTTGGAATTTTAGAAGGGTTACCACTCATTATTCAAGCAGGAATTGATTTACTAATAGCACTAGTTCAGGCACTTCCTCAGATAATCACAACTATAGTTCAAGCAATTCCTGAAATTATTAGTAGCATTGTAAATGCACTACTTGGTAACATTGATAAAATCATTATTGCAGGAGTGGAACTTATTGTAGCATTGATAGCTAATCTACCAACCATTATTGTGGAAATTGTAAAAGCAGTACCGCAGATTATTGCAGGTATTGTTTCAGCTTTTGGAAGTCTAATGTACAAGATTGTAGAAATTGGGGGAAATATAGTAAAAGGTCTATGGAACGGAATACAGTCGCTTGCTGGTTGGCTTTGGGATAAAGTTAGTGGTTGGATTTCAGGTATATGGGACGGCATTATGGATTTCTTTGGCATTAACTCTCCATCAAAAGAGATGGCTTGGATTGGTGAAATGCTTGTGGAGGGTCTTGCAGGTTCTATTGACAAAGATGGAAAATATGCAATTGATGCTGCTGTAGGTATGAGCAAAGGCATTATGGACACTATGAATGGACTTGGCACTGACATGAGAAATGCTCTGCCCAGTGACTTTTCAGCAAATGTAAAAGGCACAGTAACTGGAAATATGGGAGACCCACATCAAAATGCTATGGGAACAATTGGTTCAATGGTAACCATTCAGCAGATGATAGTTCGTTCTGAAGATGATATCAGAAAAGTTTCACAGGAACTATACAATTTAATGCAGACAGGCTCTCGTGCAAGAGGTAGAGTTTTGGCAACATAAATTAGAAAGGAGTATTTTAATGGGATTTATATTTGATAACATTGTATCAAAAGATATGAAAGTTAAGGCAAGACTGCTAAGTTACAGTGTCGTTCCAAGCCTTAGAAATAAAAGTATAGAGATAAGCGGAAAAGATGGTCTTTACGATTTTGGCTGCGAATTATCTGAGCGAAATATTGTCTTTGACTGTTATATATTCCCTCAAATAAGCAAGGTCAAGCTGCTAGAAATAGCGGATAATCTTGCCACGACTCTTGACCCTAAAAAGGGTGTGAGGAAATTAATCTTAGATGATATGCCACAGCGATTCTTTCATGCCAGACTAACAGAAGGGATAGATATAGAAAAGTTGATTCAAAACAGTGGTGCTTTTACACTTTCCTTTATGGCTTTTGATCCATACGGTTATGCAATCAGTGATGAAACGTTTGAAGTAACAACTACTACGGAAACTACCATTACAAGAACCAAAGGCAATGCTGATTCTTTCCCTGTTTATGAAATAAAGGCAAGCATTCCCTTAAGTACAGATACGCTTATTATTACAACAAATAATGTGGAACTAATCATTAAAGGTGGACTTATGGAAAATGAAACGCTTATGATTGATTCTGCTCTTATGACTGCAAAGGTACTTGATGAAAGTGGTGCAATTATTAGGAACGGTCTACTACACCTTGATGATTTTAATTTTCCGACTCTTTATGGTGGACAAAACACAATCTCTATTATTGAGAATGGGGCAACTTTTCAAACTATAAAAATAAAAGCAAACAGCAGATGGAGGTAGTAAGTGGCGATAATTTCGATTTTAAATAAACAAACAGATTTTACGGGAGAAGTTCCGCTTTCATTTGGCAATAGTGGTCTTTGGAGATTTAATGAAAGTGGTCCGGATAATAACTTAGATTTAATCGACAGTTCTCAAAACAATAGAAAAATACACATTATCGGATGGAGTGGAACAACTGCAGACCTATTTGCTGGTAAGACAGGTGGATTTTTCAAGATGAATATCAATAACCCAACAGTTGAGAAAACTCACTTGCAAGTTGATAATGATGGTTCTATCTTTGCAAATATGGGAGAAAAGATTGTGGTTGGTGGTTGGATGAACCCCACCACATATTCTGTAGGAAACACATTCTGTCCTATTTTTAACACAAGGCAAGGACCTGGTCAGCCGATTTTATATTTGTCTTTATATCGTGGAAAACCAAGACTGATGTTATACAACTCATCTGGTTCTTTAATCCTTGATGAAACAATAACCATGCCATTTAATTTAGTCAATAATGGATGGTATTTCTTTGCTGTGATTATAGAGCCAAACAATAAGATGGCTACTTATTTTGTGGGCAACAGAGCAAGTGGAGAGGTTTTTGTGTCGGATACTATGGCTTTTACAGGAACGCTAAATCCAAATTGTACAGCAAACCTTATACTGGGTATGCATGCTAATTCTTATTATTATGCAGGTGGATTTGATGATTGGTTTTTGGATTGTGATTCTACTGTTACAATCAGTGATTTAAGAAGGTACTTTCTTGGTAGTTTAGATGCAAACGGAGCAGACAGGAGGTCCGATGTTGATGCACTTACAACTCTGAATACAGTAACATTAAAACTCACTGGTGGAAGTTACCCATTAAGTGGGCAACTTGTAACTATCCCTACAAATTTATACCTTGAGGGAAATGGTAGAATATCTGTCACAAGTGAATATACAACAGGTATAACATCTATCAGCCTTATTGAAACTTCTACTTCAGATGATTTAATTGAGTGGTCTGCTTGGGAGAACCTCGGAACAGGCGGTGCTTTAACATCACCCAATGCTCAATATATCCGTTTCAGAATTACGCTTACAACAACAGATACTAGGCTATCTCCAAGGCTAAAAGAGATTACTGTAAATGATTTACCAAAACGAAAGACGGAGCAAATAGGCTTTGCAAAAGTTATTGTACTTGATGAGGATAGGAAATCGGAAGCAATTCTTGAAAATGCCTATGACATACTAATTACGAGTGAAGTAAACGGAGCAGATACACTTTCTTTTAAGCTACCATTTAGTGATAAAAAAAGAGAGTATCTTGCCAATGAAAAACATATCAAAATAGCAAATGAAGTTTATTCTATACGCATGATTACAGATGATAAGGATAATACTGGTAAAATCATTACTTCAGTCTATGGGGAAAGTTCTTTCTATGATTTGGCTTTTTCAGCGAAAAAAGAAACGGTGGATTTCAATGCAGAAACAGCGCTTGCACCACTTACCTATGCTTTAGATGGTACAGGTTGGGAAGTTGGCACAGTTGATGTAGTAAGCCTTAGAACTTGGCAGTGCAATGAAAAAAATGCGCTTGCAATATTAAGACAGATCCAAGCTATGCACGGTGGAGATTTAATCTTTGATAGTATTGGGAAACTTGTACATTTACTGAATTTCGGTGGCAAAGACAGTGGAGCTTTATTTACCTATCGCAAGAATATGAAATCTATTCAAAAGGTCATGGATACAAGAGAACTAATTACAAAACTGTATGCCATTGGGAAAGACGGCATGACTTTTGCAAGTATTAATAACGGTAAAGATTATGTGGAAGATTATAGTTTTTCACAGGAAGTAAGGGTGTCAATCCTTGACTGTTCTAACTTTACAAATCCATATCAGATGCTTGAATATACTGAAGAAAGGCTACAGCTATATGCAAAACCTCGTGTATCCTATGTAGTATCAGCAATGGATTTATCAGTTATGACGGGTTTTGAGCATGAGGCATGGAACTTAGGAGATATTGTGATTGTAGAGGATAAAGAATTAAATATCTCTATAAAAACAAGGGTAATTAGGCGTGAATATAATGTCAGAGAGCCTTGGAATACGGTGCTTGAATTATCTACAACGCTACGTGAGTTTGGTGATACTTCCGCACAGTGGGATAAGGCAGCTGATGTGTTATCTTCAACGGATGTCATTGACAGGCAAGAAGTAAAAGACCTCGTACCTTTTAATCATCTTAGGAATTCAAGAGCCGACAGTGGTATTAATTACTGGATAAACTCAGGTTTTGAGGTTGATGGAGAAAACGGTGCAAGCGGAGATGCATCATTTAAAGCAAGTGCTGTCCTAGGTATGACAAAAAGCATCTCACAAAAGGTTACTCCTGCAAATCGTAGAAACTACACCATTTCTGCACAGATAGCATCAGAAGATTTGGAAAAAGGATCGTCTGGTCAAGTCGGCATCGAAGTGACATTTGAGTATGAGGACGGGACAACGGAGATACGATTTATTGACCTATTTTGATTGGAGGTGTGTATGGTTAATTTTCAGCATATTGCAAAAGACTGCTCACCCAAAGGTTATGGCAGATTAAAGAATATTACCATTCGTCTATTTGTTAAAGACTGTACAGGAAATGTATATTTTACCGATGTGTTTTTGCAAGGTGGATCTATTGCTACAGGCTGGGTAAGCCATGCAAGTGAACTGCAGTGGACTCTTGATGGGTAGGTGGTTAGATGGATAAGTTTACAAGATTTTCAGAAACTATTTTAGTTAAGCGAGATTTAAAGGTAGTGTCTATAACAATGAAACCTCTTGTTACCGATTGTACAGGTGCGATATGGTTTACAGATTTAATGGTACAAGAGGGAGATAAGCTGACAGGTTATTGCCTTAATACAGAAACCTCTATAAGAAAAATGAGAGATGCAGAAGGTATTATAGTTCCGCCAAGGCACTATAACGGGATAATCAGGAACTCTATGACAGCTGTTATTTTTAATCTTGGATCAGATACAGCGGGACTTGATATTAAAATATATCCAAACCAAAGTATGAATAATATCTCTTTATCTCAAGGCAGTGGTGGACACAGCGTGAAGTTTCTAACATCAGCTGATAGTGGTGATGAATTAGAGCTACTTTCATCAAGTAGAGAGTGTCTTAAAAATAATAGAACTATAGAAAAAGATGGATTTTATCAATACTCGGCAAGTGGTGATAGTAAGCACAATGTAGTTTTAGAAGAAAAGAAATCTATAAAAATGTTAGTAGAATTTCAAGAAATGGAAGGAGGTGATGAACTTTGAGAGAAGGTTTAAAAGGTAGAGGGTGCATGGTATGGTCTTTTATGCAAAACAAAAGAATGTATGATGCACTTAGAGATTACGGAGATCGGCTTGAAACGGTGGGGATATTTACTTTTGAGGTGGATATTACAGGAACAATTACGGAAACAGGTACACCTATTTCTACCATGCTACCCTATATTAAAAAATGGAAACATATCAAATGGATGCTGACTGTGATGAATCATGGAACGGCATCCATTTTTACAGCACTTAGAAATAACACAGGTGGTGCTAAGGATAAGTTTTTATCGGAACTTGTACGCATTATGAAAAAGTATTCATGGTGTGCTGGAGTAGATATTGACCTTGAGCGTGGCGGGAATTATGAAAACAAGGCACTTGCAAATCAGCTTTTTTCGGATATTTATGACACTGTTAAGGCTTATGACAGCAGTAAACTTGTAAATGTGTGCTTACCCGGTATGACAAGTGTTAACGGCTCTGTCGGTGGTGAAAATTGGTGCGTGTATGAAGATATCAATCACTACTGTGATACAGCGGCTATTATGTCCTATGGTATGGCTTGGGCAGGTTCTGCTCCGGGACCTGTTTCACCTAAAGACTGGCTTGATGGGATTTATGCTTATGCAAGCAGAGTTATGAATTCTGAAAAAATTTATCTCGGTCTTCCGGGGTATGGATGGAACTGGCAGATATATGATACTCCTAAAAACTTGGGTAAATATTATCGTGGTGTTTCTCATACTTATTATGCCGCTGTTTATTGGATGACGGGAGTGTATAACTTTACAGAAGATGATCCAACAAAGCTACAGCAACCTAAAATCCCAATCTTAGCCTACTTTGATGATTATGATAAAGTCCCTTATGCCTTCCCCCATGTCTATGACTTTATGGAAGGTCAAGACGGTGTGTATGATGGAAATTTAATAGGAGAAGTTTATAAGAGAAGAAGGTATCTTACTTGTTACGGAAAGAGCCAAAAGGTGGAGTTTAAAAATGTAGTGATTGATAGAAATGGTGGTTCACTTAACAGTCATAGGGGCATTGTCGCTGTTTCAGACAACATGATAACTATGGGAGATGGTGGTGAGGCAATCTATGAGTTTAATATAACAACTGGTACTTATGATATAGCTGTTTGTATTTGTTTTCCCTTTTGGGATAAGAATGCTATTGATATTTCTATTGATAGTGAGAGTGTTCATTATTCTGAAAATAGATTATGGTGGCCATACTGGAGAAAAACGGCATGGCTAAGTTTTGCAAGTAATAAGTATTTATCAAGTGGAAAACACACCATCAAAGTTAGAACTTCTATCAAAGGAGTACAGTTTTACGGATTTAAGATATGCAGCCATTTCAGTGAAAAGCTAAGTGTGGGAACGGCAAATTTCATGATGCACCCTCGGGAATTTTTTGATGTAGATAAAAATCTATGCCAGCCAAACCACGGCTTTAAATTGACAAGTGAGGTGCTTAGAAGAAAAGCAGACTCTGCACTCATTTGGTATGAAGATTTCAGAGATAGTCCTACAATTCCTGAAAGTTATTACACCACTCTTGAAGGAGCGTTTGAAGTGTGGCAGGAGGATTTACCTTATGGAAGTACCAAAAGACCGTACTCACAGCTTGATGGGTACGGAAAAATAGCATGGAATTATAACAGCTTTTCAGATATTCATATCAGAGCAAGTATTGGATTTCCAAGTAGTGGTAGTGGACGTGCTGGAATATTTGTGGGTGATGTGTTTTGTTGTTTCAATGTATCGACTCAGAGGGTGGAATTATATCAAGGTTCAATTTTGCTTAATAGTTATAATACATCATTCGATAGAACAACAGATAGTGAAATGCGAACAAATCCTAATATGTATACCATTGAAATGAGGGTTCGAGGAAACAAAGTAAGGGTTTATTCGGGTGCATCAAATACACTTAGATTTACAGCTACTGTATCAAGTACTATCGGATATGCAGGGTTTCGTTCTGAAACAAGAGCAATCTGTGATTTACTAAGGATTGGAGATGCTTGGGCTTATGAGCCTTATGAAAGGTTTGATGTTACATTTCCCGATAATACCACGACTACTTTTGGAAGGATTGAGCGTTCAAATGCAGTATGGAATCACGAGTTTGAAGTATTTACTTTAACATCAGATATGGAGGAATATCAGACAAGGGAAGAAAATATATCTCTTGATTATGAATTTTACCATTCTAAGCTACTTCATTTAACTTGTGGCGAAGATTACATCATAAAAATTGAACCCAAGGATATTAATTTGTGGCTATCTAGGTTATTTCTTGGTGATTCGGACGGTTTTTCCATTTTATATTATCAAGATGTAGATAGCCTGATTCATTGGGCGAATGAGGCGGCATATCACTTTAAGTTAAAAGGTGTGGCCATTTGGTCGCTGGGTCAAGAAGATATGAGATTATGGGACGTAATGCCCAAACAAAACTAATAACTAAGTCATTTATCAATCAGGATAAGTGGATTTTTTATGTAAAAAAATTAGAAAGAGAGGATTAAAAAACATGAAAAATATTATTTTAAGCATTGTAGCAGGATTTGGAGGTTTCCTTGGTTGGTTTCTTGGGGATTTAGATGGCTTTTTATATGCCCTTATTATCTTTGTGGTGGTTGATTATATCACAGGACTGATGAGAGCAATCATAGATAAAAAACTATCCAGTGGAGTTGGATTCAAAGGAATTTTCCGTAAGGTTTTAATCTTTGCACTTGTAGGTATTGGAAACATTTTAGATATGTATGTACTGGGACAGGGGGAAGTGTTAAGAACGGCGATTGTCTTCTTTTATTTATCCAATGAGGGCATTTCACTACTTGAAAATGCGGGATATTTAGGACTACCGATTCCGTCAAAATTAAAAGATATTTTAGTGCAACTGCACAACAAAGATAAGGTGAATTGCTCCGAAGGAGCAAGAGAGGACACTCTGGAGTGGGAGGAAAAAGACAATGAGTAACAGTAAATTAGTAAACTACACAAGGATTTCACCTAACAGTACAAATCCAAGGAAAGATAAAATTAGGAAGATTACCATTCATCATATGGCAGGAAATTTGTCGGTGGAAACGTGTGGTAATGTATTTGCTCCAAGTTCACGTCAAGCAAGTTCCAATTACGGTATCGGAAGTGATGGTAGAGTTGGAATATATGTAGAGGAGAAAAATCGTTCTTGGTGTAGTTCATCGGCAAGTAATGATAATCAAGCCATTACCATTGAAGTTGCAAATAATGGAGGTGCTCCTAATTGGACTGTATCTGATATAGCACTTAGAAAGCTGATTGATTTATGTGTGGATATTTGTAAGCGCAACGGCATACCTAGTCTAAATTACACAGGCAATACAAATGGTAACCTTACCATGCATAAATGGTTTGCAGCAACAAACTGTCCGGGGCCATACCTTGAGAGTAAGTTTCCATACATTGCAAGTGAGGTAAATAAAAGGCTTACTGGAGGTGGATCATCTACATCAGATAATCTCTATCGTGTGCAAGTTGGTGCATATTCAAAGAAAGCCAATGCAAACAAGATGGAGGCAAAACTAAAGTCTAACGGTTTTGATACTTATATGCTTACAGCAAATGGTCTTTACAAAGTGCAAACAGGTGCATTTAGTCAAAAATCAAACGCTGAAAATCAGGCTAAGAAGTTAAAGTATTTAGGTTTTGATACTTATATCACTACAAATAGTGGAGCACCGGTTACTTCTACTCCAACAAAATCAATTGATATACTTGCAAGAGAAGTTATTCGTGGAGATTGGGGAAATGGTCAAGAGCGAAAAGACAGATTAACATCAGCAGGATATGATTATGGGGAAGTGCAAAAGGTTGTGAACAAACTGATGTAAATGATATATATATATTGGAAATATGACTTGACTTACAAGACATTTAGAGCTTATATAGGATAGCAAGATTTGCTTAAAATAAAAAAGTCATGGCAGATCGGTATGCAACGAACATACCGACCCTGCAGAAGGTGAATAGACCACCCGCCACAACTGCAAAACAGCACCATAACAATGTAAAGTGTATCATATTTTCAATGCTTTCACAAGAGTGCGTGGACGGGTTAACAGGGACACTTCCCTACCTTTCTACGAACTTTTTTATTTAAGAGCACTTGACTAAATTTAAAAGGTTGGAGAATATGAATATTTTCAAAGTAAGAAAAGACTTAATCGGTAGCATCGATGGTCAGAAAAGTGTTAAGGAGATTTTAACAGAAGCAAAAATAATAAAGGAAGAACTGGGTAATAAATCATACTTGCTTGACGTTTACATTTCTTTATTCTTTGCTACCCAAAACATTACGAATGCATCCCATGCATCACAAGATGGGAATAGGGCAACTAGTGAATTAAGGAATCTTTGTTCTGGTATTCTTAGTAATGGTGAAGAAGGAAAAGAGCATCCTCTTTATGAGAAGATATGTGATACATTAGAGGAAAACACGTACATCAAGAATTATCAAGAAAAATATACGCAGTTAAATCTTTTGATGATATTGGCATTTGACTCATTTTCATATCACGCAATATGTGAATATCAAGAGAAGATAGTCTATGAAATGAATAGTGTGATAGATATGATAAGACATAATTACCTTTTTAAAGAGATTTCTCATATTGTCGGTGAGTATAGGTTGGAACGATTGAATTTACTATTAAGGCAAAAATTTATGATTTCTACTTTTATCGATTCCTTTGTACAAGGACTAACAGATGATATATTGATTTGTCTTGGTGAAACTGATGAGGAAACCAATAAATATATATTTGCGATAGTTGCTGATAACTTATAAAATTCTATACCGTTATAATTTTTGAATGTCCACGGAGTATAAAAACTCTGTGGGCATTATTTTTTTGTTTTTTTGAAAAATGTGTCCAATCCCCTGTCTTCCCGTGGCTATTAAGTAGAGGGAGATAAATACAAACCCTCAGAAGGAGGAAAAGATATGGAACATAATTTAATAATCAATGTTTCAAAGAAACCACAAGGCAGCGGCCTTGTAAAGTTTCGCAATGTAACAATCAGAGAAAAACTTCTCCGTTTGCTACTTGGTGATAAACAACATATTACCATTGTAGTTCCGGGAAATAGTGTTTCTGAAGTTGCCATTAAAGAAATTAAGGAAGGAGGTACACATTATGAGTAATATCAAATTACTACTTGATGTGATTGGGGATATTCGTTCTTTAGCAGATAGTTTACAGTCACTCACTGAGGAGATGAAGGAAAACGAAAAAACAGAAAACTCTGCTCCCAAAACTAAAGTCAAAACAAACACATCAAATCAAAAGGATGTAAAGCTGGAAGATGTGAGAGCCATACTTGCAGACAAATCTCGCTTAGGCAAAACTGCACAAGTAAAAGCACTCATTACTACATTTGGTGCTGACAAGCTATCGGACGTAGACCCAAGTAACTATGCAGAACTTATGAAGAAAGCTGAGGTGCTGTAATGGGGAAACATAAGGTGAATTGCTCTAAAGGTACAAGAGAGGCTGGTCTGGATCATGCAGTATTATCGGCATCATCTTCACATCGGTGGCTCCACTGCCCTCCAAGTATTAGGCTCTCTGAGAAATACGAGGATATGACAAGTAGTTATGCGGCTGAAGGTACGGATGCACATGAATTATGTGAGCATAGGTTAAAGGAATTGCTCTCTTTACCTACTGAAAATCCAGTAGATAGCCTATCTTACTACAGTGAGGAAATGGAAGAGTGTGCAAATAGTTATGCCACTTATATTTTAGAACTTGTAGAAAGTGCGAAAGCAAACTGCTTTGACCCAATTATTTTGATAGAACAAAGAGTTGATTTTTCAGCTTATGTGCCTGATGGTTTTGGAACGGCAGACTGTATCATTATCTCTGACGGAGTTTTAAAAGTAGTGGACTATAAACATGGCATGGGTGTAGAGGTATCCGCAGAGGAAAACCCACAAATGATGTGTTATGCCATTGGAGCCTTAGAACTCTTTGATGGTATCTATGATATTGACAGAATTAGCATGACTATTTACCAACCAAGACGAGATAATATCAGCAACTATGAAGTAACGAAATCAGAACTTTTAAAATGGGCAACTGAAGTATTACAACCTTCCGCAGAACTTGCCTTTGCAGGTGAGGGAGAATTTCAGTATGGTGATTGGTGTGGATTTTGCAAAGCCAAACATGAATGTAGAAAACGAGCGGAAGCAAACATGGCGCTTGCAAAGTATGACTTTGAACTGCCACCTACTTTAAGTGATGAGGATATTGAAGAAATTTTAGGAATGGTGGATGGTCTCACTTCTTGGGCTTCAGATATCAAAGATTATGCGCTTGCAAGAGCAATTAGTGGTAAAAAATGGAATGGATATAAGCTAGTTGAGGGTCGTTCTAATAGGAAGTACATCAATGAAAAATCTGTTGCAGATGCAGTAACAGTGATTGGGTATGACCCATATGAAAAGAAGTTACTTGGCATCACAGCAATGCAAAAACTACTGGGCAAATCAAGGTTTGATGAAGTGCTATCGACATACATTGAAAAACCAAAAGGCAAACCAGCACTTGCTCTGGCAAGTGATAAACGAAAAGAGATAAATACAGTAGCGAATGATTTTGCTACAGAAAGAAATGAGGAAAATTAAATGTCAAACAATACAGTAAACCAAACAAAAGTTATTACAGGAGTAAACACACGTTGGAGTTATGCAAACATTTGGGAAGCAAAGTCAATTAATGGAGGAACTCCAAAGTTTAGCGTATCCCTTATTATCCCTAAATCTGATACCAAGACAATCGCAAAAGTACAAGCTGCTATCAAAGTAGCTTATGAAGAAGGACAATCAAAACTAAAAGGCAATGGAAAATCAGTACCAGCACTTAAAACCTTAAAGACACCACTTCGTGATGGAGATATTGAAAGACCCGATGATGAAGCATATCAAGAAGCGTACTTTATCAATGCAAATTCTTCTACTCAACCGGGGGTAGTTGATGCAAGCCTTAATGAAATTATTACTCGCAGTGAAATATACAGCGGTGTGTATGGTAGAGCAAGCATTAACTTCTATGCGTTTAACTCCAATGGGAACAAAGGAATTGCTTGTGGACTTAACAATCTTCAAAAGATTAAAGATGGTGAGCCACTTGGTGGAAAAGCAAATGCTGAAACAGATTTTGCATCTGATGATGACAATGATTTTTTAGCATAAGGGAGGAAAGAAAAAATGGAAATTATTTTAGAAACAGTATTAACAATAGCTTTTAGTGGGGTGGCTATTTGTGGAGCAGCCATGTTCTTAACCATGCTTAGCGAAGATAAGAAACGCACAAAGTATGAAGAAGAACGCTTGGAATTAGAAAGAAAGAGATACGAAGATTCAAGAAAATAGTAATTAAAATGGGTGGTGGAGATATCTCTGCCACCTATCTTAGGAAAGGAAACTTCTATGAAAACACTGGGAATCGACCTCGAAACATATAGTAGCGTGGATTTAAAGAAATGCGGTGTATATAAGTATGCTGAAAGTGATGACTTTGAAATTTTACTGTTTGGATATTCAGTTGATGGTGGTGAGGTTATTGTGCTAGATCTTGCTAATGGAGAAAAAATACCAACAGACATTATTAATGCACTAACCGATGAAACTGTAATCAAAACTGCTTACAATGCCACCTTTGAACGAGTGTGCTTGTCAAAACATATTGATGAGTGGATAGAACCTGAAAATTGGCACTGCACTCTTGTATGGGCGGCTACACTTGGACTTCCTCTATCTCTTGAAGGAGTAGGTGCTGTGCTTGGACTTGAAAATCAGAAAATGACTGAAGGTAAATCTCTCATTTCATACTTTTGTAAACCTTGCTTGCCTACGAAAGCGAATGGTGGTAGAAAAAGAAACCTACCAATTCATAACATTGAGAAATGGCAAAAGTTTAAAGAATACAACAAACGTGATGTTGAAGTGGAAATACAAATACAAGAAAAATTGTCTCGCTTTCCCGTGCCTAATAAAATATGGGAAGAATATTATCAAAGTGAAGAAATCAATGACCGTGGCATTGCGGTAGATATGGACTTTGTCAGAAACGCAATAAGGCTTGATGAAATTACAAAGGGCAAGCTAATGTCTAAAATGCAGGAACTGACAAATCTTGATAACCCTAACTCTGTTATACAGATGAAAAATTGGCTTTTAAAGAATGGTCTTGAAATGGAGAGCCTTGGTAAAAAGGAAGTAGCAGAAGTCTTAAAAACAGCACCACCACTTCTCTCTGAAGTTTTAGAACTTAGGCAGCAAATAGCAAAGTCATCAGTAAAGAAATACACTGCAATGCAAAATGCAGTTTGTAAAGATAATAGAGTGCGTGGAATGTTTCAATTCTATGGCGCAAACCGTACAGGTAGATTTGCCGGAAGAATTGTGCAACTTCAAAATCTACCACAAAACCATATGCCGGACTTAAAAGAGGCACGAGAACTTGTAAAGAGTGGGAACTTTGATGCTATAGAATTTCTATACGATAATCCATCAGAAGTGCTGTCAGAACTTATCCGCACAGCTTTTGTACCATTGGATAATAGAAAATTTATTTTAGCAGACTTTTCTGCAATTGAAGCAAGAGTTATCGCATGGCTTGCAGGAGAAAAATGGAGACTAGATGCCTTTGCTCGTGGTGAGGATATCTACTGTGCATCTGCATCTAAGATGTTTGGTGTTCCTGTTGTAAAGGGCGGAGAAAATGGTGACCTTAGACAAAAAGGTAAACAAGCGGAACTTGCCTGTGGCTACCAAGGGTCTGTAGGTGCATTAAAGGCCATGGGAGCTATAGAGATGGGACTTTCAGAAGAAGAACTAAAACCACTTGTTGATTCATGGAGAAGTTCCAATTCGAAGATTGTGTCACTTTGGTATGCAGTAGATAGGGCGATACTTGATTGCATAAAAATGAGGACCACTACGAAAACTCATGGCATCATCTTTAGTTATCATAGTGGATTTCTTTTTATCACTCTTCCAAGTGGTAGAAAACTTGCCTATGTAAAGCCACGTATCGGTGAAAATCAATTTGGAGGAGAATCAGTTACTTATGAAGGAGTTGGTGCTACAAAGAAATGGGAAAAACTAGAAAGTTATGGTGGTAAATTTGTAGAAAATATTGTGCAAGCAATCGCTCGTGATGTACTGATGTATGCAATCAGTACATTGGGTAATTGCAACATCGTGGCTCATGTCCATGATGAGGTAGTGATTGAGGCGGATAAAAGAATATCACTTTCTGCTGTTTGTGAGCAAATGGGAAGAACGCCGCCTTGGGCAGTTGACACGAGCTGGGCTGGCAGACTTCTTGTTCCGGCAGATGGATTTGAGTGTGAATTTTATAAGAAAAATTAAAAAGTGTCCAAAATCAGCACTTCCTATGGCTATTAAGTAGGAGGTGCTATTTTAATGAATAAAAAAAGTAAAAATATAACGAAAATTATAGGTCCGTGTAATGCGCCTACTTTAATTAAGGCTCAAATGAGTGAAGATCAGTTACAACGTGATTATAAATATTGTATGGCACAGAAAATAGTAAAATCAATGCATGAAAAGGGTCTTCTTTCTGTAGTTGAATGCGACAAAATCAGTGAAATAAATCGCAAAACTTTCTCTCCATATTTCGCAGATATTATACCCTAAATGACTTGCTATTTAGTTGTTTCTACGGGAATATGGTCATACAGAAAGTGAGGTGAGAGGATGAAAAGGATAACAAAAATTGAAGATAATAAAGTGTTATCTGTGAAAAAGAAAATCCGTGTTGCAGCTTATTGCAGAGTTTCTACAACAAGTGATGAACAGCTTATAAGTCTTGATGCTCAAAAAGCTTATTATGAAAATCATATCAAAACAAATAGTGAATGGGAGTATGCCGGTCTTTACTACGATGAAGGTATTTCAGGAACGAAGAAATACAATCGAGATGGACTGAAATCTTTAATTAAAGACTGTGAAAAAGGTCTTGTCGATTTAATTATTACAAAATCCATTAGTAGATTTTCAAGAAATACGACAGATTGCTTGGAGATTGTCAGAAAATTGATTGATTTGAAGGTATTTATAATCTTTGAAAAAGAAAATATAAATACGGGTTCTATGGAAAGTGAGTTAATGCTGTCCATTCTTAGTAGCCTAGCTGAAAGTGAATCATTTTCAATTTCACAAAATTCCAAATGGGCTATTCAAAAAAGGTTTCAAAATGGAACTTATGTAATTTCGTATCCCCCATATGGATATGCAAACATAGATAAAACAATGGTTATTATCCCGAAAGAAGCAGAAGTGATACGATTTATATTTGCACAAATTTTAGCAGGTAAAGGCACTGGAGTCATTGCTAAGTCATTAAATGAAAAGGGAGTTCCTACAAGAAAAGGTGGAAAGTGGCATTCAACAACCATTAACGGACTAATTAAAAATGAGAAGTTCATTGGTGATTCCCTATTTCAAAAAACTTACACCGACGGTAATTTTAATAGATTTGCAAACAAAGATAAGTTTGATAAATACTTAATTACAGATCATCATGAACCTATCATAAGCCGAGAAGATTTTCATAAGGCAAATGACATCTTAGGTCAAAGGGCTAAAGAAAAAGGCAATGGTGAAGACACTAGTAGATATCAAAATAGATATAGTTTTTCTGGAAAGATAGTTTGCAGTGAATGTGGTAGTTCTTTCAAAAGAAGAACCCATTATAAACAAAGCGGAGATTACATTGCTTGGTGTTGCAGTAAACATATCGAAGATAAAAATAGCTGTTCTATGAAATATGTCAATGAAGAAGGTATCAAAGTTGCCTTTCTAACAATCATGAATAAACTGATATTTTCCCATAAAAAAATACTCAAACCATTACTTCGAAGTTTAACTTCTATGGATGAAAAAGGAATGCTAATTAAAATTGGAGAAATAGATAATCAAGTAGAAAAAATCAACGAGCAAAAAGTAGTGCTTGCAAGCCTTGTATCTAGTGGATTTTTAGATCCGGCAATGTTTAATAGTGAAAACAATTCCCTATTAGCGGAAGAAAAAAGTCTGCAAGATGATAAATCCAAATTATTACGAGGAGTTAATGGTGATAGAACAAAGACAGATGCCTTAGAGTTTCTGATAAAATTTGCATCAAATAGCAAAATGCTAACGGAGTTTGAGGATGAAATATTTATAAACCATGTAGAAAAGATAGAAGTCAAAACAAGGACAGAAATAGTTTTTATTTTAAAATGTGGTTTAAATCTTACGGAAGGAGTGAAAGGATAATGTCACATACACCTTATGGATATAAAATAGTAAATGGCACAGTAGAAATTGATGAAGAAAAAGCTAGAAACCTTAAGGTATTCTTTGAAGAATATATTGCAGGCTCATCACTTACGGTAGCGACTGAAAAGATAGGATTAAAAATATATCATGGCAGCGCAAAACGAATGCTTCAAAATAAACGATACCTTGGAGATGAATATTATCCTACCATTATAAGCAAAGAACTATATGAAAAAGCCAAAGTAGAAAGAATAGCAAGAGCACATCTACTGGGTAGAGTGCAGGAGTTAAAAGTTAAGCCTAAACTCAAAGTTCCAACAGAGTTTAAGCTCAAGGTAGAATATAAATATATAGACCCATTTGAACAAACAGAATATGCCTACAGCTTAATTAGATGCAAGGAGGTAATAGATGAATAATAACATAACAATTATTCCAGCTAGAAGGCAAAATGGAAATAACATATCAGTTGGAATTAAACCTAATCTAAGAGTTGCAGCTTATTGCAGAGTAAGTACAGATAGCGAGGAGCAAGCTTCAAGCTACGAAACTCAAGTGAATCATTATACTGATTACATTAAAAGGAATACGGAATGGGAGTTTGCGGGAATATATGCCGATGATGGGGTTTCAGGAACAAACACCAAAAAGCGTGAAGAATTTAATAGACTTATTGAAGATTGCATGGTGGGGAAAATAGATATGATAATCACCAAATCCATTTCAAGATTTGCTAGAAATACAGTAGATTGCCTAAACTATATAAGACAACTGAAAGAAAAGAATATACCTGTTTATTTTGAAAAAGAAAATATCAAGACTACCGATTCACAAGGAGAAGTTCTTCTTACTATTATGGCGAGTCTAGCCCAACAAGAATCAGAATCACTTAGTAAAAATGTAAAAATGGGTATTCAGTTTAGATATCAGCAAGGACAGGTTCAAGTTAATCACAATCGTTTTATGGGATATACAAAAGATGAAGATGGAAACTTAGTGGTTGAACCTAGCGAGGCAAAAATTATTAAACGCATCTATTATGAATACTTGCAAGGTGCAAGTTTAAAACAGATTGCTGAAGGGTTAATGGCTGATGATATTTTAACAGGTGCAGGAAAACCTACTTGGAGAGCAGAAGGAGTAAGGAAAATTCTACGAAATGAAAAATACATTGGTGATGCGTTACTTCAAAAAACATATACAGTGGATGTTCTTACCAAAAAGAGAGTAGCTAATAACGGAATTGTTCCTCAGTATTATGTGGAAGGTTGCCATGAGGCAATTATTCCTAGAGATTTGTATATGCAAGTTCAAGAAGAAATGGCTAGGAGATCCAATCTTCACAGCGGAAAAGACAAGAAAAAAAGAGTTTACAGCAGTAAATATGCTCTTTCAAGTATGGTCTATTGTTCGAAATGTGGAGAAATTTATCGGCGAGTTGCTTGGAACAATCGAGGAAAAGGTGCTATTGTGTGGAGATGTGTTAATAGGGTTGAAAATGGACCACAGTGCTGCGACGCCCCAACAATTAAGGAAGAAGATTTGCAGAATGCAGTAGTGCAAGCAATTAATATGATTATGGACAGCAAAGAAGATGTTGTAAGGTTGTTGGAAAAAAACATAGCTATTGTACTTGCTCAGGAAGATGAGCAATCGCTAGAGAGCGTAAATGCAAAACTGCTTGAACTCCAAAAGGAACTTCTTAAATGTGCAAATGCTAAAATGGATTATAACGATATAGCAGATGAGATAGATTGTCAAAGAGAACTAAAACAAAGGGTTATGGCGGATAATGCAGAGCGAGAAGGTTATAAAAAAAGGATTAATGAGATGAAAACATTTTTAGCAATGGAAATCACATCAATTGATAAATATGACGAAACCATGGTAAGGCGAATGGTTGAAAAGATAACAGCATATGAGGATAGGCTTATTGTGGAATTTAAGTCTGGGGCAAATGTAGAAGTTGAAAAATAATAGATGGAATTGCGCCTTGCAGAAATGTGGGGTGCTTTCTTGTTTACAAAAAATCAATGCAATATTAGAAAAGACATGGTATAATAAGTTATCTTAATTGTGTAATTTATCAAGAATTGACTGAGGTGATACTGTGCTTAAAAATAATATATAAGTAGATATAAAAGTTAAGTGTATTGAGGCAAAAATGACCCAAGCACAACTAGCTGAGAAAGTAGGAACAACCGGTTCCTATGTAAATAGAATCATAAAGAAAAAAGATGGGGTGATTAATAAAACCTTTGTGCAGATGGCAGAGGCACTGGGGTATGATGTAGAGATAGTATACAGAGGACGAGAACAATAGGAGTGAATTATGAAAAGAGTTGCAGTTTTATTTGGAAATAATGATTATTTAAGTAATCCTCTTATTAATGCAGTAAATGATGCAAAGTGTTTGTCAGAAAAATTGACCGAATTAAATTTTAATACATATCCATGTTATAATATTAATATTAATGAAATGGATAAAAATATGGCAGATTTTGCTGACAATTTAAAAGAAGCAGATGTGGGATTGTTTTTCTTTGCAGGACATGGAATTCAAGTAAAGGGCGAAAATTTTCTTGCAACTATTGATACAAGTTTTGTTGATCAGTCATCTTGCAAAAGAACATCCTATGCCTTAAATGAAGTTATAGCTATTCTTGATGAAAGTAATGTCTCAACCAAAATAATAATATTGGATGCTTGTAGAGATAATCCTTTTCCATCATCATGGAGAGGTAATTCTATTGAAGGTCTTGCACCAGTATATGCCCCCAAAGGGACAATAATCGCTTTTGCTACTTCTCCGGGACAAAAAGCATCAGATGGAAAAGGCTCTAATGGTGTTTATACAAATGCTTTACTTACTCATATTGGTACAAAAAAAATATCAATTGAAGATATGTTTAAAAGAGTTAGAAATACTGTAAGTGCTCAAACTAATAATAAACAAATCACATGGGAGCATACATCATTAATGGGGACTTTTTATTTTAATTCAGGGTATGATACAGGCATTTTTACAACAGCTTATTCCGAGAAGGCGTTAGTAGATAAAAATTTTATATTTGATTCAGATAATGACTTGAAAAATATAGTTGAAGCTTTGCAGTCATATGATTGGTATACACAAAACCCAGCTATAAGAAGGTTGAATGAATTGGGGTTTTCTGACGTAGACATTGATGAACTTTTTATTCTTGGAAGAAATATATATCAAGCAGCGTGCGGTGGTGCATGGGTAGCTAAAGATTGGATAGATAACTTGGAAAACAACTTAAATAAATTTTCGGACTCAATTGAATTTCATATTTTGAATGGAATATTGTTTGAAATTTATTTTGATAATTGTGGAAAACTGAGAAGGTTATTAAAATCGGAGCTCTATGAAACCCCGGTTAGCTTGTGTAATAAAGAAAAATATACTGCATCAGCATCATTTATTTCCAATAAGTTAATTCTTAATCCACAAAGAATAATTTATTTACCTGGAAGTGATGATACGATTCTATTGGATATTGGACTTGAAATTACAGATGATAACCAATATCAATTAACTCAAATTTATATTGATGGATTACCTTGTTTATACAATGAGGATAGTAGTGATTTGTATTCATATGATGTTGCTATGTATTTATACCAATTAACAAAGAGTCAATTTGAATATTTAATCAAATCATCGCTTGCTGTACCTAAAAATAAAATACAAATTTGTTATAATTTGAAAATATCAGAAGAATGCATAATTAATTCACCTAATCAACTTAACTTGGCTAATTATGGAAATTAAATTTAGAAAATAGAAGAGGGGATGCCATGTATGAAAGCAAATTAAGTCAACAGCAAATCAAAGCACTTTGTGATATTTTAGCAACTACTGATCCAAAATGTGGATTGACAGAAAATGAAATTAGGTTGAAATTAGGACAATGTTCAATGACTGTTGTCGATAAAGGAAATAGGAGCAATGGATATACTTATCAATTGGGTTTAAACAAACGTGACTGGTTGTACAATTGTTTTGCTAATGAGATAAATACTAAAAAGAGTTATTATAATATTTTACGTTTTATTGAAAACGCATTAGACCCTGTAAATTTTACGCCTGATGAAAAAAGAGATAAATACAAATATCTTTTTGATGGTGTTAATAAAGTATTGTTGCTTGCAGGTCTTGAGGTACAAGAAAATGGGAAAATACGAAATGTTGTAAAAGCTGAAACGCTTGATGAAGTTGATAAACGAGTTAAATCGTTGGAACAAAAATTAACTGACCGAGCAATACATCAAGAAGCTAAACGATACTGTATGAGAGAGTATCTGAAAAAAGATTATTTTGATGCTGTATTTGAAGCAGCTAAAGCTCTTGCACAACGAGTTAGGGATATTACTGGACTTAACAAAGATGGTGGTCAACTGTTTCAGACTGCATTTGCTACAAAAGACCCCCACTTATATTTTAACTTACTTAAAACCGAAAGTGAAATAAGTGAGTTTGTAGGCCTTAAAGAACTTTTAGAGTCTATTTTTCATTTGGTTCGTAATCCAGCAGCTCACACTCCAAAAATTAATTGGCATATAGATGAGTCAAAAGCCTTAGATATTTTAACGCTAATCTCATTTGCTCATAAATATTTGCATGAATGCAAACCGGTACCTTATAAAGCAACAGGTATAAGGTAATTAAATTGATTTTCAAAAATATCAATAAATCTGAAGAAGTGGAGGAGGAATAGAGTGGTCCATAATCATTATATTAAATGTAAAGTATGTGGTAGTATTACACGAGTTAGATTACAAGTGGGGCATTTAGAGCTGCACCCTATTATCGTAGCTTGTGGTGAATGTGGTGTGTCTTTATCAGGAAAAGTTGACATAGGTCAAGATAGACCAAGTTTAAGTTTTCATTTTGAAAATGCTGAAAGCATAACTGCAGAAGAAAAAGTGAGTTTTGTTGTAGAATGCTCTGGCGAATTTCCTGTTGATAAACTAATTACTGTCAAAAATAAAGAGGATCATATTTCTTCAGTTAATATAATATCGCCATTTATTAGAAGTGTTGGAAGAATGAAGGAAGAGGATGGTTATGAAAAGTTTTCTAAAAGCGTACATGGATTCCATGATACAATTAAGTTATGGAGTGAATACAAAAGAATACTTGATTTAAGTCAAAATGAAAATAGAAAATACTTAATTCCGGAAATACACAAAATTTTTCCACAACATATATTCCCATGTGAAAACGAATTTGAAATACACACAGCCATACATATGGTTGAAGTTCATGGATTCATGACCCCCTTATGTAGCAAAGTAATCAATGATCTTACAATAAGTACCAGCGTAATGAAGTTGGATTTTAACCAATTAAGTAGTTTGATAAAATGTTTGAATGAGCATAGTGGGTATAGTTTAGAGAGTATGCAAAAATTAATATATAAAATGATGCATTGTTTTATTAATATATTCCCCTTTTTAACTCCTGCCTTCGCAATACAGTTTTTTAAAGAAAATACTATAGATTATGATACGGAATGTTCTGCAACAAGTGATTTTGAAACTATAAAACAATTTTATTTAGATATATATGAAGCTGTAGGAACGCTATTAGTAATACCTGTATCTTTAAATAATATTAAGTACAGAGGAAATTACAATTTATTCAAAGACACAGAGCAAAAGATTTCGTTGTTTGATGAATTTATAAAAATGAGTAAAGCAAATAGATATAGGTATTCTCTTGATGACGAACAGTATGCAGAATATCTTGATATTAGTGTAACATCAAAGTTAAGAAATGCTATTGGTCATAATGATACGGATTATGACACGATTACCCAAATGATAACATATGTGCCAAATCCAAAAGATAGAAACAAAAAAGAAAATATGTATTTATTGCAATTGGAAGAGGAAACTTTACGGCTTTTTCAAGCGTTGATGATTATTTCAGAATACTTGTATAGATTGAGAGAGGTTGAGTTAATAATAGAGGGAAATATTCCGCAAAAACCTAATACAGTATTTAACAACAATAAAAAAATAGGTCGAAACTCACCGTGTCCTTGTGGAAGTGGACGAAAATATAAAAAATGCTGCATTGATAAATAGAAATATATATATTGCCTCATACCCATATCGACATATTACCAAGTACGAGAAAAACACTAAAAATCATATCAAAATCCATGGTATACTCTCTTGCCATGTGGAATGTGTATTTTTTTTACAATTATGTTAGATTTATCTACCTATTATTT
>CANNSB010000005.1 GCA_947510165.1 uncultured Clostridia bacterium
TTTGGGATTTATCTCTTTGGGATTTATCTCTTTGGGATTTATCTCTTTGGGATTTGTTTGGACATAGGATTGATGGATAATATTTTGGATTATACTATTTATAATTTTATATAATAAAGTTTATTTATTTTTTAAATAAATCTGTCACAATAAAATTTTGTCCAATCATATTAAAAATAAATCAAAAATTATAAAATGGATACTTATTCTTTTTATAATAATGCTTTATTTAAAATTTAAAAATATAAAAGTTTGTAAATTTTTTATATTATTTTTTATATAAAAAATTAGTAGCAAGTATTAAAACTAGCTACTAATTTATTTAATATATATATTTATAAATAAAGTGTATTTTAAAATCAATGAATAGTATATATAATACACTAAATTTAATTTTTTTTTTAAAAATTAAAAATTAAAAAATAATATATATATATAACAAGTAATTAATATTCAAAAATAAAATAAAATAAAATAAAATAATATTAAATAAAGTAACTATTATCTCTATATGTATAGTTTGTTATTTTACCAATTTATATTAATTGGTAATATAATTCACAATTTTTATATTTTAAAATTTTCTAAACAGTATATCCCCTCGTCCTTGTGTTTATATTATAACAACTCTTTTTAAAAGTCAATAGATTTGTCGAAAAAAATACCATTTAATAATTACATAATTTTTATTTGGATATATTGTATAAATTTTACAATAAAAATAACTAATATTTGTAATATATTTTGCTAATGTTTGGAAATTTTTTTACGATTATATATGTGAGGTGAAAAATATGCACTCAAATAGTAAAGACATAAACACTTGCTATACCTCAATTGATAAAACGACATTTAATGATAAGCTTGACCCGATTAGATCTTTATTAAAATCAGATATAGTAAAGTGTGCTGACCCGATTAGATTAGACAGAATAAAAAAATTGATTCAAAATGGAGAATATAAAATTTCTTCTATTGATATAGCCGATGCTATGATACAATGCAGAAAAAATAAAAAAGATGGCTCAATATGAGCCATCTTTTTTATTTAATTTTAAATAATTTTTTTCCATTTTTAGCAGTTATATCTACAACTTCTTCAGAGGATATTCCCCTGAGCCCTGCTATCTCTTCTATACTATGTATCAGCATGGTAGAGTCGCATCGGCCCCCTCTAAACGGAGTCGGTGCCATATATGGACAATCTGTTTCTATCAATAACCTATCTAATGGAATCTTAGTTACAACTAATTTTATATCTCTCGCATTTTTAAATGTAACAACTCCTGTTATTCCTATGTGATATCCCATATCTATAAACTTTTCCATAGCCAAAAAATCATAACCAAAACAATGTATAACCCCTTCTAAATCAAAATTTTTTAGGATTTCTATGCTATCATCTAAAGCATCTCTACTATGTATAACAACTGGCTTTTTTATCTTTTCTGCAAGTTTTAACTGATTTATAAAAACTCTTTTTTGAATATCTCTATTCTCTCCACCATAATGATAATCTAGTCCTATTTCGCCTATTCCAACAACGCTTTCTTCTGTTGACATTTCTTCTAAAATATCTATATAATCTCCATCAACATCCTTTGCATAATGCGGATGAAAACCAACTGTAGAGCTAAATATTTTATGCTTTTTCCCCAATAATACACTCGCTTTAGATGTTTTTAAATCACATCCTATATTAACTACATTCTCCACCCCTGATAAAGATAAATTTTCTATTAATTGATCTCTATCCAAAGAAAATGCCTTGTCATCATAATGTGCATGAGAGTCAAAAATTCCTCTTATCATTTAATAACCTACCTTATTTTTCTTCCTTCTGGTATATCATCATCTAAAAATAAAACCTTTATGCTGTCTTTATTTACTTCCGCTGCCAAAATCATCCCTTGGCTTATCATCCCTCTTAATTTCGCTGGCTTTAAATTTGAAACAACTATAACTTTTTTATCTTTTAAACAATCAGTTGTGTAAAACTTTGAAATTCCAGAAACTATATCTAAAATTTTTCCTCCAATATCCACCTTTAATAATAATAATTTATCTGACTTTTCTATCTTTAAAGCCTCTATAATCTTTCCAACCCTTAGCTCTACCTTAGAAAAATCTTCTATATTTATCATCAATCCTTCAACAATCTCAAGTTTTTTATCATCCTTAATATTTAACTTTTCTTGTTGTTTTTTAAAAAATTCTTTACCATCTATCCGCTCAAAAAGTGGTTTTCCATCTGCTATTTTCTCTTTATATTCCATCTCTCCAAAAGGTTTTATAAACCATTCTGTTTTATAGGATAAATTTATTTGATTAAATATTTTTTCGGCTGTTTCTGGGATGATAGGTTTAAGGGTTTCTCCTATATATCTAATTCCTTCTAACAAGCTATATAAAACAATATTTAATCTTTCTTTTTTTTCTAGATCATTTCCCAAAATCCATGGAGTTGTTTCATCTATATATTTATTACATCTTCTCGCTATATTTATAATTTCAGAAACTCCATTAGCTATCTCATATCTATCCATAAAAGTCTCATAATTATTTTTAGAAAGCTCTATAAAGTCTTTCAAATCTTTATCTATATCTTCTAAATATTTTGCATTTCTCAAATTTATAATTCCATCAAAATATTTATTTATCATCGCAATTGTTCTATTCACAAGGTTTCCTATTGTATTTGCCAAATCAGAATTATATACATTTATCATATTTTCATATGTTATAACTCCATCATTTCCATAAGGAACCTGACTTAAAAGATAATACCTCGTTCCATCTACACCAAAAATATCAACCAAATCATCTGCATATAAAACATTTCCTTTAGACTTGCTCATCTTATCTTCTCCAGAAAGCAACCATGGATGTCCCAAAATTTGTTTAGGCAGAGGAACTTCTAATGCCATAAGCATTATAGGCCAATAAATTGTATGAAATCTAAGTATATCTTTTCCTATTACATGTAGATCTGCTTCCCAATATTTTTTATATAGATCTCCATGATCTTCTAAATCTACATCAAATCCCAATCCAGTTATATAATTTGACAATGCATCTATCCAAACATATATCACATGATTTGTGTCAAAATCGACAGGAATCCCCCATTTAAATGATGTTCTAGAAACACATAAATCTTGTAGACCAGGCTTTAAAAAATTATTTATCATCTCTCTTTTTCTAGACTCTGGCTTTATAAAATCTTTATTCTCTTCTATATGTTTTAAAAGTCTATCTTGATATTTACTCATCTTAAAAAAATATGCTTCTTCTTTAGTTTGTCTTACATCTCTCTGACAGTCTGGACATTTTTCTTCTTCTAGCTGGCTTTCTGTCCAAAAAGATTCACAAGGAGTACAATATAATCCTGTATATTCTCCTTTATAAATATCACCTTTATCATATAATTTTCTAAATATTTTTTGAACCGTTTCCATATGATATTTATCCGTAGTTCTTATAAATTTATCATGAGAAGAATTCATAAGTTTCCAGATACTCTTTATTTCAGATGAAATTTTATCTACATATTCTTTAGGCTTTACACCTGATTCTATTGCTGATTCTTCTATCTTCTGGCCATGTTCATCCGTCCCCGTAAGATAGAAAACATCATATCCTTTTTCTCTTTTATATCTTGCTATTGCATCTGCCATAACAACTTCATAAACATTTCCTATATGTGGTGTTTTTGATGTATATGCTATTGCTGTTGTTATATAAAATTTTTCTTTCATACTATAATTTCCTCTCTATATCATATTATATAAATTTAAAATCAATCTTTCCTATAGATACATTAGATGATATACACACAATTTTTGTCTTATCTCCAACTTTAAGTCTCTTACCTGAAAGTTCATCAAAAAATGATATATATCCATCAAATATAAATTTTCCTTCTGGAAAATTTTCTAACTTTACAAGACCTTCAACTGTATTTTCTAGTTCTACATAGATTCCATGATCACAGACGGATGATATAACACCCTCAAACTCTTCCCCTACTTTTTTACTCATATACTCCGCTTTATAATAATCCTGACATTTTCTTTCTATCTTTGTGGCTTTTATCTCTGATTCAGTAGATTCTTTCCCTACATTAGAAATAAATTTAGAATATTTTTTAACAATTCCTCCAATGGGAAACCCATCAACTATATCCCCCAAAACTCTATGTATAACTAAATCTGGATATCTTCTTATAGGAGATGTAAAATGAGAATAATTTTCTAGAGCCAGTCCATAATGTCCTATAGGATTATCACTGTATTTTGCCTTAGACATAGTTCTTAAAACTTGTCTGTTTATTATCTTTAATATATTTTCAGATTCTATATTTTTTAATAAATTTGCCATCTCAGATGGATGTTTTCCATCTTTAAGCCCTGTATTTGTTACACCAATTTTTTCTAAAACTTCTTTTAAAATAGCAACTTTTTCTTCTTTTGGTTTATCATGAACTCTATATAAAAATGGAACTTCTTTTATTCTAGATATAGTTGCAGCAACCTCATTTGCTATAACCATAAACTCTTCTACCAATCTTTCAGATGTTCCTTGTTTTCTCACTTTTATGTCTTCTATCTCTCCACTGTCACCAATGATCATATAGCTTTCGCCACTCTCTATCTCAGAACACCCTCGTTTAGATCTATTTTTTCCTAAAATCTCTGCTAATTCTTTCATTAAAAATAGATTATCTTTTATTAATTCATATTTTTTTATAATATCTTCTGATGCTTGATCTTTAAATATATCATTTATCTCTGAATATATCCCTTTAACTACCGACTGGATAATAGTTTTCTTTATTTCAAAATCTATTATCTTTCCTTTTGAATCTAAAACAATAAATATAGAAAATGTTAATTTATCTTCATTAGGATTTAAACTACAAACATCATTAGATAGTTCTGTCGGTAACATAGGGATAACCTTGTTTGCATAATAAACACTTGTTCCTCTTTTTTCTGCTTCTTTATCTAGTATGCTTCCGTGTTTTATATAATGGGAAACATCAGCTATATGAACCCCTAATCTATAATATTCTCCCATCATCTCTAAAGAAACAGCATCATCCAAATCTTTAGAATGACTAGAATCTATTGTGAAAATCTTTTCACCTCTAAGATCTTGTCTTTTTTCATAATCTCTTTGTTCTATACGCAACTCTGCTATCTTTTTGCTTTCTTCTAAAACTTCTTTAGAAAATGTTGTTTCTATCCTATTACTGTCTATATGCATTTTACATATATCTTCTGCTTTATTGCTATTTCCATAATTTTTAATAATCGACAATTTATGATCCCTATGACTCTCTCCTCTTTCAATTATATTGCAATAAACTTGGTCTCCTTCTTTTATTTCTACTCCATTTGTTTCAGCTATTTTTAAAAAACTTTTGGTTAAACTCTCTGGTAAAACCATAAGATTATTTCCTTCTTTAACTATCCTTCCTAAAAAAGCATAATCAGATTTTTCTGTTACATATAAAATTTTGCCTTCTTTTGAATTTCCACGACTTTCCATATATTGGATATAAACTATATCTTCTGGAACACTCCCTTTTAAATATTTTCCAGGGATAAAAACTTCTTCATTTGTTCCACAATCCTCCACAAAACCAAAAGTTTTATTCACTCTTATAACTCGACATTTTTCACCCTTACAAAATTCAGGCTTATAATATTTTTTATCTATCTTAATTATAGAACCTTTTTTTTCTAAAATTTCTATACTTTCATCTATTTTATTATGATCTTTTTTTTCTATGTGAAAAGTTCTTGTGATATCTTTAAAATGGACACCTTTTTTACCTCTTAGACATACAAGATCGTATATTTTTTTTTCTAAATCATATTTCATATTATTGTTACATCTTCTCTCTTTTTTTTACACTTTCATATTAAAGAAAAATCCCTGCAGATATAAAATATCTCAGGGCTTAATCTTTATTTTAAAAATATTGTTATAGCATTTACAGCGATAAGGGCTATAAAAAATATAATAGCCGCAACTTTTGTTATTTTATTTAAAATAACATCTTTTGTCCTAGTCTGATTTTTGCTATAATATGAATCAGCCGATCCACCAGATATTGTCGTATCATTTTGCTGTTTTCCATCCTGCATTATAACTAACGCAATAACAAATATACTCGTTATTACTAAAATAATGCTAAAAATAATCTCCGAAACCAACATATAAATACACCTCCAAAACTCTCTATACTATATAACTCATATCATTTTATCATATAGACCCATTTTTTGCAATAAATAATTATATATGATAGACTCTTAGATAGCTTTTTTAATTTTTTAATAAAGGATGTTTTTTTTGACTCAATATAATAATCATAAGCGTATCTTTTTAATAGATCAAATTAGAGGACTTTTATTAGTTATTATGGTTTTATACCATGCTTTTTATGATATAATGTTTATCTTTAACCTAGACCTACCTTTATTCCATTCCCCTTTTATAAATATGATTCGCGATATATCAGGAGGAGCTTTTATTTTTATATCTGGTTTTTCCTGCCGACTTTCAAAAAATAATTTTAAACGCGGTTTTATAACTCTATTTTTAGGAATATCTATTACTGCTGTTACATATGTTTTTATCCCTCAACAGGTTATAACTTTTGGAATCCTTCATTTTCTTGGATTTTCTATGATCATTTATTCTATAGTTAAAAAATTTGTAAATAGAATAAATTCTTTTATAGCTTTTCCTATCCTAATATTTCTTTTTATATCCACCTACAATATTTCATCTGGATTTATTGGAATAGAAAATATTTTTTCTTTTAAAGTTCCTTTATATTTATCAGAAAACCCTCTTCTTTTTCCCTTTGGATTTATCTCTAATACATTCTCTTCTTCCGACTATTATCCTGTCTTTCCTTGGATTTTTATCTTCTTTTTTGGTGCTCATGTTGGAAAACAAATGCTTTCAAAAACCGTTCCAAAATTTATGTATAAACGCCCTTTACCTGTATTATCAAAAATTTCTTCATATTCTATTGTCATTTACATAATACATCAACCTATTTTATTTGGATTTTTCTATCTTTTGAAAGGATTTATAAATGGATAATAATTTTTTAAAATTAAAACAAATTTTAAAATATAATAACTTTCCCGCTTTCGGAATCTGTAATTATTCCAACATTTCAAAAACATTTGATGTTAGATCTAGAAATTTAATTCCATATAACACCCATTCTGTAATTGTTTTTGCTTTTCCTTATTATGTTGGAGATTTTCCAAATCGAAATCTTTCAAGATATGCTATTGTACAAGACTATCATATAATTGTTAAAAATCTTTTGAAAAAACTGTCGTCTTTATTAACAATAGTTTTTGAATCTTTTTCATTTGTTCCTTTTTCTGACAACTCTCCTTTTCCTGAAGTTGAAATTGCTGTTAAATCTGGACTTGGTTTTGTGGGTCTAAACCATCTTTTAATTACAGAAAAATATGGTAGCTTCATTTTTATTGGAGAAATTGCAACAGATATGCCCCTCCCACAAACACCATCACTAAACAAAACTTGCCTTAAATGTATGGCTTGTATAAAAAAATGTCCTGGAAAAGCTATATTTAAAGATAAAATCAATATGGATTCTTGTCTTTCCCATATAACCCAGAAAAAAGGTGTTGTTTCTATCCAAGAAAAAACTCTTATAAAACAAAATAAACTTATTTGGGGATGTGATGTATGTCAAGATGTCTGCCCTCATAATAAAAATATTCCCCTAACATATATAGAAGACTTTAAAACTGATATAATTCCTTTTCTTTCTTTTAATAATATTGATATTTTAGTTAAAACAAGAGCTTTTGGATTTCGTGGACCATCTGTTTTAAAACGAAATCATGGTATATTATATGATAAATAGGGGAGAATATATCATATAATACACCATGGAGGCTTTGTATGAATCTTTCTGATATTATGAAAAATCCTATTATAACTGTCTCTCCAACAGACACCATTTTATACGCTGCAAAAATAATGTCAAAATATAACATAGGATATATTCTTGTAGTGGATGGACACACTCTTGTAGGAATTATTACTGATAGGGATATTGTTATCCGTTGTATCCCTTCTGAGATAGACTGTAAAATCTGTACTGTCGATAAAATTATGACAAATTCCGCTATTGTTCTTCACCCATCCGACTCTATCAAAAAAGCTGTCTCTATTATGATAGACTCTAATATTAGGCGTCTTCCTGTTGTTCAAGATGGAAGTTTGAAAGGTTTGATAACTATATTTGATATTTTGAAAAGTTCTGAAATATCAAATAAAATAGAAATTTCTTATGATCTAACTGAATTTATTTTCTAAGATATATAGAAAAAATGCAACTAATTATTAAATAGTTGCATTTTTTCTATATATCTTCGTTCAACTCTATTTGTTATTCCTGTGAAAATTTCATAAGGAATAACACCAACTTTTTTTGTATAATCACCTAGATCAAGTCTATTTCCATCTTGATCTTCTCCAAATAATAAAACAGTTTCTCCTATTTGTATATTTTCTAAATCAGTTATATCGATCATTATTTGATCCATTGTAATATTTCCCAAAACTCTAGACAACCTTCCACCAACTTTAACAAAACTTTTATTAGAAAAAACCCTATTATATCCATCTCCATACCCAACAGAAACAGTGGCAATCTTCATTTGTTTATCCGTTTTAAACCTTCTATTATAGCTTATAAAACTATCTTTTTCTAATACCTTTATCATAGATATCTTAGAAAAAAAGTTCATAACTGGTTTAAGTTTATCATTAAATATTTCTGTAGGATCATATCCATATACAAAAATTCCTGCACGTACAAAATCATATGATAAATAGCTATAATTAATCAATCCTCCTGTATTTTGAAGATGACTTCCATAGCAATTTATATCTAATTTTTTTAAACTTTCTAAAACTTTATCAAATCTATCTATTTGTTTTTTTGTATATAAAACATCTTCTATTTCCAAACTTTCGGATGAAGAAAGATGGCTATATATCCCTTCTATCTTTAAATTATTTTTTTCATAACTTTCTTTTATTTTTTTTATATCATTATAAAAAAAACCAACTCTTCCCATTCCAGTATCGATTTTTATATGACATCTAATTACACTTTTTTGTGATAAAGATATATTATCTAGATCTAAAAGATATTCATAGCTAGTTATAGTCTGAATAAGATTATATTTAACAATATATTCCACCTCTTCTAAAGGAGTCATCCCAAAAATAAGTATATCTCTTTTTATACCATGATTTCTAAGGACTATCCCCTCTGAAATTGTAGCAACTGCAAACATATCTGTCCCTATTTTCTCAAGTTTGTTTGCTATTTCTACCATTCCATGACCATAACCATTAGATTTAACTATAGATATAATTTTTGTTTTTTTCTGCTTTTTTAATTGAATAATTTTAAAATTATTCTCTAAATTATCTAAATTTATATCTATCCAAGATCTAATAAATAATCTTTCTTTCACTATATCCCTCCAAAATAGACTACATTTCTTCTAATAATTTTATATTTATTAACTCTGCTATATTTTCAAACAAAATTTTTATACATAAAATTAAAAAATATCTAGCAGATGCCAACTTTACATCATCTATATGAACACGACAGTTGTTATAAAATTTATGAAAATACGTTGCCAGTTCAATACTATATTTAACAATCTTAGATGGATCATATCCCTTACAAGCTTCTCTAATCTCTTCTGGAAAATTCCCTATAAATCTAATTATTTCTATCTCTTCTTTCTTTTCAAGAAGATTTAAATTTTTATCTATATCACTTATATCAGATTTTTCAGATCTTTCCATATATTTAATAATGCTGCATATTCTTGCATAAGCATATTGGACATAATAAACCGGATTATTTGATGATTCTTCTATTGCAAGATCAAGATCAAATTCTAGATGTGTATTATGATTTTTCATATTAAAGAAAAATCGAGCTGCATCTAAAGGAACTTCCTCTAATAAATCAACCAAAGTTATAGATTTTCCTGTTCTTTTACTAACTTTTACAACTTCTCCATCTCTTACAAGTCTTACAAGTTGCATCAAAACTATATCAAGCTTGTTTCCATCCAGACCAATAGCATCCATACTTCCCTTTATTCTCCCTACGTGACCGTGATGATCCGCACCCCATATATTTATAACTTTATCAAATTTTCTTTTTTCAAACTTGTTATAATGGTATGCTATATCTGCTGCAAAATATGTTGGATTTTTATTTTCTCTAATCAAAACAGAATCTTGATCTTCTCCTAAATCTCTTCCTTTATACCATATTGCCCCATCTTTTTCATATGTATATCCATTTTTTTCTAATTTTTTTAAAATCTCTTCAACTGTTTTATCTTGATAAAGACTGCTCTCTTTAAACCAATTATCATATTTTATTCCATATTTTAATAAATCTTCTTTTAATTTTTCTAGATTTATTGGAAGCGCATAATCAACTAATTTTTTGCTTCTTTCTTCTATATCTAAATCTTCTAATCTTTCGTTTAATCCATCTTTAATATAATTTTTTACATGAACTTTTATATCTTCCCCTTGATATCCATCTTCTGGAAAATTATATTCTTTTTCTCCATAAATTTCCTGCATATATCTTGCTTCTAATGATTTTCCAAATTTTTCTATTTGATTTCCCGCGTCATTTATATAAAATTCTTTTTCTACATTATATCCATTATATTTTAAAATATTTGCTAAACTATCTCCTAAAGACCCTCCTCTTGCATTTCCTATATGCATTGGACCTGTTGGATTTGCTGAAACAAATTCAACCATAACTTTTTTTAATCCACCATCTTTATTTTTCCCATAATTTTGTTTTTCTTTATAAACTTCCTTTAATATATCTATAAAAAATTCTTTTTTTACAAAAAAATTTATAAATCCTGATCCTGCTATTTCAAATTTTTTAAAATAACTTCCATCTAAAATTAACTTTTTTCCTATCTCTTCTGCTATTTTTATAGGAGCTTTTTTAAAACTTTTTGCAGAAACCATCGCAATATTTGTAGAAAAATCTCCCCTAATTTTATCACTTGGCTCTTCTATAATAAAAGGAGGCATTTCTGTTTTATCAAAAATACCTTCCTGAATACATCTTCCTATAGATGAATATATTATATCTTTTAAGCTTTTCTTAGTATTATAAAAAATATCTCCCATATTTTTATTCTCCTTCTTCTTCTATTATAACTTCTATTCTATGAAAACTTAAATGTTTATAATCTATATCTAAATCATATTCAAAAACGACGCTTAAAATATCTTGTTTATCTTGATCTTTATATTCTATTTGTATATTTTTTCCAATTATACCTACTAAAAAATTTCCATATGTAGATGTATAACTTCCTATATTTCTTTTATCTGGTTCTATTTCTATATATGTTTGTAAAACTTCATTTCTTATTATTATTATTTTATCTTCTGTAATTTTTAAAATTGTTTTTATAGATTCTCCATCTTCATAATATCTTGTATCTTGATAAACTATATAAAAATATCCATTTTTCTTCTGGATAGTTCCGTCTGTATAAACTTCTGTTATATCTTTTTCATCTTCTATATTTTGTTCTGAAACAACTTTTAATAAAATATTTTTTTTCATAATAATCCTCTGTATTTAAAATATATCTAAATCTATAACAGATATATTTTCAAATATATCTTCATCTAAAAAAATGCTTCCTGTTTTTCCAAAAGAATCTTTATCATCTGTTATATAATAAAAAACTTCACCATTTTTTTTCGTATAATTATACATATTATTTTTTTCAAGATAATTTTTAGCAAACTTTGCCGTCTCAAATCCAGCGTCAACAATATTTATTTCTTTTCCAAAATAATCTTGTATATGATTTTTGATAATTGGATAATGGGTGCATCCCAGTATAAGTGTATCTATTTTCCCCCTCATATCCTCTAAATATCTTTCAACCATCAAACTAGTTATTTTATTTGTAGATTCAATAAATCCATTTTCAATTAGTGGCACAAATAGTGGACAATCTTTAGAATAAATATTTATATTTTTATCATATTTTTTTATATATTCTTGATATCTATTAAGTTTAATCGTCGCAGATGTTCCTATTATTCCTATTTTTTTTTTTATAGAAAGTTTTATAGCAGTATCACAAGTCGGCTCTATTATTCCGCTATAATGAAAAGAAAAGTTTTTTTCAGATCTACCATATAAAACAGAACTCGCCGTTCCACAAGCCGCAATCACAAATTTTACAGATTTAGAAAGCAAAAATTTAACATCTTGTATAGAATATTTTTCTATTATGTTTCTGCTCCTAGTCCCATATGGAACCCTTGCCGTGTCTCCCAGATAAATTATATCTTCATTAGGAAGAAGTTTTCTAAGATATTTTACAACAGCAAGACCACCAACACCAGAATCAAAAATTCCAATTGGTCTATTATCCATCTATTTCAGACCTTTCTATAAATGCATAATCTATTAATTTTTGTATTATCTCTTTATTTGTCATTCCTATATTTTTAAAAAGTTTTGGATACATACTAATCTCTGTAAATCCTGGCATTGTATTTATCTCGTTTAATATTATATTTTCGTTTTTATCAACAAAAAAATCTATCCTTGAAAGACCACTACAGTCTAAAATTTCGTATGCTTTTTTAGCAAGTTTTTTTATATCTTCTTCAATATTTTTAGGAAGATCTGTAGGTATTTTTACACAACTTTCTTTTAAAATATATTTAGAATCAAAATCATAGAATTCATTTGCTGCCTCTATCTCCCCAACTCGAGAAATAATTGGCTCTTCATTTCCCATAACAGCAATTTCAACTTCTCTTCCATCTATAAATTCTTCTATCAAAATCTTTCTGTCATGTAAAAATGCAAGTTTAATACCTTTTTTCAACTCATTATAATTACAAGCTTTACTAACACCTATAGAAGATCCAGAATTTGCTGGTTTTATAAAAAGTGGCATCCCTAAATCATCTATAATATCCTCTAATATTTTGTCTAAATTATCTATATTTTTAGATTTTATATATCTCCATCTAGATGTTTTAATTTTATTATAATCCAATATTGTATGGGTAAAAATTTTGTCCATACAAATTCCAGAAGATATAAGATTGCATCCAACATACGGAATTCCTGATAAATCAAAAAGTCCCTGAACCGTTCCATCTTCTCCATATTTTCCATGTAAAACTGGAAAGATCAAATCGATAGATTGTTTTGAAATAGTTCCATCTGATAAAATTTTAACTATTCCTTTTTTTAGCCTGTCTGGACTTATAAAAGCCTGTGTACAATCTGGATGTTTTTCCCAACTTCCATCAGCAATATTTTCTATATCTCCTGGATAAAATATCCAATTCCCTTTTTTATTTATTCCTATACAGATAATTTCATATTTTGTTTCATCTATATTTTTTATAACAAAGGATGCAGATTTTAAAGAAATTTCATGTTCAGTAGAAATTCCCCCAAATACAACTGCTATTTTCTTTTTTGACATAGAAATACCACCCTTTTTTCTATATTTAAATTTATATTACCATATTTATAATAACTATGCAAATATTATAATCTATTTCTTTTTATTATTATAACATATGGTGTTATATCATTTTTTATGTTCTCATATCTATATATTTCATACTTTTCTTTTGATATATTTTTTATAAATTTTTCTATCTCTATCCCTTCTAAAAATCCTTCTCCATGACCTCTATAGATTGTTATACATATTATTCCTTTTTTCTCCAATAAATAAATAGATTTTTTTATTGATTCTATTGTTGTTTCTTTTTTTGTAGTAATATTTTTATTTCCTTTTGGAAGATATCCTAAATTATATATTCCTATATTAAAATTTTTTACATATTTATCAAAATTTTCATGCCCATCCTCTATAAATTTTATATTGTTATACATTCCTTTTTCTAGAAAAAGTTTTTTTGTATTTTCTATTGCTTGTTTTTGTATATCAAAAGAATATACAAATCCTTTAGGAACTAAAATACTTAAAAAAAGACTGTCATATCCATTACCCATTGTAAAGTCTATACATATATTATCCTCTCTACAATTATTTTTTATAATATATTTTGAAAAATCTAATATATTCAATCTATCAACTTCTTTTTATAATATTTTCCTTGAAAACTTTCTCTTCTATTAAATTCTTTGTCTATCTCATTTATAACAACAAATTTTTTTAAACTCCATAAAGGTGATATCAAATTTTCTTTTTTTCCATCTCCTGTTAAGCGATGTATAACAACCTCTTCAGGAATATATTCTAGTTGATCCACCACTATATCTACATATTCTTCCAACTCTAAACTTTTAAATATTCCCTGTTTAAACTGATGTTCTAACACCGTTCCTTCTACTACATACAACAGATGTATCTTTATTCCATATGGTTCTAACTGACCAACTTTTTTTGCAGTTTCTACCATCATGTTTTTATCCTCAAATGGAAGCCCATTAATTATATGTACAACTATATTTATATTTCTTCCTTTAAGCCTTTTATATCCTTCTAAAAATTCTTTATAACTATGTTTTCTATTTATATATTCCCCAGTTTTATCATATATAGTTTGTAGCCCCAACTCCACCGTCAAAAAAGTTCTTTTAGAAAGTTCTTCTAAATAATCTAAAACATCCTCTTCTATACAATCTGGTCTTGTAGATATGCTTAATCCTACTACATCTTTTAAACCAACTATTTTTTCATATTTTTCTCTAAGTTCTTCTAATGGAGCATATGTATTTGTAAATGATTGGAAATATCCAATGTATTTTCCAACCTTCCATTTTTTATGAATATTAGTTTTTATATTCTCAAACTGCTCTACTAAATTATCTTCTCTTCTCCCTGCAAATTCTCCACTTCCTTCTTTAGAACAGTATGTACATCCTCCAAATCCTTTTGTTCCATCTATATTTGGACAGGTAAATCCCCCATCTAATGATACTTTAAATATTTTTTGTCCAAATATAGTTTTATAGTGATAGTCTAAACTATGATATTTTTTATAATTATTTGAATATTTAAATTCCATATTTTTTATCACCCTTTATGTATAAAAGTTGGCTGTTATATATAACAGCCAACTTTTATACTATTTTATATTTATCTCCGACTCACTCTTGTGTATTAAATTTAATAGATAAGAATAATTAGAAATTTGATCTCCTGTAAACATATCTTGTTCAAAATTTTTCTTTTCAATTTCATTTATAGCATCATCTTTAAAAATTGTTTCATTTTCAATAATTGTTATTATATTTGCCTCTGCCAGTTCCATCCTTGCTAAAGATTTTCGATTATAGATAGATTTTTTTATCCCAAAGATTTCTTTATTATGTGGATTTATAGAATATATAATTCTAAATACTCTATAGATAGATATTATTAAAAAATTAGATATTTCATCGACAAAACCTTTATTATTAACCTTTTTTAACATATCAAATATTATATTTATAGAATTAATTATTATTTTTTTATTTAATATTATTAATATATTTTCACTTGATTTACATATATTTTTTTCTATATCATCAGATATTTTTTCTTCTTCATATACACTACTATTTTTTTCTTCTGAAATCCCTAATATATAATCAGATGAAACATTATAATATTTTGATATAGCTATTAAAAAATCTAATCCACATTCTCGTATTCCTTTTTCATAATGTGATAACAATGCTTGACTTATTTTTAAATCACTCGCCACTGATTTTTGGCTTATGCCTTTTTCTTTCCTTAAACAACTTATAATGTTTGGAAAATCTGTGTTCATGAAATCCCCCCTAAGAACAATAACACTTAATTTCTCTATCTTTTGTATTATACTATATTATAGTGTATTTTTTATAGATTGTATATATATTTAATAAAAAAAATTTATTAAATATATATACAATCTTATAGTTTTATAATAGTTTTATATGTATACTATTTATATAAACTTAGATTGGAGGCTTTTTTTGAATTTTATCATTGACAAAAACGAAATTTCCTTTTTATATAAAAAATCTTCTATACATACTTTTACTATCATATTTATTATTTTATCTATCTGTTTGGCTATGATCTTTTTTAATAATATACTAATAATTTTTTTAGATAATTTAAATGTTTTTTTATACAATGTTATAATATTTTCTATAAATATTATGTTTTTATTTTTATTATTTTGTATTATTATGGGATGCTTAAAATATTTTTATAATATTGATTCTGATTCAAATAAAAATATTCATGATATATTTTTTTATTATAAAACAAAAAAATCTTTTATCCGTTTTATAGACTTTTTCCCAGTATTATTAATTCGTATACTTATCTATATAAGTTTATCAAGTTTATTATTTATATTTTTTACTAAATATTTTTTTATAAATAATATTTCTACTAAAATAATTCCAATTTTTATTCCTTTATATTTTTCTCTTTCTATCTTGTTTGGGATATTTTTTCTTCAACGAGATATAATAAATACTTTTCTTTTTATATCTAATGATGATATTTCTATAAAAAATATCTACTTAATTTCTAAAGATATATTAAAAATATATAGGTCAAATATTTTTTATTCTACACTAAAAGTTTTTCCTTTTATCATCCTATCTTTTTTAATAATTCCATCTTTTTTTACACTTCCTTACATATCTATCTACATGTCTAACTTAACTAAAAATATTTTTAAATATGTAATAAAAAAACCTAGCTAATTATATAGCTAGGTTTTTTTATTACATATTTTCTTCTTGATCTGGCTGAATAGTATCGTCTATCTCATCTTCATCTAATAGATCAATGATATTCTCTATCTCATCTTCATCTATTGGATCAACCTGTGCAAATGTAACAACCTTGTCATTATCAGACAATTTCATAACTCTAACTCCAGATGCGTATCTCGACATACAATTTATATCAGTAACTTTTATTCTAATTATTATTCCATCATTTGAAATTAGAATTAATTCTTCTTGTTCATCAACCACTTTTACACTACATACATATCCCTTAATATCATTAACTTTATAATTTATCTTTCCATAACCACCTCTAGATTGTATTTTATATTCTTCTGCATTTGTTCTTCTTCCTTGTCCATTTTCCGTAATAGTCACAACACTTGCTCCATCATATATACAAGAAACTCCCACTACATAATCTTCATCATGTAGCTTTATCCCCCTAACTCCTTGTGAAGATCTTGCTAATGGTCTTATCTGATTTTCATCTATTCTTATAGAAAATCCATTTCTTGTAGCTATCAAGAGTTCACTCTTTCCTTCTGTTAAAATAGTTGCTACTAATTCATCCTCTTCTTGAAGATTTATAGCTATTAAACCTTTTTTTCTTGCATTTTTATATGCATTAAGTTCAGTTCTTTTTATAATTCCCCTTTTTGTCACCATCGTTAAATATTTTCCTATTTCAAAATCAGATGTTTTTATAATAGATGTAACCTTTTCTTCATTATCAAATTCTAAAAGATTTATTATATTTATCCCTTTTGCTATCCTGCTTCCTACTGGAATTTCATATCCTTTTTGTCTATACATCTTTCCCTGATTTGTTATAAATAATATATTGTCATGGGTGGAAGCAATAAAAAGTTTTTCTACAAAATCTTCTTCTCTCTGTTTCATTGCAGAGATTCCTCTTCCTCCCCTTTTTTGCAGTTTATATGTATCACTAGAAAGTCTTTTGATATATCCATAATGTGTAAGTGTAATTATACAATCTTCTACTGGAATTAAATCTTCTATATCCATCTCCCCAGTGACAAATTCTATACTTGTTCTTCTTTCATCATTATGCTTATCTCTAATTTCTATAAGTTCTTTTTTAATTATTTCTAATATAAGATGTTTATTCGCCAATATTTCTTCAAGCTCTTCTATTTTTTTTAATAATTCTAATAGTTCTTCTTCTATCTTCTTTCTTTCTAAACCTGTAAGTTGTCCCAATCTCATCTGAACTATTGCTGTAGCTTGTATATCATCTAAATCAAAATTATCTATTAATTGTTGTTTACCCTCTTGTATATTTTTAGATGCTCTAAGAATTTTTATAATCTCTTCTATAAAATCTAAAGCAATTTTTAGTCCATTTAATATATGTGCTCTTTCTTTTGCTCTTCTTAAATCATATTCTGTTCTTTTTCTTATAATAATTTCTTGAAAACTTATATAGTGATTTATAATTTCCATTAAAGTTAAAACTTTCGGCTCTCCATTAACTAGAGCTAAAAGAATCACCCCTACTGTTTCTTGAAGTGAACTATATGAAAATAGTCGATTTAAAACTACTTGTGGATTTGCATCTCTTTTAAGTTCTATCACAATTCTTAGTCCATCTCTATCAGATTCATCTCTAAGATCGGATATTCCTTCTATTCTTTTGTTTTTTACAAGATTTGCTATATTTTCTAAAAGTCTGGATTTATTTACCATATATGGAATCTCAGTAACAATTATTTTAGATTTTCCATTTGGCATATCTTCTATATCTGTTTTTGCCCTAAGTGTTATCTTTCCTCTTCCTGTAGCATAAGCACTTCGAATTCCACTATATCCCATGATTATTCCGCCTGTTGGAAAATCTGGACCTTTTATAAATTCCATTAAACCTTCTATATCACAATCCCCATTGTCAATTATATGGCATATACAGTCTATAACTTCTTTTAGATTATGTGGTGGAATATTTGTTGCCATCCCTACTGCAATTCCGTTAGATCCATTAACTAATAGGTTTGGAAATCTAGATGGAAGTACAGATGGTTCTTTTAATCTATCATCATAGTTTGATATAAACGATACAGTTTCTTTGTCTATATCTGTCAAAAGTTTTGTGGATATTTTGCTCATTCTAGATTCTGTATATCTATATGCAGCCGCAGGATCTCCGTCTATCGATCCAAAGTTTCCATGACCATCTATAAGAGGATATCTTAAAGAAAAGCTCTGTGCCATCCTTACAAGGGCATCATACACAGATCCATCTCCATGTGGGTGATATCTTCCTAGAACAGATCCAACAGTATCTGCACACTTTCTATAAGCTTTATCTGGACCAAGACCGTTTTCATGTAAAGTATATAGAATTCTTCTATGAACAGGCTTTAATCCATCTCTAACATCTGGCAAAGCTCTTCCCACTATTACAGACATAGAATAATCTAGATAGGACTTTTTCATCTCTGCTTCTATAGTAATAGGTATTATCTTTGTTCCATCGTTATACAATATTATCCACACCTCTTTTTAGAATTTTATAAATCTATCTTTTATTTTATTATTAAATATATTTTTTAAATCTTCTTCTTGTAGTTTAGATATACATCTTTTAGGAATTATAAATATTTCTTCTTTATTATTAGAAATAACAAATTTTTCTATATCTAAAAATATAAATAAATTTTTATCAGAATAGGATAATATTTTTTTATACTTTCCTTCTCCAATACCAATTCCTATTTTTTCTACAGATATAAAAAATTCATCTTCAACCATTGATATTCCTTTTGATATTCTTTTTATCTTTGTATGCATTGTATACCATATAAGAAATATAGATAAAAATCCTAGATAAAATAAAAATATATTTACATCATTAGGAATTTTTATAAAAATAAAACCAATACTTATAATAGCTAAAATAATTGTTTGAATCTTCTTTTTTTTATATGCAAAATATTTTTGTATTATATAAAGTCCAGAAAAAACTTCTTCTTCTCTTAAATTATATTTTATATCTATCTCTTTCATATACTTTATACATCCAAATTTTTAACATATTTTGCATTTAATTCTATAAATTCTCGTCTAGGAGCAACCTTGTCCCCCATAAGAATTGTAAAAATTTCGTCTGCCTTATTTACATCATCCATCTCAACTTTTACAATTGTTCTATTTTCTGGATTCATAGTTGTATCCCAAAGTTGATCAGGATTCATCTCTCCTAAACCTTTATATCTTTGTATATCAACTTTATATCTTCCTTCTTCAGAAATTCTATTTATATGAACATCTCTTTCTTGATCGTCAAAAGCATAACTAGATTGTTTTCCTCTAGATATTTTGTATAGAGGAGGTTGTGCTATATATATATGTCCTTTTTCTACCAATGGTTTCATAAATCTAAAGAAAAAAGTTAATAATAAAGTTCTAATATGACTTCCATCAACATCAGCATCCGCCATAATTATAACTTTTCCATATCGAATTTTTGATAAATCTATATCCGATCCTATTCCACATCCTAAAGCAGTTACTACTGGGATTAGTTTTTCATTTCCATAAACTTTATCAAGTCTAGCTTTTTCTACATTTAGCATCTTTCCCCATAATGGCAAAATAGCTTGAAATCTTCTATCTCTTCCAGATTTTGCAGATCCTCCTGCAGAGTCTCCTTCGACTATATAAATCTCTGTAAATTCTGGATCTCTTTCAGAACAATCTGCAAGTTTTCCTGGAAGACTTCCTGATTCTAAAGCAGATTTTCGTCTTGTTAAATCTCTTGCTTTTTTAGCTGCTTCTCTTGCCCTCTGTGCACTTAATGCTTTTTCAAATATCTTTTTTGCTACAGATGGATTTTCTTCAAGAAAGTTTGAAAAATGTTCTCCTATCATTCCTTCTACAAAAGCTCTAACTTCTGGATTTCCTAGTTTGGATTTTGTCTGGCCTTCAAATTCACATTCTGTAAGTTTAACACTTATTATAGCTGTTAAACCTTCTCTAACATCTTCTCCAGAAAAATTTTTTTCACTATCTTTTAATATATTATTTTTTCTTGCATAATCATTTAAGACTCTAGTTAAAGATGTTTTAAACCCAGTTTCATGAGTTCCACCTTCTATTGTATGAATATTATTTGCAAAAGATAATATTACATCATTATAGCTTTCGTTATATTGAAGAGCTATTTCTATAATTTTTTCATTCTGTTCTGATTTTAAATATATAACTTCTGGATGGACAATCTCTAGTTGTTTTTTTGTATGTATATATTCTACAAAAGATTTTATCCCACCTGTATAGCAGAGTCTTTCTTCTTTTATTTCATCTTCTCTTGTATCTTTTATATTTATAATAATTCCTGCATTTAAAAAGGCTTGTTCTCTAAGCCTTGTTAATAAAATTTCATATTCAAAATTTATCTCGCTAAATATTTCTTTATCTGGTTTAAATGTAACCTCTGTTCCTGTTTTATCTGTTGTTCCAATAGGTTTTAAAATTTCTGAATATTCTCCTCTTTCAAATTTTTGATAATATTCAGTTTCTCCATTATAAATTCTAACCTCTAACCACTCACTAAGTGCGTTTACAACAGAAGCCCCAACTCCATGAAGTCCTCCAGAAACTTTATAACCATCTCCTCCAAATTTTCCTCCTGCATGAAGGACTGTAAAAACAACTGTAGCCGCAGAAATTCCCTCTTTTTTATGTATTCCAACGGGAATTCCTCTTCCATCATCCATAATACGAATTATATTATCTGGCAACATTTCTATTAAAATTTCTTTGCAATGTCCAGCAAGAGCTTCATCTATGGCGTTGTCTACTATTTCGTAAACTAGATGATGTAAACCTTTGCTTCCTGTAGAACCAATATACATTCCTGGTCTTTTTCTAACTGCTTCTAAGCCTTCTAAAACCTGTATCTGGTTTTCATCATAACTTTGTTCTATTGGTTTGTTTTCCATTATTAAAGCCTCCACATTTCTATAAAACTCTAAACATTTTGTTCAAATCTTTTTTTTAATGTTGATATGGATATATGTGATATATAAATTTTTTTGTTTTTACATAGTATAAATGTTTTTGGATCTTTTAATGATATATTTATTATATTATTTTTTTTATTTGATATAACTAAAAAATCTCTCGTTTTTGGTGAAACAGTTGATTTTTCTAGATCAAAAAAACCTATGATATTTTTTTTTTTATAATTATATCATCCCCTAAAAAAATATACATAATAATCTCCATTCTATATAATATCTTCTTCTTTTTCTATATCTCCATTTTTTATATAAAATATTTTTCCTTTATTTAGATCAATAGTATTAAATATATCACAACAAGTTATAAAAACCTGCATATTTTTGACATGATTTAATATATAATTTTGTCTTTTCTTATCTAATTCACTCATAACATCATCAAGAAGAATTACTGGATTTTCTCCTGTTTTTATATTTATAATTTCTGCTTCTCCCATTTTTAAAGATATTATACAACTTCTTTTTTGTCCTTGAGAACCATATGTTTTTACAGATAGATTTTCTATTTGAACATCAAAATCATCTCTATGTATTCCAACTGTTGTATAGCCTTGTTTTATATCATATTCAAAACTTTGTTTTAATTTTAAATAATAATAATCAACATTTTCTTCTGTATAATTTTTTAAATCTTTAGATTTTTCAAATATAGTTGATATATAATTTATATTAAAATTTTCTTTATTTTGAGATATACCAAAATAAATTTTTTTAGAGTATATAGATATTTTTTCTATATAACTTTTTCTAATAATTGTAATTATTGTCCCTATTTTAGAAAGAGCTATATCCCATATATCAAAATTTTCTTTATTCACACTATTTTTTTTATATTCTTTTATTAATGCATTTCGTTGAGATAATATTTTATTATATTTTTTAAGATATATATAATAACTTTTTTTAACCTTTATTATTGCTTCATCTAAAAATTTTCTTCTTTCTTTTGGTCCAAGAGAGAATAATTCTAGATCATTTGGAGAAAAAATTACAGTTAAAAATTTTGATAAAAGATTTTTTCTAGTTTTGTTTTTTACATAGTTAAGTGTGTATTCTTTTTTTTTTCCAAATAATATTTCTATTTTTTGTATTCTTTCTATATCTTGAAATTCTATATTTATATTAAAAAATTCTTTATTAAACATTATCATATCATTTTCTATACAATTTCTAAAACTTTTAAAACCAGAGCATATATATATTGATTCAATTATATTTGTTTTTCCAACTGCATTATCTCCATATATTATATTTATATTTTTTGAAGGAAAAAATTTTATATTATTTAAATTTCTAAAATATAATCCAGAAAAACTTGTTATATACATATAAAACCTTTATTCTTTCTCGATAAAATATATAACTCCATCAAATTCTATAGAATATTCTGGATATATTTTTTTTCCTCTTTGAATAACAATTACAGAATTCACCAATACTAAACCATCTAATATAATTTGTTTTGCTTGACCACAACTATCAACGATTCCTATAAATTTTAATAGTTGATCTAACTTTATATATTCTGTATTTATTTTTATTTTATTCATATTTAAGCCTCACTGGTAGGACGATATATACAAAATCATCGCCATTTAATGGAACTATTTTTATGGGACTATCATTATTTGCAAAAATTATTGATACTTCTTCTTCTTCTGTAGCTTTTAAAGCATCTGTCATATATTTATTGTTAAATCCTATTATAATATCTTCTCCTAAAATTGATATGGGAAAACTATCTATAACTTTTCCTAAAGATGTTGAGCACATAACATTTATAGAATTATCTTTTATTGTACATTTAATTGGACTTTTAAGTCGATCATTTATAATTATTGATGCTTTTTCTATACTTTTAATAAAGTCTTTTGTATATACAGATATTTTTGTTTTTTCTTCTACATTCATAACATCTTGATATTTTATAAATTCTCCTTGTAATAGTCTTGATATTACATAATATTCTTCTATTTTAAAAAAAATATGATTTTCATTTATATTTATATTTACGAATTTTTCTTCTTCTAAATTTTCATCATCATCTTTTATAAGTTTTGTTATATCTCTTAATGTGTTTCCAGGAACAATAAATGAAAATTCTCCTTGATATTCTATCTTTGTTTTTTTAAATGCCATTCTGTATCCATCTAAAGATATTATTTTTATAAATCCTTCAGAAATTTCAAAACATGATCCTGTGTATGTTGGATTTTGATCACTTGTAGATATTGCAAATAAGGTTTGACTTATCATATTTTTTAATTTTTTACTAGATAGTTTTATCTTTGTTCCTTCTTCAACTGTTGGTATTTCTGGATAGTCTTCTGCTTTTATTCCGTTAAATGTAAATTCAGAATTATCTATAGTTATTATTGCTACATTTTTTTCATCAACTTTTATTGTTATATCTCCAGATGAAAACTTTTTGATTGTATCAGAAAATAATCTTGCATTTAAAACTATGCTTCCTTCTTCAATAATTTGTATAGGAATCTTTTTAATTATACCTATATCTAAATTATATCCTGTTAATGTTAATGAATTTTCTTTTGCTTCTAATAAAATACCTTCTAAAGAGATTATAGTTGTTTTGCTAGCTACGGCTAAAGATATATTTGTAACTGTTTCTTTTAAGATATTTATATCACAAATTATATTCATATATTAAACCTCCTATTTAGAATCGCTATATATATAATAAATATATATATTATATAGTAGTATTAGTATAGTCTGTTGAAAAGTTTAAAGGTCTAAAAAAGTCTTATAAAACAAGGGTTTGTCCTATAAAAGTTTTGAAAATTTTATGTTTAATTTTGTTTAGATAATATTAAGTGTAAATCTTATACTTAATAGATGTTTAAAACTTTATGTGGAATTATTGAGTTTTAAACAAAATTTGGTTGAAAACTTAGTTTTATATTTATTTCTTAAATAAAAATTTTTTACCTGTTTAAATTGTTATAAGATTTTAAACTTTTCAACATTTATCTTTATTTATTTCTTATATTATTTATTATATCTTCTATAGTTTCTTTATAAACCTTGTCTTTTTTCATATTTTTCTCAACCTGTGATATGGCATATATAATTGTTGAATGATCTCTTCCAGCAAATTCTTCTCCAATTGATGAAAGAGGCATCTGTGTAATCTCTCTTACAATATATATAGATATCTGCCTTGATGTTGAAATAGGAGAGGATCTTTTTGTAGATCTAATATCTTCTGGTGTTACACCATATGTCTTAGAAACTTCATTTATAATCTTTTCAACCGTTACAGGGGTTGGTTGATTATCGTTTAGTATATCTCTTATAACATTTTGTGCTACTGGGATAGATGGTGGAGATCCTGCTAGAAGTTTGTATGCTTTTATTTTTTTTACAGCACCTTCAAGTTGTCTAATATTTGATTTTAATTTGATAGCAATAAATTCTGATACTTCAGAAGGAATTTCTATATTTAAAAGCTCTGCTTTTCTTTTTATAACTGCCATTCTTGTTTCAAAATCTGGTATTGATATATCAGTAATTAAACCCCATTCAAACCTTGTTCTAAGTCTATCTTCTAGAGTTTTTATATCTTTTGGAGGTCTATCAGATGTTAAAACAATTTGTTTTCCAAGTTGATACAATTCATTAAAGGTATAGAAAAACTCTTCTTGAGTTCTTTCTTTTCCTGCAATAAATTGAACATCATCCACTAATAGAATATCAGTTTTCCTATATTTTTCATGAAATTTATGGGTTGATTCATTTATAAAAGAGCTAATAAGTTCATTTGTAAATGATTCTCCTGTTACATAGATCACATTTTTGCTAGAATTTTTTTCTTTAACATAGTGTCTAATAGCTGATAGTAGATGAGTTTTTCCAAGTCCGCTAGGTCCATAGATAAAAAGAGGATTATATGTTCCTGATTGGCTTTGCGAAACTGCTCTACAAGCGGCATATGCAAAATTATTAGAATTTCCAACTATGAATGTGTCAAATGTATATTCATATTTTGCGGAATTAAAAGATTCTTGAAGTTCTTGATTTTTATTTTCATTTGATATTAGGTTTAAATCTATATTTAAATTATTTTCATCAGAATTTAAAATGTCCGAATTTTCTATAACAGAAAATTTATTATAGTTATCATTAGAACTTTTATTTTCAGAATCAGATAGATTATTATTAGATGAGAGGTTTTCTGATTTCAAATCTTTTTCTGTTATAAATTTAATTTGTATGTAAAATCCTAAAATTTGATTAAAAGAGTCGTTAAGAAGATCAATATATTTATCTAAAATAATATTTTTTTGAAAATCACTTTTTACAAAAAGAGTTGCTATTCCATCTTCAAATTTAAAAGGTTGTATAGGTTTTATCCAAACATTAAATGCAACATCTGTAATTTGTTTTGTTTCCAAACAATAATTTTTAACCATTTCGAACATATCTAAAAAAGAATCCATTAAAATTTAAAACCCTTTCCAAAAGTATATAAAAGTGTATAAAAAGAGAATAAGACATTTATTTTTTAATTATACTAAAAAATAATATTTTTTTCAACAATTAAAAAATTATATATATAATGGTTAATTAGTTGACATATATTTATTTTTTTTATATACTTAATCATAAATTGTTTTATCTTTTTTAAAAGAAAAATAAAGTAAGATTGTTTTGTTTTTTTGTAATTATATTTAAATTATTTTAAAAAAGAATTATGAATGTATGATATAAAAGGAGTGAAGATTATATGAAAAGAACCTATCAACCAAAAAAATTACATAGAAAAAAAGAGCATGGTTTTAGAAAAAGAATGGCTACAAAAAATGGTAGAAAACTTCTTGCTAGAAGACGTCTTAAAGGAAGAAAAAGACTAACATATTAAATCATATATTTATTAGTTAAATAATAAATTAAATAATAAATCTTAAAATAAAATCAGGCCACATTTGTTGTGGTCTTTATTTTAATATGGTGAAATTTATGAAAAATACTATTAGTATAAACCTTAATAGACATTTTAAATTTATCTATTATAATGCTAAATATAAGGCTAGTCCTTATCTGGTTTCCTATGTTATAAAGAATAAACATAATATAAATAGAATAGGTATTACAACTAGTAAAAAAATAGGAAATGCTGTTAAAAGAAATAAATCAAAACGGCTTATAGTTGCTGCATATACTATTTTAGAAAAAAAATTTCCTATTGGTTATGATTTTGTATTTGTTGGAAGAAAACAAACCCCTGATGTTGATTTTCATCTTCTTTTTAAACATATGGAAAAAAATGTAAATTATTTGATTTCAATTATAAATAGAAATAAAAAAAATGATTAAAAATTATTTGATAAAAATGATAAATTTTTATCAAAAAAATTTATCATTTTTAAAGCCAAATTGTTGTAGATTTTATCCAACATGTTCAGAATATTCTAAACAGGCAATACAAGTTTTTGGTTTAACTAAAGGATTTTTTTTATCTATTTTTAGAATTATAAGGTGTAATCCATTTTGTAAAGGCGGAATTGATCTTATTCCTAAAACAGCTAATTTAAAAGTAAAAAAAAAGGATTGATAATGATTAGATGAATTTTTTTAAAATATTTAGCGAACCTCTAAGTTGGATAATGGGATTTTTTTATAACATTTTTGAAAATATTCCTTTTAACTATACAATAACTCTTGTTGTTTTTACGATTGTTATAAAAAGTTTATTATTTCCACTTTCTATAAAACAACAAAAGTCTACTGCAAAAATGGCAGCTTTTCAACCTAAAATAAAAGCAATACAAAAGAAATATGGCACAAATAAACAAAAAATACAAGAAGAAACCGTCAAATTGTATACAGAAGAGGGATATAGTCCACTAAGTGGATGTCTTCCTATGCTTATCCAATTTCCAATATTATTTGGTTTAATATATCTTATATATGAACCCCTTACATATATACTAAATTTTTCTAAAGATATCATATCAAAAGCTATTCCTATTGCAGAGCAAATTTTAGGATCTAGCCTTGCTACAGATTATACAGCAGAAATAAGTATAATAAATGCATTTAAAATGGATCCTACAGCTTTTTCCACATTAGGTAGCGAATTTGTTGATAAAATTTCTAAAATAGATTTAAATCTTTTTGGAATAAATCTTGGACAAATTCCTGTGCTAGACTTTACAAGTTTTGCCGCAATCACACTTATGATAATTCCTTTTCTATCAGGTCTATCTTCTTTATTAGTTAGCTATATTTCTATGAAATCAAATGCTAGAGCCACTGGAAATGAAATTCAAGGATTTACCAAAGGTATGATTTTGGTTATGCCTGTATTTTCTTTAATAATATCTTTCCAATTTCCTATAGGAGTTAGTTTTTATTGGATTTTATCAAACCTTTTGATGATTATACAAACTTTAGTTTTAAATAAAATTTGGAATCCTAAAAAATTAGCTGAAGATGCAAAAATTCAATTAGAATTAAATAAAAAAAATAAAAAATCACAATCTAAACAGTTAGAAGATGTAATAAATATTGATACTATAGAGGAAAAAGAAAAAAAGTTTACACAGAAAGAATTGAATAAAAAACGACTTGCTGAAGCTAGAAGGTTGGATGCTGAAAAATATGGAGAAGATTATTTAGAGGTTAATGATAAAGATTTAAAATAGATAAAGGGGGAATCTTTTATGCGGATAGAACAAATTGGAGAAGGTAAAACTATAGATGAAGCAGTTGAAATTGCATGTGGTATATTAAAAAAAGATAGATATGATGTTAATATTCAAATCTTAAATCTTCCAAAAAAGAGTTTTTTTGGAAAAATAAAAATTTTAGCAAAAGTTTTAATTAGCTATGAGGAATCAGATAAGACAAGTATAGAAAATATTTTAAAAAACTCTAGTATAAAATATGATTTTAATATTGATAGTATAGATCCAATTATTGATGAAAACATACAAATTAAACAACAAAAAAAGATAAATAATAATGTAGAGTTTGAAAAAGAAGAAAAGATAGAGAATAAAATAGAGTTTGAAAAAGAAGAAAAGATAGAGAATAAAATAGAAGTTGAAAAGCAAGAAAAGATAGAGAATAAAATAGAAGTTGAAAAAGAAGAAAAGATAGAATTAAACTTACAAAAAGATATTATAATTGAAAATATTGATTCTAATGAATCAATTGAACAACAAGATATAGAACAATATAATTTATTAATTGATGAAAAAATAGAAATATTTAAATCAAATCTGTCTAATATAATGACACATATGGGATATGAAAAATTTTCTTTTACTACTAAAAAGAAAGAAAAAAATATTGTAATTATAAATATCGATAGCGAAGAAAATATGGGATTTTTAATAGGTAAAAGAGGAGAAACTATAGACTCATTACAATTTTTAATTTCACTTATTTCAAATAGAGAATCAGAAAATTTTGTTAAATTTATAATTAATTGTGGAAATTATAGAAAAAAAAGGGAAGAAACTCTTAAAGATCTGGCTATAAAAATTTCTAAAACAGTTAAAAAAAATAAAAAAAAGATTATGTTAGAGCCTATGCATTCCTATGAAAGAAGAATAATTCATTCTGTTATATCAAATATAGATGGTGTTTTTTCCAAGTCTATAGGAGATGAACCTAATAGAAAAGTTATAATATTATTAAATAAAAAAAATTAGAATATATTAAAATGGAAGTGTATAACACTTCCATTTTTTAAATATAAAAAAAAGGTGTGTAAATTTATGGAAAAAACAATAGTGGCAATTGCTACTCCAGTTGCTTATGGAGGTATATCTGTTCTAAGACTTTCAGGAAAAGATAGTCTAAATATTATATCAAAAATTTATATTTCATATAAAGGAAAAGATATATTTAAACTAAAAGGATATAGTGGATGTTATGGATATGTACATAATGAGGGGCAAAAAATAGATGATGTAATATTATTTTATTTTAAAAAACCCTATAGTTATACAGGAGAAGATGTAGTGGAAATTTCTTGTCATGGTGGAATATTAATTACACAAAAAATATTAAGATTAATATTAGAAAATGGAGGGAATATGGCAGAGCCTGGAGAATTTACTAAAAGATCATTTTTAAATAAAAAAATGTCTTTGATAGAAGCAGAATCTGTAATAGATATTATAAATTCAAATAATGAAATGGCTTTAAAACTTTCTATATCTAATATGGAGGGAAATTTATATAAAAAGATATCTGAAATAAAGGAAAATTTGTTGAATATTATAGGTCATATTGAGGCATTTATAGATTTTCCAGAAGAAGATTTAGAAGATTTAGATATAAATAAAATTAAACAAAATTTAATTTTAAATAAAAATTTATTAAATAATTTAATTGAAAGTTATGATTTAGTTAGAATAATGAAACAAGGAATTGATACTGCAATTATAGGAAAACCAAATGTAGGAAAGTCTTCAATAATGAACCTTCTTGCAGGATTTGAAAAAAGTATAGTTACAGATATGAAAGGAACTACAAGAGATATAATTGATGAAGAAATAAATATAGGAAATTTAATTTTAAATTTATCAGATACTGCAGGAATTCGAAAAACTTCAAATATTATTGAAAAAATAGGTATAGAAAAAGCTAAAAATAAAATTAAAACAGTTGCTTTAAATATTTTTGTTTTAGATAATTCTACAGAGTTATCTATAGAAGATTTTGATATTATGGATATATTAGATATAAATAGAACTTTAGTTGTTATAAATAAATTAGATTTAGAAAGAAAAATAGATGTAGATTATATATATAATAAATTTTTATATGTTGTAGAAATATCAGCTAAAAATAGTATTAGTATAAAAAATATTATAGATAAAATAAATTTAATATTTAGTACAGATAAAATAGAAAATTATTCCACTATTGTTTCTAATGAAAGACAGAGAAATTGTGTTATAAAAAGTATTTCATCCATAGAAAATAGTATTTCTGATATAGAGATAGGACAAACTTTAGATGGAATATGTATTATTATAGAAGAAGGAATAGAGGCTTTATTAGAGCTTACAGGAGAAAATATAAATCAGTCTATAGTTGATAAAATATTTTCTAATTTTTGTGTAGGAAAATAAGGTTAATAGAGAGGATATATAAAGTGAATTATAAATTAGGAAAATATGATGTTGCTGTTATTGGAGCAGGTCATGCAGGAATAGAAGCAGCTTTAGTTTCTGCAAGAATGGGTTTAAAAACTGTTATATTTACTATAAATTTAGATACAATTGGAAATATGCCATGTAATCCATCCATTGGAGGGACAGCAAAAGGACATCTTGTAAAAGAAATTGATGCTCTTGGTGGCGAAATGGGTAAAGTTGCAGATAAAACTTTTATTCAGAGTAGAATATTAAATAGAGGAAAAGGTCCTGCTGTTCATAGTCTTCGTGTTCAAACAGATAGAAAAAAGTATAATCAAATGATGAAAAATATTTTAGAAAAACAAAAAAATCTTGATATAAAACAATCTGAAATTATTGATATTATATTAGATGAAAATAGACAGATTAAAAGTTTAAAAACAAAAACAGGTGGAATTTATGATGTTAAAGCAGGAATATTATGTTGTGGAACTTATTTAAATTCTATTATTCATGTTGGAGATATATCATATAAAGGTGGACCAGATGGAAATATGCCTGCTGAAAGTTTGACAAAAAAACTTATTGATTTAGGTATAGATATAAGAAGATTTAAAACAGGAACTCCAGCAAGAGTTCATAAAAGAAGTATTGATTTTTCTAAATTAGAAATTCAAAAAGGAGATGATAAAATAACTCCTTTTTCTTTTGAAACAGAAGAAAAACAAGAAAATAAAATGCTGTGCTATATAGCATATACAAATAATGAAACACATAAAATAATATCGGAAAATATAACTAAATCACCAATGTATTCTGGAAAAATTGAAAGTAGTGGACCAAGGTATTGTCCAAGTATAGAAGATAAAATTGTTAGATTTGTTGATAAAAAAAGACACCAAATTTTTGTGGAACCTATGGGTTTAGATACAGAAGAATATTATTTACAGGGAATATCAACTAGTTTACCAGAAGATATACAAAATAAGTTTTTAAAAACAATAGTTGGATTTGAAAATATAGAAATAATGAGACCGGCATATGCAATTGAATATGATTGTTGTAATCCTATAAATTTTAATTCAACTTTGGAATTTAAAGATATAAAAGGATTATATGGAGCTGGACAATTTAATGGAACATCAGGATATGAAGAAGCAGCAGCTCAAGGATTAGTTGCGGGAATAAATGCTGTTTTAAAAATAAAAGGTGAAAAACCATTAATTTTAGATAGAGCTAGTAGTTATATTGGGGTTTTAATAGATGATTTAGTGACTAAAGGTTGTTCTGATCCTTATAGAATTATGACATCAAGAAGCGAATATAGATTAATTTTAAGGCAAGATAATGCAGATCAAAGATTAACTCCAATTGGAAGAAACCTTGGTTTGATTTCTGACATTAGATGGGAAAAATTTCAATTAAAACTTAAAAATATTGAAATTCAAAAAAATAGGTTATATAAAATAAATCTTCCTCCAACAGAAAGACTAAATGAAATTTTAGTTTCACGTGAAACAAATCCAGTTAAAACAGGAATAAAATTTATTGAAGTTTTAAAAAGACCGCAAATTTTATATAAAGATATTCAAGAATTTGATAACACAGATGAATTTATTTCAGATGATGTTATAGAACAAATAGAAATAGATATTAAATATGAGGGATATATAAAAAAACAAATAGCACAAGTTGAAAATATGAGAAGAATAGAATCAAAAAAAATTCCTAAAAATATTAAATATTCTGATATCATTGGTTTAAAGCATGAAGCTATAGAAAAATTGCAAAAAATTATTCCGAAAAATTTAGGACAAGCTGGAAGAATTTCTGGAGTAAGTCCTGCAGATATTACAGTTTTATCTATATTTTTAGATAAATTAAATAGAGAAAGGTAAAATATAAAATGTCGATAGAAATATTAGAAGAATGTTTTGAAAAATCTGGAGTTTTTTTAAATAAAAGTCAAATAAATAAATTTTATGATTATTCCATGATATTAGTCGAGTGGAATAAAAAAGTAAATTTAACATCTATAGTTGATTTTAGAGATATAGTAGTTAAACATTTTTTAGATAGTATTATAATAGATAAATTTATAGATTTTAAAGGAAATAAAAAACTTATAGATGTTGGATCAGGTGCAGGATTTCCATCAATTCCGTTAAAAATAGTTTATAATAATTTAGATATAACTATGTTAGATTGTTTAAATAAAAGAATACTATTTTTAGAAAAAGCTTTAGAGGTATTACAAATAGATGGAGAAACAATTCATGGTAGAGCCGAAGAAATTTCCCATAAAATCGAATATAGAGAAAAATTTGATATATCTGTGGCAAGAGCAGTTTCTGGTATATCAAATCTTGTAGAATTTTGTCTTCCGTATACAAAGATTGGTGGATATTTTTTAGCTTTAAAAGGTGGAGATATATTAGAAGAAGTTGAAAAATCTAAGAGTGCTATAGATATTTTAGGGGGAAAAATAGAAAAAATATATGAATATAACTTGATAAAAGACTATAAAAGGTCATTAGTTGTAATAAAAAAAGTTTCGCAAACTAATACAATATATCCTCGAAAATATTCAAAAATATTAAAAAAATCTTTATAAGATATACATATTTGTACTATAAAAAAAAAATATTAACTATCTTGTCGATATAAAAGTCTGGAAATAAAAGGAAATATATGGTATATTTATTCTATGTTAGAAATACATAGGAGGTTTCAAAATTGCTGACAAAATTATTTTTAAAAGAGAAGATAGTAAATAAAGTTATTAGTATTAACATAAGAGATATTATACCTAATCCATCACAACCAAGAAAAAATTTTAATATGATAGAATTAGAAAATTTGGCATGTAGTATAAAAGAAAATGGAATTATACATCCTATTATTATTAGAAGAAATTTATTAGGTCAGTTGGAATTAGTTTCAGGTGAAAGAAGGCTTAGAGCTTGTAAATTAATTGGATTTAGAACAATTCCATCAATTTTAATAGAAACAGACAGCCAACAGTCAGCTACATTATCTATATTAGAAAATATACAGAGAGAAAATTTAAGTTTTTTTGAAGAAGCAAAGGCTATAAGTTATCTTATAAATGAGTGGAATGTTACACAAGAGGAAGCAGCATATAGATTGGGAAAAGCACAATCCACTATTGCTAATAAATTAAGGTTATTAAAAATTTCTAATAGAGAGCAAAATATGATATTAAAAGGAAATTTAAGTGAAAGACATGCAAGAACAATAGTAAGAATAGATAATCAAAAGATAAGGTTAAAGTGTATAAATTATATAATAAATGAAAATTTAAATGTCCAACAAACAGAAGAGTATATAAATGAAATAGTTTATATACTAGATAAAGAATCAAAAATGATAGAAACATCTCAAGATGAAGTTGATATAAATATAGAAGTAGAGGAAATAAAAGACAAAAAATTAGAAATTCTTATAAATAATATTAGTAATAAAAAAATAAAAAAAATAAAAAATAGAATACCAATTATAAAAGATATTAGATTATTTTTAAATTCTATAAATAAAGCAATAGATACTATGAAAAGTGCGGGTATTGATGCGTATAGTGAAAAAAAAGAAACGGAAAAATATGTGGAGTATGTTGTTAGAATTCCTATATAAATTTTAAATAAAAAAGACAAAGAAATATTTCTTTGTCTTTTTTATTGTTTCATGTGAAACAATTGCTTTTATAACAAAAATAAATATGGTATAATAAATAAATAATAAAAAATAAAACAAAAACAGGTGAAAATATGGGAAAAGTTATATCAATTGCTAATCAAAAAGGTGGTGTTGGAAAGACCACATCAGCTGTAAATATTGCAGCAAGTTTAGGAGTTCAAGATAAAAAAACATTGATTATAGATATAGATCCACAAGGAAATACAACAAGTGGTGTTGGATTTTATAAAAAGGATGTATTATCAATATATAATCTTCTTATAGGAACTGCAAAAGTTGAAGAGGTTATACTAAAAACAGAATTTAAAAATTTAGATTTAATACCTTGTAGTATACAACTAGCAGGGGCAGAGATAGAACTTGTAGAGATGGATGATAGAGTTTATCGTTTAAGAAAAGCGTTGGCACATATAAAAGGAAACTATGATTATATTATAATTGATTGCCCCCCTTCATTAGGAATAATAACATTAAATGCATTGGTAGCATCTAATAGCGTTTTAATTCCTATGCAGTGTGAATATTATGCGTTAGAAGGAATATCTCAGCTTATAAATACTATTAGAACTGTGAAAAGAATGTATAATCCTATAATAGATATTGAGGGAGTTCTTTTAACTATGCATGATACAAGGTTAAATTTAACTAATCAAGTTGTAGATGAAATTAAAAAATTTTTTAATAATAAGGTATATAAAACACCTATACCACGAAATGTTAGGCTCTCAGAAGCACCCAGTCATGGACAACCAGTGTATTATTATGATAAAAGTTCTAAAGGAAATAAAGCATACCATAATCTTGTTGAAGAAATTATAAAAATAAATAAATAAAGAAAGAAGGTAAAGAAATGTCATTTAAAAGAAGAATGGGATTGGGTAAAGGTCTTGATGCATTATTCGTAGATAATAATACTGAAACAAATCAAGGAAGTATAAAGTTAAATATAAATGATATAGAGCCAAATAAAAGTCAGCCTAGAAAAGATTTTGATGAACAAGAATTAGCAACATTAGCTGATTCTATAAGACAATATGGAATTATACAGCCTATATTAGTTAGACCTATGGTTTCAGGGCTATATCAAATTATAGCAGGAGAAAGAAGATGGAGAGCATCTAGAATGGTTGGAGAAAGCGAAATACCTTGTATAGTTAAAGAAATTTCTGATATTGAAACTTTTGAAATAGGTCTTATAGAAAATCTTCAAAGAGAAGATCTAAATATAGTAGAGCAAGCTTTGGGTTATAGAGAACTTATTGATAGGTTTGACCTTACACAGGATGAAGTTTCTCAAAAAGTGGGAAAATCTAGACCAGTTGTAGCAAATGCTTTGAGATTGTTGAATTTACCAGATGAAGTTCTAACATTATTAAAAAGCGGAGATATTTCATCTGGACATGCTAGAGCTTTACTTAGTTTTGAAGATGAAGATAAAATATTGGAAATTGCAAATAATATTAGTATAAAAGATTTGACAGTTAGAGATTTAGAAAAACTTTCAAAATCATTTAAAATACAAAATTCAGACCAAATTACTGTAAAAAAAGAAAATATTGAAAGAGATGTTTTTTTTACAGAGATTGAACTTTCTTTAAAAGAAAAATTGGAAAGAAGTATAAAAGTTAAGTCAAAAAAAGGAAGTGAAAAAGGTTTTTTAGAGATAGAATTTTATGATAAAGAAGAACTGCAAGAGATTGTAAAAAAACTTTCATTAGATAATATATAAAGTTATTCTATAATATAAATTAGAGAGGTTTTTAGATATGATTGATATAAAAATAATTAGAGAAAATAAACAGGGTGTTATAGAAAAATTAGATAGTAGAAATATGGATTCTTCAAAGCTTATAAATGAAATATTTGATATTGATATAAAAAAAAGAGAAGTTGTTAAAATAAACGATGACCTCAAATTTGAACAAAATAAAATAAATAAAGATATACCAAAATATAAAAAAGAAGGAAAAGATACAGAAATATTGATGAAAAATATGAAAACTTTATCATCTACTATTAAAGAAAATAGCCAAAAAATTTCTATTTTAGAAGAAAAACAAAAAAAATTATCTTTAATGGTTCCAAATATACCAGATAATAACATACCAATTGGAATGGATGAAAAAAGTAACATAGAAATTAGAAGATATATGGATCCTACAAAATTTGATTTTGATCCAAAAGCACATTGGGATTTAGGTAAAGATTTAAATATAATAGATAGTGAAGTAGCTGGAAAAGTTACAGGGTCAAGATTTACTTTTTATAGAGGTTTGGGAGCAAGGTTGGAGAGAGCGATAATAAATTTTTATTTAGATACACATACATCAAAAGGTTATGAAGAAATTTTGCCACCATTTATGGTTAATAGAGATTCTATGATAGGGACTGGACAGCTACCAAAATTTGAAGATGATGCATTTAAAATAGAAAATACAGATTATTTTTTAATTCCAACTGCAGAGGTTCCATTGACTAATATGCATAGAGAAGAAATTTTAATATTAGAAAATTCCCCTATAAAATATTGTGCATATTCTCCATGTTTTAGAGCAGAAGCGGGAAGTGCAGGAAGAGATACAAGAGGTCTTATACGTCAGCATCAATTTAATAAGGTAGAATTAGTTAAATTTTGTTTGCCAGAAGATTCTGAAAATGAATTAGAAATGTTGTTAAATGATGCTGAGGATGTTTTAAAAGCATTAAAGTTACCTTATAGAGTGGTAAATTTATCTACTGGAGATATAGGATTTTCTTCATTAAAAACTTATGATATTGAAGTTTTTATGCCATCTTATAAAGCTTATAAAGAAATTTCATCTTGTTCAAATTTTGGAGATTTTCAAGCTAGACGAGCAAATATACGATATAAAAAAGATATTAAAGACAAATCAAAATTTGTACATACTTTAAATGGATCGGGAGTTGCTATAGGTCGAACGGTTGCTGCTATTTTAGAAAATTTTCAGAATATTGATGGAAGTGTAAATATTCCAGAAGTTTTAATTCCTTATATGGGAAACATTAAAAAAATAAGCTAAGAATATACAAAAATAAGAACTATAATAGATTAATATCTATTATAGTTCTTATTTTTGTATATTCTTATATATATTTACATATAATCTTTAAATAGACCCTCATAAATTTCATTTTTGTCCGATATATTATTAAAGTCCAAAGGTTGAACATCGTGATAATTTTTATTAAAAGATATTATTTTTGATTTGTCTAAAATATATGCTACAAACTCTGTACAAAGAAAATGGTTTATTTTATATGAATTTCGCTTTTTATTAATTATACCTAGAAGAATAGATTTTATATTATATTTATATATATGAGGATTATATATAAATTTATTTAATATATCTTTGAGTTTTTTATATTGTTCAGCGGTTACAGATAATTCTAAGACTTTAATTTTGGAGTTAGGAAATCGTGCAAAAAAGCCTTGTGAAATTGATTCTATAACAAAGCCTCCAATAAAAGGGTTTGTTGGATTTTTTCGTCCAAAGCTATACATATATTTTAATTGTTTATCTAAAGATATAGACACATGATTATAATTAAATTTTGTATATTTTCTTATAATTTTTGCTAGCACAGTCTGTGTTTCGCTTAAGACAATATATATTTTATTTTCTAGCATAGGTTGTCCTCATTTCAGATAAATTATATAAAAATTATAACATATATGGTATAAAAATAAAATAATGAAGGAGAAATAGTTTTGAAAAGTAATAAAAAAACATGTTTTATAATAAAGGAAGGGGAAGATAAAAAAATATATAATAAAGATAATATTATAAGAAAAAAAATAATTAAAGAGGATATTGATGACTTTATTTTTTCTTTTGATAAATGCAACTACGGAAGAAGTTATATAAGTGAAAGATAAAAGTTTTAAGCTTTAAAAGCTTAAAACTTTTTTATATAAATATAGATAATATTAAAGAATATGCGAGCTTTCTATATATTTCATCTAGTTGAGTTATAGGAAGGGGGTTTTCACCTCTACCTATTTCTAAAGTTAAAGCTGGTTTTTTCAATTTTTCTAGAAACCAATCTTTAAGACCACCATGACTTGCTAAACCAAAGTTTTCTATTAGCTTATATCCAGAATTTTTTGATATAATATCTGCAATAAATTTTCCTTTAAAATTTATAGTATTTCCATATTTATAAAAAATTTCTTCTCCTTGAGAGTGAAAAGCAATTAATTTATTTATTTTATTTTGATTATATAAAATAAAATCTACAATTGCTTTTGACTCTCTTTCACTATGTGGAAAATCACCTCCATATTGTGTTACAGCAGGTTTTGTAATCCCTGCTTTTTCTTCTATCTTCTTTAAAATAGAAAAACCAGCATCAAAATTATGGTTTAAATCTACTCCTCTTGCATTGGATTGCCATTTTTTATTTGAATAAGATAATATATTTGATATATTATCTGAAAATATTTTGCCAGCGGATGGACCTTTTATAGCTATTTCTACTCCATCAGGGTTAAGCATCGGAATAATAATAATCCCTTTTGTTTTAAATTCTTTTCTAATATCTAGGTTATATAATTTTAAATTATAAGAGATAGCTAAAGAGATTTTATTTATTAATTTTATTAATAAAAGTGTGGTTAGCCATTCTTGAGAATGAACAGCGCCAACAAATATGGTTGCATCATTTATATTTCCTATAGAAATACAAAATATATCTTTATTTAGCCAACTTTTTCCTATAGAATATAATTCTATAAAGTTATATTTTTTACTTAAGTTTAAAAGAATTTTTTTTAAAGCTAGATAACTTGGAGGGTTTTCTAAAAAATGTTTTATATTCAAAATGTACACCTCAATAATTTTTATAAAGACTATTTTAATATATATTGATATTGGTTATATAATATGTGATAATATAGTTAAGAATATTATATTTAATTCAAGGGGTGTTTATAGGTGGATTTAAAAGAAAAACGCATTGAAGAAAAAAATATTTATAAAGGTTATTTTTTAAATTTAAATGTTGATACTGTACAACTTCCAAACGGAAAGATATCAACAAGAGAATATTTCAGACATACAGGAGCAGTTTGCATCCTTCCAATAGCATCAAATGGAGATATTATTATGGTTAATCAGTATAGATATGCTATGGGTTGTTGTGTTTTAGAGCTTCCTGCAGGAAAACTAGAAAAAGATGAAGATAGATTAGATGCCAGTAGTAGAGAGCTATTAGAAGAAACGGGATATGCGGCTGGCTGTTTAGAATATATAGGAGAATATTATCCAGCTCCAGCTTATGTAGATGAAATTATATATCTATATAAGGCTACAGATTTGTCATATAAAGGACAAAATCTTGATGATGATGAATTTCTAAATGTTGAAAAATATTCTTTAAAAGATATAAAAAAACTATTATTTAATGGATCTATAAAAGATGGAAAAACACAAGCTTGTTTATATAGGTATCTATTAGAAAATAAAGATAAAGGGGAATAAAAATGTCTTTACAAAAAGTTGATGTAACTATATGTGGAAAATCTTATACTTTACAAACAAAAGAAAAGCCGTCGTATTATATAGATTTAGCTGAGATGATAGATAAAAAAATTAGTGAACTTATGGAACAAAATAAAAGTTTATCTATGGCATCTGCATCTGTGTTGGTTTCTCTTAGCCTTTTAGAAGAAAATATGAAGATATCAAGGGATGTGGATATAATTTTATCGGATTATAATTATTTAAAAGAGAAGATGAATAGTCAATAAAATTGGAAAATAGGGGTTATTATGAAAAAAATGAATATAAAGTTATTATCAAACTCTTCAACTGCTCCAACAAGAGCAACAGAAGGAAGTGCAGGATATGATTTATATGCTGATATTAAAAATGATATAATAATTGAAGTTGGAGATAAAGAAATAATATCAACAGGAGTTGCTATTGATATTGGCGATAGAGGTTATGTCTGTTTGATCTATCCTAGAAGTGGGATGGCGATAAATAAAGGGATTTCTTTGTCTAACAGTGTTGGAGTTATTGACAGTGATTATAGGGGAGAGATTAAGGTTTGTTTAAAAAATGATGGAAAAGAAAATTTTTTTATAAAACATGGGGATAGAATAGCACAAATGGTTATAACTCCTATTGAAATTCCGGAGTTAAACATAGTTGAAGATTTAGATAAAACTCTTAGAGGAAAAGGTGGATTTGGCTCTACAGGATTATAATAATTTTGGTTTTGACCAAATATTTAAATAATGTTAAAATATATAGCAGGTGGTTTTATGGCAAAGATTATAATGATTTGTTCGGGAAAAAGTGGAACAGGAAAAACAACTTGTGCTTTAGGTATAGGTGAATTTTTTTCTAATATTAAAAAAAAAGTTTTAATTATAGAATTTTCATTATCTAATATGAGTTTAGATATATGTTTAGCTTCACAAAACAAAGTTGTTTTTAATATAGCAGATATATTTTTAAATAATTGTGATATACATCAAGGAATAATCACATCTGAAGATGATGAAAATATTAGTTTTATATCTGGTGCAAATAATATTTATTCGGAGATAGATTATATAAAATATAAAAAGTTTTTAAACTCTTTAAAAACTTTAGATTATTTTGATTATATTATTATTGATTTTTGTATGGAAGATATAGAAATTCTTGGGTATATCTTGGATATATCTGATTTAAATTTATTTATAACTAGTTGTGATAGTGTGTCTATTCGTGAAAATAGTAGGCTTGTTTCTCGTTTAAAAGAGATGAAAAATATAAACGGAAGACTTATTATAAATAAAGTTGAATCAGAAATTTTAAAACTAGAAAAGATACCCGATCTTGATTTTATAATAGACAATATTTGTTTACAGTTAATAGGAGTTATATCTTATCGAAAAAAATTTGCTAAAACTGCTATAAATAAGCAAATTTTAGATAAAGATAGATTAGCTTTAAAGATATTTGATAATATAGGAAGAAGAATATTAGGAGATGAAATACCTTTAAAAATAATATAAAGGTGGTATATAGTGAATATAGGAATAATTGCACATGATTCTAAAAAAGAACTTATGGTTCAATTTTGTATTGCATATTGTGGAACTTTAAATAGGCATAGTATCTGCACAACTTCTAGTATGGGAAAGCTTATTTCAGAATCCACAGGATTAAAAATAGAAACTGTTCTATCTGATGTTGATAGAGGAGAAGATCATATTGCATCTAGAATAGCTTATAATGAAATAGATTTACTTTTGTTTTTTAGAGATACAATATCTCCTATTATGAATAATGAGAGAGATGCAAACCTATTAAGGTTATGTGATATACATAATATTCCTGTTGCTACTAATATTGCAACTGGAGAGGTTTTGATTCATGGTTTGGAAAGAGGAGATTTAGATTGGCGAAATATTGTTAAATCTTTTTGATAAAATCATATATATTTATATAAACCTTCTTCTCTAATTTAATAGAAGGAGGTTTATATAAATAAAAAGAGATATTATATAATAGAAGGAAAATTATAAATGAGTTTAATAAGTAAAATATTACGAGGAACTAAAGACATTCTTCCAGAAAAAACAGAAGAGTGGAGACGAGTTAAAGATAGTATATACAAGGTATTTTTAGATGGAGGATATCAGGAGATAATAACGCCAACTATAGAGTCTACAGCCTTGTTTAAGAGGGATAAAGATGATACTAGTGATGTTATTCAAAAAGAAATGTATAGCTTTTTAGACAAAGGAAATAGAGATATAAGTCTTAAACCAGAGGGGACGGCAAGTGTTGTTAGAAGTGTTGTAGAAACAGGTTTAATAAATAATAGTCTGCCTTTAAAGCTGTTTTATTTCACCCAATGTTTTAGATATGAAAAGCCGCAGCAAGGAAGATATAGAGAATTTTATCAATTTGGAGCGGAATTATTTGGATCAGAATCATTTTTGGCGGAACTAGATATTATATATTATATAGATAAGTTTTTTAAAAAATTGGAATTAGAAAATATCCATCTTGAGATAAACTCTATAGGATGTGATGAATGCAGACCAATTTATATAGATATTCTTAAAGAATATCTATATAAACAGGACAAATTTTGTGAAACTTGTAAAAATAGGGGTGAAACAAATCCTCTGAGAAGTTTTGATTGTAAAAATCCTTTATGTAAAGAATTGTTAGAAAAAGCTCCATTAATTAATAGCCATATATGCTCTGTCTGTAAGGGTCATGATCATGATTTAAAACAGGCTTTAGATCAGTTAAATATTAGCTATACATCTAATCCAAAAATTGTTAGAGGGCTAGACTATTATAATAAAACAGTATTTGAATTTACTTCTAAAGAGATAGGCTCACAAGGGGCTATTTGTGGAGGAGGTAGATATGACAAACTTGTTTCTGAAATTGGAGGAAAACAAACCCCCGCTGTTGGTTTTGGAATAGGTTTTGAAAGACTTATTATGATTATCGAACATCAAAATAAACATTCTAAATTATCTGAAAAAGTGGATATATATATTGCTAATATAGAAAAGTCCACATTAGAAACAACAATAAAAATATTTAAAAAATTAGATAATGATGGTTTTAAAGTTTTGTTTGATATTATGGGAAGAAGTCTTAAATCTCAATTTAAATATGCTGATAAAATTTCAGCAAAAAAAGTTTTAATAATAGGAAAACAAGAGATGGAAGAAGGAATATTTTTATTAAAAAATATGGAAACATCTAGTCAACAAGTATTTAACATAAATGATTTTTTAGAAGGCAAAACTATAATATAAATTAAAAATATAAGGAGAAATATTATGAATAGAATTAAACTAAGAAAGTATGCAGAACTTGCTGTTAAAATTGGAGCGAATGTTCAAAAAGGTCAGCTTGTTATGATAAATTGTCCTGTAAATAATAGTGAATTTGGAAGGATGATAGCTGAAGAAAGTTTTAAGGTTGGTGCAAAAGATGTGACAATTTTATGGAATGATGAAGATTTTTCAAAAATTCGTCTTGAAAATGGTTCGGTTGATATATTTGAAGTTGTTCCACAATATAACATTGATACAAGAAAGTATTTTGTAGAGAACAACGCCGCTATAATTAGTGTTTCTTCTTTAAATCCTGAGATATATCTAGGGGTAGATCCAGAAAAGATAAAAACTTTAACTATAGCAAATAATAAAAGTTTTGAATTTTTTTCTAATGCAATTTCTAGAAATAAGTTGAGATGGACGATTGTAGCAGCGTCTAATAAAGCGTGGGCAAAAAAAGTTTTTCCAGATATTCCAGAGGATCAAGCAGAAGAAAAGTTATGGGAATATATATTTAAAGGGACAAGAGTTTCGGAGGAAAACCCTATACAAAATTGGGAAGACCATAAAAAACATCTAACTAAAAAAGTTTCCTATTTAAATAAACTACAATTTAAAAGTTTGAGATATAAGAACAGCTTAGGAACAGATATAAAAGTTGAACTTGTTAAAAATCATGTATGGATTGGTGGAAGTTCTAAAGATATCGTTGATAATTTGGAATTTAGTCCTAATATACCATCTGAAGAAGTTTTTACTATGCCAAATAAAAATGGGACAGATGGAATTGTCTACTCAGCATTACCATTAATATATCAAGGGAATATTATAGATAATTTTTATTTAAAATTTAAAGATGGTATAGTTGTTGATTTTGGGGCAAAAAAAGGATATGAAAGTTTAAAAGATTTATTAGGTATAGATGAAGGGGCAAAAAGATTAGGAGAGGTTGCTTTAGTTCCTTATGGATCTCCAATTTCTAATATGAATACTTTATTTTATAATACATTGTATGATGAAAATGCATCTTGTCATTTTGCAGTTGGTAGAGCATATGGAACAAATATCCAAAATTTTGAAAATATGTCTGAAGATGAAAAAAATAAAAATGGTGTAAATACATCATTAACACATGTGGATTTTATGGTAGGAACAAAAGATTTAAATATAATAGGAGAACTGGATGATGGAACAGAAATTATTGTATTTGAAAATGGCGGGTGGAAGGAATAGAGAGGTTGTTAATTTATGGGGCGTTATAAAATTTGTGTATATGCTATATGTAAAAATGAAAGCAAATTCATAGATAGATGGGTAGATTCTGTAGAGGAAGCGGATAAGATATTTGTATTTGATACTGGTTCTACAGATGATAGTGTTAAAAAACTTCTTGCTAGAGGTGTTGTTGTAAAGCAAGAAGTTTTAGACCCTTTTTATTTTGATCAAGCAAGAAATAAAGCATTAGAAATGGTGGATGATGATGCTGATATATGTGTTTGTTTAGATTTGGATGAACTCTTTGAGAAAGGCTGGAGAGAGTTGGTGGAAAAGAGTTGGACGCCAGAAACAGTTGTGGGGAGATATAAATTCGTTTCGCATTTTTTTGAAGATGGAAGAGAAAATAGGACTTTTTTAAATGAAAAGATGCATATAAGAAAAGGTTTTGTATGGGAATATCCAATACATGAGTGTTTAGTTTACAAAGGGAAGTCAAAAAAAGTTCGTACTATGCTTGAAGGTGTTTTCTTAGGACATTATCCAGATACTACAAAATCAAGAGATTTTTATCTAGATATTATGAATGAGAGAGTTAAAGCTGCACCTGATGATGCTAGAACAAAATATAAATTAGCAAAAGAATATTTTGTTAGAAGAGAATGGGAAAAATGTATAGAAGTTTCTAAAGAATATCTAGAGATGCCAACAAGTACCTATGATAATCAAAGAGGTTCTGCTATGAGGTCTATGTCTTCTTCATATAAAATTTTAGGAGATATCCAGAGTGCAATATATTGGAGTGGTATTGCATGTTTAGAAACACCCTTGTTGCGAGAGCCTTTTTTAGATTCTGCAAAGCTTTGGTTTTATCAAAAGAAAGATATTGAAAAATCAGAATATTATATTGATAAGGCTTTAGATATAAATTTTCGGGGACAGAATTATTTTCTTGCAGAAGGTTCGTCTTGGGGAGATTATATATACCAACTTGGAGCAAGTATAAAATATAGGTTAAAAAAATATCAGAGAGCATACGAACTTATATTGATTGCAAAAGATATGAATCCAGATGATGAAAAGATAAAAACTTCGTATAATCTCATAAAAGATAAAGCTACAAAATATTATTAAAAAATGGTTTATAGGAGAAATTAAATATGATAGATGAAATGACGGATATTAAAAGAACCCATTATACTACAGAGTTGTCAAATAAAGATATTTCTAAAACTGTTGTTGTTTGCGGATTTGTTCAAAAAGTTCGAGATAAAGGAAATTTAGTTTTTGTAGATCTTCGAGATAGAACAGGTATTATACAACTTTCTTTTAACGATAAGACAGAAAAATTAGTTATTAGCAAGGCAAAAACACTTAAGGCTGAGTATGTTATTATGGCTGTTGGTGTTGTTATTTCTAGAGAAAGCATAAATAAAGATATAGAAACAGGTGATATAGAAATTATTGTAGAAGATCTTAAGATTTTATCTATTTCTAAAACACCTCCTTTTCATATATCAGACGATGTAAATGTAAATGATGAACTTAGATTAAAATATAGATACCTAGATCTTAGAAGACCAGAGCTTCAAAAAACTATTATGATGAGGCATAAAATAACAAAATGTGTTAGAGATTTTTTTGATCAAGAGAAGTTTTTAGAGATAGAAACGCCGCTTTTAATAAAATCAACACCAGAGGGGGCAAGGGATTATCTAGTTCCTTCTAGGGTTCATAAAGGAAGTTTTTTTGCTCTTCCACAATCTCCACAACTATACAAACAACTTCTTATGGTTTCTGGATATGATAGATATTTTCAGATAGCAAGATGTTTTAGAGATGAAGATCTTAGAGCGGATCGTCAGCCAGAGTTTACCCAGATAGATGTTGAGATGAGTTTTGTGGAACAACAAGATGTTATAAATATTAATGAAAAGTTTATACAGTATATATTTAAACATATTTTAGATAAAGATATATCTCTTCCAATCCCTAGGATAGAATATAAAGAGGCGATGGAAAGATTTGGTTCGGACAAACCAGATATTAGATTTGGATTAGAGCTAGTTGATATATCTGATATAGTTGTAAAAAGCGAGTTTAAGGTTTTTTCTGGAGCTGTAGAGTCTGGCGGATCTGTTCGAGGAATAAATATTTCTGGAGGGTTTGAAAATATTTCTAGAAAAGATATAGACAAGCTTACATCTTTTGCAAAGACTTATAAAGCCAAAGGAGTTGCTTTTACTAGAATAGGAAATGATAATAATAGTAGTTCTAGTTATGAAAAATTTTTATCTCAAGATATAATAGATCAGGTTAGGGATAGACTTTCAGCAAAATCAGGTGATGTTATACTTATTGTTGGTGATACAAAAGATGAGATTGTTTTTGATAGTCTTGGTGCTCTTCGTTTAGAAATTGCTAAAAAACTGAACCTTATAAAAGAGGGAAGTTTTGCACCTTTATGGGTTACAGATTTTCCTTTATTTGAATATGACGAAGAAAAAAATAGACTTGTTGCAAAACATCACCCATTTACATCGGTTAAACATGAGGATATAAAAAAGCTAGATGATAAACCTCTAGAATGTAGAGCCAATGCTTATGATTTTATTTTAAATGGTTGTGAAATTGGTGGTGGATCTATTCGTATAAGCGATAGTGATATGCAGTCAAAGATGTTTAATCTTATGGGTTTTGAAAAAGAAGAGATAGATAATCGTTTTGGATTTTTGTTAGAGGCTTTTAAATACGGAGTTCCTCCCCATGGTGGAATTGCCTATGGATTGGATAGGCTTGTGATGATTCTTTTAGAAAAAGATAGTATAAAAGATGTTATTGCTTTTCCAAAAGTTCAAAATTCTAGTGAACTTTTGTCTGGTTGTCCAACTATGGTTGATAAAAATCAACTAGAAGAACTAGGAATAGAATGTCAAAATAAAGAAAAAGAATAGCAATAAAGCTATTCTTTTTCTTTATTTAATTATATAATTTTTGGTGATATTATAATATTCCTTGTTTAGCCATAGCAGTTGCAACTTTATGAAATCCAGCAATGTTGGATCCGACAACAAGATTATTAGGATTATTATATTTTATAGATGTATCGTTAGATATTTTAAATATATTTTTCATAATGGATTCGAGCTTTTTATCAACAGTTTCAAAATCCCAGCTATCTCTAATCGAATTTTGTGACATCTCCAATCCTGAAGTTGAAACACCACCAGCATTTGCTGCTTTTCCTGGTGCAAATGATATATTATTTTCTAAAAAAAGATGAACAGCTTGCTCACAGCAAGGCATATTCGCACCTTCTGCAACGGCGATAACGCCATTTTTTATTAATATTTCAGCGTCTTTAAGAGATAATTCGTTTTGTGTTGCACAAGGGAGAGCTATATCACAAGGGATAGACCAGATAGATTTCTCTGAAGCTGGATAAAATTCTGCAGAATTGTCTAGATTTATATATTCGGATATTCTTTGTCGATGATTCTCTTTTATATCAATAATATAAGAAATATTTATACCATTTTTAGCATATATAAATCCACTAGAATCAGACATAGCAACAACACAGGCTCCAAGCTGTATAGCTTTTTCAGCGGCATAGATTGCTACGTTTCCAGAACCAGAAATAACTATTTTTTTATCCTTAATATCTTGTTTATTTATATTCTCAAGCATCTCTTTTGTAAAATAGATTAGTCCATATCCTGTGGCCTGTTTTCTAACAAGAGAGCCGCCAAATTCCAAACTTTTTCCTGTTAAAATTCCTGTAAATTCGGATTTTATTCTTTTATACTGTCCAAACATATAGCCAATCTCTCTCTCTCCGACTCCGATATCCCCCGCAGGAATATCAGTGTTAGAACCAATATATTTAGACAGCTCTGTCATAAAACTTTGACAAAATCTCATTATTTCTCCATCAGATTTTCCTTTTGGGTTAAAATCAGAGCCACCCTTACCACCTCCAAGAGGAAGTCCAGTAAGACTATTTTTAAATATCTGTTCGAATCCTAAAAATTTTATAATAGATTGATTTACAGATGGGTGGAAACGTAAACCACCTTTGTATGGTCCTAAAGCAGAGTTGAATTGGACTCTATAACCTGTATTAACATCTATTGTTGTGTCATCCTTTTGATATGCAACACGAAATTCTATAAGACGTTCGGGGATAACTATTCTTTCGAGTATACCTGATTTTATTATATAAGGATTTTCCTGTATATATGTTTTTAGAGAAGATAAAACTTCTTTAACAGCTTGTATGAATTCTACTTGGTGTCCATTTTTAAAGTTTAGATTATCAATAATAGAGTTTATGAATTGGTTTATCATAAAAAACCTCGTTCCTTTAAAATTTATATATCTATACATTATAATATATAATATAAAAAATATGTAGAAAAGTTTAAATAAATCTTAAAGAAATCGTATTTATTCTTTTCAAATTTTATTTATTGGTATATAATAAAATAAGAGTTAAAAGTTTAATAATATAGGCTTAAAGAGAGAGGTATAATTATGCTTTCAAAAGATAATATAAATGATATACTAAAACAAGCTAATGTTTTGCTAGAAGGACATTTTTTGCTTACATCTGGTAAACATAGTGAAAAATATCTACAGTGTGCGAACATTTTTAGAAATACAAAATATGCAGAAATATTGTCTAAAGAACTTTGGGAAAGGTTTAAAGATATAGAAGTTGATCTTATAGTTGGTCCAGCTTTGGGAGCGGTTCAGATGGCATATGAAGTTTCTAGACATTTTGGAGTTGAAAACTTTTTTACAGAAAGAAATGCAGAAGGCAAGATGTTTTTAGGAAGAAGTTTTGAGATAAAAAAAGGAACAAGAGTTTTAGTTGTTGAAGATGTTATAACAACAGGGGGATCGGTTAGAGAGGTTATACAGGTTATAAAAGAGAAAGAGGGAGTTGTTGTTGGAGTTGGTTCTATCGTTGATAGAACTGGTGGAAATGTTGATTTTTCTGTCCCTCTAAAAAGCGTTATAACTGTAGATGTAGAAGCTTTTGATCCATTAGAGTGTCCTATATGTAAAAATACCGATACACCTCTTGTAAAACCAGGAAGCAGAATCTTTAAAAAATAGGGGTCTTAATAAATGGCAGATAATATACATGGTGGTCATAGACAAAGACTAAAGGATAGATTTATAAAAGATGGTCTAGACTCTTTTGAGCCCCACAATATATTAGAATTATTATTATTTTTTGGGATATCTAGGGCGGATACTAATACAATTTCTCATAATTTGATAGATATGTTTGGATCTCTTTCTGGTGTTTTTGATGCTCCATTTGAAGAATTAGTTAAAGTTGATGGAGTTGGCAAAAGTATAGCAACTTTGATAAAACTTATTCCTGAGATTAGCAGGATGTATATGATTGATAAGTGTGATTCTAAACAGCATTTAAATACCACAAAAAAGGTGGGAGATTTTCTTCTTCCAAAATTTATAGGAAGAACAACAGAGGTTGTCTATCTTATATGTTTAGATAATTCTTGTAAAGTTCTCCATTGTGGAATATTATTTGAAGGAACTGTCAATGCTGCTAGTATAAGCATACGAAAAATTATAGAAGTTGCTATAAAATTTAATGCTAGTAATATAATTTTATCTCATAATCATCCAACAGGAGTTGCTCTTCCTTCAAACGAAGATATAGTTACAACTGATAGAGTTGTAAAAGCTTTACAGGTTATAGGGATAAGTCTTTTAGACCATATTATAGTTGCTAGAAATGATTTTGTCTCTTTAGCAGATAGTGGACATCTTTCATATATAAAGGGAGATATAATATAAAAAATGAGGTTAGTTTGAAAATATATTTTTTCAGACTAACCTTTTAAAAAAGGGGGAATATCTATGGATAAATTTCAGCTTGTTTCAGAGTATAAGCCAACAGGAGATCAACCAAAGGCAATTCAAAAATTGGTAGAAGGGATAGAAAAAGGTTTTAGAGAACAAACTTTATTAGGTGTTACAGGATCTGGAAAAACTTATACTATGGCAAATGTTATAGAAAAAATTGGAAAACCAACACTAGTTTTAGCACATAATAAAACTTTGGCAGCACAACTATGTAGTGAGTTTAAAGAGTTTTTTCCAAATAATTCTGTAGAATATTTTGTTAGTTATTATGACTATTATCAACCTGAGGCATATGTTGCTTCTACTGATACTTATATAGAAAAAGACAGTGCTATAAATGATGAGATAGAGAAGCTTCGACATTCTGCGACAAATTCTATAGCAGAAAGAAAAGATTTAATAGTTGTAGCAAGTGTTTCTTGTATATATAGTTTGGGAAATCCGATAGATTATAAAAATATGGTTATATCCTTGAGAGAAGGGATGGAAAAAAATAGAGATGAGCTTATAAAAAAGTTAATAGATATACAGTATGAGAGAAATGATGTAAATTTTCAGAAGAATAAATTTAGGGTTAGAGGAGATGTGCTAGAGATCTATCCACCGTATTCTAAGGGGCAGGTTATAAGGGTGGATTTTTTTGGGGATGAGATAGAAAAGATAAGCGAGATAAATCCACTAACAGGGGAAGTTTTACAGGGGGTGTCCCATGTTGCAATCTATCCTGCATCTCATTATATATTTGAAAGAGAAAAGATAAATATAGCTATAAAAGAGATAGAAGATGAACTATCCAATAGGATAAAATATTTTGAAGATAATGAAATGTTGTTGGAAGCACAGAGGATAAAACAGAGGACAATGTATGACCTTGAGATGTTGTTGGAGATTGGCTTTTGTAAAGGTGTAGAAAATTATTCTAGAGTTTTATCAGGAAGACCAGAAGGAAGTGTCCCATATTCCCTTATTGACCATTTTCCAGAAGATTTTTTGATGATTATTGATGAATCTCATGTTATGCTTCCTCAAATTAGGGGGATGTTTGGAGGAGACTATGCAAGAAAAAAAATGTTGGTGGACTATGGGTTTAGACTTCCGTCGGCTTTTGACAATAGACCATTAAATTTTGATGAATTTTATAAAAAGATAAATCAGGCAGTTTATGTATCTGCAACTCCATCAGATTTCGAAAAAGAACATAGCAGTCAGATAGTTCAACAGGTTATAAGGCCGACTGGCTTGTTGGATCCCACTATAGATGTTAAGCTTATTGAGGGGCAGATAGAGGATATTTTATATCAAATAAACGAAAGAATAAAAAAAGATGAAAGAGTTTTTATAACAACACTAACCAAAAAGATGTCAGAAGATCTTACAAATTTTCTTCTAGACCATGGAATAAAGGTTAAATATATCCATTGTGATATAGATACAATGGAGAGGATGGAAATTTTAAGAGATTTGAGATTAGGAAAATTTGATGTCTTAATAGGGATAAACCTTTTAAGAGAGGGGATAGATGTTCCGGAAGTTTCTTTGGTTTGTATCCTTGATGCAGATAAACAAGGTTTTCTAAGAAGCGAGAGTGCACTTATACAAACGATAGGAAGAGCGGCGAGAAATAGCAACGGACATGTTATAATGTATGCAGATATTGTGACAAATGCAATGGAAAAGGCTATAACAGAAACACAAAGAAGAAGAGAAATCCAGATAAAATATAATATAGAAAATGATATAACTCCTACTACTATAAAAAAAGATATTAGAGATATTATCGAGATAAGTAAAAAAAATAAGAAGACTAAACAAGACGTGTCTAGGATGAGTATAGAAGAAAAACAAAAACTTATTATTACATTAAAAAAAGATATGAAAGAAGCAGCAAGACTTTTAGAGTTTGAGCATGCTGCATTTTTAAGAGATAGATTAAAAGAGGTAGAGCATAGTTAGAAATATAGAAAGGTGGATATATGAGTATAGATAAGATAGTTATAAAAGGGGCAAGAGAGAATAATTTAAAAAATATAGATATATCTTTACCGAGAGATAAGCTTATAGTTTTTACGGGACCATCAGGTTCTGGAAAGTCTTCATTAGCCTTTGATACAATATATGCAGAGGGGCAAAGAAGATATGTAGAGAGTCTTTCTGCATATGCAAGACAGTTTTTAGGACAGATGGAAAAGCCAGAGGTTGAATATATAGAAGGGCTATCTCCCGCAATATCCATAGACCAAAAGACAACAAATAAAAATCCGAGATCAACAGTAGGAACAGTTACAGAGATATATGATTATTTAAGACTTTTATTTGCACGAGTGGGAAAAGCACACTGCACTGTCTGTAAAAGAGAGATAGAAAAACAAACGATAGATCAAATTGTAGATCGGGTTATGACATTAAAGGTAGGGGAAAAGATTCAAATTTTATCTCCAATAATAAGATCAAAAAAAGGGGAGCATAGAAAAGAGATAGAAGGAATAAAAAGAAATGGATATGTTCGAGTTCGAGTAGATGGAAATATGTATGATATATCCGAAACAATAGAGCTGGATAAAAATAAGAAACATAGTATAGAAGTTATAATTGATAGACTGGTGGTTAAACCTGAGATTAGAGAGAGACTTTCGGATAGCATACAAACAGCTGTAGCTTTGTCAGATGGTTTAGTTTTGATAAACATTTTTTCAGAGGATCGAGATATTATGTTTTCTCAAAACTATTCTTGTCCAGATCATGATATATGTATAGATGAGATTTCTCCTAGCATGTTTTCTTTTAACAATCCTAAAGGAGCGTGTGAGAATTGTATGGGAATAGGAACAACTATGAAGATAAACGAAAAAAAACTTATAGTTGATGAAAATTTTTCTATAAACCAAGGAGGGATTCGAGCTTGTGGATGGGATTTAAGTGAGGGACAGAGTATTGGAAATATGTATATACAAGCTTTGTCAGAAAGATATAAATTTAAGTTAGATATACCTATAAAAAAACTTAAAAAAACGTTTTTAGATATAATATTTTATGGAAATAAAGGGGAAGAGTTAGATTTTGTTCATAAACATGGGGTTTATAAAGGAAGTTTTGAAGGGATAGTTAATAATCTAGAAAGAAGATATAAAGAAACCCAAAGCTCTGCAGTTAGAGAAGATATAGCGAAATATATGACAATTTCTAGTTGTTCTTGTTGTAAAGGGGAAAGACTTAATGCTATAACTCTAGGAATTACAGTTGGTGGAATAAATATCAGTAAATTCAGTGTGAAAAGTGTGGAAGAATGTATTGATTTTATAGAATTGTTGAAACTATCTAAAGGGGATATGAAGATAGCTGATAGAATTATAGAAGAGATAAAAAAAAGACTTTTATTTTTAAAGAGTGTGGGATTAGACTATTTAACTCTGTCTAGGTCTGCGGCGACCCTTTCAGGAGGAGAGAGCCAGAGAATAAGACTGGCGACACAGATTGGATCTTCTCTTGTGGGTGTTTTGTATATCCTTGATGAGCCAAGTATAGGTCTTCATCAAAAAGATAATATGAGATTGATAGAAACACTTAAGCATTTAAGAGATATAGGAAATACAGTAATAGTTGTAGAACATGATGAGGATACAATGAAAGAGGCAGACTATATAGTTGATATTGGACCGGGAGCAGGGGTTCATGGAGGAGAGATAATTTTTGCTGGAACTGTTGAAGGGATAAAAAAATGCGATAAGTCTGAAACAGGGAGATATTTAAATGGAGAAAAAAGCATTCCAGTGCCAGAAAATAGAAGATTAGGGTTGGGCAAAAAGATATCAATAAAAGGTGCAAAAGCAAATAATCTAAAAGATGTTGATGTAGAATTTCCTATAGGTACTTTAAGCTGTGTGACTGGAGTTTCTGGGTCGGGGAAATCTACATTAATAAATGAGATTTTATATAAATATGCAAGTCAGAAGATAAATAGGGCTAAAGATGATGCAGGAGAGCATAAAAGTATAGAAGGTATAGAAAATTTTGATAAAATAATAGGAATAAATCAATCTCCTATAGGACGTACACCAAGGTCAAACCCCGCGACATATACAGGTGTTTTCACAGATATTAGAGAGATCTTTGCAGCTACAAATGATGCAAAATCAAAAGGTTTTATCTCTAGCAGATTTAGTTTTAACATAAAAGGGGGAAGATGTGAATCGTGCCAAGGGGATGGAATAATAAAGATAGAGATGCATTTTTTGTCAGATATATTTGTAACCTGTGAGGTTTGTAAAGGACATAGATATAATAGAGATACCCTTTCTATAAAATATAAAGATAAAAATATATATGATATTCTAGAGATGACTGTGGAACAAGGGGGAGAATTTTTCAAGAATATACCAAAAATTTACAGAAAATTAAAATGTTTAGAAGATGTTGGACTAGGATATATAAAGATTGGACAGAGTGCACCAAGTTTATCGGGGGGAGAAAGTCAGCGGGTTAAACTAGCGACCGAACTTTCTAAAATTTCTACAGGAAAAACATTATATATATTAGATGAACCAACCACAGGTTTGCATGTATCTGATGTTGCTAATCTAATAAAAGTTCTTCAAAAATTAGTTGAAATGGGAAATACAATGATAATAATTGAGCATAATTTAGACATAATAAAAACAGCGGACTATATAGTGGATATAGGACCAGAAGGTGGACATAGAGGGGGACGAATTATTGGATGTGGAACACCGGAAGATATAGCGGAAAATAAAGACTCGTACACAGGTTTATATTTAAAAAAAATCTTGTATAAATAGAGTTTACAAAAGTATATTGGTATGGTATAGTTTTTATATAGTTTGTAAGATTTAAATTAAATGGTATAAAAAATTTAGTTTTATAAACTTTAAATTAAATACTTTAAAATAAAAATTTTAATAAATATTAAAAAAATGGAGGTTTTATTTATGCAAAAATATATTTGTATAATATGTGGATATATATATGATCCAGAAACAGGTTGTGCAGACCAAGGAATTCCTGCTGGAGTTGCTTGGGAAGATGTTCGTGAAGATTATCTTTGTCCTTTATGTGATGTAGGAAAAGATCAATTTGAGCCAACAGAGTAAATAAATTTAGGGGGAAATAAAATGAGTCATGTAAAAGTTGCCGAAGGGATTTACTCTGTTGGAGTTTTAAATCCTAGTTTAAGAGTATTTGACATAGTTATGAGTACAGCCTATGGAACAACATATAATTCTTATCTTGTTCAAGGTTCTGAAAAAACAGCTATTATAGAGGCTTCTCATATTGATTATTTTGAATATTATCTTGAAAATATAAAAGAAGTTGCAGATATTATGGATATAGATTATGTTATAATGAACCATAATGAGCCAGACCATTCTGGATCTATTGGAAAACTTATAAGTTTAAATCCAAATATAGAAGTTATAGCAACTCCAGCAGGTGCTATGTATTTAAAAAATATATTGAATCATGATTCCCCCAAAATAAGAGTTGTTAAAGAAGGCGATAGCATAGATCTTGGAGGAGGAAAGGTTTTAAAATTTATTAGTGCACCTTTTCTTCATTGGCCCGACACAATGTTTACTTGGTTGGAGCAAGACGGAGTTTTGTTTTCTTGTGATTTTTTAGGTGCACATTATTGTGAACCACAGATGAAGGATACTCTTTGTGATAAAATTGATAAGTATGAAGATGCTTTTTTAGGATATTATAATGCAATATTTGGTCCGTTTAAGCCATATGTTTTAGATGGATTAGAAAAGATTAAAGATTTGGATATAAAATATGCATGTACAAGTCATGGACCAATTCTTTCAAAGGGTTGTAAATTAGAAGAAAATATAGAAAAATATAAATTATGGAGCACTCAAACAAAGAATGAAAAAGCTTCGATACCTATTTTTTATTGCTCTGCATATGGAAATACTGAAAAGTTAGCAAAGGCAATTGCAGAAGGAATAAAAAAAGTTTTACCATCAGCAAATATTGAAACTTTTGATATAATAGAGAATGAGATGGGATTATTAGGAGAAAAACTAAATAATAGTGATGCTTTTTTAATAGGCTCTCCAACTTTAAATAAAGATGCTGTTCCACCAGTTTGGCAACTTTTAGCGCATATTGATGCTATAAATATTCATAAGAAAAAAGCGGCAATATTTGGATCTTGTGGATGGAGTGGGGAAGCATTTAAAAATTTAAATGGAAGACTTTCTAATTTAAAGGTTGATGTATTTGACGCTCCCTTTAAGATAACTCTTGTTGCCAGTGAAAAAGATTTAGTAGACGCTTTTGAATATGGAAAAAGTTTTGGAGAATACTTTTTAGCATAAAAAATATAAAAAAATACCTAGAGAAATTTCTCTAGGTATTTTTTTATATTTTTAAAAAGATTGTTTATTTTTATATATAACATTATAATATATATTAGTTGTAAGGAGAATTTTATGGATAAAAAGATAAAAGTTTTTTGTGGATATTATGGAAGCGGAAAAACAAATTTTGCTATAAATTATGGAATAGATATGAAAAATAAAGGATATGAAATTTTAATTATTGATTTAGATATAATAAATCCTTATTATAAAATAGCTAATTACACTAAAATTTTTGATAAATATGGGATAGAATATATTATTCCACTATCATCTAATACCACTATAGATATCCCTGCTTTAAGTCCTATGATAGGATTTAGATTAAATAATTTTAAAGGAATTATTATAATCGATATGGGGGGAGATGGTGCAGGAAGTTTAGCAGTTGGACAATACAATAGTCTTATAAAATCTAGAGATTATGATATGTTTTATGTTTTTAATCTTTATCGAAATCTTATGACCGATGGAAAAGGTATATTGAAAAATATATTAGATATAGAAAAATCTAGTAGATTAGAAGTTGGATATCTAGTAAATAATTCTAATATAGGAGATCAAACAAGATTAGAAGATATAACATGTTTATCTGAGAAAGAATTTGAAATAGAAAAGATTACTAATAAAAAGATTGTTTATAGAACAATTGATCAAAAATTATTAAATAAACAAGAAAATTTGGATAATTTTTATCCAATTGAGATATATGTGAAAAAAATATGGGAATAGAAAGGAAATTTTTTATGGCAAAATTAACAATAGATAAAGACAGATGTAAGGCTTGTGGATTATGTGTATCTGTGTGTCCGAAAAAAGTTTTACAACTTTCTGAAGAAGAGTTTAATATAAAAGGATATACACCTATAAAGGTTATGGCTATTGAAGATTGTATCGGGTGTGGAATGTGTGGAATGATCTGTCCAGATTATGTAATTAAAATAGAAAAATAGGAGGAAATTATGAAGAAAAACACCTACCTTATGAAGGGAAATGAAGCGATAGCAGAAGGGGCAATTAGAGCAGGGTGTAAGGCTTTTTTTGGATATCCAATAACACCTCAGACAGAAATAGCAGCGTATATGTCCAATAAAATGAGAGAATCTGGTGGAGTTTATCTACAAGCTGAATCCGAAATATCGGCGATAAATATGGTTTTAGGAGCAGCGGCAACGGGAACTAGGGTTATGACATCATCATCATCTCCAGGAATAAGCCTAAAAACGGAAACAATTTCTTATATAGCTGCTTCTGATCTTCCATGTGTTATTGTGGATGTCCAACGAGCAGGACCAGGGTTAGGGGGGATACAGCCCTCTCAAGCAGACTATTTTCAGGTTGTAAAAGCTTTGGGTCATGGTGATTTTTATTGTTTAGTATATGCACCATCTGGAGTTGGAGAGGCTGTTGAAATTATACATAGAGCATTTGATAAAGCTGATGAATATAGAATGCCAGTTATTATTTTGGCAGATGGAATATTAGGACAGATGATGGAGCCGGTTTGTTTTGATGATGAAATTAAACAAGATAAGCTTGTGGAAAAAAATTGGGCAACCTCTGGTCATCAAGAAAAAAGACCTCCTAATATAGTTAATTCACTTATTTTAAATGTAAATAGTTTGGAACAAAAAATTGTAGATAGATTTAAAAAATATGAAGAGATAAAATTAAAGGAAGTTATGGTAGAAGAATATCTTGTTGATGATGCTGAAATAGTTATTATTGCGTATGGTTCGACGGCGAGAATAGCAAAGACAGCGGTGGACAGTATGCGGGCAGATGGAGAAAAAATTGGAGTTTTAAGACCGATATCTTTATGGCCATTTCCTAATGATAAAATAGAAGAAATTTCTAAAAAAGTTGGAAATATATTGGTTGTAGAGATGAGTATGGGTCAGATGATATTGGATGTTAAGGCGGTTGTTGAAGGAAGATGCAAGGTTGATTTTTGTGGGAGAACAGGGGGAAATGTTCCAACTCCAACTGAAATTATTGATAAGGTTTCTAGTATAAAAAGGGGGGATTAGATGAAAACTGTATTTGAAAAAACAAAAGGACTAACAGATGCAATAACTCATTATTGTCCAGGATGTACCCATGGGATATCCCATAGAATAGTAGGGGAAGTTTTAGAAGAATTTGAAGTGTTAGGAAAAACTGTTGGAATTGCGTCTGTTGGATGTTCGGTTATGTCATATGATTATTTTAATGTGGATATGGTTCAAGCACCACATGGGAGGGCTCCGTCGGTTGCTACAGGGGTTAAACGTGTTTTACCTGATAATATAGTTTTTACATATCAAGGTGATGGAGATCTGGCAGCTATAGGAACAGGGGAAGTTGTTCATGCTGCAGCAAGGGGAGAGAATATAACGGTTATATTTATAAACAATGGAACATACGGGATGACAGGAGGGCAGATGGCGCCAACAACTCTTTTATCTCAAGTTACCCAGACAACCCCTAAAGGAAGAGATAAACATAATGATGGATTTCCTATAAGAGTTTGTGAAATGCTTTCTACATTAGAAGGTGTTGTTTATGCAGAAAGAACAGCATTGGACAGTCCAAAGGGAGTTATGCAGACTAAAAGGGCTGTTAAAAAAGCATTTAAATCTCAAATAGAAAAAAAAGGATTTAGCATAGTTGAGATTCTTTCTACCTGTCCAACTAATTGGGGTTTGACAGCGGTAGAATCTTTAAAATGGGTTGAAAAAGAGATGACGGAATATTATCCTCTAGGAGTTTATAAAGATAAGACTGATAAGGGGGTTTTTTAAAATGGAAGGAAAAACTCTTTTTGCGGGATTTGGAGGACAGGGCATTTTATTTGCTGGAAAAGTTTTGTCTTATATCGGTTTAATAGATGATAATAATGTTAGTTGGTTGCCTTCTTATGGCCCTGAGATGAGAGGGGGGACAGCAAACTGTAGTGTTTGTATATCAAAATCTCCTATAGGTTCTCCCATTGTTTTAGAGCCAGAAAATTTGATTGTTATGAATATTCCCTCTTTTAAAAAATTTGAAGCGAGTGTTTGTGTGGGAGGAAATATAATATTAGATTCTTCTTTAATAAAAGACTCTAAAAGTAGAGAGGATATTTTTTATTATGATATACCTGCTACATATCTTGCAAAAAAAAATAATTTAGAAAAGCTTGGAAATATTATTATGTTGGGAAAGTTTTTAAAAATTATAGAATATAAAGATAAAGAAACCGTTGTAAAAGGGATAGAAAAATCTGTTTCAAAAAAACGAAAAGAGCTTATAGAAAAAAATATAGAAGCATTTGAAATTGGGTATAATAATTAAATGGAAATTTAATTGAAAAATAATGGGATAAAAAAGCCTTTTGGGTTAATAATATATTTAAATAGATTATATATTGCTCAATAGGAGGGCTTTTTATGAAAGCTACAGGAATTGTTAGGAGGATAGACGACTTGGGAAGAGTTGTTATTCCTAAAGAAATTAGAAGAACAATGAGGATAAGAGAAGGAGATCCTTTAGAAATATTTACAACTGCACAGGGGGAGATTACATTTAAAAAGTTTTCTCCAGTTGGTGAACTGTCTATATTTGCATCTCAGTATGCAGATGTTTTATATAAAACCACAGGAATTCCCGCAATTGTTTGTGATAAAGATGTTGTTATTGCGGCTTCTGGATCTGGAAAAAAAGAAGTTATTGAAAGAAGAATTACATCTACTTTAGAAGATATAATGAAGAATAAAAAAAGTATAGCATATACAAGTCAGGATATGCATAAGGTTGTTCCTGTTGAGGGATGTTTAAAGCATATTTTGGTTTGTGCACCAATCACATTTTCTGGAGATGTTGGTGGGGCGATTATGTTTATATCTACAGAAGAAAATACAGTCGCCACAGAGTCTCAGGTAAAGCTTGTTCAGGCCGCTTCTATGTTTTTGGGTAAACAGATAGAAGATTAAAAACAAGTTGAAAATCTTTTTTAATAATGTTATAATGTTATAAGTTAATGATATTTTAAAACGAAAGACTGGGAGAGATACACCCAGTCTTTCGTTTATGTTGGAGTTGTTGTTTTTGAAAAAAAGTAAAAGTTCGGAAAAATCAGGAGGAAAAAAAAATACAGCCTATAAGGTTCAACAGTTTGTAGAACCTCTGATTTTGGAAAACAATCTTATTTTATGGGATGTTCGCTTTGAAAAAGATGGATCATGTTGGTTTTTAAGGGTTATGATAGATAAGAAGGATGGACTTGTAAATTTTGAAGATTGTGAAAAAATCAGTAGACCATTGGATAAGCTTTTAGATGATGCTGATTTTATAGAACAGAGTTATTTTTTAGAAGTTTCGTCTGCTGGTTTAAATAGAGAGCTAAAAAAATCATCACATTTTGAATATTCTAAAGGCAAAAAAGTTTTAATAAAAACTATTAGACCAGTTGAAGGAGTTCGTGATTTTTTAGGAATTTTAGAAAAAGTCGAAGATGATATTGTTTATATAAAACAAGAAAATGAAATAATATTTTCTCATTGTATAAAAGATTGTAGCTATATAAAACTAGAAGAGATTATACCGATGGAGGAAATTAATTATGAATAATGAATTCTTTGATGCTTTAGAGATTTTTGAAAAAGAAAAAGGGATATCACAAGAATATCTTTTGGAAAAGATAAAAACAGCAATTTCTATAGCTATAAAAAAAGATTATAATCTGTTAGATAATTTTAAAATAGAGCTGGATAATATTTCTAGAAAATTTAAAGTAAGTATTATTAAAAAAGTTGTTGTTGATGTTGAAGAGAAGTCTGAGGAGATTAGTTTAGAAAATGCGTTAAGTTATAATAAAAGAGCAAGATTAGGGGAAACGGTAGAGATAAAACTGGACACAAAACAGCTTGGTAGAATAGCCGCACAGACGGCAAAAAGTGTTATAAAACAGTCTATTCGAGATGCAGAAAGAGTTCAACTTTTAGAACAATATAATGAAAAGGTAGATAAAATTATTTCTGGAGTTGTTTTAAAGATAGATCCAAGGAATGGAAATTTAGTTGTAGAGAGTGAAAAACATGAGATTACGCTCTTCGCTAATGAGCAGATTCCAGGAGAAACTTTTATAGAGGGAGATCGTATAAAAGTTTATGTAACGGGTGTTATATCCACTGAAAAAAAATGTAATATGAAAATTTCTAGGGTTCATAAAGATTTTGTTAAAAAATTATTTGAGCTAGAAGTTCCAGAGATAAATGATGGAGTTGTAACAGTTAAAGCTGTTTCTAGAGAAGCGGGAAGTAGATCTAAGATTGCTGTTTATACTTTGGATTGTGATGTTGATCCAGTTGGATCCTGTATTGGGTCAAAAGGGATGAGGATTTTAAATATTGTTAAAGAGTTGAATGGGGAAAAAATAGATATAATAAAATATAATGAAGCTATGGAAGAATTTATATCTGAGAGTTTATCACCATCTAAAGTTATTTCCACAAAAATTTTAGATGAAGAAGAAAAAACGTGTCGAGTTATAGTTCCAAAAGATCAACTTTCTTTGGCGATAGGAAATAGAGGACAGAATGCAAAACTTGCTGCAAGGCTTACGGGGTATAAGATAGATATTATATCTGATGAAATGGAACTAGAAAATATAAGAGAAGCTGAGGATCTTAGGTCTATGGAAGCGGCAGCAGAGGGAAAGCCAGTTGTAGAGGAATCAGCAGCAGAGGGAGAGCCAGTTATAGAGAAATCAGCAGCAGAGGGAGAGCCAGTTATAGAGGAATCAGCAGTAGAGGGAGAGCCAGTTGTTGTAGAGGAATCAGCAGCAGAGGGAGAGCCAGTTATAGAGAAATCAGCAGCAGAGGGAGAGCCAGTTATAGAGGAATCAGCAGTAGAGGGAGAGCCAGTTGTTGTAGAGGAAGAAGTAGAATCAAAAAATATATAACCAAAATAATTTTTAAAAAATTTAATATTTAATTTCGTATAATTTTCTAAATTATATTTATTATATTGTTTATTATATAGGAGGATGTTAAAATAGAAATTATAAAGACGGTGGATCGTATGTGCGGGGGATGTAGAAAATTATATCCTCGAACCAGTCTAATTAAAATTGTTCTAAAAGATAAACAAGATGTATTTCTAGATAAAACGTATAAACAAGATGGTCGAGGGTGTTATCTTTGTAAAAATAAAGAATGCTTTACTATTTTTAAAAAGAAAAAAGTTTTAGAAAGAAGTTTTAAGAAAAAAAAATTAGAGGAAATATACGCAGAGGTAGAAGAGGAGATACAACTTGTTGGAAAATAACTTTGGAAGTCTGCTTGGTTTAAGTAGAAAAGCAAATTTTTTAAACTATGGATTTGAAACTGTAAAGTCTCTTGTTTTAAAAGGTGAAGTTAGAGTTATATTAATTACATATGATATATCAGATAAAACAAAAAAAGAAATAAATTATTTTATTAAAGATTTGTCTATACAATTAATAGAAACAGAATATTCCATGGAAGATATTGGTGTTTTTATAGGAAAAAAGACAAAAATAATAGGGCTTAAAGATGGCGGATTAACAGATAAAATTTTAGCAATATATAATTTGGAAAAAAAAGATTAGGAGGACTTTTATATGGTGATAAAATATAGAGTTCATGAACTGGCGAAAGATTTGGATATAGATAATAATGAAATTATTGACGTTTTAAGTAGAAAATTTGGTTCTAACAAGAAGTATATGGCGGCTCTTACAGAGAGAGAGCTTAATTATGTTTTTGAATATTATATAACAAAAAATGAGAAATCAGATTTTAATGAATATTTTGATCTAAAAAATAAAAAGATAGATACAGACACAGAAAAATTCATTGTAGATAAAAATATAAAATCAGATAGATTTACAAAACAAACAGAGCTAATAACATCTAATAAAAGTAGACTAGAAAAACCATCTATCCAAAAAGGACAAGAAAAAGAAGATCTTTCTAAAGATAATACAATAAAAATTACTATGAAAGATTCTACTGATTCTTCGGCTAGATATGAAAAAGAAGTTACCCATATTGATACGAAAGCAGTGGCTGTAAACCTTGATAAATATAATGAAAAATATGAAAGGATTGCACCAACAAATAGTTTTAATAATTCTAAATTTACACAAAGAAAACAAAAATTTCAAAATAAAAATAATAAGGGCGGATATCAAGGGATAAAAAAAGGAGAAACAGAAGCACAAAAATTACAAAGACTAGCTTTAGAGAGGGCTAGAAAACAACAACTAAAAGTTTTAATTCCAGAAGAAATTTCTGTGTCTGACCTAGCTATAAGGCTAAAAGTTTCATCAACTCAAGTTATAAAAATATTGATTCCTTTAGGAATTATGGCAAGTCAAAGTGAAGTTATAGATTTTGATACAGCAAGTCTGGTTGCAGAAGAATTGGGTGCAAGAGTTGAAAAAGAAATTGTTGTAACTATAGAAGAAAGACTATTTGATGAAACAGAAGATGTTGAAGAAAATTTAGTTTCTAGAAGTCCTATTGTTGTTGTTATGGGACATGTTGACCATGGAAAAACTTCTCTTTTAGATAAAATAAGAAACTCTGATGTTACAAGTGGAGAAGCAGGGGGAATAACTCAGCATATAGGGGCATATAAAGTTGCTATAAATGGGAGAGATATTGCTTTTTTAGATACACCAGGACATGAAGCATTCACATCTATGAGAGCTAGAGGAGCATCAGTAACTGATGTAGTAATATTAGTTGTAGCGGCAGATGATGGGATTATGCCACAGACAATTGAAGCGATAAATCATGCAAAAGAAGCAAATGTTGCTATAATTGTGGCGATGAACAAGGTTGATAAACCAGGTGCAAATATAGAAAAAATAAAGCAAGAACTTACAGAACATGAGCTTGTTCCAGAAGAATGGGGCGGAGATATAATTTGTTGTCCTGTATCTGCAAAAACAGGAGAAGGAATTGAAAATCTTTTAGAAATGGTTTTATTAGCTTCAGATTTAAGAGATCTAAAGTGTAACCCTAATAGATTGGCAAAAGGAACAGTTATTGAAGCGAAGCTTAATGTTGGAAAAGGTCCTACTGCAACAATTCTTGTGCAAAATGGAACTTTAAGAGTTGGGGATGTAATAATTGCAGGAACATCAGTCGGAAGAGTTCGACTAATGGTTGATGATAAAGGAAGAACAGTTAAACAAGCAGGAGCATCTACCCCTGTGGAAATTACAGGACTTGCAGAAGTTCCATCAGCTGGAGATTTGTTTAACTGTGTAGAGGATGAAAAATTAGCAAGAGAACTAGCAGATAGAAGAAAACATAAAGAAAAAGAAGAAAAATTTAAATCTGTTACAAAAGTAACTCTTGATAGCTTGTTTACGCATATAGAAGAAGGAAAGATTAAAGAGCTTGGAATTATAGTTAAAGCAGATGTTCATGGATCTATCGAAGCAATAAAAGAATCTTTATTAAAACTTTCTAATGAAGAAGTTCGAGTTCGTATTATACATGGTGGAGTTGGAGCAATATCTAAGTCTGATGTTATGTTGGCAAACGCATCTGGTGCTATTATTATAGGATTTAACGTTAGACCACAGCCGATAGCACAGGATGAGGCAGATAAAGATGGTGTTGAATTAAGACTGTATCGAGTTATATATGATGCTATAGATGATGTAAGACAGGCTATGAAGGGGATGCTAGATCCAAAAACTAGAGAGATCAACTTTGGACGAGTTGAAGTTCGTCAGGTTTATAAAATCACAAATGTAGGAACTATTGCTGGTTGTTATGTAGTTGAGGGAAAAGTTGTAAGATCTGCTTTAATCCGTGTTGTAAGAGATGGAATAGTTATATTTGAAGACAAAATAGATTCTTTAAAAAGGTTTAAAGATGATGCAAAAGAAGTTGCACAAGGGTATGAATGTGGAGTTGGTCTTGTGAAATTCAATGATATAAAAGAAGGAGATATTTTAGAATCCTTTACGATTGAAGAATATAGAGACTAAATTTAATATATATTAATAGGAGGGGATTTTTTTGGGAAGTTTCAGAGTGGCGAGAACAGAAGAAGATATAAAAAGAGAGATTACTAAGATTATACCAACACTTAAAGACTATAGAATAGACGGAATAATTACCGTTGTTAAGGTTGAACTTTCTAGTGATTTGTCCTACTGTAAAGTTTATATAAGCTGTTTGGGAGGAAGTTCTTCTACAAAGAAAATAATTGAAGGTCTTGAGAGCGGTTGCGGTTATATAAAAAAAGAGATTGCTGTTAGAATTAAGATGAAAAAGATGCCTAGTTTTATGTTTATAGAAGATAAATCTCTAGAGTATGCTAGTAAGATAAATAAAATTATTGATAAATTGGTTTAGAGATATGAAGATTGAATTAAAAGGTATTAGAGATTTTTTATTAAAACAAGATAATTTTTTAATTTTGATGCATCAAAATCCAGATGGAGATACAATAGGAAGTGGATTTGGTCTATATTATGGACTAAAATCTATAGGGAAAAATGCAAAACTTTTATGTAGTGATGATATTCCTGATATATATGAATTTTTGAAGAAGGAATATATACAGGATGAATTTTTAGAACAGTTTGTTATCTCTGTTGATATTGGTTCTGAAAATTTATTTGGAGAAGATTTAGAAAGATATAAAGGTGGGGTTGATCTAAATATAGACCACCATTTTTCTAATGAAAACTTTGCAAAATATAATTATATTGACGCAACATCGGCTTCTACCAGTCAGATTATATACGAAATTTTGGATGAACTAGATATAAAATTGTCTGTTATTATGGCCAAATGTTTATACACAGGAATTTGTACAGATACAGGTTGTTTTAGATATAGAAACACAACATCTAAAACACATATGATTGCCTCTAAATTATTGGAGGTAGATTTTGACCATAGTGAAATTGTATACAATTTAATGGAAAGCAAATCTTTAGAAAAGTTAGAGTTAGAAAAACATATAATTAATAATATGAAATTTTATTTTGGTGGAAAAGTAGGAATAGCCTATATAACACAAGATATGATTAAAAAATCAGGAGCAAACCAATATGAAGTTGATGGGTTTTCGGCTTTTGTTCGCCAGATAAAAGGTGTTGAAATAGGAGTTACTATAAAAGAAAAATTCGAAAATTTTTGTAAAGTTTCTATAAGAACTTCTGGAAATTATGATGCTTCTATGATATGTAGTTTTTTTGGTGGTGGTGGTCATAAAAATGCAGCAGGATGTGTTTTTAACACAGATGTAGAAGATACTTTATTTAAATTATTAGAAAGAATAAAAAAAATAATAGATGGTGTTTAATGAACGGAATAATTTGCGTAGATAAGCCGAAAGATTTTACATCTTTCGATGTTGTTGCTGTTATGCGAAAATGTTTTAACCAAAAAAGAATTGGTCACGGAGGAACATTAGATCCAATGGCAACAGGTGTTTTGCCTATTTTTTTAGGAAGAGCGACAAAGGCGATAGATCTTATAGAAAATCAACAAAAAAAATATGAAGCAGAGTTTATTTTTGGCATAACAACAGACACATTAGATATAACAGGAAAAATTTTATCTAAATTTAATACAAAAGTTTCTCAAAATGATTTTAAAGATGTTGTAAAAACTTATATAGGAAATATACAGCAGATTCCGCCAATGTATTCTGCTATAAAAATTGGCGGAGTAAAGCTTTATAAATTAGCAAGAGAGGGAAAACAGGTTGAAAGAAAGCCAAGAATTGTAACTATAGAAGATATAAGAATTCTTTTTTTTGATGAAAAAAATCAAAAGGGAAAAATAGAAGTTTCATGCTCTAAAGGAACATACATAAGAAGCTTGATCGATGATATAGGAAAAAGTTTGGGAACAGGGGCGACACTTTCACAGCTTAGAAGAACAAAATCAACAATATTTGATATATCAGAATGCTATACAATAGATGATATAAAAAGGTTTAAAGATGATGAAATATTAGTAGAAAAGCTTTATTCTATTGAAAAACTTTTCAAAGATATTGGCGTTATATCTTTGGATAAAGATGGAACGGAAAAGATTTTGAATGGGATAAAATTAGATTTGGATTTATTAAATTATTCTGAAAAAATTGTTCATTCTAAAAAAGTTAGGGTAGAAGATTATAAAGGAAAATTTTTAGGAATAGGAAATATAAATGCAGATATAAATAAATTAGAGATATATAAATTTATGTTTTAGACAGGTGATATAGATGGATATCTTTTATGATATTAGAAATGTAAGTAGTGAGCCATCGGTTATAGCGGTTGGCTTTTTTGATGGAGTTCATATAGGACATATATCTGTAATAAAAAAGGCAGTTGAAATAGGAAAGAAAAAGAAATTGTATCCAAGTTTATTTACATTTAGAATGGACAAATTTTTTCCAGAGAAAAAAAAGGGAATGAAAAGAATTATTCCAGTTTGTAAAAAACTAGATATTTTTAAAAACTTAGGAATAAAGCAGACTTTTATTCCATGTTTAGATGATATAACAGATTTGAGTCCAATAGAGTTTATAGAAAATGTTTTAATAAATAAGTTTAATGCAAAGAGCATAATTTGTGGAGAAGATTTTCGTTTTGGAAAATTTGCAAAAGGTGATGTAGATCTATTAAAATCTGTATCTAAAAAATATAATTTTGAAGTTTATATTATAAAAAATGTAGATTTGTTAGGAAAAAAAGTTAGTTCTACAAATATAAGAAAACAAATATTATTAGGAGATTTTAAAGAGGTAAATAGGTATCTAGGATATAGATATTTTATAGAAGAAGAGATTTTAGTAGGGAGAAAACTAGGGAGACAACTGGGGTTTCCTACTATAAATCAGCTTATTCCTGATGATATTGTTCATCCAAAATATGGAATTTATGCATCTATAACTTATTTTGAAAAAAAAGTTTATAAAAGTGTAAGTCATATAGGGATAAAACCTAGTGTAGAAACAACATCAAAAAAAATTTTTTTAGAGACAAATATTTTTAATTTTGACAAAAATGTATATAATAAAATTCTTAAAGTTGAACTATTAGAATTTATAGGAGACGAAGAAAAGTTCTCTAGTATTGATGATTTAAAAAAACAAATAGAGCTTTATGCAAAAAAAGCAGATGAAATTTGTGATAATTATATTTAAATTGATTGACAAGGGTATATTTAAGACTTATAATGTATTAAGTAGTTTTATAGAGGTATTTTTATGATATTAAATATTAAAGATGTTCTTGAAAGTCCTGATATCAGGAAAGATTTTGAGTTTGATATATTTTTTAAAAACTCTCCTTTTGATGATAAAAATCTTTTAAATAAAAAGATTTTATTTAAAGGATATTTAGAAAATAAACATTCTCTAGTTTCTTTATATATTTCAACTAATTTTAAACATCCTTTTTTATGTGATAGATGTCTTTGTGATTTTGAAGAAGAGTTTTCTTTATCATATAATCACATAATTTCCAAAGATAATTCTTATTGTAGTGAGGATGAAAAAGATGTTATACTTTGTGAAAACAATGTTATAGATCTTTCTGATATTTCTATATCTGATTTAATTATGTCTTCCCCTTTTAAAGTTTTATGTAAAAAAGAATGTAAAGGGTTATGTTTTAAATGTGGGATAGATTTAAATTATAATTGTTGTAGTTGTAATAAAAAAGAAATTGACCCAAGATTACAGATTTTAGGACAATTATTGTCTTGATATATATCTATAAATAAAATAAAGGAGGTGTTCTTACAAATGGCAGTACCAAAAAGAAAAACGTCTAAAGCAAGACGTGATAAGAGAAGATCAAGTGTTTGGAAATTAGACGTACCTGCATTTTCAAAATGTACACAATGTGGAGAATTAAAACTTCCTCACAGAGTTTGTTCCGAATGTGGATTTTATAAAGGACAACAAGTTCTTATAAAAAATGAAGCATAATAAAAGGTAGGTAAGGAATTTCCTTATCCTACCTTTTATTTATATAAAATAGAATTATAATGAAAGGGAAAATGATGTCTGTTTTAATAGGAGAAGTTGTTTCTGGATCTATATGCGACAAAATAGGAATTTGTAAAGGGGACAGCTTAATAGCAATAAATAATAATTATATTGCTGATGTTTTAGATTATGAATTTTATTGTTCTGAAGAAGATCTAATGATAGAAATAGAAAAATCTGGAGATAAAAAGCAATATTCTATAGAAAAAGAAGAAGATGAAAGTTTAGGTTTGATATTTGATACATACCTTATGGATAAGCATAAAACATGCAAAAACAAATGTATATTTTGTTTTATAGATCAGATGCCAAAAGGGAGAAGAGAGAGCTTATACTTTAAAGATGATGATTCTAGGCTAAGTTTTTTGTTTGGAAATTATATAACCCTTACAAACTTGACAGAGCATGAGGCGGATAGGATTATAAAGATGAAGATAAGCCCTATAAATATATCGATACATACCACCAATCCAGAGCTTCGTGTAAAGATGATGGGTAATAAGAATTCTGGAGAGAGTTTAAAACATGTAGAAAATTTTGTAAAAGCAGGGATTAGTATAAATTGTCAACTAGTTTTATGTCCCAGAATAAATGATGGATTGGAACTAAAAAAAACAATTGAAACGATATTAGGATATGGGGAGAGCGTCCAGAGTGTGGCGTGTGTTCCTATAGGGATTACAAAATTTAGAGATAATCTACATAAGATGGAAATATATGATCAACAAACTGCAGCTGAAACTATAGATATAATTGAGTCATATGGAAATGCATCTAAAAAAGAAAGAGGATTTAGAAAATTTTATCCATCGGATGAATTTTTTTTAATAGCAAAAAGAAAGCTTCCAGATTATGACTATTATGATGATTTTGTTCAGCTTTCCAATGGAGTTGGAATGATTACTATGTTTGAGAGAGAGTTTTTTGATGGAATGGAATATATTGCAGAGGATAATATTATTAAACAAAAAATATCTATTGCAACTGGTTATAGTGCTTATGAGATGATAAAAGGTCTTATTGGTCATTTAAGTGAAAAATATATTGATATTGATTGTCAACTCCATCGAATTACAAATAATTTTTTTGGGGAAACAATAACTGTTTCAGGTCTTTTAACAGCAACAGATTTAATTGATCAGCTAAAAGATAAAGATTTAGGCGAATATCTTCTTTTAACGGAAAGTATGATTAAACAAGATGGAGATCAAAGAATATTTTTAGATGATATAAGTGTAGAACAAGTTGAGAAAATACTTAATGTTAAGATAAAAATGGTGGCAAATGATGGAAATAATTTATTAGAAAATATATTATATTAGTTATAAAAATTTATTTAAGAAGTTAGGTGGTGGATTTATGTTAAAACCAACTATAGCAGTTGTAGGCAGACCAAATGTAGGAAAATCAACTCTATTTAACAAATTGGTGGGGAAAAGAATAGCAATAATTGAGGATACACCAGGGGTTACAAGAGATAGAATATACAGTGATTGTGAGTGGAGAACAAAAGAGTTTGTCCTCGTAGATACAGGGGGAATAGAACCATATAGTACAGATCCTATTTTGATTCAGATGAAAAGGCAGGTGGAAGTGGCTATTCAAACATCCGATGCTATAATATTTGTAGTTAATCTTCAAGATGGACTAACAGCAACAGATGAAGAAGTGGCCGTAATGCTTAGAAAAAGTGGAAAGCCCATAGTTTTGTGTGTAAATAAATGCGATACAGTAGGTGGAATTCCTAGTGGGTTATATGAATTTTATTCGCTGGCAATGGGGGAACCTATTGGAGTTTCTTCTGTCCATGGGCATGGAACGGGAGATCTTTTAGACGAAACTTTTAAGTATCTAAATTTTTATGATGGAGAAGACTATGGAGAAGATTATATAAAAGTTTCTATTGTGGGAAAACCAAACGTAGGAAAATCATCTTTGGTTAATAAAATTTTAGGGGAAGATCGAGTTATAGTTTCTGAAGTTGCAGGAACAACAAGAGACTCGATTGATACAGTTATAGAAAACGATAAAGGTAGATTTGTTTTTATTGATACAGCAGGGATTAGAAAAAAAGCAAGAGTTATAGAATCTATAGAGAGATATAGTGTTATCCGTGCATATATGGCAGTTGATAGAGCTGAAATTTGTATAATAATGATAGATGGAGAAGTTGGATTTACAGAGCAGGACAGCAAGATTGCGGGTTATGCACATGAAGAAGGAAAAGGATGTATAATAGTTGTAAACAAATGGGATCTTGTAGAAAAAGACACCCATACTATGGCTAATTATAGAAAAACTTTAGAGCAAGATTTTAGTTTTATGTCTTATGCACCTTTTTTGTTTATATCTGCAAAAACAGGACAGAGGATAGAAAACTTATATCCTCTAATAAAATTTGTTAATGATCAAAATTCTATTAGAATATCTACAGGGATGCTTAATGATCTTTTAGCAACTGCAACAGGACGTGTTCAGCCACCCTCGGATAAAGGGAAGAGATTAAAGATATATTATATGACACAGGCATCTACAAGACCGCCAACATTTGTCGCTTTTGTTAATAATAAAGATTTATTTCATTTTTCCTATCAAAGGTATATAGAAAATCAAATAAGAGGAACCTTTGGTTTAGAAGGAACTCCAGTTAGATTTATTGTTAGAGAGAGAGATAAGAAAAAAAAGTAGGGGTTTTGTTTTATGACAGTTATAACACCTTTTTTAATCTTAGTTTTAGCAGGAATTTTGATTGGTTCATATCTTATAGGGAGTATAAACTTTGCTATAATTATTACTAAAATATTTTTAAAAAAAGATATAAGAGATATGGGAAGCAAGAATGCAGGAATGACAAATGTTTTTAGGTGTGTTGGAAAGTTTGCTGGATTTTTAACTTTTTTAGGAGATTTTTTAAAAGGATTTATAGTTATAATTTTTTCCAGATTTATCCTAAAAGATATGGTTAGTCTTGAATTTATAGAATATTTTTCATATTTTGTGGCTACGTTTGCTCTTCTAGGGCATACATTTCCGATATATTATAAATTTAAAGGTGGAAAAGGTATTCTAGTTTCTGCGGGAATAATGTTGTATTTAAATTTTAATATATTTATAGTTTGTGCAATAATTTTTATAATTGCTATAATATTTACAAAGATGGTTTCTTTTTCATCAATATTGATGGCGATTTTATTTCCAATTTTTATTATGACTGTAAAGTATATTCAAACAAGCGATATAAAAATAATAGGCTTCTATGCAATACCTCTTTGTTTTATAGGGGGATTAATTTTATATCTACATAGAGGAAATATAAAAAGAATTATAAATGGAGAAGAATCAAAGATAGGAAAAAAAAATAGATAAATTTTTATATAGGAGGATAGATAATATGGCGAAAATTGGTATTTTAGGGTCTGGAAGTTTTGGATGTTCTTTAGGATATATTATGGATAAAGCTGGACATGATATTTTTATATGGGGATATAATAAATCTGAAATAGACGATATAAAAAAAAATAGAGAAAATAAAAAACATCTTCCTGGAATAAAATTAAAAGAGAGTATACAATTTTCTACGGATTTTGAAAATTTAAAAGGATGCTCGTTAGTTATATTTGCTGTCCCTTCTTTTGCTGTAGGAGAAACTATAGAAAAATGTTATAAATATATAGATGATGATTGCATAGTTATTAATGTTGCTAAAGGATTTGATCCTGATACAAATAAGTTTTTATCAGATATTTTACAGCCATATTTAAAGCAGGATATAGTTGTTTTATCTGGACCTTCTCATGCAGAAGAAGTGGCGAGAGGAATTCCTACAACTATGGTTGCTTCTTCTAAAAATGAAAGTAATGCAAAATATGTTCAAGATGTTTTGATGGTAGAAAATTTTAGAATATATGTAAATGATGATATAATTGGAACTCAGGTAGGTGGAGCTTTAAAGAATATAATTGCCATTGCTTGTGGAATTTGTGAGGGTTTGGGATTAGGAGATAATTCTAAAGCTGCTTTGATGACAAGAGGTTTAGCAGAGGTTAGTAGATTGGGAAGAAAGCTTGGTGCAAAATTAGAAACTTTTTCAGGGCTTACAGGCTTGGGGGATCTAATAGTTACTTGCACTAGTGTTCATAGTAGAAATACAAGGGCAGGGATTTTTATAGGTAGAGGGTTTTCGCCTAAGCAAGCTATGGATAAGGTAGGAATGGTTGTAGAAGGATATAACGCAACCAGATCTGCATATGCATATATGAATGAATATAATGTTGTTATGCCAATAGTTAAAGGTCTTTATGGGGTTTTGTTTGAGGGGTGGGATGTTAAATCTCAGATAATTAATCTTATGAGACGGGATAAAACTAGTGAGAATGAAAACATATTATATAGTAGTTTTCAATAAAAATAAAAAAGAGAAAAGAGGAAATTTCCTCTTTTCTCTTTTTTTATAAAATATATTTACATTGAAATTTTCTTTTTAAATTTTCGAGATTTAGTAGACACGGTAAAAATTGCATCTGATGAAAACACTTTTATCGCTATAAAAAGAATAGCGATAAGGAATATAGATTGATAAACTATACCTAATAAGAAAAGAAAATTATTCTGTAAAATAAGGTTTGGTCCAGCTGTAAAAGTGTGAGTAAAGGGAATTAGGTTTACTATAAATCTAATAAGAGGGGGAAGGGATTGGATATCTGAAAGAATAGAAAGAATATAGGGGATTAAAACAGATATCATAAGAGGAGCAATGGTTATTTGAGCAGATTTTACATCTTTAGAAAAAGCTCCTAAAACAATGCTGATAGATAGAGCGATAAGTATTGTTAAAAATAACTGAATACCTATAAATATAAAATCAAATCCAGAAAGTTTTATTCCAAGATCAGAAAACAAGGATGTGTCGATAGAAGAGTTTGATTCACCTGTCATATATATAAAAAATCCAACTACATAAACCGACGACATAACAATTGCAACCAAGGCAGAAGCAGAAATTTTTGCAAGAAGGATAGATATTCTAGAAATAGGGGTGGAAAGGAGGGTTTCTAATGTTTTATCTCCCTTTTCATTTGCTATAGCAGTGGAAACCATCTGAGAAGCTATAACTATTATCATAAATATTATTATAGGGAGGACTGCTGTTTGAGAGATTGCAAAAAGTTTAATTGTGGATGAAGAAATCTCTGCGACTTTATTATTTATTTCAGTTTTTTCTTTTATAGAGATAGGATTATTAAAAAAATCCATATTTTCAGAGGAAAGATCCTGTGAAATTATTTTGTTTTTATAAAAATTTGAAATAATAGAAAGAGCATTTGTAGAGGAAGAAGATGAAGCTGATGAGAAGTTTGAAAGGGAAGAAACTTTGGAGTATAACTCTATATCGGTTGTTTTGTTTTCAAAAATATTTTTTCCAAAACCAGAAGAAAATATAAGAGCAGACTCTTTTATATCTTTTATATCTTCTATAACGAAGACATTAAATCCAGAATTTTTTAATAGGTCTATAGTTTCTTTAGATTGTTCAGATTTATCCTGATCTATTATTTGAAGATTAGTTAGATTTTCAACCTCTGTTTCGGAGATATTTTTTATAAATCCTCCTAAAAATATAAAAACAAAAATAGAGATAATAAGACCTAAAATAAGTTGAAAATTTATAACATCTCTAACTTCTTTTTTTAATAAAGCTAAAAATTTCATATATTTTTCGCCACCTTTTCAAAAACTTCTTCTAAATTTTGGGCATTATATTTTTGTTTTATAGCTAAAGGTTGACCAATTTCATATATAACGCCTTTGTTTATAATAGCGATTCTATCAGAAAGATATTCTATCTCTAGCATATTATGGCTTGATAGAAGAAATGCAGTTCCTTTTTTTGCAAGTTGTTTTATCATCCTTCTAATTTCTAAAGCGTTTATAATATCAAGCCCTGAAGTTGCCTCGTCTAAAATGGCCAGCCTTGGCTTGTTCATAACAGCACGGGAGATTAAAAGTTTTCTAATCATACCACGGCTGTATGAAGAAATTTTATCTTTAAGTCTGTCTCCAAGTTTACAGATTTTTATAGCATTTTCAAAATATTCTTTTTGTTTTGATTTTTCAGAAGAAATCATAGATGCCATAAATTTTAAATAATAATTTCCTGTCATATTTTTATATGCACCTGCTTCATCAGGAAGATATGTAATATTTTCTCTAACTTTATTAGGAGATTTCACAAGGCTATGACCATCTATAAAACAGTCTCCAGATGAGGGGGTTATTATAGTGGAGATCATCCGAATTGTGGAAGTTTTTCCGGCTCCGTTCGGACCTATTATAGAAAAAATTTCTCCTGTATTTACGGTAAAAGATATATCTTTTACTGCAATAGTTGATCCATATTTTTTTGAAAGATTTTTAACTTCTAAGCATATACTCACTAGATAATTCCTTTCTTATATATATATTATTAAGTATATAATTATATCATATAGCTAATAATATATATATAATCTTAAAGAAAGTGATTAAATCTATTGAAAAAACATAAAAAACATAATATCATTGTATTAAGTATAAATATTTAATGGGATGTGATTTTTTGTCAAAACTTATTGAACTTATAGAAGTATCCAAAATATATAATAGAGGTGAAAATGAAGTTAGAGCTATAAATAATGTTAGCTTAGAGATAAATAAAGGTGATTTTATCGCTATAGTTGGAAGTTCTGGTTCGGGCAAATCAACAATGATGAATATCTTAGGTTGCCTAGATGTTCCTGATGAGGGAAAATATTTATTAGACGGAAAAGATGTATCTACATTAGATGAAAATGAATTAAGTAGTATAAGAAATAAAAAGATAGGGTTTATTTTTCAGGGATTTAATCTTATAACAAGTCTTACAGCTTTAGAAAATGTAGAACTTCCCTTGATATATAGGGGAAAAGGAAAAAAAGAAAGAGAAGAGATGGCGATATCAATGTTGAAGAGGGTTGGTCTGGAAAACAGACTAAGTCATAAGCCCTCTGAAATGTCTGGAGGACAACAACAAAGGGTGGCAATTGCAAGAGCATTAGCAACGTCTCCGCCTATTATTCTTGCGGATGAACCTACAGGGAATTTGGATAGCAAGTCTGGAGAAGAGGTTATAAAAATACTTAAAGAGCTTCATAAAGAAGGGAAAACAATTATTCTTATAACCCATGATGATGATATAGCAAATATTGCAGAGAGAGTTGTAAGATTTTCTGATGGAATAATTATAGAAAATTATTTTAATAAAGAGAAGATAATTGTTTAAGGAGAATAATATTGTTTATAAAGGTTAATAGCATGGGTCTTAGAGGGGTAGAACCTTTTCTTGTTGAAGTTGAGGCGGATATATCTAAAGGTATGCCATGTTTTGATATTGTTGGTTTGCCCGATGCTGCGATAAAAGAAAGCCGAGATAGGGTTAAATCTTCTATAAAAAATAATGGATATGAGTTTCCATTAAGTCGAGTGGTTATAAATCTTGCTCCAGCAGATATTAGAAAATATGGATCTTTTTATGAGCTTCCTATCCTTATTTCTATACTTAAAGGGACAAAACAACTAGAATGTGATGTAGAAGACAGCATTTTTATAGGGGAACTTTCTTTAAGAGGAGATATTCGTTCTGTAAGTGGAATCTTACCGATGGTTGTTAAAGCTTATGAAATGGGGATAAAACGAATTTTTATCCCTGAAGAAAATTCCTTAGAAGCATCGTTTATAGATGGAATTGATATATATGGAGTTAAAACGATTGATCAAGTTATTTTGCATCTTTCAGGAGGAAGAGAGTTAGAAAAGGTTAAACATAATAAAAAGTTTAAAAAAGATATTACATATCCAATAGATTTTTCTGAAGTTAAAGGACAGTTTGCAGCAAGAAGAGGGCTAGAAATATCGGCAGCGGGGGGACATAATGCATTGTTAATAGGGAGTCCAGGTTCGGGGAAAAGCATGCTTGCAAAAAGACTTCCTTCTATCCTCCCTGATTTAACTTTTGAGGAAGCAATCGAGTGTACTAAGATATATTCTATCTCTGGGATGATAGATAAAGAGATGCCAATAATATCTGAAAGACCCTTTAGATCTCCCCACCATACGATATCTCCAGCAGGGCTTTCGGGAGGAGGAACAACGCCAAAACCAGGAGAAGTTTCTCTTGCACATAATGGAGTTTTATTTTTAGATGAGCTTCCAGAATTTTCCAAGATATCTATGGAAATTTTAAGACAACCATTAGAAGACCAATTTATAACTATATCAAGAGTTAGTGGTAGTGTAGTCTATCCTTCTTCTATTATATTGATTGCGGCGATGAATCCATGCCAATGTGGATATTTTGGACATCCAACAAGAGAATGTCGATGTAGTTCTAATGCTGTTTCTAGATATTTAGCCAGAGTTTCTGGGCCACTTATAGATAGATTTGATCTACATATAGACAGTACAGGGGTTGAATTTAGCGATCTTTCTTCAGACAAAGAAGTTGAAACTTCTTTAGAGATAAAAGTTCGTGTAGATAAATCTAGAGATAAACAGATAGAAAGATTTTCTAAAACAAAAATATGTTTTAATTCTAGAATATCTCCTGGACAGTTGAGAGAATTTTGTATTTTAACAGATGATGCAACTAGTATTTTAAAGAGAGCATTTGAAAATCTCTGTCTTTCTGCGAGAGCTTATGATAAAATTATAAAAATTGGAAGAACGATAGCAGATTTAGACAATAGCGATGATATAGGAAAAACACATATTCTAGAGGCAATACAATATAGAAGTTTGGATAGAAAATATTGGCAAAAAATATAGAAAGAGGAGATAGATGCTAAAAGATTTAAAATTTTTCACATATCTCATTTTGATAATTTTATTTATAAGTTTGGGTTTTTTTGATTTAAATATATCTAAAGCAATCTATAATCCTGATGTGGATTGGGTTTTATTTATGGATAGATATGGAGTTTTAATTACTCCTATATTTATTTTTTTTGGGTCGGTTAGTTTATCTAAGCTTTATATAATAAAAAATAACAAGAGAAAAAAGAGTCTAAAATTTTACATAGCCATGATAATAGTTTCTCTTATATATATCTGCACCAATCTTATATCATCATTTAATTTTAGTATAACTTATTTTATAATGTTTATTTTAATATTGTGGGTTGTGTGTTATATTATTTATTTTGTATATATAAGTAAAAAAGAGACTCTTATAACTTTAGAAAATTTTTGTAGGGTTGTTGTTCTAACGGGGGTCTATTCTATGGTGACTATCTTTGTTTTAAAATTGGGATGGGGAAGAGTTCGATTTTTTAATCTAGATAGTGGATATTCTAATTTCACCCCTTGGTATATTCCTCAAGGATATAATGGAAACCATTCTTTTCCATCTGGTCATGCGGGAAATATTTCGATTATATTTATATTTCTTATAAATAGTTTTTCTATAAAGACAAAATTTTCGGATATATTTATAAAAATATTAGTTATGTTTTTAATATCTATATTTTGTCTAAGTCGGGTTATATTAGGGGCACACTATATGTCTGATATTATTATGAGCGTTATTATAGTTGTTTCTTATATGTTTTTATTTTATAATAAAGTTTATTATAAAATACCCATAAAAAAGAGTTTAAATAAATTTAATAAAAATAATTTATCTAGTGTAAATAAAAAAAATACTAAAAATAGTAAAATTTCTAGGGTAGATAAAAAAATTGTTAATAAAAAAAAGTTATCTAATAAAAATAAAATTAAAAAATAGAATGTAAATTTTAAAATTTACATTCTATTTTTTAATTTTAAGTATTTCTGATTATAAGGAAGTTTTTTTGCTAAGTCCATATAAAAAGGTGGTTCTATTTTTAAAAAAGATTTTCCACCTTTAACTCCTTCTACAAGGAATAGCCAAGGGGGAGAGATGCTATTATTTTGGATAAAGATTAAACGTTTTGGTTCTATATTATATTTTCTCATAGTTTCTAGGATATCCACAAGTCTTTCTGGGCGTTGGCATAGTGTAAATCTGCCTTTAAATTTTAGAAGAAGAGAAGCGGATTTTATTATATCTTCATTTGTACAGAGTATTTCGTGATTTGCAATCTGTTTTTCTATAGATTTATTTAAAATTCCTGTATTATTTATTTTATATGGAGGGTTTGAGCAGACTAGATCAAAAGTTTGTTTTTTTATGGATAAAGGAATATTTTTTATATCGGCTAAAATAGGGAAAAGCTTTTGTTGTAGGTTTGATAAAAAAACACCCTTAGAAAACTGTTCTATAGCTTGTGGTTGTATATCTATTCCGTATATTTTTTCTATATCTGGGTGATTGCTATAAAATATAGCTGGGATAATTCCACATCCTGTTCCTAGATCACAGATAGATTTGTTTTTTTTTGATGCAGAAAAGTTTGCTAAGAGAAAAGCGTCGGTTCCAAATGTATGTATCTCGCTTGTTTGGACGAATATAGATGGTGTAATTTTTTCTATTTTAAAATTGGATATCAATAGTGGATCTCCTTATATGAAAAATTTATAAGTAATATTTTATCACATTTTTCATAAATTTAAAATATTTATTTAGAAAATCCATTCTTTTTACGATTTGATAATATAGAGATAAAACTTGATATAATAGGAATTGATATACTATATATTAGTACAATTATTATATACTTTATATCTAACGGAGATGTTTTAAAGATAAATTGTAGAGAAGGTAGATATATAATTAAAGAGATTATTATTAAAGATAATATAACAGATACAATAAGTTTTATATTATTTAAATAAGGAAGGTTAAATAGATGTTTATCTTCGCTTTTACACTCAAATACATGTATAAGTTGGCTTATAACAAGAGATAGAAGTGCGGAAGTCCTTGCTATATCTATATCGGTAGAAAGCTTATAGATAGAAATAAATGTTGCTACTGTTGTTATTCCTATAAAAATGCCCCTAAAAATTATTTTAGATAATAGTCCACTAGAAAATATAGAATCTAAATTTTTACGGGGATGTTTTTTCATAATGTTTTTTTCATGGGGTTCGAAACTAAGAGATATTGCAGGGAGACCATCGGTTATAAGGTTTATAAATAATATATGTATTGGAAGAAGTATTATAGGAATGTTCATAATTATACAAAGGAGCATAGACACAACTTCTCCAATGTTACAGGCTATGAGATATCTAATAAATTTTCTTATATTTTGATAGACTGATCGACCTTCTTTTAAAGATTCTGTAATGGTAGAAAAATTGTCGTCCATCAATATAATATCAGCAGAATCTTTGGCTATATCTGTTCCATTTATTCCCATAGAGATTCCAGTATCAGCTTCTTTTATAGCAGGGACATCGTTTATACCATCTCCAGTCATAGCAACTATTTCTCCTTGTGCTTTAAAAGTTTTTATAATTTTCAGCTTGTCTTCTGGAGAAACTCTTGCAAAAATAGTAGTGTTTTTTATCTTTTTTTCTAGATCATATTGTGATATAGTTTTAAGTTCTTCTCCCGTTATAACTGTATTTTCGTTTTTATAAATTCCTATTTTTTTTCCAATTGCAATGGCTGTATTTTTATAGTCTCCAGTTATCATAACTACTTTAACACCTGCTTTTTGGCAGATTTTAATAGACTTTTTTGTTTCTTTTCTAATAGTATCTATCATTCCAACCATTCCGATAAATATAAAGTTTGATTCTATATTTTTTATATCATAGTTATGAGAAATTTCTTTGTAGGCAAAAGCTATAACTCGGAGGCTGTTGTTTGCAAGATGGTTGTTTTTATTATTTAGAAATGATTTTTCTTTTGTTCCCATATGGATTAGTCCATTATCTGTTAGAATAGATGAGGATTTTTCTATTATAATATCAAAAGCACCTTTGGCTATTAGATAAAGTTTGTTATCTTTTTCTGAAATAATAACGGACATTATCTTTCTAGAGCTATCAAAAGGAATTTCTTCTATACATTTGTATAGAGATGATAGGTTCTTTTTAAGCATTAAAGCTTTTGCCGACATGATAAGTAGGGCAGTTTCTGTAGAATCTCCATTAGTTTTAAAGCTTCCTTTTGCTAGATTTTTTGCTCTATTTCGTCCAATAATTTCTTTATTGTGGGAATATATTTCACTGTTATTACACAGCACAGATGAAAGGATTAATTTTTTTATAATAGGAAAAGAAGATACATTAATATCTTTTTTATCAATTTGGAATCCGCCAGCTTTTGAATTTCCATCTCCTGTAACTTGTATAGAATGATCAAATGAAACAATTTCTTTAACTGTCATTTTATTTTCTGTGAGAGTTCCTGTTTTGTCGGTACATATAACTGTTGTACAGCCAAGTTTTTCTAGAGTATGAAGGTTTTTTATAATAGAGTTTTTAAAAACCATGCGTTTTATAGATAAGGCTAGGCAGATTGTAACTATTGTAGGAAGTCCTTCTGGAATTCCAGCTACGGCGGTGGATAAACTTAGTATAATCATTTGTGAGATTGATTCGCCTCTAATAATTCCTCCCACAAAGACTATTAGACAGATAGCTATACATACTATCACAATTATTTTACTAATTTCTTTCAGTTTGTTTTGCAAATTTGTTTTAGATTCCTTTGATTTATCTATAAGGCAAGATATTTTTCCTATCTGGGTGTCCATTCCTGTTGATATAACTAGGGCGGTTCCTCTTCCTTTTGTAACAACTGTTCCACTATATAGAATTGTTTTTTTATTTAATGAATTGTCTTTATCAGATATATCTCCAACTGATTTTTTAGAAGGGATACATTCTCCAGTTAAAATAGATTCATCCACCATAAGGTTAGAAGCTTTTAGTATAACTGCATCTGCGGGAATTTTGTCTCCTGAAGAAATAGAAAACACATCTTCTATAACTATATCTTCTACAGAAATTTTTGTAAAATTTCCATCCCTTAAAACGTTTGCTTTTGGAAAGGGGATTTTATTTACAAATTCTATAGATTTTTCTGTTTTGAGCTGTTGGATAAAACCAATAATAGCATTTATAAATATAATAGAAGCTATCGTTATAGCTTCTATATAGTCTCCCATATATATTGATATTATTGTTGAAATTAGAAGGATTATAACTAATATATCTTTAAACTGTGTTCCGAAAAGTATAATCGGATTTTTCTGTTTTTTTTGTTTAATTTTATTTTTTCCAAATCTTTCTAAATATTCTTTTCCTTGTTTAGATGATAGTCCTTGTTTTTTTGGAGAATAATTTTTAGAAAAATCAGAAATAATATCTGATTTTAAAATTTTCATAACTTTCATTTTGTACACTCCTTATAAAATAAAGTCTGCTAGTCCATTTTTATTCTATTTGATTTGTAAATATACTTTTTTATGTTTATAATAAAATGGAAATAGATATTTAGGAGATTTTTATGAAAGAGATAGTTATAAAAAAGGATGATTCTAATCAGAGGTTGGATAAATTTTTAACAAAATTTTATCCAAGGATACCAGCTTCAATGATTTATAAAAGTTGTAGAAAAAAGAGGATAAAGATAAATGGAAAAAAAGCAGATTTTAAAACCATATTAGATGATGGAGATATCATAAATTTATATTTAAATGATGAATTTTTGGAAACAAATTCTAATACAGATTTTTTATTTGCTAAGGATGACTTAAATATTATTTATCAGGATGAAAATATATTATTAGTTGATAAACCTGTCGGATTGGTTGTACATGCTGATGAAACCAAAACAGTAGATACTTTAATAAATAGGATTAAAAAAATTTTATTTGTTAATAAAAAATATGATCCAGAAGAGAGATCATCTTTTACACCATCCCTCTGTAATAGAATAGACAGGAATACAGCTGGAATTGTTATTGCTGCAAAAAACGCAGAAACTTTACGAGTTATAAATCAAAAGATTAGAGATAGAGAGATAGAAAAAAAATATCTAGCTGTAGTTTGGGGAAGATTAGAAAAAGAAGAGGATACCCTTAAACACTATATGATTAAGGATGAAAACAATAAGAAAGTTTCTGTCTATAACAATATAATCTCTGGTGGAAAAACGATGATTACTGGTTATAAAAGATTAGATATTTCTCAAGATATGAGTTTGGTAGAGGTTTGTTTGTATACGGGAAGAACCCATCAGATAAGAGCCCATTTTAGCCATATAGGACATCCTCTTGTTGGCGATTTAAAATATGGTAAAAAACAATCTTCTGTAGCAAAACATCAGCTTTTATATTCCTATAAAATTTGTTTTAATTTTATAGGTTCAGGTCATATTTTAGACTATCTAAATAAAAAAGAATTTGTAGTTAAAGATATCCCTTTTGTTAAACTTTTTAATAATTATAAAAAAGAGAACTAATAAAATAGTTCTCTTTTTTATTTTTTTTATGGGACATACAAAAAAACTTTTTTTTTGAATATAGATAGTTTTAATGAAAGAAGGTTTTTATATGATTATTGAACTTATATCTATGATTTTTAGTAGAGTATTATTTTTTGCACTTCATGTAGATGGAAACAAATCTTTTCCAAAACCATTATCTCAGAGTAAAGAGAAAGAATATTTTAAAAAGATGAAGGATGGAGATAAAAAAGCTAGAGAAAAATTGATAGAGCATAATCTTCGGCTAGTAGCACATATTATAAAAAAATATTATGCTTCTACAAATGACCAAGAGGACTTAATTTCTATAGGAACTATTGGTCTAATAAAGGCTGTTTCTACCTTTTCATATGATAAAGGAACAAGATTTTCCACATATGCATCACGGTGTGTTGAAAATGAGATATTAATGCATTTTAGAAGTGTTAAGAAAACATCTTTAGAGGTATTTATAAGTGATCCTATAGATGGAGAGGGTGGTGGAGGAATAACCCTGATGGATATTGTTTCTGATGATGAACTGGTTATAGATAATATAATTGCAAAAATAAGATGTGAAACTCTCCATAAATTGATACAAGATTATCTAACTAGTAGAGAAAAGGTTATTATTATTCATAGATATGGACTTAATGGGCAACATCCATTAACCCAGCTTGAAGTTTCTAAAAAGTTAAAAATATCTAGATCTTATGTGTCTAGAATAGAGAAAAAATGTTTAAATATACTTAAGGAAAAGTTTGATATATTAAATAAAGAGTAGATTTAATTTAAAATCTACTCTTTATTTAATAAAGTTTTCTATAAAATAAAATTAAACACCTGAATAGGAAGAAAATCCACCATCTATAGGAATTGTTATTCCATTTATAAAACTAGAAAGCTCTGAAGATGCAAGAAACGCAACTGCTCCATAAATTTCTTCTTCTACGCCAAATCTCTCCATAGGGGTGTTCATAAGAATTTTTGTTCCTTTTGATGTTAGTTCGCCGTCTTCTTCAAGAAGAGAAGACTCGTTTCCAGATGTTATAAAAAAACCAGGAGCAACTGAGTTTACTCTTATATTTGTTTTTCCAAAATGTACAGAAAGCCATTTTGTAAAATTTTCTATTGCAGATTTAGATGCAGAATATGCAGGGATTTTTGTTATAGGACAGATCGCATTTATCGAGGATAAATTTATAATAGATGATTGGGTTTCATTTTTTATCATCTCTTCTGCAAAAACTTGAATTGGATTTAATATAGATAAAAAATTTGCAGATATTATATTTGTTGCCATTCCTCCATCTATATCAAAAAAAGAATTTACATCTTTATTGTCTATATCTCCGTCCAGATAATATTCGAATGTTGTTGTTGTTTCTTTATTATTTCCTCCAGATGCATTTATCAAAATGTCACATGATCCAAAATCTTTAATAATTTTTTCTTTTGTTTTTATAATATCTTTTTTGATAAGTAGATTTGTTTTATATGATTTTATATTAAATCCTTCTGAAACTAGGTCTTGTTCTAATCTTTTTGTTTCTTCAATTTTATTATCTACAAGTGCAATTTTTGCACCAAATTTTGCTAAATTTGTTATCGTGGAAGTCATCAATAGATTACTAGATCCGGTTATAACTACAACTTTTTTATCTAATGGTATATATAAATTTTTCATTATATTTCTCCTATAAGTTATTATTATTTTATTAGTTTAATTATCGACCTAAATTTAAATTTTTAGTATTAAGTTTAATAATATCAGAATAATAGATATCTATAAATAGAATTTATAGATATCTATTATTCAAAGTTATTATTTATAAAATTATCTAGTAATAGTTACTTTTTTTAGACCTCTAGGAGAGTCTGGATTGTTTGACTTTAATATAGCTAGAGAGCATGCAAATGTTTGTCCTATTATTGCTGATGCAAAACAAGCTGATATTTCATCCATATCTTCTGGAAGTAGAATTGATTTATCTGATAAATCGGAAACTTTTTTTGAGTTTGTTATCGAAAGAATAAATGCATTTTCATTTTTAAGTTTTTCTATCATCTCTAAAGAATCTTTTTCAACACGCTTGTCAAGACTAAGAAGAATAATAGGTATTTCAGAACTTACCATTGCGAAAGGTCCATGATGAAAATCTGAAACAGAATAGCATCTAGCTCTTGTATATGTTGTTTCTTGAATTTTTAAAGCACACTCCATAGATATAGGATATCCAAATCCACGAGCTAGCACAAATATTTCATTAGAAAATCTAAAAGTTTGTGAAGCCTCTATCGCAGACTGGCATAAAGAAAGGGCTTTTTCTATTGTATTATCTAGATTGTTTATAGCAATATCAAGCTGTTTTGAACCAGATATTTCTTTAACAAGAGCAGTTGCAAGATATAGTTGAGTTAAAAATGTTTTTGTAGCAGCAACACTATTTTCTTTTCCTGCATTGCAAAATAGATGATATTGTGATTCTTTAGCAACAACAGAGTCTTCTGTGTTGGTTATACCTATTGTTATTGCACCTTGACTTTTTGCAGACTGTAAAACTTCTAGAACATCTTGTGCAGATCCAGACTGTGAAATTCCTATAACTAGTGAATTTGAAAAATTTATTTTTGCTTGGTATAGGGTGGTTATAGAAGGTGCGGCTAAAGAAACAGGAATTCCACAGTGTGTTTCAAAAAGATATTTTGCAAAATGCGCAACATGGTCGGATGTTCCTCTTGCGGCAATTATAATAGATGTAGGCTTTTTTTCATTAAAGTTTTTTGATATCTGTTTTAAAATTTCTTTATTTTTTGATATACAATTAGGGATAGCAGTTTTTTGTTCGTTTATTTCTTTCCACATAATAGTTTTTTTCATAAAAAACTCCTTAATATAAATATATTTTTTCTAAATATCTTTAATTTATTAAATTATATAATTTTTCAAAAATTTAGTCAATAATCACAGAAAATATTTAATTTTTTATTCTTATTTAAATATTTTATATATATTTAAATAAGAATAATAATTTTTTAATAATCTTGACATAAACTTGGGATAGTTATAAAATAGTTATTGGTAGATATAAAAATATGTTTTAATATTTATTAAAACATATTTAAAAATATAAAATTTTTATTGTGTAAATTTGTTATTATTTTAGAGAGGAATTTGATTTAATGGAAATAACAACTGTTGTTTTGATTTGTGTTATTTCTTCTGTTTTGTTTAGTATTATTTTTGGGATTTTAGCTTTTTTTATTGGAATTGCTTATAGAAAAAAGGTTGCTGAAACTGAATTTGGTTCTGCAGAAGAACAAGCGATGAAAATTATTAATGATGCAATGAAGTCTTCTGAAAACAAAAGAAAAGAGTCTTTGCTAGAAGCTAAAGATGATATTCATAAGTTAAGGCTAGAAGCAAATCAAGATATTAAAGAAAGACATTCTGCTATTTCAAGACAAGAAACAAGACTCCAACAAAAAGAAGAGTCTTTAGACAAAAAACTCGACAATATAGAAAAAAAAGAAGAAAAATTATTAGAAAAAGAAAAAAAGACAAATAAAAATTTAGCTAAGAGTGAAGAGTTGAAAAATTCTAGACTTGATGAATTAGAAAAAATAGCAGGATTAACATCATCCGAGGCTAAGAAACAAATTTTAGAAAGACTAGAAAATGAATTGATAAGAGATAAGTCTATTATCATAAATCAATTTGAGCAACAGACAAAAGATGATTCAGAAAAATTATCGAGAGATATAATTTCTTTAGCTATATCTCGTTTTGCTGCAGACCATGTTTCTGAAATGGCTGTTTCTGTCGTTTCTCTTCCTAGCGATGATATGAAGGGGCGTATAATTGGTAGAGAAGGTAGAAATATTAGAACATTAGAGACTCTAACTGGTGTTAGTCTTATTATTGATGATACACCCGAAGTTATAACTCTTTCTTGTTTTGACCCTGTTAGAAGGGAGACCGCTCGTATTGCTCTTGAAAAACTTATAGAAGATGGTCGAATTCATCCAAGTCGTATAGAAGAGATGGTTGAAAAAGCTAAGCTAGAAGTTGAAGATAGAATAAAATCTGATGGAGAGAGAGCAGTTTTAGAGATAGGTATAATTGGTGTTTCTACTGATCTTATAAAATTGATTGGTAGACTTAGGTATAGAACTAGTTATGGACAAAATGTTTTAAAACACTCGATAGAGGTTGCTCATCTTTCCGGTATGATGGCTAGTGAACTTGGGTTGGATCCTATGATGGCTAGAAGAGCTGGACTTATCCATGATATTGGAAAAGGGCTTACCCATGAAATAGAAGGATCTCATGTTGATATTGGGGTTTCTTATTGCAAAAAATTTAAAGAGCATCCTGATATTATTCATGCTGTAGAAGCCCATCATGGAGATGTAGATGCTATAACTCCACTTGCGTGTATCGTAAAGGCGGCAGATGCTATTTCTGCTGCAAGACCTGGTGCAAGGCAAGAAAATCTTGAAAACTATGTTAAAAGATTGGAAAAATTAGAGCAGATAGCATGCTCTTTTGATGGAGTTGAAAAATCTTTTGCTATACAAGCAGGTAGAGAAGTTCGTATTATTATAAATCCTGAACAAGTTAGTGATGAAAAGATAGTTATTATCGCTAGAGATATTGTGAAAAAAATAGAAGAAGAGCTTCAATATCCTGGACAGATAAAGGTTCATGTTGTTAGAGAAAGCCGTGTTATTGAATACGCTAAATAAAAATAAAAATGCTTGTAGATTATACAAGCATTTTTATTTTATCTTTTTAACTAAATAATATTATCATAACTATTCCTGGAACACCTAGAATGATAGCTATTATAATATTTAAGATATTCATTTTTATAGAAAATCCAAATAAAGTTGACACTAAATTTATTATTCCTATAAATATAAAGGATATAATGGAATTTATAAAAAGTTTTTTTATTCTTTTTTTTGCTTTAAACAGATAAAAAACAACAGATAATAACATTGGTAGTATTGTGAAGGAGATTATAAAATCATAATTCAACATCTCTTCTCCTTTAATTTTTATTATCTATTTATATTAAATAAAAAAATATGATATAACTTTTTATAAGCTATATCATATTTTTTTTATTTTATTTAATATTATTTGGAGAAAATTTATTTATAGATTTTTGATTTACTGATATGTCTAATTTTGAAAATAAATCTTTAAGTGCTATATCAAAATCTTTTTCTTTAAGACCAATTAATGCAGAACTTTTGTATTTATCTATTGTTTCTTTATCTTTAACAATATCATATCTAATTTCTACAAATATATAATCTTCAGATTTAATTATAAAAGGAACTCCATATTGGCTTTGTTCAAATGTCTTTTCTATAAGTTCTATAGGAAGATTTTTATTGTCTTTTTGTATAACAGATATATTTGATTCGCTTCTTTTTTTCTTTTCTTCTTCATTTAATGCTGAAGAGCTAGAAGAAGAGCTAGAAGAAGAACTAGAAGAACTAGAGGAAGAACCTTCGGCAGACTCTTTCTGTTTTTCAGAAACTTCTTTTAAATATTCTTTATGTTTTTCAAGAAGATCATCGATATTTTCGCCTTTATTTAATCGTTCTAGATAATCACCTGCTCTTTTTTCTGCCGCAACAATCTCTTCATCTGATAATTTTTTTCCTGATATATCTTTTAGCGGTAATAAGGCATATTTAACCTCTGCAAAATTGTTTTGAAGATATGTTTTCATCTCGTCTTCTGGAACAGGGTGTTCTCCGTCATCGTCATAATATTTTGCAAAAACAAGCTCTCTCTTCATAGAGTTTTCTAATGATAATTCTATTGATTTTTCGCTAGCACCATTTCTTTCATAGTATGGTCCATATGATGTATAAAAACTTTTTAAAGCATTTGTTATACGGACTTTATTTTCATTTGATATTGATAGATTTAATCTTTTGAATTCATTTTCTATTGCTATATGTTGTTTTGATGATTCTTCTGCTTTTTGTATTATCCAATCTTTAACTTTAACGCCATCTATTTCATGATTATAGATGTCTGAAGCTTTTTCTAATTCTTTTTCTTCTTCCTGAAGTTTTGTAGAAACCTGACTTGTTGCATCCGAATGTGCATTTATTAGATATGTTAGATATAGTCCAGAAGAAATTGTTGTATCTTCTTGCTTATAAACCCAATCTGTCTCACCTGCACAGGATGATAAAGAAAAAACCATTATTATGGAAAGGATAATACTTATTATTTTTATTTTAGTCGACATTGTCTCCTCCTATTATATGTTATCGCATTTAATTATATCTCTTGTGGTATATATTGTCTATACTATAATTTATTATTTAATTTTTTATAAATATAATTAAAAAAAATATGTATTTTTTACCTATTTTTGAATTTAATTATTTATTTAAAATACTTGTAAGATTTAAGAGTATAATATATAATGTACAAGTCATAATAAACTATATAAAAAGGACTGTATTAATTTGAAAAAAATAATAGTTTTAACTTTATCTATTGTATTAGCAACCTATGTAATGTCAGGATGTACAGATAAAAACAATAGTTCTTCTAGTGAATCTTCATCTTCTTCTAGTTCTTCTTCTAGTTCGACACCAGATTCTTCTAAAGTTGAATATAATGGTCTTGAAAGTATTTATAATTTAAAAGAACCTGAAAAAGGTGATACTATTGCCACTATAAAAACAGATAAAGGAGATATTAAACTTGTCTTCTTTAAAGATATTGCACCTAAAGCTGTTGAGAACTTTATTGTTCATTCAGAAAAAGGATATTATAACGGAGTTTCTTTTCATCGTGTTATAAAAGACTTTATGATTCAAGGAGGAGATCCTACAGGAGATGGAACTGGTGGAGAGAGTATCTGGGGATCAGGTTTTGAAAATGAAACTACAACAACTGCTTTTCATTTAAGAGGAGCTTTGTCTATGGCAAACACTGGGGCGCCAAATTCAAACGGTAGCCAGTTTTTTATAGTTCAAGCTGGACCAATCAAAGAAGAAGACTATAAACAACTTGTAGATAGTGGATATCCAGAAGAAATTGCAGCTATTTATAGAAATAAAGGTGGAACTTATTGGTTGGATGGAAAACATACAGTTTTTGGCAGAGTTTTAGATGGAATGGATGTTGTAGACACCATTGCAAACATCCCTGCTGATACTAATGGAAAACCGGATGAGAAAGTTTTGATAAAAAATATTGAAATTTCTTCATTTAAATAGAATATTTTAAATAGGATTATCTTTTGAGGAGAGTGTGTTTTGGAAAAATATATAATTAATGGAGGCGTTCCTTTAAACGGGGAGGTTGTTATTAGCGGTGCTAAAAATGCAGCTGTAGCAATTATTCCCGCTACAATTTTAGCTGAAGGTCCTTGTATAATAGAAAATATTCCAAATATTAAAGACGTTTCTATAATTATAAAAATACTTAGTGAAATGGGAGCAACTATTAAAGTTTTGACAAAAAATTCTTTAATGATTGATACAGCGATGATAAAGAACCCTATTGTTCCTTATCAGATGGCTAGACATATGAGAGCTTCTTATTATTTTTTGGGGGCTTTGCTTGGAAGATTTAATAAAGCAAGTGTTTCTATGCCTGGTGGGTGTGATTTTGGTGTTAGACCTATTGATCAACATCTTAAGGGGTTTAAATATCTTGGAGCAAGTCATACCATTGATAAAGGTATGATTGATGTTAGTTCTAATAAACTTATTGGGTCACAATTCTATTTTGATATAGTTACGGTTGGAGCTACTATAAATGTTATGCTTGCTGCTGTTAAAGCTGAGGGTATAACTGTTATAGAGAATGCAGCAAAAGAACCTCATATAGTTGATCTAGCTAATTTTTTGAATTCTATGGGTGCTGATATAATGGGGGCTGGGACAGATGTTATAAAAATCCGTGGAGTTAAAAAGCTTCATGGAACAACCTATTCTATTATTCCAGACCAGATAGAAGCGGGCACATATATGGTTGCTGCAGCTGCTACTAGAGGAGATATTTTAATCAAAAATGTTATTCCAAAACATCTTGAGTCTATAATATTGAAGATGAGAAAAATTGGTGTTTCTATAGAAGAATTTGATGATAGCATACGTGTTTTTGTTGAGGGAGAGCTTTTTAAAACAAGTGTTAAAACTCTTCCTCATCCTGGATTTCCTACAGATATGCAACCACAAATTACGACTTTATTATGTTTGGCAAAGGGTACTAGTATTGTCACTGAAGGAGTTTGGGAAAATCGGTTTAGATATGTGGACGAGCTTCGTAGAATGGGCGCTGATATATTTGTGGATGGAAAGGTTGCAATTATTGAAGGGATTGGCAGACTGGAATCTGCTCCTATTAGGGCGATGGATTTGCGCGCTGGTGCGGCTATGATTATTGCTGGCCTTTCGTCTAATGGATGCACTGAGATAGAAGATATTAGCCATGTTGAACGTGGATATGAAAATATTGAAGAAAAACTTCGTGGTCTTGGTGCAGATATAAAGAAACAGGTGTATGTAGATGAAAAATTTTTATCTGCATTATAACTGATATATGTTTAATTTAAATATTGTTTGTATAGGAAAGATAAGAGAAAAATTTATACAATTAGGATTGGCTGAATATTTAAAACGCATATCTTATTTTTGTCGTCTTAATATTTTAGAAATTCCAGAATATAAACTTTCATCTTCTCCAACTAGCTCAGATATAAATAGATGCATTTTTGAAGAAGAAAAATCTTTATTATCTTATATATCATCTAAAAATACATATAAAATTTGCTTAGATATCCATGGTGATAGCTATACTTCTGAAAAATTTGCAGAATTTTTTATTGATATTGGAGTTAGAGGATTTAATAATATAACTTTTTTTATAGGTGGTAGTTTTGGAATTGGAAATAGTTTCAAAAAAATCTGTGATAAAAAGATATCTTTTTCACAGATGACCTTTCCTCATCAACTTTTTAGACTTTTACTTGTAGAACAAATTTATAGAGCTTTTTCTATTAATAATAATGGAAATTATCATAAATAAAAAAGACTAGATTATCTAGTCTTTTTTATTTATCCTGCAAATAAGTGTTTTCCTATCCTTGTAATAACTGGCCTTGTCCTTATCCATTTGTCATTTGTTTTATCTGGATTGTAATAATATAGAGCACCCCCTGTTGGATCTTGTCCATTTATAGAATCTTGTGCTGCTCTTATAGACTGTTGGCTTGTGGGTTCATTAAATTGTCCGTCTGTAATTGCTGTGAAGGCTCCTGGTTGGTATATAACCCCTGCTAGTGTGTCAGGGAACAATGGGCTTTCAACTCGGTTTAAAACAACTGCACCTACTGCAACTTGTCCTATATATTCTTCTCCTCTTGATTCTGCTGATATTATTCTAGCTAAAAGATTCACCTCTATATCAGTTGTGTTTGTATTTGTTGTAGAAATATTTAATTTAGATAAAGTTTGTGGCCCTGCTATTCCATCAGGGTTTAGATTATTTTTTTTTTGGAATTCTTTTACAGCTTTTTGAGTTTGTATTCCAAATATACCATCAATTGTTCCATTATATAATCCATTTTCTTTAAGTTTTGTCTGAATTGATTTAACCTCTTCCCCTCTTGAACCCTGTTTTGATAGGGTTGGTTCGGCGGTATTATTTAAAGATATTGCTGTAAAAGAACCAATAAATAAAATACATCCTATTAAAATTATTGATATTAGACTGTGAAATTTAATTTTATATTTATTCATATTACACCCCTATATAAGTTTATATGGTATATATTCTTTACTGTATATAGCATGAATATTCTTATTTTAAAATAAAAATAAAAAAAGAGTTGACAGAGAGGGAATAAATATGCTATTATAACTA
>CANNSB010000006.1 GCA_947510165.1 uncultured Clostridia bacterium
TTGACAATTATATTTTCAAAGTATACAATATAAACTTATTGTGATATTTATATTTGCCTATATTTTACATTCTGTACATATATCTTTATTACTAGCTTCTGTAGGATTAACAGAAAGATCTCCAACTTTTGATACTGCACCAAAATTAATAGGTACAGCTACACAAATTTCTTGACTTATTGTAAATGAACAAGTTCCATTAACTTCTCCTTCACATTTTATTGCTCCGGCTTGTATAATAGGATCTTTACAGCAAAATGTGGATGTATCACCAACATTGGCAAATGGTATAACTGTTACTGGAACGCATACATTGGCTTTTTGATATCCAATTGATGGAGCGGTTTCTTGGATTTGTTCAACTTTATCAATATTTTCTAAATTAATCATAATATATCTCCTTTTTATTTATAATTGATATTTTATATTATGTAAATATATTAATTATGTTACAAAAAAGCCAGATAATTAAAATCATCTGGCTTTTTATTATTTATAAGAATATATTTCATATATATTCTTAATAATTGAAAGAATAAAAAATAATGAAAATATCAAATCAATATATATTATTTTATTATTTTTTATTATATCTCGTATTTTATTATATATAAATATTGAAATAATTATAAAGCTAAAGTGCATGAATATAAACGTTCTATCTCCAGATACCCAGATAGTTGGAGATAAAGACATAACTATTCTAGAAGCAAATCCTATAAATAGAATAAAAATAGTAAATAAAGCAATTTTTTTATTATCAAATAAAAGGTACAAGGATATAATAATAAATAAAAATGTTGTTGCAAGTATAATATCTGGAATCCATGTTATTAGAGAGGAAAGAGAAATATTTGTTCCTGTTTTAGTTAAAGAATTAGGTATATCGTTAATATAAGGAAAGAATTGTGATATGATTGGTTTAAAAGCGCCAAATGAAAGTGTTATAAATAGAGGAATAGATCCGCATATAATAAATTTAAGTTTATACTTATATTTAATAAAAATAGCTATAAATAATAATAGAACAAAAGCGGTAAAAATAAGATTTAGATTAAATATATATTTAGATAATGTTGATGAAAATCCAATTTCTAATTTTCTAAAAATTGATATTTCAGAAAATTCAGGAAAATGGACACTCATCTCTCTAATCTTTCTAATACTATTTCCAGAGGAAGAAACGATAAATATAAAACTAAGTATATTTAAAATAAATTGGAAAAAAATATATATGCTAAATTTTTTAATATATATTAAATATATATTAAAAATGAGAAGTGTAGAAAAAATAACTACTATCATCTGTTCTTGGTTTGATGAAAATAAGGTGCAAATACTATAGAATATATACTCATACCATCTAAAAGATTTATTTTCTAAAACTTTTTTTATAGGTATAAAGCTAATCAAAGCAAAAGCAAAAATCCAAGTATAATTCAATGTAGTTGCAATCCATCCGGCTGTACCAGAAAGGATATATTGAAAGAAGATCATAAAATACAAGATTATAAAATTTGTTTTAATATTATTTGTTGGGTTAAATAGTTTTGATAAAATAATCCCTATGGACACCATTATAAAAACATCTAATATTTTCCAAACAAAAACAACTCTGCTAAGAATTATTAGAAGACTTTCTATTAATAGTCTAGATGACCAATTTAAATATCTCATTTTTAAAAAATCAATAAAAGTATGATTAGATAAAGCTGAGGAAAAATATATATCATCATTTGTATCTGTATGGGTAAATATTTTATAGATTATCATTATGAAAGCTAGTATAATAAAAGGAAAAAATTTACAAGTGTATATTTTTTTTATTAATAATAAAGTTTTATTGTTCATCAAAAATCCTTTCTGTTTTACTTTATATTATTATAAATTGAAGAATATTTTATAATATATATAGGTCTTTTTTTTGTTTCAGAATATATTTTAGAGATATATTGACCTAGAATTCCTATACAAAATAATTGAAGACCTCCAATTAAAGTTATTAAACATATAATGGTTGGGTATCCCTGAATATTTTCGCCAAAAACTAAAGTTTTATATACTATAAATATAATATATAAAATAGATATAAAAAACATAACTATTCCCAGTATAGAAGCGATAAAAAGGGGGACTGTTGAAAATGCTAATATTCCATCAATAGAGTATAATAATAATTGAAAAAATGACCATTTGGTTTCTCCAGCACATCTTTTAACATTTTCATATTCTAGCCATTTTGTGTTAAAACCAACCCAACTAAATATACCTTTTGAAAATCTATTATATTCTTTTAATTTTAATATAGAATCAACCATCTGTCTTGTCATAAGTCTAAAATCTCTAGCACCACTTACAAATTCGGTTTTAGATACTTTATTTATTATAGAATAGAATTTTTTTGCAAAAAAAGAGCGTATTTTAGGCTCATCTTTTCTTGAGGTTCTTTTAACAGCTACACAATCATAATTATTATTTATAATATTATAGTACATTTCATTTAGCATATTGGGAGGGTCTTGTAAATCAACATCTAAAACTGCAATAAAATCTCCAGTAGCATGTTCTAATCCTGCATATATAGCAGATTCTTTTCCAAAATTTCTAGAAAATGAAATAAATTTAACCATATCATGTTCGGTATTAAGTATATTTAATAGATCTAAAGTAGAGTCTTTAGATCCATCATCTATAAATATTATTTCAAAATTTATATCATAATCAAAATTTTTTATCGTTTTATATATAGAATCAAAAAATATGGGTATAGCTTTTTCTTCATTAAATACAGGGACTATTATTGATATTAATTTTAAATCTTTTTTAATAAGTATTCCTCCTATATACTAGTTAGTGATAAAAATATTGAAACAATAGGTCCTAGTAGTATTGATACTACTAAAATAATTATAACAATAGTATATATTTTTTTTTTCATAAATAACCTTTCTATCATTTTATTTCATATAACATGATACACTATAATTATTTTTTATACTATAGTAAATTTTTATAAAAAGATTGGTTATAATAAAAATATAGTGAGGTGATAAATTTGAATAAAATTTTATTTCTATCTATATTTTTTAGTTTGTTATCAGGGTGTAGTTATATTAAAGAGATTAAAAATGATAATAATGAAGTTCGTTGTGAAAAAAAACATGAGTCTGTTATAGTAGAAACACAATCTGGTAAAAAGTTTGGTTGGGGACAAGGAAAAGAAATGGATGATAAAAATAGGCCTATATCAGCGATAGAGTATCAAGATAGATATCAAGATATAGGTGGAAATTTTATAGGAGAAGATAATAATAAAATATATTTAACATTTGATGAAGGATATGAAAATGGATATACTCCTGATATATTAGATACGTTAAAAGAAAAGCAAGTAAAAGCGGTATTTTTTATAACATATGATTATGCAAAAAGAAATTCTAATTTAATTAAACGAATGATAGATGAAGGACATGTTATTGGTAATCATTCTTATAATCATCCATCCATGGCGGATATTCCTATAGATAGTGTTAAATCTGAAATCTCTCTTTTACATGAATATATACAAAAAGAATTTGGGTATATTATGAGTTTGTTTAGGCCACCAAAAGGAGAGTTTACAGAACAATCATTAGTTGCTGCAAAAGATTTGGGATATAAAACTATATTTTGGAGTTTTGCATATAAAGATTGGGTAGAGAGTAATTCTATGGGAATTGAAAAATCTTTAAAAAAAGTTACCGATTCTGCCCATAGTGGTGGAATATATCTTTTACATGCTGTTTCTAAAGATAATAGAGATATTTTAGGTGAAGCTATAGATATTATTAGAGATAAGGGATTTGATTTTGATTTATATAAATAAAGAGAGTGATTCAGAACTATTCTGAATCACTCTCTTTATTTATATATTCTCTCATTAAAGGATCTATAAATCTATATTTTCTATAGGGTTTATTTGATTTTTCATCTTTTATAATAGGAGATTTATGCTTTTGTAAAAGTTTAACTAATTGGTATACATCTATCCAGATTTCATTATTACTTTCTTTTTGCGACTCGTCAAATATCAATTGTAGACCAAGATGTAGATGGGGTTTTGTCATGCCATTTACATTTTCTTTTTCGCTATATCCAGTCATACCAAGATAACCAATAATATCTCCAGCATTTACAAGACTTCCTTTTTCAAGTCCATCAATATATGGAGAGTCTTTTTTCATATGTGCATAATAATAGTATCTTTTTTTATCTAAAGATCGAATACCAATACGCCAACCACCATATTGGTTCCATCCTATATTTTCAACATATCCAGATTCTATTGAAATAATAGGAGTTCCTATATTTCCCATAATATCATTTCCGAGATGTGGTCGTTTAAATCCAAATGATCGACTATTTCCAAAATCATCATAATGGCTAAAATTATATCCATATGGGATTGGAGAATATGCTTTTAATCCATATTTTGATGTGTATATAGGATTATCTGTATTTAGTGTATCTTCAGATTCTATTTCATAATTAGAAATAAAATTTCCTAAAACAGCAGTATAAACTTGATGATAATATGAATAATATTTATTATCTTTATTCATATTATCATTTTTTAGATCTTTTATAATATTATTCATATCTTTTGAAGAATATTTTGACCATTTTCCACCATACTTAGTTCCTAGCAAAGCAAGTATATCTATCCATGATATGTGTTTTTCTGTATTGTAGGTATTTATATCTATATTCATTGATTTCTCTAAAGCATTGTAAGGAATATTAAAATCAACCCATGTTATAAAATCATTATCTTTTTCTATTGTCGAATTTATTGGTGAAGAATTTTGATTATTTATATTTATATAAAGGTAAATATATGAGATTATAATACTGATAATTAAAATTATAATTATTGATATTGTTAGTGATTTTTTTGTCAAATAAAACGCCTCCAATAATAGCATATAATAAATTATATTAAAAATAGTTTAATATAATACTATTTTTATAGAGGCTTATAAAATAATTAAATTTAAATATCTATAATCTATTCTACAGATAGACAAGATATAGCATTAAGATTTAGATCTGAAATATTTCCTTGTAGAAATTCGTAGTAAGCTTGTGATCCAATCATAGCTCCATTATCTGTACATAGAGAAGGGGTTGGAAAAAAAAGTTTAAATCCCATTTTTTTTGATAAAGATAGAAGAGATTTTCTTATGTCAGAATTACATGCAACCCCTCCAGCTATTACAAGCTGTTTCTCTCCTGATATTTTTATATATTTTGAAATTTTCTCTATAAATATTTGACAAACGGTATGTTGGAAACTTGCAGATATATCATTTATATTTGATATTCCATTTTGATGATTTTTATGTATAAGATTTATAGTAGCAGTTTTTAAACCAGAAAAGCTAAAATCAAAGGGAAAATTTTCTATAGATGGTTTTGGTAAAGAAAATGCAAGGGGATTTCCTAATTGTGCAGATTCATCTATATATCTCCCTCCTGGATAATCAAATCCAAGTTTTCTAGCAACTTTATCATACACTTCTCCTATTGCATCGTCTCTAGAAACACCTATTATTTTAAATTTCGTGTAAGATTTAACTTTTATTATGTGAGAGTGTCCGCCAGATATAACAAGGGCTGTAAAAGGTGGAGACAACTCTGGATATGTTATATAATTTGCTGCAATATGACCTTTTATATGGTGGACTGGAATTAATGGTTTTTTTAGAGCAAAAGAAAAAGCCTTAGCAAAACTAACTCCAACTAAGAGAGATCCAACAAGGCCAGGGGCATAGGTCACAGCAATTGCATCAAGATCATATTTAGTTAAACCAGAGTCGGAAATTGCTTTATCGACAACTAGGGATATATTTTCACAATGGGTTCTAGAAGCAACTTCAGGGACAACACCACCAAATTTTTTATGGATTTCAATCTGGGAGTTTGTAGATGAAGAGAGTATATATCTTCCATCTTTAACAATAGCAGCAGAAGTGTCATCACATGAAGTTTCTATTGCAAGTATCTTCATAAAATCCTCCTATATTATATAAAAATTATTTTATTTTCAAACAAGTAGATTCATAGTAAAACTATCCTCTAAAGGATTTTTATAAAAATTTTTTCTTGTATAAAATTTTATAAATCCAAATTTTTCATAAAAATAAATAGCCTGTATATTAGAAGTTCTAACATCTAGAGAGATAGATATATCTTTTTTATATAATAAAATATTTATAAAATATTTAAATAAAATTTTTCCAAATCCCTTAGATTGGAAAGTTTTGGATATAGCAAAGTTTGAGATATAACACTGATCTATAACTAGAGAAGAAAATATATATCCAATAACTATGGAATCTTTTAACAAAACTAAATTTAGAGAAAATTTATTATCTAATTCTGATATAAACGCAGATTTAGACCAAGCGTCTAGTTTAAATATATCAATTTCTAAATTATAGACAGAATCTAGATGTTTTTTTTGGAAATATTCAAAAGATATATTATTTAGCATCATACCAACTTTTTCCATAACTAACATCTACAACAAGTGGTATAGATAAGGAAACAGCATTTTCCATACAACAAGATAGGATAGGTAGAGCTCGTTCTACATCTTTTTCTAGAATTTCTAAAATCAGTTCATCATGAACCTGTAAAATAAGATTACCATCAATATTCTCTGATTTTAATTTATTGAAAACATCTATCATAGCTATTTTAATAATATCAGCGGCAAATCCTTGGATAGGGGTATTCATAGCCAATCTTTCTCCAAGAGAAATTATATTTTTGTTTGATGACAGAAGTTCTGGAATATGTCTAATACGGTTAAACTTTGTGGAAACGAAACCATTTGCTTTTGCATCTTTTATAGTTTTTTCCATATATATTTTAATTTTTTTAAAATTTTCGAGATAATCTTCTATATATTCTTTTGCCTGTTCGACAGAAGAATCTATTTCTTTTGCTAAAGAAAAAGCTCCCATTCCATATAAAATTCCGAAATTTATAGATTTTGCATAACTTCTTTGACTAGATGAAACTTCATTAATAGGAATATTAAAAACTTTAGATGCGGTAGAAATATGTATATCTTGATTTTTAGAAAAAGCATCAATCATATTTGGATCTTGGGATATATCAGCGAGTATTCTAAGTTCAATCTGAGAATAATCGGCACCGATTAGCATGTATCCATCTTTTGCAATAAAAAATTTTCTCATATTTTTTCCAAGCTCTGTACGTATTGGAATATTTTGTAGATTTGGTTGGGTTGATGATAATCTTCCTGTTCTAGTTTCCGTTTGTTTAAAGATAGAATGCACCCTATTATTTTCATCTAATAGTTTTAAAAAACCATCTACATAGGTAGAATTTAGCTTAGAGAGTTGTCTATATTCTATTAGATATTCTATTATAGGATGTTTCCCTATTAGAGATTCTAAAGCTTTTGCATCAGTAGAATATCCTGTTTTTGTTCGTTTTCCTGTTGGAAGCTGAAGTTTTTCATATATTATATTTGCTACATGTTTTGTTGATAATGGGTTGAATTCTTCTCCAGCAATTTCAAATAATATTTTTTCTATATTAGATATTTTAACCTTTAGATCTTCTCCAAAAGCATATAGTTCTTTGTTTGATATACTAAATCCAACATTTTCCATATTGGCAAGAACTAGGCTTAGTGGTTGCTCTATATTTAATAAAAGATGTTCCATTTTAGAATCTTTTATTTTTTTATTGGTGATTTCTATGAGTTTAGTTAGGTATAGTATTTCTTTTATATTGTATTCATCATCATCAGGAATTTTAAATTCTAGTTCATCTATATAAATATCTGTTAAACTTTTTATATCATATGTTTTTGCAGATGAGTCTATAAGATGTGATGCTAAAAGAAGATCATAATTTATTTTTATATCTTTATAATTATTTTTATTAAAAAATTTGTATATAGATTTAGAGTCGAAAGTTCTTTTTATAAAATTTTCATTTAATAGTATATTATTTACAATATCTATAAAGTTGTTTGTACATACTATAAATGAATCCGAAATATTTATTTTTATTAGTTCTATAGATTTTTGAGATGTATCAAAAGATATTATAAAATCTAAATATTTATCATCTTGATTATCTATAAGTTTTATTATATCAGATATATAAGGGTCTATAATTATTTTAGGGTCTTTTAAATTTATAGAAGAATAGGAGGAGAGATTTAGAGAAGATAAAATGGAAGGCATTTCTAATCTTGTTAAAATAGAATATATTTTTTCATCATCCATTTGTTTTATCTGAATTTGATCCATGTTTAGATTTAGCGGAACATCACAGATAATTGTTCCTAATTGTTTACTTAAAAAAGCAGTTTTTTTATCATCTATAAGAAGTTTTTTTATTCTAGGCTTTATAGTATTTTCAGAATCTGTTTCTAATATATTATATATATTTTCTATATTTTCATAAGATTGTATAAGAGATAGAGCAGTTTTTTCGCCTATTCCTTTAACCCCTGGGATATTGTCAGATGCATCACCCATAAGAGCTTTAACATCTATTAGTTGAGAAGGAGAGATAGAATAAACTTCATTAATTTTTTCTATATCAAAGATAATATTTTCTTTATTTGTAGCTAATAAAACATTGACATAAGGGGTAACTAATTGTAAACTATCCCTATCTCCAGAAGAAATAATACAAGGTATTTTATTTTGTTGGGAAAAAGATGCAATAGTTCCTAGTATATCGTCTGCTTCAAACCCTTCTTTTTCTATAATATATATACCAAGATATTCTAAAATTTCTTTTAGTATAGGAAATTGAGATTTAAGGTCATCTGGGGTTCCTTTTCGGGTTCCTTTATATTCTGAAAAAAGATCGTGTCTAAATGTTTTTGAAGGAAGGTCGAAAGCTACAATTATAGAAGAAGGTTTATGTTGATTTTTTAGATTTATTAGTTTAGTTAAAAAACCGTAAATAGCATTTGTAGGCTGTCCTGATCTAGTTGATAAAGATTTTATTCCATAAAACGATCGGTTTATAATACTATTACCGTCTATAGCTAATATTTTTGACATGTTAAACTCCGTTCAAATTATTAAGATTAAAAATAAGTATGATAAATAATTTTATCATATTGATTTGTTTATTACAATTGAATAAAATTTATGACAAATAATATAAGGGATGTTTTAGATTGAAAAAGGTTAAAATAGGAAATGTAGAGATAGAACAAACAGCAATATTAGCACCAATGGCATCGGTATCTGATAGAGCTTATAGATATATATGTAAAAAATATGGTGCTCCGTATATGGTTAGTGAGATGGCAAGTTCTAAGGGGATGCATTATAATGATAAAAAGACAAAAGAATTATTATCTATAGATGATTTTGAACGACCTATGGGTGTACAAATATTTGGAGATGATCCAGAATATATGGCAGAAGCTGCAAAAAAATGTATAGAATTTTCTCCAGATATAATAGATATAAATATGGGATGTCCTGTACCTAAAGTTGCTGGAAATGGAGCAGGCAGTAGCTTAATGAAAAATCCTAAACTAGCTGGTGAAATAGTTAAAGCTGTCGTAGAAGCAGTTGATATTCCTGTCACTGTTAAAATTAGGAAGGGTTGGGATGATGACAACATTAATGCTATAGAATTTTCTCAAATTTTAGAGGAAAATGGAGCTTCGGCTATATGTATTCATGGAAGAACTAGAAAACAGATGTATAAGCCTCCTATAGATTGGGAAATAATAAAGAGTGTTAAACAAGCTATTTCTATACCAGTTATAGGAAATGGAGATGTGATTACTCCAGAAGATGTTGTTAGAATGTATGAAGAAACAGGATGTGACCTTGTTATGATAGGTAGAGGAAGTTATGGAAATCCTTGGATTTTTTCACAAGTAAAAGAATATATGGAAACAGGGAAGATATCAACTTTACCAACAGTTGAGGAAAGATTGAGTGTTATGGTTGATCATATAAGACTTTTATGTGAGTTTAAAGGAGAAAATATTGGAATGAAACAGGCAAGAAAACATTCGTCTTGGTATATAAAAGGTATGAAAAATTCAGCATTATTTAGAGGAGAATGTGGGAAATTAGAAAAAATTGAAGATATAATAGATTTAAAGGATAGAATTTTATTAGATAATAAAGATATTAAAATTTGACAATGAATTGATTATATGATAAAATTTTAAATACCGCATATAATAGGTTTTAAAGCATAAAAGCTACCTACTGTAGCGAGTTTTTATGAAAGATATAGGTGTTTTTATGTACGCGATAATTGAAACTGGTGGAAAACAATATAATGTAAAAGAAGGAGATTTCATATATATTGAAAGACTTTCTTTAGAAGAAGAAGCTCAAGTTATATTTGATAAAGTTGTTGCCATTGGTAAAGATGAATCTATCTCTGTAGGTTCACCATATCTATCTTCTGCTTCAGTTAAAGGGAAACTCATAAAAAATGGGAAAGCGAAAAAGATAACAGTTTTTACTTATAAACCAAAAAAAGATAGCAAAAGAAAACTTGGACATAGACAACTTTATACTAAGGTAGAAATAGTTTCTATTAGTCTTTAGTTTTATGATAAAGATTAAATTTTATTTATTAGAAAAAAAAATTTGTGGCTTTGATTTAGTAGGGCATGCTTTGTTTGCTAAAAGTGGAAAAGATATTGTATGCTCTAGTGTCACTTCTGCTGTACAGCTGGTTATAAATGGTATAACAGAGGTTATTGGTTGTAAAACAGCAATTATAAATGTATTAGATAATAGAATAACTCTTGATATTAAATTAGAGGAAGTTTCTCAAGATATTTCTTTTATGTTAGATTCTTTAAAACTTCATCTCTCTATACTTGAAGAGAGTTATCCAAAAAATATTAAAATTATTACTTCGGAGGATATTTTATGATTAAACTTAGTATGCAGTTTTTTGCACATAAAAAAGGTGTTGGATCTACAAGAAATGGTAGGGATTCTGAATCTAAACGTTTGGGGACAAAAAGATCAGATGGACAACCCGTTTTAGCAGGTAATATTATTATAAGACAAAGAGGAACACATATTCATCCAGGATCAGGAGTTGGAATTGGAAGAGATCATACTATATTTGCGATAATTGAAGGCAGAGTAAAATTTGAAAGATTAGGAAGAGACAGAAAAAAAGTTAGTGTTTATGCTGTTTAGCTTCTAATATTAAAATCCCGAGAATTTTTTTCTCGGGATTTTTGATTATAAAAATATAAAGGGGGGTTTGGTATGTTCGTTGATATTGCTACAATCACATTGAAAGCCGGAGATGGAGGAGATGGGGCGGTCTCTTTTCACACTGAAAAATACGTTCCTGCAGGAGGACCAGACGGAGGAGATGGCGGAAAAGGTGGAGATATAATCTTTATCGCAGATACTAATGTTTCCACATTATTAGATTTTAAATATAAAAGAAAATATATAGCAGATAATGGAATGAAGGGCGGGTCTAAAAATTGTTCTGGAAAAGGGGCTAATGATTTAATTATAAGAGTGCCTAAAGGAACTTTGATAAAAGATGCGGAAAGTGGAAAAATTATAGCTGATATGTCATCAGACGAAAAAAAAATTGTGGTTTATGGTGGCAAGGGTGGAAAAGGAAATGCAAATTTTGCCACACCAACTAGACAGATTCCTAGGTTTTCAAAACCAGGATTTAAAGGGCAAATAGGAGATGTTTTATTGGAGTTAAAACTTTTAGCAGATGTTGGAATTATCGGGTTTCCTAATGTAGGAAAATCCACTTTAATATCTGTAACTAGTGCGGCAAAACCCAAGATAGCAAACTATCATTTCACAACAATTACTCCAGTTTTAGGAGTTGTGGATGTAGGGGATGGTAAAAGCTTTACAATGGCGGATATCCCAGGTTTAATAGAAGGAGCAAGCGATGGAGTTGGTCTGGGACATTATTTTTTAAGGCATATTGAAAGATGTAGACTTATTATTCATATGGTTGATATTTCAGAGATTGAAGGAAGAGATTCTATAGATGATTATGATAAAATAAATATTGAATTAGAAAAATTCAACAAAGATTTATCTCTTGTTAAACAGATAGTTGTTGGAAATAAATCAGATATGGCTGGAGAAGAACAGATTGAAAGATTTAAATCATATATAGAAGATAAAGGTCATGAAATTTATTTTATATCCGCGGTTACACATAATGGAGTTAAAGAGCTTATGTCAAAAGTTTGCCAAGCTGTGGGAGAACTTCCTCCTATAAAAATGTATGAATCAGAGTATACCATACAGGATAAGAAAGATACTATGGACTTTAGTATCGAAGTTGTAGAAGGGGTTTATTATATAGAGGCGCCTTTTATGCAGGATATAATGAGAACTATAAATATGGATGATTATGAATCTTTGCATTATTTTCAACGAGTTTTGAGAAATAGTGGAATAATAGCTGAGTTGGATAAAATGGGTGTAAAAGAAGAAGATACAATAAATATTTTAGGTTATCAGTTTGATTATATAAATTAGAAATTTCTAATAAAGAGGTGTTTATAACGTTTAAAATAAATAATAAAATAGAGCCGAGATTTCAAAATATTTTAACACTAGCTTTTGTAGGAGATGCAGTATTTGAATTATTAGTTCGAGGAAGATTATCTTGTGAACGAGCTGTTGGTGTTAATAAGCTTCATGGAAAATCGGTTCAATATGTTTGCAGCAAATCTCAATCAAAATTTGTAGATATAATATTTGATAAATTGACAGATGATGAAGTTTATATATATAAAAGAGGTAGAAATAACACAAGTGCAAATATTCCTAAAAATTCTAATATGTCGGATTATAGAAGAGCTACAGGATTGGAAGCTTTATTTGGGTTTCTTTATTTAAACGAAAAACATGAAAGAATAAATGAAATTTTTGAATTATTGTGGGGGTTTGTCTAGATAATTAGAAATTGGAGAGATTAATGATAAATACAAATAATAAATATGTAAATATAGCTATAGATTATCTTGCTACTATTTTGGGTACAGCCATTTTATGTATGGGAATTCATCTTTTTGCAGCACCAAATAATATTGCTCCTGGAGGAGCTTCAGGTATAGGAACAATAATTAATTTTTTATTTGATATTCCAATTGGTATAGTAGTAAATTTAATTAATATTCCACTCTTGTTGTTATCTATAAAATTTTTGGGAAAAAAATTCTTTATTCGAACAATAGTCTCTACCTTGTCGTTTTCATTTTTTATAGATGTTTTATTTAAAAATTTTCCAGTTTACACAGGTGACCCAATATTAGCTAGTGTTTTTGGCGGATTATTGATGGGATTAGCAACATCAATAATATTTATGCGAGAAGGATCTACTGGTGGAACTGATATAACTAATAGAATTCTTCAACAAAAATTTCCAAGGTTTAAGATAGGCTTTTTTGTATTAGTTACAGATGGAATTATAATAACTATAGCGGGATTTGTATATAAAAATATAGAAAATGCATTATATTCTATAATATTAATTTTTGTAGCAACTAGAGTTATAGACTTTATTTTATATGGTTCAGACAAAGGCAAAATGGCTTTAATTGTTTGTAAAAACCCAGAAGGATTGGGTGATAAAATTATAGCTATCTTAAATAGAGGATGCACCATTATAGATGCAAAAGGTTTATATTCTAAAGAAAAAAGAGATATTGTTATGTGTGTAGTTCGTAAAAATCAATTTTATAAACTTAAGAGGATAGTCCATGATTTTGATGAAACAGCATTTATGATAAGTTCTGATGCTGATGAAATTTTAGGACAAGGATTTAAATCATTTAAAGATAAAAAATAAAGCTAGCGTATAAATACGTTAGCTTTATTGTAAAATTGTTTGTATTATAGGATTGCTTTTATATTATTTATTTTGGACTATTCATATTTGAAGATGATGGAAAACTATTTTTATTTGTACAATTTCCATATTTGTTTGATAGTTTATTTTGCATTTTTTGGGAGGTCCCGTTTGTTGTTGGATTTGGTTGATTCATATTTGATGTTTGATTATTTGATTGATTTGGATTTAAGCCAGCAGAAACAGAATTTTGATAGTTTGTATTATTACAATTATTGGGGTTTGTATAATTTTTATTTGTTTTATTATTCATAAAAACATCTCCCTAATTTCATTTTACAAAAATATTATAATATAGTTTTGAAATATTCAATAATTAAAATAAATAATTACTCAAGATTTCAAATATATTATGTGATTAAATATACAAAGTATTACAAGTTCCATATATTGGAAAAATATATAATAAAAATAGGAGGAAGTTGCAATGTCCGGACATTCAAAGTGGAGTACAATAAAAAGAAAAAAAGAAAAAACAGATGTACAAAAAGCAAAAATTTTCACAAAAATAGTAAGAGAGATAACAGTTTGTGTTAGAGAAAATGGGGCAGACCCAACTTCTAATACAAAACTTAGAGATCTTATAGCAAAAGCAAAAAATAATAATCTTCCTAATGAAAATATTAAAAGAGTTATAGAAAAATCATCAGGAGGAATTGACAAAAATAATTATGAAACTATAGTTTATGAAGGATATGGAGTCAATGGAGTTGCTATTATGGTAGAATGTTTAACAGATAATAGAAATAGAACAGCATCTGATGTTCGACATTGTTTTGATAAATTTGGTGGAAATTTAGGAACAAAGGGCTGTGTATCTTTTATATTTGAGTCTAAGGGTGTTATTATAGTTGATAATAACAATTTTAGCGAATCTAAAATTATGGAAGATTGTATGACTTATAATTGTGAAGATTTTACAATTTTTGACGATAATATAGAAATAATAACTAGTGATAAAAATTTATTTTTTATTAAAGAAAAATTAGAGAAGATTGGATATAAAGTTTTATCATATGAGGTAGAGATGATACCGACTATAAAGACTAGTTTAAACAATCAAGATGATATAGAAACTATGGAAAAGTTAATACTTAATTTAGAAAATTCTGATGATGTTCAAAATATTTATACTAACTTAGATTAATAGAAATAGAGGGTTATAAATTATGCTAGAAGTTGGAGATATGATCCCAGATGTTTGCGGTTTAGACGAACAAGGTAAATCTATAAATTTAAGAGAGTTTATAGGCAAAAAAACAGTTATATATTTTTATCCAAAAGATAATACTCCAGGTTGCACAAAGCAGGCGTGTATATACACACAAAATAATAAATTTTTTTTAGAAAATAATATTAATTTAATAGGAGTAAGTAAAGACAGTGTTAAGAAACATAATAATTTTAAAGATAAATATAACTTATTATTTAAATTGATATCTGATGAAAGTTTATCTATAAATAAATCTTTTGATGTTTGGAAAGAGAAAAGTTTATATGGGAAAAAATATTTTGGAACAGATAGGACAACTTTTATATTTGATAAAGGTGGAGAATTATTAAAAGTTTTCTCAAAAGTTAAGCCGGATAAGGATTTTGAAAATATAAAAGATTATTTAGTCTAATTAATATGTTGCCAATAATAATTAGGTGTGATATAATTAGTTGATTTTATATACTTGTTTGAAATATCAAAATTTAGAGCAAAAATAGATATTCCTCTTGTTTATAAAGCAATGAATATTAATTATTTTGGAGGCTTTTATGGATTATTTAAAACTTATTAGTAATGATAGTTTGAAAAAAGAATTATCAGTATTCCATGTTGGAGATACTGTTAAAGTTCATGTAAAAATTGTAGAAGGTCAAAAATCAAGAGTTCAACTTTTTGAAGGAACAGTTATTGCTATAAAACATGGTGGAATACATCAAACTTTTACAGTTAGAAGACTTTCTCATGGCTGTGGAGTTGAAAGAGTATTTCCTATGCATTCTCCAACTGTTGAAAAAGTAGAGGTAGTTAGAGAAGGTAGAGTTAGAAGAGCTAAACTATACTATCTACGTGACAGAGTTGGAAAAGCTGCAAAAGTTAAGCAGAAGATTAGATAATTAAACGTTTAAAAGAACTTTATTTTTAGAGTTCTTTTTTGTTTTCATATAAAATTTAGGAGTGTGACTTATGAGTGATATAACGAATAATTTAGAGCCAACAACGAGTGAGGTAAAAAAAACAGGTATAAAAAAAGAAATTTTCGAGTGGGTAGAAGCTATTATATTTTCTTTAGTTGTAGTTGTTTTAATTTTTACATTTGTATTTAGAGTTGTAGGAGTTGATGGAAGATCTATGGAGCCAACTTTAAAAAATGAAGACAGAGTTTTAATATCACATCTTTTTTATAAGCCTAAAAAAGGAGATATAGTTGTTTTAAATGATCAGACAGAAGATAGAAAGCCAATAATAAAAAGGATTATAGGAACAGAAGGGGACACTATTGATATAAATTTTATAAACGGTAAAGTTATAGTTAATGGTATTCCGTTAGATGAACCATATATAGATGAAAATACATTAACTCCGGGAGATGTAGAGTTTCCTGTAACTGTACCTGCAGGGCATATCTTTGTTATGGGAGATAATAGAAATAATTCTTTAGATAGTAGGCATTCTGAAATTGGCATGGCGGATATCAAAGACCTTTTAGGAAGAGCTTTTGTTAGGATATATCCTATAGAAAAAATAAGTTTTATTAAATAGATAAATATTAAAAGGATACATAATGAATAAAAATAAGAAGAAAAAAAAAGGCAATTTATCAAAATCAAAAATAAATAAAAACACCCTATTTGAGAAAAAGAAAAAAACCGAAAAAATCAGAATAGATATAAAGAAAAAAAAGCTAGAAAAGAAAGCTAAATCTAAGATTATTAAACTAGAAAAAATGGAAAAAGAATTTGATCCGTATATGACAATACAATGGTTTCCAGGTCATATGGCAAAAACAAGACGACTTATATCAGAAAAACTAAAATTGATAGATTTGGTTGTGGAAGTTGTTGATGCTAGAATTCCTATTTCTAGCAGAAATCCTGAAATTGATAGATGGATTTTAGAAAAAGAAAGAATGATAATTTTAAACAAAGCGGATATGTCTGATGATTTTTTTAATAAAAAATGGAGAGATTATTATGTATCTAAAGGGTTTCATGTAGTTATAACAGATTGTAAAATAGGTAAGGGAATACCGAATTTTATATCTGCTGTAGAAGATATATTTAGAGAAAAACTTTTAGAAAAATCTAAAAAAGGAATAACAGGATATAAAGTTTCTGTTATGATACTAGGAGTTCCAAATGTTGGGAAATCTTCATTTATAAATAAAATATCTAATTCAAAAAGCACAAAAGTAGAAGATAGGCCAGGAGTTACAAGAGGGTTGCAATGGGTAGTTATAAATAAAAATTTAGAAATGTTAGATATACCAGGGGTTTTGTGGCCAAAATTTGAAGATAAGTCTGTTGGAGAAAAACTTGCTTTTACAGGAGCTGTTAAAGATCAAATTCTTGATATTGAAACTTTAGCGGTTAGATTTATAGATGTTTTAAAAGAAAGATATCAAGATAAAATTTCTATAAGATATCAACTTGGAGATATTTCTAAATTAGATGGATATGATATTTTATCTCTTATATGCAAAAAAAGAGGAATGCTTATAGCTGGTGGGCAGGTAGATACATTAAGAGGAGCTATAGCTCTTTTAGATGAATATAGAAGTGGAAAATTAGGTAATATAACTTTAGATTATTTAGATTAAAAGTTGGAGTTTTATGGATTTATATGATTTTGATAAAAAATATTTTGTAGAAAATATATGTGGAGTAGATGAAGCGGGAAGAGGACCATTAGCAGGAGATGTTTTTGCAGCAGCGGTTGTTTTAGACAATAAGTTTCCTATTATTGGAATAAATGATAGTAAAAAATTATCTGAAAAAAAGAGAAATATTTTATATGATGAAATAGTTGAAAAATCTATAGTATATAGTATATCTTCTGCAACCATACAAGAAATTGAATCTTTAAATATTCTTAACGCAACTATGTTAGCTATGAAGAGAGCAATAGAACAGTTGAGAGATAAAATAAATATAAATATGATTCTTGTTGATGGAAATAAATGCCCGATTCTTGATAATAATGATATTCATAGTAAATTTGTTATTAATGGGGATTGTTTGTCTGCATCTATTGCAGCTGCATCTATTCTAGCAAAAGTTTCTAGGGATAGATATATGGTGGAAAAATCAAAAATGTATCCTGAATATTTTTTTGAAAAACATAAAGGATACGGAACAAAATTACATTATAAAATGATTGATCAAAATGGATTGTGTGATATACATAGGAATAGTTTTTTGAAAAAATATTTTATTAAAAAATCAAATAAATCTGATGAACAATCAAATAGAGGAGAATATATAGCCCAAAAATATCTTTTTAAAAAAGGATATAATATAATACGAACAAATTTTAGAGTTTATTATGGAGAAATAGATATAATAGCTATAAAAGATGATATTATATATTTCATAGAGGTTAAACAGAGAAAAACGAACTCTTTATACAGACCATATGAAGCTGTTAATATCTCTAAAAAAGATAAAATAATTAAAACATCTTTATTATTTTTATCTGAAAATAAAGAATATGCTATAAAACAAAGTTGTTTTTCTATTATAGAAGTGTATATATCTAAGGATGAAAAGATTAAAATTAATTATATTATAGATGCTTTTAACTGAAATAATATTTATAAGAAAAGAGGATAATTATGAATTTTTTTGATCTACATTGTGATACGGTTTCCACCTGTATAGATAAAAAACAGAGTATAAGAGATAATAATTTAGATATAGATTTGACTAGAGGAACAAATTTTGATGTCTGGGTTCAAACATATGCCTTTTGGATTTCATCTAGTTTTGAAGGACAGGAAGCCTTTGATAATTTTATTCTACAGAGAGACTTTTTTTATCAAGAGTTGGATAAAAATAAAGATAAAATTGAGATATATTCAAAGGATAAAATTTTTAAAAAAGGTATATGCTATGCCATTCCATCTATAGAAGGTGGAAGCTGTATAGCTGGAGATATCAAAAATATGGATACCATAAAAAAAGCTGGTGTTAAAATGATTACACTATGCTGGAATGATGATAACGATATTGCTGGGGGAACTTATGGAAAAAATAGATTAACAGATTTTGGAAAAGAAGTTATAAAATATATGGAAAAAGAAGATATATTAGTTGACGTGTCGCATCTTAATACTGAAAGTTTTTGGGATGTTTTAAATTTTGTAGAGAAACCTGTTATAGCCACGCATTCCAATTCTGATAAAATTTTTTCTCATAAACGAAATCTAAATGATGATCAAATAAAGAGCATAATACAGATGGGTGGAATAATAGGAGTTAATTTCTATAAAAATTTTATATCATATAAACAAGATTATAATTTTGATGATATTTGTTTTCATATAGATAATATGCTAGAACTTGGTGGAGAAAATACAGTATGTATGGGTTCTGATTTTGATGGAGCAGATATGCCTAATTGTTTAAATAAAATAGAAAAAATAGAAATTTTCAATTCTTTTATAGAAGAAAAATTTGGAAAAGATATCGCTAAGAAAATATTTTTTTCTAATGCACAAAATTTTATGTTTAAAAATTTATAACAGCAGAAATAGATCTGCTGCTATAATATATTTTAATTTTGTTTAAAACTTTGACACTTTGTATCTCCTGTTGTTACTGCAAACTGTGGGCCAACTTTTATATTTTTAGCAGTGCATGTACATCCATTTTTATTATGGACACAGTTTGTAACATTACAGTTTACAGATGGGTTATTGTTATCAATTATCATTATTAAAATCCTTTCAAATTGTAGTGTTAATAGTTTGATAAAATAAAATGATAATATACATATAAATATTAAAATAAAGAAAGGTGTTAAAAATTGAGCTTATATTGTATAGGTGACCTTCACTTATCACTTGGGTCTAATAAGCCGATGGATATATTTTCAGGTTGGGAAAATTATATTGATAAAATAAAAACAAATTTTTTAAAAATTATTAAACCAGATGACACGGTAGTTATACCTGGTGATATATCTTGGGCGATAAATTTTAAAGAGTTATATGAAGATTTTAAATTTTTAGAATCTATGCCAGGAAAAAAAATACTTTTAAAAGGAAACCATGACTATTGGTTTAATACAAAAAAAAAGATGGACTGTTTTATACTAGAAAATGGCTTTTCTAGTATAAGTATATTGCATAATGATAGTAAAGATTATGGAGATTATTTTATAGCGGGAACAAGAGGATGGGTTAATGAGAATAAAGAAAATGTAGATAAAAAAGTTTTATTAAGAGAAGCTGGAAGGCTAGAGATATCTATAACCCATGGAATGAAAAAAGGCAAAAAACCTATAGTTTTTCTACATTATCCTCCATTGTATAAAAATAGTTATAATAAAGAAATATTGTCTGTTTTAAATAAATATAAAATTGATAAAGTTTATTATGGACATATACATGGAGAATTTATAAAATATGCAAAAACAGGTATCCATGATGGAATAGAGTATAATTTAGTTTCTAGTGATTTTTTGAATTTTAAACCTCATAAAATAATGTAAGTATATTTAAAATAAATTTATTTAAAAAGTTTTAAAAATATGTTACACTATGTTATAATATATTACGTTTATAAATAATAAGGCTACTTTAATTAGCTTAAATTTCAGGAGGATAATAATGAGTTTAACATCTGTAAAAAATATAGATAAAAATAAGTATGAGTTAGAGGTAAAGATTGACAAAGAGGTTTTTGAAAAATCTATAAATAATGAATATAAAAGAAGTGTTAAAGATATTTCTATATCTGGTTTTAGAAAAGGAAAAGCTCCAAGGAAAATGGTTGAAAAGATGTATGGTTCGAAAGTTTTTTTTGAAGGGGCTATAAATGAATGTTATCCTACAGCTGTTAATGATGCGGTGGATGAGTCTAAATTAGATTTAGTTGCACGTCCTGATGTTGAAATTGTTTCTGCTGAAATAGACGAAGGAGTAGTTCTTAAAATAACTTGTTACACTAAACCTGAAATAGAAGTTACAAAATATAAAGGATTAGAAGTTGATAAAAATATTTTATCTATTTCTGATGATGATATCGACAAAGAAATACAAAAAAAAATAGAACAACATGCTAGAATAACAACCGTTGAAGGTAGAGCAGCAGAAAAAGGCGATGACGCTATAATAAATTTTGAAGGATTTTTAGAAGGGGTTCCATTTGATGGAGGAAAAGGTGAAAATCATACGCTATCTTTAGGTACAGGCCAGTTTATTCCTGGATTTGAAGAAAAAATAGTTGGTCATAATGTGGGAGAAGAGTTTGATATAGATATAACTTTTCCAGACGATTATCATTCAGAAGATTTAAAAGGGCAATCTGTTATATTTAAAATAAAATTATTAGAATTAAAATCTAAAGAATATCCATTAATCGATGATGAATTTGCTAAAGATATCAGTGAATTTGATAGTTTAATAGATTTTAGAGCAGATATAAAGAGAGATTTAGAAGAAAAGGCAACTAAATCTGCAGAAGATGCGGTTGAAAGTAAACTAGTAGATATATTGATAGATCATATTGATGGAGATATACCAGATGTTATGTTTGAACAAAAAATAGATGAAGAGGTTGCTAATTTTGAACAAAAATTAAAATCTCAAGGGATGGCATTAGACTTATATCTCCAATATACGGGTTCTGATAAAGAATCATTTAGAGAAACATTTAGAGAAAATTCAGAAAAACAAGTTAAAGTTAGAGTGGCATTAGAGAAGATTGTTAAACTTGAAGATATACAAGTTTCTTCAGAAGAAATAGAGGATCAATATAATAAATTTTCTGAAATGTATAAAATGGAAATTGAAAAGATTAAACAACACATACCACAAGATGGAGTTAAACTTGATTTAGCGGTATCTAAGGCGATAGATATAGTTAAAAATGAAGCAATCATTACAGAGATAGAAGCAGGGGATGTAGATAATCAGGTTGTAAAAAAATCTACAAAAAAAACAGCAACAAAAAAGAAGACAGTAGATAAAAGTGATTCTACAGTAGAGATAGAAAAGAAAAAATCAACCGCTAAAAAGACACCTGTAAAAAAATCGCCAGCAAAAAAATCACCAGTAAAGAAAAAAGAAGTAGAGGGATAAAATAGTTTTTAAAATATATTTATAGGGGGTTTTTATATGAGTTTAGTGCCAATGGTTGTAGAACAAACAAGCAGAGGAGAAAGGTCATATGATATTTTTTCTAGGCTTTTAAATGATAGAATAATTATGTTATCAGATCAAGTGAATGATGTAACGGCAAGTCTTGTTGTAGCACAACTTTTATATTTAGAGGGAAAAGATCCAGATAAAGATATACATTTATATATAAATAGTCCAGGAGGATCTATAACATCAGGAATGGCTATTTATGATACTATGAATTATATAAAATCAGATGTATCAACTATTTGTGTGGGAATGGCGGCATCAATGGGGGCATTTTTATTATCATCAGGTGCTAAAGGAAAAAGATTGGCTCTTCCAAATAGCGAAGTTATGATTCACCAACCTTTAGGTGGTGCACAGGGGCAAGCGACGGATATACAGATTCAAGCAAATAGAATAATTAGAATGAAGAAAAAACTTAATGAACTATTATCCTATAATACAGGTCAATCTATTGATATTATAGAAAAAGATACAGAAAGAGATAATTTTATGTCTGCCCAAGAATCATTAGAATATGGTTTAATTGATAAAGTTATAGAAAAGAAATAGTTTATTTTTATAAATTCGGAGGATAGTTATGACCAATAAGGGCGATGATAAGAGAACTACTAGGTGTAGTTTTTGTAACAAAGGCGAACATCAAGTTGATAGGCTTTTATACGGAAATATTGCTTCTATATGTGACGACTGTATTATATTATGCCATCAAATGTTGATGGACGAAGGTGTCTTAGATATTGATTCTAAAACTGTAAAGACAGTAAAAGATGTATCTTCTGAAGAGTTTTCAGTTCCTAAACCCATAGAGATAAAAAATATTTTAGATGAATATGTAATAGGACAAGATGATGCAAAGGTTGCTTTGGCTGTATCTGTTTATAATCATTATAAAAGAATAAATAAGCCTATAACAGAAGAGATAGAGCTACAAAAAAGCAATGTTCTTTTATTAGGATCAACAGGAGTAGGAAAGACATTGTTAGCACAAACATTGGCAAAAATTCTTAATGTTCCATTTGCTATCGCTGATGCTACAACTCTTACAGAGGCTGGATATGTTGGTGAAGATGTAGAAAATGTTCTTTTAAAATTAATACAATCTGCAAATTTTGATATAGAACATGCAGAACGAGGAATTATATATATAGATGAAATAGATAAAATTGGTAGAAAGTCTGAAAGCACATCTATTACAAGAGATGTTAGTGGGGAAGGTGTTCAGCAAGCCTTGCTAAAGATTATTGAAGGTACGGTTTCTAACGTTCCTCCACAAGGGGGAAGAAAACATCCACAACAAGAGTTTATACAGATAAATACGAAAAACATTTTATTTATCTGTGGAGGAGCTTTTGATGGGATTGAAAAAATTATTCAAAAAAGATTAGGAAAAGGCTCTATAGGATTTGGTGCAGAGGTTAATAAAAAGTTAGAAAAATCCAAAGATAATGTAGTTGGATCTGTAGAATCTTCTGATCTAGTTAAATTTGGAATTATTCCTGAATTGGTAGGAAGAATTCCTTTAATAGTTGCTTTAGAAACACTTAATAGAGATAGCTTGCTAAAGATATTAACTATTCCAAAGAATGCACTTATAAGTCAGTATAAATATTTGTTTTCTATAGATGATGTGGAACTTGTTATAGAAGAAGAGGCTTTATGTGCTATTGCAGATAAAGCTATCGAACAAAAAACAGGAGCTAGAGGACTTAGAGGTATTATGGAAAATATTTTATTAAAATCTATGTTTGAAGTTCCGTCTGATAAATCTATACAAAAAGTTATAATTGATAAAGAGTGTGTAACTGATAATGGATCTGCAAAAATTGTTACTAGTAATATAAAAAAGTTGGCAAAAGAATTAGAAGAACAATTAAAGACTAGCTAAAATAAATAAAACTGTAGACTATATAGTCTGCAGTTTTATTTATTTGCAAAATCAACTTAAATTATATATAATTAAATAAATTGAAATCAAAAGTTATTTTTCATGAGGAGAATTTTTATGGATATAGATATAAAAAAGAAAAGTCAAATAATTATGCCAATTTTATGTTTAAAAGGTGTAGTTATGTTTCCGCAAATGATTTTGCATTTTGACATTGGAAGAGAAGATTCCATATCGGCAATAGAAGCAGGTATGATTATGAATAGAACATTATTTGTAATAGCACAGAGAGATATAGATATAGATGTTAAAAATATTAAAGAGTTATATAGTGTGGGAACGGTAATTAGAATTAAACATATTTTTAAAAATGCAGATGGAAGTGTCAGGATACTTGCAGAGGGGATATTTAGAGCAACATTAGACGAAATATATTCATATAAGCCCCATATAGAAGCAGGAATATCAAAGATATTAGAAACAGAAATTAATACTGATATTTCTGATTTAGAAAACTTAGTTAGATTACTTCAAAAAACTTTTAAAAAATATGTGGATGTTTTTCCAAAAATACCAAAAAATATTATAAAAACTATTTCGAATAAGACAATGTTAAAAGATATTTTCAATATAATTTTACAAAATGTAAATATAGGATATACTATAAAGCAAAAAATATTAGAAGAAAAAAATACTATAAATCAAATCCAGATTTTAATAAAAGAGATTACAAATGAAATTGATATGATAAAGTACGAAAAAAAAATATATGATAAAGTAAAAACAAAGTTAGATACATCTCAAAAAAATTATTTTTTAAGAGAACAAATAAAGGTTATGTCAGATGAATTGATGGAATCTGAAGGATATACAGAAGAAGTTCATACTATTGAACAAGGGATAAAAAGCATAAAAAAAATATCAAAAGAAAGTAAAGAAAAGCTTTTAAAAGAATGCAAAAAATTAGCTAAGTCTAATCAGGGTTCTCATGAGGCAAATATAATAAGAAGTTATCTAGAAACTTGTTTAGAATTACCATGGGATAAAAAAACCAGATGGAATATAGATATAAATAAATCAAAAGGTGTATTAGAAGAGTCTCATTATGGTCTAAAAAAAGTTAAAGAAAGAATGATGGAATTTTTAGCAGTAAGAAAGTTGGCACCAGATATAAAAGGGCAAATTATATGTTTAGTGGGGCCACCTGGGGTTGGAAAAACATCTATAGCAAAAGCTTTGGCAAAATCTATGGATAGAAAATGGAGCAGGGTTTCTTTAGGTGGAATAAGAGATGAGTCTGATATACGAGGGCATAGAAAGACATATGTAGGTGCTATGCCAGGTAGAATTATAAATGCAATGATTCAAGCAAAAGTTAATAATCCAGTTTTAATATTAGATGAGATAGATAAAATGGGATCTGACTTTAAAGGAGATCCTTCATCTGCAATGTTGGAAGTTTTAGATTCGGAGCAGAATACGGAATTTAGAGACCATTATATAGAAGTTGGATTTGATATAAGCAATGCGATATTTATAGCTACAGCAAATAATTTATCTGATGTTCCGGCTGCATTAAGGGATAGAATGGAAGTTATAGAGCTTTCTAGTTATACCAGAGATGAAAAATTTAATATTTCTAAAAATCACCTAATAGATAAGCAGATAAAAAGACATGGTCTTAAAAATAGTATGATAAAAATAGAGGATAATTGTATATATAGCCTTATAGATTATTATACACGAGAATCAGGGGTTAGGAATCTTGAAAGAGAAATTGCTGCTATATGTAGAAAAGTTGCAAACAAGATAGTTATGAAGGAAGAAGAAAGTCTAATTATAAATGAAATAAATATAGAGTCATATCTAGGAAATAAAAAATATTTAATAGATGAAATGTCTACAAAAGATGAAATTGGAGTTTGTAATGGATTGGCATGGACATCAGTAGGTGGAGATACACTTAAGATAGAAGTTATAGTTGTTAAAGGAAAAGGAATTTTAGAAATCACGGGTAATTTAGGTGATGTTATGAAAGAGTCAACTAAAACTGCTGTAAGTTATGTTCGTAGTGTAGCCGACAAATATAATATAGAAGAAGATTTTTATAAAACCAAAGATATACATATACATTTTCCAGCAGGAGCAACACCAAAGGATGGTCCTTCTGCCGGAATAACCATAACTACAGGGATTATTTCTGCATTAACGGAAAGAAGTGTGAAAAAAGATATAGCTATGACAGGAGAAGTTTCTCTTAGAGGAATGGTTTTACCTATAGGAGGATTAAAAGAAAAATCCATGGCTGCACATAGGTTAGGTATAAAAAAAGTTATTATCCCTAAATTAAATTTAAGAGATCTAGATGAAATAGATAGTATAATTAAAGATGAAATAGATTTTATAGCAGTAGAAAATGTAGAAGAAGTTTTAGAGATTGCTCTAAATTAAAATTAGGAGAAATATTTTTGAATTTTAATAAAGCAGAATTTTTCACATCATACGGAAGGTTAGACCAATTTGAAGAATCTACTATTCCAGAGGTTGTTTTTTCTGGACGATCTAATGTAGGTAAATCATCATTTATAAATAAATTAGTTAATAGAAAGTCTTTAGCAAGGACAAGTGGGACACCTGGAAAAACTGCTACCATTAATTTTTTTCATGTGGATGGTATATATTTTGTGGATCTTCCAGGATATGGATATGCTAAAGTTTCAAAACAGGAAAAAAAGAAATGGTCAGCACTTATAGGTGGATATTTAGATATGGATAGAGATATTCGACTTGTTATACAATTGATAGATATCCGACATAACCCAACTCAAAATGATTTGGATATGATAAATTTTTATATAGATTTTGAAATTCCTTTTATAATAGCTCTAACCAAGGTTGATAAATTAAAAAAAACAAAAAGAGAATTAAGAATAAAGACTTTAAAAGAGCAGATTATAGAGTATGGAGATATAGAGATTGTTCCCTTTTCATCTGAAACTGGAGAAGGTGTGGATGAAATTCATAATATTATTAAATCTATATGTTTATCAGAATAGTGAGGAATATAGATATGAAAAAAAATGGAATATTAAAAATTGATAATGTTAGCTCGGAATATATAGTAGAAAAATATGGAACTCCTGTTATCGTTATGGAAGAGAATAAGATTAGAAAAAATTGCCAATTATATAAAAATTCTATAGATGAATTTTATGAGGGAAAAGGAATGGTTTATTACGCAAGTAAGGCTTTTTCTTGTAAAGAGATATATAGAATTATTATGGATGAAGGTTTAGGGATAGATATAGTATCTAAAGGAGAGCTCTATACAGCTTTGTCTGTAGGATTTCCTGTTGAAAATATTATATTTCATGGTAATAATAAATCTGAAGAAGAGCTTAGATATGCAATAGAAAATAATATTGGAAGAATTGTGATAGATAATGTTGAAGAAATTTCTATAATATCTGATTTAGCAAAAAAATATAGTAAGATTATTAATGTTATATTAAGAGTTAAGCCTGGGGTTGATGCACATACTCATGATTTTATAAAAACAGGACAGATAGACTCTAAATTTGGATTTGGTATAGAAAATCAAGAAGCAATAGAGATAATAAAATGTATATTAAAATATAAAAATATAAAATTTAAGGGTATACACTGTCATATAGGGTCTCAAATATTTTCTATAGATCCATTTATTCACACTGCGGAAATTATGATGCATTTTATTTTAGATATAAAAAAACAATTTGATATCGATATAGAAGAATTGAATCTAGGTGGTGGATACGGAATAAAGTATATTAATTCTGATGATCCTCCAGATTATAGAGAGTATATGAAAGAGATTTCTAAAATTATATTTAAAATATCCAAAGATAATGGTATAAAAGTTCCGTATATTATGATGGAACCGGGAAGGTCGATAGTAGGAGAATCAGGGACAACTTTATATACAGTAGGTGGAGAAAAATGTATAAAAAATATACGAAATTATCTTTCTATAGATGGTGGAATGATAGATAATCCTAGATATATACTCTATCAGGCAGAATACGATATGATTATAGGGAATAAATGTGATTTAAAAAAAGATAAACTTTATACTATTGCGGGTAAATGTTGTGAAAGTGGAGATATAATAGGTAAGAATATACTTTTGCAAGATGCGGAAAAAGGGGATATACTGGCTGTTTTTTCTACAGGAGCCTATAATTATTCTATGGCGTCAAATTATAATAGAATTCCAAGACCTTCAGTTATTTCTGTTAAAGATGGAAAAGATAAGCTTATAGTTAAAAGAGAAAGCTATGATGATATTTTAAAAAATGATATTTAATTTTTCAGGAGATATATATGAGTTCTTATAATGACTTTGGACAGGTATATGATGTTTTAACACAAAATATAGATTATAAAAGTATAGCAATTTTTATAAAGAATATATCTAATAATATGGGTGTCAAAGGAAAGATTTTTTTGGATGTAGGTTGTGGCACAGGAAGTTTATGTGAAGAGATGTTTAAATTAGAATATGATGTTTTAGGAATAGAACTAAGTGAGAGTATGCTTTCCTGTGCTATGGAAAAAAAATATGAAAAAAATTTAAACATATTATATTTAAATCAAGATATGAGATATATGGATATGTATGGAACTATAGATATAATTAGTTGTACTTTAGATACTGTAAATCATCTAGAAAATAGTGAAGAAGTTTTAAAATTTTTTAAAAAGGTTGAGCTCTTTCTAGATCCAGAAGGGGTATTTATATTTGATATAAATACAATATATAAACATCAAAACATTTTAAAAGATAATATTTTCACCTATGATTTGGATGATGTTTTTTGTGTTTGGCAAAATCAACTTATAAGTCAAGATATAGTTAAAATAATTTTAAATATATTCACAAAAAAAGAGAATAATGAGTATTATAGGCTATATGAAGAAATAACTGAAAAAGCATATAGTGAAGAAGAAATAGAAGGTCTATTAGATCTATCTGGTTTAAAAGTTGTTAATAAATATGATGGTCATACACTTGATAATGTTCAGAAAAAATCAGAACGTATAACATATGTTATTATGAAAAAAGGGAGGTTTAAAAATATTGAATAATATTGAAAGATATATATCAGAAGATGGATCGGTAGTTCTAACAGTTATTAACTCTAAAGAAATTGTAGAAGAAATTAGACGTATACATAGTCCATCAAAAGGAGTTTTAGTTGCATTGGGAAGATTGGCGACTATAACTAGTATGATGGGGTATAATCTAAAAGAGGAAAGGCATAATCTTACAGTAAGAATTTCTGGAAACGGAACATCAGGTAGCCTTGTTGCATATGCTAATAGTAGAGGAGAAACAAAGTGTTATGCACAAAATGAAAAAGCAGGTTATAAAACAGATAAAAACAACAATGTAATTGTTCCTAGCGTAGTTGGGGAAGAGGGAACATTGTCTGTTATGAAGGATATAGGTTTAAAACAGCCACATATAGGAAATATTAAGCTTGTTACAGGAGAGATAGCGGAAGATATATCTGCATACTATGTGCTAAGTGAACAGATGGGAACAGCCTGTGGAGTAGGAGTACATATATCAGAAGAGGGAGAAATATATGCCGGAGGGTATTTAATACATCTTTTACCTCTTGCTCCAGATGATATGGCTGATATTTTAGAAAAAAATATTTTAAATATGGGATCTATATGGAAATTATTTAAAGATAAAATAAGTTTAGAAGATATTGGAAAGATGTGTTTAAAAAAATTGAACCCAAATGTTCTAGATATGGGAATATCATCATATAAATGTGATTGTAGTAAAGAAAAAATAGATAAATCTCTTATTACAGTAGGAAAAGAAGATTTAATTAAAATTTTAGAAGAAGAAAAAAAATTGGAAGCAAGTTGCCATTTTTGTAATAAAGTTATAAGATACACACTAGAAGATATAGAAAAGATGTTTTGATAATTTAAAAAGACTTGACATAATGGTATAATTGAGTTATAATTTACACTGTTATCATATTGATGACTTGTGGGAGCATAGCTCAGCTGGGAGAGCACCTGCCTTACAAGCAGGGGGTCACAGGTTCGAGCCCTGTTGTTCCCACCATTTGGCCCGTTAGTTCAGTTGGTTAGAACGCTAGCCTGTCACGCTAGAGGTCGACGGTTCGAGTCCGTTACGGGTCGCCATTTTAAAAAAACTATATATAGATATGCCTTTGCCTCTGTAGCTCAGTCGGTAGAGCAGGGGACTGAAAATCCCCGTGTCGGCGGTTCGATTCCGTCCGGAGGCACCAGAAACCATTTATATATATATTAAAATCAATTCTTTTATTTGAAGATATATAGATAATGGCGCCATAGCCAAGTGGTAAGGCAGAGGTCTGCAAAACCTTTATCCCCAGTTCAAATCTGGGTGGCGCCTCCATTTTTTGAAATTTAATAGATGACCGTAGAGATTTTTATAATCTTTACGGTCATCTATATATTTAAAGGATAATTATGAATAATATAAAAATTAAATGTTATGCAAAAATAAATCTTTTTTTAGATATAGTTGGTAAAAGAAATAATGGATATCATAATTTAAATATGATATTACAAAGTATAGATTTATTTGATGAACTGGAAATTATAAAGACTGATAAAAATATAATAGAGGTAGAATGTAATATAGATGATATAGATAATAATATAGTGAATAAAGCTGCAGAAAGCTTTTTTAAAGATAGAAATATATCGGATATAGGTATAAAAATTATTTTGAATAAAAAAATTCCAATAGAAGCTGGTTTAGGCGGAGGAAGTAGTGATGCTTGTGGCACAATTTGTGGATTAGAAAAAATATATAAAACAGGAATATCTGATATAGATTTAGCAAAAATATGTTTAGATATAGGGTGTGATGTTCCATTTTTTATAAGAGGAGGAACAGCACAGGTTGAGGGGATAGGAGAAAAAATTAATAAACTTAGAGATATAGAAGAAGGGTATATACTTGTATATAAAGGTTCTGGAGGGAACAGTACGGGATCTATTTATAATAGGGTTAAACCTAAAGATTTAAAACAAAGCAGGGATATATCAAATATAAAAAATGGAATTGATAGAATTGATATTAACGCTATTTCTAAAAATATATATAATAAATTTGAAGAAATATTAAATGATAAATCTAATAAGAGTATCAAAGATATTATGATTAAAAACGGAGCATTAAATAGTATGATGACAGGAAGTGGATCTGCTGTTATAGGAATTTTTAGTGATAGATATAAAGCAAATTTATGTAAAAATATTTTAGAAAAATCAGATAATTTTGTACAAATTTTCAACCCAGTAAAAAAAGGATATGAAATAATATAATTGTGTATATATTTTTTAAAAATTGATCATACTCTATTTATCAATAAATAGGAGATGTTCCATTTGAAAAAGATAGAACTTGCGTTTATATTAGGAATAGTTATATCTATGATTATGAGTAGTTATACAGTGTTTGCAGAAGATTGTGAATATATACGAGAAAATATATTAAGATTACATATATTAGCAAATTCTGATAATGAGGAAGATCAAAAGATAAAACTTTTAGTTAGAGATAGAATTTTAGAAGAGTCGAAGAGTATATTTATGCTAACAGGAGACAAGGAAGAAGCAAAAGAAAAAATATTAGAAAATATAGACTATATAAAAGATATATCAGAAGAAGAAATTTACAATAATGGTTATAATTATAAAGTTAATATAGAGCTTGTAAATATGTATTTTACAACTAGAGATTATGGAGAAATTATATTGCCAGCTGGTATGTATGATTCCTTAAGGATCAATATAGGAGAAGGAGAAGGAAAAAATTGGTGGTGTCTAATTTATCCAAATATGTGTATAGGAAGCGTTGGAGTTGAAGAGAAAAGTCCAGAAATTTTTTCAAAAAATCAGGAAGATATTATGGGTAAAGAGAATAAAATAGAGTTTCGTTTTGCTATAGTAGAAATATTTGAAAGTTTTAAAAACATAATATTTAGATAAAGATAAGAGTTTAACAATTTGTTAAACTCTTATCTTTATAGTATAATATTTTAAAAAAGTGATGAGGGGTATAGGAAATGGTACATTTTATATTGGGTAGAGGAGGAACTGGAAAAACTAGCTATTTGTATGAAAAAATAATGGATAAAATAGACAGATGTAAAAAGATATATTTAGTGGTTCCAGAACAGGTTTCATTCACAAGAGAAAAAAAAATTATAGAGCTTATAAAAGAAAAATATCCATATTATAAGGTAGAGGTTATAAGTTTTAGTTGGATAGCAAATAATATTTTTAAAGAGTATGGTGGGATTTGTAGAAATTTTGCAAAAGATGGAACAAAAAATATAGTTATGTATCAAACTTTAATAGAAGTTAAAGAATATTTAAAAAGATATAGAGGTATGGAGCAAGATTTAAAATTTATAGAAAAAATTATAAATTTTATAAATAAATTAAAAACAGTAGATATTTACCCAGAAGATCTACAATATTTTCAAAAAAATATTGTAGTAGGAGATTTAAAGAATAAATTAGAAGACATATGTGTTATATATGATACATATAACAGGTCATTAGGAGAAGAATATCTAGATCCATCGGATTTTATAAAACAAGCAACTGATATTTTAGAAAAAGAAAAGTTTTTTGATGAAACTATAATAATGTTTGATGAATTTGATAATTTTTCTGTATCACAGATGCTTATGATAGAAAAAATAATTTCTCAGGGAAAAGAAGTGTATTTTTCTTTAAGAAATGATAAAAATCATATACAACAAGATGATTTGTTCTATTATAATAATAAAACTTATAATGATATAAAAAGGATTGCAAGAGATCAAAATATACAAATATATGAAGAAATTTTGCTAAAAAATAGAAGGCAAAAAAGTAATGGATTATCTATAATAGAGAGAGAATATGAAAATGACGATACAGAAATATATTATGGTGTTATAGATGATATAAAAATTATAAACTGTAATAATTTATATGATGAAGTAGACTATATAGCAAAAGAAATATTAAATAATATAAAAAATCATGGATATAGATATAAAGATATTTGTATTATAACTAGAAATACAGAAATGTATAAAGAAAGGATATCCTATATATTTTCTAAATATGATATCCCTTATTTTATAGATGTAAAGGAAGGTATAGAAAATAGTGTTATTGTTAAATTTATCATATATATATTGAAAATATATGAGAGTAATTATGATAGTTTATATATAATAAATTTATTAAAATTATATACTAGCTTTTTTAAAAAGGAAGATATAGGAGAACTAGAAAATTATATATATATATGGAATATAAAAGGCAAATTATGGAGTGAAGAGTTTGTATTTAATCCAATGGGGTTCCAAAAAGAAATTAAATCATCAGATATAATAAAATTAGAATTATTTAATAATATACGAAAATATATAGTTGAAAAAATAGATAGGATGAAAGAGTTTATTTCTGAAGGCTTGAAAGATGGACATATGGGAGAAAGTATATACAAATGTCTTATAGAGTTTGGAATGGACAGGTATATTGAAGAAAGAGCAGAAGAAGCCAATTTGAAAGAAGATTTTATATTAGTAGAATATTATGTAAAATTATGGGATATAGGAATAGAGATAATTGAAATTATAGAAAAGTCTAATCTAGATAAAAATTTTAAGATAAAGGATTTTATAAAAATTTTCAAATTAATTGTAACTAGTTATGATTTTGGAAAAATTCCGCAGATGGAAGACAGCATTATTATTTATGATGCAACTAGATCTATATATGAAGATATTAAAATCAGTTTTTTAGTTGGGATGAATAAAGAATATTTTCCAAAAGAAATAGAGACAGATGGAATATTTAGTGGAGAAGAACAAGAAATATTAGAAGATATAGGATTATCAGGGATGGAGACGTCAAAATTTCTTAAATCTAGAGAGGATATGTATTTATATAAAAGTATATGCTCTGCAAGTAAAAGAATATATTTTAGTTATAATAGAAATATTAACTTAAAATCTGTTGAAAAATCTAATATAATAGAAAAAATATATAATCAATTTGATTATATAAAAGAGGTTGTAGAAGAGGACGAAAATAGGATAAATTATTGTTATACAGAGGAATCACTTTTTTATCAGTTATCAAAAAATATAAGAAAAAAAGATGAAGAAATTTCATCTATTATAGATGTTGGAATAAATTATAAAGATTATAAAAAAAGAATAGAAAAATTATTAGATATCGTTCAAAGAAATAGTTATGAAAAAAATGATAAAAATCTTTCAATTAATATTTATGAAAAAAATATGGTTATATCATCTAGTAAAATTGAAACATTTTATACATGTCCATATAAATTTTTTTGCAGATATGGATTAAATATAAGGGAATTAAAGAAGGCAGAGCTAAATAATTTAGAAATAGGAAATTTTATTCATCATATTATATATAAAATTGTATCTAATAAAAGGTATATATTTGTCAAATTAACTATAATTAAATTAAAAAAAGAAATATCTAATTGTTTGAAAAAATATATAGAAGAAGATATGGGTGGGTATAGAGGAAAAACAGAAAGATTTTTTTATTGGTATAATAAAATAGGAAAAAAAATTCTTGATATAGTTATATATATCCAACAAGAGATGATACAGTCTAAATTTGTTCCAAAATATTTTGAAGCTAAGGTTGGGTTTCAAGGTGATATTCTTCCTTTAGAAATATCAACGAGAAATGGAAACAAAGGGTTTATAGAGGGATATATAGATAGAATTGATATTTTAAGTATATATCAAGAAAATTATGTACGAATTATAGATTATAAAACAGGCATAAAAATTTTAGATTTAAAAGATATATATTATGGAATTGATATGCAGATGTTTATATATCTTTCTGCAATTTGTAAAAATGGCATAGGAGATTATAAAAATATAATGCCATCAGGAGTTTTATATATGCCATTTGGAGATAAAAAATTAGAGCTTTCAAGAGGGGATAGTAAAGATCGTGTAGAGTTAGATAGAGAAAAAAGGTATATAATGAATGGTATTGTTTTAGCGGATGAAGAAATTATTGATTGTATGGATAATGGTATAAAAAATAAATATTTGGAAGTTAAAAAGAATAGTAAAGGTCTTTTAGATAAAAAAGGAGTTTATACCCTAGAAGAATTTTCTATTATAGATAATTATGTTTCCCATAAAATTGAAGAGATGATAGATATGTTAGATCAAGGATATATAGAAAAAAAAATATTATCAAAAGGAATTAGAGAAAATAGTTGTATATATTGTGAATATAATACTATCTGTACAGAAGATATAAATAAATTAATTATAGATAAAACTTCAAAAAATATTAATGATTTAGTAGTCAAAAAAGGTGATAATGAATGAAGAAAGAATATACATTAGAACAGGATAGAGCCATAAATATTTCTGGAGGAAATATTTTAGTTTCAGCAGCAGCGGGAAGTGGAAAAACAGCTGTATTAGTTGAAAGAATATTAAAAAAAGTCTTGGATAAGGACAATCATATAGGTATAGATAAGCTTTTAGTTTTAACATTTTCAAATGCATCTGCAAAAGAGATGAAAGAAAGAATATCAAAAAGATTGAAGGATGAGCTAGAAAAAGATAAAGGAAATGTATATATAAAAAATCAAATATTATTGTTAGAAAGATCGGATATATCAACTGTAAGTTCTTTTTGTTTATCATTAGTTAAGAAAAATTTTGAAAAACTTAATATACCATATAATATAAAAATAGCAGATAATCTTCAATTAGAAAATTTACAATTAGATGTTTTAGAGAAAGTTTTAGAATTAAACTATGAAAAAGAAGACGAAGATTTTTTAAATTTAGTGGAATTTTTTTGTAGTAAAAATGATAAAGGGTTAGAGGAAATATTAATAGATATCTGTAAGGTTTTGGAATATCAGCCAGATCCAAAAGATATGCTAGATAAATTTATAAATATGTATAATGACGAAAATATAGAGGATACAATATGGGGAAGGATTATTTTAGAAAAAGGGTTTAAAATCTGTAATTATATAATAGATATATTAGAAGAAGTTCTTTTAATTATTAGGAATGATGAACAACTAAGTAAAGCTTATAAACTTTCTTTTGAAGATTGTTTAAATACATTTATTAGAATAAAAACGTATATATCTGAAAATAGATGGGATGATGTTTATAATATATTTAAAATATTTAAGTTTATAAGATTGGGAAATCTTAAAAACTATGATGATATTGATACAAAAGATTGGATTAAAAATACAAAAAAAAATATTGGTAAATATATTGATAAATTAAAAGAAGAATATTTTATTTGTAGCCAACAAGAATTTAATGAAGATATAAAAAAATTATATCCTATAGTTAATAGTTTGTGTAAAATATCATATGAATTTTATATTAAATATAGAGAAAAAAGGTTTGAAAAAAACTTTTTTTCTTACAATGATTTAGAACATCTAGCTCTAGAATTATTGATAGATAAAGATGATAAAAGAAAAAAATCTGAATTTGGTAAAGAGATAGAAAATAAATATGAGGAAATTTTGGTAGATGAATATCAGGATACAAATGATATTCAAGAGATGATATTTAAGATGATATCTAAAAATAATGAAAATATATTTATGGTAGGAGATGCAAAGCAGAGTGTTTATAGATTTCGTCAGGCGGTTCCAAAATTATTTATAGATAAAAGTATAGAGTATTTTGATTATAATCAAAATAAATTTCCTTGCAAAATAAATCTTAATAATAATTTTAGAAGTCGAAAAGAAGTTACAGATTTTACAAATTATATATTTTTCAGAACAATGAGCCTAGATATGGGGGGGATAGAATATAATAAAGATAATGAATTAATTTCTTCATTAAATTATGCTGAACATCAAGATTGTAAAGCTGAGTTTAGTATTATAGTAGGGGATGAAGATTCTAAAGTTAAAACAATAGAGATGGAAGCTAATTATATATCTAATAGAATAAAAAAGATGATTGATGATGGATATAAAGTTTTCGATGGAAAAGAGATGCGGAGTTGTGTAGCAGAAGATTTTTGTATATTACTTAGAAGTTTAAAAGATAAAGGAGAAATCTATCAAAATAGTCTTATAAATCATAAATTATCAACTAATATTAAAATCAAAGGTGATAATCTTATTTATACATATGAGATAACAAATATAATAAATTTATTAAAAATTATAAATAATCCAGTTGATAATATAGCAATGTTAGGTGTTTTGACAAGTCCATTATTTGATTTTAGTAAAAATGATTTGGTTTTTTTAAGGCAGAATGATAAGACTGAGAGTTTATATAAAGAGATGTTAAATCTTGCTAAAAAAGAAGATAATAAATTTAAAAAATTTATAGATCAATTAGATGGTTTTAGAGAGTATAGTAATATGTATTCTATAGATAGATTAATATATCATATATATACTAGCTTAGATGTATATATGATATATTCTTGTTTAGAAAGAGGAGAAAAAGCGGTTAATAATTTAGATATATTTTTGAGATATGCAAAAAGATATGATGATATAGAAAATAATTTAAATGATTTTTTAAGATTTATAAATATGTGCTATAAAAATCAGATGGAATTTAGGAGTGAGGAAGAGAAAAATACAGGAAAAGGAGTTTCTATATTAACAATACATAGTTCTAAAGGGTTAGAGTTTCCTATAGTTTTTCTAGCTGATACTGATAAAAAGTATAATAAAACAGATATTAAAAAATTTTTTATGGTAGATAAAAATCTTGGATTTTGTATGAAAATAATAGATAGAGAAAATTTTAAATCATACGAAACAATTATGCATAGTGCTGGAAAAATTATAGAAAGTCAAGAAATGTTATCTGAAGAGATGAGATTGTTGTATGTAGCTATGACAAGAAGTAGAGAAAAATTAATATTAACTATGAAAGTTTCTAAAAATATAGAAAATAAATTAAAACAACAAAGAAATATAGAAAAAAAACACCTTCTTTCTGCAGGACTTTTATCAGTTGTTCAAAGTCATGGGGATATCGTTTGTAGTGGACTATATAAAAATAAAAATTTTACAAAGATGAAGATGGGATACAATATTTATCCTGATTATATTTCAGATGAAGAGATAGATATAATTGTTGATATAAAAGATACAGAAGGTTATATAAAAGAAGGAATAGTTTTTGAAGATGATATGATACGAGAAAAGTCTGATAAAAATTATATAAAAGAGATAGAAGACAATGTATTATGGAAATATGCATATAAAGATTATTTATCAATTCCTGTAAAAATGTCTGTTACAGACATATCAAAGGTCAAAAATCAGGATAAAATTAGTATAAATAGAAGACCATTTTTTTCTATAGAATCAGGAGTTACAGGTGCAGAAAAGGGGACAATATTGCATACTTTTATGCAGTATGCAAATTTTAAAGATGCACAAAAAGATTTAGATAAAGAAATAGAAAATATTGTATTAAAAAAATATTTAACAAATGAACAAGTTAAGACATTAAATAAAGAAAAAATAAAAATATTTTTATCATCTAATATATGCAGAAAAATAGTGGAAAGTGGTCTTGTCAAAAGAGAGATTGCTTTTAGAGATATAATATTTCCATCCGATTTAAATCTAAGTAATAGTAAACAAGGAATTTTGATTCAGGGTATAGCAGACTGTTTAATATTAGGGCCAGTAGAAAATATTATAGTGGATTATAAAACTGATTTTGTAAAAGATAAATTGGATCTTATTTTAAGATATAAACTTCAGATGAAATTATATAAACAAGCGATAGAGGATAGTTATAAAATTAAAGTTGATAAAGTTTACATATATTCCCTCCATCTAGGAGAAGAGATAGAGATTAACGTTTAATAATAATTGCAATTTAAGTATAAATATTATATAATTAGAATATTAAAATATTGCAAGGAGTCGATGTTTATGTTAGTTACAGGTAAAAAAATTCTTGATCATGCTCATGAAAATAATTATGCAGTAGGTGCATTTAATGTAAATAATATGGAAGCTTTACAAGCTGTTATATTAGCGGCAGAAAAAGAGAGTTCTCCAGTTATAATACAGACATCAGAGGGTGCTATAAAATATGCTGGTTTAGACTATTTAAGCACAATGATTAGATTTGCTGCACAAAAAGCGTCTGTTCCAGTTGCATTACATCTAGATCACGGAACTACATATGAGACAATTATAAAATGTATATCAAATGGTTGGAGTTCTATAATGGTTGATGGATCTCATTATGATCTTGCAAAAAATATAGAAGTTACAAAAAATATAGTTGATATTGCACATGCTGCGGGAATTTCCGTTGAAGCTGAATTAGGAAGACTATCGGGAGTTGAAGATCAGATTTCTGTAGATGAAAAAGATGCAATCTATACAAATCCAAAAGAAGCTATACAATTTGTTAAAGAAACTAATTTAGATTATCTTGCAATAGCAATTGGAACGGCACATGGAAAATATATAGGAAATCCTGAGTTGGATTTTGATAGACTAGAAGAGATAAAAAAATTAATTAAAATTCCAGTAGTTTTACATGGGGCATCAGGAATTCCAGAAGATTCTATAAAAAGAGCGGTATCATTAGGGGTAAATAAGATAAATATAGACACAGATTTAAGACAAGGATTTACAGATGCAATTAAAGATGTGTTTGAAAAAAATCCTAAAGAATTTGATCCTAGAAAAATTTGTGGACCAGCAAGAGAAGCAATGGCAGAGATCATTTCTATAAAAATGAAAATGTTTGGCTGTGCAGGTAAAGCGAAATAAAAAAACAAAATAAAAAAACAAGATAGATTATAATCTATCTTGTTTTTTTATTTTGTTTTTTTATTAAATAGAAAATATTAAAAATGCAAAATAACATAATACAGATATAGAAGCAATTAATGTATATAAAAATTTCGATTCAATTTTTTTACTTTTTAAAAAGAGTGTTATCCCTATAAAAATAGATGATATTAGTCCAAAGATAACAAGAGATGAAACTTCTTTAGTTTTTATATAGATTGATCCTTTTGAATATAAAATATCGGATATAAATAATATTAAAAAGTTAAACATATTACTTCCTATAATATTGCCTATGGTTGCGTTAAAATTACCCATTTTTATTAATGCAATAGAAGAAGAAAGTTCTGGTAAAGATGTAGCAATACCTAGAAACAATGCCCCCGCTAGAGTTGAACCCATATTAAGTTTTGTAGCTATAATATCTGTTGTATATGTAATAAAAATGCTAGCAATTATTAGACTTATTGCCATTATAATAAATCTAGTTATTATCTGTTTTATAGTTAATTTAGATGTATCTTCTATAATATCATCATTTTCAGAAGTATTTAAATCATTATTAGATAAAAACTTTATAGATAATATATAAAGAATTAGTATAATTATTGATGATATATTTACAGAAAAAATAGATGCTGATATTATAAATAAAGATGTTATTATAAGTATATATATAATAATTGTGATTGGAATAGTTTTCATATGGGATGAAGATATTTTAGAAGATATAAATTTTTTATAAGAAAAAACAATACCTAATCCTAAAACAGATAGATTAAAAATATTACTTCCTAAAATATTTCCTAAAACTAGTTCTGCATTATCCACAATTACAATAGAAGAAAAGCTAGTTATAAGTTCTGGCAGAGATGTTACAGCAGCCAGAATTATTCCGCCTATAAAAGCCCCAGAAAGATCAGTTTTTTTGTCAATAAGGTCGACATATTTTGCGCATTTTAAAGAGAACCATACTACTAAAAAAGATATTACGAAATAGATAAAATAAATCAATAAAATAACTCCTTAATTATTTATTATAAGTTTAATCGAATGATATTTGATAAATTTGTTTAGCGATAGTTTGTACTAGTTTAAAAGATATAAAATTTCTTTGCTCAATAATTGAAGGGTCGATAGAATAAATTTTATTATTTTTTACAGCAGAAGAATCTTTAAATCTATTGTCTTTTTTAATTTTATCTATGTCCGATTCAGAAGACACGAATATAATACTTGGAGAAACAGAGTCAATATTAAAAGTATAATTTATTCCATCTTTAGCAATATTTTCTCCTAAATATGATAATATTTGAGACTGAAAAGTATCCCCAGTTACGATAAAATCATCTGAGATTATATATACATAAGGAAGCAAGGTTGTGTCTGTTAATTTTAATTTAATATTATCTAATAGTTGAATATTTTTATTATAATATTCTTTTCCTATATTTGGACCATCTATATTTCCGTAAAATATAGTGGAGATTTTAATATAATATTCTTCCAATTCTTCAAGGTTGTTTGGAATAGGTATATATATATAATCTATATTATTGGATTTAAGAATATTGTTGTCTTTTGTGGAAAGGTTTGAGTTTGATATAACTAAATCAGGTTTTAGAGATATTATTTTTTCTAAATCTGGTTTAATAGAATTGCCTACTGAAATAATATTTTCTAATTTTATATCATCTGTAGTAGCAACGATAGAAGTTTTTTTATCTAAATCCATCAAAAGATTAGAAAGAGAAAGTGAAAGAGAAACAACAGATGAAGGCGGAGATTTGATAGATATTTCTGAGATATTTACAGGGAAAGGGGTGATTTTTTTATTGTTACAAGAAACTAATGTAAAAAAAATAAAAATCATAATAGTCGCTAGGAATATTTTTTTCATATAAAACTCCAATACTAAAATAAATTTAAAATATAACTAAATAATTTTAACTCTTTTTGAGCTTTTTTTCAATGTTATAATATTTATAAGTTAAAATATATATTTATAATTTTTTAGGTTGTTTTTTAAAAAATACAATATATAATTTAATTATTAATAAGTATGGGGGAAAAATATTGAAGTACGAGAAATTTAAAGCGGAAAGAAAAAATTTTTTATTTGCAGTATTTGGTGAATATGTTATAGAATATTTTATAATTCCTACTGTTATATTTACAAATGCATTTTTGGTATTAATAGGAATTCCGATAGATAAAATTGTTATGATATCATCAGTTATACTATTAAGCCATATTTCTCAGGTTTTTGCCAGCAAAATAGTTTTTTTATTTAACAGCAGGAAAAAATCTGTTATAACATTATCTTTGATTAGTTATGGATCGTTTATAATGATACCATTTTCGCTATCTTTTGGAGATATTGGATTTTTCATAACATGTATTTTATATTTTATTGGATTTTCTGCAAAATTTATAAAAACATCTATATCTTTAGATTGGATAATAAATTTTGTTGATCCTAGTAAAAGTGCTAGATATTTTTCTAAAAGAAATATTATTGTTAATAGTATTTCTATGATTTATAATATATTATTTGGTTTTTTAGTAGATAAGTTTCGAGATAATATAATGTTTTTTTATATATCATTTGGAATTGTATTATTTTTTTCTATAATAGATCTTTTAAGTTATATGAAAATTCCAGATATAAAAGATAATATTGATAAAAATAATGTTAGAATAATTGACATATTTAAAATTCCTTTATGTAATAAAAATTTTGTTATATATATTATTTTTGTTTGTTTTTGGAATTTTGGATTATATCTATCTCAGCCATATTATACATATTATTTTGTAGATGTTGTAGGAATATCCTATGTGATAGTAGGATCAGTTATATCTATAACTAATTTATTTAAAATATTTATGGGTGGAATTTGGGGAAGACTTGTAGATTTAAAAGGATGTTTTAAAATAATAATACTAACATCAATAGGGTTTGCGGTTATAAATAGTTTGTTTTCCTTAATATCCATAGATGGTTGGATATTATATCCTATTTTATTTTTATTACAAGGGGTTTGTATGATAGGATTTAATATATCTAAATTTAATGTTTCGTTAAGTCTTATACCAAAAGATATCAGGATAATGTTTATGAATTTTGAAGGATTTGTTACGGGCATTGTCTCGTTTATTGCACCACAGATATCAAGAGGAGTTATGAATTTTATAATAGAAAATAAAATAAGATTTTTGAATTTTAGTAGTTATCAATTAATATTTATTTTAGGAGGAGGAATACAAATATTAGCTATAATTATTTTAATAATATTAAATAAAAAAACACATAAACAGATTTAATGTTTATGTGTTTTTTATTAGCTATTATTATATAGTAGTTTATTTTTTTTCTTCTATAGGGATAGAGATGGGTGTTTTATCTATTTCTATATTAATAGGTTGATTATTTTGTTCTGTATCGGGTGGTAAACTTTTCGTTGATTTAGTATTTTTTATAATTTCATAGGATAAAACCGTAGCTCCGGCTATTAAAACACCCTGTGTAATAGATATAAATAATGAAGAAAAAAGTCCTTGATAAGTAGTTATAGTTGATATAGATAAAACCCATAGTGTAGATAAAGCGGTGGAAATTATTACAAGAACTAGAGGTATATGACAAATTTTAATTATATTGCATTTTGTTTTTAAGAATATTCCCATAATATATAAAACAGGAATAAGAACAAGAAGTTCTGGTTTAATAAATTCATTTATAATATTTTGCATAGATAGCCTCCTTTTTGTAGAGTGTATAACATTATATTCTGTAGATTATTATTTATTTCTTAATTTAAAAATCTTTTTAAATAGGTATTATTTCTAAATAATATGTATCTTTTTCCCCAGAAGGGAGATTATTAATTCCAAATTTATCTTTAAAATCTTTTCCGTCAGATGAAGAATGAGGAAGGGAAGACCAAGGTTCTATACATATAAAGGGAGAATTCTTTTTATTTGGTGTCCAAAAAGCTAAATGTTCAAATCCTTTAAATAAAACTTTAACACCTTGTCCAGATATTGAGTCAAATAATAGAACATTGTCTGTAGGAATATTTTCGAATATTATCGCATCATCTTTAAAAAGGTTATAATCTAGTTTTATTTTTCCGTTTATGGAAAATGATTTTTTATTATTTAAATTTAATATATCTTTATCATTATCGTATATGGGAGACAAAAGTTTTTTTGTTGTACCTAATTGTAATACATGGTTTTCAAATATTGTTTTATCTTTATTTAGAGGACAATTAAATGCAGGATGAGCGCCAATTCCGTAAAACATTTCTTTTTCATCCATATTAGAAACCTCATATGTTATAGAAATTTTATCATCTTCTAAAAAGTATGAAATTATTAAAGAAAATTTAAAAGGAAAAATATTTAAAGTTTTGTTAGAATAGATGAGTTCTAATGCTAAAAAATTTTGTCTATTTTCTATAATTTTAAATTCTAAGTCTTTGGCGAATCCATGTTTTGGAATAGAGTATATATTATTATTGATTATTGTTTTATTATTTTTAAGCTTACCCACTATAGGGAATAAAATAGGAGAGCTTTTTGACCAAAAATCAGGATTTCTTTGCCATATATATTCCGTTCCAAAACCATCTTCAAATGACCTTAGTTCTGCTCCTACAGTGTCTATTTTAGCAACTGAAGAGAGGGTTTTAAGTTCTATAATCATTAAATATTCTCCTTTTATTTTATATCTATATTTGGAGATATTATAAAGTTAAATATGACAATAGATATAGCAGAAATTAAAAAGATTATAATAATAAGTTTTTTTATTGTATTATCATTCATATAAATCTCCTTTATTTTATGAAATGGATATAGAGCTTCCATAAGAAGAAGAGGAAACATAAATTTTTGTATCTATTCTTTCTTTTAGCTCTTGCACATGAGATATTATACAGACTATTCTACCTGTCTGGGTTAGATTTGTTAAACAATTTATAATATTGTCTAAGGAAACGCTGTCTAAAGATCCAAAACCTTCATCTATAAAAAGAGTGTTTATTTCTATTCCACCATAATTTTGAGAAATAGTATCGGATAATCCAAGAGCAAGAGCAAGAGATGTTTGAAAACTCTCGCCTCCTGAAAGAGTATGGGACTCTCTGTATTTTCCAGTATGGATATCAAAAATTTCTAAATCAAGACCAGATTTTTTATTGCCTTGAGATCTATCTGTTTTTCTATTAAGAGAAAATCTCCCATTAGTTATATTATCTAAACGGATATTTGTAGCATAAATAATTTCGTCAAAATATGAAGTTAGCACAAATGTTTCAAATTTTAATTTAGATTCATTTTTTCCAGATGAAATATCATTTAATAATGAAATATTTTGATGGTCTTCTATTAAAATTTCTAATTCTGAAAAGATTTGTTTTATTTTTATTGATATTATATCTAATTTATTGATATTAGTTTTTGTATCTATGATTATTGAATTCAAATTTTTAAGATCTTCATTAATATTATATAATAGAGTTTTCATACTATCTATATCAAATTTTTCTTTTCCATCTAAATCTTTATTTATATTTTTTAATATTAAATTTTTTTCAGACATATTATCGAAAAAATCATCAACTTCTTTTTTTATAGTGTCATAATTATTTTCTATATGCATAATATCATCTATATAATCTAAATTTAATATTTTTGCTTTATGCATAAATTCTTTTAGGTTATTTTTTTTATATAAAATATCTTTTTCAATATAATATATATTGTTTTTACAATCTAATAAATTTTCTGTAGTATAGTTAATATTAATGCAAGAAGTATTATAATCTAGTTCATATTTTTTAATTTTTTTTTCTATAGTATCTAATATATTTTTCAAAGATGAAATATTTTTATTTATATCAGAAATATTTATATTTTTTTCAGATAAGCTTGATATAATAACCTGATATTCAAGTGATCCTTGTTCTATTGAATTTTTTATTATAGATAATTTTTCTTTCTCCTTGATAGATTTTTTTTCTAAATCAGATATATTTTCATTATATTTTAAAGATTTAACATTTTCTAAAATTTTATGGGATATTAAATCTTTTTTATATATAAGATTTTTTTTAATATTATATATAAATTCATAATTATTAAATTGATATTTATTATATTCATAATCAATAATAATATCAGAAGATATTGATTTTAATTTATCTATATTTTCTTTAATAATCCATTTTTGTTTTTCTACATCTTGAAGATGTGTTGTATATATTGTATTTAAATTTTGCAAATCTATATATGATATAGAATCTTTGTTTTTTTTTGCTTTGTTTGGATGGGTTGTATTTCCACAAACTGGACAAGATTGATTTTCTAATAATTCTTTTGCAAGGGAATAAGATATAGACTTATTATAAATATAAGTTTTATTAATATAATCTTTTTCTAATGTTTTTGATAACTCTAGTGATTTATCAAGGGATAGGATATTTTTTATAATTAAGTTTATTTGATTTATTTGATTTTCTATGTCTACTAAATTTTCTTCTAAAATTTTATTTTGTAGAGCATTTTCTATATTTTTTATATCTAAAATGATAATTTCTAAATTATTTTTATTTTTTAATACATTTTGATAAACTTCATCTTTTTTTTGAATTATAGGTATAGTTTTATTAAGATTTTCTATATCAGAATATATGTTGTTTTTTGATTGTATTAATTCTGGTATAGTTTTATAAAGCTTATTTATATCTTCATGTAGAATATTAAATTTCGATAAATCTTTATTTAAACTATCTAGTTTTTTCAAATATTTTTGATATTGGTTATTAAGATTTTCTATATCTTTTTTTAATAAAAGTATTGGATATAGATTATCATATTTTTTCAATAAATTATCTTTTGAAATTATTTTATCTTTTTTATTATTTATAATATTTATCTCAGCTTCTATTTCAAATTTTTGATCAAACTTTTTATTAATATCTATAGCATATTGTATATTTATTAAATTTTTATCTTTATTTTTAATATCAATAATATTTTGTGTAGATATATAAGTGTTGGATAATTTTTCTTTTTCTTTTTCTAAATATTTTAAAATATATTCTTTATCTATATGATCTATACTTATATTTTCATCTAAAAAATCTATATCTTTAATTATATTTTTTTTAATTTCAAATTTTTGGTCTAGAATACGCTTTTTTTCTTGTTCTAAATTTTTTAAATTTTCTGAAAATTGTTGAAATTTATGAGTAGAAAATATATTTCTAAACAAGGATTCTTTTTCATCACTAGAAGCTTGAAGAAGCTTTTGAAACTCTCCTTGTGCTAGCATAACGATTTTAGAAAATTGTAATTGATTTAACCCAATAATTTCTAAAATTTTTTGATTAACTTCAGATATTCCTTCTATAACCGTTTGATCTGGAAGTATCAATTCTGCTTTAGGTTTTGTATCTGTTATTGTGTTTTTAGATGTAATTTTTTTTCTCTTCATAACACGTTTTATATTATAGATTTGATTTTTTATAGAAAATGTAAAATCCACATAAGTTTCGTCTTTGTTAGAAGAAAAATCGCTCTGCATACTTTCAGCTTTACGAATAGTTCCGCTAGATTTTCCATATAAAGAGAATGTTATAGCGTCATAGATAGATGTTTTTCCAGCACCAGTAGGACCAGTAATAAGAAATATATTATTTTTTATTACTTGTTTAAAGTCTATGGACTGTTCATTTAAAAAAGGACCAAAATTTTTTATAGTAAGAAATAGTGGTATCATATTTTCAGTCTCCTTAAAGTTTATATGATATTATTTATGATATCTATTTGATCTTTTGTTAGGTCATCTTTGGCTATAGTTTTATAAAAAGTTTTAAATATTTGTGGAACAGTTTTATTTATGATAGCATCTTTTTGGATAGAGTTTATATTTGTTGAAATCTGTTTATTTATAAATTTAACACCCATTATATTAGGAAAAATAGTTTTTAGCTTATTTATAGGTTCTATGATATTTTCTGTATTTGTTATATGAACAAATACATAATCTTCAGAGTAGTGTTCTTCAAAATTTATATTATAAAAATCTTCTGAAATAAGAATCATATCTCGTTTAGGGATAAAAGGAATTTTACTAATATTTAGATTATTTTTATCTATAATATCTATTATAGTAAAACTTTTTTTTTGACTAATTTCACTTTGAGAATATTTTAGTATAGACCCAGAATATGCAGATTTTTTTTCCACAACCTTTTGGGAAGAATGTAGATGCCCTAGAGTGGAATAATCAAATATATTTAAATATGAAGCATCAATAATATCAATTCCACCTAAAGATATTTCTGATTCCGAAAAGATTGTTTGGGATTTTTCACCTTTTAAATTTGAAAAAAATCCATGGGCGATAGATATATTTATCTCAGAATGGTTTATATTAGGGGAAATATATTTTATATATTGTTTAAAAGAATCATTGAAAGTTTTTATATTTTGGTTTTCTAGAATATTTTTTCCTTTTAAAACAGAAAAATAAGGAATAGGATAAAAATTTACGATTAATTTATCTTTAATAATTTTTATTGGCTTTATATCTTTGGATATGTTTCCTATTATATAAAGGCCTTTAGATTCCATAATAAAATTTAAATGAGATAGTCTATCAGGAGAATCATGATTTCCAGCAATGGCTATAATATATGTATTAGAATATTTTATAATATTACAAAAAAAATTATTTACAATAACGATTGATTCGACAGATGGAATAGGACGATCATATAAATCTCCTGCAATAATTAAAACATCTATATCGTTATTTAATATAAAATTTTCTAATTGTTTTAAAATAATTATTTGATCTTCTATCATACTATAATTATTTACAATTTTTCCTATATGCCAGTCGGATGTATGTAATATTTTCATTTTATGCTCCTTAAATACAAGAGTATCTTTAAATTATATAGTAAAAAAAAATGTTTTGCAAAGATAAATATTAAAAAAAATTTATATTTAAAATCCAAAAAATACCTGTAATAGTTTTGAATCAAGAGCACATAATATAAATGCAAGCGCAAACGAAATTAAATTTATTGAATAGAAGGAGATTTAAAAATGGGAAAAATAATTGTGCCACAAGCTAAAGAAGCGTTAGAGAGATTTAAAATGGAAGCAGCGTCTGAGGTTGGAGTAGATCTTAAAAATGGTTATAATGGAGATTTGACATCAAGACAAGCAGGATCTATAGGTGGACAGATGGTTAAGAAGATGATAGAAGCATATGAAAATAGTATAAAATAATATGAATAGAAATATATTATATTATTATTTAATATTTTTAAATTAGATAGAATTATAAAATTAAAAAAAATCATTGAAATAAATTACAATTTATTTCAATGATTTTTTTTAATTTTATAGAAAAGGTATTATCCTGCACGTTGTACTTTATTAGAACGAAGACAACGGGTGCAGGCATATATTCTACAGTTAGTTCCATTAACAACAGCCCGTACACGTTGAACATTTGGTTTCCATTTTCTGTTTGATCTTCTGTGAGAATGAGAAACTTTTATACCAAAAGAAACCCCTTTATCACAAACGAAGCATTTAGCCATAATCTGCACCTCCTAAATATAAATCTTTATAAGTTTACCATAAAAAAAAATTAAAATCAAGTATAAAAACATGTTGACATATATTAAAAAATAGTATAGAATATAATACGTTGGGAGCATAGCTCAGCTGGGAGAGCACCTGCCTTACAAGCAGGGGGTCACAGGTTCGAGCCCTGTTGTTCCCACCATTTGGCCCGTTAGTTCAGTTGGTTAGAACGCTAGCCTGTCACGCTAGAGGTCGACGGTTCGAGTCCGTTACGGGTCGCCATTTTAAAAAAACTATATATAGATATGCCTTTGCCTCTGTAGCTCAGTCGGTAGAGCAGGGGACTGAAAATCCCCGTGTCGGCGGTTCGATTCCGTCCGGAGGCACCATTTTTTTAAATTTTTTGCGGGTTTAGCTCATCTGGTAGAGCGCCACCTTGCCAAGGTGGAGGTAGCGAGTTCGAGCCTCGTAACCCGCTCCAAAACTTTGTTATGGTAGACAGTCCCTTTTTTATAAGGGTGCTGTCTACTTTTATTTATTAAGGAGGATATTATTATGGATTATAAAAAAATAATAACAGGAAAAAATTTATCAACTTTTGATTTAGAGGTTTCAGAAAATATACAAAATGAATATATTAGACAAGAAAAAACCATAGAGCTTATAGCAAGTGAAAATATTGCATCTGAAAATATAATGATGACTATGGCAACAGTTCTTACTAATAAATATGCAGAAGGATATCCAGGAAAAAGATATTATGGTGGATGTAATTATGTAGATAATATCGAAAATTTGGCTATTGATAGAGCGAAAACTTTGTTTAAATCAGAATACGCAAATGTACAGCCTCATTCAGGATCTCAAGCAAATATGGCTGTATATTTTGCTTTGTTGGAAAAAGGAGATACGGTGGTGGGTATGTCTTTAAATTCTGGAGGACATCTAACCCATGGTTTAGGTATAAATTTTTCTGGACGAGATTATAATTTTATTGGATATTCCGTTGATGAGAAGACACATCTTATAGATTATACTCAGGTTAGAGATTTGGCAAAAATGCATAATCCAAAGATGATTGTAGCAGGAGCAAGTGCATATACTAGAGAGATAGATTTTAAAAAATTTAGAGATATAGCGGATGAAGTTGGAGCTATACTAATGGTTGATATGGCTCATATAGCAGGTTTAGTTGCAGCTGGTATTCATCCTTCTCCAATAAAATATGCAGATGTTGTGACATCTACAACACATAAAACTTTGAGAGGACCTAGAGGAGGTCTAATATTAGGAAAAAAAGAAATAGGAACTAAGATAGATAAAGCAATATTCCCTGGAATACAAGGAGGGCCTTTAATGCATGTCATAGCGGGAAAAGCTGTTTGTTTTAAAGAGGCATCTACAGAAGAATTTAAAATATATCAAAAACAGGTTATTTTAAATTCAAAATCTTTAGAATATAATCTTATATCCAAAGGTTTCAAACTTATCTCTAATGGAACAGATAATCATATGTTATTAATAGATCTAACCAACTTTAATGTTACGGGCAAAGAGATGGAAAAACGATTAGATTTAGTAGATATAACTGTAAATAAAAACACAATTCCTTCAGAAAAATCGAGCCCTATGATAACGAGTGGGATAAGAATAGGAACACCTGCAATTACAACCAGAGGTTTTATAGAAGAAGATATGAAAACTATAGCAGAATGTTTATACCTTACTGCTACAAATTTTGAAAATAATATAGATTTAATAAAACAGAAAGTTTCAACTATGTGTAATTGTTATCCTATATATAGAAACTAGAGGATTTATAATGAAAAGCAAATTATCTGAACTTATTAGGCCTAAAACTTTTGATGATATAGTTGGTCAGGATCATATTATTGGAAAAGGAAAAGTTTTTAGGAATTTTTTAGATAAAGATAGGATAGCCAGCTTTATATTTTATGGACCATCAGGAGTTGGAAAGACTTCTTTATCAAAAGTTATTGCTATATCAGGAAAAAGAAAAATTTATTATTTAAATGGAACAGATTTATCAACATCAGAAATAAAGAGCATATTATTAGAGGTTGAACTAGATATATCCAAATCAGGAGCTATTATATATATAGATGAAATACAGTATTTAAATAAAAAACAACAGCAAACTTTATTGAATTATATAGAAGAAGGAAAACTTAATTTAATAGCTTCAACAACAGAAAATCCACATATATGCATACATAAAGCTATAATTAGTAGATGTTTAATATTGGAGTTTAAACCTTTGAATGTTGATGATATAGCTAAAGTTTTAAAAAAATCTATTAAATATTTAAAAGAAGAAATGGAATTAGATATTGATATATCTGATAAAGGAATACAAGATATAGCAATATATTCTTCTGGAGATATAAGAAAAGGTATAAATCTTTTGGATGTAGTTATAAATTCTTTAGATGAAAATATATATAATATTTTAAAGATAGAAGATGAATATCTAAAAGATTTTTTGTCTGAAAATGGGTTTAGAGCTTGTGGAGGAGAGGATAATACATATAATCTTCTTTCTGCTTTTCATAAATCTATAAGAGGATCTGATGAAAATGCAGCATTATTGTATATGTCAAAGCTTTTAGAATTTTCGAAGATGGAAGATATAATAAGAAGATTGTTGGTTATATCTTGTGAGGATATTGGTATGGCGTATCCTAGAGCCATATGTATTGTTGAAAGTTGTATTAATTCTGCCCTTAAAGTTGGAATGCCAGAAGCTAGAATTATTTTATCACAAGCGGTAATATTTCTTTCTAATTGTCCAAAATCTAATAGTGTTTATCTAGCAATAAAACAAGCAATGTTGGATTCTAGTTCTATAGATATGTATAATATTCCAGAATACTTAAAGCATTTTCAATTTGGAGAAGATAAAAAGATATATAAATATCCGCATGATTATAAACAAAGTTTTATAGACCAAGAATATATGCCAAAAGGTTTTGAAGATAAAAAATACTATTATCCAAAAGATAATAGTGTAGAAAAAAAGATAAAAATGTTTATACAAAAAAAGAAGGTGGATTCTAATTAATTAGAATCCACCTTCTTTTTTAAAAATTTATAAAATATTTAGATATTTTTAGCTGCATCTAAAATTTTATCATAACTTGGATGATTAGTTATTTCAGAAAGATATTCTGCAAAAACAACTTTATTATTAGCGTCTAAAACAAAACTAGCTCTAGTAGTTAAAGCAAGTTCTTCTATAAAAACACCAATAGATTTAGATAGATCACGATTTTTATAATCAGATAGAACTTTAACATTGCTAATATTTGAAGCACCACACCATCTTGATTGTGCAAAAGGAAGATCCATAGAGATAGTATAGCAAGTTATATTGTTTAGTTTAGAAACTTCATCATTAAAACGTTTAATTTCTTGATCACAAACAGGAGTATCTAAAGAAGGAACAGCTATAACAATTTTTGCTCCTGATTCTTTAGTTATATCTAAACTTGAAAGATCGTTATTCACAATATCTTTAGAAGGAAATATATCACCAACGGAAAGTTGTAATCCGATTAAAGTTAAAGGGGCACCATTAAAAGTAACTTTCATAGTTATTATCCACCTTATATTTATTATTTTATGTATATTTACAAATAAAATATACCAATTAAATATAGATAATATTAGTATATATTATGAATATAAAATAAATTAAGATCAAAATACAGGTTAATATTTTAACGAATTAGTTTATCTAAATAAACTTGCTAAATAAATTATTAAAACTTTACAATGTTGTTTAAATATGCGATTATATCATAAGATATATTATGTATTTAAAATATAAGTATGGAGATTATTATGATAAAAGATGTATTGTTTATATATATAGATAGATGGGAATTTTTTGTAGATTTAATGTGGGAGCATATAAATATCTCTTTAATAGCTATAACTATTTCATCTATTTTAGGGATATTGATAGGTATAATTATTAGTCAATTTAGAAAAGTGTCTTCATTAATACTAGGGATAATAAATTTTACATATACTATTCCAGCAATATCTATGTTAGGTTTTTTGATTCCTATATGGGGCATAGGAAACTCAAATGCAATTATTGCTCTTTCGATATATGGATTACTTCCAATGGTTAGGAATACATATATCGGTATTACAAATATAGATAAGAAGATAATAGAAGCATCAATAGGAATGGGTAGCACAGAGTTTCAGTCATTGTATAAAATAAAGTTTCCACTTTCTATGCCTGTAATATTATCTGGTTTTAGAAATATGGTTATAATGACAATTTCTTTAACTGGTATAGCTTCGTTTGTAGGGGCAGGAGGTCTAGGAGTTGCAATATACAGGGGTATAACAACAAATAACTCTGCTATGACTATAGCCGGTAGTATAGCAGTGGCAAGTTTGGCGTTGGTGATTGATTTTTTAATAGGTAGAATTGAAAAATTTGCTTATAAAAGGAAGAAGATTAATAAAAAAGCTTTAATATTGTGGTTGTTAATACCTTTTATTGGACTTGCTGGATTTTTTTATTTTTCTATGGATAAAGAAAGTATAAATATAGCATCTAAGCCTATGACAGAACAACTTATTATTTCTGAAATTATAGGACAATTAATAGAAGATGAACTGGATGTAAAAGTTAAAATAACTAAGGGAGTTGGTGGAGGAACTAGCAATATTCATCCTGCATTAATCAAAGGTGATTTTGATTTATATCCAGAATATACGGGAACAAGCTGGGAATTTGTTTTAAAAGAAGAAGGGATGTTAGAGGAAGGTGAAGAGGGCTATAATAGATTGAAAGATTTATATGAAGAAAAGTTTGATCTTTCTTATATAGGTTTATATGGATTTAACAACAGTTATGGTTTGGCAATACGAAAAGAAATAGCAGAAAAATTTGATATAAAGACATATAGTGATCTTTCAAAATTTTCAGAAAATCTCGTATATGGAGGAGAATATGATTTTTTTGAAAGAGAGGATGGATATAAAGGTTTATCAGATTTATATGGACTTAAGTTTAAAGATATAGTTAATATAGATGTAGGATTAAAGTATGATGCGATGAATTATAAAGATATTGATGTTATGAATGTTTTTACAACTGATGGACAGATAAGTAGGGGAGATATAGTTATATTAGAAGATGATAAATCATTTTTTCCAAAATATTATGCAGGAACAGTTGTACGAAGAGATATACTAGAAAAGCATCCAAGATTAGAAGAAGTTTTATTACTTTTAGAAGGTATAATAGATGATGAAACTATGTCTAATCTAAATTATAAAGTTGAGATAGAAAAAATGGATGAAAAAATTGTAGCAATGGAATTTTTAAAAGAAAAAGGGCTTATAAAGGTGAAATAATGAATATAATAGAGTTTAAAAATATTTATAAAAGCTATAATCAAAATATAGTTTTGGAAAATTTTAGTTTAAATATAGAAAAAGGGGAATTTATAACCGTAATTGGAAGTTCTGGATCTGGAAAAACTACAGTTTTAAAATTAATAAATGGTTTAATAACACCGGATAAAGGAGAAATATTAATAGATAATCAAAGTATAGAAAAGATTGATAAAATAAAATTAAGAAGAAAGATAGGTTATGTAATCCAAGGTATAGGATTATTTCCACATCTAAGTGTTAAAAAAAATATAAACTATGTCCTAGAGTTAGGTGGAAAGTCTTTAAACGAAGTAGATTTAAATATTTTGATAGAAAAAATGGGTTTAGAAAAAAAAATGATGGACAGGTTCCCAGATGAATTAAGTGGGGGACAACAACAAAGGGTAGGGATTGCAAGAGCGGTTGCTGCAAATCCAGATATCTTATTGATGGATGAGCCTTTTGGAGCAGTCGATGATATAACAAGAAAATCTTTACAAAAAGAAATAAAGATAATTCATAAAAACTTAGGTATAACAATATTTTTTATAACCCATGATATTAGGGAAGCTTTAAAATTAGGAAGCAAAGTTTTGATTATGGATAAAGGAGAGATACATCAATATAGCACACCAGATAATATTAGAGAAAATCCTAAAACTAAATTTGTTAAACAGTTAGTAGGGATAATTTAATTGGTTTTATTATAATTAATAAAAAAAGATGTATAGAAATTTCTATACATCTTTTTTAAAAAATCATATAAAGGTTATATTTATTGTATTTATTTTATAATAATATAATAAATACAATAAATAGGGGAATTTTATGATTGATTTATCGCTTATAAAAATATTGATGCTAGATAATAAAAATAAAGAACAATACACAGCAATAGCTTATGATGGAAAGAATATGTATACGTCTTTTATAAATTTATCAAAAATTTATAAATTTGATATGATGGGAAGATATAAAGGAGATATACAAACTAAAAGATCTTATATATCTATCTGTTTTGATTATTATGAAAGATGTTTTTGGGGAGTGTCATTAGGACATTTTAAAACTATATATAAATTAGATGTATCTTTTAATGAAATAGGATATGTATATCTTCCATTTGGAGTTTGTGGTATAACTAGTATAGGCTATAATGGAACTACAAACAGTTTATTATGTGGTGATTCTAATCAGATATATAATATATATAAAACTGGAGAAGTGTTTAATATAAACAAGATAAAGAAGAATGTATTTATCAATTCTCTTGGTGAATTGAATAATATATTATTAAAATCTATTAGTTATAGAGGGTCATGTTTTAGTATAATAAGTGTTATAAATAAGGATTATGTATATAACAATATATGTTGTATGCCAACAGGAATATTATGCAAAGGTATTTTTGTAAATTATAATAAAAATAATACATTTAATTTAAATTTATTTGGATGTTGCGACAAAAAAAATGATTATTATATATTTAAATATAAGTGTATAGGTTTTTGAAATAAAAAAAAGAGAACTAAAGTTCTCTTTAAAAATGAAATAAAAGTTTTTATAAATTAGCATAAAAATGAAAACTTATAAATATAATTTTATTTTATATAAATATAATTGTTGAAAAATTATTGAATATAAAGTATAGTCATATTTTAGTTAATTATATATTTAATAAAAAATATATAATTTATTGAATGGTAAATAATAAGGTAATATTTATTATTAAATTGCATTCAACAATTGATAATCTAATTTAAAATTAATTAATATAAGCTGTCATAATATACATCGGTCAAATAAAAGTATAATAAAGGGCAATTGATATTTATACTAAAATATAAAATAGGAGATTTTATGGATTTAAGTGTTATTATTATAAACTATAATACAAAATCATTGACAGAAAAGACGATTGATCTATTTATACAAACTGTGGATAAAGATTTAAAATATGAGATAATTTTGGTGGATAATTCTAGTAAAAATGATGAAAAAATATTTAAAATTGATGGCGTTTTTAAAATTATAGATTCGGAAAATAATGGATTTGGTGCAGGATGTAATTTAGGGGTTAAAAATTCTATAGGAAGATATATATTATTTTTAAATTCTGATGTAGAGTTTAAAAATAATAAATTATTAGAAGCTGTTAGATATATGGATAAAAATTTAGATGTTGGTATACTAGGTGGGAAGATGATTTTGCAAGATGGAAGTTTAGACCATGGATGCAAGAGGGGGTTTCCAACACCTTTTACATCTATTAGTTATTTTTTAAAGCTTGATAAAATATTTAAAAAATCTAAGATTTTTGGAAAATATAGGTTAACATATATTCCAGATGATGAATTAAATTATGTTGATTGTGTTTCTGGGGGATTAATGGTTATGAAAAGAAGTGTCTATAATCAAATAGGTGGATTTGATGAAGATTATTTCATGTATGGAGAAGATATTGATATATGCTATAGGGCTTGTCAAAAAGGATATAAAACTGTCTATTTTCCAGAAATAGTTGTGCTGCACCTTAAAGGACAGAGTGGTTTAAATACAAAATCTAAAATAACTATAAAAAGATTTTATGATTCTATGCTTATATTTTATAAAAAAAATTATAAAAATAAATATAATATATTCTTATATTATATTGTATATATTGGAATAAAATTAAAAAAATTAATAAGTAGTATATAGAGGTATACATGATAGATATATTGATGGCAACATATAATGGAGAAGATTATATAAAAGAGCAGATAAATTCTATATTAGATCAAAGTTTTCAAGAATTTAGATTAATTATATGTGATGATCAATCAGATGATAAAACATTTGAAATATTAAAAGAATATAAAAAAAACTATCCTAAAAAAATATATTTATATAAAAATATTGTAAGACAGGGAAGTGCAAAGAAAAATTTTATATCTATGTTTAAATATATAGAATCAGATTATATAATGTTTGCAGATCAAGATGATGTTTGGTTAAAAGATAAAATAAAAAATTCTTATGAATTGATTATAGCAAAAGAATGTATATTAATAAAAAAATCTCCAATAATAATACATACTAATTTAAAAATTGTTAATCAAGATAAACTAGTAATTTCAGAAAGTTTTTATCAACATCAAAATATATCTGCAAGTAAAAATAATTTTAAAAATATTCTTATTCAAAATATTTTTGTTGGTTGTACTATAATGATAAATAAAGAGATGGCGAATCTTGTAAAGGGTGTTTGTGATGATAGTAGAATAATAATGCATGATTGGATTATTGGAATTTTGGGAGTGGGATGTGGACATGCTTATTATATAGATACACCACAAATTTTGTACAGACAGCATAATAATAATTCTGTAGGAGCATCAAATCCCTATAAACTGAAAAAGCTTTTTAATCTGAAAAAACAATACAATAATATTAGGAATACATTTTTTCAAGCTGAGTATGTAAAAGAAAAGTTTGGTGATATTTTTAATAAACAAGATAAAAAAATATTAAACATATATAGTAATTTCTGTTATAATAGTCGGTGGAAAAAAATGCATAGTACATTAAAGTATAAGTTATATAAGCAGGGTTTTATAAGAAGCGTTGCCCAATGTTTTATTATTTTAATATATGGATAAAAAATTTAATACAAAAAGTTGTTTTTTAAATATTTATGTTGTATATTATACATAATGGAATTAGGGTATTTAATATTATAGAATAAGAGAGGTATATGATATGAAAGGAATAATTCTTGCTGGAGGAACAGGGACAAGACTATTTCCGTCAACTATTGCTTGTTCAAAACAAATGCTATCAGTATATGATAAACCTATGATTTATTATCCTCTATCAGTTTTGATGTTATCAGGAATAAGAGAGATATTAGTTATTGTTACACAAAGAGATATAGAACTATTTAGATCTCTTTTAGGGGATGGATCTAAATTAGGTATAAGTATAGAATATGCTGTTCAAGATAAGCCTAGGGGTCTTGCAGATGCGTTTATAGTTGGAGCTGATTTTATAGGATCAGATAGTGTATGTTTAATTTTAGGTGATAATATATTTTATGGAGATAACTTTACAAAAAGGCTATCAAAAATTGCAAAAGATATTCAAGGTGGAGTTATATTTGGATATCATGTAACAAACCCAAATGAATTTGGTGTTGTAGAGTTTGATAAAAATGGTAAAGCTATATCAATAGAAGAGAAACCAATTGTTGCTAAATCAAATTATGCTATACCGGGATTATATTATTATGATAATAATGTTGTAGAAATAGCTAAAAGTATAAAACCATCTGGAAGGGGAGAACTAGAGATAACATCTATCCATTCAGAATATCTCAAGCAAGGAAGATTGCAGGTTGAAATTTTCGGTAGAGGAACAGTTTGGTTGGATACAGGAAATCATAAAGATATGTTAGATGCCGCAATTTTTGTAGAAGCAATTCAAACAAGACAGGGTTTATATGTAGCGTGTTTAGAAGAGATAGCATATAGAAAAAAATATATAGATAAGAATAGACTTTTAGAATTAGGGGAGTCTTTAAAATCTACAGAATATGGAAAATATATTTTATCTATATCAAATGATAGTTTTATTGAAGGAGAATAGTAGTTGAATATATATGTAATAGGAAGTAATGGACAATTAGGAAACGAGATTAGAAGTATATATGAAAAAAATAAATCTGAAATAGGATTAGTTGAATTTAATTTAAAAGAAAATAAATTTATATTTTTAGATAAAGAGGATATAGATATTTGTAAAATTGAGAATATATACGAAGTATTTGAAAAAGAAAATCCAGATGTCATAATAAATTGTGCTGCGTATACAAATGTCGATAATTGTGAAACAGATATAGATATGGCTTTTAAAGTTAATGCGATAGGAAGCAAAAATTTGGCTATAGCAGGAGAAAAATATAATTCTAAGTTGATACATGTATCAACTGATTATGTTTTTTCAGGAGATGGAGAAGTTCCATATAGAGAATATGATATAACTATACCTAGTAGCGTTTATGGAAAAACAAAACTAATGGGAGAGGAATATGTAAAACAATTTAGTAGTAGATATTTTATTGTACGAACAGCATGGTTATACGGATATATAGGAAATAATTTTGTAAAAACTATAATGAAAATTTCAAAAGAAAAAGAAGAGATAAAGGTAGTAGATGATCAAAGAGGAAATCCAACAAATGCAAATGATTTAGCCCATCATATAATTGGATTAGTGGGAACTGAAAATTATGGAATTTATCATTGTGTAGGTAAAGGTGAATGTAGTTGGTATGATTTTGCAAAAGAAATAGTTGAGCAGAGTGGAATATCATGTAAAGTTCATCCATGCACTACAGAAGAATATCCAAGACCAGCTAAAAGACCTTCTTATTCTTGTTTAGATAATATGATGTTTAGATCAACTATTGGAGATAGTATGAGAGATTGGAAGATTGCTTTAAAAGATTTTATAAGTAAAATATAGGAGATGTTATTTTGAAAACATATTTAGTTACAGGTGGAGCTGGATTTATAGGATCTAATTTTATACTGTATATGATTAAAAAATATGGAGATAGTGTTAGAATAATAAATGTAGATAGTTTAACTTATGCAGGAAATTTAAAAAATTTAGAATCTGTTTTAGATAGTGATAATTACAAATTTTTTAAAGAGGATATATGTAATTATAATGAAATAAAGTCTATATTTAAAAAATATGATATAGACTATGTTGTGAATTTTGCAGCAGAAAGCCATGTAGATAGAAGTATAGAAAATCCTGAAATATTTGCTAAAACAAATATTTTAGGGACACTAAATTTATTAAATATAAGTAAAGAAATATGGGAAATTTCTGACGGAGTTTATAAAGCTGGTGTTAAATTTTTGCAGGTTTCTACAGATGAAGTTTATGGGTCTTTAGGAGACACAGGATATTTCTTAGAAGAAACACCAATAGATCCACACAGCCCGTATTCGTCTAGCAAAGCATCGGCTGATTTATTTGTAAAAGCATATAGTGACACATATAAACTGCCAATTAATATAACTAGATGTTCAAATAACTATGGACCATATCAATTTCCAGAAAAACTGATTCCTCTTATAATAAACAATGTGCTAAATAAAAAGCATATTCCGATATATGGAGATGGTCTACAGATAAGAGATTGGTTATATGTTAATGACCATTGTCGGGCAATAGATATGGTTATTAATAGTGGGAGTTTATCAGAAGTTTATAACATCGGTGGTCATAACGAAAAAACAAATATTTATATAGTTAAAACTGTTATAGGTTATATGAAGAGCAAGTATAATATAATATATGATGAAAATTTGATTAAATATGTTGAAGATAGAAAAGGGCATGATAGAAGGTATGGGATAGACCCATCTAAGATACAAAAAGATATTGGATGGAGTCCAGAAATTATGTTTGACAAAGGGATAACATTTACTATAGACTGGTATATGGAAAATAAAGAATGGATATCAGAAGTTACCTCTGGAGAATATCAAGACTATTATAAAAATATATAAGATAGAAGGAATTTTATATGGGATGTTTTAAATTTATAGAAACAGAGATAGAGGGTTTATTTATAATAGAAACAAAAGTTTTTGGAGATAATAGAGGATATTTTTTAGAATCATATAATTATGAAGATTTTAAAGCAAATGGATTAGATATGACTTTTGTTCAAGACAATCAATCGGGATCTGTTAAAAATGTTCTTAGAGGGCTCCATTTTCAAAAAAATAATCCACAAGGAAAACTTGTTAGGGTTTTAAAAGGTGAAGTTTTAGATGTGGTAGTAGACATTAGAGAAAAAAGCAAAACTTTTGGAAAATGGAAGTCTGTTTTATTAAATGAAAAAAATAGAACAATGTTTTATGTTCCAGAGGGTTTTGCACATGGATTTGTAGTTAGATCTGATTATGCAGAATTTGCATATAAATGTACAAATTTTTATGATCCTTCTGATGAAGGTGGATTAATATGGAATGATCCAGAAGTTGGGATAGATTGGCAAATAGATAATTTGTCAGATATTAGTTTATCTGATAAAGATAAAAAGAATCCATTTTTAAAAGAACTATAAATATAAATACAAATACAAATAAATTTTTATAGTTAGGGGGGATATATTGAAATATTATATAAAAACATTTAATAAATATTTATATCTTTTATTTAATCTTATATCAAGAGATTTTAAAATTAAATATAGAAGATCTATATTGGGAATTTTATGGAGTATATTAAATCCAGTTTTAATGATGGTGGTTATTACTGCAGTATTTTTAAATTTGTTTAAATTTGAAATTGACAATTTTCCTATCTATTATCTAACAGGATCAACTATATTTTCTTTTTTTACAGATGCAACAACATCTTCTATGACATCTATAGTTGGGTCTGGACAGATAATAAAAAAAGTATATATTCCAAAATATATATTTCCTTTACAAAAATGCCTATTTTCATTTGTAAACTTATTTTTCTCACTTATAGCATTGATTATAATGATAATCATTTTAAAATTCAAGATAACATATACAGTTATGCTAGCACCAATACCAATAATATATATACTTATTTTTGCATTAGGAATTAGTTTAATATTATCGTCTTTAACAGTATTTTTTCGAGATATAGTTCATTTGTACGGAGTTATAACAACTATTTGGATGTATTTTACACCTATAATATACCCAGAAAATATATTAAGTGATAGTATGCTTAAATTAATTTCATTTAACCCACTATATTATTATGTAGGATATTTTAGAGATGTTGTTATGTATGGAAAAATACCAAGTTTAAGAGTTAATATTATATGTATACTTTTTTCTCTTATAACACTATTGTTAGGATCTATAATTTTTAAGCGAACTCAAGATAAATTTGTACTACACATATAAATAGATAAGATAGGAGATATATGTATGAACTCGGTGCAGATATCTAATGTTTCTATGCATTTTAATACAAATAGACAAAAAATAAATAATTTAAAAGAATATTTTATAGGTTTAGTAAAAAGAGAGATTGATTACGATAAATTTATAGCGTTAAATGATATAAATTTTGATATTGAAAAAGGAAGTGTTGTGGGAATAGTTGGCTTAAATGGAAGTGGAAAAAGCACACTATTAAAGTTAATAGCAGGTGTTTTGAAGCCAACAAAAGGAAAAGTATTGGTTACAGGAGTTATAGCTCCTTTAATAGAGCTTGGTGCTGGATTTGACATGGATTTGACAGCTAGGGAGAATATATATTTAAATGGGGCTGTTTTAGGATTTAGTAAAAAGATGATCCAAAGTAAATTTGAAGATATTGTTGATTTTTCTGAAGTTCGAGAGTTTATTGATGTTCCCATGAAAAATTATTCTTCTGGAATGGTCGCAAGAATAGCGTTTGCAATAGCAACAATCGTTAATCCAGACATTTTAATAGTTGATGAAATTTTATCTGTAGGAGATTTCTTATTTCAAAAAAAATGTGAAGATAGAATTTCAGAGATGATGCAGAATAATACAACTGTTATAATTGTTTCTCATAGTATAGAACAGATAGAAAGACTTTGTAAAAAAGTTATTTGGATTGAAAAAGGAATAGTTAAAATGAATGATAGTGTTGATATTGTTTGTGAAGCTTATAAAAATAGTTAAATAATGAGATATAGTTTTTAAGGCTATATCTCATTATTTTTGATGAGAGGGTATATTATGAAACAAGAAGTATTAGATATTATAAAATATTATATTGATAGTGTAGATTCATTCGATTATAATAATATTATAGTAGAAATGTTGAAAGAAATACAAAAGATAGATGGATATATAAATGATAAAGTTGTAGAATATATTTCAAAAAATATGAATTTAAAAATTAGCTTAATAGAAGGTATTATAAAAAGAAACAAAAATTTAAAAGATAAATTATGCAAAACAATAATACTATGTACAGGAGCAAGATGTATGAAAAGGGGGTCATATGAAATGTTAAAACTTATAGAAAAAGATTATACTCATTTTAAAGTGGAAACAAAAAATTGTTTTAGAGATTGTGGAAAAGGACCAAATTTGTCTATAGATGAAAAAATATACAACGGTATAAATTCGGATAATATCAAGAAAATATTAGAATAATATATAAATTTTTATATTTATATATTATTCTATGAAATATAATCGATATGTATAATATAAAAGGATGTGTTTTTTATAAATACTAAATATAAATTATATATTTTATTATCTATATCTTTAATTGCTATTATTTTTTGTATAATTATACTAGGTATAATTAATATTTTTCAACCAATATATGTGGGAAGCCAAAAATTCAGAAAATTTTTTGATAATGAATATGCATATGGAATCTTAATAAATAGAGATATATTAAATAAAAACCATAGGCTTAGGACAAATACAGAGAGGGAGATTAAATATATTGTTATACATGAAACGGCAAATACAAAAATAGGAGCAGATGCAAAAGCTCATAATGAATACATAAAAAATATAGATGATGGTCGTATGGTTTCATGGCATTATACGGTTGATGATAAAGAAATATATAATCATATACCAGATATAGAAGTTGCATGGCATGCTGGAACTGATTATGGAAATAATCATGGAATAGCTGTAGAGATAGCTGTAAATGGTGATGGGGATTATGAAAAATCTTTAGTTAATGCATCAAAGTTGACAGCATTTCTTTTAAAAAGAAATAATTTAGATATAGACAGCATTAAACAACATGCAGATTTTTCAGGTAAAAATTGCCCTACTATACTTAGGGAAACAGGTAGATGGGATGATTTTTTAAAAATGATTGAAGATAATATAAAATAAAGTAGCAGAATTATAATTCTGCTACTTTATTTTATATTATCTTATTTTTAATTTCGTTAGTTATATTTTGTATAAATGTGTCAATAGGTATATCAAAACTTTCACCATATTTTCTAGATCGTATTGAAATAGTATTAGAGGAAACTTCTTTATCACCAAGTATCAACATATAAGGAACTTTATCTAGCTGTCCTTTTCTGATTTTATATCCAATTTTTTCTGAAGTAGAATCTATCTCAACTAGTATATTATGTTTTTGTAAAATAGTTTTAATATTTTCAGAATATTCTTGGTGTATTTCAGAAATAGGAAGGATTCTACAATGAAGAGGAGAAATCCAAAGAGGGAGATCTCCAGAATATTTTTCTATAAGAAGTGCAAGAGTCCTTTCATAGCAACCTATAAGAGAATGATGTATAATATATGGGTGTTTTTTTATTCCGTTAGAGTCTATATATGTCATATTAAATCTTTCTGCAAGAGAAAAATCTATTTGTATAGTTATAATGGTGTCTTCTTTTCCATGAACATTTTTCATCTGTATATCTAGTTTTGGTCCATAAAAAGCTGCTTCTCCAATAGCTGAAATATATTTAATATCTAAATTATCTAAAATATCTTTCATTTTATCTTCTGTATTTTTCCAAGCTATAGGATCATCTATATACTTATCTTTTTTTTCTGGATCCCATTTGCTAAATCTATAAAATATATCATTTTCTATACCAATAGATTTCATAATTGTTTGGATAAGGTTTAGGATATTTTTAAATTCGCCATCAAGCATATCCTCTGTTGTTATAGCATGACCGTCAGAAAGGGTAAACTGTCTTAGACGGATAAGACCGTGCATCTCTCCAGAGGATTCATTTCTACATAGTGTAGAGTTTTCAAAATATTTTATAGGAAGATTTTTATATGAGTGTATATCAGAGTTATATATCATAAATTGAAAAGGGCAAGTCATAGGACGAAGGGCTAAAATATCATCGTTGGTTTGCTCATCTCCAATTACAAACATTCCATCTTTGTAATGCTGCCAATGTCCAGAAATTTTATATAAATCATTTTTTGCCATAAACGGAGTTTTAGTTAAAAGATATCCATTTTTTTCACATAAATCTTCTACATATCTTTGTAAAATTTGCAAAACTTTTGCACCTTTGTGCATGATTAATGGCAATCCCTGACCTACATTTTCATTTGTTGTAAAATATTTTAATTGGCGCCCAATTATATTGTGATCTCTTTTTTTTGCTTGTTCAATAGATGTGATATATTCATCTATCTGTTTAGTTGTTGGAAATGAAATTCCATATATTCTAGAGAGTTGTTTATTTTTAGAGTCTCCTTTAAAATAAGCCCCTGTAGTTTGTAAAATTTTAAATCCTTTTATAGATGATATATTTAAAATGTGTGGCCCAGCACATAAATCTATAAAATCATCTTGAGAATATATAGAGATATCGTTATCTTTAGAAGAAATTTCTTCAATCAACTTAATTTTATATGGTTGATTTTTTTCTTTCATAATTTCTATAGCTTGTTGTTTAGATATTATTTTTTTATCTATTTTAGGATTTTGTTTTATTATTTTCTTCGCTTCTTTTTCTATTTTAGAAAGATCATCAGTTGAAAAAGGGGTATCAACTTCAAAATCATAAAAAAATCCATTCTCTATAGCAGGACCAATGGATAATTTTGCAGATGGATATAATCTAACAACAGCGTGAGCAAGAATATGGGCAGATGTATGCCAAAACGCTTCTTTTCCTTTTAGATCATCAAAGGTTAAAATTTCTAAAGTTTCATCTTGATAAACAGCATCTCTTAAATCTACAATTTTATTGCTTAGTAGACAACAGCATGCAGTTTTTATTAATTTTTGATTTATAGATTTAACTATATCAACAATTAAAACTCCTTCTTCAAATTGTCTTATATCTCCATTTTTTAATGTTATATTAATCAAAAAACAACCTCCTTTAATTTAAAATATTAGATGATTTTCTATAAATGTTTTAAGTTGATCAAATTTTATTCTATCCTGTTTCATAGAGTCTCTATGTCGTATGGTGACACATCCATCTTCTAAAGATTCAAAATCAAATGTTATACAAAATGGTGTTCCTATTTCATCTTGACGTCTATATCTTTTTCCAATTGATCCAGATTCATCAAATTCTATAAAAAAATGTTGTGAAAGTTGATTATATATTTTTTCTGCATCTTTAGATAGCTTTTTAGACAAAGGAAGTATTGCAGCTTTTATTGGAGCAATTGCAGGGTGGAGTTTAAGAACTTTTCGTATATCACCTTCGGAAACTTCTTCTTGGTGATAGGCATTGCATAAGAAAGCTAAAGTCATCCTTTCTACCCCAAGGGAAGGTTCGATTACATAAGGAATATACTTTTCGTTTGTTTCATGATCAAAATATTCTAGAGACTTTATGCTATTTTTCATATGCGTAGAAAGATCAAAATCTGTACGAGAAGCAATTCCCCAAAGTTCTCCCCATCCAAAAGGGAATAAAAATTCTATATCAGTTGTAGCGTTGGAATAATGTGAAAGTTCTTCTTTTTCGTGTTTTCTTAATTTAATCGAATCTTTTTTTATTCCAAGTGATAAAAGCCAATTCTCACAATATGTTTGCCAATGTTCAAACCATTCTAGTTCTGTATCTGGTTTACAAAAAAACTCCATCTCCATCTGCTCAAACTCTCTAGTTCTAAATATATAATTTCCAGGAGTTATTTCATTTCTAAAAGATTTTCCTATTTGTCCAACTCCAAAAGGAATTTTTTTTCTTGTGGTTCTTTGTATATTAGAAAAATTTATAAATATTCCTTGTGCTGTTTCTGGTCTAAGATAGATATCATTTTTATTATCTTCTGTAACTCCTTGAGAAGTTTTAAACATTAAATTAAATTTTCGTATATCAGTAAAATTTGATTTTCCACAATTAGGGCAGTTTATGTTTTTTTCTTTGATAATCTCCATAAGTTGATCATCAGAAAGACCAATTATGGATATACCTTGATCTTCGATAAGAGTGTCAGCACGGTGTCGTGTTTTACAATCTTTACAGTCCATTAAAGGGTCAGAAAATCCACCAATATGTCCAGAAGATTCCCAAACTTTAGAGTTCATTAAAATTCCAGAGTCTATACCTATATTTTCTTTTGGCATTGTTACAAATTTTTTCCACCATGCCTTTTTGATATTATTTTTCAGTTCAACACCAAGAGGTCCATAGTCCCAAGTATTTGCAAGACCTCCATATATCTCGCTTCCAGCATATATAAAACCTCTATTTTTACATAAAGATAAAATATCTTCTATAGTTACTTTATATTTTATATCCAAACAAATCACCTCATAAAATTAAATATTTGAAAGTTTTTGTATACCAATTTTTATTCTATTAATTGTTTCTTCTTTTCCTAAAATTTCTGCTATTTCTATTCCGCCACCAGGTGTAAATTGTTTTCCAGATGTTGAAACACGGATAGGCCAGAGGACAATACCATTTTTAACTTCCATTTCTTTTATTAAATTAAAAGAAACATCATGTATATTTTCAATTGTCCAGTTAGATATATTTTCAAAAATAGGAATAATTTTATTTAATGTATCTAATGATGATTGATAGGTGGTTTTCATTTTTTTATTGATATATAAAGATATATCATATTCTGGAAGTTTATCAAAAAAATCTACTTGATCGGGAATATCAGAAAAAAGTTCTGTACGTTTTTGTAAAACTTGTGATATAAGAGGAATAGATAAATTTTCATTTTTACAGGTTTGTCTTATATAAGGGGTAGCTAATTTGCTAAATTCTTCTAAAGAAAGTTTTCGAATATATTCCCCGTTAATAGATTTTAATTTCTTATCGTCGAAAATAGCGGGAGATTTTGAAATTCCTTCAATATTGAATTCTGATATGAGTTGTGATAATGTAAAAATTTCTTCTTCGCCTTTTGGGGACCATCCAAGCAGAACAATATAGTTTACAATTGCTTCAGGTAAAAAACCTTTTTCTATAAAATCTTCAAAAGAAGCATCTCCATTTCTTTTAGAAAGTTTTTCTGTATGTGTTTTCATAACAGGGGAACAATGTATATATACTGGCTTGTCCCATCCAAACGCCTCATAAAGAAGATTATATTTAGGTGTTGAAGAAAGATACTCGTTTCCTCTAACAATATGAGTTATACCCATAGTGTGATCATCAACAACATTGGCAAAATTGTATGTAGGCATTCCATCTGTTTTTATCAAAATTTGATCATCTAGTATAGAATTTTCTACTGTTATAGTTCCAAATACGGCATCATCAAAAGATGTTTCACCCTGTTGGGGCATTTTTTGTCGAATAACAAAAGGTGTATTTTTAGCTAATTTTTCGTTTATAGAATTTTCAGATAAGTGTTTACAATGACCGTCATATTTTGGATTTATTCCAGATGCTTGTTGAATCTTACGAACTTCTTCTAAATGGTCTTTATCACAAAAGCAGAAATAAGCATTATTATTTTCTATTAATTCCATTGCATATTTTTTAAACATATGTAATCTTTCACTTTGTATATAAGGAGCAAAAGGGCCACCAATATCAGGACCTTCATCCCATTGAAGGTTTGCTTTTTTAAGAGTTTTATATATAATATCTGTAGCGCCATCAACTAATCTCTCTTGATCAGTATCTTCTATTCTAAGAATAAAATCGCCATTATTTTTTTTAGATATAAGATATGCATATAGTGCAGTACGTAAATTTCCTATATGCATATATCCTGTGGGACTAGGAGCAAACCGTGTACGAATTTTATTTGATATCATAAATTTTCCACCTTTAACAAAAATTGATATATTTAATATAATATTAACCCCTATAAATTACTTTGTCAAATATTAGAATAAATTCAGACGAATAGGAGAGTAAACTTATTATGAGTAGCAATTTTTTTTCAATGTTATTTCGTATGAAGTATATAAATAGATGGAGTCTTATGAGGAATATAAGGCATGAAAATTTGACCGAGCACAGTCTAGAAGTTGCATTTATAGCACATGGACTAGCTTTAATTGGAAAGCATAAATTAAAAAAAGATATAGATGAAAATAAAATAGCCGTAATTGCGATGTTTCATGATATTGGTGAAATAATTACGGGAGATCTACCAACTCCTATAAAATATTATGATGATAATATAAGAAAAGTTTATAAAGAAATAGAGGAAAAAGCAGAAGATAGATTATTAAATTTTTTGCCAAATTATCTTAAAGATAATTACAGAGATATTTTTGACCAAAAAAATTCTAAAATTATAATGAAGTATATTAAAGCAGCGGACAAAATCTCTGCTCTTATAAAGTGTATAGATGAAGAGCAGCAAGGAAATAAAGATTTTATAAAAGCTAAAATAAGCATAGAGGATAGTATAGAATCTATTGGATTACCTGAAGCTAAAATTTTTTTAGATGAATTTTTAGAAGGCTTTTATACAACTTTAGATGAGCAAAAAAAATAGAGGAAGGATTTAAATCCTCCTCTATTTTTTAACCAACCATTATTTTTCCTTCTGGAACAATTTTGTGCTTGTTTCTTTTTGAGGATTTTATAGTTAAAGAAAGGGCGAGAGATATTGGACCAACTCGTCCAAGGAACATAGTAAATATTAATATTAATTTTGAAGCAACATTTGACATAGCTGTTACTCCGGTTGATAGTCCTACAGTGGCAAAAGCTGATATTGCTTCAAAAAGCGCATCAATTCCAGATAGATGATTTGCAAAATTATTTGTAAAAAATATTATAATAGTTGATATAATTACGGCAATAAATGCTATAGAAAAAACAGATATAGATTTATAAACAGTGGCTTGTGAAACTTTTTTAGACATGATAAGGGTGTCCTGTCTTCCTTTTATAACTGATATGACCGTCATTGCTATAACTGTTATTGTTGTTATTTTTATTCCTCCACCAGTTGATCCAGGGGCAGCTCCTATGAACATAAGGAACATAGAAAAAACTTTAGAAAATTCTGTTAAACTAGAGATATCGAATGTATTAAAGCCAGCTGTTCTAGTTGATATAGAATAGAATAAAGAATTATTAAATTTTTCTATAAGAGACATGTTTCCGATAGTGTTCTTATTATTAAATTCTAATAATAAGAATATAATAGAACCTACAATGATGAAGGCTAAAGACATAATTAGAACAATCTTTGTATGCAACATAAGTTTTTTAGTTTTTTTATAATTATAAATATCATACCAAACTATAAAACCAAGACCTCCACTTATTATAAGTCCCATAATTGTATATAAAACAATAGGTTGATCATAAAAAATTGTTAGGCTAGAATTTTCGGGAATAAATCCAAATAAATCGAATCCTGCATTACAATATGCGGAAATAGATGTAAAAATTGCCATAAAAAAACCTGAAGATCCGAATTTTGGAACGAAGATAAAAGATAAAATAATAGCACCTATTATTTCAAATATTATACTTATAGTGATTATCATTTTAATTAAATCAGAAGCATTAAAACCATCATCCGCAGAGACGGATTCATTAACCAGTTGCATATTTTTAAGACCTAGTTTTCGACCAATAGCAACACTAAAAAAAGTTGTAAATGTAACAAGTCCAAGACCACCAATTTGTATTAAAGATAAAATTATAACTTGTCCAAATATGCTCCAATGAGTGAATGTGTCATATATAGAAAGACCGGTTACACAGGTGGCAGAAGTTGCTGTAAAAAGTGATGTTATAAAAGGGGTGGTCTGTAGAGATTTTGAAGAGATAGGAAGCATTAATAAAATAGTTCCAATTATTATTGTACATGCAAACCCAAGGCAGATAACTCTGGCTGGTGTATTTAGTATAGAAATTTTTCTGTTTAATTTTATTTTCAAATCTGAACTCCTCATATTGTGAATTAATTGGGTAATTATATCAAACTATATTATATTTTTCAATTGTTTATAGCTAGGATCGACTTTAATAACAAAAAATTAACAAAATTTATTATTTATAGTAATTTATATTTGTTATTATGATAACATATTAAAGGATTTATAAATATTTTTAATTATCTTTTAAAAAACAGGAGCTAATATGATAAAAAAACCTAATTTATTTTTCTATACACAAGATAAATTTGAAGAGAACAATTTAGATACGGATAAATCCGTATCATTTATATACGGGTATGGTTTTGTAAATGATATAGATAATTACAATGGAAAAAAAACATTAAAAAATATATTTACAGTTTTTGGTTTTGGTTTATTATTTATGATATTATTAATGAAAGTATCCGATCAAATAGCTTCGTATTTAATGAGAATTTTAAACATAGATTTAATAATATTAAAAAATTTTGATTATTCAAAAGATTTTAAATATATATTTTTAGAAATATATAAAATAATTAGATATATTGTATACATGGTTCCTCCAATATTTATAATATATTATTTGTTTAATATATTAGGTATATCTGTTTCACAAAAGAATAATACTCCACAAATTTTAGATAAGCGATGGATATTTTTATCAATACCGATTGTTTTCATATCATCATTTGTTATAAGTTTTTGTATATCTGTATTTAATAAAATAATGTTTTTAACAGGGGTATCTATAATAGAATATAGAGTTATTTCATGGGGAAGTTCTATAGAATTTTTTATTATTCTGCTGTTATCAGTTGTTATTATACCTAGTATATTAGAAGAAATTTTATTTAGAGGTTTGATTTTACAATTTTTAAGGAGATTTGGAGATGGATTTGCACTAATTATATCATCTTTTTTATTTTCAATAATACATGGAAATATTAATCAAGCTATAAATTCATTTTTTATAGGTCTTATAATAGGATATTTTACTATAAAGTTTAAAACTATAAAAATTGGAATTATAATGCATATGACTAATAATATTATATATATACTTATTATGTATTTAGATTATAATCTTGAAAATTTTTCATATATAAATTTTATGAGTATTTATGGAATTTTATCAATTGTTATTGGGATAATAAGTTTATTTTTATTAATAAAATTAAATAAAGATTTTTTCTCTGAAAAATCTCAAATTATAAAGAATGATAGCGTATTTTCTAAAATAAAAGTAGGGTTTACATCGATATCATTTATGCTATCTATAATTATATTTATATCTTTTATAGTTATTAAAGTATCTTATATAGGGTGAATCTTATGGATGATAAAAATATTTTTTTTATGAATCAAGCAATTTCACAAGCATTAATAGCCAAATCATTAGGAGAAATTCCTGTTGGATGTGTGATAGTTAAAAATAATAAAATAATATCTAAAGGATATAATTTGAGAGAAAAAACAAATGATTCAACTATGCATGCAGAAATTTCTGCTATATCTAAATGTGGAATAGCGCAGAACAATTGGAGGTTATCCAATTGTAGTATATATATCACGTTAGAGCCATGTCCGATGTGTCTAGGGGCTATTGTAATGAGTGGTATTGATAAAATTATATTTGGTTTATATAATAAAAAAAGTTGTTCTAGTATGATTATTGATGTACTTTCTTATGAATATAAAAATTTACCCTCTATTAAAGGTGGGATATTAAAAAATAAAATAGAAAATATAATGAAAGAATTTTTTCATCTCTTACACTAAATGATGTTTTTATATCTGAAAGAACAGATTAATTTTAAAAAGTTAATATTATATTCATTTTTAGTTCATATATAATTGCTATTATATTGACATGGAAACAGAATGGTTTCCATGTCAATCCCCCCTCCTTTATAATTAACTCCATACTTATTTGATTTTATTTTTTATAACGAGCCGTATGCTCGTTTTTTTTATAATTTTTTTTATATAGCAAGTGCATTATTATTTATAATATTTAATATTAGAAGAGGATATTTATGAATTATTATTTAGGGATAGATCTAGGCGGAACAAATATTGTTTCTGGAATTATTGATTCTAACTATAATATTTTATCTAAGTCTAGTATAAAAACAAATTGTCCAAGATTGGCTCAAGAAATAATGGATGATATGTATAATGTTTCTGTTGTGTCTTGTGAAAAAATAGGAATATCTATAAAAGATATCACTAGTATAGGTATAGGAACTCCAGGAATTGTTGATTCTATTGATGGAATTGTTGAAGGAGCAGACAATCTGGGTTTTGATAAAGTTTATATGAAAGATTATTTAGAAAAAAAATTTAATAAAAAAGTCTTTATAGAAAATGACGCTAATGCAGCTGCATATGGTGAATATATATATAGTTATAATGGAACTAACAATAGTGTTATTGCTATTACTTTGGGAACGGGTGTTGGATCGGGGATAATATTAGATGGTAAAATATATTCTGGAAGTGGTTTTGCTGGAGCTGAAATTGGACATACTGTTATAAATACAGAAGGTAGGATGTGTATTTGTGGACGACAGGGATGTTTTGAGGCATATAGTTCTGCAACTGCTCTTATAGAAATGACAAAAGAATATATGAATTTAAATAAAACAACTTTAATGTGGAATCTATGTAATGACAATTTAAATAATGTTACTGGAAGAACATCTTTTGATGCTTTTAAAAAAAATGATAAAATTGCAACTGATTTAGTTAATGAATATATTTTTTATCTATCTGTTGGAATATTAAATATAATAAATATATTTCAGCCAAATATTATATGTATTGGCGGAGGAATTTCTAAAGAGGAAGAAGTTTTGATTAATCCTATAAAAGATTATATAAATAAATATACTTATATAAATGATAAAAATAAATTGCCAATTATTATGTCTGCGAAATTAGGAAATGATGCAGGTGTTATAGGGGCAGGTTTTCTTTTCCAACAATATAAATAAAAAAAGGACGAATCATATCGTCCTTTTTTTATTTATATTGTTGGTCCGCCTAAAGGGGGTCGAACCCATATCTCACAGAGTCGGAATCTGTGGCTCTATCCAATTAAGCTATAGACGGTTGGATTAATCTTTTTTTATTATATATTTTTCTATATAAAAATAAGAGTTGCAATTTATAATATATTGTATAGTTATAAATCCTACTATAAAAAATAGGAATATAGAAAATGGAGCTATAAGTAGATGTATATATAATATTATTCCTATTAAAATAGAAATAAATAAATTTGATTTTATACATAAAAAAGCTAATAAAAAAGAATTTTTTATTATTTTAATTAATTTCAAATCAACTAAAACAATCATCATATTTATATAATAGTTCATAAATATAAATATTACACAAGATAGAAGTATAAATAAATATGGAATGATCATAATTTTATTTGATTGCATATTTTGTCCATAAAATGATAAAGAAATATATAATATAAATGATATAAGCAGAAAAAATATATTTATTATTAAAGATTTTTTGAAATTTTCTTTAAAAGACTGTAAAAAATCATGGAATAAAAAAATAGGATTATATGTTGCAAAATTTTTTATTATATAACTAGTAGCAGATAATGCAGGTCCAATTGTAATTATTGGCATACAAAATAAAATAAATATAAAATTTAGTTGAATTAATTTCCAAAATTTTTGAAAGTATATTTCAGTAAAAGAAAATATTTTTTTTTTCTTTTTTATAGTTTTGTCTACACCTTTTCTAGGAGGTGGAGAATGTAGAAAAGAAAAAAGATTTGCCATGGATATTCCTCCATTAATAAATTTTTTAGAGGTTAAAATTAAACAAGCCAGAAAATATAAAATTTAATAAAGAATCTAATATAGAAGATATAAAACATATAGAGATTATAATTATATGTTTTATAGTATAAGTTTTGACAATTTTATTGTTAATTTCTAATTTTTTGGATGGCATAAAATTAGCAAATATTATAGAAGAAAGCTTTATAGATTCTTTACAAGAAATTATTATACATAATATATATAATAAGTTAGGAACTAGTATAATTGTTATGCAATATAAAAAACCTTTTAGTTGGTATGTAGAATAAATATATGAAAAAATTAAGCCAACGCCCATTCCTTTAAATATGGGTATTGTAGCTGTAATTATATGACCTATTCCCCAAAATCCAGTTAAATATGATAACAATATAATTGATCCAGATGAAAAAAAGGAATAAGAAAGTGTTTTAAATATTGTTTGATTATTTCTACTTGATATAAAATTATTTACAATTTCTCCAATATATTTGTCTAAAGATTCTGATGAATATGAAGTTATGAAATTTCCATATATAAATCCAACGATAAATAATATGGATATAAATATCATAATATACTTCGAATAATTTATTGAGTTATATTTTTTATAACTTGTCCTCATAAAAATCAATCCTTTACTTTTGAGATATAGATATTAGATATATATTCAAATAAAGTAAAGGATATGATTATATTTTTAAGATAGAGCTGCTTTTATCATTATAGCACATTCTATTCGTTTTTTTTGTAGAGTGCAGTAGATATGATTAGGTTGTAAAATATCTTTTTGATACTCTACATTATTTGCGCTACATCCACCACTACAATATAGTCTGGCCCAACATGTAGAACACTCTGGTTTGTGGTATATAGTTGTTTTTGTGAAAAATTCTTTTTTTTCTTCATCTATTTTCAAACCATCATTTAAATTTCCAATAATCCAATCTTTTTTTCCTACAAACTGATGGCAAGGATAGATCTCATCATCAGGAGTTATAGCTATATATTCGTTTCCACAACCGCAACCACGAATACGTTTTATAGCACATGGACCTTGTTCAAGATCTATGTAAAAATGAAAAAAGTTTATTTCTTTGCCTTCTTTTTTACGTTTGATTATTTCTAAAGCAAGTTTTTCATATTCATTACAAACTATAGGGAGATCTTGAGTTGTTATAGCATACTCTTTATCTTCTTCAGAAACGACGGGTTCGACAGATATATGAACAAAACCATAATCATTTAGATGTATAACATCTTCTGCAAAATCTAGATTATGTTTTGTAAATGTTCCTCTAATATAATAGTCTTTAACATCTCTAGAGTCGACTAATTTTTTATATTTATCTATAATAGAATCATAGCATCCAGACCCATCAACTCTTGGTCTAAGTTTATCATTTATTTCTTTTCTTCCGTCAATAGATAAAACAGCATTAGACATTTCGTCATTTATAAATTTTGTATTATCATCATTTAATAAAACACCATTTGTTGTCATAGTGAATCTAAAAACTTTGTTATGTTCTTTTTCTTTACTTCTAGCATAAGCAACAGTTTCTTTAACAACCTTCATATTCATTAATGGTTCTCCACCAAAAAAGTCTACTTCTAAATTACGCCTACCTTTTGAGTGGTGTAAAAGATAGTCTATAGCATTTTTTGCTGTCTCTATTGTCATCATTTTTCGTCCTGTTCCAAAATCGCCAGTTGAAGCGAAGCAATAGGTACATCTCAGATTACAGTCATGAGCGACATGTAGACACATCGCTTTGATTGGAGATGAAGAGATTTTAGACATAATAGTGTGATATTCATCTGTTGTAAATAGAGATTGGTCAGAATATAAAGAAAAAATTTCATTATATGATGAAACTATTTCTGGCTCTGGATAAGTTTCAGACAATTTTAATATAATTTCATCTGGACATTCTTTTTTTAAGTTTCCTGAAGTTAAATTTAATATATCATATGTAATATTATCAACAATATGAACACCACCACTGTTAACATCTAGAACAATATTAAATCCATTTAGTTTATATTTGTGTATCATAATTTTATTAAAAAACTCCTTTAAAATAAAAAGCATATTAATAAAAAGTTAAGAGATAATTATCTCTTAACTTTTTATTAATTATCTCTTTCACATTTTTGATTTGCAACGGTACAAGAAGTTTTACAAGCAGATTGGCAAGAAGCTTGACATTCTCCACACCCGCCTTTTGAAGCTGTTTTTTTAAGGTTCACTTTATTAAGTGTTATTATATGTTTAATATTAAACACCTCCTAAATCATCTTTTATCAATTGTAATTATAATATATAAAATAATTATTTTCAACTAAAATTTTATATTTTTTGTTTAATATTAACTCCAAGGATTCCGCCAATTGTAGAACAAATTATTATAATGAATAATTTTGAAATTCCTAGCATAGTAATTTCAGATCTAAATATCAAGATTGAAACTAATATTATATAGATAGATAATATAATTCCTGTAAGAAATCCAAATAATATCCCTTTTGATTTAATAAATTTCGATGATATTATTCCAGCGGTAAGACCAGATAATGCTAAAGATATAGTAGATATTATAGATTGAAGATAGTTTGGTATATTGAATTTAACAATTAGTATTGCTGATAAAAATGTTATAAATATTGATATAGAAAGTCCTATCATGGAAGAAATCAACATATGTTTTATACATTTTAAATTTATAATATTATTTTTTTCTTTCAAATTACAAATCTCCCTCTTTGAATATATTTTAAAATCATTTTGTAAAATATATTCAAAGAGGGAGATCTATATGCACTTATATGTAAATTTATTTGCTTGATTCTTTTGAAATTTGTTTAGCAATCTCTGGAGCAGCTTCTTTAGACTCTTGTAAAGCCTGATTTGCTTGAACTGCCCATCTTTTGATTCTTATTTTATTTTTGTCACTTCCTGTTTCTACTAAAATAGTGTCATCTTTTAAACTAACAACTCTTCCAACTATTCCTCCAGCTGTAACCACTTCATCTCCAATTTGCAAAGAATTTCTCATATTTTGAGCTTCTTTTTCTCTCTTTTTTTGTGGTTTTATCAAAAGGAAATACATAACAAGAAACATAATAATAATAGGTAACAAAGATAATAATAATCCTGGAACACCTCCGCTACCAGCTGGAACATCTGGATTAGCAGCGTTTAGTGGATAGAAATTCATAAAAACACCTCAAATTAAAATTGATTTTCTAGTTGATTATACATTTAAATAATTATTTATTCAAGTATATTGTTATAAAAAAATCATTGATATAATAATAGTATTATTTTATAATTTAAATTATGATAGATAAATATATATTTATGGAGAATTTATTATATGAAAAGAACTAATAGATTTAGCAGGATGATTTTTTTAAGTTTTTTTGTTGCACTTATATTCACACTGTCTTCAACGCCTTTTGGTTTTGTTCCCATTGGAATTGTAAAGGCTACAATAGTTCATATACCTGTTATAATAGGAAGCATTATATTTGGACCTGTTGCGGGAGGTGTATTGGGATTTTGTTTTGGCCTATCCAGCTTGCTGGTGAATACTTTTATGCCTACTATAACATCTTTTGTATTTTCACCTTTTTATTCTTTTGGTGAAATAAGTGGAAATTTATATAGTTTAATTGTATGTTTTATACCTAGAATTTTTATAGGAATTTTTCCTTGGTATGCATCATTTCTATTATCCAAGTTTAAACTAAATGAGAATATTAAATATTCTTTTATAGGTTTTTTTTCATCTGTTATTCATACTATTCTAGTTATTACAATGATTATTATATTTTTTATAGATGATTATGCTATTGTGAAAGATATGTCTATATCTGGAGTTTTTGGATTTTTAATAGGAATTATATCTATTAATGGAGTTATAGAAGCTATTATTTGCTCTATAATAGTTTGTATAATCTCACCATTTTTAATTAAATTTCATAGTATAAATAGATAGAAGGGTGATTTAAATCACCCTTCTATCTATTTATACTATGAAATTTTGACTTCTGGAAGGACCAACTCCAACCATAGATATTCTACATTGGCTTAATTCTTCAACCTTTTTAAGATATAATTTACAATTAGTAGGAAGTTCATCATAGCTAGTTATATCTGTTATATCTTCTGTAAAACCTTTACAAGATTCATAAATAGGAGAGCATTCTGCAAGTTCTTCTAATGATGGAGGAAAATAATCTATTATTGTTCCATCATTTTTTTTATAATTTTTACAAATCATTATTTCGTCCATACCACTTAAAGTATCTAACTTATTTATAGCTAAACTTGTCAACCCGTTAACTCTGACAGAATGTCTTAGTATCACAGCATCAAACCATCCAACTCTTCTTGGTCTTCCTGTTGTTGTTCCAAATTCGTTACCTAATTTTCTTATTTTTTCTCCAGTTTCATTTAAAAGCTCTGTTGGAAAAGGCCCTTTTCCAACTCTAGTAGTATATGCTTTAACAACACCTATAATTTCATCTATCATAGTTGGACCTATTCCGCTTCCAATACAAACACCAGCTGATATAGGGTGTGATGATGTAACAAAGGGATATGTTCCCATGTCTATGTCTAAAAGAGTTCCTTGTGCGCCTTCAAATAAAATATTTTTATTTTGTTTGAAGGCGTTATATATTTCAATTGAAACATCTTTAACATATTTTAAAAGTTTTTTTGCATATGTTTGATATTCTAGAATAATTTTCTGTATATCTAAAGAATTCCCATCATAGATTTTTGTAATTATTTTATTTTTTTGTTCGCCAATTTTTGATGCTTTTTCTATAAAAAGTTTTTCATTAAGTAGATCTACTAATCTAATACCAACTCTTTCAGCTTTATCCATATAACAAGGACCAATTCCTCTTTTTGTTGTCCCTATCATATCTTTTCCAAGTTGTTTTTCCGACAGATGATCTATCTCTATATGCCACGGCATTATTATATGCGCCCTAGGGTCTATAAAAAGATTTTCACAAGAGACACCTCTTGATATAAGTCCATCAATTTCACCAAGTATGACTTTAGGATCAATTACAACTCCGCATCCAATTAAACATAAAGCGTCTTTATACAGTATTCCAGAAGGGATTAGATGTAGTTTATAGACTTGATTTTTGTTTTCAACAGTATGTCCAGCATTGTTTCCACCTTGTGATCGAACAACGACATCTGCATTAGAAGCAAGAATATCTATAATTTTACCTTTTCCTTCATCTCCCCATTGAACACCAACTACAACTTTTGTAGGCATTTTAAAACCCCATTTCAGTTATCAAAGTAAAAAATCTAATAATATTATAGCAGAAAAAAATTTTTTATAAAAGAGAAAAAAGAATATTTTAAAGTAAATTGGAAACAATTATATTATATTTATGGTTTTATTTATTAATTAGGATGTGGTATAAAATTGAATTTAACTAATAAAGAATATGAAAAATTAAATAAAAAATCATCAAAACCAACAAAACATGTCGGAACATTAACAGGGGCTTTTTTAATAGGTGGAGGGATATGCAGTTTGGGTGAACTATTAGCTCATGTATATATAAAATCTGGGATGATTATACAGGATGCATATATGCTTGTTTCTATAACCCTTATATTTATTAGCTCTCTTCTTACTGGACTAAAATTATATGATAGTATTGCTAAATATGCAGGTGCAGGGTCTCTTGTTCCTATAACAGGATTTGCCAATGCTGTTGTTTCCCCAGCTTTAGAGTTTAAAAGTGAAGGGTATATTATGGGGATAGGCGGAAAGATGTTTACCATTGTTGGACCTGTTATAGTTTATGGTATAAGTGTTTCTGTTTTGTATGGACTAATACTTTTTATATTTCAATCAATATAATAGTTTGGAGGAATTATGTCTAATAAAATAGGAAATGGAACGATTATTTTTGATAATCCTATATATATTATTGCGTATGCAAGTGTTGGCTCTAAGAAAGAAGGAGATGGACCTTTAGCAGGATATGTTGATTTTCTTTGTGATGATACTACGTTTGGTGAAAAAACATGGGAAAAAGCAGAAAGCAGAATTCAAAAGCACGCAGTTGAAAAATCTTTATTAAAAGCCGATATATCAGTTAAGGATATTGATTTTATAATTGCAGGAGATCTACTTAACCAATGTATAGGGTCTATATATGGAAGTAAAGATATGGACCTACCATTTATAGGATTGTATGGAGCATGTTCGACTATGGCAGAAAGTTTAGCGATTGGGTCTGTTTTTTTAACTAATGATAGCTTTGAAAATATTTGTTGTGTAACATCTTCACACTTTTGTTCTGCAGAACGTCAATTTAGATTCCCATTGGAATATGGAGGGCAAAGAACTCCCACATCTCAATGGACTGTTACTGGTGGAGGAAGTGTTATTCTAAGCAATAATCCCAAGGATATTGAAAAAGGTATAGTTATAAAAGCTATAAAAATTGGAAAAATAAAAGATTTAGGAATAAAAGATTCAAATAATATGGGTGCCGCAATGGCTCCATCTGCCGCTTATACTATAAAAGAATATTTAAATGATACTCTAACAAAACCAAGTGATTATGATTTGATTTTAACGGGGGATTTAGGTGAAGTTGGGTCAGATCTTTTAAAAAAGCTCTTAGAAAGGGAAAATATAGATATATCTAAAAATCATAATGATTGTGGGTTAATGGTTTATGATATAGACAAACAAGATGTTAATGCAGGAGGATCTGGATGTGGATGTTCTGCTATAACCTTAACTTCTTATATTTTTAAAAAGATGGAAGAAGGAATATATAAAAATGTATTATTTATAGGAACGGGGGCTCTTCTTTCTACAACAAGTGTTCAACAAGGTGATACTATTCCGGGTATATCTCATCTAATTCATATATGCAAAACAAATTTTATTGTTTAGCGGAGGAAAATATGGAAATTTTGTATGATTGCTTAAAGGCTTTTTTTGTTGGTGGGATTATATGTATTATAGGTCAACTTTTTATAAATTATACGAAACTTACACCTGCAAGAATATTAGTTACCTTTGTTGTTTCCGGAGTTATTTTAGGAGGATTAGGGATTTATAAACCTTTAGTTGAGTTTGCAGGTGCTGGAGCAACTGTACCGTTGACGGGGTTTGGGTATCTATTAGCAGAAGGTGTAAAAATATCTGTTGAAGAAAAAGGTATAGTTGGTATATTAACAGGTGGTTTGACAGCATCTGCAGCAGGTTTGACGGTTAGTATTGTTTTAGGACTTATCATCTCTCTTATATTTAAACCTGGGGACAAAACTTAAACTGTTTGTAAAAAATCGTCAAATACAGTCCTTTAATCGTTAAATGGGCTGTATTTTATTAAGCTTTGAAACGATAGATATTATATAATTTGTTTAATATCTATCTAATAATATATTTTGCGTAATATATTAGCATAAAGCGAAAAAAAAAAAATATATAATTTATTTTTTGTACAATATATGATATCATGATTTGTATATTTATATTTATAACAATATACAAATACAATTTATTTTAGTATAAATTTTCTATATATTTATTATAGAGAATTTATATAAATGGAGGGAAGAACAATGGCGCCTATAATTAATGGAAATAACGGAAATAATGGGAATAATGGAAGTAATGATAATGGTGCTCCAAAAAAAACTTCAACGGGTGCTAATGGAGGAACCTCTAAACCGTCTTCCAATGGCAACAAATCTGTTAGAGGTGGACGTAGCATTGGTCGACGAAATAGTGATCTAGGAACTGCTACAAATAGCGGAGTTAAACATAGAGGCGTAGTAGACGGATTGTTTGCAACAACAGACAGTATGGATAAAAAGCCTTCAGCTGCTGAAAAGTTGGGTAAGGAACTTGATGAGGTAAAGGGTGCTTTGAAAGAGAGTCCTTTAGAACCTATTCCAGATCTTGATATGGATCAGGTTAAAAGTGTTCATGAATCTTCTGTTAAAGAAAAGAAAAAGATGTATGAACAAAAAGAAAAAGAAGAAGAAGAGCGTAAGAAGAAAAGGGTTATAGCACCTGATGAAAAAAAGGCTGAAGAAGTTAAAAGAGCTACAAGTGAACGTGCTATTAGATTAGGAGAAGAAACACCACCAATTAAAGATCTAGGTTCGTTATATGCGGGAGGTAGTTCTAAAGATAAAAGTCTTGCAAGAAATAAATCTATATTAGAGGGTTCTTCTGGACAGAGTAAAAACGATGGAATAACAAGGAAAGGTTCTATTGGTAAGGGTGATAAAAGAAGCCCAATGGATGATTACGCACCAATGAGTTCTTTTACGCCTGCTGGAGCTTTAGAAAAACCAAGGCTTGTAGATTATGTAAATACAAGTGCTGATAATAAATTTTCTAAATTTAGAAGTGGTGGAAGTGCTGGAGGATATAATATTGGAAATCCTCAAGATGAATGGCAAGCCAAAAAAGATGCGCAAAAAAAAGCTTCACCACCAGAACCAGTAGGAATAAAAGCAGAAAAAATATCAACGGGACCACCCGTAGTACAATCAGCATCCTCAGAAGAAATAAAAGGGAAACTTCACCCAGCACCAGGTAATCCAAAATCTTTAGGAAAAATAGCACCAAAAGCAGTTATGATGCCTGAGAGAGAATTAGAATCTGCAACTCCTTTAGATACACCTGAAACTCACCAAAAACAACGTGCTGATGAATCTGTTGTGGCGCCTTTATATCAACCTGCAGAAGTAGTGAAAAAACAACAAGTTCATACAGCTCCTCCTCCTCCTCCTGCTGTTATTGTACCTAAAGAAAAAGAAGAAGAAAAGCCTAAAAAAGAAGAAAAACCTAAAGAAGACACAACTGTTAGAAGAAGTACAAGTGGATATATATTATATGATTTTCCTCTTTTAGAATTATCTTCTATAGAAATTGTGCATAAACAAAACACTCATGCTTTATGTCTTTTTGAGATTGACCCAGCCTTTTCTAATAGAGAAGAACTTAAAAAGTTTATGAGAAGATATTCTGATTCGAATAATTTAAAACTATCTATTACTAGTCCAGATGCAACGTTTATATTATTTCAAGGATCATTTATCAAATTTTCTGTTTCTGATATAGATTTTATGGATTCAACTTCTAAAGAAGCAAGAAGTATTAAAGTTTATGCTGTTTCTAATAGTATTAAATATGCTCGTAATAATATTACTCTTATAAATGTTTTTTTAGATGCAACTTTTCCAGAAATGATCCAAGGTTTAGGGCTTGTAGATAGGAATATAAAACTAAATCTACCAGATCAATCACAGGATAAAACTGTACTTACACAAAAATCTACTGCAGAAGATAATTATGAGAATATACTTGCTGTTGGTTGTTGTTATGATGAAGATATTTGGGGATATCTAACAAGACAAGGGATGTATTTTTCTAAAGCTGTTATTGCTAATTATTCTAATGAAGCGAGTGATATACAATTTGGAATCCCTGAATCTAATAATCCAATATATTTAACATCAACTAGTTATATTGATGGTGGTAAATCTTGTATTGAAAGATTTATATTTTCTCTATCTAGTAATGTTATGTATGGTGATAATGTTCGTATACGAAATGTTGCTGAAAGTATCTCTTTTGGAGATTTTATAGCATTTGAAACAAAAGAAATATTAAAAGTTGGAGATATAGTTGTTATTGATAGAAGAACACAAGATGTAAATGATTTTAGATCAGGTAATAATCATATTGTTGAAGGATGTGTATCGTATGTTCATGTATATACTGAACAAGGTACAAATATAGTTAAATGTTTTTGTCATATGATTGTAGGAAATAAAGGTTTTGAATCGGCAGTATATGAAAAAGGTTTGAATTATAATCAATTATTTCCTTATGAAAGTGATAATATCATCTTTTTTGATACGCAGATAAATAATAAACCTCTAAAAAAATTCCATAGTGTTTATTTTAAAGGAATAATTAGATATTTTGATATAGATGTATCTGGAAAAACAAGAAGAAGACCAATAGTTTTGCCATTACATAATGGATTGATGTCAAATAATTCTAAAGAAAGAAATTATCTTAACTTTAATTTAATTTTGCCACATACACTTGATGAGGATACTTCATATACCATGTTTCCTCCTAGTAATTCTAATGTTTTAGTTAATCTTTCTATGGATTCTACACATGGATATATTCATACAAGTCTAGATGCAATAAAAGCAGATAATAATTCTGGATCAGATATTACTGAATATTCTGTTTTAAACAAAGAAAGTTCTATTGTATATGACGGTTCATTTACTGCTAATAAAAAAAGTATTAATGCACAAGGGGATGCTGTTCTTGGTGCTATATTTGAATCAACAGAAGGAGTAGTTACTATGGAAGCTGATGAGATAGTACTTTTATCCGATACTAAAGTATATATGAGATCAGAAACTGATTTTAGTGTTACTGGTGATGATATAATTACTATTAATAGAGGAACTTATAATATTAATAATAAAACTATAACAGCACCGAATCCTATTCTTGATATGGATAATGGTGGAATCGTAACTAAAAATGGAATTTCAAAAGAATAAAATGTTGGGGGTGAAATAATATGAAACTATTTTCAGGTATTAATTTAGATGAATCTTATGTAGATATATTTTTTAGAAAAAACGATGATACACAATTTAATTTTGATGATATAAAAATTCCTTTAAAAAATTTAGATATTGTACAAAAACAATCACTACTACCAAATTGTACGATTAGTTTTTATTCTGATGCAGATACATATGCAAAATTAAATAAATATTTATTTAATAAATTTGATTTAAGAGCATCGGTTTATTATTTTCCAATTACTTCAAGTGATGAAACTGATGATGGAAATTCAACTAGTCAAACACAGCATGGTAAAGCAAAAAGTAAAAAGAAACATTTAGAAAAAAAACAAAAAAGTTATTTATTTAAAGGTGTTATTGTTGGTATTGGGTTATTAAACGGTGTTATAACTCTCGAATTATCTTCTGCAGCTGTAAATTATTATCGAGATGTTACTAATGATTTAGTGTACTTACCAAATACGAATTATATTCAATTTCTTTCTGACTATGCTAATGTTTTCTTAAAGTGGTATAACGGACCTTTTGATCTGCCAGATTGCAGCTTAATAAATAATGATGGTCCAGTAATTCAGGATAATCATGATGTTTTCTCAAATACTGAGATTCCAGATGCTGTTAAAGACCATATTTCTCAAAATAAAAATATAATTTTTTTGAAGACAGAAACAAGATTAGATCTATTAAGACGAATTGCTAACTTTTTTTCCATGCCTTTATTTTTCTCACCAAATCAATATAATACAGCTTTTTTTGGCGTTGATCCTTTAAACTTTTTAGTTGTAGATGAAGAAACTTTAATTTCTTATGGAGATCGTTATAAAATTACTCCTACAAAAGATATCTCTGTTCATGCAAAGACTGAATTTAAACAGGGATATGTAAATGGTAAGTTTTTTTCTAGTTCAAATTATTTTATTCCTGTAGGGACAGTTGTTGCTTTTGATAGTTATAGAAATGCTGGGGATAATACAGTATATAAAGGTACAGATGCTGATAAACAATTGAATAGATATGTTGTGTTAGAAGCTTTGACATATCTTTCTGATAGTAATAATAAGATTATTACAGAGTATTTTGCTTGTGATATAGCTGAGCTTTCATCTGGTTTATACGAAAATGTTACAGCAAATGGAGCTATTGAAAGTGCAGTATCTATTTTGAGAACGGATAGAGATGTTTATTTAGATATGGCATATGGTTATACAGGTTATGAAGAGAAATATATTAAAAAAGCTCAATACTGTCCTAGTGAACAACAATTTTTTAGTTTTCCCTTAGAAAATAGTATTGTTGTTGCTCAAAGCCTTGAAGATAATTTTGGAGAATATATTGTAACTGGATCAACCTATGAAAATATAGATACAGATGATACTATAGGGATGATAATGTCTGAACCTGGATGTTCAAATGAATCTGGATTTATTATAAGTGAAGATTCTATTATTATGGCTTCTAGATTTACTGATGATAATATAACTAAAGTATCCCTTGAAACTGATAGTAATACTGGAAAATCTAGAATATTTATTTATACAACTAATATTTTAGATTTAATTTCTGAAGATGTATTTGAGTTGTCTGGTAAAGAGGTTGAAATTAATTGTGAAGATATTTACTTGAAAAATTGTGATATAGATGATTCAACATTAGTTGAAAAGGATAGTTCTGTTCTGTCAAATACAAGTAGTTCGAATGACATTTGGAAAACAGGAGTTAATCTTAATAGTAGTGTTATAGCAGTCGGCGTTCAAGCACCGCCACAACAACCAAATATTCCACCGCCAGGAGGACCAGGAGCGCCACCACCACCACCAGTGGATTATCCAGGAGGACCAGGAGCGCCACCACCACCACCAGTGGATTATCCAGGAGGACCAGGAGGGCAAGTACCTTCAGCGCCACCTGTATCACCACCACCATCAAGACCTACATCACCACCACCATCAAGACCTACATCACCACCACCGCCACCACCAGGAAGACAAGCGCCACCGCCACCACCAGTGGATTATCCAGGAGGACCAGGAGGGCAAGTACCTTCAG
>CANNSB010000007.1 GCA_947510165.1 uncultured Clostridia bacterium
CCCCTCTGTGCCCGCCGTCTCTTGACCGCTTAGTTATAATAGCATATTTATTCCCCCTCTGTCAACTCTTTTTTTATTTTTATTTATTATTATTATATTTATCGACTAAATAAACTAATCTACTTGTAATAATGCAATCAACTTTTATAATATCATCTAGGTAAACTTCAGAATTAACAACCCCATAATTCCTAATAGTATTAATAACAGATATGTCAGAATAAGGTATAGATAAAACACAATTAAAATCATCTTTATTTAGAACAACTTCTATTTGATCTATCAAATCATCTATTCCAATAGAATTTTTTGCACTAATTTTAACAGATATTTCTTCTTTCATAAACTCTATATCACTTAAACATATATCTGATTTATTATAAACTTTTATAATAGGAATATTAGAACATTCAAGCTGAGATATTATATGATCAGTAACCGCAATTTGTTCTTGAAAATTTGGATCAGCGGAATCAATTAAATGTAAAATCACATCTGCATATTTAACTTCTTCTAAAGTTGATTTAAAAGATTCAACAAGATTATGAGGAAGTCTACTAATAAAACCCACTGTATCTACAAACATAACTTCTCTACCATTTGTGAGAGTATATATTCTAGAAGTTGGATCAAGTGTCGCAAATAGCTTATCTTCAGCTAAAATATTTGCATTAGTTAAGCAGTTCATAAGTGTAGACTTTCCAGAATTTGTATATCCCAATATAACCACTGTAATTATATTATTGTCTTTTCTTTTTTTTCTAAAAATATCTCTTCTTAAAGATAACTCTTCTAATTCTTTTTTTAAACCATTTATTTCATCTTTAATTTTTCTTCTATCTAATTCTAATTTTTTTTCACCAGGACCTCGTCCCCCAACTCCACCCTGCCTATCTAAATCAACACCAATTCCAGAAAGTCTAGAAAGTCTATATTTATTTTGAGCCAACTTAATTTGTATAATACCTTCTTTAGATTTAGCGTTTAAAGCAAAGATATCCAATATAAGCATGGTTCTATCAATAACACGAATCCCTATAAAATTTTCTATATTTTTAATTTGCGTTGCAGAAAGCTCATTATCAAATATAATTAAATCAATTTCATTTTCTTCTATAACCGGCAATATTTCTTCAAGCTTTCCTTTTCCAATAAAAGTTGATTTGTCATAGGATTTTCTTTTTTGTGAAAGATAGCAAAAAACGTCTAAAGATGAAGTTTTAGCAAGTTGTTCCAGTTCAAATAAAGAATATTCAACGTCATAATCCCCAATATCAACAGAAACTAATATACAAAGAGGATTTTTTTTAATATTATCATACATATATTATAATTTACCTTTCAGAATACAGCATAAAACAAAGCTATATTTATTCTTTTTTCATATTTAATATGATATACTAATAGATAAAATAACACAATAAATAGAATCAATAAATTAATCTAGAAAGGCTTTACTATATAGATGAAAAATCAATATGATGTTGTAATTATTGGAACAGGTATAGCTGGACTTTATACATCAGCGAATATTTCTGATAAATATAGCATACTCTTAATTACAAAAGATGAATATATAAAAAGTAATTCGTATCTAGCACAGGGTGGAATTGCAGCTTCTTCAAAAAACAAACAAGATATAAAATCACATGTAGAAGATAGCTTAAAAGCAGGAAACAATAAAAATAATATAAAAAGTTTAAATATTTTAATAAAATATGCAGAAGAAAATATAGATAACCTTATAAAATATGGTGTTGATTTTGATAAGGATAGCAAAGGAAATATTTTAAAAACACTGGAAGGAGGACATAGTAAACCAAGAATTTTACATTATAAAGATTATACGGGTAAAGAAATAACTTCAAAATTACTCAAACATATAATATCAAAAAAAAATATAGATTTAAAAGAAAACACAACTGTTATAAACTGTGAAAAAATAAAAAATCATTTTGAAATACAAATAATAAAAAACGATAAAATAAATATAATATATTCTAAAATATTAGTTATTTCTACAGGAGGAATAGGACAAGTTTTTAAATATACAACAAATTCTTCTGTTTCAACCGGTGATGGTATAATTTTTGCAAAAAATATGGGAGCTATTATAAAAGATATTTCTCTAATACAATTTCATCCAACAGCTTTTATAAATAAAAAAGATACTAAAAATAATCAGTGCCTACTTCTATCAGAAGCATTGCGAGGAGAAGGTGCAATTTTATTAAATAAAAACAAACAAACATTTATGAAAAATTACACCTCATTAGAAGAACTTGCACCAAGAGATATAGTTTCTAAAGCAATCTTAGATGAAGTTAAAAAACAAAATAGTGATGAAATATTTTTAAGTATAAAACATAAAGAAAAATTATATATACAAAAAAGATTTCCATATATATATAACAAATTATTAGAAAATGGATATGATATATCAAAAGAAGATATTCCTATATTTCCATGTCAACATTATCTAATGGGAGGAATCCAAGTTGATACAATGGCAGAAACGAATATAGAAAATTTATATGCGGTAGGAGAAGTTTCTAACACAGGTGTTCATGGAACAAATAGATTAGCTAGTAATTCTCTGCTAGAAGCAATAGTTTTTTCTAAAAGAGCAGCCGAAGATATCACAAAAAAATTAGAAAACAATACTATATATGACACATATATTATAAAAGATCTTAAAAAATTAAAAATAAATAATAATTATGATATAAATATGAATGAAATAAAAAAACAAATAAATAATTTAATACAAGAATCAATGTTTGTAAATATAAATATCGAAAAAGCAATAGAAGCTTTGAAAATATCTAATATAATATTAAAAAAAATGAATAGAAATTCACCTATTCCAACAAAAGAATATATAGAAACAAAATCCATCGTATCTATTGCAAAAATAATCTTAGAAGAGGCGGTTAATAATAATGATAAATGATATTCATATAAATAAACTAATAGATAGATCCCTAGAAGAAGATATAAATTATATAGATATAGCTACTGATTTAATAATACCAGAAGACTCAAAATCCTCAGCAACATTAATAGCAAAGCAAGATTTTATATTATGTGGAATAAAAATTTTCGAAAAAGTTTTCAAAAGATTTAATAATGATATAAACATAATACTAGAAAAAAAAGATGGCCAAACAATATATAATAAAGAAATAATTTGTAAAATAGAAGGAAATACAAGATCAATTTTAACCTGTGAAAGAACAGCATTAAATATATTACAACACCTATCAGGAATATCTACACAAACAAATAAAATAGTTAATTTAATTAAAGGAACAAACACACATATTGCCGACACTAGAAAAACGATTCCAGGTATAAGAAGTTTTCAAAAATATGCCGTTATGATAGGTGGAGGAAAAAATCATAGATTTAACCTAAGTGATATGGCTATGATAAAAGAGAATCATATAATTTCTGCTGGAGGCATAAAAAAAGCTGTAGAAGTGCTAAGAAAGAAAATCTCACATACAACAAAAATAGAAATAGAAGTTACTAATATAATAGAATTAAATCAAGCATTAGAATCAAATGTTGATATAATAATGCTTGATAATATGGATATTCCAACTATGAAAGATGCAGTTAAAATAAACAATAAACAATGTATATTAGAAGCATCAGGAAATATTACAGAAAAAAATATTTTAGAAATAGCATCAATAGGAATAGATATTATTTCTATGGGATGTTTAACACATTCTGTAAAATCATCAGATATCTCTTTAATAATAAAAACAAATTAAAATTAGATTATAATATTTTTTTTAATTTTTCTAAACTATTCTCCTCCATTTCTTTAAGTTCTATCATAAGAGAAACAACATCTTTGTCAGCATCAGGGTATCTATTTAGATTTTTTATACATTGAATAATCCCCATATTACTCCCTGTGATAAACATTTCAGCAATATGAGAAGAACTTTTATCAATAATAGTTTGAAAATCTATCATTAAATAAGTTGTTATTTTTTGTAAAAATCCAATTCCCTTTTCATCAGATCCATATTTATTTAAAATAGTTTTAGCCCTTTGATTAATATCTTTATACTTATAAAGTTGAAGTTCCATCTGATTTTTTAATAAATCACTTTTTATAATAGGCAAAATTTTATTTATAGTTTCTATCCCCATTTGAGAATTTTGATAAATATAGTTTAACAACTCTGTATTTCCATTCATAAAAACACACCTTTCAAAAAATATTATATCCAAAATATAAATTATTATTATATATTTTAAAAATATATAATAATAATAAAATTAAGAATATAATATTAAATAAAAAATATTTTAGATAAATAAGAAGTAAAACATAAGTTTAAGTGTTAGATAATTTTAAATTTATTTTTATATATTTAACTGTTATCTATACCTAAATAATTCAGCATCAGGATCAAGCGGAGCATGAGATTTTTTTAGATGTAATAATATCTCAAGCTCTGAACAGTTTACAAGTGCTCTTACTTTTGTCATATGTTTTGTATATAATTCTAATTTTTCTTCATATTCACCTGGTGCTAATTCTATACCAGCAGATCTTTTATCCGATGCTTCTATATAACTAGTATAACACATACATAATATATCAAATTTCATCTTCATATGAGTATCCAGTTTGTCAAGTTGAAAACTGAAAAAGTTCTCATCAAAATTATCATCATCTTCTTCTTTGGTTGCATTTTTATCATATTTTGAATCGTCACATACAATATGTTTTCGTAAGAGATCCTTATATTTTTTATCTGGATCTTCTCCAAAAAAATTCGCAGACGAAAAAACACTTGCAAAAAAATTTCTTTTCTTTTTCTTTTTATCACCAACACCCTTATTTTGAGATGCTGTTTCAATTGGATTTGATCCTCCAACAGCCCCCATTGATTGTAATATTTCTTCATCATCTAAATTTAAAGAGGATGAGGATGATGAAGATGATGAGGATGGGGATGATGTTGTAATCGCATTTTGTCGATTTCTACGAAGTTTTTTCTTTAATTTTTTAAACATTTTAAACCTACTTTATTATTATTTTTTTTTAATATATATATATATTACATTAGTTACAAAATAAATTCAATAAAGATACATATTATTTATACCAAAATACATATTATTTATACGACAATATAGTGTAATATTCAACAAATATTATACTATATACTTTCTATTAGTGAGTATATAAATAAGGAGATAATAGACATGTTTAATAAATTTAAAGCATCATTTAAGAGAAGTAATCATCAAAATACTCAAAATGATAGTAGTAGAAATGATACAAACCATAGTGAAAGTGAAGAAGAAATATTACAATCACTTGGAGCTGTTGGAGGAGAACCATTAAACGTAGTATCCCGTAATTCTACACAGAACATTTAATAAATAGACCTCTTCCAGATATTCCATCTAGCCCTAACCAACCAAATTCTATAGATTATTTTACAAGTGTATTTTCATCAGATAACATAAATAATCAAATATTATTTGATGAAAATACAAAAGAACAAGATCCGGAAAAAGAAGAACAATATAAAGAATTAATCGCTAAAAACTCTTTAGAAGGCGAAATTTCTACAACAAATTATAAAACATTTTGTTTATCAGATATTTTATATGAACCAAATTATTATTTTGAAATAAAAAACACAAGAGAATTTGTTTTGTTAAAACAGTATTATATCACTTATATGATAGAGGAAAATAAAAGATTACAAAAATTACCATATAATAAAAAGAAACATAGTCTTTATGGATATGAATATACGATTCTTGGATCAGATTTACAACAAAGATATGAATTTTCCGAGATGGAATTATATAGATTTTTAAATAAGAAAGATTAAAATATATTAACAATTAAGCTTATTTAATAATATATATCAGCTATTCAATTTGTTTAAAAAATTATAAGTAGTTTGAAATTCCTTTGTTTTTAGTTCTTCTATATTATTTTTTGATAATTTTAATAGGATAATTTTTTCTATTTTTTTATATGGATTATTTTTTTAAAATTCTGATTTTCTTTTATTATCAGATATGTCGCTATAATAATTATTAATAGAGTCTATTAAATTATTTTTAGACATATGCGAAATATTGTCTGCATCTAAATCAGATATATAATCATCATTTCCAAATGACACTCCAGTTGGGAAATATATGTATCCATCTTTTATTTCAACAAGATCGATATTAGTATTATATCTTTGTATTTTTAAATATACATAATATGATACAAAATTTATATTTCTAATAACATTCTCGATACCACTATTTATAGATGTCATTCTATCAAATGATTTTTTGGATATAAAAAACCCTCCAGCATGAATTGCATCTCCAAGCCATCCTACTATATCTTTTCTCTCATCTGAATCTTTCCATCCCATATGCCCAGCAAGGGGGGGATCCCAATAATTGGTAACACCATGGCCTTTATCAATTAAATTAGCAGATAAAGTATACATCATATGTGCAAAATCTCCCTTATCTTTAAAACTGCTATATATTTTTTCATAAATATCTTTAAAACATTTTAAACATATATTATTTTTATTTAATCCTTTTTCCATACTTTTTTTATAAGATAATTGATTGGAGCTTGTACTCTTTAACATAGAATCATAGCTATAAATAGACAGTGTACTAGTCATAAAATGTTGTAATCTTAATTTATATCTTAAATATATAAATTCGTTATTGCAATCTCCATCATTTTTAAGAACACATTATCTTCATCTATTTTATACCCAAATTTATTTGATATAGTAAATTTCCCGTAACTTCCTCCTATTTGACTAATAGCCCTAAAAAAAAACCAATCTATTTTATTAGGTTCATCTTTATATTTTATTTTTATCCCATCATATAATTTATACATATACTCACATGTCTGGATATCGAATCCAAAATTATTCATTACATTATTTACAAAGGATTCTTTTTGTTTATTTAATACTTTTTTTTCATCAGTAATAATCTCCTCTGCTTCAATCGGCTCTCCAAAAAGACTACAAAAGAGATCATTTTTATTTTTATCTTCTTCTTGATTCAAATTACAGATAAGACATGTCTTATCAATAATACTCGTATTTAAAAGATCATAAACTGTTTCATCTGTTTTTAAAATAGAGCTATTTATACAACTAATAGAACTAATTGAATTATATGGATTTTGATATTTAGTAGACTTTAATATACTTTGAGAGATTACTTTAGGCTTTGAAGTTTCTAAAAAAGATTTACGCATATCCATTCTATAACTTTGAGATTTATTTCCGTCAAAATTGGTTTGCATACTTTGTTTATCACCTGTTAATTCTCCCATAATATCTCTGTGTATCTGCATTTGTTTTGATAAATTTATAACAGATGAATCTGAATTATGATTTATCTTTACAACCTGTTTAACGCCTTGAGAAAATAAATTCTTAAACATAATTACACCCCTAATTAATTTAAAAATATATACAGTATATAATTACATAATAACTTTCTAAGATTTGTCGAATTTTATAAAACAAACTATTAATATTTTATAATTTAATATATAATATTGTTATAAAAATATACTATAGGAGTTATTATGAAATTTATAATTAGAAATGAATCTAAAAAAGAAGAAAGGTTGGTAGAAGAAATTGTAAGGGAGTCTTTCTGGAATCATTTTCAACCGGGAGCAGATGAACATTTTATGCTACATAATATTAGAAAGAGCAAATGCTTTATAAAAGAACTTAATTTTATAGCAGAATTAGATGGAGAAATTATTGGACATATCGTATATACAAAATCAAAATTAGTAGATATAAATAAAAATATAATAGAAACAATAACTTTTGGTCCAGTCTGCATACTACCCAAATATAGATTTCAGGGATTTGGTGAAAAATTAATAAATTACTCTATTCAAAAAGCAAAAGAAATGGGATTTTTAGCCATTATAATATATGGAGATCCTAGGTATTATCATAAATTCGGATTCAGATGTGGAGAAAGATATGATATAACAAATGAAGATGGAAAGTTTGCGGTAGCACTTATGGCTTTACAGTTAAATACAAAATTTGTATTAGATATTCCTAAAAAATTTATAGAATCCAAAGATTTTAAAATAGATAATGATAAATTAAAAACATTTGATTCTACTTTCATAGAAAGAGAGAAAGGAACTAGTGATTTTCAAAAAACATTTGAATTATTACTAACATTAATTTATTAAAAATAATTTAAAAAAAGAGTAAATTTTATCTTTACTCTTTTTTTATTTATTATTCAATCTTCACTCTTTGCCAATTCATCAGGAATAATTATAGGCTGCCCTGTTTCAGAGCTTATAATAGATGTATTAGTTAATAACACGCTTGCCATATGCATCGGATTTTCTAAAGGTCTATGAACTTCTGGTTGTTGTGTAACATGATTATAGGTTAATGTATTAAGAAAAACAGAATTATAATTACTCGTTATTTGATCTAAAGTTTCTGGGTCAATCTCTTCTTCTCTTAAAACTTCTGGTAGAAAACCATTATTTCTTAGATTATCCCTTAGTTGATTTATTCCCCTAACCTCTTCGGGATTTTCTAAAAAAGTATTTAAATTATGATTACTTACAGAAATATCCCTTAATCTTTTTGCTCTATCTATTCTTTCTTTTTCTCTTATCTCATCTCTTATATCAGACCTTTTTTTACTTAATATAATTGATGACTCTAAATAGGCTTGACTCTTTTGATATTTTAAAAAAGCTATTTTCCGTCTCTTATCTAAACTTAGTTGACTATTTTCTTTTATATAAATTTTCCTGTTTTTAATACTTATTGGTTCTAGGGTAGATGTTTTAAGTATAACAGACGGTCTAGTACTATTAGTATTTATAAGATGTTTTTTCTTAGATTTATGCTTTTTAAACATTATTTCCTCCTTTACTATATATCTTTTTTAATTGTAATTAATAGATAATAAATAACACATATAATTACCTAAGTTTTATATGTAAATTATAAAACTTTAAATTTATTTTTAATAATATTTACCTAGTATTTTATCATAGAATTCTAACATTTCTTTATTTTCAAAATATTTTTTATTCTCAGATAATATTGATAAATATTCACTACCGAAACTTGTTGCGCTAAAGTCACCTAACGTTAAATTATCATATTTCAAATCATATAATTCTATACTTCTTGATAATTTTGATTTTTCTTCTTTCAATCTATCTAATATAATATTTAATTCTTCATTGTTATATTCTGTTATAGGTGAATATAACTTCAATATCATATCTTGAAGTTCTGAATCTAATTGTCTATATTCTGAACTCAACTTTATTTTATATATTTCTGATTCTTTTAATTCTGATTTTGTATCAAAAACACTTGATAATTTAGTAACTCTATTTTGATGTTGATTATCTAGTTCTTCATCAGAACTAGTACTAGAAAAAACAACTAAATTTGTAGTAGAAGTTCCTGAAGCTCCCAAAGATTCTAATTCATCAAAATCTTCAAAACCATCATTATAAAGACCTTCTTTTGTAGATGATTTTTTACCAGATAGAGAGGATTTGTTTTTATTATCACTATTTTTAAGAAATTTTTTAAATATACTACATCATCTCCATTATCTATTATATAATAATCCGAAAACATGTTATATCTTTTTGATTATCTAAAATGCTGATTGTTCCCCTATGTTTTTTTACAATACTATCTACAATTGTAAGCCCCAATCCCACACCTCCCATTGATCTTGAACGAGATTTATCTACACGATAAAACGGCTCAAAAATATGTTTTTTCATATCATCTGGAATGCCAATACCGCTATCCTTTATAAGTATTTCTACTTGACCTTTTGATATTTTTCTTACATCAATTTGAACAGTACCATCATCTATATTATATTTAATAGCATTTTCAATTAAGTTATAAAAAGCACGATAGAGTAAATCAACATTACCCATTATAGTACTATTATCACAGTTAAGTGATAATAGTATATTTTTATCCTTTGCAATTATAGAAAGTTCAGAGATAATATCTTCAAAAATATCCTGCAAGGAAATCATGCTTTTTTCCATATCATAATCCATATTGGTCATATCTAAAAGATTAACTACAAGACTTCTTAACCTATGTATTTGTTTTTCAAATACATCAATTAACAATTCATATTCATCATTTGTATGAATGTTTTTCTTTTTAAAAACGTCTACCTTAGTTTGTAATACAGCAAGAGGTGTACGTAATTCGTGTGCTGCACTTGCCGAAAATCTTTTCTGCATCGCAAAAGCGTTATCAAGCTTATCTGTCATCTCGTTAAAAGACTGTGTTAGCTCCGCAATTTCATCTTTAGTAGATGGCACAACTAATGTTTCTGATAGATTATTCACATTTATATTTTTAACCTGACCATTTAAAATATCTAATGGGTTTAATACCTTTCCCGAAATATAAAAGGTTAAACCACTTCCTCCAAATATTACAATCAACATATAAATAATACTTTGAAGACTATACCCTATTTTAGCTTGATCTGTATCCATAGATGGTATTAGTGATATAACTTCTTGATTCATTTCATTATTTTGTGGTTTAGTACTATCTATAGAAGGAATCGTGACAATCGTGGCATCAATTCTATCAACCAAATTAAAAGTAGAAAAATTAAGTACAATTGTCAACCCCAAACAGCAGATAGTCAAAAGAAATGCGGATAAAATAGTAAGTCGCCACTTTATCGATATTTTTTTAAACATCATTTATCCCAACCTTCTATACTAAAATATATCCTTCTCCAATTTTTGTTTCGATTGGATCATATCCTAAAATTGTTTTAATCTTTTTTCTTAAACAAGAAATATGCACACGAATAGCTCCACTAAATATATCTACATTGCTATCCCAAATATGTTCAATCAATTCTTCTGAACTCACAACCCTGTCCTTGTTTAACAAAAAATATTCAAGCAATGAAAATTCTTTTTTTGTCAACACAATCTCGTCTTCACCAATCGTTACAATCCTTTTCAATAAATTCACTTTCATTTTATCATAGATTAATATACCACTCTCTTGCGTAAATTTTCGACGTAATAAGCTCCGGATTCTTGCTTCAAGCTCCGCAAAATCAAAAGGCTTTGATAAATAATCATTAGCACCAATATCAAGTCCTTTCACCTTATCATCTACACTACTTCTTGCACTAAGAATAATAATTTTAAGCTCAGGCTTTTCATTTCTTATTTTTGATAGAACCTCAAGTCCATCCATTTTAGGCAAATTTAAATCTAATATAACTAAATCATAATTCTCTACAAATAAAAGTTCATATGCATCTTCACCATTATCACATATATCTACCGCATATCCATCTATTTTAAGCCCATCTGCAATAGATTCTTGCAGGTCAATTTCATCCTCTACAACCAATATTTTCATAAATATTTAACCTCTTCCATACCCATAACTATTAAACTATTTACATAAAATATATTATATCACTTATATGTTAAATTGTTATTAACATAATCTTCTTTTAGACTTAACATAGATTTAACATCGTTTATAGTAGAATGATGATATAAAGTTTAGGAGGAGCTCAATAATGTATATTTTGAAAAATTCTATAAAAAATCTGTTCCGTAATAAGGGGCGAAATATTATAGTTGCTATTATTATTTTATCCATGCTCACATTTACTGCAATTTCAATGATAATTAGGAATACTACGGACAATGTAATTAAATCGTATAAAGAGCAATTTGGTTCGGAAATCTATTTAAGATATGATGAAACAAAAATAAAAGAAGATGAGAAAAATGGAGGATGGGCAGATATCCCAGAAATTTCAGATGATATTAAAATCAAACTGGCTAATTCTGAATATCTTAAAGAAACCATGATTAGCGTGATTTTTCCTTCATATGCAAAAGATTTAAAAGGGCTTGACCAAGGAAAAACTGAAAGTAATAGTAATATTGGAACTGCTCCATCAGGAATGGAAGGATATTATGAGCCGAATTTAACAGTATATGGATACAATACCCCCGACCTTTTAAAAGACTTCAAGGAAGGCAAGAGAAAAATCACAAGTGGAAAAATGTTTACAAACAATGACGAATGCGTTGTTAGTGAAGATTTTGCAAAACTAAATAATCTAAAACTTGGAGATAAAATTAATATAAGTGACACTACAAAAAGCTCAGAATTCCCTCCACTTAAATTAACTATTGCTGGAATTTATTTTGATTCAACTGAAAATAAATATGGATATATTTCTGCAACCACTAATCCTCGTAATGATATTATAACCACTTATGAAACAATGAAAAAATATCAAGAAAATGTTGCTAAAAAAAATTTATACACAGTAAGTACAACTTATTATCTAAAAAATCCAGATATGCTTAAACAATTTAATAAAGAGGCTCATGAAAAAGGTCTTCATAAAAACTATATGATGTCTACAGATGAGCTAAGCTATAATAAGATAGTTAAACCTGCTGAAAGCCTTGCAAAGGTTTCTAATATTTTTTTAATTTCAGTACTTATTATAGGATCTATTATTCTTATCTTGCTATCTATTCTATCAATTAGAGAACGTAAATATGAAATTGGTGTGCTTCGTGCTATGGGAATGAAAAAAGGAAAAGTTGTTCGTGGAATTCTTTATGAATCATTGATTACTATCTCAGTCTGCCTTGTAATAGGACTTTCTATTGGTGCAATTACTGCTCAACCTATATCAGATATAATAACTCAAAATCAACAAGATCAAAATAGTAGCTTTGGTGGTATTCAAGTAAATCAGGAAAAAATAAATCTTTCAATGTCATACAAAACTGTTATTGATGTGTCAATAATTGCTCTTCTACTTGCTATCATTTCAAGCAGTGTTGGGGTTTTATATATTTTAAGATATGAACCGATGAAAATATTATCAGATAGGAATTAATAAAATGAGTATATTAAAATTAAGCAATATCTCTTACCAATATGATGGTGCAAATACAAAAGTACTAAAAAACATAAATTTTAATTTTAATCAAGGAAAATTATATACAATTATGGGTAAATCTGGTTCGGGTAAAACAACACTGCTATCAATAATATCAGGGCTTGATTTAGCCACAAGCGGTGAGGTTTTTTGGAATGAAAAAAATCTTAAAAACATTAGCCGTGATGATTATCGCGGAAAAGGGATTGGTGTTATTTTTCAAGGATATAACCTACTAACCAATGCAACCGCACTTGAAAATATTATACTTTCAATGAATATAAGTGAAAGTAAAGAGATAGATAAAAAACAGTATGCTCTTGATCTCCTGAAAATAGTAGGAATTAACAGGGAAACTTCAGATAGAAAGATATTAAAACTAAGTGGTGGTGAGCAACAGCGTATTGGAATCGCAAGAGCATTATCACACAATCCCGATATTATAATTGCAGATGAACCAACGGGAAACCTTGATTTTGATACAGAAGAAAATATTATGGAAATATTAAAAAACCTTGCACATAATCAAAATAAATGTGTCATCGTTGTAACACATTCTAAAAATGTATCAAAATATGCTGATGAAGTTTTAGGGCTAACTTTAGGTAATCTAACAAAGATTTAATATTGTTTAATCAAGAATAAATCAATAAGATCAAGAAAGAAGGAATTAATATGTTTGAAATTAAAAATGTATCAAAACAATATAACGGACAATTTGCTTTAAATAATGTTTCTCTTAATATAGGAAAAAATTTAAACTTTATAGTAGGAGCTTCAGGAAGTGGAAAAACTACACTTTTAAAAATTATAAGTGGTATGGAAAAGGATTTTGAAGGGGAAATTTCTTATTGTGGAAAAAACATAAAATCTTTATCAACGAATGAAAAAGGATATTTTTACAATAATATTTTCGGTTTTGTCTGGCAAGATTTTAATCTGCTTGAAGATATGACAGTTATTGAAAATATCATTTTGCCACAATATATTAAAGAAAACTTAAACAAAAAATTTTCCGAAAAAATTTTAAAAGAACTTGAAATTTCTGATATAGCTAATCAAAAGGTAAAATATCTATCAGGTGGACAGAAACAACGTGTTGCAATTGCAAGAGAGCTTATGAAAAACCCGCAGGTGATTTTTGCTGATGAACCTACCAGTGCTTTAGACGAAAAAACATCAAAAACAACTATGGACATTCTTCGTAAAATTTCCAAAAGCAGAATAGTAATTATTGTAACCCACGATACTTCTATGATTGCAGAAAAAGATAATGTTTACGAGATTGACAAAGGCGAAATTCTTTCAAAACCAGAAATAAATCTTGTAAAAAATCCTGAAATAAAAATAAAAAAAATTAATAAACTTTCATATAAAAATGCATTTTTGATTTCAAAATGTAATATAAAAAATAAATTTGGAAGATTTTTAATTTCTACACTTTCTATTATGATTGCAAGCATCTTATTATTAACCACTCTAAGCGGTGCAATAAATAGCAATAGTCAAGGAGAATTTGATAAGCTTATAGATACATATGGTGATTCACTTACTGATATTGGAATATATAACAGCTTTACCGATGCAGTTGGTACAGATCAAAAAGAAAACAACAAGCCAAGTGGAGATATTACACAAGATATAAGTGAATTATATGATTTATATGCAGATGATGAAAGAATTTCTTTTATTTCCTATTTACAAGCATTTGATAATATAATAACAAATATTGATGAAAAAGAGTATAAAATAAAAAATTCTGGAAGCATGCCATCTATCAATAAGCTTATTTCCGGAAGAATGCCAATGGGTGATGAAAATGAAGTAGTTGTTCCAGAAAGTTATGCAAAACAATTGAAAATTACACCAGATGAAATGATTGGTAAAGAGATTGATTTTAAAGGTTCTATCATGGATTGGAGCAACGGAAATCCTGTTTCAAAAAATATATCTTCAAAGGCAAAAATTGTTGGTGTAATGGACACTACCCAAAAAGATAAATATGCAGGCGAAATTATAGAGTATACAGTAGATGATTCATTTTTATTCAGTAAATCAGCAATGGATAGCATGCTAAAGCAAGCAGATCAAGATATAAATAAAATGAATTTTTTAATACGTGCAAAAACACCATCTGATATGATTTCCATCAAAGATGAATTGCATTCTAAAGGAATTGTTCCAATCGGTAGATTTGAGCTTGTTGAAGATATGGTTAGACTAAATAATCAAACAACTCAGCAATCTGGATCTGCAAGTATTATTATAGGACTTTTATCTATTGTTATGATTATCTCTATTTTCCTTATCACAGGATTTATGAGAAAGAAAGAATATGCAATTTATAAAGTAAGTGGATTTACATCATCTAATTTATTTACTTTAAATTTAACAGAAACAGTTTATTCTACAGTAATATCAATCATTTTTATGATTATAACCTCTCCTATTATCAACTTAGCTACTAAAGGACTTTTTGGAGTTAATATTTTGAATATAAAAATGTTATTTATAGGGAGTTTAATGATTGGTATAATTTCAGTGATAGCATATCTTACAAGTGTAATTACATCTGCAAATATAAATCTAACCACAGATTTAAAATCAGGAGATAGATAATGATAGAAATAAAAAATCTAACAAAAAAGTATGGTGAAAATACCATACTTTTAGACACAAATTTTAATTTCCCCACTAGTGGGATGGTATGTATTTTAGGTGCATCAGGTTGCGGAAAAAGCACACTACTCAATATAATTGCAGGTTTTGATACTGATTATATTGGTGACGTATCAGTATTTGACACTTCTATAAGCCAGATGAATTCAAATAATTTATCTTCATACCGAAGGGATAATATTGGATTTATTTTTCAAGATTATAATCTCATAACTGGATACACAGTAGTTGAAAATATACTTTTATCTTGTGAATTAAATAATCATAGTGATTTACAAAATAGAGAAAGAGCAAATGAATTTCTTACTCGACTTGGTATAATAGAAAAAGCAGATGAAAAGGTTGAAAATCTTTCCGGCGGAGAAAAACAAAGAGTTGCTATTTCAAGAGCACTAATAAATAATCCTTCCATAATTTTAGCGGACGAACCAACTGGATCATTAGATCGAAAAAATTCTACCGAAATAATGAACCTTTTAAAAGAAATTTCAAAAGACCATTTGGTGTTAGTTATTACACATGACAAAAAAAATTGTGATTTTTCAGATCATACAGTTTATATTAAACAAGGAAAGATTATAGGCGAAAAAATTGAAAAATCTTATACTAAACTGAAACTGAAAAAAAAATCTACTAATAAAGTATCAACTTTTCCTCATGGGCTAAAAAATTTTAAAGTTAATATCACTCGTTACATTTCTATATCAGTGATAATTTCTATTGGAGTATTCCTATTTATCCTATCCCTATCTTCTGGTAATATTATAAATAAGTCAATCTTTGATTTTAAAGAAAAAAATACAGCATTTAATAATGGATATATAAAGACAGATCAAAACGATGATGAAATTATATCATTACTAAAAGATGACGACAGTATAGAAAATGTTTATAAACAATATATAATAAAGGAGATCACACTAAAACTTGATGAAAAGATAGAAACAATAGCAGAAAAATATCCAACTCCAAAGGCTACTAAAAATATGTCGTATGGTATTATGCCCAAATTAGGAGAAAATCAAATCGCACTTAGTCCAAGTCTTGCTAAAAAATTTGAAAAAGATATAAATAACATTATTGGCAGAAAACTAACCCTAATATATGAAGAAGCAAAATACGAACTTACAATAAGTGGTATATTTAATGAAGGATATGATGATTTTTTTGTAAGCTCTGATATAGAAAATCAATTTTATAAAAATTTAAGTCCAAAAAAAGCATATTCAATAAGCTATGATGTCAAGGATTTTGAAGATATTATTTCGGTAAATAAATCACTTGAAAGTAAGAATATAAAAGCTGAAACATCAGCAAAAGAAGTGTACGCTTTGCAAAATACGTTTAAAAACCTCAGTCAATTATTTTTCATTGTATCTCTTTTGATTTTAATTATTGGTTTATTTATTAGCATCATCTTACTTGTTAAGCTACAGAATTCAAGATACAGAGAAATTGGACTTTTATCTGCATTAGGATTTACCAAAAACACGATAAGAAAAATTATGATAAATGAAAATATTTTTTTATCAATAACGGCAGCTGGTTTTAATGCTATATTTGTTGGAGGAATTTATTTAATTAGTACGATTTTTAAAATAGGATTAATAATTACAATACCTCAAATCATTTTATCAATTGTTCTAACAGGAATTTTTGTTATTTTAATAAGCATCGTTATAAGTCATAAACTCATTAATACAGAACCTGCAATATCTTTAAGGAAGTAAATAAAACTTTATATTTTTTTAAGATTCATTGATGTTTTTTATGTATAATATAGATTCTGTAACTATATTATATCAATATTTATAACCATAGATATGTTATGACAACAAATAATAGTGTACGTCTTATATATATCATTAAGAAAAGCTGATATGATTTTAATCTATTTTTTAAATTAAAGTTTATCTATTCATTTAAAAATTTGAATAATTCCATATCTGAAAAATTATATTTTTGATACAATGCTTCTAAAAGTTCGATATAGAGATACCCAAAATCCTCATATATATCTACATTATACGGTAATTTTTTTAACTTTTTTTCCTCTTCTGGCTTATAAAGACGATAATAAAGTTTAATATTCAGAAAATCTTTATCATTTCTTGGTATTTCAAAATAATAATTTGGATTATACAACATATTACTTAGCGTATATTTTTTAAGTTTAGATTCCTTTTTTTCAAAGTCATAAGGAATATGTTTTTCTATTAAAGCCCTAAGCTGACCTTCTCTTACAGGGTCAATTTCTTCCTCATTATCAGATAATATTATAGGAGTATCTTCTTTATTAAAGATACTCCTATAATTATTTTGTATAGGAATTGGAGGAAGTTCTCTATTAGCTAATTCTCTAGATCTATTTCTACGCATATCTATTTCTTCTATATTATTTTGTACATTTAATATAGGAGATGGCTGTATACTTCCACCAACTGCACCTAAAGATTGTAGAGTATTTTCATCATCTAAATCTAAAGTTGCATCTACAGTTGAATCATCACTCTGATTATTTTGAGGTACTGATTGATTTCGTCGTTTAAATCCTTTTTTAAATTTATTAAACAATATATTTAACCTCATCATTATGTATGTTATAATAAGTTTTTTTATTATATTTGATTAGATTTCAAATTGTGATTTAACCTGTATATCCTTTGATATTCTTTATAATATATTTTTTTAACATTCTATTTTGTACAAATTGGGTTGCAACTTGAGAACACTTTACAGCTATTTTATATAAATCTATAATATTACCCTGTATTGGACTTATTATTTTTTATTTAATTTACTTCTTTTTTTATATTATTTTCTATATCTGTTTTTTTGTCTTTATAAAATATCATTGTTAATATAAATCCAATTACCATAGATATACATGCCCCAATAACACCAATAACCAAATTATCCATCGAGCCTGATGGATCCATCATTGCGGGAAACTCGAATATACCCAGCCCACCTACAATAAATTCTCTAAGATTAAAGAATCCATAAAATGCTCCGCCAATACCACTAGCAATACAGCTAATAAAAAACGGTTTTTTTAAAGGTAATAATATACCGTAAATGGCTGGCTCTGTAACTCCAAATATTCCTGAAATAAAATTGGGTATGGACATTCTTTTTATTTTTTTATCTTTTGTTATAAAGAAAATAGCTAATACAACACCTGAAGTTGCAAAAGTAGATGCAAAGAAAGGCATCATTACGTTATCATAACCCATTGTTACAATATTATTTATATATATAGGAAGGAATCCCCAATGTATTCCAAAAACAACAAGCACTTGCCATGTCAATCCAACAATCAATCCCGATAACAATGGACTAAAACCCCTTACTGAAAATACAAATTGAGAAATTAGTGTAGCCCCAAATGTGGAAATAGGACCGATAATAATGAATGTTACAGGCAGTGCAACTAGCAATGTAAACATCGGTACAAAAAAGAATTTTACTAAATCTGGAATAAATTTATTAAATATTTTTTCGCATTTTGCAGCAAAAAATACTGACAAAATAACTGGTATAACAGTTGATGTATAGTCTATTGAAATTAATGGTATTCCAAATAAATTAATATATACTGGAGAAGCAAATATTGTCCCTTCAAATAATATTCTTATGGGTTCATATGTAGCTGATAATGAACTGGCTTGAATAGCTGGATAGCATAGTGCGGCTCCAATAGCTAATCCTACCATTGGTTTTAATCCAAACTTTTTTGCCGCTGTATAACCCAAAAATAAAGGAAGGAATGTAAATAACGAATCTCCAGCTGCATTTATCACCATGTAGATACCCGTGGTATGGTTATATAATCCTAATGCAATAAAAAGTTCATTAAATCCTTTTAACATACCGCAAGCAATCATTATACCCAAAATAGGTTGAAATATTCCTGATACAATATCAATTGCTCTATCAAATAATTTACCTTGTTTTTTTTCCACTAAATCAGTATCCAGTTCTTCAGAATTACTTAGTTTACATACTTCTTCGTATACATTGGCTACATGATTCCCTATGACAACTTGGTATTGTCCTCCACTTTTAATTACCGTTACAATTCCATCCATCTTTTTTAAAATATTATCATCTGCAACGGCTTCATCTTTTAATTTAAATCTTAATCTTGTTATACAATGGGTTAGGCTATTTATATTTTCTTTTCCACCAATATGTTTAATAATATCTTTAGCCAATTGTTCATATTTCATAACATCTATTCCTTTCTTATATTCAACATAATTAATTCTTAAAAAAATTAATTATAAATCTTCACCGTTAGAATCAATAACTTTCTTATACCAGTAGAAGCTTTTTTTTCTACTTCTTTTTAAAGTTCCTTTTCCATTATTATCTTTATCTACATATATAAATCCATAACGCTTTTCCATTTCTCCTGTTGAAGCAGAGACTAAATCGATACATCCCCAAGATGTATATCCTATTAAATCTACACCATCTTTTATAGATTCTTTCATCTCTTTAATATGCTCTCTTAAATAGTCGATTCTATAATCATCATTAATTGTTCCGTCTTTTTCTACTTTATCAATAGCACCTAAACCATTCTCTACTATAAATAATGGTTTTTGATATCGATCATGTAATGCGTTACATGTAATTCTTAAGCCCTTAGGATCAATTAGCCATCCCCATTCTGATGACTTTAGATAAGGATTTTTAATTGTCTCAAATATATTTACACTGGTAATTTCTTTTAAAATTTCAGGATCTGTGCTAACACATCGACTTGAATAATAGCTAAAAGCAATATAATCAACTGTGTTATTCTTTAATAATTCTTCATCACCTTTCTCCATCTCAATATGGATATCATTTTCTTTGAAAAAACGCTTTGCATATCCAGGATATTCTCCTCTTGATTGTACATCAATAAATAGAAAATCTTCTCTTTCTACCTCAATTGATTTTTGAAAATCATCTGGATTACATGTATAAGGATAGATAACTCCAGCTGCTAGCATACATCCAATCTTTGCTTTTGGCATAATTCGATGGGCCACTTTTGTTGCTATAGCACTGGCAATTAGTTGATGATGAGCTGCTTGATATTTTATCTGCATTTGATTATCTCCATCTTTAAATACAAGCCCTGCTCCAACAAATGGGAGATGTAACAACATATTAATTTCATTGAATGTCATCCAATATTTAACTTGATTATGATAACGTTTAAAAATTGTTGTTGTATATATTTCATAGAATTTAACAAGCTCTCTACTTCTCCATCCACCGTAATTTTTAATCAGTGTGACAGGTATATCAAAGTGGCATACTGTAACTATTGGTTCTATACCATGTTTATGCATTTCACTAAATAGATCTTCATAAAATTTTAAGCCTTCTTCATTTGGTACTATATCATCACCATTGGGGAAAATTCTTGCCCAAGCAATAGATATACGCAGACATTTAAATCCCATTTCGGCAAATAGCGCCATATCTTCTTTATAACGATTATAAAAGTCAATTGCTTCATGAGATGGATAAGATTCGTCTTGTTGAATAAATAAAGATTTTATATTACCTTTCAATATATTCATTCTATTTTTTCCATCTGGACAAAGGTCTATATTTGTAATTCCTTTTCCACCTTTATTATAAGCACCTTCGCATTGGTTAGCGGCTAGTGCACCACCCCATAAAAATTCTTTTGAAAATATCACTACTACGTACTCCTTATACATTAATTTATTTATATATATATTAAACTTAAATATAATTGTTTATGAATTGATTTTTTGAATATGTAAGAGAAAATATCTGTAATTACAACAGTATCAAAATAATCTATTTCCGATTAATTAAACATCTCATTAACTAATAATTCAATATATTTATTTGACAATTCATTACTTTAATTATATAAAAATTTTCAATATATGCAATCATTTTATTAAAAATTTATATCTTTTATTTTTAATTATACAACCATCTATCTTAATACTTATTAGAGTTTATCGTGTATAAAAATTTAATATCATAAAATATATAATCACCTTAAAAATTGTAAATTGATTCACTATCAGAAATTTTCTACATATAGAAAATTTCCTACAAAATCTCTTGATTATGACTTATCATCTTCAAGTTTAATCATTGGAAATATTGATGTTGAGAAAACTTCTGACACTGGTAAGGTGGATGGTTTTTCTTTTACTTTATCTGAAAATGGGATAGATAAAATTGTTGTTACTGATACGTCTGGTAAAGCTATTGTTGGTAGTCTTCCTGTTGGAAGTTATACTATTTAAGACATTAATTTAACAGATGAATTTATACAACCTGATCCTCAAATAACCACCGTTACTACTAGAGCTACTGTTACTTCTAAATTCTATAACACTATAAAAAAGGTAATATATCTATCAAGATTATGAAAACAATGTGTTTTTTGTTGGATATAAGAAAGAAAGAAAAACAACCAGTTAATGCTACAAAACGTAGTACATTAACTGGTTGTTCCTTTATAGGGTATCTTCTTGGAAGTGATAAATTGGTAGGTTTTTTTATCAATAATAAATCACCGAATTTGTATGTAACAGAATCTGTAATTAACAGCTTTTCCATTATGATTTTTCTCCATCTAGAGGAGAGAAATTTTAATGATAATAGCTACCTTTCATTGTCATGAGCCAGTAACTTTAAGGCATTATAATATACCGTGGACAACTATTCTAATATAAAAAATATATTCATTGCCATTGACAATGATACCACAGGAAGAAAGCAGAAAAACAAAATATTAAACTTGATAAAAGAAAAATAGCCAGATAAAACTTTGCATTATATTTTACTGATAGGTGCTGTAACAGATTACTAAACTGTCCAACATATTATACAGAAACACTGTTTTTAGAAGTAATAGGACATATCGCTCAATACCTTTTGATATTTTATTTACGAAACAAAATCTTTGCAGGGGGGTCTTAGGCGGTAACACTTCAGTGGTTGGCACAAAGCAAGGAAAAAACCTCTATTTAGAATATTAACCTTTCCTCTCCTTCATCATTTATTTCAATGATTTAACCCTGTTTTTATACTTCTTAATTCCAAGTTCATATGCTTCTTGTATCAATAATATAAACTCTCTAAATGTTTCTTCTATAGGATTTAGCACGCATACCCATCCCATCCATGCATATACAGGATGTGGCATAATCTTATTAATTTCTGTAAAGTCATATGGCATATCTACAACTCTTCCTGCTTCAGGACGCTCTGGAATAAAACCAAAAAGTTCTTTGAATTTATTCTTACTTATACCCGTATTTACTCTGTAAATTCCAGACCTATCCAAATGTGAACCCTTATCATTTTCACCATCTTTTTGCTTTATAGTCATAATATACACACACCGCGCTTCAGTATATCCGCTGGACTATAAAAAACACCTTCTTCTCCACATGCATTTACACGGACGGTTCCTTCCATACTCTCATGACAATATTTTATGATAACTTCTGGTTCCATTTCCTTCATAATAATTTTAATTCCTTTCTATTATTTTCTTTACAAATACTACGAATTTTAACACATTGCTGATTTTTGTTTGATAATTGCTAATAGCAACCTCACATATTTAGAACCATCAATTGTCAACGATGTAACATATGCCACATTTTCAATGGATGCTTTTTCAATCAATTCCATTTCACAGATTATACAGTCTTTCGGAAGTGAAAATGCAAGAATAGGAAGTAAACTTCCTCGATGCACTTCGCAACCAATATTCTCAAGTTCACTTTGTAAAATATTTGCTATATGCGAAAGTTGCTTTAATAATTGGGTATATCCCTTTTTCCCTAACTGACACATAGACATATATAAACCTAATGTTCTCCATGCACGTGTACAAGTAAAACTCATTTGAAAATTATCAACTTCCTTCTGCATTTCCCAATAATCAGAGTCTGCTGCATAAATGTTACATAATTGCTTGCTATCACTCACCAATAAACATCCCACTCCGTATGATGTGAAAAGCCATTTACTTGGATCAATAGATACGCTATCACCCATGCTAAGATTTCCATGCTTTTTAATACATGTATACAATGCACAAAATGCTCCTCCTGCGGCTGCATCAATATGGAGCCACATTCGGTACTTCTTGGCTATTTTATTTATAGCTGCCAATTCATCAATTGCCCCTATTGAGGTTGTCCCATAGGTAGCTATAACTACTGCTAGTGTATATCCAGCCTTCATATCATCATCTACTTGTTTTTTCAGTGCAACTACATCCATTCGTTGTTCTGAATCTACAGGAATATTTCTAATATTATCCGGTGTTGCACCTAACACTTGTAGTGAACGATAAACTGAGAGGTGCACATTAACACATACATAGTATCTCAATCTCTCCAGAGAGATACCGCCTTTTATGGCATTTTCCCTACCCAACTGTAAGCCAGATAGATTTGACATTGATCCACCACTTGTAATAATTCCTGGTGGAAATTGGCTATCTTAATATCTATAATTTACAAATTGAGCTATCCACTTTATAACTGTATTTTCAACTAATGTTGCAACAGGTCCGGCTCTCCATGCCCCTGACGTCTGATTACCTATCATGGCAAGCCAATCCCCCATTATAGATATAGGTAGCGGGCGAGGTGTTACATATCCATAATAATCTGGTGATAAAACATTGCAACCACCGGATTCCATCAACCGAAAGACATTGTTTGTTATTTCCTCCACTGTCATCGGGTTTTGTGGAATATTATTATTTAATACGGTCTCTGCTATCTGTCGATTTTCTTTAAAAAATTCTTGTAGGCTCGCCATTTCATATGTACTACTTAAATATTTTAATATCATCTCACCAATTTTTGAATTAAAAACTTCACTTTCAATATTATTCATCTCGATTACCTACTTTGGAAATAGTCAACATCATATTCCTTGGTCTTAATACCAGAGAATTATCGTCTTCAACTTCTTTGTCCTTATATACTCTAATTTCATACTTAGATAACATCGCAGCTATAAGAATATTTCTTTCCATAATCGAAATCTTTTCTCCCATGCACTTCAATTGATGGCATCTTCCCATTTTTCAAGAACACTGACCGCAATTTTCTCAATTTTATCCACATCAATTTTGGGTAAAAAAAAGAATGGAGCAACCATTTTTCTTTGTTTTTCCCACTTCTCTCCATCATTCAGTATTAAGCTACCTCCTGCAATTGGAGTAAATATTCGAGAGAAGCTACTCCTTCCCACTTCTTTTTCCTCAATTACTCGCTTCACATAGTGTGCATTAAATGGAAATATATAGCTTTGCTCTCCCATTTTCACTTCTACAATATCTTTAAATTCATCATGAAGATTGGAAACAAACTTTATTGGACTCTCCTGAAATTCCTTAAGATCATTTGTTGTACATATCTTAATTGGTATACTAATATTTTTCTCATTTTTCATTTTACTACCTCCCTGAAACTTCAACTTCTATTAATTCTTGAATTTTATAATGACACTCTTTCAAAGACTTTATTGAATCACCACTCAAGTAGTAATAGCATAAATGTGGCTGTGCAGAATATGGTGGAGCCACTACATAATCTCCTATTTCAACCAGCTGGCAAACCTCTTTTATTTGAGGGATGACTTCTAATTTATTTATCCCATTAACACTCTCAATATAACCAGTTTCTCTGAAAACGATACCTCCATAAACAATCCCAATTTCATTTATTACTTTTGGTTGCTCTATAGTTATGTTCAAAAAAATATCTACTATTAAGCGAACATAATCCAATCCATAGATTTCATTTACTGCCCGTATTGTATATGCTCCTCCTGGACGTAATCCCATATCTAACAAATACCGAACTCCATCTTTTATTCTAAATTCTATATGAGCAACTCCATTATCTATGCTTAATGCATCACATGCATACCCCGCGCATTCTATAATTTTAGCCAGTAATTCCTCTTCCATTTGTGCGGGGTAAAAGGACATCGTCTCAGGAAAAAATGGACCAATACATATATTTTTTTCAAAAACACCTAAATCATACTTATTTCCACGACATACTAATAAATCTAAATTTACTTCCTTTCCATCTAAGAACTCTTGTGCAATAACTTTTACATCATCATTTCCGTAACAAAATCTATTTCTATCCATCATTGATGAGATTTTAGGATTCTTTATATACTTAAATAATTCCGCAAGTTTTTCTACATATTCTTCTTCGTTTCGAATAAGCATCACTGCTTGGCTGTTCATCGAATCAACTATCTTAAGAACAAATTTCTCTCCCAAGCATGTTTTTAGATATTCATAAGATGTAAATTCGAATACAGGAACAGAGTTCGGAACAGAAACACTATAGGATTGCATCACTTGTTTTTGATAATACTTATTCCTACTTCCTAAAGTTGTTGATATTGAGTAAAATTTTAAACTCATCTTTGCTGAAACAACCGCTGATAGAAGTATTCCCCCCTCATAAAGAGGAGGAAATTTTTCTATTTTATATTCCTCTACCACTTTGCAAATTTTATTTATACATTGTTCATTCTCTACAAGTTCCATCTCGTGGATAAACACATTCTCTGTGCTATCTAGAATTAAGGTTGCTTTTGGCGGTACAAAAAGATGTATTAAATGTCCATGTAGTGATTGAATAATATCCATATTGGGATAAGTATGTATAACTCCTACAATTCCCATTCTAAAACCTCCCTGTTCGCAAATTCTCTATATCTAATATTTTTTCTCTATTCCAGTTGCTATTGTATATTGTCTCTCTGGCATCAACCTGATAATCATTTCATCAATGTGGATCTTTCCAGCATGAGTTATTTCATATAAATCTCCTCTTCTCTTTATCCACTCATACCTTTCCCACTCTGCTAAGTGCTCTTTTGAACTCAAATCAAGAATTGAAATCACATCATTGGGAATGCAAAAATATTTTGGTGAAAATACACCACGTCGTTCTTCAACTGTACAAACATCACTAATCTGATCTATAGGGAATAGCCCTTTTGAAAGTCGCTCTTCATATTCTTCTACTGTAGCAACATTCATATAAGAACGTCCATTTAGAAACCCTCTTGCAGATGCTCCAATTCCCACCATATAGGAGCTTGCTACATAATCACTTTTTCCCCACAGCAAACGTGTATACTCTGATACGCCAACCTTTGAATAAACTTGATCACACACATTATAAAACCCCTGTTTACTAAGACCATCAATGATACTCTCCACAAATATATGTTTAAAACCGTTTGCTTTTTGAATCCAATCCCCCTTTAGCGAATTGGGCAGTGAATATGGATGTAATCGATAGTAATCCACACTTCCAATATTAACATTATGCAATTGGTTGATATCATATTTTAATTGCTCAATTGTATGATTTGGTAAACCGTACATCATATACGCATTTAACTCTTTAAATGCGTATTCTGCAGTAGAATTAACCATTTTAATTGCTGTATCTGCATCATATGGGATGTTAAAACGCTTTCTCAAGTCATTGTCAAAGGTTTGTAATCCAAAGCTCAGACGTTGGACACCAACACTTTTATATGCTTCCAATCGTTTTTTTGAATGTAGTGTTCTAAGCTCTCCTTCCACTGTAATCTCAGCATCATCTGATATACCGAATATTCTTTTCAATGATTTGTGTAGGTTTATAAAGGTATCACCATCTATAATTGAGGGCGAGCCTCCTCCATAATAAATCGACTTAAACTCTATTCCCTTAACCAATGGTGCAATCATTTCTGACTCATGGACTAATGCATCAATATAATGATGCATATTACTTTCCAAAGAAATTACTTTAGTATTAAAGGGACAAAAGAGGCAGTGACTTATGCAGTATGGAATATGCACATATAATACAGATTCATTTTTTTCGGTAAAACACATAACTCATTCATATATCTTTCTATCTCATGATTCTGAGCCTTAATATTCGACAATAGTGGATAAAAATATATCGTTACTGGTAAACCATCTGTCTCATACATTTCATTTCACCTTCCTCCCAATTATTCCATGTTTTTCTCCATAAACTTTCAAACCCTGATATTTCTAATATTTTAACATATTCTACATATGTCCTGTGGCGACTATCTGTCTCAACCATCATACAGATATCCATCATTGCAGCATTAAAAGGACTACAAGAACCTTCATCAAATAATTTTTCTAAAATTATTACATCAGATCCAATTGGAACAAACTTGTATATCCGCTTAATCAATTCGATACACTCATCATCACTCCAGTCTGATAAAATATATCCTAATGAATATATTTTATACCAAATTGCAATGTTCCACCTCTAATAGGTTTTACACGAACATAAATATGTGTAGATCTTCCTTTTTTTAAATCTTTATCTTAAATATTGAACAAAACAACACCGTTTCGTGCTTTTGAAACATCTCTTACAGTACTTATTCGAAGATCAGATTTAGCCGAAACATAATGGGCATAATTTGTATTCCATTCTATACTAGCAACATCTAATGGTCCGGCAAACCACTCACCTATTTACCTTCTGGTTAAAAAATAAGCGTGGGTATTATGGTATATAAATCATAGACTGCGGTGGATATGATATGCCAATTTCTGATAGAGTTTTAGGTGTTTTATATCCAGTAGCTTTCCCTAGTCTATAAGCTATAGCTTTGTCTTTATTTCTAAAATAGGTATAAAAAAAGTCTTCAGAAATTTCTGAAGACTTTTTTGTTTTATTCAAGATTGCTTCTGGAGTATCTAGAAGTATTTCTAAAACTTTAACCTCTCAAATCACCAGTTTAACGGGATTTGTATAATAGATAATTATTTTATCTATTATACGTTTAGGGTATACCTTTCTATATTCAAAGGTCTTTCTGCAGTTTAATATATTTTCTTGGTTTGTTTATAATTTTTTATAGAACTTCATTTTAGATAAGAATAAAATAATAATGCAAATATTTAATATACTTTTGTAAATACAAATTTTTGATTATCATTTCCTTTATTATGATCAATACTTATATTACATCCATCACTATCAATATTTAATCTTTTATAAACATTAGCAGCAGAAATTACACTATATTGATTATTACCTTGATCTTTTAAATACCAGTATTGATCGTTATAATCATTATCTGGATACGTAATAACGTTTGATCCTTTATTACTGTCCCATGATAGAGTTGATCTTGGATAGTCAGCTGGTTTAATTTTATATGCTTTTAAATTATCATTATATTCAATATTCCATTTTTGATTAATACTTGAATCTATATTTTCTACACTTACATTACCAAGAGCAGTTGCTGTAGATAGACGTTTATTAGATAATGAATTAATCGTATATGTTCCATCTTCTATTTTATTTTGCTCAAAATAATAAGAATATAAGCCATCTTGTTTTGGTATAAAAGAATATTGTTCAGCTAAATCTTTAGGAAAGTTTGAAAAATTAATATTATCTAAGTTATTTTTAACTGCACCACCAATTTTAAAGCTTAAATACTCTCCTTCTTCAACTCTTACTTGAACACTATCTTTTCCATATCTCATTTTGATATCTGCAATTTTATATGCCATATCTTTTACTTTATGATCTCTATAAAATTTTTGTTGATGATAAACATTATTATTTTCATCCCTAAATATAAATGTAAAGTCTGTTGTTATTTTAACATCATTTTTTATTGTTCCTGGGTCAATTATTTGACCACCGCTAGTCGGTCTTAAAGTAACTGTTCCATCACCCATATCTAAAAATTTAAAAACTCCCCAATAAGGTTTTATAAATGTTCCTACTACACTAAAATCTAAACTGTAGTCGTTTAATACAGTACGATTATTTGATACTTCATATAATTCTGATGATTCTGATTTATATTCTGTACCTTTTGCTTGATATGTAAACCCTAAAAATAAAACCAATGATAACATTAAAGAAAAAAACTTTTTCATTATAATTCATCCTCCTGTTTAATAATATGTATACATTATACACAAAATATATACGCGTATAATGTATAAATATGTCGTGTAATAACAAGATTATTATTTAGAATATTTGATATAGATTTAAATAGAAGTTTATGATATAAATAATCTCTGATATAATATTGTTCTCCAATTACATCAGAAAATAGGCTACAATATTATACGATACGTTTAAATGATTTTCCAATTATTCGGAAAATCATAGGGATGGGTATTGCATAATAATTCTCCTTGTATGTAGAAAAAGCTATAGTTTTAATTTAAATATAGCTTTTATTTTTTCTATAAATCCATAACATATATTATTATCTAAAAATGTTTTTTTCTATGGTATTGTGATATATTAGAATAATAGTCATCAATACAATTAAGTATATTATTATTAGTTTTAAGATAATTATGTGGATTTTAATTACTAGATATAGCATTTTCAAGTCTAATTTTATATCTTAGATATAAATAGTCTGCTTTTGAAAAATTAAAATCAGTTTTAAATAGTTAATATTCATTATCTTGACTATACGAAATTAATGAATGGAAAATTGTACCCGCGCATTTTTCCCATACATACCATTTATAGGAATGTTAGCTAGTATTTGTTTTTTTTTCTAAAATAGGTATAAAAAAAGTCTTCAGAAATTCCTGAAGACTTTTTTGTTTTATTCCAGATTACTTCTGGAGTATCTGCTAAAATATCTATAACTGTTACTTCTCCAAGAACTAGCTTAACAGGAGCCGTTACATATATTATTATTTTATCTATTTTTTGTTTAGGATATACCTTTCTATATTCAAAGGTCTTTCTGCAGTTTAATATATTTTCTGCATGGTATAGGTGTATTGGTAATAAGATATTCATTTAAATATTCTCCTTACTATATAAAATAAATTGACTTTCCATAAAAGAAAAAATGGTAGTTTTAAGATAACTTTTAAGGTTATTTATCTTATCAAATCCTACCCTTTTTATATAATCTAAAAACTCTATTATATCGCAACTATTTATCTTATCAATAACCTCTACAAGTTCAGATTTATGGTGGATATGGTTGTGCATTTTGGTCGTATCATAATATTTCATCTCGGTAATAGATTGTACAAGAATATCTATAAATTCTTTTGTAGTGTTAAAAGCTTTTCTATTTTCAATTAAAAATTCATATTCAATCTGATATTTTATATTATCAGATATATGTTTAGTTGCTTTTTTCTTTTGAGTTTTATAAGCATTAATTTTATCTTTTGTTTGTTTGATTTTATCGTTAACCATTTCAAGAAGTTTGTTTTTAACCTTTATATTTCCATTTAACTTTTTAAGAAAATCCTTTTGTTTTTGGGCATAGGTTTTTTTAGCATTGATATTTTTGTTTACTTTATTTTCATCTTTTTTAGCATCTTTGGGAAGTTTAACATAGATGATATTAGCTTTGTTATGGCTTTGAGGTAGATCATCGATTAGTCCTACAGAAGATAACTCTTTAAATGTTTTGGTCGCTTTATTTCTTCCACAGTTTAAAATATCTTTAGCTTCATCTCTAGTCATAAAGACATATACCCTACCCTGTTTATCTATAAAGTGACTTGAAATTGATAGTTTTGTTCTATTAAGAAGAATACTGTATAATATCTTTGCTTCTGCTGAGATTTTTTTATAGATTGGGTTTGTAAATATAGCCGATGGTATTATGTTATATGTAAAATTATACTCCATCTTCCCTGTTATATAGTTGTTATTTTTCATAGTAATTCTCCTTAATATTTTGGTTTAGGACATAAAAAAAGCAGGATAGAAATTAATCTATCCTGCTTTGTTTTTGTTTTATCTTTACAAAGTTTTATATCTTTTAAAGTTAGAGTATCATTTGTATATAGTCTATATATGAACTAAACTCTTTTCCTGTTAATTATATGAATTTACTGTTTAGGATTACTCCTGACATTTTGAAATATGAAAATTCCTTAATATTATCAAATTTACTAATTTTGCCACAGTTTATTTAAATTAGCATTCTCACTGTTAGGCTGGTAATTATCATCTAATTTATCTACAGAAACAACAATAGGAAAATTTACTCCTGTGCCAGCTACTACACAAGTTCCCGGAGGAAAAGATGGAATCAGTTCTATAGAAGTACTATCCAAAAAAGATAATGTATTAGATAATATTTTTAAATCTTTGTCGCTAACTAGTCTATGTATAAAGTAATTATGTAGTTGAGATAATATTGTCTCTGAAATGTCTGAAGGTTTTTGACTAGATATTGTTAAGAAAACTCCAAATTTTCTACCCTCTTTAATTATTTCCTCAAATGTTTCTAATCTAAAATCTTTCCAAGATTCACTTTCTCTTGTTGAATTATGTGAAAGAATATTATGAGCTTCATCTATTATTATATGGAGCGTTTTTTCTACAGATGACTTTTTATGTGTTTTTTTTATGTTATCATAATTAGATTTACATATAAGCATAGGAAGAATTTTTTTAAAGTTTAAATCTACATTTTTAAGTGAGAAAACTTCTATTTGATTATCTTCTATTACTTTATCTTCTATTTGTATATACTTACACATATCGTCTATTCTTTTAGATATGCGAGATATTAAAGGGGATATATTCTTTTCAAAAAACTCTCCATATAATATAGCTTCTGTTTGAGCTGTAACGAAACATAAAAAGCTGAATTGATTTAATATATTAGAATTAGACTCTTTAAAATTTAAATCATTTATATTAATATACTTCTTAAGCTCAGTATAGCTATTAATGTAATTCTTTGTATCAGTATCAGTATTAGTATTATAATATAATTTATTTGTATTAGTATTAATTTTAATATTTTCAATATTTTTAATATTTTCAATATTTTTAACCTTTTTATCTGAATTAAAAAAAGTTTCCAGTAATTTGATTAACTCAGAGGGTTTAAACATTTTAGGGTTATCACAAATTGCTTTTAACAATTTATTTATTTCATCCTTATAATCTTTAGTATTTATATTTTTATATTTTTTAATAACTCTTTCTAAAAAAGGTTTTTGTGTTTTTTCTGTTGCATCGAAAATAATGCTCCAAAATGTAATATCTTCTATAATTGATTTATCAAACGATATTTTATCTATATCAGATCCTAATTTATAGTATTTCAATTTAATATCATCAAATTTAAAAGAGTTTTCATATTCCTCATTAAAGTCTATAATTAAAATTTTTGCTTTAGCTTTAAAATTTTCACTATCTTTATAATGGTTAATAAGATCTCTAAAAATTTTTGCTAAGGTATTCGACTTGCCACTTCCTGTGTTCCCAAAAACACCTATATGTGAACAAAAAATATTTTGTATATCAATTTTTGATTGTATATCCTTATTAAAAAAGTGGGAACCAATAGTTAATGCACTTTTTGTATCTCTAATATCATAATTATAAATTTTATACAACAAATCATCATCAACTAGTAATGCATAAGAATGTATACTGGGAAGTTCAGATAAACCTCTATAAAATTTATTGTTTTCTATAAATCCTATAACAGAAGCTATAGCTGTTCTATTTATTTTTTCTGAAGTAGAGTGTAGTTCATCTTTTATATAATTTAAATTTTCTGTAATATCTTCTTCTTGTATTTTACAAATTATCTTTTTATATCCTTTTATGATTTGTATAAAAGTTCCTGAAGATATATTTTTTATTAAAGTACCATCATATAAAAGATAATCATGATGCATATTGTTAAAAACACCTATTGTTATTTTACTATTTTTAATTTTTATTACTTTACCAACACTTAAAATATTATTATTCAAATCAGATGTCACCTTTTTTCTTATTATATTCAGTTTTTGTAATCGTTCCCAAAAAAGAGTTGAATTTATCTAATGTAAATTCATCTTTGTATGTTATAAAAGTAATATTAATTAGTTTATTATCAAATTGTTCTTCATAAGACATAACGTCATTTTCTTCATAGCAAACAATGAATACTAATAAGCTAGGATTTATAAGGGCTCTTTTAGTTATACTTAAAATATGCTCATCTTTAAAAGAGAAACCAAATACAATTAATATAGAATTAGGTATTTCTAATTTTTGAGCATATATTCTTAAAAGTTGGTAATATTCATTTTATAATAATGTTTGATTAAATTTTCTTTTTGAAGGTAGAACGATATTAAATATATTTTCTTTATCTTCATATTGATCTATAAGTGAATCAGATGTTAAAAAATTTTTTTCATCTTGAGACAATATGTTTCTATAGTATATTTTATCGTCTTTAACTTTTGTTTTCCATGATAAAGAACCATGTAATTTTATAATATTAATTAATGTTTTTTCAGTTTCTTTATTTGATAACATAGATGTGTTATATATTCTTTGTCCAAATAACTGTGTATCAAATTCTGGTTCTAATTTTCCTAAAAAACCATCTATATAATCTACATGGTTTTTTTCGCATGCATATTCTAAACACATATCATAATTTGTGGTAAATATATTAACTTGTTTATCTATAGTATAGGACATTCTGTTATATATAAGGTCGTTAATTGTTTTTATAAAATCACTTTGCTTTTTAATAACACCATTTTGATTTTCATTAATAGATTCTTCTAAACTCTCTTCAAAACACTTTATTGCTGGTTCAATACTATTTTTAAAAAAAATTTCTAATAATTCATTTCGATTTTTATCTTGATTTTCATTAATATATTTTTCTAAATTTTCTTCCAAATCTTTTTCTAGTGGCTTTGCTATCCCACAAGAAAATCCAGATCCAATTAAAAAATTTATATTACAATTTTCAAAATATTTTGTTATATGTAAACTTTCATCCTTATCATCAATAGAATATTTAATTATATTATTTTTCCTATCCTCCATAAAACCCTCCGTATATTATTTATTGAGATAATTATATCATAAACAATACACGACATTATTTTACAAATTAGTGACAATAGTATGATTTTTTTATTTAGTATTTTTCTCAAAATTACGTTGTCTATAACCCTCGATTCTTTTCTTAACTGTAGCATTTGATTACTCGATTCCTTTTAGTTTTATTAGATCGGTACTATTCTTGACAAGTTGATTTATACGATTCAAGCAAGATATATTTACATTTTTAATTATTATTTCTAACATTTATACCACCTCTTTAGTTGTATTTATTTTTTCATTTCATGATTACAGAAAATTAAAAAAGAGTATAGAAATTTCTATACTCTTTTTATTTATTTATATTATATTCCTCTATTTTTCGAAGTAGTTTCTTCTGATACATATTCTTCTCTAGATATATCTACTTTATTAATTTCTATATTTATCTTGTTTAATTTTTTTATTTTATCAATTAAAATATCTTCCTTTTCAAACGGTTTAGATACCATTTCTTTTGCTACTATTAAGTCTTTTTCTAATTTGTTAAGAGATGAAATTTTATAAGAAAGATCTTTATCTAATTTTAAATTAATATTCTCTATTCTTGTGATATTTCCAACAGGACTTTCTGCTAGAGGTATACTATAGCTATGATTACCTTTCATAATTAGCTTGATATTATGAAAATCAATTCTAATACACTCTAGATTAAAGTTGTGATAGTTTCCAAGTTTTTCTTTACCACCTATTTGAACTTTTAAAAATAAATCTTTAAGCACTTCAAAACAAGTAACTCTTTTAAGATATACTTTATTTCTTAAATTAATACTAAAATCTTTAAGAATACTAGTATCAAACTCTTTAATATCAGCTTTAATATCATTGATAATATCTTTTGTTTTGATTATTAAGTTAGGGTTAAATTTTATTTTATCTCTATAGATTGATAACTCTTTTATATATGATGACTTTAAAATATTAAGTTTTTTAACATCAATTTCAAGTTGCATTTTCCCTTTAATAAGTGGATTACCGCAGGCTATAGCTTTTATTTCCGAAAAATTAAGTATTGTATCATCTATATCTTCACAACTTCTAACACCTATTTTATTTGTTATTATCTGACTTATAAAGGTTTGTTTTTGTTCTTGTATCTGCCACAGATAGATATCAAATGTAGACTTTGTTACATACTGATATACCTCAACTTCCTTATACATATTCCCCTGTCTTTGTATTCTTCCGTTTCTCTGTGCTATATCAGATGGTCGCCAAGGACAGTCTAGATGATGTAAAGCTATCATTCTATCCTGAATATTAGTCCCAGCACTCATCTTTGAAGTTGAACCTATAAGAACCCTTACCTCTCCACTTCTACACATCTTAAATAGTTCATCTTTTGCTTTATCCGTTTTAAAATTATGTATAAATTCAATTTCTTCAGGTTTCATCCCTTTATCAACTAAATCTTTTTTAATGATATCATACATAACAATACCAAAATCAAGGAAAACAGTTTGAAAACCTCTGTTCTTTTCTTCTCTTTTATATATTGAGTATACATTTTCAGTAAGCTTATAGACCTTACTACTATCTCTATCTACGACTGCTAAAGGGTCAAGTATCCTATGGTCTATCGCTATTGCTTTTCCCTCCATTGTTATTTTTAACATATTATCAATAGCTGGATCTATACCACTTTTAACAGCTTCTGCTCTTTTAGATAACTGTTTAATATACATCATAACTTCATAACTAGCCTCTACTGATATAACTATCGGTTTACCAGTTTTCAATATAGGTCTTTCTATATCTAAATCTTCAATCATCTTTATATCTGCAACTTGATGAAAAAGTTTTGTGAGTTCAGTCATATTATGAAACTTACAAAACCTAGATTTCATTCGATAACTATTACCATCTGTAGATAGTTCAAGATTATCTTCTATTTCTCCAAACGTAGACGCCCATCTATCAAAATGATACACACCTAAATCCTTCAAAGCATCAGGTTGTAGATATCTTTGCATCACATACAGTTCTGTTATAGAATTTGTAATCGGTGTTCCTGTTGCAAAAACAACCCCCTTTACCATTATTTTTCTCTGTTATATATTTGGTTTTCATGAGAATATCAAAAGATTTTTTAGCTCTCGTAGTTCCAACTCTAGCAACATTAGATAGCTTTGTATAAACATAGCAATTCTTATAATTATGTGCTTCATCAACAAATAAATAATCTATACCAAGGTCTTCAAAGTCTATAAGGTCGTCTTGTTCATTTAACTCATTTTCCAAAGATTCTATCTCTTCTTCTAATTTCATTTTTTGTGTTTCAAGTCTTTTTACAGAAACTTTATTATTATCTTCTAAAAGCAGACTACTAATAGCCTCTTTTAAAATTTCCAACTCTAAATCTAACTCATTATACAAAAATGTCCTAGATACGGGTATTTTTTCGAACTGTGAAAAGGATATAATAACTGCATCATAATCTCCAGTCGCAATTTTAGATATAAGTTTCTGGCGATTTTTTCTCTCAAAATCTTTTTTTGTTGCCACTAAAATATTAGCAGTAGGAAAAAGGGTAAGAAATTCTTTTCCCCATTGTTCCGTTAAATGGTTTGGTACAACTTGGGTATATATACATTATCCCCGTTAAATTTTCTTACAACATTAACATTAAATGTATCGTTATATATCTTTTCTATAGTTTTGTTTTTTTCTTCATCATTTATTATATAATTAATAAACTCATTTTTTATTATCTCTTGTTTTTCTCGTACTATTTGAGTTTCCTCAAAATTAACTGTTTTTTGGGTTTTCTGTCTTCCTTTATAATTGTTTTATAAACAGTTGGAGATTTCAAATTAAGCGTATCTTCAATAATATAAATTGAACCTGAATGAGTACCACCAACTTCACTATTTGTTTGAATGATAATAATTAAGACCTTATCCATTAAGTGTTTAATAATCCTTATTCTAAATTATATTTCTAATTATAAAATTTAAAGAATCCATTATTTAACTCTGAAATATCAGGTTAAATACATTATTTTAATTTTGTTTAATCTCTCTCCAAAATTAATTGACTACGGAAATTAATCGTAGTATACTAGCCTACAAACGCCCATAAAATTCAACTCATAAGACTGAACATTTATACTATAACAAATATTAAAACAAATAAAAATAAATAATGTGGAGAAAATATGTTAAAATTAAAAAAAATATTATCTATAGTCATAACAGTAGTTTGTTTTGTAGTTTTCAACGTAAATGTTATCGCTTCAGCTAATACTAATGATGATGTCATAAATATAGTAACAACTACCTTTAATTTAAGTTCACATGTTACACAAGAACAAAAAATAACATTAGCCAATGGTTATGAAGGAATAGTAGGATTAGAATTTATTGAGCCAACTATAGAATCGTATATGACAAATGATTTAAGTAACAGAACATGGAAAATTTATTTTTATGGTGTTGGAATCAATATACATTATTATATTAATATTCATGATTCCAAAATAACAGACGCATATGGTTTATCATTTTTTAATATAGGTTGGGCTGTTCAAGATAGTTCATTAACTTACACCTCTAAAAAATCAACTGGATACTTGAATTGCTTTTATGGAGTAGGAAGTATTGGAATATCATCAACTTTTAGATTAAACGCTACTATATCAGGTAATAAATTAATAACAAGTTTTACAGGTTAGTCGTATGGTGTTTTTAATACAGTTATTACCAATTATTATAACAGCTTCTATTATTATTTTGGTAATAATAATAATAAAATCAAGAAAAAAATAACAACTTCACAAAAATATAATTTAAATGTACGTAATTAAATTAATAAATAAAATTTATAGTATAATAAAAAATAACGACTATCTTTTTTATCAAGTGTTCCTGTAGAAGTGATAAAAGCAAGTAGCCCGTTTGGTTTTAATTTATCAAGTATTTTTCTAAAAAATAATCATGAATATATAATGAATTATTATACCCTTTGTCAGATATTTTAAAATCTCCAAAAGGAATATTGGATATAGATAAATCAAAAAGATTATCAGGATAATTACTATCCTGATAACCTTTTATTTCTATATTTACAGATGGATATAAAGCTTTTGCTATTTGCCCTGTAACAGGCTCTATCTCAACTCCGTATAGCGTTGTTTTAACCGATAGCTCTTTAGGTATACTTCCAAAAAAGTTACCTATACCCATACTAGATTCTATTAAGTTCGTGTCTTTGATACAATGGCAAATTGCCTTATACTCTGATATTTTGGGTTGAACTCTGACATTTTGAGTTTTAGGGCATAAAAAAAGCCCTAACCACTTGGGTTAAAGCAATTTACATAATATAGTTTTTTGCTAAGAAGTAGACTTATTTAATTCATTAAGATAATCAATGGCATCGTTAATTTCATCAAATCTTTTTCGATGGCGTTTTTCTTGGATTGTTTTCTCAACTGTGAATTTGATTTTATTCCCCTTTTTCTCCTTGTATAAGTTTTGAATTTTATCAATAGGAGTATCATAATCATAAAGTTGAATCTCTAAGCTTTTAGCTGTTATCAACTATTTTTGCATTAATTTTGGTTGTTTTACTTGCTTCGTTGTCATGCTACTATTTATCAATTTTTGAAGGTCTATTCCTGTATTCATCTTAGAATAAATTGAACAAACTACAAAAATTTTTCTACCCGCAAAATCAACGTATTTTTCTCTTCCTTTCGAAGCAGGAATGTGATGATGCCCATGCATTATCCCAATAACATTATATTTTTTAAATATCTCATACAAACCATCCACCAAACAGCTATTTTCAGATTTGTAAGATTTACTTTTAGGAGAAAGTATACTTAATTCATTAAATAACGGTGCATGAGAAACTATTACTGTAGGTGTACTAAAATCTTCATTAAGCATTTTTTTAAGTTGAGACTTCATAAATTGTTCTGCTTCGAGCTTTCTTTTTACTAAAGCAACAGGTACTGTCAAGCCCATATATCTAATCCCTTAATAACAAAGCACATCATTGTTAAGGATAGTCATATTTGGAAATCTTTTAGAAAGCTTATTTTTTATCACTTCATAGAATTGACTGCTACCTGTTGGAAGGTATGTCCAAGATGCGTCAGGAAAAAGAAATAATAGTTTGAACCAAAACAATTCTCTAAATTCGCTAAAATCACTCAACTGCTTATCATAAAGAAACTCATTGATTTAATTCTTATAAGAATTAAAAAGTTTTGTTACTTCTGTTTCGAGAAGGTAGCCTCCGGTACTAATACTTTTTATTTTCTCTTGAACTTCAATTTGGAATTCAAGAAATCGATTATCATTTTTTAATGAAACGATATCTGAGAGTTCATGATTTTCAATTACTATTACCCCATTAATACGTTCGTCTTTGACCACAGAATCAGAAATATCACCCGCAAGAATATTGAAGTTGTCATTCTGAAATGGTAAATACCCATCAACAGAATGAATATCCGAAACAACATTAATCAAATTATCATTATGTGTTGGCAGCACATTCTCAAACATTGGATCTAATAATCGTGGATCAATACTATGAGCAATATAATTTTTCCTCACTTTTTGCAATGCTGTACCAACCTCTGAACGTAACATCGGGGTTGAAACAGATGTCATATAATTATCTACTGCCATTAGCTCTTTGCTAATTTCAATTTGTGTTTTATCTGGTAGCAAGTTCAAATTTAAATTTGAATAGTTCGAAAGATAAACTTGTCCATATATTGAATTTGTAAGTTCATTGTTTTTGAAATTTTCTATCAAAGTAACTCTCTCACCATCAGTCGCTATTGGTAATTCTCTAGTAGCTTCTATAACAAATTTTAAGTACTCTATTAAATATCCAGTAATTCCAGTGTTTAAATTAACGTAATATAGAAATTTTCTAGGAAGATTCGCTGACAAAGGTCCCGTTTCATCATGTTGAAGCATTCTGACTAAGATTTGCATCATAAATACTGGTTGATTAAAAATCTCGTTATAATATTCATCTGTATTAGATAGAGGCTTTTCAACCTGTTTTAATGACTGTTTTATATAACTAATTAGATTAGGTTTGTGCATTTCAAGATATTGTTTTGTTGATTCTGGATAAAGCAAAGTTAAAATAGCAGCTCTTTGTATATAATTTCTTCCAGTATCATAAGGAATAGCAGAATATACTATCTCATCTTTTTTTGTATTATCATCTTCTGCTCATTAAGGTTGTACACAACGTTAAAATAATTCCCTTTTTGAATAATTTTATTGACTGGACGTCTTCTATTCTCTGGAAACAACTCAAACAATTCATAAAGCCCATCAAAAATTGTTATAGTATTTTGAACGATAGATACACCCAAAGTACATCTAAGTTTCTTAGCTTCTTCTTTAGATTTTTGTAACCTGTCTTTTGACCGATCGTCCACAATGCCTTCAAAATTTTTGTCTTTAAATTTATTTTCTAAATAATCAATATAATTTTCCAAATATTCAAGTTTTCTTAAATCATTCATAGACTTACCTCCTAACACTGAATTTATTTACTTAATTATAACACGGTGTATCTTCTAACTGAATGTACAAAGTAAAGCAATCACTATTAATCGACTGTTTTAAGATAATTTATTAAAATTTTATGCTTGTTCCATCTTTGAAGTAAAATTCAACAGTTCCGGTTGTTCCTACTTCCAAGTAATCCATCATTGCAATCCAAACATCTTCATCAAATGTTGTCAAAATCCATTGTTTGGATATCTGATTAAGATACATCTGCAACTGCTCCTTTTTAGCCTATTTAAGTTGAATCTCCTCTTGAACTTTTTCCAATCGTTTTGTTGCTCTGTCATATCGCTCTACAAAAGCAGTATAGCGATTTTCATAATCTGTCTGGTCAAGGGCAACTCGAGCGTTTTCACTGATGCATTCTTCAATCAGACCTGCCACTTGATTAACTTCTGTTTCAAGTTCTAATTTTTCTGATTCGAGTTTTTCTGTAGAAAATATCGTATCTTTGATGATATTAAAATTCTCAATAATTTCATCCTTGTTTTCAATAATCTGATTGGCTGCAGTAATGAACTTCTCTTGGATATCTTCTTCGATGAAGTGGGGAGTGGCGCATTTATTCCCATCATGGTACTTGTGGTTACATTGCCAAATGGTTCTTTTATATTTGCTATTGGAGTGCCAAGTTTTTGAACCATACCAAGAACCACAATCTCCACACTTAATTTTACTGGAGAAAATACTAACAGAACTCAATCCGTTTTTGCCTTTCGTCCTTAGTGCCATTTTGTTCTGTACCAAATCAACAACTTCTGGTTCAATGATAGCTTCATGATTTCCTTTAACATAATACTTAGGAATCTCACCCTCATTGTCTTTCTTAGCTTTGGTCAGAAAATCCACAGTGAATGACTTCTGGAGTAAGGCACCCCCTTTGTATTTTTCATTAGTCAAAATGCCACGAACGGTTCTATCAGACCATTTTTCTTTACCACCCAGTGTCGGAATACCTTGTTCTGTTAGCATCTTGGCAATCATTCGAGGTGCTTTGCCTTTTAGAAATAAACCATAAATCTGTTTGACAATTTTGGCCTGTTCTTGATTTATCACAAGGTTTCCATCTTCTCCATGGTCATAACCTAGAAATCGGCTAAATGGAACTGTCACTTTGCCCCCATGTGAAGTTCTCGGAAATTGACCTTGATTCTTCTTGAGATAAAGAACTCATAATAGTGATGAGCAGTTCTCATTTGGAATCCAAAGTCCAAATATTCTCTTTCTCGAAGAAAATCTCGACCCCTTTTTCCTTGAGTTGCCTAACTGTTGTTAAACTGTCTACGGTATTTCTAGCAAATCGACTGACTGACTTGGTGACAATCAAATCAATTTTTCCAGCTAATGCATCTGCCACCATTCGGTTAAAACCTTCAAATTTCTTGGTGGTCGTTGTTGATATTCCATAATCCGTATAAACTTCAACAAATTCCCAGTCCTCTCGACCTTGGATGAAGGTTGAGTAATAATCAACCTGTGCCTCGTAGCTTGTCGCTTGTTCTTCACTGTCAGTCGAAACACGAGCATATCCTGCCACCTTGCGTTTTGACATTTGGTTAATTGGGGTTTGAGAAAATTTACTTATTGATGCTGGAATCGTTGTTACTTTCTTTGCCAAGTCGCTCCCTCCATTTCTTTTTCATTGACCTACTCATTTTATCTTTGGATTCTTCACTCCATTTTGTACCATGCTTAGGACTTGAATAAGCTCTAGAATCAGTTGTGCCATCCTTGAAGGTAAAAGTTGCCACACCATTTCGAATAACTACTTTCTCTAGTTTCTCATCCATTTTATCCTCTGAGAAATTTTCAATGTTAAGCACTTCTACCACTAAGGATTCCATGATGTCATGTCGGATAGAATTTCTTTTGGGGCTATCGCAATCATTAGCCTTTGTTGAGCAGTGCCATTTCTTGACTCTTGTACCATATTTCAATATCGTGATTTGGCATCGGTAGTTTGAGACACAATACCCACACTTAATAAAACCAGTAAACTCATAACCTCTAGTTCGATGAACACTTGTCGCTTTCCGTTTGTTTTACTCACTCCATGACTTTCTTCGTTCAGGAGTCCACCAGTCCTTTTTAGCTGTTGATGACCGTGTTTCCTTTGTTTTCGTTCCATCTTTGAAAATAATTTGAATGCCTTGTTGTCCATCAGATATGATTTTTTCTACTTTTTTATAGAATAATTCATCATCGAATTCTTCTATACCTAATGCTTTGGAACACATTTCTTTGAGCTTAACTTCTGAGATGTCTTTTGGATGACAAGCACTGATGCCTTCTTGGTCTTTGGTTTGACAAGTCCAAACATGGTATAGTTTTTTCGCTTTTCACTGTCTTTTTCCAGATCTGCGATATTTCTTGCCACAAAGTCCACATTCAATCATTGAGGTAAACGCTGTAACATTTAAAGAAGAGTTTGCTCTTGCTCCGAGTTCTTTTCTTCTTGCAATTTCAGCTTGAACCTTATCAAAGGTTTCTTGAGAAATAATAGGCGGATGCGTATTTTCGACCCAGTACATTGGCAACTTACCTTGTTCTTCATCTCTCGGTGGCTGATATGATTTTCGGTATAGGTTTTTTGAAGTAGACGGTAGAAGAATTGCGACAAGTAGAAGTATATGTATTTACCATGCCAACTGGAGGAATAAATGGATAAAGAAGAAATAGAAAATAAAAATATAGAAAAATGGGTCAACCTTGAATATATTGCTGAATACCTAAGTGTCAGCAAAGACACTATTCGGCTATGGCTAAAAGATGGCAAATTACCAATTCATCGTGCAGGAAAAAGATATAAATTCAAGATTTCTGAAGTCGATGAATGGTTGAGGGAAGGAAAAATCGCACGGGATTAGGAGGAAATTGAATGATAAACAACAAAATCAAATCAGTCATCCCTAATATTGATTTGAATGCAGCAATATTTACAAATATTTCAATAAAGCCAACGCTCGTGAATTTCTTCTATGGAAAAAATGGTGTTGTAAAATCTACGGTCGGACGAGAGATATTCTCTGATAATGGGGTTCAATGGGAAACAGGCAAGTCAAAAGATGATTATTCGATACTTGTCTATAGTGAAGATTTTATTAAGAGAAATTTTTCTAATTACGAAAACCTACCGGGAGTATTTTCAATTGGCGAGGAAGATATTGAAGATCGTAAACAAATTAATGAAAAAACGATCGAAAAGAAAAATCAAGAAGATTTACGGGCGATCAAACTCATTGAGTATCAAAAAAAGCAGAAAGAATTGAATACCACAATTTCTGGCTTCAAAACCGACTCTTTTAATTCTGCACGTAAATTAAGAGATAACTTTGGAAAAGTTTTGTCAGGATACTTAAAGTCTGCAGGTTTCGCCAAAAAATTATTAGAACAGACTACAGCAGTTGAACACAGTATTACCGACATTACTTCTCTTTACGATGTCGCTTTTGATGATAAGGCTATTGTATATCCCGAGATGCAAAGTATTGAGACTGACACTCTTCTTGAACCAGAGCTACTTTCTAAATCCATTGTTAGTAGTAGCAGTTCTACTTTTGCAGAATTTGTTAAGAAATTTCAAACAGGTGACTGGGTTAAACAATGCCATGATAACTTCCAACATACGGATGGTAAGTGTCCCTATTGTCAGCAAATTTTACCTGCAAACTTTGAAGAAGAAATCACTAATATTTTTAACCAGCAATTTCAGAATGAAATTGACTCATTGAAAGCATCAAAAAAAAATTATAAAAATGTATCAACTTCTATTTATAATCTGCTTAAAGGCAATTCAAAAACAGAGTTCAAGAAAATTAACCTCATAGAGTATAATGACAAGTTTCGAATTTTCTCCGACCTTGTAAGACAAAATTTAGAGATTTTTGATAAAAAACTAAAAGAGCCAACAGTTATTTTCAATTTAGAGAATACCTCTGAAATTCTAATTGAGATAAACAATTTAATTGATGGCTTTAACCATCAAATTAGGTCAAACAATGACATAGCAAATGCTCGTCCACAAAAGAAGAAAGAGTGTACCAAGATGATTTGGGAGCTTATTTACTTCAATCTTCAATCGCAGGTAAAGACTTATAACGACAGTTTAAAACAAATAAATGCAGATATTAAGACGATTACAGATGCAGGTACAGCAGCTAAAAATGAAGTCTTGAGATTAACAAATGAAATAGCTGTCTTAAATTAACAAAGTATTAACACTACAAATGCAATAAATAGTATCAACAGCTTACTTCGTGATTCTGGATTCCAAGGTTTTAGCATCCAACCAAAGAAGGATGTTCCAAATGTTTATGAGGTTGTACGTGCGGACGGAGAAATCGCTGTAAATCTTAGCGAAGGTGAACAGAACTTCATAGCATTCCTATACTTCTATCAGCAGGTTTTCGGAAGTGAAAGCAAAGATGGAAATATAAAAGATAAGATAATCGTTATCGATGACCCGGTATCAAGTATGGATAGTGGTCTTTATTTATCGTCAGTTCCCTAACTCGTGGAATGATAGAGATTTGCAGGAATAATGCAAGCCTTCATCCAGAAAATAGCATCAGCAAAGAAAACTTTATCAAGCAAATTTTTGTCCTGACCCATAAAACATATTTCCATAACGAAATCACAAGTAATATGACCAAGTATTGGGATAGCGTTTCATTTTACATTATCAACAAGATTGAAAATAAATCGTCTGTCAAATGCTGCATTAAGGAGACCAAAGTACTTGATGACACCAAGTATGAAAACATTAATCCCGTCCAAAATAGCTATAACGCATTATGGACTGAATTAAAAGAACTAGAATCACCAATTGCGGTGGTTCACGTAATACATCAGATACTCGACCATTATTTCATTCAGCTTTGCTGCTATGATGGACATTCCGTAAGGGATAAAATTCTCAAAGACAACAAACACAAGTTCATCCACATTAACGCTGATGGTACAAAAAACTTTGATGATTATCACTCTGTCCAATCCATGCTTTCATACTTGTCACTTTCTAAAGATAAAATAGTAGATGGGCAGCATTTCGTTGATTATGCTATTGATGTCAATCAATGCAAAAAATATTCAGAAAGATATTCGAACTCATGGAGCAGAAACAACACTACAACATGATGATGGGTATTAGATAAAGAGGAGGTAATAATTTGACATCATTAATGAGTTTTTGGCCTAGCATCCATGACAAAATTGCTACTCAAATAAAAATAATCGAATACAGAAGAGTTTTCCAAAAGATTATACTCATGCGTATATGTACGTAAGTAAACCTGTTAAAGCTGTATGTGGAATTGTTTATTTCAAAAAAAAAGCACTCTATCCACAACTGGAAAGATGAGTACTCACATTCCAGTGAAATTCTTTCTAGAATAAATCATACGATGGAAAGTGGCGCTAGATATGCAATGGAAATTGGGGCATACCAAGAAATCGAACCTGTTACTCTTGAAGAACTAAGAGAAAATGTAGAGGGATTTATTGCTCCTCAATCATATCTACTTTTAGAAAATAATATCGAATTGTTAAAATTTATCCAAAGAAAGACTGTAAAATTTGGAAAACTAATAGAAAACGATCTTATTAATATTTTTCCTGAACACATATGTAAGAGGTAAATCATGTTAAAAGTGTTTGAAGCTTTTGCTGGTTATGGAAGCCAGCGATTAGCACTTATAGAAGCAAACATACCACATGAAGTGGTTGGAATATCGGAAATCGAAGGCGATGTTCTTCTTTCCTACGCAGCAATACATGAAGATTTATTAGACAATAGAGAATTGAAAGTAGAATTAAATGATGATGAAATGCGTCAGTATCTGAAAAAAATCAACGTACCTTTAGATTACAAAACATTTGAAAATAAGGCAAAAAATCTTAGAGGACAAAAACTAAAGTACATGTATCTTGCCAATAAGTTAAGTAACAATTTTGGCGATATCAGAACTATCTTGCCAGATCAATTACCTGACTTTGACTTCTTTACTTATTCATTCCCTTGTCAAAATATCTCGGTTGCAGGATATCAAAATGGCTTAACAGCAGAATCGGGCACACGTTCATCTCTATTATGGGAGTGTTGTAAAATAATAGAGACTAAAAAACCCAGATACATGATGATGGAGAATGTAAAAAACTTAGTTGGTAAAAATCATAAGTCGAGCTTTGAGGAATTTCTCTCGTACCTTGAGTCTTTAGGATATTCTAATTATTGGGATGTGCTTAATGCTAGAGATTATGGCATTCCACAAAATAGGGAACGAGTCTTTTGTATAAGTATCTTAAATCCAGAAAAAGATTTTATTTTTCCAAAATCAAAAGATTTAACTATCTTTATGGAGGACTTACTTGAATACAGTGTTCCAGAAACTTTCTTTCTAAAGAGTGATCAGGTAAGTGATGTTCCGATTACTCAAGATTATATATATTGCTTAGATTCAAACTATTGGAAAGGCACATTTCTAAAGGACTTCTTATCCAAAAAAAGAAGACAACTTGTATCTGGTCCTGCACGTGAAGATGGTAAATATCCAGCTCGAAGACTTACACCGAGAGAAACTTGGAGATTCATGGGAGTTTCAGACTCAAATTTCGATAAATCTAGTAAACTTGTCAGTAATACTAGTCTTTATAAACAATCAGGAAACAGCATTGTTGTACCAGTTATGACTGCAATATTTTCTGAACTATTTTAATTAAGGAGAACTTAATATGGAAGCAAATAAAATAAAAATTATTGATTTATTTCATAAAAATGTGAAAGGCAGAACACCAGACGTATCTGGTAAAAATATCAGACACGACGGCCGAAGAGGACATTGGCTCGAAGCTCAATTTGGTGTGTCGGCAAATGCTGATAACGGAGCTGATTTATATGGATATGAACTTAAAAATGAAACCACCTCTGGAAAGACAACATTTGGAGATTGGTCTGCAAATGAGTATATTTTTAAAGTAGGACCATGCATTTCTCTTTTTTCAGGTAACTCCAAACCTGAAAAACAAGATTCTTTTTGTCGTATATTTGGAAAACCAAACAAGGAAAAAGGAGGCCGATTTTCATGGTCAGGGAGTCCAGTTCCAAAAATTGGTCATTTCAATGATTTTGGACAAATTCTAGTAATTGAAGACAATTTTGATATCACTGCTTACTATTCTTATAGCGAAGATAAGCGCCCTGATAAAACAATTATAGTTCCTTACCAACTTCGACAAGAATGTTTGATTCTAGCTAGATGGTATGGAGTAATCTCTCCAACTGGAAAAGGAAAAACTCTTAAAGAGAAACTTGAAGATAAATTTGATGACTTAGGATGGTTTACATGTAAAACTGGCCATAGTGGAGCCTACTACAAAATATGCTTCGGAGAACCAGTAGTATTTGAAAACTGGATTAAATTCGTTTCCAACGGTACAGTTTATTTTGACAGTGGAATGTATGAAGGAAATAATCGTCCTTATTCACAATGGAGAGCAAACAATGATTACTGGAATAGCCTAATAACAGAAAGTTATGAATAAAAGAGGTGGATAATGTTTAATTTACAATATGAAAACGAAATAGAAATCCAAGGTATTACCCCCTTGGATTCCAAAGATTGAACTATATTATCCAGATTTACCACAGTTTCCAATTATCTATATTAACGAATTTGTTAACGATACTCAAGTTGTGGCATGTCCTGTAGCAATCAGCTATACGATTAATGAATCTGATTGTGATGCAATATTTACAGTTTTGGCAAACACTCCGGCATCAAATGAAATAAATAAATCTTTAAAAACACTGCTATCCTAAAGAATAGTTTTAAACATAAAATATCATTAGACGATATTGTTCAATGTTTCAATGGTAATGTTGAATATATTACATTATTTACAGATGTTTGGCAGTACATTCAAGAATCATATGGAGAGTATATTCCCTATGGTAAATATTATGACAAGTATTATTCAATAGTGAGATTTGTATATGCATGGCAACCAAAAACAGGATGTCAAAGCGAGATGCGAATGTTATATAATTTTATGAGTACTTTTGGGGGAAAAGTAAATCTTCTTCAAAAATGGAATCACTTAGAGTTTACATGATTCCCAACATTCGAGAAACACAAGATAATATTTTGGCAGACTAGCCAAAATTTCAGAATCTAAAGAATGTAGTAAACGTTCTTTTTTCACGTTTTTTTACAAAAGAGATTGTTAAAGATGATGTAACCTTCAATATTATAGAGAGAGCATGGAAACAGAATAAAAATGACTTTATTACATTAGTATCCAACCCAATATACAGCAACAACGAGCTATCCGAAAACGATAAAATTGCCGCTGAAACATTAGTAGATGCATTTAATAGACATACTTGGATAGCAGCTTACTATATAAGTTCTTTAATGAATCTATCTAATAATTATGCTAATTGGTCTAAGGAATTCTTTGTACATTTTTACGAAAACGGAAACAAGTTAAAAGGATATTCTGAAAAAGTAATGGCTTGCTTCTTGCAGCAAGGCTTTCTAAATCAAGATGTTATTCCCATAGACACTTGGATTAAGACATTCTATGAATATCCACTAGGAATAGCAGATAATAATGAATTCTTCAATAACTTCTCTTCTTTGGGAAAATTAGAGCGTGTCATCTGGCTCGTAAGTCAATCAAATAAAACAAATATGCACGCTTTCTTTGATGTCCTCTGGTGTCAGCGATATGGGACGACTGGAAATAGGAAATTAAGAGGTATTAATCCTATATCTTGTTACAGTTGTAAATTGAAAAGAACCTGTGTGGATGAAAATAATACTAAATCAACTCAAGTCTATTTATTAGATTAATTATCAGCTATAACAGTAAAAACAATAGCCAGTACTCACCCCTATATACACTCTGTGCTAATAACTAGAAACAAAGTACCAGTGAAGTGCTATAAAATCATAAACTCTTTAACCGTTTTAATTGATGAATTTAGTAGCTATAAACTAAATAGTTCAAATCAAATAGTCGATGATTTGATTTCGAGAAAAATCACCACTTTAGAAGAGTTAGTATACTGAAATAAATAACTTAGTCTCAACTAAGTTATTTATTTCTATTGCCTAAGCATCTCATATTTTTCAAGATATCTCATCATTTTATCAGCCACTGCATCTATTACATTTATACATACTGAATTTCCAAATTGTTTGTATGCTTGTGTATTTGATACTGGAATTATGAAATCTTCTGGAAATCCCTGAAGTCTAGCACACTCCCTAGGAGTCAACATTCTTGGATTCTTGTTATCTTGTGCAATTAAGGCCTCACTTCCATCTTTATAATATCTTGCACTAATAGTACTAGTATACTTACTTTCGCTATCAAATAGGCAAAATCCAAATCCATTTCCCTTTTTCTTATGGTTTTTCTTTCGTCCTAAATGTCCCGTCCATAATTTATCTGAGATTGTATATTTATCTTGAACATCTTGTTGAAGAATTGTACCGACCCTTATGGAATCATCAATCTCTCCAATTGGATATTCAAATTCAGAGTAGTCATCCGGTAAATAATCTTTATTGAATCCTACAATAATAATACGCTCCCTATTTTGTGGTGATCCAAAGTGATAAGCGTTAAGAATTTGAGGCTCTGGAACATAATAATTTAGTTCTTTTAGTATTGACATAATAACTTTAAAAGTATTCCCACCATCATGTGTTCTAAGGTTTTTAACATTTTCAAGCATAAAAGCTTTTGGTCTTTTTTCCTTGATGATAGAAGCAATATTAAAAAATAATGTGCCACGAACATCTTCAAATCCTTTTTTTAGTCCTGCATTTGAGAATGGTTGACAAGGAAAACCAGCTAACAAAATATCATGGGCAGCAATATCAGTTGGATTGATTCTAGTAATATCTCCTTCTGGCATTTCACCATAGTTAATCCTATAAGTCTTTTGAGCAAATTTATCCCACTCAGACGAAAATACTGTTCTACCACCGTGACGTTGAAATCCTTGTCGAATACCACCTATCCCTGCAAATAAATCAATCTGTGTAAATCTTGCTTCTTCTTCACAAGGACCTTCCAATGGAGGCTCGGTTGGAAATTTAACAATTCTTTTGAAAATTTCTTCTGGAACATCTTCTTTTTCAGTTTCCCAAAATTTAAGTTTCTTCTCTTGTTCTTTATCAAAAGCTAAGGCATCAGAAAATTCTTTTCTTGTAATATCCAATTTTTTTCGAATATTAGTTATTTCAATACTTTTTGTCAATTCCAAGCTAATACTATTATCTACCATCATTAAAATCCCCTATACCCTCCTCAATACACATAAGTTCTGTAATTTTACAATTAAAAAGTGAACAGAGTTTTTCAATTGTATCGTAGTCAATTCTTGTCGACTTATCATTATATAAATTTGAAATTGTAGTCCTTGATAATTTGGTCCTATCATGAACTTCCTGTATCGTCATTCTATTCTTTCCCATTAAAGTGGACAACTGACATTGTAATCCCATAAATTACCCCTTTCAATAACGACCAACATATTGGTTATTATAATCTAAATATTGGTTATTCTCAAGTAGAAAATATCAATTTAAAATTTAAATTACCAGATCAAATAGTCTGGGGACAATTTTAAACGCAAGGGGGGTAAAAAATACACCCCCTAATTCAATCAGCCAAAATTAAATCACCTTCAATCCAAAAAGACCAAAACAAAAAAGAGTCCCAAAACTCCAACTCATTACAAACCCTTGAAATAAAGGCATTCATTCAATTTTCCATTGTATCAATTAAGCTACTTTCATGTCTAGTATATTACCTCCATCAAAACCTAAATTCATAACCCCTTTATACATAGCCTCTATAATATTCTTAGCTGTATAAAAAGCTGTTAAAGAAGTAATATAATCCCTTGTTTCTAAAAATACATAGCTTCTTCCTCTGTATCTTCTTGGAACCACAGAAGGCGTATAGAATAAGGTTCGCAAGCCTCTATAACTATATCTATTATTCTGCTTTGAACTTCTTCTCTGCCTCTGTCATCGATGGACTTATTCGACGTTGATATGCTTCGTCTATCTTGTTGTCTATCGATTCTCCCATATCTATGCATATCTTCTCTAGCATGTCCATCACTAATATATCCTGAAACATTCTGTTGTTGTGTTCCTCTATTATGTCTAATATCATCTGAGCTGTTGAGCTTAAGTCCATATCCTCTATATTGGTTATTTTCATTGGTTCGTCTTTCATAATTTCCTTGTTCATAATCAAATATGTATAATGCTGGGTTATACTGCCTTTAATAGACTTATATATTTCAAATAAATATTTAAGCTACTGAACAACTTCATAACTAGGATGTAACAATATAACCATTGGTTTACCCATGTTTATATATATTACATCATCAATCAACTTTATATCTGCCATCTAATTAAATATTTTAGTAAACTCTATTATATATTTTACTTTTTGTTAAGTTATATAATATATCCGTTCTTAATTATATTCAGAAAGTATTTCTCTCAAATCATCATCCAATTTACGAAATGTAATATTTATATTATCCGCAATATGTATTTTTGAGTTAATTACATCACAACAATTAGTATCAAATAAAACAACATTAATACCATCTTTACGCAAAGAACTTTTAAATTTAATACCATCTAATTTTAAATGTTCTTTCACGTACTCAGTAATATATTGAGTAGGTATATATTTCAACTCATCATTATAATTCGGATTTTGAAACTGTTCCGCTATAGCTTGAATAACTGTTGGTGATGAAAATTCTATTCCATCTTCTAGTTTAAAAGATTCTACGTACTCATCTTTTGTCAAATCTAAAAGCATAAGATCTTTCTTGGTTTTTAATTCAGCTATACTTATACTCTGTCCAATCACAGGCTTTACTTCATACATGGCAGTATCCTTATCTTGAGCGGTATAGAGATAACTAATATTCTTAGGGTTTAAACGCCCTTCTGACGTTTTATTAGAAGGTGGCGCTAAACAATCCTCAGATTTATACCCTTGAAAATCCCTATCTATAATTTTTTTACTGTATATATTAATATTTGATACAAATTTTGGTTTTCCTTTTCCATATAATAATAAAATGCGTATAATATTATATATTTCAGAAGGATTTGAATGTAATTTTTGTATATATTCTTTTCCCAACTTTACACCCGTAATATTCTCCAAAAATTCTTGAATTTGATTTTTCATATGATAATTATCCACTATTCTTGCACGATATAATAATCCTCTTTGTGGTAATACTTCAATAGCCGAGTTCATCTACTTATTAATTTTATCTAGAAATAAAACTGATTTTTCAGAGGGTATAAATCTGTTTTTATTTAATACACCATCCTCAAATTCAGCATACTGAGTATAGCTGTTCATTAATATTTGAAATAATATAATAATCCACTTATCTGTATCTTGAATGTCATCTGAATTAATTTCATTCATACTAACCATACTCCTTAACAAAATATCTGTTGGAACAAATCTTTTTAATAATTTTAGCTTATATACAATGTGTTTTTATATGTTATTTTTATCTTCAAAGATTGAGATCAAATTGAAATTTTTTTATTATAAATTATACCATAATAAAAAAATAAAATCAATTTAATATCATTATTAAAAAGCACCGATGTATCTTCAATATCTGTATAAAAATCTATTGTTTTATCAGATATTTCTTTTATATATTCAGATATATATATAAATTACATTTAACACCTATATATGCTATCATTTGTTATTTTCGTCCTTATCAAATATGTATAATGCTGGGTCAACAGAGCTATCTTTGATATTATTTCTTCTCCATCATTAACAAGCTTTTTAGCACGAGTAATCTCCAAAGGGTCTGAACTTGTTATCCCTTCTGCTATCATCTTATGATTAGAAACTTGCTTCCCTATATCCTTTAAAATTTCCTCTTCATTATTAGAAGGCGTATATGTTATTGATGTTATAGTTGATGGAATATTACACACTTCTGAAAGCCAACCATAGTTGATACTGTTAGGATATTTTATAACTCCTAGTCCTTTTAACGCAACATCACCTAGTTGTATTTTTGTCTTTTCAAATTCTATTCAACTTGGAGATATCATATTTAGTAAAGCATTATTTATCATATCTTCCTCCTTGTTAAATTAGTGCATAAAAAAAATAAGGCATATAGCTTTATTTAAAATAATATTATTTTTTATTTTTAAAATATTTAATTATCATTGTAATCGAAATAGTTATAACAGATACTATCCCAACTAATATAAGAATACTTCCTATCGATGCTGAACCTGTCATATAATGCTCCTTTTTAATTAATATTATTAAACATATATCTTGACAAATACATACGGGTATGTATATACTATAAATATAAAGGAACTACCGATGAACGGTTAGCCCTTAAACTATACTTTAAAAAATGTTACTAATTTAAAATAATCGTCTTGGCAGAGACGGTTATTTTTTTATGGCAATAATTAATAGAAGTAGCAAAGCTAAAACTATTACTATGTAATCCATAATATCACCTCCTTTTAAAAGGAGTGACTAACCGTCCACCGTTTGGTAGTTCCTTGATTGTGATTATATCATAAATACTATTAAATAAAAAGACTATAGAATTTAATCTATAGTCTTTTTCATGCTATATAACAGGGATAGTTGTATACAAATCACCAACTTCAGTATCATATGTTATTGGATTTAAAAATAGATTACATAGTGTTCGTATATCATATTCACCACATATATGAGAGATATATCCACATCTTTGCAAGCTATTTTTAAAATCATACGCCATCGATGTAAGTTCTTTTTCCATAGATTTCTTCTGCCAAAGACAAACATAGGATTGTCTTTCTAACACTCCGCCACCCATTGATATATGTGATAGATACCTTATCGTTTTAGTTAGATTATCTCTCTTTATCGTATTAACTGTATTTCCTTTTATCTCCTCATAATGGGATATCAACATCTTTATATCTGCTTTTCTTGAGATAAATAAAAATTTAAAAGGTATTCTTAAGCAAGATATTTCGGAAGTTAACTTGTTTGTTATCTGCTTTTTTTCTGATTCTGTCATAAGGTCTATTGAGATAGGTTGCACTTTAATATATGAAAAAATATAACCATCTTTAGTAGATAACACCTCCCCTTTTATATCTTCTATATTAATTAAATCTGATACATTCTTCTTTTCAACCTGTTTTATTTTCTTCTTAAATATGTTATTTAATGGTTTTATCATTAATAAAACTCCAATCATTTAATCTTTTATAAAGATACCTTTTCTGGCTTTTTTCAAACTTTATAATCTGAACTATAAAGTCATAGAGTGATATATTTAGGGCTGTCTTTTGCACACACAAATATATACAACCAACAACTACTATACTTCCACCTAACACCAATATATAATCTGCGTTAAATATAAATATCAAAATAACTGCTATAGGAATTAAGATTAAAACCCCTACAAAAAGCCTTTTAGCCTCTTTAAATCCAATCCCTTTAGCAATAGTTTCTTTAAGACCTATTGTTTTACTTGGCATAAAAAGTTCATTCATTATTTACCTCCTTTTAACCAAAATAGCTACGTATAACTATCTCTATTGAATTGCTAAAGGCAATTACTATCGAGATAGCAAGAACTATTAATATGTTTTTAATCTTCTTTTTTTGTGGTGTTGTATCTTCACTAGTGAAGATCATTTGTATAGCTGTTCTTGTTATTGCAAATCCACAACCAACTGATGATATCATTCCCATAGCTTGAATTAACCCTTTTATAGTCTCCATCTACTATCTCCTAAACACACTTCTAATACTAGAAATACTTTTTCCTACAAGACCATTTTGACTTGCTGAACCAATAAGTATATCTCTTAAATCATTTGACACCGATATTGAATATCCTAAAACAGCTATAGCACCAATCACTGTTGTTACACCCGTCATATTCATAATTGGAAACATTGATAGTTGAAGAAGTCCTAGTTGGACAAGTATCGTTAAAGAAGTTTGAAAAAACTTCTTTATAACAATATCAAAAGTTCCATTATCACTATCAATAAGCCCCGTTGTGGCAAAGGGTATCCCCAGTCTTAACACAAGCAAACGAACCCCACTCATAAGTATATGAATGTATAATATGATAGCAAATATCACATATATAAGGGTGAATATTAAACTTAAAAGGGAGCCTGATATATAAATATCCGGGGTTAGATCTCCAAGATAGGCTATCATATTTTCAATTATATCAAGGGATATATCACCAAACCATTTATATATAACTGTAAAAGAAAGTATCACTATTATTCCTTTAATATATCCTTTTAAATAGTCAAAAGGAGAGCTTGTGGCATCTCCCGAAGTTTCAAGTATATATATTGATATATACTTGTTTAAAAGTTTCAATGATAAAAGGGAGATTGAAACTACTGCAAAAAATAAATATATATTGTTTAAAACTTGATTATTTATTCCTAAGAAATTTTCAAAATAAAATATATTATGTAGACTATTAAGTATAAGACCATCTTTCACAATAACTAAAAAATGTTCTATAAAAAAACTTATAATTCCTGCAAATAGATTTTCTAAAAAACCAAACATCTACCCACCTACTTAAAGTAGCTTGATATAATAGTTATTAATGTTGATGCTGAAAAAACAATAACTACTGCTATCGCTACCTGCTTTATTCTTTTTACATATTTCTCACCATCATGATTATCCGACGAAACCATCTTCATAAGAGCAAAAAAACCTATCATAACAGCTCCAGCAATCGGTGCTATAAATAATAATGCAAAACTTGCATCGTTAAGCATTTTGGAAAGTCCTTGAATCACTTTAGAACTTAAAATAGGATTTGCAAAAACTTTTTGAGGAATTAAAAAAAGAGTAGATAAAACTACTCCTAAAACTATTATTATTTTATCATCTAACTTTTTTAAATTAGTTAATATATTTTTCATTATCATTCTCCTAATTAATTGAATATTTTATCAAAATCAATCTCGTCAAGTTCATCTAACTTAGCCTGTTCTTCTTCATATATTTTTTTATCTTTAATACCATCTAGCTGGATTAGATGGATTAGATAATCCCATAATTTAATATCTTCTATAGTATGAATATCTCTAATCTCATTTCTATAATTCTTAACTTTCGTGTTAAAATCTTCATCTCCTAATCCAAGGATAGTATTAAATGTCCAGCTTGAAAGATCAGGAGAACTTGTTATAAAGTTTTTTCCTTGCCCTATTATAAGCATATATGGTCTTTCTATCTTTGATATCTCTGACGGGGTTAAAAGTGGTCTGCTTATTAAGTTTTTAGAAGAAGAAGCACTCCCTCCATCTTTACTACTCGTATTTGTAGAATTACTATCAGAAGTAGACATAATACTATACGTTCCAAGCTTTTTCGAGATTAATTCTAAGGTTGTTTGGTCACTTGTTTTTAAATATATCCAGTAGTGACAGTTAGCAACTATTGTACCGGCTACTTCTTTTGAATATATAGTATTAAGTTGAGAAAACGACTGAAGATATATATTAAAGTGAATCCCCCGTCCTGCCCCTACTGTTAATTTAACATCAAAATCAGGTATTTTAGAAAAGTTACCAAACTCATCAAGATTAAATTTAAAATCCTTAACAAGCCTACCCCCTCTATCATCTGATATATTTACAAGATATTGATAGTATTGATTTACAATTAGACTTGCAAGAGGATAGTATGTTTTTTTCTCATCAGGAAGAATTATGAATATAGCTTTCTTTTTATCATTATCAAATAGATACTCATTAGTATCCGAAGATAAAGCTGAAATATTAGGGTCGGTAAAAAGTCTTAGTGTTGAAAGTGCTGATGCTATAAAGCTTCCTCTAGTTTCATCGGGAGAGCTTTCTATAAGACTTATAGTAAGCCTTGCTGGATGGTTTTTTGGCAAACTGTTTATTAAATCATTAACTAAAGGTTGTTTTTCATTTTTAAAACTTCTTTTAGTTAGACAGGATATTACATTATACACATTTGTCATATTCTGATAGATTTTTTGCTCTTGATAAATCTTCATAATTTCTTCTTTAGTAAGATCATAATATTTTTGAGAAAGTCCTGTTTTAGAGTTATCATAAACAACAATTAAAATCGCTGTTACTATAACAGATTTTTCTCCATTGCTCCAAATGGGATCAGTCTTATTATCAGTAACCAAGCTATCTGCTAAATCCCAAGCATAGGATACTGCTTTTGCAATATCTTCATCTATATATTTAATAACAAAATACAAGAAATTATAACTATCACTCTTTTTAGGGTTTTTAAAATCAATCACAATTACTTGATAACCAACCTTTTTCAAAAAGGGATATGTGTATAAATATAGCTCTCCTTTAGGGTCAGAAGTTAACATTGAAACTCCTGAAAGTGCTTGTAGGCAGATTGATTGTATAACAAGTGTCCTTGATTTTCCCGACCTTGTTGACCCCACACAACAAGTATGAAGATCCCCTGATATCACCGATATCTTTTCTTCAGAAAAAGACTTTTTAAAATCAACAGGAACACAAATATTAGAAAAATTATCTCCTATTATATCTATACAATTCTCATCATCTTCTCCCCTTTCTATCATCTCTATATCTTTCTTTCCATCTTGGATAAGCTTTAAAATATTCCTATCATTTAAGTTTAAAACTTCCGTTTTAAAGATTAATGCTTTTTCTTTATCATCTACAAAGATAGAACTTCCATGTTGAAACTGACCCGCTGGAACTGGTATTGATATCTTATCAGTTATCTTAATCATTCCACTTTTATACGAGCCATGATTTCTTATGCCTATCTGAGAAAAGATTAAAACAGCAATAAAAAAAGCTGAAGATATAAATACCGATAAGAGTATTTTTTCTTCAACTAATTGTTTGAATATATTTAAAGAATAAATCTTACTAATGCTTATATTAAAAAATGTTGTAAACAAGTAAGCTAAAACAACTGATAGGGTAATCGTTGAAACAACTATTACTCCCGATTTAATCACCTTGTTTTTCAAACTCTACCTCCTTTTATCTTTCAGTTTTATCGCCATTTCTTTTTTAGCTGTTTCTGATAACTCCGAGTTGCTCATATTATTTTCAAGATTAATATTATTATTTTCAGATTCAATGAAACTAAATATAGAGTTCATAATTCTTTGTATTCTAGCCTTAGATATAATATATTTCTTTTCTAAAGTTTTAATATCTTTAATATTATTTAAAATCTGATTCCCAATATATTTATATATCTTCTCATCAGCTTTCAAAACATATTCATTAATATTATCTTTTCCCCCAAAAATCTCTGATTGAGCTTTAACTCTATGTAAATATTTTGAATATTCATTTTTTATATCTTGATTAGAATCAATCAACATTTTTGTTATCCTGTCTAAATCTTTTTTAAGATTTATAGGGATATATGCATACTTTAGTCCTCCTCTAGGATATTCTTTTTTGATATTTTTATAGAGTTTAATTAGATCAGAATTAATATTATTAAACTTACTACCTAATTTTTTATCAATAAGTCTAGTTGATTTTTCATTAGTCAATCTATATATATCTTTAAGTTTCATATTTTTAAGTATATTAGAACTTGTTTTTAAAACAAATTCATCTGACTTAACCTTTTCTGTTATATAGCTATAGCTTTCATCTTTACTTTTAATAATCTCATCGAGTTCATTTTTATAAACATATGATGTTAATTTTTTTCTAATTCCATTGGAAAGTTCAGGTTTAATAAAATCTCTTCCTATTTTTTGAGCTTTATCCCAGTAGATTAAATGTAAATGTGGATGACCTTTTTCCATATGTACCGATGCAAAATATTCTAAGTTTCGAGGAGGAATATTCATATCTCTTGATATTTTATACATATTATCTTGGATAAGCTTTTCCCATTTTTCTCTTTTATGATACCCTAAATAAACAGCATCTTCTTCTTTAAGCGATACTATACCGTTATAGATAGTTGTTTTTTCTTTAGCAAGTTTTGATATATAATCACTTGCTAAACCGAGATTATTTATATTCCCTTGTTTAGGCATATTTGCATATTTACCAAATAATCCATGTTCAGTATAATCTTTATCAACTCCTTTTCTTGTTGCTATATAGTCTACATATTTTTCTTCTTGTTGTTGTTTTTCTTCTTCATTAAATTCAACACCGTCACGAGTTGATATATATTTAACCATACCAACTATTGCTTTTGCTGTTCCTTTTTTATTAGGAGAATATATCCACTGTTTATATACAAGCATGATCTATTAATCTCCTTATTTAAAAATTACTTCTAGTTTTATTATTTTTTTCCATCTCTTCTATATCATTATTATTACATCTATCTAGATAAATAAAGTCATGACAATTATTACAGTTTTTAGATTTTGTAAGTTTACTACAATTATTACAATTATGGCAAGTATCTAGATTATTAGAATTATGGCAATTAGAAGATCTGTAACTATCTTCACAATTTGAAGAATTGATAATAAATTGGCAATTTTTAAGATTCGTAGACCTTTTACAAAAATATGAACCCTCACAATCTATAAGTTTATTTGAATATGAGCAGTTCCTTGAATTAATACAGTTATAGCTATGGTCTTGTATCATACGTTCAGAATAATTTTTAATATCAGATTCTCTAAAAAGATTAATATTCCATTTATTATTATTTTTATCTACTAGATAAGTTTTTCCATCTATAATTATAGTTTGCATAAAACTTCTCCTTTTTAAAATATGATATAATAATTTTATATCAATTAATTTGGGGTGATTTATATGTCAATAGATGCTTTCGATATTAATAAAAATCGGGTTGTTTTTGCCGATAACTCCATTGATAATGAAAAAAATATTTACATATGTAATACATATACCAAATACTAACAAGGAAAATTAACTTTTTGTTCCATAATATATGATTTGTTTTTTATTCCTGTAGATTTGTAAATATGAGAAGAATTCTTACAATAAAAACTTTCTTTACACTCAATGCAATCAGAAGAAAAAAACATAACATTACAATCTATAACATTTTTACATTTAACTAAACTTGTAGAGGATATGCAACCTACAGATTTTTTACAATTATGACAGTCTATGCAATCTTTACAAAAAGCACAATTACTACATGATTTTAAATTTTTAGAATATTTAGAATAATCAACGTTATAACAATTTTCTAAATTATTAGAAAATCCACATTGAATGCAATTAATACACTTAAAACAAAAATGAATCGTAAGATATGTTGAGTGGTGAATTGCTTTTTGTTTTGTGAATTTTTTAGTATCCCACATATTTTCATTTTTATCTATCCAATAAGTCTTTCCTTTTACTAATGTTTTTTCCACTAGGTTTAACAGAAACATAAATCCACCTCACTTAATTAATATAGCAAATTGAGATTGAATGGATATAAGACTCTCCTCATTTCAAATCTAGCATATCAAGAGAGATATCTTCACTTTCCATAAAATCTTTGAATTCTTTTTCACGAAGTTTTAAATAGGCTATGCCCATCATTTTAGATTTTTTCTTTATTTCATCAAAATCTTTTCTTTTTGAGATAGGTAAAATACTCTCAATTATATATGCAAGTAAATAAAAATTTGATACAGATTGATAGCCAATCTTTGCATTAAGTTTTGCTATCCTCTCAAATTGTGGATTGCAGATATTTTCAATTTCATCATGAATATTTTCACGTATATAATCTATGCTTTCTTTTGTAAGTTCCTTATCAAGACCTTGGTTGATAAATTTTCTTATCAACTCTGATTTTGATATATTTTGTTTTGCAGATAGAGTTTCTAAAGTTTTATTTGTTTGATTATCTAGTTTGATTGATATTTTATCAGCTTTTTTCATAACAAACCTCCTAAGATAACTAAGACAAAGTCTTAGCTAAATTTTTAACCTACTTAGTATATCTTTATCTTCAGTCGATAAAAAAGAAATATCAACAGCTGGTCTAATTTCAATATCTCCAATATCTACAAGTTTAACTAGATAGTTATTCAAATAATTTAGCCTTATATATCTTCTAATATTTCTTTGTGATAACTTCTGGCCCACTGGTCCAGAAGTTAAATCTGTTTCATTATCATCATCTTTTCCATTACAAATATCTCCAATATTTACAAGTTTAACTAGATAGTTATTTAAATAATTTAGCCTTATATATCTTTGTATATTACGTTTATTTAACTTCGCGACCACTGGTCGTGAAGTTAAATCTGTTTCATTGTATATCTTGATGTTCACTAGATAAAAAAGAAATATCAACAGCTGGTCTAATTTCAATATCTCTAATATCTACAAGTTTAACTAGATAGTTATTTAAATAATTTAGCCTTATATATCTTCTAATATTTCCTTGTGATAACTTCTGGACAAGTTGGCCAGAAGTTAAATCTGTTTCATTATCAGCTTTTTCCATAACAAACCTCCTAAGATAACTAAGAATTTCTCTTAGTTAATTTTTTACTTATTTGGTTAAAATATTGACTTTTGGCAATAAGACTTATTAATTTTATTAATAAGTCAGGAATAGGAGTGCGACCCACTCCAAACAACAGCTTAAAGCCACAGGCTTTAACGGGTACTACCCTTAAATTAAAGGTACTACAATTGTAGTACCTACATTTTTATTGTTTTTGTAGTTGTTTTTGTTTCACTTTGCAAAAAATTATTATCTTGATTTCTTTTATCTTCTACAGTTATATCATTATTTTTGCCAAACCTTTCTATCTTTTTATAGATTAATTCTGAGTAATTTATAACATCATATTCTTTTGTTTCTGTATTAAGTTTTTTAAAAGATAGATCATCAATACAGATTTTTATATTGTTAATTTCATGATTTTTATTTATAAAATCTATTATTGAATTCTCAATATTTTTCATATTCATAACAGTTAAAACATTCTCCTTATTTTGTAAGGAATATTCAATACTTTTTACAGGGTTATTAAATACTGCTAACATACTACTATCTGCCTTATTTAATATATATGATACCTTTTCAGGATTTGCATGTTCCTTCATATATTCTGTTTTTCCATCTTTACTATATAATGACATTTCAATTCCGTAGGTTTTATCATTATTAATAAATACACATGAAGAAACTGTATATTTTTTATCATTTCTCTCTATATTATTTTTACTTTGATATATTTTTTTATCTTTGATAAGTTTTTCCACAATATCTTTTTCAAAACCTTTTTCTTTCGTAAGATAGGAAATAACTTTTTCATTATTTATATCCTGTCTAGGTAGATTTAGAAGATTATTGATTTTATCTTCAGTTTTTATAGCTATTAAGTCTTCGTTAAAATCTTTTAATTTAGGATAATCTGTTAAAACAGTATATCCTAAATTTTGATATTTTTCTTTAAAACTAACTAAAACTTTCTTAGCTGAAACATCACTATCCAAACAAAAATTTAGAGTTGATATATTTTTATTATTATCTAAATATCTTTCTAAAGATTTATCAGATAATCCTCCAAGAGATAGATAATCTACTGAAGTATAATCTTCTTTTTTAAGAATATCTAAACTAGCATAAGACATACAGTCTATAGGACTTTCGCAAATATTAACCCAGTTAACATCTTGTTGACTACTTTTCATAACAAAAGGAAATGACTTATTAGATCCATAAACATCAGCCTTATATACACTTCCCTTTGTATTTGTACTTCTTTGTGATGCATATTTAATATTTCCAACACTATCTTTACCAACAAAGACACAGTTAGAAAAACTTAACTCTTTATCACCCTTTTTAACCTTATATTCACTCTGATATATATCCCCCGACTCTACAAGAAATTTAACTATATTAGTATCGATACCTCTTGATTTTGTAAGATAAGCAAATAGTTTTTTATTATCTATATCTTTGTTAGGAAGTCTTATTTCTTTTTCTAAAACAGCTGTTTTCTTTAGTTTTTTATCTATGTATTCATAGTTAGTATTATCTCCTGAAAGTTCTATAATAGAAGATATTATAGAACTATTTTCAAACTGAACCATAAAATCTATTGTAGTTTTAAAATAGATTTTTTGGCTAAACCAATACGCAGTATCGGTTTGTGGAAATAAAACAAAACTATCATGCTCTTTAAGTTTTATTGTATTACCATCTTTAAAGTTTTCATATCTACTTGTTATATAACCCACAAGGCTTACCTGTTTTGCTTTTTCATATTGTTCTTTTGTGTATCCTTTTTTATTTTCCATTTTCATTTCTCCTTTTTCATATATTTTGTTTTATTTTATATCTCTCTTTTTTTTAATATAAAAGAAGGTGAATAAAATAAAAGAAACTATAACCATTACTGCAATAATAGTGGTGATAACTGGAGATAATATATTTTCTTTTTCCACAACTATTTCAGGAGTAATTATTGGTTTTTCTTCAACTATAGAAATGATTTCTTTAGGTATTTTCAAAGTATAAACAGCAGTTGCTGTACACCCATCTGCATCAGGTAGAGTTACCTCTGATGCATAGTTTCCAGTGTGGGAAGATACGTATCTTTTTCCATAAAATCTAGCTTTTCTCTTTAAGCTATCTCCATCAAAATACGGTTCTGAACTCCAACTACTAGATAGAATTTTATATGAATTTGTATCTAGATTTAGATAGTTTAGATAGTCATCTTCATACCCTAAAAAAAAAGGATATTCCTGGTTATGAGGAATATCCTTTTTAGCAAAAGTATAGTAAGTAGATCCATAATTTTCTATAATAACCTCTATATAAAAATCATCTCTCCAGTTTAAAGGTTCTCTCTCCTCAAGAGAAATCAGTCGGATTGTGACAGGGATATTTCGGTTTAAAACCCCATCAAAATAATCAAAAGTATTACTTTTAGGAGGGGTTGGTTTTATACTATCTAGTGGAAAATCAATAGAACCTATAGCTATTCCAGTACGATTTTTAATAACAGTATCTTCAAATTTTAGAGACTCTAGAGTAAACTCTTTAGTCTCTCCATCAATATTAAAGTTCATAATATTAGGGAATAAATCTTCTTCTTTTGATACAAGATCTTCTTTTGTAATTGTTTGGGAGATAATCTCGAAATCTTTATTTTCCAAAGAAAAAGCAGTAGTAAAACCAATGTTTACTACTGCTAAAAATGATAATATTATTGCTGATATTTTTTTACCCATTATTGTTTACCTTTCTCTACCAAAATCTTTTTTTGTTTTATATTCATAATGATAATTTTCAGTTAATTTATTTAAAGTTTTTTCTAGAATCAAATTTCTATCTTGTAGAGATTTAATCTGTTCTTGTTTAGAAGATATATCCTGTTTTAATTTTTGATTTTCATAGTTTGACTGTTTAAGATGTTCTCCAATATTTTTTAGATTATTAAGATTATCTATAATAGTTTTTTGGTCTATAGATAGATGTTGATATTTTAGATTATTGACTTCTTTATCCGTTTGTAGTGTTGCACCTATATTAAAAATAGATTGTTTAGTTTCACTAAAATCTCTCACCAAAATATCTTTTATATCTTTATGTTCTAAAGAGAGCCCACTTTTTCTAGCTTCTGTGCCATTTTGAATTGCATTTATTAAAGAGTTATGATTAGAACTTTCATAAGATAATCTTTGATTTAGAAGATTATTAATTTTATCTTCAGTTTTTTCAGGTATTTTTTTAAGATATTTATAGTACATAAAAATAGTTAGAAGAAATGATGTGATTAATCCAACAGCAATGCTAATTAAAAGTTCATACCACATTATATACCCCCGCTTTAATATTGTTAATAACAGTATTATTATAGCAGAATTTGTAATAAGCAAAACTGATATTTTTTTATCCATTATTGTTTACCTTTCTTTTTTTCATAAATAATAATGTTACTAAACCTCCAAGACCAGTGATGATAAATAATAATATCCCTGAAACATCTCCAGTAGAAGGATTTTTTATTGTTCCAATAGAGATATTCGGCTTGCCATCAGGCTTTATATATTCAATATCAATCTTACCTTTTTCAGGCTGATTTACCATAGAAATATTTACTACAAGTCCATCAGAAAATATATCTACAGGATACTTTTTATCCGATAAAATAAACCCCTCTGGAGATGCAATTTCCATAATATAATAATTTCCGTATGGAATATCTGTAAAACTAAATAGCCCATCTTCACCAGTTATCATGCTTTCTACAAGTTCAAATTTAGTCATATCTTTATCGGTGTAAGCGTATAACCCAATCTCTGCTCCTGCCAAAGGCTTTCCACTTATTGCATCGGTTTTTATCCCTTTAACCGAGCCTTTCATGATAGTATTTATGATATCTTCAATCTCAATTGTTACACCGTTTTCTCTAACTGTAACAGGATAAGTTTTATCTGAAAGAATATATCCATCAGGGGATTTTATTTCTTTCACAATATAATCTCCATAAGGAATATCCTGAAATTCAAAGTAGCCAATCTCATTAGTAATTCTAGTTAAAACTGGGTTTGTAAACTCTGTATCATCATCCCTAAAAAGTCCAATCTCAGCACCACATAAATTCATACCATTATCACCTTTTTTATACCCTGATATATTACCTTTTTTTATAGTGTTATGGAATTTAGAAGTAACAGTATCTCCCGTAGTAACGGTGATTATTTGAGGATTAGGTTGTATAAATTCATCTGTTAAATTAATCTCTGAAACAGTATAACTTCCAACAGGAAGAGCTCCAAAACTAGCTTTACCAGATGTATCGGTAACAACAGTTTTATCTATCCCATTCCCAGATAAAGCAAAAGAAAATCCATCCACCTTACCAGTGTCAGAAGTTTTTTCAACGTCAATATTTCCAATAGTTAAACTTGCAGATGCTAGATCAATATGTTCCTGTTGAGTTGGAGTAGTTGAAAGAGTAGTAACTTTTTGGTATTTATTGTTACTAGGTAATAATTCATCCGATACTTTCTTTTGATATTGAACTCTAGCGCCGAGTTGAATATTAATACCTTTATTAGCATCTTCTGATTTTATTCTTAGTTTAAATTTAGAATTTGGGGCAATGTCTGAGTTTGTCACAACAAGACCATCTTGATTTACAATCTCCATTTCAGCTGGTAAACCATTTGCTATAACCCTATAGTTTGTATATTCTCCAGATGTATTTATTGAATAAAGTTCTGTTTCAAAATATCCAGTATCTGGTTTGTATTTTAAAGTTTGAGTAGATGGAGAGATTGAAACGGTTAAAGCTTTTGTGTCTACTTCTTTTATTTTAATCCTTGCATCTGCTACAAGCTTTCTTGCGTTTGCAAGTATGTTTGGATTTCCTGTAGATGATACCATAAATCTATCATTTAAACCTTGATAGATGTGTATAGCAGTTTGGGTTATGTAAAAATCATAATCATCATTATCAACTAAATAATTAGGATTTCTATCTGCCTGACCATATGCATGAAGTCCATTCTCAAGAATATATGTCATACCTCTATCCATCTCACCACCGTTAGTATATGTTATCCCTCCTGTAGGAGGATTTGGTTTTGCTTGTTCAAGACAATATGCGGGTAGGTTATCACTAGAGATGTTTTTAGGAAATATAAGAGAACTACCATCAGTATATTTTATATAGTTTAGAGTAGAGCCAAACTGTCTAATAGTCACAATATTCTTTTCAGTAGTACTATTAGGTAGCTCTGTTGCAAAACCAGTTATACTAGTTGTAAAAGCAATTGTAGTTGCAATTACACCAGATAGGATTTTTTTAATTAGTTTATTCATTCATATTCTCCTTTAAATTTATATATACAAAAAGAGAGAAAAAGTATTATTCCTTTACTCTCTTAAAATATTATTTCTTATTCAAATAAATCATTCCAAAAATCAGTAACAACATAGAAACGACCATTACTATCTTTATATACTGCAACAGCTCCACCTGTATATAATATTTGTAGCATACTTTGTTTATGCCCTTTATCTGAATCACTCCACTGTTTAATAAAAGATTCTGCTGTTCCAGTACTGTTATTAAGTGCTATTTGACCTTCTTCATGATATATAACTTGTTCTTTTGCATTTCCTTCAGCAATCTTCTTAGCTCTCCTATTACAAGTTTCATTCCATTTAAGGGGAGCGACACCGTTATCTTGGCGAAACTTATTCATTAAATCAAAAGTCTGTCTTGATAATGCGGGCATATATTCCCATGTTCTCTGAGCTACTGGAGGAGGCGTTGGTGGTGGCGGAGTTGGTGGTGGCGGGGTTGGTGTAGGAGTTGGAGGGTTTGGTTTTGTTGAGATATTTCCACCATTTGATGTTGGTGGAGTTGGCTGTTTTGATGGTGTTGAACTAGTACTATTTCCCCCAGTTGAAGTTAAGTTAGATGAGGAAGTAGTTTCTGTAGCAGAAGAATTATCAGAATTATTAGTATCAATATCACCTTCATTTAAAGAACTACTACTTTCATCTGAAGAGCTATCTGATAATGAACTAGAAGAATCATAGGAACTATTAGATAGATTATTATTATTAACCTGATTATCCTTGTTAGAAGTTATAGCGATAATAGGAATTGAAATTATCACTGCTATGGTTACGCAGGCTAGGGAGATTGCTGTTTTTTTATGGGATTTTATCCAATCGGTGGACTTTTTAATAATAGGATTCATGAGATCACTCCTTGTCTATATATGTGTATAATATTACCAAATATATCAGGATGTGTAAACCAAATTATACAACTAGTTTACTTTTAAAAGGATTATTTATTATTAACCTTTTATCCATATTCAGTATTTTATCATTTAGGAAATCTTCCAAATAGTCATAACAAGACTGAAATGATGTCCAATTAAAATAGGTAATATCTAACAATGGGGATATTCCTATCAAATATTTGGCAACAGATTCTGGAAATTCTGTAGAAGATAGATATCCATAAACATCATTATATATATCTATCTTTCTAGCTCTGTCAAAGATATATACCTTTTCTTCTAAGAGTATTTTTTCCTTAAAGTTTAGATATTCCTCTGTAAGTTTTTCTATTAAAATTGTTTTTACGTCTTTCATATATATGTCCGCCTTTCTTTTATTTTTTAATTAGTCATTGTACTCAACTTCTAATTCTAATTGTTTTATCATAGATACCATTTCTTCCAGTTGATCTTTTTCTAAATCAAAGTTTTTTTCTAGGTGATTAATTATTTTCACCCTTTCTTTAGGAACTTTTGGATTTAATATTATTGTTTTTATCATTTCTATTCTCCTTTCAATTTAAATTTATATATAAAAAAAGCAAGACTATAATATATTTTCTAGTCTTGCTTTTGTTGGATAGCTATTTGATTTGAGGTATATTTTACACCTTTTTCAAATCCATCTTGATACAGTTTGTTTGTAAGGCTATATTTTGATTTAGAAACATAACTTTTACCAACAGTTATAAAAGAGTCATATTCTTTTTGAACAATCTTGTCAACCTGAATAATTAAACCCCAATTATTATCAGATACTTGAGTGTCAAACTTTTGTTTGATTCCATCAAGATATCCTTTAATAAAAGAGTTTTTATCAGTATTATAATTCCCCTTATTTATATATCTTTTATATCTCTTTTTAAGAGGTAATAAGTAATATTTAATCTTTTCTAAAATATCATTAAAAACAATATGGGCAATATTAACATCTTGATGATACCCATAAAAAATAATATTTTTTGATGAATTATTACGTTGATAATAATACAGAATTTTAAAATTTTTACTAACTATATAAGCAATTATCTTAATATACCACGGGTGTCTTTTTTGATTATAAACTATATCTTTCGATATATCTTTAATAGATTTTTCTGTAGAATAATCTACTATTTCTTGCTGATTAATATTATTTTTAATCATTAATTCTTGAGCTTTTAGCAATGCAGATTGGCTTTCTTCTAGGTTTGAATTATTCGATGAAAGATTTAATAGCTTTTTAATTTTATCTAATGTTTTCATAATTTTAACCTCATTTATAATTATTCTAGTAAGGATTTTAGATAAAGTTTAAGGTTTGAAATGGGCATAAAATCATCCTTTTCTTTTTGTATTTGAACTGAAATAATATCATCAATTTCATTATGAATATTAGGTATTTTATGATGCAAACTCCTAATAATCTCTTCCCTTTCTTCTGGAACTTTTGGGTCTAGGCTAATTGTTATTTTACTCATCTAGTTCCTCCTGAATTATGTTAATCTGTCCTTTAAAGTTTTGAAGTTGTTTTTCTTTAGGAGGGGTATATTCTTTTAAAGCATCAATAATATATTCTTGAATTTCTTTGAAAGTTTTGTTTTCAAAATCTATATACTGGTTGATCTTTTTAATAGGAAGTTTTATAGAGGTTATATTTTTTTCTTTCTTATCAAATACAGCCCCCGAAAGAATATATCTTGTTGTATCCTCTGTAAGTTTATCTTCTCTTGAATACTCCTTAAGTTTTAAAGCTTTGTTCATATCAATTTTATAGTTAGAAGTTTGTAAAACTGATACTAGTATAGCTTGATGTTCAGTCGATAAAAAAGAAATATCCACAGCAGGTCTAATTTTAATATCTCCAATATCTACAAGTTCAACAAGATAGTTATTCAAATAATTTAGCCGTATATATCTTTGTATATTACGTTTATTTAACTTCGCGACCACTGGTCGTGAAGTTAAATCTGTCTCATTATCATCATCTTTTCCATTACAAATATCTTCTATCTCTTTAATCAAATCAGTACGTTTTCCTTGTTGTTTTATAGCATGATAATGAAGTTGTAAAGACTTTCCAATCTCACTAGGTTTCATATCTGAAAGTGATCGTTGTAAATAATTACTTTCAGTAACGATGATACTAGCCTCGATATCGTTAACATTCTTTATAACCGTGGGTATTGTTGTAAGTCCAGCAAGTTTACCACAGTTAGTACGATTATGACCAGAAAGTATCTCATAACAACCTTTTTCTGTAGGGTGTATCCTTGCTATAATCGGGATAATAACCCCTTGACTTTTAATACTTTCTACCATCTCTTGTTGTTTTTCTTTATCATAAAGCTTAAAAGGATGGTCTTTAAAAGGGATAAGTTTATCTATATTAATCAAATCTATATCGTTATCTATCTTAGGTTTAATCTCTGATAATGGTTTAAATTGATCTTCTTTAGGTTCAATTTGGGGTTGAGAATCTTCTTTTTCTGCCATTTGTTTTTCTTTTTCTAATCTAGTTTTTTCCATAACCTGTTTTGTTAAATTTTTAAAATGGTCTGCATAACTCCCCATAATTAAACTCCCCTTTTAATATATTCTAAAACAAAATTTAGATAGGCAACAGCACCTTTACACCTTTTTCCATCTTTATATATATTTTTACCTTTACTAGCCTCTGATATCTTTACCGATAAGGGTATAAAATCATATATATGTAAGTCTTTAGAAAATACTTCATACAGCATTTTAATAAATTCTTTTGTGTTATTAGTTCGTATATTAACCTTAGTTGGGAGTATTCCATCTATAACAAGTTTAGGGTTATACCTTCTTTTTATAGTAAGAATTTCTGATATTAAAGACTGCACCCCTTTCATACTAAAAAATTGTGGTTCAGTTGTTATTATTGCTTCATCTGAACAACACAGAGCATTTTCAGTTAGCAAACCAACAGACGGCATACAATCAATTATGACATAGTCATACTTTTTATTAAGTTTTGATAAAACTTCATCAAGGATAAATTCCCCACCACGTATATTAGGTAGCATCTTATCTAGCATAGAAAGTTTAGAATTACCTATAAAAAAATCCACCCCAAATTTGTTTTTAACAAAAGGAGTAGTGTTAATATCTTTTTTATCTACAATATCAAGCATTAATTGTGAGATAGAAAATGGTTGTTCATCGGGAAAGTTAACCCCTAAACTCATAGATAAATTTCCTTGGGGATCAAGGTCTATAAGGAGGACGGTATATCCCATACTCCCTAAAGCAATCCCTAGAGCATTAGTAGTGGTGGTTTTAGCCACACCACCTTTTTGATTAACAATAGAAATTATCTTCATAAATGTAAAATATCCTTTCATCTGAAAATGGGTATAAAAAAAGCCGTGATAAAAAAGATTAAATCTAATCTAACACGGCTTATATATATATTACTTAATCAATTTATTCAAGAATAAAAAAACAACACTAGTAAAAACTAATGTTGTTTTTTCGTCCTTGATAGAGATAAAATGTACTGTAAATACAAAAAACCTCTATAAAAGACATTTGTTCAATATAAAAGATAGAACTGTACGACAAATACAAAACTATTTCTATAAAGAACTTTACTTATTTTTGATAGTCAAAAATAAACAAATTAACTTACACGGTTAATGGTGCTGATGACCGGACTTGAACCGGTACGCGGTTTCCCGCACAGGATTTTAAGTCCTGGGTGCCTATCCTGTGAAACCAACCAACATAATTATTATAAAAAAATAATATCACAACAATGAATAATTGTCAAGTGATTTTAGTTGAAATCTACATAATTAGAGCATACCCTAATTCCACCATCTAAGGGGGCTACCACGTAAGCAGTAGAAGTATCATTATCACTATATAACATAACGGCAATTAACCTAACCAAGATTAATTTAGTAACAGATATTAATCGCAAAGGCGTATTGTTACAACTGCTAATTATACAGATAAAGTCTTGATAATTATTATGTAGTAGTTGCAGAAAACAAAGTAACCGAGAAAGATTAATTTGTTTATTTAGATGACTACCTTGTCAAGTAACACCAGTTACAATATAAGATTAGAAACTTTATGTAACACATATAACTTAAATTTACAGTAAAAGTTATATGGAAAAATCAATAAATAATAGATTAAAAGTAATCTATGTATGCATTATATTACATAATTAACCAATAGTCAACTTATATTAGCTAAAAATAAATAAATATTATATAATTATTAGCCAATTAATATAATAAGCTTTAGAAACTACATTATAATCAAAATATCTTTTTACATAGATTAGTTATTGTTCTTGTTGTTGACATTTAACAAAATCCTGTATATACTGGAATATATAAAGGGAACTACCGATGAACGGTTAGCCCTAAAAAATATTTTTAAGTAATTGAATTAATTAAAAATAATCGTCTGGCTAGAGACGGTTATTTTTTTATGGATTGTAATAATAGAAGTATTAAAACTAAAATTATTATTATGTATTCCATAAATTATCACCTCCTATCTCTAGGAAGTAGCTAACCGTCCACCGTTGTGGTAATTCCCTTACTAGTATTATATATCTTTTTGGTGAATTTTGTCAATTGATTTACTAGTTATTGACATTTAATAAAATCCCTTATATAATATAACATATAAAGGGAACTACCGATGAACGGTTGGTCTCCCCAAAAACTTAGATTAAAAGATTAATCGTACACTTTTGTGAGAGGACGATTAATCTTTTTTGTTATGTAAAAATCTATCTAATAATATTAATATTACAATTAAAAAAATCAGATATTCCATACAACCACCTCCTTTTAACAGGAAGTGAAGACCAACCGTCCACCGTTGTGGTAATTCCCTTGTTAGCTATTATATATCTTTTTGGTGAATTTTGTCAATTGATTTACTAGTTATTGACATTTAATAAAATCCCTTATATAATATAACATATAAAGGGAACTACCGATGAACGGTTGGTCTCCCCAAAAATTTGATTAAAAGATTAATCGTTTACTTTCGAAGAGCGACGATTAGTCTTTTTTGTTATGTAAAAGTCTATCTAATAATATTAATATGACAATTAAAAAAATCAGATATTCCATACAACCACCTCCTTTTAACAGGAAGTGGCTAACCGCATACTGTTATTACAACACCTTGATATATAGTATATCAAGGTGTGTTTTTTTGTAAAATAATGTTAGTAATATAGTTAATATATACTTTGTTTATCAATACGCTATATATTTTTTACAAACTCTTTAATCCTGATAAGTCATAGGACAAGAGTCAAAAGAATATGTATCTAGACCATAATTCACTACATATATTTTATATTATAATCCAGTTATAATAACTCCTATATTTTCGTTATCTTCATAGTAAAAATTAATTAATACATTTATTTTTTTAAGTCTTACTTTTATTAAATTGGATAAGTCATCATAGTTTAGGAGTAGGTCTACACAATGATATGTATATATGTAATTATCTTCAAATTTTTCACATTGTTCTATTTCGGATTTCATTTTTTCAGAAGATAAATCTTCATATTTTATATCTAAACTTTCTAGGTCAAAATAACAGTTAAGTTTATCTGCTTTATATATAAAAATATCATTATAATATTCTTTATAATATTCTTTTGAAAATAAAAGCCCCTTATATTTAAATTTGTCGTTAAATATCTTATCTTTTTCATTCAAATTACTTAGAGGATGATTAATCATATATGTATCATAATTTGATGAATCAACTTTTTCAGTATCTTGTTTTTCATAATGAGCTATATTTTTTTCGTTAATAAAATTTTTTAGTATATTAAAACACAACATATCTGATATGTAACTAGCGCTAACTTGCATAATTGTATTATCATAAAAATTATACAGTAAATTTATTTTTTTATAATTTATATTATCTAATTTATTTAGGTTATAAAAACTACTTTTTTTTATAGAGTCTTCTAATCGATTTAAATATTCTTTTTTATTTGTATTCATATCTTCAGTTGAAACTTCTTCTTTTTTGATTATTCTATCATAAAATTCGTCTTTAAATAAATTATAAATACTACTTATATTATTGTCACTCATTATATCATTGTCACTTATATTAAAATTGCTCTCGTCTAGAATAGAATATATGTCCTCTATTCTTTTTACATTATCTTCTTTCAAACCGATCTTTTCTTTTGTTATGTCAAATAGGTTTAAAATATTTTTTATGGTGTTGTCTTCTAAATTTTTTATACCATGATCTAATATTGACTCATATGAATGAATAAGTAATAATGACATATATCCATTAAATATAGATGGAAAATCATATAATGTAGATGAACTGGAATAATTAGAATAGTATATTCCGTTAAGCATATATTTAAATACAGTATTACTATTTAAATTATTTGAAAAATTATATATTTTAGATATAGTATTTATATCAGTTTTTTTATTATTCATACTCATACTCATATCGATATTTATAATTTTATAATATTTTTTAATTATATATTCAACCTTTTCTTTGAAGATATCTACTGTATCGTTATATAGTAATACGTATATTAACACAAATAGTAAATATAATATAAAAACTTTATTGTATTGGAATTTAAAAAAATATTTTGTAAATTTATTTATATCATACTTTTCATGATTATAAAAAATATATATGTAGGCTATTTCTAACATCATTTCCACTGAAAAATATTCTATGTTTCTGATGTTTTCCATATTTGTACTTGAAGATAGATTAGAAAAATAATCAATCAAATAATATATATCAAAATTGTTTGTATCAAAAGTACCTATAATGCTTTCTGTTAATATAAATCTGTTCTCTTCTCTTGATATTGTAATGCTGTCATCATCATTTTTTATGTATAATTTTTCTATATTTATATCAAAAAACTCAAACAAACTTTTATAGTAATTATTTTGAACATCTCTTTTTTCAACTATTTTATCTAGTTTACAAAAATATAATATCAAAATATCATTTGTTAAGTATAATGAAGATAATCTTTGATTACCAGTATAAGAAATATCTTTTAAATGAAACATTAGTATATCAATGTTTTGTGAAAATTCTTTTGCATTTAGTTTGGAAACATCTAATTGGTTTTTCATTTTTGATAACCAATTTGCATATTCTTCCCTTTCTATATTTAAGTTTTCTATGTATTTTTTAGACTGTTCATAACAATACTCATCACTTGAAATGTATTTAAACAGATCTATTATCAAGGCAAAAAATATCCATATGTTTATTATTAATATAACTATAAAAGCATTCATAGAGTTTAAATTAACATTTATTATATTTATAAAAACTAAAGAAATACAAATTATTATATTTTCAAGGAAATTAAATGGTGTTACCTTTGTTTTAGTTAAAGAAATAATATCTAAGATAGAAAGACCATAGTATGTTTTATCTAGTCTTGATAGTAGTAATGAAAACATTGTGATTCCAAGCACAGATACAGTAGCTTGAACTCCTAAAAGAGAAGGCAAATTAGAATAATCAGTATTAAAAAGGTATCCATTGAATAATGTATTAGCAATATATTCTCCTTCAGCTGCAATTATAAAACTTATTACAAAAAGTATACCTATAAATATAAGTATACTAATAATATTTATATGAGGTTTTGGTTTGATTTTCTTGTTTTTATCTGACATAAAATCTCCTTGTTTATGAATGATTTATTTAGTTTTATTAAGTTGACATTTAACAAAATCCTGTATATACTAAAATATATAAAGGGAACTACCGATGAACGGTTGGTCTCCCCCAAAAAATACAAAATCAAAAGATTAATCGTACACTTTGGTGAGAGGACGATTAATCTTTTTTGTTATGTAAAAATCTATCTAATAATATTAATATTACAATTAAAAAAATCAGATATTCCATACAACCACCTCCTTTTAACAGGAAGTGGAGACCAACCGTCCACCGTTGTGGTAATTCCCTTACTAGTATTATATATCTTTTTGGCGAATATTGTCAATTGATTTACTAGTTGTTGACATTTAACAAAATCCTGTATATACTGGAATATATAAAAGGAACTACCGATGAACGGTTAGCCCTTAACGAATTTTTTAGTAATTAAATAAAAAATAATCGTCTTGGCTGAGACGGTTATTTTTTTACGGACATAATTAGAAGAAGAATAAGCACTAAAATTAATGCAAATCCAAATATAATAAGTATGTATTCCATAAATTATCACCTCCTATCTCTAGGAAGTAGCTAACCGTCCACCGTTGTGGTAATTCCCTTACTAGTATTATATATCTTTTTGGTGAATTTTGTCAATTGATTTACTAGTTATTGACATTTAATAAAATCCCTTATATAATATAACATATAAAGGGAACTACCGATGAACGGTTGGTCTCCCCAAAAACTTAGATTAAAAGATTAATCGTACACTTTTGTGAGAGGACGATTAATCTTTTTTGTTATGTAAAAATCTATCTAATAATATTAATATTACAATTAAAAAAATCAGATATTCCATACAACCACCTCCTTTTAACAGGAAGTGAAGACCAACCGTCCACCGTTGTGGTAATTCCCTTATTTACTATTATATATCTTTTTGGCGAATATTGTCAATTGATTCACTAGAAATTAATATTTAATAGAACACTATATATACTAAAATATAAAAGAGAAAAAATTTCTATGAAAATAATTAATATATGCTATTAATATTTTTATCTAGAGTATATGCAACCTTCTTTTTATCAGACATATTGATATGCGTGTAGGTATTAGCGGTAATAGTTATTGTGCTATGCCCAAGCCATTCTTGAACATATTTAAGATTAAAGCCACTATTAGAAATAATAGTGGCACAGGTATGTCTAAGACCTTTTAATGTTATTGGTTTAAGATTATAGTGGTTGATATAATACAAAAAGCTATGGGAAATACTGCTACAAGAAAGATTATCCCCGTTTTTGTTAGTTGCTATAAAATTTTTATCTTTATTGTAAATACAGCTATTTCTAATATTTAAAAACTCATTTATAAAAAATTCAGGCAAAGTAATAACCCTATAACTAGAATTGGACTTTAAAGTATAATCCAATTTATTAGTTATAGGGTTTATTTTTTTATCTATTGTAATAGTTTTTTTATCAAAATCTATGTCACTCCATTTAACAGCTAAAGCTTCCGACCGTCTGAGTCCAAGGCTACAAAGCAGGACAATAGGATAGATGTTATAATCTCTAAAATGATAAAACAGCTTTATAAGTTCAGTCAGATTATAGTAAGAAATATATGATTTCTTTATTGGTGGAAGATCAACAAGAGTAGCGGGATTTTTATCTATTAACTGGATTTTAACAGCATAGTTTAAGGATTTATTTATATTAGCATGATGTTTTTTTATTGTATTTGAGGATAACCCCTTCCCTATTTTATATGAATAATATTTTTCAATATCCAAAATAGAAAGTGCTGATAAAGATATGTTTTTTTCTTTAAAATAAGGATATATATGATTATGTATAATATTATAATATCCGTTGTAGGTGGTGGAGGCTATTTTATGTTTATGAAGTTCTAACCAATCGATAATATAGTTAGAAAAAAGAGTATTGCTATTATTATATTGTTCTACCGATTTTTTAAGGTTAGTATTTTCCATAGAGAGAGAGACAACAAGTTCTATTAAGTTTTGTTTATTAAATTTATCATACATAATATAAATTCTCCTTTATTGTAAAAGTTTATTTATATTGTCGTTTTATGAATTGTTATTTTTAATTTACAAATGTTATTTTTAAAATATAATTTTTCAATTATTATGTATAATTGAGTGATAATAATATATATAATATATATTATTAACTTTCTATTTACCTTATGGTTAAAAAATAAGCATGGTTTTTAAGGTAGATAAACCATAGACTGAGGTGGATATGATATGTCTATTTCTAATAATGTTTTAGGCTCTGTGTATCTAGTAGCTTTCCATAGTCTATAAGCTATAGCTTTGTTTTTGTTTCTAAAATAGGTATAAAAAAAGTCTTCAGAAATTCCTGAAGACTTTTTTGTTTTATTCCAGATTACTTCTGGAGTATCTGCTAAAATATCTATAACTGTTACTTCTCCAAGAACTAGCTTAACAGGAGCCGTTACATATATTATTATTTTATCTATTTTTTGTTTAGGATATACCTTTCTATATTCAAAGGTCTTTCTGCAGTTTAATATATTTTCTGCATGGTATAGGTGTATTGGTAATAAGATATTCATTTAAATATTCTCCTTACTATATAAAATAAATTGACTTTCCATAAAAGAAAAAATGGTAGTTTTAAGATAACTTTTAAGGTTATTTATCTTATCAAATCCTACCCTTTTTATATAATCTAAAAACTCTATTATATCGCAACTATTTATCTTATCAATAACCTCTACAAGTTCAGATTTATGGTGGATATGGTTGTGCATTTTGGTCGTATCATAATATTTCATCTCGGTAATAGATTGTACAAGAATATCTATAAATTCTTTTGTAGTGTTAAAAGCTTTTCTATTTTCAATTAAAAATTCATATTCAATCTGATATTTTATATTATCAGATATATGTTTAGTTGCTTTTTTCTTTTGAGTTTTATAAGCATTAATTTTATCTTTTGTTTGTTTGATTTTATCGTTAACCATTTCAAGAAGTTTGTTTTTAACCTTTATATTTCCATTTAACTTTTTAAGAAAATCCTTTTGTTTTTGGGCATAGGTTTTTTTAGCATTGATATTTTTGTTTACTTTATTTTCATCTTTTTTAGCATCTTTGGGAAGTTTAACATAGATGATATTAGCTTTGTTATGGCTTTGAGGTAGATCATCGATTAGTCCTACAGAAGATAACTCTTTAAATGTTTTGGTCGCTTTATTTCTTCCACAGTTTAAAATATCTTTAGCTTCATCTCTAGTCATAAAGACATATACCCTACCCTGTTTATCTATAAAGTGACTTGAAATTGATAGTTTTGTTCTATTAAGAAGAATACTGTATAATATCTTTGCTTCTGCTGAGATTTTTTTATAGATTGGGTTTGTAAATATAGCCGATGGTATTATGTTATATGTAAAATTATACTCCATCTTCCCTGTTATATAGTTGTTATTTTTCATAGTAATTCTCCTTAATATTTTGGTTTAGGACATAAAAAAGCAGGATAGAAATTAATCTATCCTGCTTTTTTTATATATATTGTTGTTAATTTTAATTGTATAACTTTTCTAAGATTAGGTTCTAAATTCTAGCGTTTTCTCTACAGATATCCTTAATTATTTGGGTAATTTATCGTATTTTCTTTCTAGACTTTCAAAGTTTTCAAGGTAAGGGGGTCTTGTGTAATATACTTTCTGATAAAGTTATTTTTCTCTATACCCTGATTTTTGTCAATGCTGTAATTCTTTATACAATAACTAAATTAATACAATATATATAAATTTATGTTGTTTTATTTTGCATAGTGAGAATCTCCTTTATTAATTTATTTTAATTAAAAAGACTATATAAACCTGCGAGATTATCATGGATAATTTTAATAAAACCTTCCCTTGTATCTGGGTAGATAAGGCAGATTATTCCAATGCCTGAAAATATAAACATCAAAATATTTGCAACTATTCTTATAGTATTTGAGATTGTTTTTATACAAAATTTAAAGGTATTAGTTTTTTCTACAACTAATACCTTTTCTGTATTTACGTTATATTTTTTTCTAAGTTTTCGTTGATGTTTTTTATGTAGAGATATAGCAGATGTAACTATTTTGTTTTCAGATATTATTTTAGGAATTTCTATAGGTTGTTTTTTTATATCTATATACAAATCATCTTTTTTAAATTCTTTTGGATTATGAAGAAATTCTATAAGTTGTTTTCTTAAATGAATATCAGAATAATTTATTATAATATTAGAAATATTCTTTTGCTGTAATAGATTAATATTTTTGTTATAAGAATACTCATCAATTATTAGAATAAGTTTGTTTTTTATGGTTTTTTCAAACTGTATAATCTTTTCAATATCTGTATTAATAAATTCAGTATCTATTATAATATATTTAAAATCTTGATGAAGTAAACTAGATAGTTTTTTATTCTCAGTATGGTTTAATTTATAGTTGAAAATCTTATTTGTTTCTTGAATAATAGAAAGTATATTTTTATCAGAGATTATATTGATCAAGTTCTATTCCTCCTTTTATTGTTAAATATTAATCTCAATCTCTCCAAATAATTCTCTTTGAAGTTTCTCAAATTCATATTGATTTTTTGATTTTTTAAAATCTTTTTTCAAAGAGTTTTTCATCCTTGAAACAGGGTTATATTCTTGTTTATTTTTATCGTATTTCTCTAATTTAAGATTTTTATCATACTCTTTAATTTCTTTTAAAATAGAGTTTCCCATTCTAGTATTAAGGTCGTCTAGTTTTGTATTCACAAAGTTTT
>CANNSB010000008.1 GCA_947510165.1 uncultured Clostridia bacterium
TTGCAACAGCAAGGATGACTATTGCATATATCACAATTTGTATATCTATTACAAACTCCTTTATATAGATAGCTACAACTTAACCATCTTGGATGGGTAAAATTTGGCCAAAAAGGATCTCTACAACAAGATGGATATTTATATGCACAACCATTTGAATCTACACAAGTTCGATAATTAACTGAATTTTGGGATCCAATATTTCCTAGGCATATAGGACTACATTTAACTTTTGGTTTTTCACAAGAAGATATTTCATTTCTACAACATTCAGTGTTTACATTTTCATCACAATGATGATGACCGCATCTTTTTCTTTTCATATTATATAATATATCTGGATAACTTTCACCTTCATAGCAAGAATTTTTTATTGATTCTGTTCTAGAATATCCTATGTTTTTTGGATCTATTTTACCGCCATTACAAATATCATTATTATGTTCATTATAACAATTAGACATATATATTCTCCCTTCTAATATATCAGTATAGATATATTTAACTTATTTTATGCATATTAAAGTTTATAAGTTAAACCATATTTATTCTTTCAAAAATTACTCTATATTTTGACAATAGATATATATTAGAACATTTATAATATAATTTATAGATTGGAGGGATGATTTATTTACAATATTATATATATAGACATACTAATAGTCATAAATATGTTTATAAATTATTTTTTACTTATATCTAGTTCAAAATTTTTAAATTTAAAGCCGCATTACGGAAGAATAATATTTTCTTCATTTATAGGAAGTCTTTTTTCTATTATAATATTTTTTCCTAAAATACATTTTTTAATATTATTTTTTATAAAATTAATATTATCAGGAATAATAGTATTTATTTCATTTGGATATAATAATATTTTAAAATATGGAAAAAATTTATTTGTATTTTTTCTAACTAGTTTTATTTTTGCAGGTTTTATTTCTTTTATATGGTCTTTTTTTTCTCCAAATCATATGTATTATAATAATGGCATATTTTATTATAATATATCAGCAATTACACTAGTCATAACTACTATTATATGCTATTTTTTGATTGGATTTATTAAATTGATTTTTAATAAATTTCAAAATAATGAATATTATGACGTTCTATTATCAGTTGATGGAAAAGAAATTTTAGGAAAGGGTTTTTTAGATACAGGAAATGATTTAATAGATATATTTACTGGAAAATATGTAGTTATAACTGATTTTGAATATATAAAACCTATAATACCAAATGATATTCATAATATATTTATAGACAATATTGAAGGTAGTTTAAAAAATCTTTCGTTTAGTAGTTTTGGAAAAAGAATAAAAATTATTCCATATAATGTAGTTAATGGAGATGGTTTAATCATATCTTTTAAGCCAGATAAATTTATTATAAACAACGAAATATCCCTTGATGTTTTGGTAGGTATTTCAAAATCTACTATATCAAATAACAATTATAATTTTTTATTAAATAATAATTTAAAAATATAAGAGGTGTTAATAAATATGAATTTTATAAAAAATATTATTTTAAAACTACTAATAAATCTTGGGTTAAAAGATACTGTATATTATATAAATGGTCCAGAAATTTTACCTCCTCCTTTATCTAAAACAGAAGAAAAAATTGTTTTTAAAAAACTTATAACTAATGAAAAATGGGCAAAAGAAAAACTTATAACTCATAATTTAAGATTAGTTGTATATATAGCTAAAAAATTTGAGTCGACCGGAATAGGAATAGAAGATTTAATATCTATAGGTACCATAGGTCTTATAAAAGCTGTAAATACATTTTCTGTAGAAAAAAATATAAAGTTAGCTACATATGCATCCAGATGTATTGAAAATGAAATATTAATGTTTTTGAGAAAAAACAATAATAATAGAAATGATATATCTATAGATGAACCTTTAAATATAGATTGGGATGGAAATGAACTTCTTTTTTCTGATATATTAGGTACAGAAAATGATACTGTGAATAAAAATATAGAAACAGAAGTTGATAAAAATATAATTATATCAAGTGTACATAAACTGAATGATAGAGAGAAATTTATAATGGAGATGAGATATGGTTTAGAAGGATTTAAAAATCATACACAAAAAGAAGTTGCTGATATTATTGGTATATCACAATCTTATATTTCTAGGTTAGAAAAAAGGATAATAAATAGGCTGAAAAAAGATATAGAAAAAGTTATTTAAGTAAAATGATATAGCATTTTACTTTCTTTTTGTGGTATAATATATTATAAAATAAATTGGATATTGTTATACTTATGAGGAGAAAAAATTTGAAAAAAAGATTTACTAGACGATCTGGCATATATGATGAAGTAAATAAAAAATGGGTTATTATTTTATTAAGTTTAATAACATTTATATTTATAATATTCACTATTATATCAATTAATTATGCTGTAAATCAGGTAGAAAAAGATAACTTTATAGGACAAAATAGTTCGGAAAGTTCATCTAGCGATATTTCAAATAGCGATAATCTTCCTATAGAAGTTTCATTTATACCAACTATTATAGAACATGATCCTGTTGAATATTCTTATTTTACAGATGCATATTTTATAGGAGATTCTATTACAGTTGGTTTAGGAAATTATTCTATAATAAATCAAAGTAATGTTGTTGCAGATATAGGGTTAAATCTTCAAACTATTGATACTAAAAAAATAATAAATAGTCCGGAGGGTTTTGTGACAGCCTTAAAATCTTTGCAATTTAAAGATCCTAAAAAAATTTATATTATGTTAGGGTCTAATGGAATATCTTGGCAACCTTTAAATGTTATGGTAGATAAATATTCATCTTTTATAGATCAAATAAAATCTCAACATCCATTGGCTGATGTGTATATATCATCAATTCCACCTGTTACAAATGCAAAACAAAAATCTGATGTTAGGTTTGCAAATTCAAAAATAGATGAGTATAATTTAATGCTTTTAGAAATTGCTAAGGATAAAAAAGTTTATTATTTAAATTCTTCGTCTATTTTAAAAGATGAGTATGGAAATTTAATAGACTTATACGCGGAAAAAGATGGTATGCATTTAAAAAAAGAAGCTTATCAGTCTTTATTTGAGTATTATTCGAAGCATACAAAAAAGGAGTAGGGGTTATGAAAACAAGAATTAATTATTTTCAAATTTCATTTTTTATTATTATAATTTTTATTTTTTCTAGTTGTAATACTAATTCGTATTTATCAGATATAGATGTAAAAAAAACATCAGAAGAAATTATACAAAATTCAATATTTCCATCAATGATAAATGTTGATATTGGAAATATTGAAAAATATTATGAAATGGAATCTTCAAATATAGAAGATGTTTCGCTATATATAAATGCATCAGGAGGATTTCCTGACGAATTATTTATATCAAAATCACAAGATAAAGAAAAATCGGATATAATTTATAAAAATATAGAAAAAAGAAAAGAAATTTTGATAGAAACATTTAGAGATTATCAGCCGGATGAAATGTATAAATTAGAAGAATCACAAATTTTACGTTATGGAAACTATAATATATTTATAGTTTCTGAAAATTCTGATGAAGTTTTAAAAGAGGTTAAAAAATATTTTAAATAACTATTAATCTATTTAAAATAAAGAATAGGGGACTAATAATGGTAAAAAAAATACCATACTATTTAATAACAGTTTTTATATTTTTATTATATATTTTTATATATGCTCCAAATTTAAATCCTTTATATCAAGAAGGTGCGTTTTTATGGTGTGTTTTTATAACTATCGTTGTAATTATTTCTACTTTAAAAACAACATTAAAAGAAATTATAGATAATATAAAAAAAAAGAAAGATAATAATACACCATTTGTTTTTAAAAATATAGAAGATATTAACCTAGATTTTAATATGGCAAAGTGGTCTATATTTGTAATTATAGCTATTTGGTCATTATACTTTTTAGTTATTTTAGGATCATCTACACTATTTAATTGGAAAGCATATAGAGATCAAATGTCACAACCAGTTGAAAAAGAATTTACATCTAATATACAGGTTATAGATATAAATCAAGTTCCTATTGTGGATAAAAAACTTGCTTATAGGCTTGCTGATAAAAAATTAGGTGAAAAACCATCTTTAGGTAGTCAGGTTAGATTGGGTGAACCAACTATTCAACAAGTTAATAAAAGTTTAGTATGGGTTGTTCCTTTACACCATTCAGGTTTTTTTAAATGGATAACAAATTTATCTGGAACTCCTGGATACATAGTTGTTTCTGCAACAAATGCACAAAATGTAGAGTATGTTGATTCGCATAAGATTAAAATACATCCTGATTCATACCTTTTTGATGATCTAGAGAGAAGAGTTAGGCTTTTTAAAAACTTATTTAAAGGAATTGTTGATTATTCTTTTGAATTAGATGATGAAGGTAACCCATATTGGGTTGTAACAACATATAAAAATTCTAGAGGATTTGCTCTTCCAGAGGCAGATGGAATAGTTTTGATAAATGCTAGTTCTGGAAAAATTGAAAATTATTCTTTAGAAGATATACCAGATTGGGTAGATAGAGTTCAACCTGAAGATTATATAATGAATCAGATTAATAATAAAGGTAATTATGTCCATGGTATTTTTAACTTTTCTAATAAAGATAAGTTTAAAACTTCAGCAGGAAGTGTAATAATATATCTAGAAGGAAAATGCTATCTATTTACAGGGATAACAAGTGTTGGTGCAGACAGTAGTGCAACTGGATTTTATATGGTAGATATGGTTACAAAAGAGCCAATCTTATATAGAATAAGTGGCGCAACTGAATATTCTGCAATGAGTTCTGCAGAAGGAAAAGTACAGGATTTAGGATATTTAGCTACAACTCCAATTATTTTAAATATTTCAGAAAAACCAACATATTTTTTAACTTTAAAAGATAATGAAGGATTGATAAAAAAATATGCTTATGTATCTGTCCAAGATTATAGTTTAGTAGAAGTTGGAGATACTATAGTTGAAGCAGAAAATAAGTATAAAAATTTATTATTAAATTCTGGTCTTTCTTCTACAAAGGATGATTATGAAACTACAGATAGTACAATTTATAGAATTTCTTCTTATATACAAAATCAAAAAACTATGTATAGTTTTATACTTAATAACGATAAAAATGTCTTATATTCTATGGATCAAAATATATCACCTTATATTCACCTTTCGAAAGAGGGCGATCTGGTTGAAATAAAATACAGAAATATAGGAGATCAATATATTATTACTGAATTTATAAATAAAACTATTAATCCTTAATATAAAGTTGCATTATTTATATAATAATGCAACTTTATATCTTTTTTATCATATCTTATAATATATAAAAGATATTAAAAGAGGTGATAATATTTCTTTGAAAATTACTGATGATGCTTTTTATAAAAATAAAAAACGTAAAAAAAATTTAATAATCTATAGAATAATATTTTTTTTATTGATAAATTTAATTATAGTTGTCTTATTAGATATAAATTTTAGGCCTATAATAAAAAATATGTCTGAATATCATGGAAAACTATTGGCTGTTAAATCAATCAATCAATCTGTCTTTGATGAAATAAATAAAAACGAATATGATTCCATAGATTTCGTTAATTTTTCAAAAGATACAAATGGAAATATAATAGGTGTAAATATAGATAATATAGGTATAAATAGACTGCAATCTAGAATATCTTATGCTGTTGTAGAAAATATATTAGAGATTAAAAATCATAAAATAAAAATAAGGTTAGGTACATTATTAGGTTCTCATATATTTTCTGGAAGAGGGCCAGAAATTGATTTTATTATTGTTCCAAATGGAAATGTTTCTACCAATATTATAAGTGAATTTAAATCTGCAGGGATTAATCAAACAAATCATAAACTAACTTTAAATATAGAAGTAAATATAAGTGTAATAATTCCTTGGTATACTACAAGGGTTACTGTTCCATCTAATTTTATTTTATCAGATACAATAATAGTAGGAGATGTTCCCGAATCATTTACAGAGGTTATAACATCAGAAAAAGAAATAGTAGATATTATAAATGATTATGGAAATTAAATCATTTATAATATTGGGTATACAATAGTTGACATTTTAATTCTCCTATAATATAATTAAAAATATTAAAATCAAAAGTTATGTATATTTTTGATTAGGACAAATATTGGAGGCTAGATGATGAAACGTATTGGAAAACCAGTATTCTTTTTTATCTCTATTCTTATAGTTTTATTTTCATTTTTTTCTGTATTTGGTTTAAAAACTTTATATGGAGACAGGGAAAATATCTACGTAAAAGGATTAGGAGATATACGATTTGGTATCGATATTCGAGGTGGTGTTGATGTTACGTTTGTCCCAGATGAAGAAACGGAAGACATAACAGACGAACATATTTCTGCCGCTGAGTCTATTATAAAAGTTAGGTTGATATCACAAAATATAACAGACTATGAGGTTTATTCAGATTATCAAAGAAAAAGAATTATTGTTAGATTTCCTTGGAAAGCAAATGAAGAGGATTTCAATCCAGAAGAAGCAATTTCTGAATTATCAGCTACTGCAGAACTTACATTTAGAGAAAGTGACGAAAGAGATGAAAGCGGTAAACCTACTGGTGTAACAAAAGAAAATATTATACTAACAGGTGCTGATATAGAAAACTCTACTCCAAATATAAGTACTTCAAATCAAAAACCTGTTGTTTCTTTAACTTTGAATGAAAAAGGAAAAGAAAAGTTTTCTGAAGCAACTAAAAAACTTTCTGAAAATTCTGGTAAAATATCTATCTGGTTAGATAATAATATTATTTCTGCACCAACTGTTAACGCACATATATCAGATGGTAAAGCAGTTATAGAGGGTTCATTTACTCCGGAAGAAGCAAAATCATTGTCCGATAAAATAAATTCCGGATCTTTACCATTTAAACTTAAAGCTGATAATTTTAGCACTATATCACCAACTTTAGGTACAAAGGCTAGAGATATAATGGGTTTATCAGGAATGATTGCATTTATATTAATATGTATATTTATGATTATAATTTATAAATTACCAGGATTTGTTTCTTCCATATCTCTTTTGGGACAAGTTGGAGGAACAATTGCCGCAATATCTGGATTTTTCGTAATATTTCCAAGTTTTACCCTTACATTACCTGGTATTGCTGGGATAATTCTTGGTATCGGTATTGGGGTTGATGCAAACATAATTACATCTGAAAGAATTACAGAAGAAATAAATTCAGGTAAAACTATTGATGGTGCAATTTCATCTGGATTTAAAAGAGGATTTACTGCTGTATTTGACGGTAACATAACTGTAATTATAGTTGCTATAATTCTAATGGGATCTTTTGGACCACCTAATTCTTTCTTATCTAAAATATTCGAGCCTATATTCTTCTTATTTGGTCCATCCACAGCGGGATCTATATATTCATTTGGATATACTCTACTAATCAGTGTAATATTAAATTTCATATTTGGTTTAACTGCTTCAAAATTCATGCTAAAATCAATATCTAAATTTAAATTATTTAGAAATCCAAAACTATATGGAGGAAAAATATAATGAGAAAAATTGATTTTATAGGAAAAAAAAATATATTTTTCACCATATCTATTATTTTAATATTAATTACAATAATTTCATCAATAATATTTGGAGTTAATTTAGATATAAAATTTACAGGTGGATCAATTTCAACATATTCTTATGATGGTGATATTGATTTAGAAAAGTTTAAAACTGCTGTAAAAGAATCTGTAAATCAAGAGTTTACAGTTAGACAAACAGAAAATATATTAACAAATACTAAAAGTATAATTATATCTTTAGCTTCTAAAAATGGTATAAGTAATGAATTACAAAATTCGTTGAATTCTAGACTTGATAAAGATTTTCAAGAAAATAAAATAGAATTGATAAATTCTGATAATGTTAGGGCAGATATAGGAAAAGAATTTTTTCTAAAATCAATTGTTGCTGTAATATTTGCCGCTATAGTTATGATTATGTATATATCCTTTAGATTTAAAAAAATAAGTGGATGGTCTGCAGGAGTAGTTGCAGTCATAGCATTAATACATGATTTAATAATAGTTTTTGGTGTTTTTGTAATATTTAAAATCTCTATAAATGATAATTTTATAGCTGTATTACTTACTATATTAGGATATTCAATAAATGATACAATAGTAATATATGATAGAATTAGAGAAAATAAAAAATTATTTGGCGGAAAATTAAATAGCAAAGATTTAGTTAATTTAAGTATAAATCAATCTTTAAGAAGATCTATTACAACTACTTTAACTACGGTTGTTGCTATGTTTATAGTTTCAATATTTGCAACTATCTATGGCTTGAATTCTATAAACTCGTTTGCATTTCCAATAATAATTGGAATGATTTCTGGAGTTTATTCTACTATATTTATTGCGGGTCCACTATGGGTTTTATGGCAGGATAGAGATAACAAAAGTTCGATAACCAAAAAAAATAAAAAGAAAATAAAAAAGTTATCTAGTTTATAAAATAAAAAAGAAGAAGGTTAAAATTTATTGCCTTTTTCTTTTTTTTATGATATAATTTAAAAAAATACGCAGGTTTGTTGTTGCTATTTGGTCTAATATTATTATTAGTTTTTGGCTTTATACAACATTCCGTGGAAAAAACCAATTAGGAGGATTTTATATGGGCGTTGTATCTATGAAACAATTACTTGAAGCAGGGGTTCATTTTGGACATCAAACAAGAAGATGGAATCCAAAAATGGCAGAATATATATTTACAGAACGTAATGGAATATATATTATAGATTTACAAAAAACAGTTAGAAAATTGGAAGATGCATATAAATTTGTTTTTCAAACAGCTGCTGAGGGAAGAGATATTTTATTTGTAGGAACAAAAAAACAAGCTGGAGATTCTATAAAGCAAGAAGCTCTACGTTGTGGAATGCATTATGTAAATGCTAGATGGTTAGGTGGAATGATGACCAACTATAAAACTATAAGTAGAAGAATTGACAGATTAGCTCAATTAAGAAAGATGGAAGAAGAAAATATATTCGATCTTTTACCAAAAAAAGAAGTAATAAAATTAAACCTTGAAATTGAAAGACTTGAAAAATTTCTTGGTGGAATTAAAAATATGAAAAAGCTTCCTGGTGCTTTATTTATTGTAGATCCTAGAAAAGAAAAAATTGCTGTATCAGAAGCTAGAAAATTAGGAATTCCAGTTGTAGCTATTGTTGATACTAACTGTGATCCTGATGAAATTGATTATGTTATTCCTGGAAATGATGATGCTATACGTGCTGTAAAATTAATTTCTGCTGCTATGGCTAGTGCAGTATTAGAAGCAAGACAAGGCCAGTCTGATGAAGAAGTAGAAACAGAACAAAAAATAGAATCTGAATTAGAATCTTCTCATACTTAGATAAAATAATAATTTAATTGTAAAATAGTAAATTGGAGGTAAATTTATGTCATTTGCTGCAAAAGATGTAAAAGTATTAAGAGAAAGAACCGGCTGTGGAATGATGGATTGTAAAAGAGCCTTAGTTGATTCTGATGGAAATATGGATAAAGCAATTGAAATTTTACGTGAAAAGGGTCTTGCTGCTGCTGCAAAAAAAGCTGGTAGAATAGCTACAGAAGGTTTAGTTATTTCAAAATTAAATAAAACTAATAATATAGGTGTTATATTAGAAATAAATTCAGAAACAGATTTCGTTTCTAAAAATAATGAATTTATTGAATTTGTTGAACTTGTTGCAGACACAATAATAGAAAAAAAACCTTCTAATATAGAAAATCTTATGAAAGAAACTATAGTTGGAAAATCTGATACTGTAGAAGACGTACTCAGAGAAAAAATTCTAACTATTGGAGAGAATATTAAAATTAGAAGATTTAATATTTTAGAGGGTTCATTATCTTTTTATGTCCATGGTGGAGGAAGAATAGCGGTTTTGGTTAAATTTGAAACAGATATATCTTCTAAAACAGAATTTAAAGAATATGGAAAAGATATAGCTATGCAAATTGCAGCATCATATCCACAATTTATTGACAAAAGTATTGTTCCTGATGAAATTCTTCAAAAAGAAAGAGATATTTTACTTGCTCAAGCTTTGAATGAAGGTAAACCAAAAAACATTGCTGAAAAAATGGTTGAAGGTAGAATATCAAAATATTATAAAGAAATATGCTTATTAGATCAACCTTTTATAAAAGACATGGATATTTCCATAGAAAAACATACAAAAAATATTAGTGAAAGTCTTTCTGGAAATATTAAAATAAAAGAATTTATCAGGTTTGAAAAAGGTGAAGGTTTGGAAAAAAAAGAAGATAACTTTGCGGATGAAGTTGCTAGTATGATTTAATAAAAATAAAAAGGTAACTTTTAGTTACCTTTTTATTTTTATTACATATACTTTACATAATAAAATAATTATTGTAAAATAGATTAAAATGGAGCTTAGGGAGTGGAATTAATGTCTATAAAATATAAAAGAGTATTATTAAAATTAAGTGGAGAGGCATTAGCTGGAGAAAAAAAGTTTGGTCTTGACTATAATATTATGATGGATATATGTAAAAGTATCAAAAAAGCTGTTGAAATGAAAGTTGAAATTGCTATTGTTGTTGGTGGAGGTAATTTTTGGAGGGGAAGATCTAGTGGAGCAATGGATAGAACACGTGCAGATCATATAGGTATGTTAGGCACAACGATGAATGCATTGGCGGTGGCGGATGTATTAGAAGAACTAGGAGTAGATGTTCGTGTACAAACGGCTTTATCTATACAAGCTGTGGCAGAGCCTTATATAAGAAATAGAGCTGTAAGACATCTTGAAAAAGGAAGAGTTGTTATATTCGGTTGTGGAACAGGTAATCCATTTTTTTCAACAGACACAGCATCATCATTGAGAGCAGCAGAAATTGAAGCTGAAATAATTTTAAAAGCAACTATGGTTGATGGTGTTTATGATAAAGATCCAAATAAATATCCTGATGCTATTAAATATGATAGAGTAAGTTTTTCTACAATTCTTAATAAAAGATTAGAGGTTATGGATAGTACAGCGGCTTCTATGTGTAAAGATAATAATATACCAATATTAGTATTTGATTTAAGTGACTCGAATAATATTGTATTAGCAGTTATGGGAGAAAAAATCGGAACAATAGTGGAGGAGTTTTAATATGGAAAATCAATTTATAATATGTAAAGAAAAAATGTCAAAAATAATAAATAATTTAGAAAATATATATTCTGGAATGAAAGCTGGCAGAGCTAATCCAACAATTTTGGATAAAATTTTAGTTGATTATTACGGAACGCCAACTTCAGTTAATCAATTAGCAGCGGTTTCTATAACAGAATCAAGAATTTTATCTATTCAACCTTGGGATTTATCTAGTATAGGAATTTTAGAAAAAGCAATCAATGCAGCTGATATAGGAATAAATCCTACAAATGATGGTAAAGTTATAAGGCTTGTTTTTCCACAGCTTACAGAGGAGAAAAGAAAAGAAATAACAAAAGATATATCTAAAATAGGGGAAGAATCTAAAGTTTCTATTAGAGGTGTTAGAAGAGATACAATGGATACTTTAAAAGCTATGAAAAAAAATTCTAAAATAACAGAAGATGATTTAAAAATTTCTGAAAAAAAAATACAAAATTTTACAGATTCTCATTGTAAAATAGTAGAAGATTTAATAGTTAAAAAAGAAAAAGAAATTATGTCTATTTAATTATTGAATTAGGAGAATATTTTGAATAAATTAGATATAAAACATATTCCAAATCATATAGGAATAATAATGGATGGAAATGGAAGATGGGCAAAAAAAAAGTTATTACCTAGATATTTAGGTCATAAAAAAGGTGCAGAAGTTTTTAAAAATATATCTAGATTTTGTAATAAAATTGGGATAAAATATCTAACTGTTTATGCGTTTTCTACTGAAAATTGGTCTAGACCAAAAAAAGAAGTGGATTTTATAATAAATATTCTTTCCGAATATTTGGACGATATGAAAAATTATACTAAAGAGAATATTAAAGTTAAATTCATAGGTGAATTTAGTGTGTTTTCAGAAAAATTAAGGAAAAAAATAAGTGAAGCAGAAACTAAGAGTTTTTCAGCAACAGGATTAAATTTAAATATTGCTATTAATTATGGTGGAAAATCTGAAATTATAAATGCTGTTAAAAATACTATAACTTTTTTTAATGAAAATAAATTATTATTAAATGATGTTGATGAAAATTTATTTTCAAAATTCTTATATACTAAAGAACAGCCAGATGTAGATCTAATCATAAGACCTAGTGGTGAATATCGATTATCTAATTTTATGATATGGCAATCTGCATATGCGGAATATATTTTTATGGATATTTTGTGGCCTGATTTTAAAGAAGAAAATTTAATAGATGCTTTAAATCAATATTCAAATAGAGATAGACGATTTGGAGGTATTTGATATTTGAAAACAAGAATAATTACAGCATTTATAGCTTTAGTACCATTTTTCATATCTTTATTTTTAATTGAAACATATATATTTAATATGTTAATTTCATTTATATGTATGATTTCTATTTGGGAAATATTTATGTCTATTAATAGTATTAAAAATAATAAATTTTTAATTATTATACCACTGATATTTTCTGGAATATTTCCATTTTTAAATAGTATTTTAAGTCGATATTCTAATATAATTTATATATTATATATTATATATTTTATATTCACTATTATTTTAAATATTAATAAAATAGACATTAATAAATTTTCATTTTGTTTTACAATGTCTATAATAATACCTTTGTTTTTTTCTTATGCAATTTATATTAGAGATTATACAGATAAATATTATTTTTATTATATATTTATTGCCGTTTCGTCCGCGTGGATATCAGATACATTTGCTTATTTTGGAGGATATTTTTTTGGGAAAACAAAAATTGTTCCAAAAATAAGTCCTAATAAAACATTAGAAGGTTTTATATCTGGAATTGTTGGTAATATATTATTTGGATTTATTTTCAGCTATTTTTATGTATTATTTTATAAATATAATACTATTAATTTACAAATAAACTATATAAATCTTTTTATTATTCTAACGATTTTATCTATTGCAGGTATATTTGGAGATTTATTTGCATCAGCAATTAAGAGAGTCAATAATATAAAAGATTTTGGTAAAATTATGCCAGGTCATGGTGGAATTTTTGATAGATTTGATAGTATACTTTTTACTGTTCCATTAGTTTATTATCTAATAAAAATATTCAACATTATTGTTTAAACACCTCCTAAGGAGGTGTTTTTATTAGGAGATAATAATTATGAAATATATTTCAATACTAGGATCAACGGGTTCTATAGGAACACAAACGTTAGAAGTTTGTGAAAATATAAATAATTCTATATATGGTCTTGCAGCAAATTCAAATATAGAATTATTAGAAAAACAAGCAAGAAAATATAAACCTTCTGTAGTTTGTATTTATGATAAAAATAAATACAAACTCTTAAAAGATAATTTATTTGATACTAGTATATCTGTTCTATCTGGAATGGAAGGTTTAATAGAAATATCTAAATCTAATCATTATGATATTTTAGTTAATGCTGTTGTAGGTATGATTGGGATAGAACCAACTTTGGAAGCTATAAAAAGTAAAAAAAACATTGCTATTGCAAATAAAGAAAGTTTAGTTACTGCCGGAGATATAATTAATAAATATGCAAAAAAAAATAATACAAAGATCTTTCCAATAGATAGCGAACATAGCGCTATATTACAATGTCTTAGAGGAAATAAATTAAGACAAATAAATAAAATTATTTTAACAGCTTCTGGAGGTCCTTTTAGAGGATATACATATGACATGTTGAAAAATGTTACATTAGATCAAACTTTAAAACACCCAAACTGGGTTATGGGAAAAAAAATAAGTGTAGATAGTGCAACATTGATGAATAAAGGTCTAGAATTTATAGAGGCTATTAGATTGTTTAATCTAGATTCATCACAAATTGAAATTATAGTACATCCACAAAGTATAATACATTCTATGATTGAATATAATGATAAATCTATAATTGCACAATTAGGAATACCAGATATGAAAATTCCAATTCAATATGCTTTAACATATCCGGATAGATTTGAAAGAGATGATATATCGTTAAATTTTGATAATCTTTTAAATTTAACTTTTGAAAAACCAGATATAGAAACTTTTATATGTTTAAAAGCATGTATAAAGGCGATAGAAAAAGGTGGACTATTTCCAACAATTGTTAACGGAGCAAATGAGCAAGCCGTTGATTTATATCTACAAAATAAAATTTCTTTTTTAGATATTGGAAAATTAGTGTATAAATCTTTAGATATAAATATAGATATAACTAAAGTTAATTTAAAAAATATATTATATGCAGATAAAATATCTAGAGAATTTATATTGTCAAATATTTAAAATATAAATATGAGGTGTTATTATGAGTGTAATTTTCACTATTATTTTGACTCTATTGGTTTTTAGTTTTATAATTTTAATACATGAATTAGGACATTTTTTAGTTGCTTTATGGGCAAAAGTTAAAGTTAATGAATTTTCTTTAGGTATGGGACCTAGCTTATTTTCAAAAACAAAAAATAACATTAAATACTCTTTAAGAGCAATTCCTATGGGCGGTTATGTAAGTATGGAAGGTGAAGATAGTTCATCAGAAGACGAAAATTCTTTCAGTAATAAACATGTATTTAAACGTATATTAATAGTTCTTGCTGGAGCAGTTGTAAATATTTTATTTGGTTTTATAGTTTTGTTAATAGTAGTCTCTCTACAAAAAGATATAGCAAGCACTACAATTTCAAAATTTACAGACACGTCTGTTAGTGTGAACCAAGGTCTTAAAGTGGGAGATGAAATTTTAGAGATAGATAAAACAAAAATATACACAGATAATGATATAATATATAAATTATTAAGAAGTCCAGATGGTTTAGTTGATATGAAAGTCAGAAGAGATGAAGAAATATTATCTCTAAATAATATTCAATTTGAACAAAAAGAAGATGGTGTAACAAAAATTGATTTTAATGTTCTGCATACAGAAAAAAAATTTTTTTCTGTAATAAAACAAGCTAGTCTTAAAACTATTTCTATAGCACGATTGGTTTGGTTATCTTTATTTGATCTTTTTACAGGTGTTGCTAAAATTAGTGATCTTTCAGGACCAATTGGAGTTGCAAGTGCAATTGGAGAGTCGTCTAGAGTAGGTATTGGATCTTTTTTATTAATGGTTTCGTTTATTACAATAAATGTTGGTGTATTTAATCTTTTACCTATCCCTGCTCTTGATGGTGGGAGATTAGTTTTTTTATTTTTAGAAGCTATTAGAAAAAAACCGTTAAAAAAAGAATATGAAAGTTATTTTCATATTATTGGATTTGTTCTACTTATTGGATTAATGATATTTGTTACATTTAGTGATATATTCAAACTTATCTTTTAAAAAGAGGTATAAATAATGAGAAATATAAAAAAAATAAAACTAAAAGACATAATTTTAGGAGATGGAAAAATATATATTCAATCCATGCTTAATATACCATCAGAAGATATAGAAGGGAATGTTCGACAAGCAATTGAATTAGAAAAAGCAGGATGTGAAATATTACGAGTTTCTATACCAGATGAAAAATCTATAATGTTGATAAAAAAAATTAAAGAAAATATATCTATTCCACTAGTGGCAGATATACATTTTGATTATAGGCTTGCTTTAAAATCTATAGAAAATGGTATAGATAAAATACGTATTAACCCTGGAAATATTGGTTCTGAAGATAAAATAAAAGAAGTAGTTGATGCATGTAGATTTAAAAATATTCCTATAAGAATTGGAGTTAACTCTGGAAGTTTAGAAAAGCACATTTTAGAAAAATATAAAAAACCCACACCAGAAGCACTTGTAGAAAGTGCATTATATCATGTTAATTTATTAGAAAAATTTAATTTCTATGATGTAATTATATCAATAAAATCTTCTAATGTTTCTAGAATGATTGAATCATATGAATTAATTTCAAAAAAAGTTGATTATCCTTTACATTTAGGTGTCACAGAGGCCGGAACAGAAAGAATGGGTCTTATAAAATCATCTATAGGTATAGGAAGTCTTTTATCAAAAGGTATTGGAGAAACTATCCGAGTTTCTTTAACTGCAGATCCAATTAAAGAGATATCAGCTGCAAATGATATACTGTTAGCTTTAAATTTAAAAAATGATAGAATAAAATTTATATCATGTCCAACATGTGGGAGAACCAAGATAGATTTAATATCTTTAGCAAACAAAGTTGAAAAAAAGCTTGGGCATATAAAGAAAAATATAACTGTAGCAATTATGGGATGTGTCGTCAATGGACCTGGAGAAGCAAAAGAAGCTGATATTGGTATTGCTGGTGGTGTTGGATCTGCCGTTCTATTTAAAAGAGGAAAAGTTATTAAAAAAATTCAAGAGAAAGATATTGCCGATGAATTAATATCAGAAATAGAAAAAATGTAGACAATAATTTAGAAAGTTTGGGCTAATTATGGGAGATAAAACTTTTTTTAATCTTTTTGGTTCTTATATAGATGATGACTTGAAAAATAATTATAAAGATATATATTCATCAGAAATAATTAAACTAGATATTATAAAAAAAAAATTTTGTATTGAATGCTATGTTAAGTTTGAGAATATTATTTTAAAAAAAATATTAAAATTAATAGAAGAATCGATTAAAAAAAACTTAGATATTTCTAATTTTAAAATATATCCAAGATATAAACCAAATCTTATTACAAAAGAATATATAATAGAAATTTTTTCTAGTTTAATAGATTTATATCCTATTTTAAATGGATATGAAAAAGATATAATAGTTAATATAGATGAGTCTTGTGTTTATATTGAATTTAAAAGTTTGGGATATGATATTTTACAAAAATCTAATATAGATATTTATATTAGAAATGCTATAAATAAAGAATTTTCAACAAATTTAGAAGTTAAGTTTTTAGGTACAGAATTTTTTGATGAATCTAAACTTATTTTAAATAAAAATTTTATAAAATCAAATGATAATTTGGCTAATATAGATTTTAATAAAAATAAAGAAAAAAAGCTAAATAATATAGTTGTGAAAAAAGAAGAAAAAATTTCTATTAATTTCAAACATGATATGTTTGAAAAAGATAGTTTTGAAATAATATTTGGAAAAAAATTACCTGTAAATATAGGAAAAGAATTATTAGATATTTCAGATGTAGAAGAAAATTCTTCTAAAGCTATTGTTTGGGGAGATATTTTTTCTATAAATATTAGAGATTTACCAAATAAAAACAAGACGATAATTACATATCATATAACAGATTATACTAGTTCAATTATAGTAAAGCTATTTATTGATACAAATAAATTTGATTCTTTTTCAAAAATAAATAAAAATTCAACAATTATTGTTAAAGGATTTATTAAATATGATGAATATGATAAATGTATAAATTTGAAGCCAACTGATATTTTACTGGTTAAAAAAATTCAAAAGATTGATAATGCGGAAACAAAAAGAGTTGAGCTGCATATGCATACTAATATGTCTAGTATGGATGGAATTTTGCCAGCTTCAGAAATAATTAATCAAGTATATAATTGGGGTCATAAAGGTATTGCAATAACAGACCATGGTGTTGTACAATCTTTCCCTGAAGCTATGAATACAGTAGAAAAAATACAAAAAGATGGCGGAAATTTTAAAGTTGTATATGGACTTGAAGGATATTTTGTAAATGATTGTATTCTTGCTGTAGAGGGGGATGAGGATGCAGATATATTTAATGATGAGTTGATTGTTTTTGATTTAGAAACAACAGGATTTAGCGGACAGGATGATAGAATAACTGAAATCGGAGCTGTTAAAATAAAAAATGGAGAAGTTATAGAAAGTTTTAATACTTTTGTAAATCCTAAAAGACCAATTCCATATAGAATTACAGAAATCACTGGTATTACAGATGATATGGTTAAAGATGCCCCTGAAGAAAAAGAAGCTATAGAAAATTTTATTTGCTTTATTGGAAATAAAATACTTATTGCACATAACGCATCTTTTGATATGAGCTTTTTAATAGCGACTGCTGGAAGAAATAATATAGAGATAAAAAATACATATATAGATACTGTTACGATATCTAGAACAATATTTAAAGAGATAAAAAATCATAAATTAGATACTGTCGCTAAACATTTAAATTTAGAAAAATTTAATCATCATAGAGCATCTGATGACGCTAATATTCTTGCACATATATTCTTTAAAATTACAGATATATTTAAAAATGAATATAATATAAATAAAATTTCTCAAATTAATACTAATTTAAGCGGATCTGATCCTAAAAAAATTAGACCAAATCATATTATAATACTTGTTAAAAACAAAATAGGTTTGAAAAATCTTTATAAACTTGTATCATACTCACATATAAAATATTTTTTTAAAAAACCAAGAGTTCCAAAAAGCGAACTTATAAAAAATAGAGAAGGTTTGATCATAGGATCTGCTTGTGATTCTGGAGAATTATATTCAGCAATTATAGGGGGAAAACCATGGGGAGATTTATGTAAAATAGCTGAATTTTATGATTTTTTAGAGATACAACCGATACAAAATAATGAATATTTAATTAAAAACGGAACAGTTCCAAATATTGAAAAATTACAATATTTTAATAAACAAATAGTTAAACTTGGCGAAAAATTAAAAAAACCTGTTATTGCAACATGCGATGCACATTTTTTATACGAATATCAAAATATCTATAGAAAAATTCTTTTAGCAGGAATTAAAATAAAAGATGCTTTTTCTCAATCATCATTACATCTTAAAACTACTAATGAAATGTTAGATGAATTTTCTTATTTAGGAAAAGAAAAAGCATATGAAGTTGTTGTAACAAATACAAATAATATATTTAATAGTATAGAGGATGATATTAGACCTATTCCAAAAGGAACTTTTACACCTAATATGGCTGGTTCTGAGGAAGCTTTACAAAAGATAACATGGGATAGAGCAAAGAGTATATATGGAGAAGATACGCCAAATATTGTTAAAAATAGGTTAGAACGAGAACTTTCATCTATTATAAAACATAAATTCTCTGTATTATATATGATTTCACAAAAACTAGTTGAAAAATCAGAGTCTGATGGATATTTAGTTGGTTCTAGAGGATCTGTGGGGTCATCTTTTGTAGCAACAATGTCAGGAATTTCTGAAGTTAATCCTCTTCCTCCCCATTACGTTTGTCCTAAATGTAAATATAGTGAGTTTATAACAGATGGAAGTGTTGGATCTGGTTTTGATTTACCAGAAAAGGATTGTGAAAAATGTTTAATTAGATTTAATCGAGATGGTCATGATATTCCATTTGAAACCTTTTTAGGATTTGATGGAGATAAAGCTCCTGATATAGATTTAAATTTTAGTGGAGAATATCAAATTGTTGCACATAAATATACAGAAGAATTATTTGGAAAAGACCATGTTTTTAAAGCAGGAACTATATCTACAATAGCAGATAAAACTGCATATGGATTTATGTTGAATTTTTTAGAAGAAAATAATATGGTGGTAAATAAGGCAGAAGAATTAAGATTAGCTTCAGGATGCACTGGTGTTAAAAGAACCACAGGACAACATCCAGGAGGGATGGTTGTAGTTCCAGATGATTATGAAGTTTATGATTTCACTCCTATACAGCATCCTGCGGATTCTAGTTCTAGCGGTGTTATAACAACACATTTTGACTTTCATTCCTTACATGATACAATTTTGAAATTAGATATCCTTGGGCATGATGTACCAACACTTTATAAATATCTAGAAGATTCCACTGGAATTAAAATCAAAGATGTTCCCATGACAGATCAAAGTGTTATAAAACTTTTCACATCTACAGAACCTCTTGGAGTTTCTGAATCAGATATACTTAGTAAAACAGGTACATATGCTCTTCCTGAAATGGGAACAGATTTTGTTAGACAGATGTTAATAGAAGCCCAACCAAAATGTTTTTCAGATCTATTGCAGATCTCTGGGTTATCCCATGGAACAGATGTTTGGTTAAATAATGCACAAGATTTAATAAAAAATAAAACTTGTACGATAAGTGATGTTATAGGAACTAGGGATAGTATAATGACATATTTAATATATAAAGGTATGAAACATCAAACAGCTTTTAAAATAATGGAAATTACTAGAAAAGGGCTTGCCGATAAATTATTTACAGAAGATATAATAAAGGAAATGAAAGATTGTAATATTCCTAATTGGTATATAGAAAGTTGTATAAAGATAAAATATATGTTTCCTAAAGCACATGCAGCAGCATATGTAATTGCTGCTATAAAATTAGGTTGGTATAAAATTTATAAACCTTTGGAGTTTTATTCGACTTACTTTTCTATAAGAGGTGGAGACTTTGATGCAGAAATAGTTATAAAAGGTAAAACTGCAGTTAAAATGAAATTATTAGAGCTAAAGCAAAGAGGAAATGATAGAACTGTAAAAGAAGATGATAGTTTTAATATTTTACTTATAGTAAATGAAATGATGTCTAGAGGATTTGAATTTTTAGGTGTTGATTTATATAAATCTTCCGCGGTTAAATATACTATTGAAGATCAAAAGATTAGACTTCCTTTTAATTCTTTAAAAGGGGTAGGAGATACTGCTGCAAATAGTTTATTTGAAAAATCAAAAGGATATAAATACATATCTATAGATGATATACAAAATCGAACATCTGTATCAAAAACTGTTATAGAAGCTTTAGATTCTTTTGGATCTTTAAAAGGTTTGCCTAAAACTAGCCAGATGACTTTATTTTAATAATAAAATGAATAATTTAACTTTTATATCATATAATAATTTTATTAAAATATTATATGATTAAAGGGGTAATTATGAATTTTAAAGGTTCCAAAACAGAAAAAAATTTATTTGCTGCTTTTGCGGGAGAATCACAAGCTAGAAATAAATATACTTTTTTTAGTGATATTTCTAAAAAAGAAGGTTATGAAGAAATATCTGATATTTTTAAAAAAACTTCTGATAATGAAAAAGCTCATGCTTTTATTTGGTTTAAGTTTATACATGAAAATAAACTTCCAACTACAATAGATGCTTTAAAAGATTCTGCAGGACAAGAACACGCAGAATGGTCTTCTATGTATAAAAAATTTGCAGAGGAAGCAGAAGAAGAAGGTTTTATAGAGATATCTAAGAAGTTTGAAATGGTTGGAGAAATAGAAAGACATCACGAAGAAAGATTTAGAAATTTAATAAATGATTTAGATACAAATGCTATCTTTAAAAAGGAAACAGATATTCAATGGATTTGTAAAAATTGTGGACATATTCATACGGGAAAAAATCCAGCAATACAATGTCCTGTCTGTGGTTATCCTAAATCATATTTTTCTAAAAATACAGGAAATAATTAAACTAAATAAAATCGTATCGCTTAATAAAAAAGCGATACGATTTTATTTAGTTTAATTATTTTTATTTAAAGGATGATTATCTATAGCCTTTTTGATTTTTTTATTAGAAACATGAGTGTATATTTCTGTTGTACCCAAATTTTGATGACCTAAAATTTCTTTTAAAACATTTATATCCACATCTCCATGTTCGTACATTAATGTGGCTGATGTATGTCGAAGTTTATGCGGGGAAAAGCCCATATTAGATAACCCTGCTGTATGTAAACATTCTTTAACTATAAATTGAACTCTTCTTACAGAAAGTCTTTTACCTAATTTTCCTATAAATAAAGCAGATTTATCATATATTTTTAATATTTTTTTTCTTTCTTTTAAATATTCTGATATAGAATTTAATGTCACTTTATTTAAATATATTATTCTTTCTTTATTTCCTTTTCCTAAAACTTTTAATTTATCATCAACTATATCATTTATATCTATAGAAATAAGCTCGGATATTCTAAGTGCACAATTTAAAAATATCATTATTATACATCTATCTCTATGAATAAATTTTGTATTAATATTTTGAATAAGTGTATTTGTTTGTTCTAATGATAGATGTTTAGGCAATGACTTTTTTATAGATGGAAGAGAAAGATGTTCAGCAGGATTTTTTTCTATAATAGATCTATTTATTGATATATATTTAAAAAAACTTTTTATAGAAGATGATTTTCTAGCTCTTGTTTTTGCAGAATTATTTTTTTGATTATTTAGAAAATAAATAAATTCATATATATTTGTAAGATTTATATTTTTAAAAAAATTATCATCAATATTTGTTATAATTAAGTTTGAAATATCTTCTTGTGTATATGTTTCTTTTTTTAAAATGATTGTCATATACATATATTTTATAAAAAGTTTTAAATCTAAATAATATCCTACGACAGTTTTTTGTGAATATCCTTTGACACTTATTAAATATATTAAAAAATCATTTAATAATTTTGGAATATCTGATTTATACATTTTTGACCTTCCTTTAAGTTCGCTAAATTTTTATTTAGCGAACTTAATAATTAAATTAATATTAGCATTGATTTATATGATCTACAAATATTTAGAAAATAAAAAATTACTTTTCAATCAATTATATCATAATATATAATTAATTTCTCTATTATATATTATCATTATATATAAATTATATAAAAAGCTATCTTAATTTTATTTAAAATAGCTTTTTATATTTAATTTTTTATTTTAAATATTATTTTCAAAAATTTAGATAAGATTTTAGGACTTTTAAATATTACCACTTTCATATGTATTCCTCCAATAATAATTTTTGTTTCATGAACATAACATTATAAGACCAATTACTATTAATATAATGCTTAATCCTATAAATATTAATTTTATAGAGCTAAGTAATATTATAGATATTAAACATCCTAGTAATATCAAAACATAACAAGGCCATTTAGGTCTATTACATCTTCTCAAATTTATTACCTCCTCTATAAATATATAGTATTATACGCAAAAAAATAAATAATGTTCATTAAATGAACATTATTTATAAGTATTTTTATTATTTTGTTTTATTGAATTATATATACTAATATAATTATTATATCTTATTTTAGAAATATTTTTTTTTGAAACATTTTCAATAATACTACAATTATTTTCTTTAATATGAGAACAGTTTGAAAATTTACATTTATCAATATACTTATTAAAATCAACAAAAGTATGTTGTATATAAGATAAATCAATAGATATATATTTTGATATATCTAAAGTTGAAAAACCAGGACTATCGGCTATATAAATATTATTAAATTTATATAATTCAATATGTGTTGTAGTATGTTTTCCTCTACCTAATTTTTGGCTAATATTTGCTGTCTTTATATTAATATCAAAAATATTATTAATAAATGTTGATTTACCAGATCCGCTATTTCCCATTATTAAAGTTAGGCTATTTGATAATTCTATAAAAATATCTTCTTTAATAGAATTATCTTTGTTATAAGGATAATCATTAATAGATATAACTTTATATCCTAATTTTGAATATATCTCATAATAAGAATCAATTTTAATTATATCTTGTTTTGTAAAAATAAGTATTGGTTTTATATTTTTATATTCACAAATAGATATAATACTATCAATAATTAAGCTATTTGGTGAAGGTTCACAAGAAGAAATTAATAAAATAATATTATCAATATTTGACATAGGAGGTCTAATCATATAATTTTTTCGTTTTAATATATCAATTATTATTTTATCTTCAATATTGAATTTAACTAGATCACCAACCATAGGTTCGATTTTTTGATTTCTAAAAATTCCTCTAGCTTTACATTCAAATATTTCTTTTGTTTCTTTCTCTTCAATATAATAAAATCCAGATAAAGCTTTTAATATAATTCCATTTTTTATAATATCCATATTCTAAGTTTCATCTTCCGATGTAGTGGGAGGCTTAGATGAACTATCATTTGTATCTTCTGATGATTTAAAAGCTTGATCATTTTTGTAAACCATATCTATACTGTTTTTATTAAAATTAACTAAGTATCTAACAAAATTTTTCTCTTCATTTAAATTATTTACATTAGAAATAGTTACTGTAACTTCTTTTGTTCCAAAATCAGAAAGGCTAAATTGAAACTTTGAAGTGGCTGCAACATTCAATATTTCATCATATTTTGCTATTCCATCAACATATACTATAAACTTAAATCTGCCAGAAATATTTTGAGGAAGTTCTACAGAAAAATCTTGTTTATTAGTAGGTTTTTTTCCAGAACTCACATTTAATACTATCTGTGTTCCTTCTTGTACAGTTTGATTTACTGCTATACTTTGGTATATAATAGTTCCCTTTTCTTTGTCATTATCTACATATTTTATAGATGTTTTTAATTTAAGATCTTCTAACTGTTTTTTTCCATCTTCTTCCTTTTTTCCAACAACGTTAGGAACAGTTATATATGGAATATCAGGACCCATACTAACATATATTTTTATCTCTGATCCTTTAGGAAGTTGATCTGTTTTTATAGGATCTGTTTTTATAACCCTATCAATTGCTATATTTGGATCAAATATTTTAACAACATTAAATTTAAATCCTAATGATTTTAACTCATTTTGTGCGTCTGTATAATGAATATTATACAGATCTGGAACTTCTATAAGCTTTCTTCCTAAGCTAACTTTTAATTTTATTATGGTATTTTCTTTTACATTTTGACCAGAACGAATATTTTGATCGTAAATTATATTTCTATCATATTCATCAGTATAATCACTTTCAACAACTTCAAATTTAAAATTTGTAAAATCATTATTATCAACTACATCTTCAATATTTTTACCAAGTAAATCAGGCATTACAACCTCATTAACTTTATTGTTGCTTACAGCTGAAAATCCTATTAAAATTAAAATCATTATGATAACAAAAGCAGAAGCAATTCCACCTAAAATAGGAATTAATTTTGATTTGTTTTTCTTTGATTTCAAATTAACACCACTTTTCTTTTCTTGTTTTATTTCACTTTTTATAGATGAATTATTTGATATATTTACAGTATCAAAATATTTAGTATCTCCATCATTATCAAAATATTTATATTCAAAACAAATTTTTGGATTTTTAAGAAAAGTATATAAATCTCTAATCATTTCAGCTGCAGATTGATATCTCCAGTCTTGTTTTTTTTGCATTGCTCTTATAATAATTTCTTCAATTCCAATAGGTATATCAGGATTTATAGATGTTATTTTTTTTGCATTTTCTTGCATATGCATAATTGCTATAGATACTGCATTATCTCCTTCAAAAGGAAGTGTTCCAGTTAGCATTTCAAACATAATAATTCCTATAGAATAAATATCAGTTTTTTCATCTGTATTTTCACCTTTAGCTTGTTCAGGACTTATATAATGAACTGTTCCTAATGCTTTTTCTGTCATAGTTCTTGCTTCTTCTCTAGCAAATCTAGCAATTCCAAAATCTGTAACTTTTATATTTCCATCATTAAGAACCATTATATTTTGTGGTTTTATATCTCTATGAACAATTCCATTTTCATGTGCATGATGTAAAGCTTTTAGAATTTGTAAAGATATATGAACAGTTTCTTCTACAGATAAAACTTTTTTATTTTTTATAAATTCTTTTAAAGTAAATCCATCAATATATTCCATAACTATATAATATATTTTTTGATTAAAGCAAACATCTATAACTTTAACTATATTTGGATTAGATAATACAGCTATTGCTTTTGATTCATTTCTAAATCTTCTTAAAAATTCTGGATTATCTAAAAATTCATCTCTTAAAATTTTCAAAGCAACTATTTTATCTGTTTTTAAATCTACAGCTTTATAGACATTTGCCATGCCACCTTTACCAACTATTTCTTTCATATCATATCTATCGTCTATTTTTTTTCCAAGATATTTATCCATATGGACACCTCACAAGAAAATTTTTAATCGTTTGATAAAATAACAACTGTTATATTATCTTTACCGCCTAATTTATTTGCAACATCTATAAGCTTATTACACGCTGATTCTCCCCTATAATTATTTAAAATATTTTCCATAATATCTATATCACAATAATTTGTTAACCCATCGGTACATAAAATTATTTTATCATTAATATTAATTTTATTAATATTAAAATCAATATTAATGTTATAAGAAATACCAACTGCTCTAGTAATAATATTTTTATTAGGATGTGTGTTTACATCATCTTTAGAAATTTTACCTAGTTCTAATAATCTTTGTACAAAAGAGTGGTCCTTAGTTATTTGATATAATTTTTCAGATGCAAGTATATAAAGTCTACTATCGCCTACATGAGAGATATATGCAACATTTTTTACACTTATTACAGCTACAATGGTTGTACCCATCCCTCTTAAATTTTTTTCAAGTATAGAAAGTTGATAAACTTTATTATTTGCTTCTTGTATAGAATCAATTAAAATCTTTTTTATTTCATCCGGACTCATTTTACTTTTAAAATTTTTTTTAATTTTATCACTAACAATTTTACAAACAGTGTGGCTTGCAATATCTCCTGATGTTTGTCCTCCCATTCCATCACAAACAACAGCAAATGCAGAATCATCTCTCAAATAACCATAAGAAAAATAATCTTGATTAATACTTCTGCTCATTCCAATATCTGTTTTACCTACTACTTTCAAATAATAAAACCTCCATATAAAGATTCTATAAATTACTTTTTTCTCTTCTAAGTTGTCCACAAGCAGCATTTATATCTGCACCTAAACTACGTCTTATAGTACATTTAATTTTATTTTTTTCTAAAATATCTTTAAATCTAGATACATTATTTTTAGAAGAATTATAATCTCGTTCTGCTATTTTATTAACTGGAATTAAATTTACATGACAATCAAATTTAGAAAGTTTTTTTGAAAGTTCTAAAGCATGCACAACACTATCGTTTATATCATTTATAACAGCATATTCAAAAGAAATTCTTCTACCCGTTTTATAATAATAATTATAGCATGAGTTCAACAATTCTTCAATATTCCATATTTTATTTATCGGCATAGTTTTTGATCTTATATAATCATTTGGAGCGTGTAATGATATAGCTAATGTTATAGGAAATTTAAATTCTGCAAGTTTATTAATTTTATCTACAATTCCACATGTTGATAATGTTATATTTCTTTTTCCAATATTTCTTCCATTTTTATCGGAAATCATATTAATAAAATTAACTACATTATTAAAATTATCAAGTGGCTCTCCAATACCCATCATAACAATATTAGTTATTTTTTCTCCTAAATTTTCTTCAGTTTTATAAATTTGATCTAAAATTTCACTAGTATTTAAATTTCTCATATATCCATCAATAGTTGATGCACAAAAATTACAGCCCATTTTACAACCTACTTGTGAAGAAACACAGATTGTATTTCCATATTTATATTTCATAACAACTGTTTCTATAAAATTATTATCTATTAATTTATATAAATATTTTACTGTTCCGTCAATTTCAGAGATAAGTTTTTTATCAATCGTTATATTATTTATATAGTAATTTTTTTTTAATTTTTCTTTTAACATTTTAGAAATATTAGTCATATCAGAAAAAGAAACAATATTTTTATTATGTATCCAATCGTAAATTTGATCTGCTCTAAATTTATTTTCTCCTAAATTTCCTATATTTTCAATTAATGATAGATATTCTAAAGATTTTATATCTATTTTTTCCATAACTAACTAATTCCCATCTAATTTACTTTTTTAAATTTCGCTATAAAAAATCCATCTGTATCAAAAATATTTGGCAAAAAAGTTTGAAAATAATTATTTTTTTCTATAAAACTTAAATTTATATTTAAATTTTCTGGTTTGAAATTATTATTATTTTTCAAAAATTTATCAACCATATTTTCATTTTCTTCTTTAGTTAAAGAGCATGTGGAATAATATAAATATCCTCCTAATTTAACATATGAAGAAGAATTTTCAAGAATATTATATTGTATTTTATTAAGAGTATATATATCTTTTTCTAACTTATATTTTATTTCAGGCTTCCTTCTAATAATTCCTAATCCAAAGCAAGGAACATCACATAAAACTTTATCTGCTAGTGGGATATCTTTATCATATATTTCGCCATCATTTATATCAGTCTTTATAATATCAATTCCTAATCTTACTGCACCTTTTTCTATAAGTCCTAATCTATTATTATAAATATCAAAAGATTTAATTGACCCTATATTTTCCATATATTGAGCAAGTGTAAAGGATTTTCCTCCTGGAGCGGCACAGATATCCAATAAAAAATCATTTTTATTTGGAGAGATAATTTTACAAAGAATTTGTGAAGATAAATCCTGTACATAAAAATATCCTTTTTTATATAAATACATATTTTCTATTGATGTAATATTTTTTAATTCTAATGCATTTGGTATATCTTTTATAATATTATATTCTATATTTTCTTCTTCCAAAAGCTTTATAAAATCATTGATTTGTATTTTCAAACTATTAACTCTAATAAATAAAGGTGGTTTTCCAATACTTTTAGATAATATACTAATCATATTATCTTCACCATATTGGTTGATAAATTTTTGTATAATCCATTCTGGTGAAGAATATTTAATTGAATAATAAAATAATTTGTTTTTTAATTTATTTGGTAGAGTATATTGTTTATTATCTCTTAAAAAATTTCTTAAAACACCATTTATAAATCCTGATGCTTTTTTATCTTTTTTAGTTTTAGATAGATTAACAGTTTCATTAACAGCTGCAAAATCTTTAACTCCATCTAAATATAAAAGTTGATAAATTCCTATTCTTAAAATATTTAAAATATTATAATTAATATTTTTTATACTAAATTTACAATATTTATCTATTATATAATCTAATGTTATTTTTCTTTCAATAATTCCATAAACTATAATACTTATAAAAGATTTTTCCTGATTAGTTATATTATTAGATGACAAAGATTTATTTATAGATATATTAGAAAAAGATTTTCTTTTTTCTATATCATTTAGTATTTTTAAAGCGATATTTCTAGACATATTTTACCTGTTTCTATTGCTTAGTGCAATAAGTCTTATTAAATTTGCTAAAGAAACTATTAAAGCTGCGACATAAGTCATAGCTGCAGCAGATAAAACTTTTTTTGCACCAAATAATTCTTGTCCATCTAATATATTCCTGTTTTTAAGAGTAGAAATAGCTCTATTACTTGCATTAAATTCTACTGGGAGAGTAACTAATTGAAAAATAACTACAGATAAAAATAATATAATTCCAATATTTATTAATATTGGAGCAGAAAAAATTATCCCTATCATAGCTAAAGGAATTGCCATAGATGAACCGATATTTGTTATTGGAATTATTGCTGCTCTAATTTTTATAGGAAAATATCCAACATTATATTGTATAGCATGGCCAACTTCATGCGCAGCAACCCCAATTGCTCCTACAGAATCGCTAGAATATGTTGAATCTGATAGTCTAATAATATTTGTCCTAGGATCAAAATGGTCTGAAAGTTCGCCAGCAACTCTTTCTATTTTTACATTACTAAGTCCATTTTCGTCTAAAATTTTTCGAGCAACTTGATATCCAGTATATCCTTTAACATTTGATAATTTTTTATATTTATTAAATGTAGATTTAACATTTATTTGAGCAATAATTGCTATAATCATTGCAGGTAAAATTAAGTATAAATAATATGAATCAATACGAAAAAATGGCATAATATATCCCTCCAAAATTAATTTTTAAAAATATAACCTTTTTGTAAATTACGACCTCTTAAAAAATCTTCACCAGACATTCTTTTTCCACCTTCATATTGAACTTCTAAGAATTCTATTCCTCCGTCTAATGTAGATATAATAAATTTTTTATCTGATAATAATATACCTGACATATCATTATTAAAAAGATCATTATTTATTTTGGCCTTATAGATTTTCAATGATTTATTATTTAAATAAGTGTATGCACAAGGCCAACTATACATACCTCTAATAAAATTATATATAGTTTGTGTATTTTTGTTAAAATCTATGATTGCAATTTCTTTAGATAACATAGGTGCGTATGAACTTAAACTATTATCTTGTTTTTCTCGTGGAGCTGTTCCATCTTTTATTTTGTCTATAGTTTTTATTATTAAATTTGAACCTATTAAAGAAAGGCGATCATGTAAGTCAAAAGATGTTTCATCTCGATAAATAACTATTTCTTCTTTAAAAATCATATCGCCTGTATCAAGTCCTTCCGCCATATGCATTGTAGTAACTCCTGTTGTTTTTTCTCCATTAATTATACTCCATTGTATTGGACCTGCACCTCTATATTTGGGAAGTAAAGATGCATGAATATTGATACATCCATATTTAGGAATATCTAAAATTGATTTAGGTAATATTTGACCATATGCAACAACAATAATTATATCAGGATTTAGTTGTTTTAATATTTGTATATTTTTTTCTTCTCTTAATTTATCTGGTTGATAAACATTTAAATTATATTTTATGGCCTGCTCTTTTACAGGAGAAAAACTTAATTTATATCCTCTTCCTTTTGGTCTATCAGGTTGAGTGAAAACTCCTTTTATGTTATAACCTTTTTCATAAAGTTTTTTTAAAGAATTTACAGAAAATTCTGGAGTTCCCATAAAAACAATATTCATATTTAACACCCTTTTTTAAATATTATTATTTATAATCTTTTTTATCAACCATTTCTTTTGCAATATCCTTAAAAAGTATTCCGTTTAAATGATCAATTTCATGGAAGATAATTCTAGCTAAAAGATCTGTTGCAACTATTTCAAATGTTTTTCCATACCTATCCTTTCCACGAACCCTAACTGTGTTTGATCTGTCTACCATTCCAAATTCTTCCGGACATGAAAGACAACCCTCTATACCATATTGATTTCCCTCTTGATCTATAATTTCGGGATTTATAAATTCACAAAATATTTTTTCATCATCTACTAAAATAATCCTTCTTAAAATACCTATCTGTGGAGCAGCAAGTCCAACACCATTATTTTTCTCCATAGTTTCTTTCATATCATCTAATAATATATGCAATTTTTCATCAAAGTTTTCTACTGGTTTTGAAATTTTTCTTAATAAAGGATCACCATCCACTATTATAGTTCTTATTGCCATTTTAAACCCCCATTAAATTATATTTTTAATCTATATCAACTGATATTTTAATATTTTTAAAACGATATTCCTTATATACATATATTATAGACATATTTATAAATTTTCTAATTATTTTATGCATTTTACATTTGATAATAAATTTAAATGTAAAATTATTATTAATCATATAAGGATAATTTTTACTAAATCCCATATATGAAAATAAAGTATTATTAGAGATATGACTATAGTTATAATTTATCATAGTTTCAATATATTTAACACAATCTATAAGAATTTTTTCTTGTTTTCCAGAAACATAAATAGTACAAATATCAACAAAAGGTGGATATAATAACTCTTTACGGAATTCAATTTCTTTTTGATAAAACTTTTTATAATCTTGTTTTGCTGCAAGATGTAATATATCATTGTCTTTCAAAAAAGTTTGTATAATTGCTCTTCCTTTTTCGACTCCACGTCCAGCTCTACCAATAACTTGTGTAACTAATGAAAATGTATTTTCATTAGACCTATAATCAGAGTTATATAAAAAATTGTCTATTCCTAAAACTCCAACTAGAGTTACATTAAAAAAATTAAAACCTTTTGCAATCATTTGTGTACCTATAATTATATCATATTCATTATTATTAATTTCATTAATTTTATTTTCAAAATCAATTCTATTGTCTATACTATCAGTATCGATTCTTAATATTCTAGAGTCCGGTAAAAGTGATCTAATTTCATCTTCAATTTTTTGTGTTCCATATCCTAAAAATTCTATTTTATCTGTTTTACAATAAGAACATCTTTTAGTATATGGAATAGAATAGCTACAATAATGACAGATAATTCTATTATTTGTTTTATGATATATCATGTTTACAGTACAATTTTTACAAACAAAGCCTAAACCACAATTATAACATAATAAAATATTATTATATCCTCTTTTATTAACTAATATAATAGATTGTTTTTTATCTAGTATATTTTTTTCAATTTCTCTATATAAATTTTTTGTAATCATATACTCATTATCATTACAATTAGTTAGATCAACAAAAGTTACTGTTGAAACAGGGTTTTCATTATATCTTTTATCCATAGAATATAAACTATACTTATTTTCTATTGAGTTATAATAACTTTCAATACTTGGAGTTGCAGAAGCTAAAATAAGTAAGCAATTATTTTTAACAGCACGAAATTTTCCTATTTCTCTCGCATCATAACGTGGAGAGTTTTCTGATTTATAAGTTTTTTCATGCTCTTCATCTATAATTATTAATCCAATATTTTCTAAAGGTACAAATATAGAACTTCTTGTACCAACAACAATGCTAGCTTTTTTTTCATTAATACGTTTAAATTCGTCTAATCTTTCTGACATAGTTAAACCACTATGAATAATAGCTAAAATATCTCCGAAATATATTTTTAAAAAAGCAATTATTTGAGATGTTAAAGATATTTCAGGGACAAGATATATGACAGTTTGTTTTTGGTTTATCACTTCTTTTATAAGCTTTAAAAATACAAAAGTTTTTCCACTTCCTGTTATTCCATGAACTAATGAAACAATTGGTTTGTTTTTCTTATAATCACTTATCAGAGATTTATAAGTTTTTTCTTGTATTGAATTTAAAATTATATCCTGATTATTATTTAAATTATAAATAGATTTTGGTCTACGATATTCTGGTTTTTCAAATATATCTATTATTTTCTTTTGTTCAAGATTTTTAATAACAGTTTGTGAACATCCAGTAAAATAACATGCTTCTTTAATAGAACAAATCTGGACTTCATCAATAAAATTTATAACTAATTTATTTTTAGGTGTAATTTTATACATATTTCTATTTTCTATAAAATTAATATTTAATTTTATCATTTTGATATTAAAATCTTTTATATTTCTATTAATATTAAAATCTTTTAATATTATTTTATTATTTATTAATTCTATAAATCTATTTTTACAATATCCATTATTATTGATAAATTTTAAAATTTCTGATTCTTTTTTTTTAATATCTAAAAATTTTAAAATCATTAAATCTGATTTATGATAATTTAATAAATTTATATTTTTATTTAATGAATAAAAATATTCAAATTTATAATTTATTCCACTAGGTAAGATACATTGTATACCCTGATGATATGTACAGAATGTAGTTCGTACTAAAAAAGAAATAATAGATAATAACTCTATAGAAATAAAAGATTTATTATCTATTATTTCTATAATATATTTTAAGTTATTATCTATATTAATATTACTTTTTAAAATATCGAAAATTACACCCTGTTTTTTTTTATTTCCATTTCCAAATGGTATTATAACCCTTTTTCCTAATTCAATATTATTTATATCTTGTTCAGAAACATAATATGAATATAATTTATCTATATGATAAGGTATATTATATACAGCAATTTTAACAATAATAGATTTATCCAAATTATCACCCTGTTATATCATAAATTATTTTATCTAATATTATTTTGGACAATTCACTTTTTTTCATTTTATTACAGAAAAAAATATCTTTTTTTGTAATAATAGTCCCAATATTTGTATCAACTTTAAACCCAGCACCTATTTCATTTAAATCATTTGCTACTATCATATCTAAATTTTTATTTTTAAATTTAATTTTTGCATTTTCTACTAAATTTTCTGTTTCCATACAGAAACCACATATGTACTGATTTTTTTGTTTGTTTTTTCCTAAATAATTTAATATGTCTATATTTTCTATCAATTCAATATACTTAATATTATTTACTTTATCTTTTTTTATTTTTTCTTTTGATATATTATAAGATTTATAATCAGAAACAGCTGCAGCCTTTATAATAATATCAAAATTTTTATATATATTAGAAACAATATTAAACATATCATCACAAGAAGTAATATTTATTTTTTTTATTTTAAGAAATTTGGTTTCTATATTAGTAGGTCCTGAAATTAGAGTGACATCTGCTCCTCTTAAAAAAGCTTCTTCTGCTATAGCGTAGCCCATTTTACCAGAAGAATTATTAGAAATAAATCTAACTGGATCTATATTTTCAACCGTTGGACCTGCTGTAATCAATATTTTTTTACCAATAAAATCTTTAATTGTATTAATTTTCCCTAAAATTATATCATGTATAGTGTCTACAGAAGCAAGCTTACCAATTCCATTTTCATTACAAGCCAAAAGTCCTGAAATAGGTGGTATAATTTCAAATTCATTATTAGATAGTTTAGTTATATTTTCTTGTATTATATTGTTTTCATACATAAAATTATTCATAGCAGGTGCTATTAATTTTATGCATCTAGAAGCCATAACTACTGTACTAAGCATATCATCAGCAATTCCATTAGCTATTTTAGATATAATATTTGCTGTTGCTGGTGCAATTAATAATATATCTGCTTTTTTTGCAATAGAGATATGCTTAATATCAATATAATCATAATTAGAGTCAAACATGTCTACAATACATCTGTTTTTAGATAAAGTTTGAAAGGTTAAAGGAGATATAAATTGCGTAGCGTTTTTAGTCATAATAATATTTATATTTATATTTTCATGTTTTGATAATCGACTAACTAAATCAGCGATTTTATAACATGAAATTCCACCAGAAACTCCAATAACAATATTTATTTTATCTAATATCATCACCTATTCCTTCTTCTTCTATCAATGTATAATCTCCATTGGCAAATTCTTCTACAGCTATTTTAACAGGTTTTTCAACAACTTCTATTTGATGTTTTTCTGCATCTTCTACGATTTCTCTAGCTCTTTTAGAAACAGCGATTACCAAAGAATAATAACTTTCATTATTTTTTAAAATATCTGATATAGATGGTCTATGCATTTTTTAACACCTCATAAATTATTTTTTTAGAATTTTCATATTTAAAATTTAGGCTATTTATAATGCTTAATAAATTATAGCAAGAATTATCAACTGTATCTATTGTTAAAACAAAGTCATAATTATGTGATATTTTTATCTCTTCTATAGCTGTTTTCAATCTTGAAGTAATTTTTTCTAAAGTTTCTGTATTTCTATTTATAAGTCGATCTTCTAAAACTTTTAAACTAGGAGGCATAAAAAAAATAAAAGTGGCTCCAAAAAAATTTTTTTTGATCTGTAAAGCTCCATTAACTTCTATTTCTAGTATAACAGTTTTTCCTAAATTTATATTTTTTTGTATAAATTCTTTTGGAGTTCCATAAAAATGATTGCAATATTTTGCATATTCGATAAATTCATTTTTACTTATTTTAGACATAAAAACATCTCGTGATACAAATAAATAATCTTTACCATCTATTTCATTAAACCTTTTATCTCTCGTAGTCATAGATATTGATAAAATAATATTTTTATCTTCTTCTAATAATTTATTTATTACAGAACCTTTTCCACATCCAGATGGACCAGAAATAATTATAAGTTGACCCTTTTTATTCATAAATATCTTCCTTATTTATATCATAATTATTAGAATAAAATCTATTATTAATTGTTTCTATAGTTAATGAAGATAAAATAATATGTTCACTGTCCATTATGATAACAGATTTTGTTTTTTTTCCATGAGTTGCATCTACAAGCATTCCATCTTCTTTTGAATTTTGTATTAATCTTTTTATAGGAGCGGTGTCTGGAGAAACAATAGATATAACTCTATTAGAAATTATCATATTTTCATAACCAATATTTATAAGTTTCAAAATATCACCTAATTCTTATTATTTGATTTAAAAAATGATTCTCTAAAATTAACATTACACACAATGGTCTTCATTGTGTGTAAAAATATTAACTATTATAAAATGATAAAAAGGCTTTATAAGCCATATATATATCAGTTTTAGAAGCAAGTTCAAAAGGAGAATGCATAGATAAAATTGGAACACCTATATCAACAACATCAACATTTAAATTTGCAATATAGGCAGCTACAGTTCCACCACCACCCTGATCAACTTTTCCTAATTCTCCTGTTTGCCAAATAACATTATTATCATTTAATATTTTTCTGATTTTTCCAACAAACTCAGCAGAAGCATCGGATGTTCCAGATTTCCCTCTGGATCCTACATATTTTGTAAGAACAACACCATAATTTAAATGAGCTGTATTTTTAACTTCTGTAACATCCTTAAAGTTTGGATCGAAACATACATTTACATCTGCAGAAAGACAACTAGAATTAGATAAAACTGTTCGTGATTCTACATTATAATGTTTTGCTAAATCTGCTATAAAATACTTCATAGTAGCAGATTTAAGTCCAGTATTTCCTTCGCTACCGATTTCTTCTTTATCAGCTAATATACAGACAGCTGTTGTTTTAATCTCTTCAGCTTCAACAATTGCTTTTAAAGAAGAAAAAGCACAAACTCTATCATCTTGACCATATCCACCAATAATACTTCTGTCAAATCCTATATCCCTTGCTTTAAATGATGGAACAATTTCAAGTTCTGATGAAAGAAAATCTTCTTCTATTATATCATATTTATCAAATAAATATTTAAGTATATTCAATTTAACTTTTTCAGCAATATCATTATCTCTAAAAGGTCTTGAACCAACTAAAATATTAAGATTTTCACCAGTAATTCCTTCATTCATTGTTTTTTTCATTTGGTCTTTAGATAAATGTGGAAGAAGATCTGTTATACAAAAAACAGGATCAGAATCTAATTCTCCTATAGATATATCAACAATTGATCCATCTTTTTTAACAACAACACCCATTAAAGAAAGAGGGATAGCTGTCCATTGATATTTTTTAATTCCACCATAATAATGTGTTTTAAAATATGAAATTTCAGCTTCTTCATATAAAGCTCTAGGTTTTAAATCTATCCTAGGAACATCAATATGAGATGCTATAATATTGACACCTTTTTCTATAGGTTCTTTTCCTATTATTGCCGCAATAATAGACTTACCTCTATTATTTAAATATACTTTATCTCCAGCAAAATATTTTTTAGAAGGATCAAATTCTATAAAACCTTCTTCTTTTAAATATTTTATAGAATATGTAACAGACCTTCTTTCTGTTTTAGAAAAATCTAAAAAATCTTTATATTTATCACAAAATAAATCAACAGTATTTAACTCTTTATCAGATAGAATAATACCTGCATTTTTTGGTTTTAAAGACAATTTTTTTTCTAATTCTTTACCTGTCATAAAATATCTCCTTAAATAATTAATTTTTAATATGCTTTTTCATACATTTTTTTTATATTTAAAACATCTTTTATAAATGATTTTAATTCTTGATCAGTAATTTTATCAAAAATTAATTTGCTATTTTGAGAGATAGAAGAATCTTCTAGCCATTTATCAACCTGCTCTTCTCCAACTTGATAAGCAGCTATAGCTGTAGTTAAATCTAAATATTTATTTAGATAATATGCCATCAAATATGATCCATATTGAACATTAAATTGAGCAACTGACATTCTTTCAAAAGGCATATCTCCCCATTTTCTAGGCTTATGCTCTTTCATATGATTATATACCCAATCATATTGTTCTTGACTAATTTGCATAATACCTCTTTCTCCATTTTCTCCTATTTTTTGGTTATCCAAACTACTTTTAGAAAAAGCAATAGCGTATAATAAATTAGTATCAACAGCAAAATCTTTTCCATTTATTTCAATTTCTGCATTATATGATTTTGGGTATTCTTCTCTAATTTTTGTTTTTTCCATTTCTGTATATAAAGTAAATCCTAGTATAATGATTATTATGGCAATTATTATACCAATTATTATCTTGTTTTTTTTAGAAAACTTATTAGATTTTGTAGTCATTCTCATCCTCCTAAAATATGTCTATTAATTTTTTTAATTTTTTATAAAAAGCTTTTAAATCACTATTATTATATATAATAATAGTTGAATTTTTTATATAAAAATTTATATCTTTTTGTGAATATATCCTTTTTTCACACATAATTAAAGATAAATCATCTCTTTTTTGTATTCTAGATAATCTGATTTCTTTATCTGATAAAATAGATATAACTTTATTACATATATGATTTAAACCACACTCTATCAATAGAGGGGCATCTATAATTATATTTTTATATTCAGAATTTTTAATTATAAATATAATTTTTTTTTTATATATTTAAATGCAATAGAATTTAAATTTTTTAATAAATCTTTATTAGAAAAAACAATACTGCCTAATATTTTTCTATTAATATTATTTGAACTATCTAAAATAGTATCACCAAAACTATCTAAAATTTCTTTTTTACATAATTCATCTTCTATAAGAATCTTATGCCAAATTATATCAGCGTTAATACAATAAAATCCTCTTTCTTTTAAAAAAGATGTAGCAGTAGTTTTTCCAGAACCAGAATGTCCAGTTATACCTATAATATTTTTTTTTATATCAATCTAAATCAACCACCTTAAAATCAGCTGCACGTACAATTCGATTATATACAGCTAGACCAACTCCAATTTTTTTTGGAGCTCTAATATAAATTTTATCATATGATTTTTTATCTATATCTCTTAATATTGAAAATATATTTTTTGATTGAAATTTATAATCTGTTGAATTTCCATAATAAAAAATATCAATATTTTGAATATTAATATTATCATTGTTAAACATTATAGCACAATTTTTAAATGAAGTGTTAATATTATTATTCAAAAAATTTGAAAAAGAATCGTTATTTCCATTTATTAAATAGACATCTCCAGAAGGAGAATAATGTTTATATTTTATGCCGGGAGAAATACATTCTGATATTAGAGTTTTATTTAAAACAGAATCACTTAAATAAACATTATTATCAATCGAATAAAGATCTTCAAAGGTTATTCCTCCTGGTCTTAAAATGCATATTCTTCCATCTTGGGACAATTTAATAATAGTAGATTCTACACCAAATTCACAATCACCATCATCTAAAATAAAAGGAATTTTAGATTTCATATCATCAAAAACATGAAAAGCAGATGTACAACTGGGCTTTCCAGATATATTTGCAGATGGTGCAGCTAATGGAATTTTTGTTTTTTTAATAATATCAAGCATGGATCTACTATTAGGTATTCTTATAGCTACAGTTGATAAGTTACAACTAATCACATTATTAATTAAATTAGATTTTTCCATTATTATTGTTAATGGTCCAGGCCAAAATTTATTAGCTATTTTTTTTATAATTCCACTAATTGGTTTTTTAATAAGCTTATTTGCCATATCTATATCACTTACATGAACGATTAAAGGGTTGTCTTGGGGCCTTCCTTTAACAAAAAAGATTCTATTTATAGAATTAATGTTATCTATTCGACCAGCAAGTCCATAAACAGTTTCTGTAGGTAATCCTATAATTTCCCCATTCAAAATATATTCCACAGCTTTATTTATAGCTAAAGGGCTATATTTTAAAATTTCTGTATTAAACAATTTAAAAGGTTTCTTCAGAAGAAGCTAATTTATCAGCTTGATCTGCTGTAATTAAAGCATCTATAATATCTTCGATATTTCCATTTAAAATATCTTCTAATTTATATAAAGTTAGTCCAATTCTATGATCAGTCATACGTCCTTGAGGATAGTTATAAGTTCTTATCCTTTCAGATCTATCACCTGTTCCAACTTGGCTTTTTCTATCACTAGATATAATATCGTGTTGCTCTCTCATCTTGGCCTCATATATACGAGATCTAATAATTTTCATAGCTTTATCTTTATTTTTATGTTGGCTTCTTTCATCTTGACATTCTACAACAGTTCCGGTAGGAATATGGGTTATTCTTATAGCTGACTCAGTTTTATTTACATGTTGTCCCCCTGCTCCGCCTGCTCTAAATGTATCAATTTGAAGATCAGAAGTATTTATATCAACTTCAACTTCTTCGGCTTCGGGTAATATGGCAACGGTCACAGTAGATGTATGTATTCTTCCAGAAGATTCAGTTTCTGGAACACGCTGAACTCTGTGAACCCCCATTTCAAACTTAAACCTGGAGTATGCTCCATCTCCGGATATAGAAAAACTAACTTCTTTAAAACCTTTAACTTCTGTTTCGTTTACATTTAAAATCTCAGATTTCCAACCTTTAATCTCTGCATACATAGTATACATTCTATATAAATTATATGCAAATAACGAAGCCTCGTCACCACCTGCTCCTCCTCTAATCTCAACGATAACATTTTTATCATCATTAGGATCTGTAGGCAATAATAAAACTTTAATATCATCTTTATAAGATAATATTAAATCTCTAGTTTTTTCATATTCTTCTAGAACTATTTCTTTAAATTCTTTTTCTAATCCACCTAAATCTAACAGTTCTTTAGCTTCATCAAAACTTTTTTTAGCTATTTTATATTCTCTATATTTTTCTATTAATGGAGAAAGATTTTTATATTCTTTCATTAATGATTTATAAATATTATTATCACTCATAATATTTGGATCCATCAATTTTTGATTTATTTCTTCATATCTAATTTCAGTAAGATTTAATTTATCAAACATAAAAAATACTCCAATTCTTTATTTGAAATAATTATAAATAGGCTGTAACATGTATTATCTGTTACAGTCTATTATAATTGAGATATAAAATTTATTTAATCACTAATAATTTCAGAATGAGAATTATCAATATTTAATAGTTCTTTTATAGAAAGACCTATTCTTTTTTTATCAAAATCAACATCTATAATTTTTACTTTTAGATGTTGACCAACTTTAAGAACATCTTCTATCTTCTCTATTTTTTTATTATCTATTTCGGATATATGAATTAAACCATCAATTCCAGGAATAATTTCCGCAAAAGCACCAAATGTAGTTATAGAAACTATCTTAACATCCACAGGATGATCCATAGAGCAGGTTTCTTTAAACATTATCCAAGGATTATCTTCATCTTTTTTGTACCCTAAAGATATTTTTTTAGTTTCTCTATTTAAAGATTTAATATAAACTTTTATTATATCATCTGTTTTAACAATTTCGGAAGGATGTTTAATTTTTTTCCAAGAAAGATCTGTTATATGAACCATTCCATCAACTCCACCAATATCTACGAAGCAACCATAGGATGTAATTGATTTAACAAATCCAGTGTATTCGTTTCCTTCTTCTATAGTTTCCCATATTTTTTCTTGATTTTTCAATCTCTCTTCTTGAAGAAGTATTCTTACAGAACCTACAGCACGATTTTTTTGCTTTTTAACTTCTATAATTTTAACTTTAACTTCTTTTTTCAAAAGAGTATTTAAGTCTTCAATTCTTCTATCAGAAACTTGAGAAGCAGGAATAAATATCTTTATATCTTTAACTAGAGCTAAAACGCCACCTCTAACAACATTTACAATAATAGCATCTAAAACTTCTTCATTTTCATATGCAGTACAAATAGCTTCAAAGTTTTTTTCTAAATTACATCTTTTTTTAGAAAGTGTAACTATTCCTTCTTGGTCATTCACCTTTATAACAATAACTTCAACTTCGCATCCTTTTTGCAAAATATCTTCTGGTTTTAGATTTGGATCATCGCTAAGTTCATGCATAGGTATAAATCCAGATTGTTTTCCACCTACATCAACTTGAACCTCATTAGGAAAAATTGATATAACAGTACCTTTAACTTTTTTACCAATATATAATTTTTCATCCATCGATTGTTCTAGAAGATCTGCAAAACTCATCTCATCTTCATGGATATTTAATTTATCACTCATGGTCTTCAAAACCTCCTCAATTATATAAGACGGTGTTGACGCTCCTGCTGTAACACCAATATTATCATAGCCATCTAACAAAGAGAGATCCAAATCTTCTCTTGTTTCTATATGAATTGTTTTAGAATATCTAGAACAAACTTCTTTTAATTTTGCTGTATTAGAACTATGATTACCTCCGATAATTATAACTAAATCAGAGTTTTGAGATATTTCTACAGCCTCAGATTGTCTTTCATCAGTCGCACTACATATTGTATCAAAAATTTCTATATTTGTATATACTTTTTTTGCCATTTTAACACATTGTTCCCATAATGTTATATCAAATGTGGTCTGTGAAATCATGATACAACCATTTATATTAAAACTATATATATTTTTATTTATTATATCTACTAAATCATCTATAATTTCAAATATATAAGCTTTGGTTTTACAATGTCCTACTATTCCTTTGATCTCTGGATGATCTTTATTTCCAGCTATGATTACTAACTTTCCCTTATTAGACTCTTTATAAACTATCTTATGAATTTTTTTTACATATGGACAAGTTGCGTCATTATACTCTATTTTATTATCTTCTAAATATTTATAAATATCTAGAGAAACTCCATGTGACCTTATAACAACAATATCTTCCTTTTCAAATTTTTTTATATCATCGATTATTTCTACACCTTTTTTTTGAAGATTAAGAACAACCTGTTTATTATGTATTATTGGACCTAATGTTTTTACATTATGATGTATATTAGACAATTCTTCAACCATTTTAACAGCCCTATCAACACCGAAACAAAATCCTGCTGTTTTTGCCAATCTAATTTTCAAATCTATCTCTCCAACATATTTCTTATTTTTTGTTCAATTAATATATTTATTTTTTTTATATCTTTAGGAGAAAATTCATCCTTTGATTCTATATTTAATGAGTTGAATTTAATAAGTTTATCAAAGGTAATAGTTAATCTATCTCCAAATTTAGCATCTTTATGATATTTTAAACAAGCTGGTAAAATATCAGCTCCAGCAAGTATAGTAATATATGAAGCTCCTGATTTAATCTTTTTTAACCGTCCGTCTTCTGATCTTGTTCCTTCTGGAAATAGTGCTAAAATTTTATTTTTATCTTCTAATATACTTAATGCTTTTTCTATGGCGGACGTATCGCCTTTACCTCTATTAACAGGAAAAGCACCTAACTGTTTGAAAATAAAATTTTTTATTGGATTAGAAAATAATTCTTTCTTTGCCATAAAAAATAATTGTTTTTTTATAACTTTCCCTAATAAAGGAGGATCACTATATGTTCTATGGTTTGATACAAGAATATAATTTCCTTCTTCTGGTATATTTTCCAGACCTTTATAATCAACTTTAAATTTAATATTTGCATATAAGCATGTAATTGCTTTTATTACACGATATATAATCATATTAAAACCTACCTTTAATTATTATACTAACTACATCTAATGTTTTTTCTAAAGAATATCCCGTTGTATCTATAACAACAGCATCTTCCGCAATTGTTAGTGGTGACATTTTTCTAGTAGAATCATTTTTATCTCTATTTTCCATATCACGTTTAACATCTTCTAATTTTATATTCATACCATTTTTCTTTAATTCTTTATACCGTCTATTTGCTCTATCATCTAAATCTGCTGTCAAAAATATTTTAAGATCTGCGTTAGGTAGAATAATAGTCCCAATATCTCGACCATCCATAATGATATTATTTTTTTTACTAATATCAACCTGTTTTTTAAATAAATATTTTCTTACAGAATCAATAGCCGAAAATTTTGATGCAGCCATGGAAATTTCAGGCTTTCTTATATTATCACTTATATCTATGTCATCTATATATATTTTTTGACAATTATTTATAAACTTTATATCTATTTTTGTTGTACTTAAAATATCTTCTAATAAAATATGATTATTGATATCAACATTCATATTTAACAATTTATAACTTATCGATCTATATAAAGCACCTGTATCCAAATATATAAAACCAAGTTGTTTTGATAATATTTTAGCAATGGTGCTTTTACCAGCACCAGAAGGACCATCTATAGCGATAGATTTCATAAACAACACCTTCTTTAATTTGTTATTACAAAATGTTATTTCCAGCAGAATATCCTGTAGAAAATGCTATTTGTAAATTATATCCACCTGTATATGCTGTAATATCTAAAATTTCACCACAAAAATAAAGTCCTTTTTCTAACTTTGATTCCATAGTTCTAGGATTTATCTGAGATATGTCGACACCGCCAGATGTAATAATAGCTTCATCTATAGGTCTAAGAGATTTAACAGATAAACTTAAACTTTTAATATTAGATATTAATCGATCTCTATCTTCTTTACTTATTATATTAGACTTTTTGTCATATTTTATATTAGATAATCGTAATATTACAGGCAATAATTTTTTTGGCAATAGTTTTTCTAAAGAGTTTATAATATCTTTATTTATCCCTGAACTTAAATCTTTTATAATACGTTTATCCAATTGATCTTTGGTTATGCCCGGTTTAACGTCTAAAATTATATAAAATTCTTCTTCTTTATTTATATGTAGACTAGATGATAAAATTAAGGGTCCAGATACACCAAAATGTGTGAAAACCATCTCCCCTAAATTTTCATATATAATTTTTTCAGAATTTTTTTTATATAATTTTAAAACTGTGTTTTTTAAAGATAATCCTTGTAATTCTTTAAAAATAGGTTCGATTATTTCTAAGCCAACTAAAGATGGAGAAACTGGAATTATATTATGTCCAAATTTTTTTGAAATATCATACCCTTTACCTGTACTTCCCGTTTTTGGATAAGACATTCCCCCTGTAGATAATATTACATTTTTTGATAAAAACAGTTCATCTTTATAAGATTTAATATGAAAAATATTATCAATTTTTTTTATTGATTTAACATTAAATTCATAATTCTGAATACCAATAGAAAGGCTATAATTTATCAAAGCATTTACAACATCAATAGATTTATCGGAAACAGGAAAAACCCTATTACCTCTCTCAGTTTTTAGTTCCACTCCTAAATTATTAATAAAAAACATAACATCCGATGGAGAAAATGTAGAAAGAGAACTATACATAAATTTAGAATTATAAGGAATGTTTTGCATAATATTATCTTTATCAGAATTATTAGTTACATTACATCTACCCTTACCTGTTATTAAAAGCTTTCTACACATTTTTTTATTTTTCTCTAATATAACAACGGAACATCCTTTTAAACATGCTTGTATACCCGCCATAATTCCAGCAGGACCACCGCCAACAACAACAACATCTATAACACTATTCATCAAAATTATCCTCAAAACTTTTATAAAAATAATATTTATTTAAAACATTTTCTAGGTCATCAAAATTTTCTGTAAGATCTTTATCTTTTTTAATACTAATATTTATTATAAGCGCATTTATAATACTTAGAGGAGCAACTAAACTATCTACAAAAGATGTCATCTCGCTCTTTGCAAAAAGAGTAATATCAGCTATGGAATATAATGGTGAATTTTGATTATCTGTAATAGCTATTGTTTTTGCTCCATTATCTCTTGCATATAAAAACGCTCGTACGGTTTGTTTAGAATATCTAGGAAATGTAAAACCTACTAAAACATCCCCTTTTTTAATTTTCACAATATCATTAAACATTCCACTATCGTTAAAACAAAAAACTTGTTGAACATTATTGAACATTAAATTAAAATAAAAATATAAAAAATTTGATAGCATAAAAGTACTACCTGTACCTATTATATATATCTTATTTGCTTTTATAATTGTATCAGAACTTTCTAAAAAATCTTCTTTAGAAACCAAAGATAGCGTTGTTTTTATTTTTTCAATATCCATATTAAGTATTTTGTCAAGAATGTTATCATCTTGCCCATACTGTTCTTTAGCAGAAGATATTCTTTGTGTAACTGTTAATTTATTTTTAGTTTCATTTTTTATATTTTTTTGAAAATCTGGATACCCATCAAAACCAATCTCCATAGCAAATCTAACAACAGTTGATTCACTAACACCAACTTTATATGCAATTTTTCCAGCAGTCATATAAACAACTTTATCATAATTATTGGCTATAAAACTTGCAACTCTTTTTTGGCTTTTAGAAAATTTATCCATGTTTTTTCTTATAGAACTAATTATATCATCTGACAATAGTTAATACTCCTTTTTAAATATACTATTTAAACAATTTTATATCCTTTTTTATATAAAATCAATACTAAATATCTTTATAATAAATTAGTATTATATTTTTATATATTTCTATTGATTTTTAATATATATATATGTATAATAATTAAAGATTTAAAATATGCAGATGTGGTGGAATGGCAGACACGATGGACTCAAAATCCATTGTAGCAATACGTGTGGGTTCAAGTCCCATCATCTGCACCAATATAAATATTCTAAGAAAAAACAACCAAAGTTTCATCTTTGGTTGTTTTTTAACCGCAACATTTTTTATATTTTTTTCCACTTCCACAAATGCATGGATCATTTCTACCAACTTTAACATCTTTAATATATGATTTTTCCATAAGATGATGGAATTGGCTCTCTTTATTTTTTTCACCAGAATGAATATCATTAGATGTATAACCTCTATTTATCCATTTTCTAGAATGATTACATATAGCTATAAGATATTTATTAATAATAGTTATATGTTTTGGATTATTAGGTATTATAAAGGATTTATTGAAAACTTTCATAATTTTATCTATATCGTTTTCTTTTCTAGCTATAATAGTAATGGATAATAAAAATTGCTTTATATAATCATCTTTCTTATGAACAATACTTTTTATATATCCCTCTAAGCCAATTACATATTCATTAGTTTCAATATAAGAAATATTTGAATAATTTTCTATATCTTTTTTTTCTAATATATAATAAGGCTTATTGCGTATCAAGTTTAGAAAATTAGAAAAATTTTCTTTGTCATCATACATATTTTTATCGACAATAAATTTATCTTCTAATATAAAATCTGATTGTTCTCTAGCTATATCATAAATATCTTTAACGATATCTAAATTAGAATTTTTTTCAATATTAAAAATATTATAATATTGAGCTTCAAGAAAATCAAGATCTACATAACCATATAGATTTATCATACCAGTTATATAATTAATAAGATTAATAAGTATCACCCTTTTATTGAATTTATAATAATACTATATATCATTATTATTATAATTACAATAAATTTTTAATAAATTTATAAAGATAGGAATATTATTGATGAATAAAACAGTTTTAATATCTGGTGGAGCAAGTGGTATAGGAAAAGAACTTACATTAGAATTTTCAAAAAATAAATATAATATAATTGTACTCTACAATAAATCTATCCAAAATTTAGATTCAATAGAAAAAGAATGTAGATCTAATGAATCAGAAATATTATTTATAAAATGCTGCTTATCAAATATTTACGAAATAGAACAAGCAGTTAATAAATCTTTGAAAAAATTCAAAAATATAGATGTCTTAATAAATAATGCAGGAATATCTAAAATGGGATTAATTACGGATCATTCTTTAAATGATATAGACGAAATTATAAATATAAATCTAAAAGGCTCTATCGTTTTAACACAAAATATTTTAAAAAATATGATAAAAAACAAATCTGGAAATATAATAAATATATCATCCATATGGGGTATGACAGGATCATCTTGTGAAGTTTTATATTCAACAACAAAAGCAGGTATAATAGGATTTACAAAAGCTTTAGCAAAAGAGGTTGGCTTATCTAACATACGAGTTAATTGTATTGCACCAGGATATATAGATACAGATATGAATAAAGAAATTGATTGTCAAACTATAAAATATTTTAAAAAAAATACTCCATTAGGAGTAATTGGACAACCATCAGATATATCAAATCTAGCTATATTTTTAGCATCGAATAAATCAAAATTTATAACTGGACAAATTATAAGCCCTAATGGAGGTTTTTTAATATAGATTAACTATCAATTATCTTTGATGAAGTAACTTTTGTATACTTAGAAGTTCTAGAAGTTAATTTATATAAATCTTCCAATTTTATTGATAATTTTCTTTTACGCTTTTCTAAAGATAAAATTTCATCATCTAGGGTGGATGAGCCTTTAGCACGAAAAGATCCAGAAGATTCAACTTTCTTTTTTTTAAGTTTTAGCGTACCTATACGAGAACATATAGATATATATTCATCCCTAAGATTATTATTTTTTAAAAATTCTTTTGCATATAAATTAGGAGAATTTGTTACTAATATTTTTCTAATTAAAGGAATTCGATTTATATCTTCTTCCTTCTCTACAACTATATCTTTTTTAATAATATTTTCATCAATATAATTTTGATCTTTTGTATTTAAAATTTTATCTACATTAGTATCGTATTTTATATTTAAATCATCAATAACATTTATTTCTTTTTTATCTATATCTGTATTATTTTTATTTTTATATATTTTTTGAGATTCTGGTTGTGTATTTCCAAAAAAATTTAAAATATTTTTCATAATTAAAATCATCTCCAGACTTTATTGTATATCTTAATATTCAAATCATAATAAAATGTTTGATATAAATTTATCAAATAACGTAGAATACTAATATAATGTAATAAGATGTAATTAACTTTGTAATTTTTATGTAATAAAATATAAAAAGCATAGTATTTTAACTATGCTTTTTATATTTTTTAATTTTCCAATAAAGATTTATTAAATAATAATGATCCATCAATATTTAAACCAGAATAATTTTTATCTGTAACCAAAAATTCTTGTAGACCCGCTAAACTATTTTTAATATAAATAGTTTGATTTTGTTTAGTCATATTAATGGATATAACATCAAGATTTATATTGTGAATATTATCACTAGATATTTGTTTTATAAATATAGTGTATGGTTTTTCTATTGTTCCAAAAGGAATATAATTAAATAAACCAATGCCAAATTCATTAATATTAATGGGATCTCCGTATGTTTCTATCCCATCTTTACTACATCTTATAAATGTTCCATCAACTATAGGCGAACCTATTTCTAATCCAGTTTCATTTACATTAAGCGTTAGACTACCTATGGCAGAGATAGTAAATTTTTCTGTTTTAGATTCTAAATTTGCTAAAAAAGTTTCAGGAGATAAACTTTTTGAATCATATCCAAAAACCTCTGCTGACACATCATAATTACCAGCAGGTAATCGTTGACTTCCCGAGCCATTAGAAATATTCACTTTATAATTGGACATAAAATCATAACTCCTTTATCAATAAGTTTTAAAGTATTTTTTATTAAATATTATTTAATAAAAAAGCCAACCTATATAAAGTATGCAGAAGATATAGTATTTGGTACATAGCTATTGTGATATAAATATAATGGTAGTTTAATAATTATAAACAATTGTTAAACTACCATTATTAACAGATATATATGAGTTCTCTCCTATAAATTTATTACTTATACCTATAGGATTTAAACAGGTCATATATCCGTTAAGCATTTTATATTCTAACCCAACTATATCAACACCATCTGCATGACTACTAGTACAAAATATTGATATATCTCCAACCATTGATTTATCAAAATTCATTTTATCATTTGTAATACAAGTTATAATTTCTTGCTTTCCAAATATAGAAACTTTTTTACCTATAGAAGAAATATAATTTGCTATTTGTAAATTACCAATTGTATGATCCATCCGCTTTCCAAGAGCTCCATAGATATGAAAAATATCATATCCCATAGAAATTCCTTTTTGTACAGCAAGCATTAGATCTGTTTCATCCTTTTTCACAGGATATATACTTGTTTTAATATTATCATCAAATTTATACGATATAGAATCAAAATCTCCAACTATAAAATCAACTTGTATATCATTTTCTTTTAAGTAATTATACCCACCATCAGCAGCTATAATTATATCTTGATTCCCTATTTTTAAATTATAACAATAAACATCTCCCGCTCCAAATATAATGCATTTTTTCATTTTTTATATTACCTCTTTGATTAATATCAACTTCAAAATAATATGATATTTAAAACACATAAAATATAAATTAATTAATATAATATTAGTAAATAATAAATTAGAATGAAGGTGAATAATATCTTTTATTTAATAAAATTAATTCCTCTAATTATAAGCATATCGATAAGTTTAGGGATAGGCTTTTTATCTAGTATATTTTCTGGAAACTCTTTTAAGATATATAAAAATTTGATTCTACCACCTTTATCTCCTCCGCCATCTTTATTCCCAATAGTTTGGACAATATTATTTATACTAATGGGAATATCTAGTTATATTATATTTAATTCTAAAGGCGAAAATAAAACTATATCTATTATTATATACTTTTCACAACTTATTTTAAACTTTTTTTGGCCTATTGTCTTTTTTAAATTTGAAAAATATTTACTATCGCTAATATTGATCCTAATATTAGTAATATTTATAATAATAATGATAATAAATTTTTATAAAATAGATAAGATATCGGGTATATTACAAATTCCTTATTTTTTATGGGTTATATTTGCAACATATTTAAATATTGCAATATATATATTAAATAAATAAATATTAATTTTTCCTTCATTATATATTTGATTTTGGAATTTTAATTTTTATTAAACTACCCTTTGCAAAAATCAAACCTTGGTCTAATGGAAATTTGTCGCTACGTTGATGAGGGATAGAAAATATAGATTGCTCATTTGGATTTCCAAGTATTATTCCATTAAAACTTTCTTTAAAAATTTTGCTTATCTGGTCAAATCCTCTAAGTTTATTTGTCAAAGTTGTCGCTATTATAGAAATATTCAGCTGTAAGCAGGTTATAATTATATTTTCTGCTTTACTATTTTTGGTGTTTTTTAATAACTCAATAAAATTATCACAATCATCTATAATTATATACACATCTTTTAATTTACTATAAAAATCTTTTGGTTTTAATTCAGGATTTGATTCTTTTTTTAAAATATATTCTCGCTGTCTAGACTCTATTAACAAATCAAGCTTTTCTAATAAAATATTAGTATCATTTATATTTTCTATATATAAACTATCTTTAACAATGGATTTTAAAGGGTATAACTCCAGATCTTTAGAATCTACAATAAACAATATAGAATTTATATCTATAAAAGATATAATATTTTTTATAATATTAGTTTTTCCTTTTTGTGATCCACCTATAATTAAATTAACTCCATTTTTTATATTAAAATATTGTGGTTCAACATCTTCTATATCCAAACCAATAGGTATATAACTATTATCTAAATAACTCTTAATATATGTTTTAAATAAATCTAAAGTTAAAACTTCAGGTAACATAGGTATGCCTTTAATTGGTTCTCCTGAATATCCATTTTTTATATATTCACATATATTTTTTATACTATTACTATATTCTATTTCATTATTAAATATATCAGCTACATATATCTGCATAATACTTACATTTTCTAATTTAACTAATGATCTACCCTTAATTTCTCCTATTTTATACGGAGATCTACCAATAATATTATTAATTTCTGAATGATCAAACATATATAAACATATTTTAGTTTTAATATTATTTAAAACAGCATATTTAATAGAACTTTCTCTAGAAGCTGTTATAATTATATATATACCCATACTTGGTCCATCTCTAGACAGTTTTGTTATAAAGTCTTCTATCTCATAATCTATTTCCTTTATAACATCATAGTTATCTATAAAAACAACTATTGCAAAAAGCTTTTTTTTAACAATAGTATTGTACATATTAAAATTTACAGCACCTTCTTTTGCAAATAAAGATTTTCTTAAACTAAGCTCTTTGCTAATTATTTTTATAAATTTATTAAATTTTTCTATATCATCAAAGCTTATATAATCCGTAGTATGAGGAAGAATTTTTAATTGAATTAATGATGCGTTTCCAAAATCTATAATATAGAACCGTAAAAAATTAGGATTATTTTTTATACCAAGTCCTATTGCTATAGTTATAATAGATGTTGATTTTCCAAAACCAGATGAACCAAATATAACCAAATTACCATCTTTCATTAAATCAATTTGATAATCTTGTTGACTTTGTTTTTCCGGAATATCTACAATTCCAAGATGAAAAATAAGATCTATATCTATAATGTTATCTAAAGAATACTCTTTTTCTAATTTTATATAAGGGGAAATAATTTGTTCTTTTAAATTTGGTAGCCAAGGTTTTTCTACATCTTGTAGATCCATAGAACTATATATTTTATTTATATAATTTATAACAACATCTAGTTCTGTTTCTTTTACGCTGTTGTCTATATCAGAAAGACTTAGATCTTTATTTAGAAGAACACCCTGCCCAAGCTCGTTTAATAAAAAAATTCTATCATCAACTATATTAATTTCTTTATCATTTATAAAATTAGCTCCACTCCAAGCAGATTGAAAAAGTTCATAAATTTCATTGTTTCCAACTTGTAAATATGCTCTTCCTGGAAGAGTTATATTAGCAGCATCAGGAGTTTTAATTATTTCATTACTATCCCCTTCATTTGCAACTTTTAACGCTAATTTAAATTTTGAATTTGTCCATATTTGATCATCCACAACACCACTTGGCTTTTGTGTAGCCAATATTAAATGAATTCCTAAACTTCTTCCTATTCTAGCAGCACTCACAAGTTCGCTCATAAACTCTGGCTGTTCTTTTTTCAACTCTGCAAATTCATCAGAAATAATAAAAAGGTGTGGTATGGGATTTTCTGCTTCACCATTTTTAAATATTTTATTATATTGATTTATATGATTTACATTATATTGACTAAAAATTTTTTGTCTTCTAGAAAGTTCACTCTTTATGGATGCCATCGCTCTCATACTTTGTGATCCGTCTAGATTTGTTATAGATCCTAATAGATGAGGAAGGTTTTTAAACAAGCCTGCCATTCCTCCGCCTTTATAATCAATTAATAAAAATCCAACTTCATAAGGATGAAAGTTGACAGCTAATGATAAAATATATGACTGAACTATTTCACTCTTTCCAGATCCTGTTGTTCCAGCGACTAGACCATGTGGGCCGTGTGCTTTTTCGTGTAAATCTAAATTAACTATATCTTTTTCACCTCTTAGACCAAGAGGAACTGCCAATGTTTTATGAGAAGAATTTTTACGCCACCTATTTTCTATATCTAATTCTTCTGGAGTTTGAACTCCATATAAACCAAAAAAAGTTATACTTTCAGGAATTTGTGATTTCATTCCTTTTACATGATCTATCGATGCAATCTTTCTTGAAACCATATCTAAGTTTATTTCTTTTAAACAATCTAACTGAATTTTTGTATTCGATATTTTAGATTCATTTAATAATAATAATCCTGTTTTGCTATCTTCTAATATAAGTATTGTTTTTATATTTTCAGGAATATTTGACTTGGTATAGGTTGTATATATAATAGAAAATCCCAAATCTAAATTATCTTGTTGAAAATATTCCATTATAGAATGATTTAAAACTAATTTTGGATCTTCTAAAATAAATATATAGTGTGGAAAAAACACACATTCTTTTTTATCATCATCTTTTTTAGATTTTCTATTCTTCAAAATCTGTAATATACTTCCTAAAACTTGATCCCTTGCTCTATTTGTGCTAACTAATCCAGAAACATTAATAGCTTTTATCTTTAAATGGGGATACCATTTCATCCATTTAAATTTATCTTCATATTCACTTGAATAAAAAAGAAGAATCTCTATATCATTATAACTATGCCTGAATGTTAAATTATAAATTATGTTTTGTAATATATTATGTATATTTTTAACTTCACCAACTATACCTAGGTGTGAATTCCTTAAATTTATAGATAACGGTAACTTTTTTAAAGTTTTAAACTTTTTATATATACTTTTTGCTTCATCTATAAGAATATCATTTTCTAAATCAAGCTCATTATCTTCAAAGCTTAAATTATAAGAGGCTTTAGTATCGCTTTTTCCCAATGATATATTTAAAAAATCATCATCATTAATACTAACTTCATATATACGATTACTATAATTTTTAATCATATATTCAATCTGTTTTGCGCTAGGATTGTTATACTCTAATGCATCTATTTGACGATTTTTTAATAAATTCAATTTTTTTCTAATTTTCAAAAGATAATCATTGTACACTTGTTTTCTTCTTTTAATCTTATTTTTTATATCAAAAGTTTTTTTAATATATGAAGTTAAAGAAAATGTGGTAGTCATAAAAGTTCCTACAATACTCATAATAATAAACAGTCCTCTAGGCTGAAATATACTTATGACAATAGTTAAACTAGTCATAACAATTGGGGGTATTATAATTTTTATTAATTCTCCCTTTTCTCTCTTTGGTTTAACTACAGGTTTTAGTATAGATATATTTTCAGTTGGAACTCTTTTTACAATTCTCGGAGATTTATTGTAAAAAGGAAAATTATCAAATAATTTATCTTGATATATATATTCTTCTATAGATGTATCATAATCTTTTTTAGACCCTATTATAATTAAATAACTTTTATAAATATTTATCCTTAAATTATTAATTACAAACAGATCTCCATATTCATAATTTATACTATTTTTAGATACTAACCTTCCGTTATGATATATATTTATACTATTTATTAATATTGTTAAATTATTATTTAATCTTTTAAATAATAATTGAATATTTTTATCTATATTCAACTTTATATTAGAAAAAGTATCGTTTCCTATAACTAAATTATCAAATAGTTTAAAATAAGAAGTGTTTTTTTCTATATTTTTAAAATACAGAAAAGATATTTCATCAGAAACTATATATTCCTTATAAGGAATTATTTCTTTACTATTTTGATTATTTTTATTAATTAAAATAAGTTTATCATTTTTAATTTCAAATTCTACTTCTTTATTATCATTTTTAGATAATTTATAATCTTTATCAAGATATAAAAATTTTTCTAAAATATATTCAAAACAATAATTTTTATTTTTCACAATTAAAATATGTCTATTTTTCATATATTATCCTAAAAGTAATATTAAAATATCACTTTGGTATTTCCTCTCTTATCTTTTGATCAATATTTTTAATTTCTTCATCTATCTCTTTTAAAATTGTTTCTTTTTCTTCCCCTTTTATATTTAAATCTCCTTCAATATATATCTTTTTTTTCATATAAGAATATAATATATATTGATTGTCACCTAACTGTTTTCCAATATCGATAGCATCATCATATAAACCTTTTCCTAAATATATCCAAAATTCAAAAAATTTTTCATCACTAGTTAAAATAATATTAGATAATATATTGTTTTTTTGATTATCTGCTAAATTTTCTAAATTTATATAAGATATACATAAAAAATATTTTGTATCTCTATCCATTTCAAATAAAGAAACATTTTTTAAATCATCAATAACTTGTCCATAATCTTTATGTATATAATTATTATTTGCAGTTATAATAACATTCTTTAAAGGCAGTCTATATCCTGATTCATAAAATATATAACCGCAACTTATAACAAATAAAATACTAATTAAAATACTAATTCTTTTATATAAATAAAAAGATTTTTTATTTATATTTATTGTTTTTTGACTTTTATATAAAACTGAATTTTTATATTCTATAAATAACTCTTCATAAATTAAATTAATATTATCTAATTTATTAATCTTACTTAAAAATTTATCTTTATTTAAAATATCTAATCCCCCATAAAAATAATCATCATAAGTATATCTATCTTGTAACAAACAACCCATTAAACTTTTAACTTGATCCGTATACATATTACTATTATCTTCTTTAAATCCTTTTATAAAATCTCTTTTTAAAAATTTTATATTAAAATCTATATCAAAAAATATATTTGATGGGTTCAAATTTACAAAAAATTCATCAATATTATTTAAAGATTTTATAACATTTAACAATAATTTAATTTTATTTAATTTTTCTTTTAACTTTGAGCTAGCTAAACATTCTAAATTTTTAATATTATATTCAAAATTTAGATAATCTTCTTCTATTTCTACGCTACATGGAATTAAATAATCTTTTTCATATGATAATTTAACAAAAAAAGTTTTATTTAATAAATTATACTCAGATAATTTATCTTTTGTTTTTATAATTTCATCAATTTTATTTTCCATAAATTCTCCCTATAAAATTTCTAATATATCTCCATTAAATATTTTCGAATCTATATATCTATTATAAACACTGATTGTATCTTTAAATATAAAAGATTTTACAAAAAACACTTTATCAATATCTACAGAAAAATTTAAAGTATCATTTAAAACAACTATTGTATCTAATATTCTTTGTTTAGAATCAACAATTATATCAAATTTTTTATTATATAATTTATTATTAAATGTTAGAGTAATCGTCATAACTATTTTCCTTTTTAAACTTTAAAATATAATATTTATTAGTTAATAAATATGTAGTAAATATACCTAAAAAACATAATGATAAAATAATTAAATTATATGTTTTTTTATTATTTTCATCTTCTTTTTTAATAATAGGATTATTTTTTATAGTATTAAAGAGATTATATTCTATAGTTTTATTCCTAAAATAATCTTCTGTATCTTTTTTAATAGATTCTTTTTCAAATGTTTTTTCAATTATCTTATTTTTTTCTTCTATATCTATATAGTTTTTATATTCAACTTTTTCTATATATTCATCAAAAAACACAGGTATCTTATATATGTCGGTAATAGAACTATAGGATTCTTTTTTTTCTTTGAAGACAGATGGATCTAATATTAGATTTTCATTAGCCAAAACTTTATTTAAAGATAATATATATATTGTAATAATTAAAAAAGATAGATGTTTTTTCAAAATAAACTCCTATAATAAAGATACCTCCTATAAATTTTAATTATAATTTATAGGAGGTTATATAATATTTATTGATTTATTTGTTTTGACAACTCTAAATCAAGATTTTCTAATTGATTTGCTGTTCCTTCTAATTTTTGTGCAATATCATCAATCAACTCTTTTGTTTGATTAAAAGCTGGCTTTAGTTCTTCAAATCTAGCTTTAAAAGCCTCGCTTGCTTTACCTTCCCATTCTTCCTGAAGTTGATTAAGTAATCTTTCCATATTATTTATAGTTTCTTGAAATTTTTCACCCTCAGAATGGTATTCACGTGATCTACCTCTCATATCATCAGGGGTTAATCTAATTTGTCCTGCCATTATTAAATCCTCCTAAAAACTTTTAATATTAATTTATTATATGATAAATAAAAATATACTACATTCAGTATATTTAATATTATTGTATTTTATTGTCGAATTATAAATTAATATTAGATAAATAAAAATATTTGCAATTGATTTGTTTAAAATACATAATTCGACTCTTATATAAATACTTATAATATAATATTTATTTCATACTAATAATATTTATTTAGGAGATTATTTTATGAAAAAAATTCTTGTTATAGATCCAGGTCATGGCGGCACTGATCCTGGTGCTGTAAATGGAACTAGATATGAAAAAGATGATGTTTTAAAAATTTCATTAGCCGTTAAAGATGCTTTAGCTATATACGATTTAACAGTTGTCATGACTAGAGAGACAGATGTGTTTTTAGAATTAAGTGAACGAGCAGATATCGCTAAAGATAATGAGGCGGATTTAATGCTATCAATTCATAGAAATTCTCATGATACCAGCCTAGCACGAGGAATTGAAGTATGTATACATAAAAAAGCTTCATCAGAATCTAAAGCAGCTGCTACTACAATGTTATCTAAAATATCTTCTGCTTCTAGTATGAGGAATAGAGGAGTTAAAGCTGACAAAAATTATGCTGTTTTAAAAAATATAACCATACTTGGACTTTTATTAGAATTAGGTTTTATATCCAACTCCAATGATAATAAAGAATTTGATTCTAACTTTGATTCTTTTGTAGAGGCTATAGTAGAGGCTTTGGTTGAAATATTGGATTTAAAAATTGCTGAAGAGGATAAAGAAGAGATTACAACAGTATATAATAATGGACATTCTCCTTCAGACCAAAAGGATGATGGTAAACTACGATATGAATTTGGCGAAATATCAAATTCATATGTATAAAATATAAAAGGAATATTGTTTTATCAATATTCCTTTTATATTTTATTTTGGTTTTTAGAATATATTAAAATTTAAATAAATATTAATTTCAATTTGAAAATTATAATTTTGTGTGATAAAATTATTAACAAAACTTATAACATTTTATTAATATAAATATAGTAAGGAGATACATTATGTCACAAATTGCAAGTAATCATCAAAAAAATCAAGATTTAATTTTCAAAATAAAAACTAATTTAAATACTATGGACAAAAACTCTTCGTCAAATATAGATAAAAACACTACTATTTTAGGAAATAAAAAAATACATTCATTGTCTAATATCCAAAATAATATTATTAATAATTTTTCTAAATATTTAGAAAGAGATCTTAATAATATTATTAAAATCTCTCATAATTTTATGAAATTAGACGAAACCATAAGTAAAGATATATTAAAATAGAAAGAATATTTAATATGAAAAATGAAATGAATTATGAAATAAAAAAAATATCAGAGGATCTTTCTGATATAGAAATAGAAAATCGTAGACTTAAGAATACACTGAACCAAATAGATGAAATATCATATGAAAAAGATAGACTATTTAATAGTTTAAAAGATACTTGGAAAAATGGAGAAATGTCTTACATGATAGATAATAATCAGGATGAGATTAAAAAAACTCAATGTAAAATAATTGACCAATTGGAAGATGATATTCATAACCTAAGACAAAGAAAAATTATTTTAGAATCAAAACAAGAAGAATTAAAACATAAAAGGAATAAAATATATGATTAACATGTTTTTAAATACATCAAAAGAACAATCGACAGCTTTGAAAAATGTATGTGAAAAAAATATTCATTCCATGGAAAATATGAAGAAAACTATTTCTAATTTTATAAATGAAGATACGCTAAAGGGAAAGTCTTATGATTCTGCTAAAAATTATCTTAAAATTGTTTATCAACCATTAATAACGGGGGTTATATTATTTTCAAAATCTATGATGAAATGTCATAAAAAATTTATAAGTGCATATACATCAACTGTGGATTCTAACAGCCTAAAATCAGAAGATTTGGAAAAACAAATTAGAGATATAAAAAAATTAATAGACAAATTAGAAATAGTAAAAAACTCTGATCCAACTACAAGAGCATACACAGAAAAATCTATTAGGCTATATGAAGTTCAGATGCAAAAAATTAAAGAAAAATTAGAAAAATTATTAAATTTTAATAGATCTTCAGTATCTATTTTTGTTGAATCTGAGAATATATTAAGAGATGTCCAAAAAGGTATATCCCAAATATCAAATGGAAATTCATGGAATACAAAAACTAATTCTTTTACAATAGACAAGAGCAATCTAGATTGGGCAGATAATATAAATGGATTACAAAATCAAAAAAATTTAGATAAGATATTAAATAAAATTCCTAATTTAGATATAGAAGATCTAAAAATGCTATCTGAATATATTGAAAATCATCCTGCTAAAGACATCCCTGAAAAAATAATAGCTTATATAAAAAGTCAAATTAATCCAGCTAATTTCGTAAACGGGTATTTAAATGAATTTGGAAAATTAATTAAAAAATGTAGTGGAAATTTAATTGCTAACACAGGATTATCAGGACCTTCTGGACCAAACTCATTCGTAATTATAGGGCCACAAACTAAAAACATGGCAGATAAAATATTTTGTTTTGGAGATAAGATAACAAAATTTTCAACAAAATTGGGGTATGGTCTTGCCGGCGTAAGTGGTGGAATAGCAGCTTATGAAGGTTGGAAATATAATGATAAAACTACTGGTCAAGCTATCTCCTACGGTGGAGCAACTGCTGGAGTTGCCATTGCAGGTAGTGCGTTAGGAAATGTGGTTGTAGCAGCTGCTTTAGGATCTAATCCCGTTGGATGGGCTGTAGCTGGAGGAGTTGCTGTTAGTTTTGGTATAGGTGTTGCTTTATCATCTGGCTTTGACGCTCTATATAAAAATAATGTTGGTGGTTTGCAGGATGGACTAGATTGGGTTGGAGATAAATTAGATTCCGCAGGGAAAAAAATAGGTGATGCAGTTAATAAAAAAGTTAATACTATAAAAGATAATTTTAATTTTGCTGGGAAAAAAATTGGCCAAGGAGTTAATTTTATAACTAAAAAAATAAAAATTTAATTTTAAATAGATTAAGGAGGATATATAATGAAAATTTGCACCGTCGAAAGATCATTTAAAAATACTAGATATAGGATACTTTTTTCTGATGATAACTATTATCTTTTAGATATGAATCAATCATATTGGTCTATATTTTTTCCATTTTTATTTTGGATTTTTCCAAATAAAGTCTATAAAATTTCATCAGAAATAGCAGAGAGTTTAAGAGTTCCAACAAAGTTATTAGAAGGTATAGATAAAAAATATAATCTAATAACAGTGTTATCCTTTATTTTAATGGGAATATTACCTGTTATAGGTAGATGGATGAGTGATAATATTATCGACTTTTTTAATATTAACAGTTCCACTAACATTAATATATTTATTTTAGTGTTACTATTTATATTCTGTATCACATTAAATTTATATTTAAACAATTTATTAAAGAAAAAAATAAATATAAACTATGATAAACTTAATTTTTATACACTATATTTAAAACCTATATCTTTTAAAAATGAGGTTAAGACAACGCTATTACATATATTTATAATACTAATGCTAGTTATTATGTCAGGTGGATATATATTAACGGGAAATTTATTTATTCTATTCACTGCATTTATTTTATTTTATATATTTTTATCCTGGAATAAAATAAATTTAAGTAAAGATAATAAATGTTATATAAAATCTATAAAATAATATTATTTAAAAGGAGATATAAATTATGTTGACCCTTGGATCAATTGTTTATTTAAAAGAAGGCACACAAAAATTAATGATTATTAATAGAGGTGTTGTTATAGAACAAGATGGAAAACAACAAATATTTGATTATTCTTCCGCTTTATACCCACATGGCGTTATAGAAAACAATATTTATTATTTTAATGAAGAAAACATAGATAAAGTTATTTTCGAAGGATTTAAAGATGATGACGAAGAAAGATTTCAAGAAATATTTAAAGAATGGAATAAAAATAATAAAGATAAATTTATAAAAGGAAATATAACTTCCCCAGTAGAATAAAAAAGATGAGATTAGATTTAAAATCTAATCTCATCTTTTTTATTCTACATTACATTATTTTATATTATAAGTATTATATATAAAAAAAACCGCCCTATAAGGACGATTTTTATCAATTGGTTGCGGAGGCAGGATTTGAACCTACGACCTTTGGGTTATGAGCCCAACGAGCTACCAGACTGCTCCACTCCGCGATATATTTTAAACTAATTCTTTCGACTCATTCATAATATCATATATATAACTCGTTGTCAATAGAATATATAAAATAAATTATACATATTATTATTTTATAACTTTAAAAAACTTGTATATATAATATTATAAATATTTATATTTTTAAGTTGACATTTATAATAAAATAAATTATTATGTACTAGATATATAAATTAACATATATTGGTTATTTATATATCTATAAAACTTTTATCGTAAATCATTTATTATAATTTTATTTTTCTAAGTTATAATTGATATATGATACAAGTTACTTTTGCTATAAAATGCCATATTTTCATTTTATAAGAAATATCTTATAAAATTTTAAATATTGTTTTTAAAATTTATAAATTTATAAAGGGGTAAAAATTATGAACAAAAAATCTTTATTAGCTATTATAGCTGTAGTTGTTCTTTCTGTTTCTGTACTAGCTGGATGTAATGGAGACACATCTTCATCATCATCTTCAGCTTCTTCTTCTTCATCAGCTTCTTCTTCTTCATCAGCTTCTTCTTCTTCATCTTCAGCATCTTCTTCTTCTTCAGCACCGTCTTCATCTTCTTCTTCAAGCAAGTAATTAGTATTTAATAAATTTAATATAAAGGGAGTTATATAAATGAATAAAAAATCTTTATTAGCTATTATAGCTGTAGCAGTTCTTTCTGTTTCTGTATTAGCGGGATGTAATGGAGATTCATCATCATCTTCGTCTAAATCATCATCATCATCTTCTTCTTCAACACCTTCTTCTTCTTCAGCATCTTCTTCTTCTTCAGCGTCTTCTTCTTCATCAGCGTCTTCTTCATCTTCAAGCAAGTAATTAATATATTTTATTGAAAGAAGAGTTTAAAATGAATAAAAAACTATTATTTTTAATAATTTGTATCACACTAACACTATCTATTACACTAGTTGGATGTTCTCAAAATAACAATAGCTCAAGTTCATCTAGCTCTAGTAGTAAGAGTTCATCATCTAATTCCAACATAACTAAAATAGATGAAGCTTTAACTAAAGTTAAATCCTTATATCCAGCTGATCTATTCCCAACTATGGAAATAGATAAAGAAACTTTAGTAGATAAATATGGTATACATAAAGATGATATAAAAAGTTATAAAGCTTTAGGACCTATGATGTCTGCACATGTAGATACTTTTATAGCTATAGAATCTACTGATGGAAAAGCTTCCGAAGTAGAAAGTTCTCTAAAAAAATATAAAGATGAATTTGAGAAAGATATGCATTATCCTAGTAATCTAGATAAAGTAAAGGCTTCTCAAGTTGTTAAGCATGGAGATGATGTTTATTACATTATTTTAGGGGATATGTCTACAGCTAGTGATTCTGCTACAGAAGAACAATTAGTTGAACTTGCTAAAAGTGAAGTTAAAAAAGCTGTAGATTCTATAAATTCTTTATATAAGTAATTTATCATTTTTAATAAAATATAAATAATAAAAACAGTATTGATTTTATATCTAATGCTGTTTTTATTATTTAAGGAGATAGATATATTGGTTTTCAGTAGTGTTTTTTTTCTTTTTTTCTTTTTTCCATCTATTCTTATAATTTATTTTATAACTAAAGATAAATATAAAAATTTTATATTATTTTTAATTTCATTATTCTTTTATGCATGGGGAGAGCCTATCTATATTTCTATAATGATTTTATCTACTTTAGTGGATTATTTTCACGGTAAATGGATACATATAAACCAAAAAAAACAAAATTATAAAATATCAAAATATATATTACTATCATCTATACTTATAAATTTATCACTATTAATATTTTTTAAATATTCTGAATTTATTTTAACTAATATAAATAATATATTTTCCTTATCTATACCAGTGTTATCTATTTCATTACCTATTGGAATATCATTTTATACATTTCAAACTATGTCATACACAATAGATATATATAAAAATACAGCAAAATATCAAAATAATATAATAAATTTTGGTACTTACATTTCCTTTTTCCCACAATTAATTGCAGGCCCTATTGTAAAATATAAAGATATAAATAAACAAATTTTAAATCGAAAGCATAATTTGAAAAATTTTGGAATTGGCATTTCAAGATTTTTAATTGGATTAGCTAAAAAGATTATTTTAGCTAATAATATAGGGATATTAGCTGAAGAAATATTTACTACAAATATTTCTGATATATCTTTTTTAACATCATGGCTTGGACCTATATCATTTGGATTTCAAATATATTTTGATTTTTCAGGATATTCTGATATGGCCATTGGCATATCTAAAATATTTGGGTTTGACTTATTAGAAAATTTTAATTATCCTTATATATCAAAATCGATTACAGAATTTTGGAGAAGATGGCATATATCTTTAAGTAGTTGGTTTAAAGAATATCTTTATATACCTTTAGGTGGAAATAGGTTTGGTATCAAAAAACAGATAATTAATATTTTAATAGTGTGGTTTGCTACAGGAATATGGCATGGAGCAAGCTGGAATTTTATCATATGGGGTTTGTATTTTGCTATTATATTAATATTTGAAAAATTATTTTTACTAAAGATTTTTAACAATTTAAATAATATTTTTAAATATATATATACTATAATTTTAATAGTTATAGGTTGGTCTATATTTTATATAGAAAATATATCGGATTTATTTCTATATATTAATAAAATGTTCAATATTCAAAATTTTATTGATACCCAGTTTGTATATAGTATCTACTCAAATATAGTATTATTTATTATACTAATACTTGCATCAACACCATATCCAAAATATTTATATAATAAAATTTTATATAAACATAATAATAATATAACTTTTATTTTCATTTCTAATATATACCTTGTAGGAATATTTATATTATCTATCGCTTTCCTAGTGGACTCTTCATTTAATCCATTTTTATACTTTAGATTTTGAGGAATATTTATGAATTATAGAATAACAGCATCTATATTTATTATACTATTTTCACTAATATTTTTATTAAATATTATGAAGAAGCCAATTGTTTTTTCAAAAATGGAAAATAGATATCTAAAAGAATTTCCTGAGTTTAATAATAAAGATTTTTTTTCAGGAGAATTTACAAAAAATATTGAAGAATATTATTCTGATCAATTTATTTTTAGAGATAATTGGATAACAATTAAAAGTTTTTCTGAATATATAATAGGGAAAAAAAATATAGATAATGTATTTATAGGTAAAGATAATTATATATTTGAGCGACACCTTCCAAAAGATATTGAAACTAATAATTTAGAAAAAAATTTATATAATATAGAGCTTTTTTTTAAAAATATTAATTTATTAAATATTCCTACTTCATCAATTATTGTTCCCTCTTCTAGTCATATTTTATCAAAATATATGCCAATATTTTCATATAAATATGATGAAAATAAAATAATAAATTATATGGATTTAATGATATCAAAATATCAAAATATTAAATTTATTCCTCTTTTAGAAAATTTAAAAAATAATAGTGAAAAATATATATATTATAAAACTGATCATCATTGGACAACAAAAGGTGCTTATATTGGTTATGAATCATGGGCAAAAGAAAATGATATAAAACCAATATCAGAATCAAATTTTATAATAAAAACTGTATCAAATGATTTTTTTGGAACAACATATTCAAATATAAATTTACCCTTTATAAAACCTGATAAAATAAATTTATATTATATAAAAGAAAATATCAACTATAATATTATATATAATAAAATAGATTCTACAAAAACATCAAATTTATATAATAAAGAATTTTTAGATAAAAAAGATAAATATTCTATTTTTTTAAACGGTAATAATGGGATAACAAATATAAATACTAATAATAATAATAATAAAAATTTAATTATAATAAAAGACTCATTTGCAAACTCATTTGCACCTTTTATTATAAATCATTTTGAAAATATTCATATAATAGATTTAAGATATTTTAATAACTCAGTTATAGATTATATTAAAAAAAATGAAATTACAGATATATTATTTTTATACAGTATATATAATATATCGACAGATAAAGACATTCCTAAAATATCTAGATAAAAATAAAAAAGATAGAAATTATTTTCTATCTTTTTTATTTTTATCTAGATATTTATTAATTTTTTTAATAAAACATATTTAACAGATAAAGAAAATATATCCATAGCTATATCCAGCTCATTAAGACTAAGATAAGTTGGTGCAATTCTAATATTTTTATCGTCTAAATCTTTTTTATAAGGATATGTAGAGCCTGTAGGGGTTAAAATTAAACCTAGTTCTTTACACATATTTATAATATCATCTGCATTTCCTTTTATGGTATCCACAGAAATAAAATAGCCCCCTTTAGGTTCTATAAAGTCAATAAGACCTATATTTTTTAAAATATTTAATTTTTTAATAACAAGATCAAATTTAGGTTTTAAAATTTCTTTATGATTCATCATATGGATTTTTATATTATCTATATTTTTTAAAAATTTTATATGTCTAAATTGGTTTAACTTATCATTTCCAATTGTTTTAATAGACATAACCTTTTTTATAAACTCTATATTTTGAACACTAGAAGCAATACATGATACCCCACTTCCCGAAAAAGTTATTTTAGATGTTGAGCCAAATATATATATCATATTTTCATTATTATAATCTTTAAATAATTTTATAATATTATCTTTATCAATAAATTCATCTGTTAAAGTATGAAGTACATATGCTTGATCCCAAAATACTTTAAAATCTTTTGCTTTAGGTTTTAACTTTGCAAATCTTTCTATAACTTCTTTAGAATAAACTACTCCACTTGGATTAGAATATATTGGAACATTCCAAATTCCTTTTATACTATCATCATCTTTAATTAATTTTTCTATGCTATCCATATCAGGTCCATCTTTATTCATTGAAATAGAAATCATTTCTATATTCAAATTTTCACATATAGAAAAATGTCGATCATATCCTGGAACAGGACATAAGAATTTTATTTTACCTTGATTTGACCAAGGGTTTACACACATATCTCCATTTAACATAAATATAGAAACAATATCATACATTAAAGATAAACTAGAATTTCCACCTATAAAAATATTATCTATTTCAACATTTAAAATTTCAGCAAAAATTCTTTTCATACAATCTAATCCATCTAACACACCATAATTTCTAAGATCTAAGGGAAGATTATCTATTTTCATCTCTAATTTTAAAAGTTGATTAGATAAATCTAATTGTTTTTTGCACGGCTTTCCTCTAGAAATATCCAAAGATATATTTTTAGCTTTAATATTTTTATATTCTATCTCTAATTCATTATATATATTTTTTAAATGTTTTATATCATAATTATCATAATACATAAATATTCTCCCTAAGACTATTAATTTATACTATACAATAGTTCCTACAGTTCTAGGATATGGAATCACATCCCTTATATTTGAAATTCCTGTTAGATACATAATTAATCTTTCAAATCCAAGCCCAAAACCAGCATGATTTACACCTCCATATTTTCGAAGATCTAAATACCATTCATATTCATTAATATCTAATCCTTTATCATTCATTTTATTTTTTAATATATCATACCGTTCTTCTCTTTGACTACCGCCAATTATTTCCCCAACTCCTGGAACCAATAAATCCATAGCTGCTACTGTTTTATTATCGTCGTTTATCCTCATATAAAATGATTTTATTTCTTTAGGATAATCGATAATAAATATAGGCTTTTTAAATACAATTTCTGTTAAATATTTTTCATGCTCTGTTTGTAAATCATTTCCCCATTTAACAGGAAATTCAAAATTCATGTTTGATTTTATAAGTATATTAATTGCTTCTGTATATGTTATATATTCAAATTTATTTTCTATTATTCCATTTAATTTTTGTAATAATTCATTATCATAAAATTTATTAAAAAATTCTATCTCATCTGGACAAGTCTGTAATATATTTTTTATAACATATTTCATCATTGATTCAGCTAATTTCATATTATCTTTTAGATCAGAAAATGCAATTTCTGGCTCAATCATCCAAAATTCAGATGCATGTCTGGTTGTATTAGACTTTTCTGCTCTAAATGTTGGTCCAAATGTGTATATTTTTCCAAAAGATAGAGCCATAGTTTCTCCTTCTAATTGTCCTGAAACTGTTAGACCTGCCTCTTTTCCAAAAAAATCTTTTGTATAATCAACTTTTTCTATATTTTTAGATAGTATTTTATCATAATCAATTGTTGTGATTTTAAACATTTCCCCTGCACCTTCACAATCACTAGAAGTTATTATTGGAGTATGTATATATACAAAATCATTTTTATTAAAAAATTCATGAATATAATACGATGCCTTCGATCTAATTCTAAATGCAGAACTTAATGTATTAGTTCTTGATCTAAGATGTGGAATTGTTCTCAAAAATTCTAATGTATGCCTCTTTTTTTGTAAAGGATAATCGGATGTACATTCACCTTCTATTTCAATCTGAGTTGCATTTATTTCAAAAGCTTGTTTAGCATCTGCCGTAATAATAATTTTTCCTACTATTTTTATTGCTGAACCAACATTTAATTTCGCTATTTCTTTATAATTAGAAATTTTATTATCTTCAAAAATAACTTGAAGATTTTTGAAACAACTACCATCATTAACTTCTATAAAACCAAATGTTTTTGAATTTCTTATTGTTTTTATCCAACCCTTAACTAAAACTTCTTTATTGGAATACTCATTAATTTTATCATATAATTTAGAAATCGTAACTTTATCCATAAATACACGCCTCTTTTCAAATATATAGTTAATAATATTATAACACAAAATAATTATATAACAATAAAGGGGTTTATCTAATAGATAAACCCCTTTATTGTTATATAATTATTTTTTATTCATCCTTTTAAGTCCAGAATATAGATTATCTCTAGAATCTAACGATGAACTGGATTCTTTCTTTGTTATCTTTTTATTTTTATCTTTATTATAAAGCTCTCTTAATGCTTTTTCTTTTATATCGTTTATAAAAGGTTTTTTAGCTGAATGTTTATTTAATACTGGTCTTATCATTGATTTATCGATTTTTTTAACTCTCGCAGGTAATTTATACGATCTTATATCATCTCTATTCTCTTCTTGAACTATATCTTGTACAATTTCTTCTTTAACAATTTCTTCTTGATCAAATAAATTTTTTATAGCCTCTCCTGTAGAAATAATATCATTTATATTAACTTCTTCTACAACTTGAACTTTCTCAACTACAGGAACTTCTTCTTTAATTTCTACTTGTTCAATTACAGGAGGTTCTTCTTTAATTTCAACTTTCTCAACTACAGGAACTTCTTCTTTAATTTCAACTTCCTCAATTACAGGAACTTCTTCTTTAATTTCAACTTCCTCAATTACAGGAACTTCTTCTTTA
>CANNSB010000009.1 GCA_947510165.1 uncultured Clostridia bacterium
ACTGGTCAATCCACTGGAAATCATCTTCATTTTGAGATTCACAAGGATGGTAAAAAGATAAATCCAATGGAATTTCTAGAGAAAAAGGAGGTGAAAAATTGAACAAATTCAAACAATTTATACAAGAAAAAACAGCTGATTTCAAAGAAAATACCACCAAAACATTAACTAAAAACACCTCAAATTATTACTATTTTTTCTTTCTAATCGTCATAATAATATCCATATTTTTTCTAACATCCAGAATGTTTTTAGAGGATAATTCTATTATAAAAAGTACAAGTTTAGATCAAAGTTATAGCCTGAATTCCACCACAAAACTAACCCTAACTGATTGGATTTATAACGAGAAAAAACAATTTATGCTGGCTAAAATCACCCTAGAAGATGTGAATTATAACTATCAATATGACCTTAATTTTAACGCAGTATCAAAGGTAAATCCATCGGAAAAACTTCCAGTAAAAATCGTATATAAACGACTGGATAGGTACTATATTTTGATAGAAAATATACCTGAAAATTATGGGCAAATCTCCCTTAGAATCCACCAAACATTCGATAATAAAGAGGAGGAAAACATACTGAAAATTTATGGTGATAACCGAGAAATGAAGATTGATAACAGTGTGAAAATCAAAACCCAAGAGGAATATCATCTTGAAGAGGCTAAACTGGAGATAGAAAAAAGCAAAGAAAAACAACAAAAATTAAACGAGGAAAACACAAAATATCAAAACCAAATCGATAGAATAGACAATATTATACAGCAACTTTTAGACGATAAAAAGTATAAAACAAACGAGGAGATAAGGCAGATTGACGAACAGATAATTCTAAAGGAAAAAGAAAAAGACACCATAAAAAGGAAGATAGAAGATAACAAAAACCTTTATCTTGTAGAGGAAAAAGAAATAGAATCATTAACTAAACAGCTAGAGGAAAGTTAAGTCTTCAGAAATCGGAAGTTAATATTAAAACCTCTTGGCCTTTAATATTAAAGAGCATAAGGGAATTTTGTTCCCATATCCTATGGGAAGTTAGGCAAAGCCTAACAAAATCATGGGTACATAAAAACATTCAAAAACGTACATTTTTACGTACAGTTAGACGTACTAAAACCGTACAAAATCATAAAACAAACACAATGAAAGAGATGATATAAATGGCAGAAATTAGAGTTAGAAATATAAATATATCTTGTTTAAATCGTATAGATCAACTTGCTAAAAATAGCAATCAAAGTAGAAATAGTTACCTTAAAAACGCCATAGAAAATATGGCAGTTCATCAAAATATTTTAGATATGGATATGAAGTATACAGAACTTTGTGAGAAAGTTTTCCTTGTTTTACAAGCGAATACAAAGTCTGTAAACCAATTAATTGAATCAAATAATATAATGATTAATACGCTAAATAAAATTACTGGAGGATAGAAAATATGAAAAGAAGATTTGAGGTTCGAATAGCTGATAGTACTTTTTCTTATATAGAAAACTTTGCAAAAGAAAACAATATTAACAAGACAAAGTCACTAGAAAAAATCGTAAAAGAGCATTCTCAAATAGAGGGAGATATGCGAACAAATTTTGCAAAACTTCTTGCAAAAGAAGTAGGGATAGAGATAAAAAAAGACCTAACCAGAATCAGGTTAGGCACAAATACTGCAGATAAAAACAGCCAGATAATCATCGAACTTTTGCAAGGAATTTATGCCCACCACGACATACAAGAATGTATCACCACCGACCTAATAAAACTAAAAGGAATCGAGCAAGCAGAGGATACAGTTAAGAAAAGAATAGAGGGTTATAGACAACGAAATCTTGAGAAAAATAGCAGATAAAAATCACATAGATTAATTCTATCATAAACTATAATTATAACTAAAAATCAAATTTTCAAAAGGAGTTTTTATTATGAATTTCATAGCAATAAGTTCAATATTATTAATGCCGTTTATTATCATTTTAGCCTTCATAATCCCTATATTAATTTTCATCTTTATAACAAGATATATTATAAAATATTTTTGGAAATCAAAATATTTTTATGATCAGGAATATCTAGAATATATTAAAAATAAGAAGAATAATTTTAAATAAAAGGAGCCCCTCATGGCGATAATATCGGGAGTAATCCTAAAGAGTAAATTCATACAATCAACAGGAAAAGAGTTTAGTTCATATATAGATTATATTGACCGAGAAACTGCTGTGCGTAATGATATGTATAGCAGTTTTTCTTTGTATAACGAGTATATGTTAAACTCAGAAAAATCATCAGGGCTGTTCACAGATACAAAAAATAGTTTAACTTCAGAAGAGATAAAAATGTTAAAACAATCTTTTGAAAAATCACAGAAAAAAGGCTCTCTTATGTGGCAGAATGTTATCTCTTTTGATAATCGTTGGCTAGAGGAATTAGGTGTGTATAATAGCAAAACTGGATATATTGATGAGTCTAAAGTTAGAAATATAACCCGACTTTCCACAAAGGAAATGCTTGATAAAAAAGGAATGATATCCTCATCAATCTGGTCGGCATCAATCCATTATAATACCGATAATATTCATATTCACATCGCAATTGTTGAGCCGAATCCAGTTACAAAAAGAGGGATGATAAAACAAAAAGATATGGAAAAGATGAAATCAAAAGTAGTAAATAATCTGTTGGATATCTCTAAATCTCACGAGAAGATAAACCAACTTATTCGAGAAGATATTATTAAAAAAAGAAGTTCAAACTTATTTATAAAAGATATAGAATTAAATAAAATATTTAAAGAGATCCATAAAAAACTCCCTGAAGATAAAAGAATGTGGAATTACAAGATGAACGGGATAAAAGAGATAAGACCACTGATAGATAAACTATCAGCGGTCTATATTTCAACCTATCACAAGGAGGAATTCTCACAGCTAAAAAAGATACTGGAAGAAAAACAAAAGGAATATAATAAGGCTTATGGAAAGAGTGATAAAAACTTTGTGAATACAAAACTAGACGACCTTAATACTAGAATGGGAAACTCTATCTTAAAAGAAATTAAAGAGTATGATAAAAATCTTAAATTAGAGAAATACGACAAAAACAAACAAGAATATAACCCTGTTTCAAGGATGAAAAATTCTTTGAAAAAAGATTTTAAAAAATCAAAAAATCAACATGAATTTGAGAAACTTCAAAGAGAATTATCTGGAGAGATTGAGATAAATTTTGAATAATAAAAGGAGATATTAACATGAATAAATTTAGACCTGGAAGAAGATATATAACTGGAAATTATAAAAGAGATAGCATAATTTTTTTAAATGAATTTGCAAAAGAGTATAGTTTTAGTAGAGCTAAAATTTTTGAACTTGGCTTTGTATTTGCCTATAGAAATTTTAATGAGTTTAAAGATTATTTTGAAAACGCTGACATATCTTCCATTGCAATAGAAGAAAAAACATATTTTGGAGGATATATAAGAGATACATATTATAATAATTTTAAGGATTTTGTAGAAGATTATAATTTGGATAAAATCTATAAAAACAAGATTTCTTTTGTTAGATTTGCAGATATAATTATAGAATTTCTTAAAGAAAACCAATCTGAAGTCCTTGATTTAATCTACAATAAAGGAATATTTATAGTATAAATTTTACAATATATTTAAAAGTATCCTGGATATAAAATATACAATATATACAAAATTAGAAAGGAGTATACTATGAAATTTTTTACGATGTCTAATAATATCTTTAACATAAATCTAACCCCAAATGAATTTTTAGTATACTCATATCTTTGTTTTAGACAAGGACAATCCCATAGTATAATTCTTAAAACTAAACTTATTGGAACAAAATTAAACCTAACAAGACCGACTATTTTAAAAGCTATTAGCGGTCTTATATACAAAAATTTAATTACCAAAAAAAAAGAGATATACATCTGATGGATATCTCCTTGCTAGCAGATATATAGTTAAAAATAATATCCATATAACCAGATTTTTTAAGATACCAACTTTAATATTTAATATAAAAATAAAAGCTGTAGACTTTAAGATCTACAGCTTTATTTTAAAATGTATGGATGATTTGGGAGAGGCGTTCCCTTCCCTTTCTAGTATTTCTAAACATATAAATATCTCTAGAAGTCGAGTTGCAAAAGGGATTAAATTTCTTAGAGAAGAGTCTATTTTATCAAGAGAAAAAAGACTTAAACTAGATAAATCTCATAAACAAAATAAATATACAATAGCTCACAAAAGTATAGCAACAACAAGGTTTTATCCCAGTCCAAAGAAAAATAAAGAAGAAAAAATATCACATAAATTGATTAATTTTTATTTCATTTATAGAAAATATTTATACATATCTATATTCTATCTTATATATTTAAAAGGGGTGGTGTTTATTTTTTACAACTACTTACTAACCCACTCTTACTTACTTCTAATACAAAAAGAATAAATAATACTTATATATAGTTATACTAAATATATAGAGAGATAAGATAAGAAAATAAAGTTTGTAGAATAATATATAATATAATTAAAATTAAAAAGAGGTATAAAATATGTTACATAATACAATAAATTTATATGATTGGATTAGTATATGGCTTGAGACATATTCAAAAATTAAAATAAAGGACTCTACATATACAAATTATCTATATTGCTTTAAAAAAATTAGAAAATATATTGAAAATAAAAATATAAAAGAAATACAAGAAATAGAACTACAACTATCAATAAATAGAATGGCTATAGATGGTATGTCAATGTCATATATAAAAAAAATAATTTTAATCTTTTCTTGTTCATTTTCAAAAGCATATAAAAATAATATTGTTAACTTTAATGTTGCAGAAGATTTAACCCTACCATTCACTAAACAACCAAAAAAAATAATATCATTAACTATTTCAGAACAAAAAAAGATAGAACAATTCTGTGAAAATTCTCTTTTAGGATATTTAATTATATTTTTATTAAATACAGGATTAAGGCGCTCTGAATTAATTGATTTAAAATGGGAAAATTATAATGAAAAAAATCAAGAAATATCTATAGTTAAAAGTAAAACATCGTCAGGGGTAAGGATTATTCCATTACTACCAATAACTAATAATATTATTAAAAGACAAGACAAAATTAATGAATATATATTTAATAATACTAAAAAAAATAAAATAACAGCATCATGTTTAAAAAAACTTTTAATTAGAATACGTAAAGAAACTAATATATATATAACAAATCATATATGTAGACATACGTTTGCAACTCGCTTATGCGAGTTAGGTGCAACATCTAAAACTGTATCTACAATATTAGGACACTCTACAGTTAATTTTACTTTAAATAACTATGTAACATCAAATACAGAACAATTACATAAAGAAATAAGATTATTAATATAAATTTAATAATCTTATTTGAAAATATTTTATTGACATAGTTAAATAATCATGTTATATTAATTTTAAAGATTTGTTTTTTATAAATAAAAAAACCCCCACAGTTTAATATTGTTAATCAGACAATATTAAACATACGCTTTACAAGATGTTTAACAGCAACATCATATAAAACTTGTGAGAGTTTGTTCTGCCGTTAATTATAACGGTTTTACATATAACTGTCAAGAGTTTATAGATGATCTGGTTGGCATCTGTAGGCTCTTGATTTTTTTGAAATCTTTTCTAAAATTGAATAAATTTAATAAACTTTAAATACTCAAACATATTAGTTTTGCCACAACTTACATTAAGCTACAACTTATTGTAACGAGCGAACCTCTGTTAAAAGAGACAATACATACCAAGAGTTCTATAAGTGCAGTATTGCGAATATGTGAGGTATAGGAATATAAAGTTTAAGATAAATTGTTAATAAAAAATATTGGGTTAAGTTTATATAAAATAAACCTAACCGAGTATTTTAAATGGTGAGCCACCCGAGACTCGAACTCGGGACCCTTTGATTAAAAGTCAAATGCTCTGCCAACTGAGCTAGTGGCTCTCACCCTTAGTGCTTAATTAGTATACCATGCAGAAAGGGTATTGTCAATGATTTTTATATATTTTTTTATTAGTTTATAGATTTATTAATAAAATCATAAAAAAGAGGATGGGGTTTATTAGGTCTAGATTTAAACTCTGGATGAAACTGAACACCAACAAACCATTTATGACTAGCAAGTTCGATAATTTCAACTAAATTTCCATCAGGAGATAATCCAGATAAAATCATCCCGCCATTTTCTATCTCTTTTCTATATTGATTATTAAATTCATATCTATGTCTATGCCTCTCATATATTAAGTCTTCCCCATAGATAGAACGAACTTTAGAGTCTGCAGAAATTTTACAAGGATATAGACCTAGCCTCATAGTTCCACCTTTTTTTGTTATATTTTTTTGATCTTCCATTATATCGATAACAGTGTGATCAGAATCTTGTGTAAATTCGCTAGAATTAGCTTGAGTATAACCTAGCACATTTCTACAGTATTCTATAACAGCCATCTGCATCCCAAGACAGATTCCAAAAAAAGGTATATTATTTTCTCTTGCATATTTTATAGCATGAATCTTCCCTTCTATACCTCTATCACCAAACCCTCCTGGAACTATTATACCGTCGCAACCACTAAGTTTTTCGCAAACAGTATCTTGGTCGATATCTTCAGAACTTATCCATTTTATATCAACCTCAGCGCCATTATGTATCCCAGCATGACGAAGACTTTCTGCAACAGAAAGATACGCATCTGGAAGCTCGACATATTTTCCAACAAGAGCAATAACAACCTTTTGTTTGATAGACTTACAAAGATCTATAACTCTTTTCCATTCTGTGTGATCAGCTTGTTTTTTTTCTAGATCTAAATGATCACAAACAGTTTCAGAAAAATCTTGGTCTTCCAACATCAGAGGAACTTCATATAGACTAGGAGCAGTCAAATTTTGTATAACATCTTTAGATTTCACACTACAAAACAAGGCAATTTTATTAACCATATCAGAGGGTAAAACTTGTTCGCTTCTACAAACTATCATATTTGGTCTTATCCCTAGAGATAAGAGCTCTTTCACAGAATGCTGTGTAGGTTTTGATTTTAATTCATTAGACCCCATTATGTAAGGAACAAGAGTTACATGAATAAACATAGAGTTTTTGTCCCCAAGCTCGCATGAGGCTTGTCTGATCGCCTCTAAAAAAGGAAGGCTTTCTATATCTCCAACAGTTCCACCTATCTCAGTTATAACTACATCCACATCTTGATTTTTAGCAACCCTGTATATCCTATCTTTTATCTCGTTTGTTATATGAGGTATAACCTGAACTGTGCCACCTAGATAATCCCCTCTTCTTTCCTTATTCAAAACAGTCCAATAAACCTTACCAGTTGTTATATTAGAGTTTACAGAAAGATTTTCATCTATAAATCTTTCATAATGCCCCAAATCTAGATCAGTTTCTGCCCCATCATCTGTCACAAAAACTTCCCCATGTTGATAAGGACTCATCGTTCCTGGATCAACGTTTATATAAGGATCAAATTTTTGAATTGTAATTTTATATCCTCTATCTTTTAAAAGTCTTCCCAAAGAGGCTGCAGTTATTCCTTTTCCTAACCCAGAAACAACTCCGCCAGTTACAAATATATATTTTACCGACATTTTTAAAACTCCTTATAATAAATATACTAAAACGTATTAAAATCGCAGAGATCTGCAAGAAAAATATACAAGGGAGAAAATTTATTAGCTATATAGTTTGCCGTATTAGATTCTAAATATGGCATAACATCTATATCATCATTTATAGGAAATTTTATAGCTATAGAAGTCCCTTTATTTTCTACACTATTTAAAAAATAGCTACCATTATGAGCTTCAATAATTTTTTTAACAATAGTTAGACCAAGACCGGTATGCATACTTTCAGAAATAAAATTTGGATTATACGAATAATAAGGTTCAAAAACTTTATTTAATCTTTCTTTAGATATCCCAACACCATTATCTGAAATTGTTATAACTGCATCTGTCCTAATTCTTTCTAAAGAAACATGTATAGTATTTCCTGGACTTGTATAAACACATGAATTGGATATTATATTTAAAAAAGCAATAGAAAATCTTTCTGGATCTATATTAGTTATAATTATTTCCCTAGTCATAGTATATTCTAAATTTATATTAGAGGAGGTAAGTATAATTTGGATAGACTTACAAAGATCTTCTAAATATTTATTTATGTTTAACCTTTTAAAATTTAAATTATTTCCATTTTTTTCATTAGAGGAATCAGAAATTTTAAAATATTCTGATAAATTCACAGTTGATTTTATCATTTTATAACAATTTCGGGCTATATGGTTTATATATTCTATATCATCATACAGCTCATATTCTTCCAGTCTTCTAGAAAGAGGAGCCAGCAAATTAAATATACTAAATAGTGGAGACCTAAACTGTCCAGAAACAGCGGATATTATTCTGTCTATATCTAAAGAAAACGGCATGCTAAAAAAAGGATCAGAGCTTTTGATAAAAACAATGGTTCCTTGAATTTCAAAATTATCAATAATTGGTATAAACTCTAGGGATATATTAGAAAAATTAAAACTAATCTCTTTTGTTTCACATGTTTTTTTCTCTAATATTTTTTCTGTTATCTTTTCATAATTATAGATTGGAAAAGCTTTTTTTAAATTTTTTTTGTTTAAAATTTCAGAAAGATATTTTTTAGTAAAATTATTAATCCAGATAATATTATAATCATTATCACAAATAATAGCGGAATTATTAAGATCCGAATATATACTCTTTAACGAATCTAATTTATCAATATTCAATATTCCACACACCCCAACTTTTAAATAACCAACAGCTTAATACACAATTATAATTAAAAAAACAATTATTGTAAAGAAAAATACATTATATTATAAACTTTAATAAACTTAACCTTAAGTTATAGTTTATAATGCCCTATTTACAGTTGATTATTAATTATATCAATAGTTTTTAATAATTTTTTCAATAAATACTTGTATATTACAGCTGTTTATTATAGAATAAAATCAAATTTAACTTATAGGAGGATTTAGTTTATATGTCTATAAAAATTGGTATTAACGGATTTGGAAGAATTGGAAGACTTGTTTTTAGAGCGGCTATGAGCCAACCAGAAAAATATGAAGTTGTCGGAGTTAACGACCCTTTCATCGGTCTAGATTATATGGTGTATATGACAAAATATGACACTATTCATGGAAAATTTAATGGTGAAGTTTCTATAGATGGATCAGACCTTGTTGTAAACGGAAAAAAAGTTAAAATTTATGATAAAATGAACCCAGAAGAAATCCCTTGGGGTGTATGTGGAGCAGACTATGTTGTAGAATCCACTGGTGTTTTTACAGGACAAGATAAAGCAGAGCTACATATAAAAGCTGGGGCAAAAAAAGTTGTTATATCTGCTCCTGCAAAAGATAAAGAAACTCCAACTTTTGTATGTGGTGTAAACCTTGATAAATATACAAAAGATATGAAGGTTGTTTCAAATGCATCTTGCACAACAAACTGTCTTGCACCTCTTGCAAAAGTTATAAACGATAACTTTGGAATAAAAGAAGGACTTATGACAACTGTTCATGCCACAACTGCAACTCAAAAAACTGTAGATGGACCTTCTATGAAAGATTGGAGAGGTGGCCGTGCTGCTGCTGGAAACATCATCCCTTCTTCTACAGGAGCGGCAAAGGCTTGTGCCCTTGTTATACCTGAGTTAAATGGAAAACTAACAGGTATGGCTTTCCGTGTGCCAACCCTTGATGTATCTGTTGTTGATTTAACTGTTAAATTAGAAAAACCAACAACTTATGAAGAAATTTGCAACAAAATCAAACAAGCTTCTGAAGGTTCTATGAAAGGAATTCTTGGATTTACAAATGAAGATCTTGTTTCTTCTGATTTTATATCAGATGCTAGAACTTCTATCTTTGATTCTAAAGCAGGACTAATGCTAAATGAAACTTTTGTTAAATTAGTTTCATGGTATGACAATGAGTGGGGCTATTCAAATAAAGTTTTAGAACTTATCAAACATATGGATACTGTAGATAATAAATAGATATAAAAAAAACAAGCTATAATGCTTGTTTTTTTTATATCTATTTATTTTAAAAACCTATTGACATATTTCAATATTCATTATATAATATAAAAGGTTTCTGGTGCTGGATATGTAATATGGCGGTATAGCTCAGTTGGCTAGAGCATGCGGTTCATACCCGCAGTGTCGTTGGTTCAAATCCGACTACCGCTACCATTATCTCATTGTCTTAAATTTATATATTAGGCCCGTTGGTCAAGCGGTTAAGACACCGCCCTTTCACGGCGGTATCACGGGTTCGATTCCCGTACGGGTCACCATCTAGCTCTCTAAAGCAATAGCTTTAGAGAGCTATTTTATTTGTTATATTTCAAATAAGATAGCTGTTTTTTCGACAATATCCATCTTAAAAATATGATAAAATCGTCTTGTAGATATCGTGTTATACTTATAAGCTTAAGACTTGTGACATAAATAAACCAATACGCCTATCTACATAAAGTTTAATACTATGACATTTAAAAATACAAGTCTACATCCTCACCATAAGTTTATCTGTATAAAAAAGGAGCTACTATAATTTTATAGTAGCTCCTTTTTTATACAATTCTACCCTTGATCCACCATCATCCTACCAGCTAGATAAACATTTCCACATCCAATAGTTATAACTATATCACCTTTTTTTATACTACCTTTAATATAATTTGATATACTTCTAAAATCATCTATGATTTTTCCTTTATCTAAAAGTTTGACAAGATCATCAGAATATATATTATAGGTATTTTTCTCTCTCCCTCCCATAATCTCTGTAAGTATAACCTCATCAGCAAGGTTTAAAACATCGGCAAAATCTTTTAATAAATTATAAGTTCTAGAATATGTGAAGGGTTGGAAAACAACTCGTATTCTTTCAGGGTTTAGCTTTTTTAAAGATTCTATAGTCATCTTAATTTCTAATGGATGATGAGCATAATCGTCCATTATTATCCCCTCGTTTACTCTACCTAGAAATTGGAACCTTCTGGAAACACCATCAAAATTTTCCAAATTTTTCTTTATAATATCAAAATCTACACCTAAAATATCACAACAAGCTATACTAGCCAAACAATTTAAAACATTATGATTTCCTAGCATATTTATCTCTAAACTTTCAAATTTTTCTCCATTTTTAAACAGGTCAAATGATGTTTTTCCAATATTTAAAGATTGAATGTTTTCTGCATAATAAACACAGTTTTTTCCAAATCCAAATGTAATTATTTTCCTTTTATAATCTTTTGATGCTTCTAATGTATTATAATCATCCCCGTTGATAATAATACAATCAGTTGTATCTTCACAAAATTTAGAAAAAGATTTTATTATATTTTCTAAACTTTTAAAATACTCTAGATGATCTTCATCGATATTTAAAATAATTGATATATTAGATTTTAATTTTAAAAATGTGTCAGCAAATTCACAAGCCTCACACAAAATTGTTTCTGGAAGAGACTCATTTAAATATTTTTGTTGGTTTAAAGGCTTTATAATCATCTGGCTATTAAACTTAATCTGATTTCCACCGATAATTGTTATAGGTTTAACATTTGATTTATTTAGAATTTGAGAAATCATAGATGATGTTGTAGTTTTTCCGTGGGTTCCACTAACACATATAGATTTTTTAAAAAGTGTTGTTATAATTCCCAAAACTTCGCTTCTTTCTAATATATCTATATTATTTTCCCTAGAAAAAACCAGTTCTATATTATCCGACATAATCGCCGCAGAATATATAACAAGATCTGACCCTTTTACATTTTCAATACTATGTCCCTTAAAAACTTTTATTCCTAAATTTTCTAAAAATATAGTATTGTCATTTATAATTCCATCAGACCCTGTTATATAAATACCCAAAGAATGCAAAAATTTTGCAATAGGAAACATCCCCGATCCACCTATTCCTATAAAATGAAGATGTTTTTTCCCGTTTAGAACAGTGTCTTTTATTAATTTCATAAAATTTCCACTCCATAATTATTATTATATTATATTATATTGCAAAAATAACATAAAATAAACACATTTTTATAATTTATACGATATAATATAAGAGTGGAATTATTTTTACAAGTTTAAATCAGAAGGAGGGCATACCCATGAACATAACAGATATAAAAATTAGACGATTATTAAATGAAGGACGATTAAGGGCGGTTGTTTCTATGACACTTGATTCAGAAATAGCTATCCATGACATAAAGATAATTGAAGGTCAAGAAAGACTTTTTGTTGCTATGCCTAGCAGAAAAGAAGAAAATGGCACATTTAGAGATATAGCACATCCAATATCTCTAGAAGCAAGAGCAAAGATAGAAACTACTATTTTAAATGCTTATACGGATCATTTAAAAGAACAATGTCAATAAAAAAAATGGCTTTACGAATATTATATATTCGTAAAGCCATTTTTTTTATTTTATAAAAGTTTTTAAAGAAGCTATAACTTTTTCTACATAATCTCTATCAACCATAAAGAACATCTTATCATTTAAAATCAAAGAGACTTCCCTATCATTTACTTTGTATAATTTTATTGTATCAGAAGAGAGATCTTCTTTTCTGTAAGAATATTTTATACTAGCCAATAATTTCCCAACTGGATTTTGTTCTACACCAGATATTATTGGAATAAAAGCTATCTCTTTAAAAAATTCATCAAATTGATTAAGATCAAATTTTTTATCCTCTATATATGCAGAAATATTCTCATCTTCCCCTTCTATCTTAAATTGATAATCTTTTCCATCAAGTCCAAAATTTATAGCAGAAATTTTATCTAAAGATGGGATAAATATATTCTTTTTAATTAATTCTTTAACAGATAAATTTATCCAAGGAAGTCGACTAGAGATAACTTCATAGACAATATCAGTCCCAACAACCATCACATAATAAAATTGATCTTCTAGATGAGAGTGTCCATGATTGTCTACACCTTGTTTAGATTCTAACCTACTACCTATAACTATTTTATGTTGTTTCCCCTCTACAGTGAATACAACCTCTGCTGTTGGAGATTTAAAACCATATTCTTTTTTATCCAAACTTTGTTTCCCATAGTCTGCAATATAATCTGATTTTAAATCTCCATTCGGTAAGATAAATTGAACTGCTGTATTCTCTAAAAAAGAACTATACGGAGCAGTTAAAATATAGTTTATCTTTTCATCAGATTTATCTTCTAAACTTTGTTTATTAGTTTCTATATTTATTATATCTTTTTGATCTTTATTTTTTATAGATATCTTGGTGAAGATAGACGGGTCAATATCTCCATCTTTAGATGGATATTTTAAAAAAACATCTGATATAAAATCTTTTTCATCCACCATAATTTTCTCTATATCTTTTACTTTTACAAGCTTTATATCCTCAGAATCAGAGGTTTTTAGATAATATCCACTATTATCTACCGCCATATTCCCTATATTTATATCCAGTTTTTTTCCATCTTTATAACTTATCGAGATATCATATTTTGAAGGAGAAAGACCAAAATCTTTTATATCAGATATAGAACTTTTAGAAATTTCTTTATAGGAAGATAGAGACAACAATGATTCTATAAAATTTGTATATCTATCTTGATTTTTATCAAAACTACTAATTTTATCTATTTCAAAATTTCCCATATCATCCTTTTCTATTATAAAAGATGAACTATCTTTTTGTTGTTTATCTATAACTGATATTGAAGACACATCCTCTTTAGCTATATCAACTATCTTAACTACAGGTTGATCTAATGATGATGATGTATCAGAATTGTCTGTATCTATAATATTTAATACAAAAATTCCAGCTAATAAAACTAAGAAAATTATACTTAATATTATTATGGACTTTTTTTTATCCATTTTTACATATTCCTCCTACGTATCCAAACAAATATTCCCATAAATATAATAAATATTGGAACTATTAGTAAGAATATAATTGTAAGCGTTAAAGACTCTTGCTCAGAAAGCATTAGAGAAACTCCGCCCAATTCTTTAGGAACAATTTTTATCCCTTCTTCTTTATCAGAAAGAGAATCGAAAAGATTTATAAAGTATTCTCCATTTCCAAAGGAAGTTGAAGTAATAAATTCTTCTGTTATAAACCCAACACTAGATATAACAACTAGATTAGAATATTTATCTCCTGATTTTATTTTAGATAAAACAGCGGTAGAAAATGCTTTTAAATCAGCATCTTTGGGTTTCCAATTTTCACCTGCATCAGCTGGTCTTAAAGCGGAACTTGGTTTACTCTTCAAGAGAGATACAACTTCTCTATCCCCTGCAAAATCAAATAAAACATTAATAGCTTTGGCATTAGCTATTATTATAGGGGTTTCAGAATCATATTTTAATAGATCTTGTTGAAAAACATCCTGTATAGAGATAAAAGGACTTAAATATATTAAACTTTTATCGGTTTCAACAATTCCCCCAGTTTCAATAGATATGCCCCATTCTTTTAAAAATTTATCTAAATTTGGTGTTTCTTTCTTTGTTTCTCCTGAAATGAAGATAACATTTTTTCCCTTTTCGCCATTATTATCTAGATATTTATCTAATTTTTGTATCTGATCTTTTGTATAATCCACGGTTGGAGCTGGAATAAATATAATATCAGTTTCTTGTGGAATTTCCTCTGTTAAAAAGTTTATCTCTCCAACATGATAACTATTTCTAGAAAGTATATCTATAATATGAGAAGCATCCATAGTATTATCCCCTGATAAGACTAAGACTTTTTTTGGATTTTCATTAATCACATTTAAAATCGCACTTGTTAGAGCTTGTTCTGCTTTAGAAGAAGACACCTCTTCTCCTGCTTGTGTTTGCTGAACATTAAACAGATCATATGCTGTAACCTTCTGTTTTTTATCATTGCTAGAAACAACTATATCACCATATTGAACATCCAAATCACTATATTTTTCTGCTAATTGTGGGTTTTCTATAATATCAATAAATTTAACCTTTATCTTGCTAGAATTCTGCTCATACTGGCGTATAACCTTTCCAGCCTGTGCATAATATTCGCTTGCTACACTATAGCTCTGTTCGGTAGCTAAAACATCTATATAAACATCATTTTCAAGGTTTGTTATATAATCTTTTGTTTCTTTTGTTATATTAAAAATTTTATTACTAGTTAAATCTATCTCTAAAGGAAATTTTGTCATAAGAATATTAACAAAAACATTTATAACCACTACAACTGCTATAAATACAACTATTAGCCCTAAAGATGCAACACCATGTTTAAACTTATTATTTTTTAACTGTTTTTTCATAAATATTCCCTCCTATCTCCAACGTCTTTTTTCTAAAGTTCTAACTGTTAGAAAATTAAAAACAACGATAAAACTTATAAAGAAAATAACATTAGATATGTCTATGATACCTATTGTAAAATCCTGAAATCTTGTAAAAAATGACATTTGTATGAAAAATTCTTTTATTGTAGGATTTGTTATATTTTGAAAAAATCCATCAGCAAAAAATAAAAACATCATAATAGCAAAACTAATAACAGCAGATATAACCTGACTCTCTGTATTAGAAGATACAAATAAACCTATAGATATCAACGCACCGCCTAATAAAATCATTCCTAAAATATTTCCTATTATAACTGTCCATTCCATAGGAGCATAAAAAGAAAGGGTTATTGCATAAACAAGAGTTATTAATATCCCTAAAGTATATATAAATAACGCTGAAAAAAACTTTCCTAAAACTATAGAAGACAATTTTGTTGGAGATGTAAGCAATGCTTGATCTGTCTTCTGCTTTCTATCCTCGCTCATAAGCTTCATAGTAAGAATAGGAACTAAAAACATAGAAATTGTTATAAGTGATCCAAACACACCTGATAGATTGGATGAATTATACGCAAGAGATGTCAAAAACAGATATAACCCCGAAAAAAAGTAAAAAACAGCCAGATAAGCATACCCTATAGCAGAGTTAAAATATGAACCTATTTCTCTTTTAAATATCGCTAACATCTTTTTCCTCCTCTATTTTATCCGTTGTCAAATCTTCTTTTAGATCAGATTCATCATCTTTATTTACTAAACTATCTTGATCTAATAAAACTTCTAAATCATCATCTTTTGGTATATCTGTTTCTTTCACATCTTTGGTTAGATTTAAAAAGGCTTCTTCTAAGCTCATTTGATTTGTATGTATTCCTAATAAAACCCATTTGTTTTCCACAGAAAGATTGAAGATAGCTTTTCTAACATCTATATCTTCTCCAGCTTGTCCTTCAACTATAAAGTCATAAACACCTTTTTCTTTTTCTCCAAGAGAAGAAATATCTTTAATAAAACTACTCTCTTTAAAGATATCTAAAATTTGTGTTTCATCCCCCTGAATTCTTGCGGTGTATTTAACACAAAATTCCCCTTTAGAAAGATTAAATGCTGTATCATCTGCAACAAGAACACCCTTGTTTAAAACTATAACTCTATCGCAAATTGCCTGAACCTCTGACAAAATATGTGAAGAAAGTATAACTGTATGCTTTTCTCCCAATCCTTTAATCAAATTTCTTATCTCTATAATCTGTTTTGGATCTAGTCCCACTGTAGGTTCGTCTAATATCAAAACTTCTGGATGTCCCAAAAGAGCCTGAGCTAAACCAACTCTTTGCTTATAGCCTTTAGATAAATTTTTTATTATTCTTTTATACACATCCTCTAATTTTAATAGATTGCATATATTTTTTATATGATTTTGTTTTTTTTCTTCTTTTAATGAAACCTTCTTTAAATCAAACATAAAAGATAAATATTTAGCCACTGTCATATCTGGATATAAAGGTGGATGTTCTGGAAGATAACCCATCTTTCTTTTAGCTTCTATTGGATTATTTAAAATATCAAAACCATCTATTTTAACACTTCCAGTTGTAGTAGAAATATATCCTGTAAGAATATTCATAGTTGTAGACTTTCCAGCCCCATTTGGACCCAAAAACCCTAATATTTCTCCTTTTTTTACAGAGAATGTTAGATCGGAAAGTGCTTTTTTCTTCCCATAATTTTTACAAAGATTTTTTACCTCTATCATTTATTTCCTCCTAATTTACCAAATAATTAAAATGATAAGCATATAATATTGATTAATTATAACTCTAAATATAATTATTTTCAATTATATTTAGAGTATACAATATTATCTTTATAAATATAAAGTATAAATTTCTATAGATTGACCATAATAGATTAAAATAGAAAGGGTGTTGTTTTATATGAAATCTATAATTTTAGCTGGCAAAAAAGGCTCAAAACTTTCTCCTATAACCTGTTCTACCCCACCTCCACTTATACCTGTATGTGGTCGTCCTGTAATAGAATATACTTTGGATTTATTAGAAAATCATGGTATAAAGTCTACAACTCTTACGCTTATGTCAAAAGGACAAAAGATAGAAGACAATTTTTATTCTAAAAAATATAAGTCAATAAATTTAGACTTTTCCTATGAAGAAACCCCTCTAGGATCTGCAGGATCTGTTAAAAATTTTATGCAATCAATTGATGATGATTTTATAGTTATCTCTGGGACATGTGTTTCTGATTTTAATCTAACAAAAGCTTTTGAGTTTCACAAAAATCATAATGGAATTGCCACAGTTATTTTAAAAAAAGAATTTAAAGATAACCAAACTAATATTATTAAGCTAGATAATAATAACCAAATAAAAAGTTTTACAGAAATTTTTTCTAATCTAGACTACTCTTCAAACTTTGTAAATACAGAAATATATATCTTTTCAAAAGAAATTTTAAACCATATTCCAAATGATATAAATTCTGATTTTATCAAAGATATATTCCCTTCTATAATTAAAAAGGATATTCCGTTATATGGATATAACTTGGATGGATATTGTGAAAATCTTGAAGATATAAAATCATATCTTAAGATAAATCAAGATATACTAAACCAAAAAGTTTATTGTGATATAAATGCTAAATATGATTTTGGAGTCTATTTCAAAGACTCTTTTCCTGATGGTGAATTCAACATAAATCCCCCTGTTTATATAGGCAAAAATGTTTCTATAGGTGAAAATGTCCAGCTAAACTGTGGAACAGTTATTATGGATAATGTAACCATTGGTGATGAAACAATCATAAACTCATCCGTTATTATGGAGGGGGCTCATATCAGTAGCCATGTAAAGATAAACCATGCTATTATAGGAAATAACGCCAAAATTCTTCATCATTCATCTGTTTTTGAAGAATCGATTATAGCGGATGAATCTACAGTTTTTGAACACTCTATAATTTCAAACAGAGCAAAAATTTGGCCAAATAAAACCGTTTTTCCTAATTCACAGATTAAAAAAGATATTAAATATGGTTATCCATCCGATATATTATTTGACGATGATGGAATTTGTGGAGAAACAAATATATCCATAAACCCCGAAAACCTCTCAGCAATTGGAGGAGCTTTGGCAAGCCTTATTCCAAAATCAAAGATAGGAATAGCCACAACTTCATCTCTATCATCCGCCGCATTTAAACACGCGATTATATCAGGTATTCTATCTTCTGGGGGAGATGTTTTAGATTTTGGAGAAACTATAGAAACTCAGTTTGAGTTTTGTGTATCAAAATCTATGTGCGATTTTGGAGTTTATATAGAAAGTAACGCAATAACAAATATAAAAATCGTTCAACAAGGAGCCATGCCCCTTTCAAGATCATATGAAAGAAGGATAGAAGATCTTTTAAATCAAAATAAGTTTAAAAAAGTTTTGCATAACAACTTTGGAACAGTCTCAAATTTTTCATCATTAAAAAATATATATGAAATAGATCTAATTTCTACATTATTTTCAAATAAAATAGACCATCCTATTTCTATAAAATCTCCAAATCAAAATATAGTTTCAATATTATCGAGAACCTTAAAAAAATCTGGTTATTCTATCAAGGATGGTCCTCTCTCTATAGAAATATATATATCAAATTCAGGAAAAGAAATTTCAATATATTCACAAGACACAGGATATATATTTGATGAAAAAGTTTTAGCTCTACTATGTTTGGCCACATTTATAAAAGGAAATTCTGTTTCTGTTCCCTTTGAAGCCCCAACGATTATAGACAAAATGGGAAAAAAATATGAAAAAGATGTATACAGATACCATAAATTTTCTAACAAAAATTTAGACTCTATTGCTAGACAAAAAGCCATATCCCAACCCTATCTTAGAGACTGTTTGAAGATGTCTATATCTTTGCTAAATTTTTTAAGTGAAAACAATTATACTCTAAAACAAGCTATAGATTTGATCCCTCATTTCGCAACTGCTTCTAGAATGATAAAGGTTGCTAAAAACCCAAGGGATATTTTTGAAAAAATATCCCAAACTGGCGAAATTATAGATTCTGGACTTAAATTTAACCATACAATGGGAGAAGCATTTATAAGACCTTTAAAATCTGGAAAAGGATTTATGGTTTATGCAGAAAGCATCAAAAGCGAATCTGCTTCTGAAATTTGTGATTTTTATGAAGATTTAATAAAACAGCAGACTCTATAAAGTTTAATCTATAATGTAATACAAGCTTAAATAAAGCATCTATTGACAATAATAATAAATATCTTTATTATTATTGGTAACGTAGTTGATAACTGATCGGATTTTTTTATATTTATTTACTAATTTATTCATTCTAATAAATAATAAATAATTAGCATTTAAAATTTCTACTCTATATAGCTTTAATTAGCTTAATTCCAGATTTAAATATCCACTAAACGCCTTATAGGTCGTGTCTATAGGGCATTTAGGATATTATTAAAATTATATTTTATTATAAATGATTTAGATATAATAATTTTAAATAAAACAGATTATTATATCTGTAATATAAAGCTTAAAAAATAAGCATATTTTATACATATATTAAAACTGGAGATCACACTACTTATAAATAGTATTAATTTAATACTATAATTTAAAATATTTAGAAAAAGAGGTATTCTCGTGCCAAAAGAAATTGATATAAATCCTTCAATGGATAAAAATAAAATAGATACACCTATACAATCAAATAATAATTCATTAAACACTCCACAAAGTGATCCTATAAAAAATCAAAAAAAAGTTTTTCATAAACCTAAAGTAGCCACTCCAAACTACGCTCCTTTAAAACCAAATTTAAATCATTTGAAATCAAAGAATAATAACAACAATATAAATAAAACTATACCTACTAATCAAGCTCAAAATAGTTCTACACCTATAAAACCAGCATACTATCCTTTAAAACCAAATACAAATCATCTGAAATCAAAAAACAACACTGAAAAAACTCCACAGGTTAATATTTTTAAAAAAGAAAAAAACTTTAATAATTATAAAAAAACAAATATAAATCAGGTGAAAAAAGTTGTATCTCCACCCCCATCTATGAGAATTATTGCTCTGGGTGGACTAAACGAAATTGGAAAAAATATGACTCTTTACGAATATGAAGACCAGATGTTTATTGTGGATTGTGGGCTTGCTTTCCCAGACTCTGATATGCTAGGAATAGACATAGTTATCCCTGATTTCACATATGTTGAAAAAAACAAACATAAACTTAAAGGGATAGTTATAACTCATGGGCATGAAGATCATATTGGTTCTCTTGCTTATCTTTTAAAAAAAGTTAATGTTCCTGTCTATGCCACAAGACTAACTATTGGACTGATAGAAAATAAACTTAAAGAACATGGAATATTAAATAGATCTCAACTAAATGTAATATCTGCGGGACAGATATTTAAAGTTGGTTGTTTCTCTATCGAAGCAATCCATGTAAACCACTCTATTCCTGATGCTGTTTCTTTAGCTATAAAAACTCCTGTAGGAACAATTATACAAACAGGGGACTTTAAGGTGGACTATTCCCCTATCCATGGAGATGTTATAGATATTGGTCGTTTTTCTGAACTTGGAAAAAAAGGGGTTTTATGCCTCCTTTCAGATTCTACAAATGCAGAAAGACCAGGGGCAACTGTAAGCGAAAGTAAAGTTGGAAAAACTCTTGACCTTCTTTTTCTTTCATCACAAGGAAAACGAATTTTAGTAGCAACATTTGCATCAAATATACATCGTGTTCAACAGATTGTAGACAACGCAATAAAACATAATAGAAAAGTTGCCGTTTCTGGAAGAAGCATGGTAAATATTGTTGGAAAAGCTGTAGAACTTGGATATCTAAAAATTCCTAAAAATATTCTTATAGATATAGACGCAACCCATCGACTTCCCCCAGAAAATGTAGTGATTATAACAACTGGAAGCCAAGGAGAACCCCTTTCTGCTCTTTCTCGTATGGCTGCAGGAGATCATAGAAAAATTTCTGTTTCATCTAAAGACGTTATTATAATCTCTGCCACTCCTATTCCTGGAAATGAAAAATCTGTAAATAGAGTTGTAAATGATCTTCTTAAACTAGGTGCAGAGGTTATATACAAATCTGTTCACGAAATACACGTTTCTGGACATGGTTGTCAAGACGAACTAAAAATGATGCTTTCAGTTGTTAAACCAAAATTTTTCCTTCCTGTCCATGGAGAATTTAAGCATCTTAAAGCCCATGCAAATCTAGCAATCGCCACTGGAGTGAAAGAAGAAAATATATATATAGGAAATATTGGTCAAGTTATAGAGCTAACTGCAAATTCTATGAAGGTTATAGGAGCTGTCCCAGCTGGAAAAACCCTTGTAGATGGACTTGGCGTTGGAGATGTTGGCTCAATTGTACTTAGAGATAGAAAACATCTTTCTGAAGATGGTTTAATAGTTGTTGTTACAACTATCGAAGGAGAATATGGCTCTATTATTGCCGGCCCCGACATTGTTTCTCGTGGATTTGTCTATATCCGTGAATCTGAATATCTTATAGAAGATGCAAAAAAAATTGTTAAAAAATCTTTAGATGATTGTTCTGAAAAAAATATAAAAGAGTGGGGAATAATAAAAGGAAAAGTTAAAGACTCTTTATCAGATTTTATATATAAAAAAACAAAAAGAAATCCTATGATTCTTCCTATAATAATAGAAATCTAATATTGATTTCTTATAACTTTTAGATAGGAGTATTTTATTATGAAATTTAGAAAGTTTTCTTCTATAACAATCTATATACTTTCTCTAATAATTGTTTCTATTGTCTTAGTTTTGTCTATTCCAGATTATAAACTATCTATTGCTTTTCTACCTATAATTCTTATAATTTCTGGGATAATCATTAAAAAAATTATATATATAAATAAAAATATATTTAGTATTGCCCAATCTATAGCCGACAACCTTGATGTTATGGACGAACAGAATATCACAAAACTTTCTACACCTGTAATAATTTGTGATAAACTCCGTAATATTATATGGTTTAATAACTCTTTTTTAAATATTGATACAAATAATAAAAGCTATATAAGAAAACTGGATTATATAACTTCTCTTCCTCTAGATGAGATTGTTAAAAATAAATTTTCTGATGTAGTTTTTAAAGAGAATCATTTTAGAATTTTTGGAGTTCAGGCTTTAGAAAATATAAAACATAAGACAGATGATATTTTTATACTCTATCTAATAGATATAACTCCGTTTAAACATATAGAACTAACCAATACTTTATCAAAACCTTGTGTTATGATCTTTTCTATTGACAATTATGATGAAGTTTTAGAGATGATAAAAGAGAGTGAAAAATCTCAAATAATAATAAATATTGAGTCTATTTTAGAAAATTTTATTGCAAAAACATCTGGTTTTATAAAAAAACTTTCTCAAAGTAAATTCATGGCTATTATCGAATTTAAAGATCTTGAAGATATGAGAAAAGACAAATTTTCTTTTCTAGAAAGTATCCGACAGATAGGAATATCAAACGATATCCCTATCACTATATCTGTTGGTGTTTCTGGATCTTCATCGTCTTTAAACGAAAGCTATATAGATGCAAACTATGCTATTGATTTGGCTCTAAGCCGTGGTGGAGATCAAGTTGCTCTAAAATTAAATGATAATTATGAATTTTTTGGTGGAGTTTCTGCTGGAGTGGAAAAGCGAACAAAGGTTAAAACTAGAATTATTTCAAATGCCTTGACAGATCTTATTCAATCTAGTTCTAACGTAATCATAATGGGGCATACTTTTAGCGATTTAGACTGTATTGGATCTGGATTTGGTCTTGCCACTGCTATAAAATTTAGTGGAAAAGAAGTTAATGTTGTTGTAAATAAAGAGAGAACTCTATCTTCAACTCTTATAGAATATATAGAAGAAAAATCATCTAACAAAGATATTTTTATAAATAAAAAACAGGCTTTAGATAGGGTTAAAACAAATACAGTTTTAATAATTGTAGATACACATAATCCATCTTTTCTTGAATATCCAGAGATACATAAAGCATGTAAAAAATTTGTTGTAATAGACCATCATAGGAAGATGGTTAATCATATCGAAGGTTCTGTAATTTTTTATCATGAACCATATGCTTCTTCCACATCTGAGATGGTTTCGGAAATCATCCAATATATGGGAAAACAATATAAGCTTGATAGATTTGCCGCCGATGCGTTATTATCTGGGATTATGCTTGATACAAGAAATTTTATTATGAAAACCGGAGTTAGAACTTTTGAGGCTGCTGCATTTTTACGAAAAAATGGGGCGGACACCATTGCTGTAAAAAAACTTTTCTCTGGATCAATGGAATCATATCAATTAAAATCTAATCTCGTAGCTTCATCTGATATATACAAACAGTGTGCTATTGCATCTTCTATTGATCCATATTCTGAAAATATTAGGATTGTATCATCCCAAGCAGCAGATGAACTTTTAACGATTTCTGGTGTAAATGCCTCTTTTGTCATATTTTCTTCTGGAGATTCTTTCAACATCTCTGCCCGTTCTATGGGACAGATAAATGTCCAGATAATCATGGAAACTCTTGGAGGGGGCGGACACCAAACTATGGCAGCTACACAACTTCATGATACAAATTTTGAAGCTGTTAAAAATATGCTTATGGAATCTATTGATAAATATTTTTTAAATAAAGAAGATAGGAGCTGATTTTTATCAAAATCATATTAAATCAAGATGTAAAAGGAACGGGAAAAGCTGGGCAAATCATAAATGTTTCTGACGGGTATGCAAAAAACTTTTTATTGAAAAAAAAGCTTGCTATAGAAGCAACAAAGGACATTTTAAAACAGCATGAAACTAAAATAAATTCTGCAAATCATCACGCTTTAGAAGAGATAAAAAAATGCGAAAAACTTGCAGAAACTCTCAAAGAAAAAATTGTAAATATAAAAGCTAAAGCGGGTCAAAATGGCCGTATTTTTGGATCTATAACTTCTAAGGATGTTTCTTCTGCTATAAAAACTCAACTTGGTTTAGATATAGACAAAAGAAAAATCACCCTTGAATTAGATATAAAAGCTTTTGGAACATATAATATAACTATTAAATTACATACGAAAGTTTTAGCAGATATGAAAGTTTCTGTTATAGAAGAATAATTTTTATAAATTTTATCTGGAGGAAGGATTTTGAATAATTCTGTTTTTACAGATTATGTTGAAAATATTCCCTACAATTTAGAAGCTGAGCAATCTGTTTTAGGTGCACTTCTTTTAGACCCTTCTTGTATGTCGAAGGTCTTGGAGTATATAAAACCAGATTGCTTTTTTCATCTCCAACATAATCAAATATTTGAAATTATATTAAAAATGTTTTATACATCTAATGCAATAGACTTTGTAACTGTTTTAGATGAAGTTTCTTCTGACAATATTTTTGAGACAAAAAATGAAGCAAAATTATATCTAGCAAAGCTAATGGAGATGGTTCCATCTATTATAAATATAGAGTCATACTGTGAAATAGTTCGAGAATATCACTATATACGAAAGCTCATATCAGCCTCACAAGAAATTTTGTCCTCCTGTTCTCAGTCTACAAATTCAAAATTTCTTCTTGATAAGGCAGAGCAACTTATAATGGAAATTAGACAAGGCAGAGACATCTCCGGTTTAGAAAAAATTGATAAAATAATCTTGGCTATATATGATAATTTACAAAAAATTTCTGACCAAGATGGGCTAACTCATCTTGGTCTTCCATCTGGATTTGATGGATTGGACGCAGTTTTAACTGGTCTAAATAAATCGGATTTAATCCTTCTAGCCGCAAGACCAGCTATGGGTAAAACTAGTTTTGCCCTAAATATTGCTACAAATTGTGCAAAAAAATCTAAAAAAGCGGTGGCTATATTCTCTTTAGAAATGTCTAAAGAACAGCTTGTTTCTCGTATACTTTCTTCAGAAGCAAGGATAAATGCAACAAAACTAAAAACTGGAGAACTTTCTGGAAATGATTGGGAAAGCCTCTCGATTGCTTCTAATGAATTGTATAGCACAGAAATATACATTGATGATACAGCTGGGATAAACATTGCAGAGATGAAAGGAAAACTAAGAAGAATAGAAAACCTAGGATTAGTTGTTATCGACTATCTTCAGCTTATGACATCTAGTAGACGAACGGAAAATAGAGTTCAAGAAATCTCTGAAATTACAAGAAATTTAAAAGTTCTTGCAAAAGAGTTTGACGTTCCTGTTATATGTCTTTCACAGCTTTCTCGTGCTCCTGATGCTAGAGCAGATCATAGACCGATTTTATCAGATTTAAGAGAATCGGGATCTATCGAGCAGGATGCAGATATCGTTATGTTTCTTTATCGAGATCATTATTATGATCAAGAAAATGGAGAAGAAAATGTTGCCGACTGCATAATTTCAAAAAATAGACATGGAGAAACTGCATCAATTTCCCTCTCTTGGGAGGGCGAATTTACAAAATTTGGAAATTTGGAAAAAAGATATGATTATTAACAAAATTAGACAAAATATAATAGAAAAAGAACTTTTTAAAGATAAATCAAATATAATTATAGCCCTATCTGGTGGTTCTGACTCTATCTTTCTCACCCATGCTTTAAATCTTTTAAAATCAGAATTTAAAATAAATATATACGCATTTCATCTAAATCATCTGCTTAGAGGAGATGAATCTTTCCAAAATGAATCTTTTGTATCAAAATTTTGTAAAAAAAATAAAATACATCTATATTCATTTAGAAAAGATATTTCAAAAATTGCTTTAGAAAACAAAATAGGATTGGAAGAAGCTGGAAGAAATATTAGGTATGATATTTTAAATAGATTATCTCAAAAATTATCTTCTAAAATTGCCACCGGACACAACCTTTCTGATAGAATAGAAACATTTATCTTCAACTCTATTAGAGGCTCTTCTCTGTCTGGTCTATGCTCTATCCCTATTAAACGAGAAAATATTATTAGACCTTTATACAATATTTCTAAACAACAAATAGATAGCTATTGTGATAAACATCATATTCCATATATTATTGATTCTTCAAATTTATCAAAAAAGTATACACGAAATAAAATTAGATTAGATGTTATTCCGATTTTAAAAGAAATAAACCCCGAAACAGAAAAAAATTTTTCAAATCTATTAAATATTATCTCTCAAGATAACGACTTTTTAAATAAATTAGCAGTCGAAAGTTTAGAAAAATCTAGAATAAACGAGAATATTTATAATCTAAAGATACTATCAACTCTACCCTCTCCTATACTGCTACGGGTTATATCATCTATCCTAAAATCTTATAATGTTTCGGTGGACTATAAAAAAATTGATTCTATAAAATATGCTATAAAAAATAATTTAGATAAATTTAAACTAAATATATCTAAAGAAAAATATATATATATTTCAGAAAATTTTATAAATATAGAAACTATTATACCTAAAAAAAATTTAGATTTTTTTTCTTTTAAACTAGATAAAAATCAACTTTTAAAAGGTCAAAAAATTGATTTTCTCCAAAGTATATACTTTTTTCGTGTAATTCCTCGAAAAATGATACCTTATTTAAAAAAAAAATACAAAAAAGTATGCTTTTTTTATTTAGATTATGATAAAATAGTTGAAGATTTATATTTTCGTCAATGGATCTATGGAGACAAGATATCTATTCTTGGAAGAGGGTGTACAAAGTCTTTAAAAAAAATATTTAACGAAAATAAAATTATTCCTTATGATAGGTTTAACATCCCTATACTATCTACCACAGAAAAGATCGTTTGGCTAGATAGGTTTAATATTTCTTCTGATTTTCAACTTGATGAATATACAAAATTTTGTCTAATAATTATTAAATATTAATTTAGGAGCTTTTTATGGAAATGGAAAATGATATATTAAAGATTCTTCTTACACCTGAAGAAATTGCTGAAAAGATTAAAATTTTAGGAAAACAAATATCAAAAGACTATAAAGAAAAAGATTTAATCCTTGTTAGTGTTTTAAAAGGTTCGGTAGTTTTTATGGCAGATATAATGCGCGCCATTGATATTAATTGTATTATAGATTTTATGTCTGTTTCTAGCTATGGTGCCAAATCAGAACATTCTGGAGTTGTGAAAATCATAAAAGATTTAGATATAAGCCTTAAAGGAAAACATCTTCTAATTATTGAAGATATTTTAGACAGTGGTATGACCCTTAATTATATCCTAGATATACTATCCAAACGTGAGCCTAGCTCTATAAAAATATGCACTTTTTTAAACAAACCAGAAAGACGTCAGGTTGATATACATCCTGATTATTCCTGTTTTGAAGTTCCTGATAAATTTGTAGTTGGATATGGTCTTGATTATAACGAAAGTTATAGAAATCTTCCTTATATTGGAATACTTAAACCAGAAATATATAATTAATATATTTCTATTATTTATTTTAAAATTTATAAATAAAAGGGGCTGAGATATATTGGTAAATAAGAAAAAAAATGGAACCCTCATATATATTATCATTTTGATTGGACTCATGATTATGAGCACTTTTGTATTCTCTTTAATCAACAATGGGTCTTCTAAAATCCAATATTATGAAATCGTTGCTTACTTTCAAAATGATAAGGTAAATGAATTTGATCTTAATCTTGGGTCGGGTGTCCTAAACCTAAATCTTAAAGATGATGATAAAGATAAAATTATAAAATATAAAGTTCCTAATGTTGGGCTTTTTGTAGCATCTATAGAAAAACCTGTTTTAGAATATAACAAACAAAATCCTGATAATCCTATAAAATTTAACTATTTTCCTGCAACTGACAACTCTTGGATTATCTCCTTCCTTCCTGTTATTCTTTTAATAGGAGCTATGGTTGTTTTCTGGTTTATCATGATGAAACAATCAACTGGCGGAAAATCTCCTTTCGGAAAAGCAAACCTAAAAGCCACTATACAACAAGGAAGAAAAGCTCTTTTTAAAGACGTTGCTGGTGCTGATGAGGAAAAAGCTGAACTAGAAGAAATTGTTGAATTTTTAAAAAATCCTAAAAAGTTTAATGACCTTGGTGCAAGAATCCCTAAAGGTGTTCTACTTATGGGTCCTCCTGGAACTGGTAAAACTCTTCTTGCTCGTGCTGTTGCTGGAGAAGCTTCGGTTCCCTTTTTTGCAATCTCTGGTTCTGATTTTGTCCAGATGTATGTCGGAATGGGTGCTTCTCGAGTTCGTGATCTTTTCGAACAGGCAAAAAAAAATGCCCCCTCTATTATATTTATTGATGAAATCGATGCAGTTGGTAGACAACGTGGAGCTGGTCTTGGCGGTGGACACGATGAGAGAGAACAAACCCTTAATCAACTTCTTGTAGAGATGGATGGATTTAGTGGAAATGAAGGAATCATTATCATTGCTGCTACAAACCGTCGAGATATTCTTGACCCTGCTCTTCTACGTCCTGGTCGCTTTGACCGCGAAGTTGTTGTTGGCTATCCTGATGTTAAAGGAAGAGAGCAGATACTTAAAGTTCACTCGGTCAATAAACCTCTATCATTTGATGTTGATCTTTCTATTATCGCAAAAACAACCGTTGGATTTACAGGCGCAGATTTAGAAAATCTTATGAACGAATCCGCCCTACTTGCTGCTAGAAGAGGGCATAAATCTATAACACTTTTAGATATAGAAGAATCAACTATAAAAGTTGTTGCTGGTCCTGAAAAGAAAAGTCGTGTAATAATTGAAAAAGAAAAAATTCTTACCGCCTATCATGAAGCTGGACATGCCCTATGTACATACTATTGTGAAACACAAAGTCCTGTACATCAAATATCTATAATTCCACGAGGAATGGCTGGCGGATATACTATGTCCCTTCCAAAACATGATATAAGTTATAAAACAAAAAAAGATATGCAAGATGAACTTATTGTCCTTTTAGGTGGACGTATTGCAGAAAAGGTTGTTCTAAAAGATATATCAACCGGTGCATCAAATGATATCGAACGAGCTTCAACTATTGCCCGAAATATGGTTACAAAATTTGGATTTAGCGACAAACTTGGTCCTATATCATATGGACAAGTTAATAACGAAGTTTTTCTTGGGCGAGATATTAGCCAGAAAAAAAATTATTCTGAAAGTATTGCCACTTCTATCGACCAAGAAGTTAAATCTATAATAGACACGGCATACAAATCTTGTTTAAATATGATAGAAAATCATATTGATCAGATCGAAATTATATCTAGATATCTTCTAGTACATGAAAAAATTGATTCTGAAACTTTTATAAAACTTATGGAAAATAAAATTTCTTTAGAGATGATACAACAAGATAAAGAGAAAAAAGATAAAGAGTATAAACTTATACAAGAAAAAATAAAGCAAGAAAAACTAGAACAAGAAAAATTAGAACAAGAAAAACTAGAACAAAATAAAATTCTAGATAAACAAGATCAAATAGAAAAATAATTTTAACTAATAAAAAGATGTTATATAATTAATTATATAACATCTTTTATTTTAATAATTTGTTTTAATATAAAATAAAAACTAGGTATATAATTAAATATACCTAGTTTTTTTTAAATAATATCTATCTCTTGAGAACTTTAATGTAAGTTTATCGGATATCTAAATGGTTTATGCTCTTCTCCAAGAATCATCGCTACCTGGAGTTGATGTTGTCCACCATTTTGCTATATAAGTTGTTTCTTTATATTTAACTTTTTGTCCCTCTGTGTAGTGTTGTCCTGGAACATAATCTACAGAACCGTCTGGATTTGTAGAAATATCTAATGCTTTCCAAGAATCATCGCTACCTGGAGTTGATGCTGTCCACCATTTTGCTTCATATCTTTTGCCGTTATATTTAACTATATCCCCTAAGTTGTAAGATTGGCCTGGAGCATAATCTACAGAACCATCTGGGTTTGTAGTTTTGTCTGGTGTCCAGTTTGGATTTCCAGCAGGAACTCCACCTTGTGTCCACCAATTAGCTGTATACCAGTTACCATTATATTCAACTCTGTCTCCAGTGTTGTATACTTTGTTTGGATCAAATGATCCTGTTCCTGGATTTGGTTTCTCTGGGTCTGGTTTTTCTGGGTCTGGTTTCTCTGGGTCTGGTTTTTCTGGATCTGGAGTTTCTGGGTCTGGAGTTTCTGGATCTGGAGTTTCTGGATCTGGAGTTTCAACTTCCCCTGTTGGAATTCCATCAAGGATTTGTCTAACACCATTTGCAAAATTATATCCATTTCCGATATCCCAGTTTATAGACCAAGTCATAACTCCACCTAGATTTAGATGATTAGTGTCTAAGCTATAGCTTGTTAATTTTTCGTTTGTTGTTAGTTGTTTAAATGCTTTTTCAATCTCTGCATTTGACATATATCCGCCAGCTGGAGCTGCTTTATCTGTTGAAGGAAGTCCTAAGAATATTTTTTCTGCTGGAATTCCTTCAAATCTTCCGCCGCCAGAAACATCAAATCCTTTAATTAAAGCATCAGCCATTGCTACTGCAAAGTCTGCTGTTCCTTGATAATAGATTTTTCCATCTATTCCAAATAAAGAACCTGTGTTATAAAATTGAACATGTAGCCCTGTAAGTTCTTCTCTTAGAGCATTTATTATTGGTAGATAGTTTCCATATGCATTTCCATATGCATTTATTCCACCCATAACATTTGCACTCTCTGGAGCCATCCATAGTTCAAAATCATCAAATCCATTTGACTCAAAATATTGAATAATTGCTTTCGCAGCATTTATTACACCTAGTTGTGCAGGTGTTGGAGTGTTCATATTTCCTTGTGCTAGAACACCATGCTCGATATCAATATCTATACCATTTAGCCCATATGTTTTAGCAATCTCAATATATGATTGTACAAAATTGTTAACTTTTGTTGGTGTATCTAAAACAACTTGTGCATTTTGTCCACCAATTGAAAGTGTAACAGTTTTACCTTTTGCAACAGCTCTTTTAACTTGTTCAGGTGTAACGATTTCTTTACCGCCAACCCAATCACTTGTAAATACAACTGTTCCATCCGCTGAAATTGATGGGAATGCAATATGAATTACATCATATTTATCAGATATATCATCTAGAGTTACAGCCGGAACTTCTCCCCCTGCTTGTCCCCAGTTATGTAGATATCCAACTAGTTTGCGTTCTGATTTGCTATCAGGTTTTTCTGTGCTTCCTCCATTAGAAGAAGAACTGGATGAACTTGATGAGCTTGATGAGCTTGATGAAGTTTCTTCATCAGGTGTTGAAGGTTTTCCTTCAGTTGTTGGGATTTTTCTATCTCCATAGAAAGCTTTTTTAATTGCTTTTGTTAATTCATTTGTTACTGCGTATCCTGGTTTTGTATCTCCTGTTGCTTCCCAGAAAATGATTCCGCCATAACCGTTCTCTTTAACAAAATTAGCTCTTGCTGTTGCACTTTCTACATCTTCATATGTATAAAACTCACCATTTGTTTTGTTAAATGCATATGGAGTTTTTGTAACTGGGTCAAAATAACGTTTATATCCACTTGATGGATTTTCTACCCAATCTTTAATTTTATAATATGGATTAACCCCTGTAGAAAGTCCGCCATCCCAATCACCTTTTGGTGCATCTGGCATAGTTCCTTCCCATGATGTTTTCATTCTAACTGGTGCATATAGTCCTGGTAGTCCTTGAATAACTTCATAATCTTTTGTTAGGTCTACATACCAACCTCTAGAATAGAAAGGAGATCCTACTACTAGTTTGTTTTTTGGAACGCCCGCTCTTGCATATGCAGCCGCCGCATCTTCAACTGTATAGTATTTTGTATCTTCTTCTCTTGCATATTGCTCTGCAAATGCCTTAATATCTTCATCGCTTAATACGTCTTTATTTATTCCGAAATCATTGTCATCATCTCTATTCGAGATTGCTTCTGTTCTTTCAGAATCTGCATATATTCCTGAATGGTGTCCTGTAAATGAATCCCAAGTTCCGTGTAAATCGTAGCTCATTATATTTATAAAGTCTACAACTTGTCCGATATCTCTGATCCAATGCATTGTTCCACCGTTTCCTGCAACTAAACTTCCGTCTAACCATCCGATTTTATCCATACCAGCAGGTGCTGCTATTGATAATTCATAATATTTACCTGTTCTTTTTCCTGCTTCGTCTAATTTTTCTCTAACGTCTTTTAAAAGTTCGATATAAAATTTTCCATCATCTGGTTTTCCATTTGGATGTCCTTGGTCATTTGGGTTATCAACTTTATCTGGATCACGAACTAGACCTGGATATTCCCAGTCTATATCGATTCCGTCAAATCCTTGTTGTATAACAAAATCTGCTGATTGTTGTGCAAAATTTGCTCTTGCTGATGGGTCTCTAGATAAAATTGGAAACGCAGCTGATAGAGACCATCCCCCAATTGATAACATTAGTTTCGCATTTGGATTTGCTTCTTTTTCTTTTCTCATAGATCCAATTACACCTTTGTTTGGATCATCCCATGCTGTTCCTGGATATAGTGGTTTTTCAAAATCCGCCCAAGTATCAACAGATTTTATATTCCCTCCATTGTCTACACCATAAAACGCAAGGTTCATATGAGTTATATTATCCCACTGTGCATATGATGGCAAAAATTCGTCATGCCCTGAATAGATACCCCAGTTTGGGTAATATGCAACTATTCTTTTATTTTCAACTCCATTTATCTGTTCTTTTGCTCCAGAAAACATTGCTGAAGAAAATAACGGCACCATGGCAGTTATAAGAATTATCGCGGCAAGTATTAGGGGGGTCATCTTTTTATTGATTTTTAAATTCAAAATATTTCCTCCTTTTTAAAATTAGCTTTTGGATAATTTACAATACTTTGTTAATGGGAGAGTAATGTAATCTTATCAAACAATACTATTTTATGTCAATCCCAAGAAATATTTAGATACACCTACATGGAAGTGTTTCTGTTTTTATTATCGTAAATAATTTATATATTTGAACCAGTTTTGTTATAAAAAAACATTTTTCGACCTTTTCTACCATATTTTATGAAAATATTTTATTAAAATATATCAAAAAAATATATAGTAATTAAATCATTACTATATATTTCATTTTAATTACAATTTTATTTTACTTGGAATTTTGCTGTTTTAGAGATTATATTATACCAAGTTTTTCCTTTATTAAACGGTATACTATTTCCTTCTAAATCTGTAATAGATATTTCTTTTTCACTAGACCCCTTTTTCCATAAAATCTTTTGATATTTTCCCATAGTTGCAAAATATCCCTCCCCTTTTGAAAGGTCTAGATCTATTCGTCCCCCTTGATTTGGAAGTATATTTATATCTGTTTTTAAAACAACAATATTATCAATCATAATCTGACTTTTATCTATTCCATCAATATGTTCTTCTCCATTTTGATATTTTAAATAGTTCTTTTTTTCAGGGCTATAGACAAATCGCGAAATAGCAGACCTGCTATGCTCTACTATAATTTCGTTTCCTATAAAATCTCCTGATGGTGTGTATACCTCTCCTTCTTCTACAAAGATTGGCCCTTTATACCCCTTTGTAGATATATCTATATTAGTTTTATCTATTCCCTTTTTTAATCCAGATTTATCTATAAAATAGCTATGCTCTTTGCCTTTTATCCTTGCCAAATCTTTGTCCTGTATAAAAACATCTGATGCCATAATCATTCCATCTATATTTGATAGTTTATTATTTTTTATAGAGCTATATCCAGTCTCACTTCCTCCAAAATGAACTAAGATTGGATCATACCCTTTTGCTATATCTCCATAATATTTTCTAATAGATCTAATTGGACCAACCTTTACAACATCTTCTATATCTGCAAAAAACGCCATAAGTCTAGTTATGCCACCTTCTGCCAATATTTCTATAAACATATCCGCTTTTGACACTCCCATCTGTGGAAGCGCTTTTTTTATATTACTCACCATCGCCACTACTGGCTTTTGTTTTGATAAATCTTTTTCAGAAAGCTCTCCTGTTAGCGGATTTATATAACTAACCTTTTTATCTTTCTCTAGTTGTCCTTCACTAGTGTCTTCTCCTTTATTATCATAGTTTGATTTTAAGCACCCTGTAAAAAAAATTATTCCAGATAATAAAACTAAAATAAATCTCATATTCTTCATATATATATCTATATCCTCATTTTATTAAAATTTTTTGTATATCATTCTGTGTAACAAAATTATAAAAATTATATAAAAATAAAACTTGATTATATTCATCTAAATCTAAATACTTTTCAAAAGGTTCGTTTAAAAGCCTCATATCAACCAGTGTTATCTTTTCATAATGATTATATAATAGAGTTGATATACTATTTGCATAACTATCTTTAAATATCAAAAGTTTTTTTCCATTCATAATCCCTGTGTTTATATCAACTATTGGTTCGTTTAAACCTAAAAAAACAGCATACTTATCCTTTTTTTTAAGCATATCTTTAAAATATATAGAATTAAAATTTTGAACAAAGTCTGCTGATATTTTCCTTACATGTATATCTTCATCTGGTATACCACCCTTTAGAAGTTCTACTAGATCTTTATCTAAAGAATTTATATTTAACTTTGAATGGAGTGATCCATAAAAATCATCCGCCACTTTTTCTCTTTTAAAATCTTTAAAATCTATTCCATCAAATCCTAGGGTCTTTTCCATCTCCCTATAAACATAGTATGATCCTAGTATAGTCATATGATGGTCGGTTTTATAATATATATATTCTTCATTTTTAGAATTAAGTAGATCAACTGTATCTATCTTTTCTATATCTTTATCTATATCTTTATATATTTTATCTATATCTTTCTTTTGATCTATAATCCCTGGATTTATAAAAAATTTGTCCCTATATATATATTCTGATGTTGGAATTATAGAAATATACGTTTTTTTTCCATACCTTTGTTTAAATTCATTTATTCCATCTATAGAATTTTGTATAAACTTTTGATTTATATTAGGGACAACCTGTAATAATCTGTCTTTGGTATACCTAACATTATTTATTGTTGTTTTTCCTGTAGAGATTTCAAGATTATTTTTCAACTCTATAAAGTCATCCCTCATTATAAAATGATCAGAAAAATATTTTTCAATATCTATCATAAATTTTTTATTATAAATATTTTCAATAGAAACCCTTGGAAATTTACTAAGGTATCTATTCTCACCCTCTGAATAGTCTTTCTTTTTCCACAAAACTGTTAGAGTTGAAAAAGAAAGTATTATACCAAAAAATATAATAATTGCAATCTTTTGAAAATTCATAAAACTTCTTCCTCTTCTCTAAAACCTAAAATATAAAAATGGATTATAACTTGCATCAATTAAATATGCTGTTGATAATATTAGTCCTAATACTATAAATACAACTCTAAAATTATCTATTATTTCTAATTCTGTTCTACATATTTTATATATATAATTTTTTAAATATGGAGTTGAAAAAATTATACAAAATATAAATACAAAAAGATATGATACTATTAAATAAATCCCTCTGCTATCTATAAAACCTCCACTATTTAACCCAAACATACTTTTTATATATATAAAAAGATTATCTAAATCTATAAACTCAAATATAACCCATCCTATAACAACTAAGAAAAATGTATATAATATTCTAAAAAAAGATGGTGTTTTTTCTAATAATTTTCCTAAAAACAACCTTTCCAATATTATTATTATTCCAAAATAAAGTCCCCAAATTATAAAATTCCAATTTGCTCCATGCCAAAAACCTGTCAAAAACCAAACTATTATCAAATTTAAAATAGTTCTAGCTAGCCCTTTTCTATTCCCCCCTAAAGGAAAATATACATAAGATTTAAACCAGTCTCCCAAAGTTATATGCCATCTTCTCCAGAAATCGGATATGCTTTTTGCAGTATATGGATAATTAAAGTTTTTTGGAAACTTAAACCCCAACATCCGCCCTAATCCACATGCCATATCAGAATACCCAGAAAAATCAAAATATATCTGATATGTAAAAGCTAATATTCCCACCCACGCAGTTATAACTGGTAGCGATTCTAAATCCATATCTTTTATGGTTGTCCATAGATATCCTATATTATTTGCTATTAAAACCTTTTTAGACAACCCTTTAACAAATTGATATATTCCATAATATACATCAGAAATTTTTATATCTCTTTCTACTATCTCTTCTGATATATCTTTATACCGAACTATAGGACCCGCCACAAGCTGTGGAAATAGCGTTACATATGTTGCAAAATTTAAAAAGTTTTTTTGAACTTTTATCTTCTTCATAAATAAGTCTATCGTGTAAGACATACTCTGAAAAGTATAAAAAGATATTCCTATTGGAAGAGGATGACTTACACTTTCTATCGAAAGCCCAAAAATATTATTTATATTATCTATAAAAAAACTACTATATTTAAAAAAACCTAATAATCCTATATTCATAACTACTGATATAATTAAAAATAAAATTCGTAAAAACTTTTGATCTTTAAATTTAGATATTCCAAGCCCCGACATATAATCTATTAGTATAGAAATTATAAGCATTCCTATATATATCGGCTCTCCCCATCCATAAAAAATAATTCCCGAAACTATTAAAACAATGTTTTTATAAGTTTTTGGAACTATATAATATGTCAAAAAAACTATTGGCAAAAAAAAGTATAAAAATATAATACTAGAAAATACCATTTCCATCCCTCTTTTATAAGAATTTTTCTATATTTTTTTCTTAATTTCTATGTATTCTTCAAAAGATATAAGACTATTTATAACTTCTGAAAGAGAATTATTTCCTATATTTTCTGGAATATTTAAAATAGAAAATAACGCTTCTCTTCTTTTTCTAGATCCATCCCATCCTATAAATCCATCCTGATATAAATCCATCTTTGTTATCTTTTTTTTCTCATCTTGATTTAATAAACCTTCATCTTCAAAAGATTTGAATGCCTCTTTCAAAACATCTTGGGATATCCCTTCAACCCCTAGCTTTCCTTCTTTAGAATTTTCTCTTTTTCTTTTTTCTTTTCCAAATAAATCAGGAATATATACATGTTGAATACTAGCACCCTTCGGCATACAGGATTTTATATAATTTCTAATCCTATATCCCGCTCTGTCAGAGTCTGTCGCTATTATTATCCCTTTAGAAATTGCAAATTTTTTTATATATTCTAACATTTTTTTATTTTTATATATTCCAAAACCATCTGTTTGAATAATATTCCCTTTGATAAAATTAGAAAGCTTTATCTTATCATATTTTCCTTCAACTATTATAAGCTTGTCTATAGCTATCAAATATTTTCACCTCTATAAAATTTTTATATAATTATATTTAAAATAGCAATTTCTAACAAAAGTTTATTAGATTTTGATGCTGTTTTTAAATCTACATCTAATTTCGCTAAAATTTCTATACCATTTTTTATATCTTTTATATCAAATCTACCAATATCTCTATATGCATTTCTTATCCTAAACTCTTTTCCTTTATATAAAAATTTTTCTATAATTTTATCCTGTGAAACTCCTTGTTTTTTTCCTAAATACGCTATATATAAATCCATAAATGATGTATGAATTGCCCCTATTATTGCTATTGGATCTATCCTTTTATATAAAAGGTTTTCTATAATTTTAAAACTATTTTCTATATTTTTTTCTATTATATTTCTTGCAAGTTCAAATGCTGTAAAATTTAGTTCTTTAGGGGTTAGTGTATCTATATCTTCTTTAGAAAGTTTTTTTCCTATTTTATAAAACGATATCTTTTTTGCCTCAGTTTTTAAAACAAGATTGTCTTTTGGTAGAACACTTATAAAATACTTTAGATCTTTTTTAGATATATCTTTTTCATAAAGTTTAAATACATCAAATATCTCATCCTCTAATTCCCATCCTATCGGCTGATTAAATTCAAATAAAACTCCATGATCTCCGATATTATTAATCCCTTTTTTAAGCTTTTTATCATTTTCTTTCCCTTGTAAAACAGATATTATTACTATTGTTTTGTCTGAAAAATCTTTAAGATGATCCCAAAAAACTTCTAATCTAGTTGGAGAAATATCACCAAAATCAAAATTTTTTACAGATAAAATTCTTCTATCTACCATAAACGGAGCAAGATTTAGATTTTCTATAAATTCATCAAACCTTTGTTTTAATCCATCAAATCTAGTAATATTAAATTTTCCAAACCCCTTCGAACTGTTTGTTTCTATAAGTCTATTTTCTCCTTGTTGTATCTCTAAAATATTGTCTCCAGATAAAAAATATAACCTATATTTAGCTAAATCTAAAATCTCTTTAAAGTCTTTCCTTTTTAAAATAGCCATAAATCTAATTTTTTCCTCTTATTCTAATCTTTCCTTTTGAACTTATCAAAATTTCTGTAAAAATATTCTTTCCTCCATCTATAACAGAAAGTCCTTCTCTAATCTCCATCCCATTAGTGTTAGATACAACCGCTATTGCTCCATTAAAATCTTTTCCTATATCTTTATTGTTATTTCCCACCATCAATACATCTAGATTATCATTATATATACTTTTATCAAACTTTTTTCCCGATATAGAAATTCCAATATTTAAATTTGGTGTCGTTAAATAAAATATTTCTCCACTATCTCTTATATCTATATTTAAACTTATATCTTTTTTTAAATATATTTTCATCTTATTTAAGTCTAGTATATTAGAAAAATATCCCTCTGCCATATCTCCATCATCTGTAACTATATTTTTTATATTAAAACTATCTGTAAAAACTAATAATTCTTTAGGATCTATATTTGGCATATTCGGTTCTATATAAAAGTCTATATCATTTATTCCTTTTCCTTTAAGGTATTTATATATACCACTATTAAAATTTCTATCATTACTTAATCCTATTAAAATATTTTCACCTGCATTTTTTATTAAAAAAGATGTGTTTCCTTGATTACTAATCATAGTTAGTCTTGAAATATCTGAAAAAATTATTTTATCTGATAAAAATCCAACAAAAAATAAAACTCCTGATAATATTATGGAAATAAAACAATTAGATATTTTGTTTTTCCCCATAAGAGAAACTAGAACTAGACAAATCGACGCTATAAGCCAAAAAAATGTGAAATCTAATCCTAATGGAATATTAAATATCTCTAATGTTGATAAAAATTTAGCTATAACCACCAAAACTGTTATTGAAATATACACCATCGTTTTTGCTATAAATAAAAATGGAAGAAATATAATACTTTCAAAAAATCCAAAAATTCCTATAAAAACTCCAGCTATCAAAGCCATAAACAAAAAAGGCGATATCAATAGATTTCCTATTGGTGATGCTATAGAAATAAATTTAAATTGTACAAATGTTATAGGAATTATAAAAATAATTACTAATACACTTTTTAAAAAACTATTTGTTATATAAACCATAAATTTATGACTATATGGTAGTTTATTTTCAACCTTTGATTTTAGATAGATATTATATAAAACAAGAGCTAATGTAGCAAAAAAACTTAATAAAAATCCTGTATCTCCCACCGAATATGGGTTAAAAAATACAACAACCAATCCTGCAAAACTTATAGATGTTAGAACATCTTGATCTTTTCCTATAAGACTTCCTATATTTAACAAAATCAAAGCTATTCCTGATCTAATAAGAGACATCGGCAACCCTGCTATAAATGCATAGCAGATTATAAAACATATCAAAATTAATGAAGAAATCCTTCTTCCTAATTTTAAAAATCTCAAAAATATCATTAATATTCCTGATAGAACCGTTAGATGCATCCCTGAAACCGCAAATATATGGAATAATCCAGAATTTTTAAACATTTTTTCTATGCTTATATCTATATAATCTTTCTCACCTAATATCATCCCAACTATAAGCCCTGCATACTTTTCATTTTCTATATTTTTATAAATATTTTCTATTATCTTTTCCTTGATTTTATAAAAAAATAATCTGGACTTTCTATTGTTTTTAGAAATAATTTCAATAGTTTTATTATCTATAACATACCCAGTTATGTATATTCCTTTTGTCCTATTATAATCTTCTATTAAATATTTATCTTTATCATAATTTTTAAAATTTGCAAAACCTTTTATCTGGTCTCCTATATCTAATTCTGTTTTATCTTTTAAATATAGATTTACACTTCCTCCTATTTTATGAGTTTTTCCAGACTCTGTAATATTTTCTAGTTTAATTCTATAATATGGTGTATTTTCTTTCCTATGCTTTATATCTTCAACTATTCCTTGAAACTCTCCTGATTTTCCATCAAAATATAATGCAGGATAATAAAATACATTGTTATATAAAAAATAACTAAATAGTCCTATACTCGCTGCTATAAAAATTAGTATAATCTTTTTCTTTCTATAGTTAAACAAAGATATTAATATTCCTAAAAATATTATAATCAATACTGATAATATAACCGATATACTATCTCCTATAAAAGATGCGATAAAAACAGAGAGCATATATGAAAAAGCAAATACGACTAATGGCCGCTTCATATATTCCCCTTTCTTTTAATTATTCTAGTTAATTTCTTTTTTTAGAGGCTCTCCTCCTATTATATGAAAATGAAGATGTCTAACTTGTTGTCCCCCTTCTTCTCCTATATTTGTTATAATTCTGTATCCTCTTTGAAGATTATAGTGGCTTGATATCTTTGCAACCACTTGAAAAATTTTTCCTATAATATGGCTGTTTTCTGAAGTTATATCCTCTACAGATTCTATATGTTGTTTAGATATAAACAGTAGATGAACCTTTGCTTGTGGTCTAATATCTTTAAACCCCATTATATCTGTATCTTCATAGATTAACTCGGTTTCTACCAATCTTTTCGATATTTTACAAAAAATACAATCCATGTATATTTCCTCCATATTTTTATTTTATATAAATTTTGATATATCATTTAAAACTTTATCTATATCTGATATCTTTGAAAACCCTCCTATCGCAGAATCCGCTCTTCCTCCACCTTTTCCATCTAGCTTTTCACAGATATTTTTAACCACTTTTCCACTATTATAACCTTTTTCTATAGCAAATTTAGAAGCACCAACAGCAACAGTTCCCTTCTCTTTATCACTTGTCAACAAGATAACTAAACTGTTTTTTTGTTTATCTTTTATTTTATCTATAAATAACTTTAAAACTTTTGTATCTATCTTTCCTAGCTTTTGTGCAATTATACAAACTCCATCTATAACCAAACTACTTGCCACAATTTGATCAAATTTATCATTTATCTTCTGAAAAATAGTCTTTTGATTATATTCTTCAACCTCTTTTGTCTTCTCTTTAAGCTGTTTATTAATCTGTATAACCTTCTGAGGTATATCTTTGCTGTTTTTAAGTTTTAGTTCTCTTCCTATTTTAGCCATATCTTCTTCTATACTATTTAAAATTTCTAAAACTGCCATCCCGGTTATGGCTTCTATACGCCTAACCCCTGACGCCACTGATGTTTCTGATAAAATTTTAAATACACCTATTTCATTCGTATTTTCTACATGGCTTCCTCCACATAACTCTATCGACCTTCCTCCCACATCTACAACACGTACTATATTTCCGTATTTTTCTCCAAATATTGCCATTGCTCCTTTTTCTCTAGCTTTTTTTATATCCATCTCTTCTATATCTACTAAAATTCCTTCAGTTATATAGCTGTTAACAATTTTTTCTGTTTCATTTATTTCTTCTCTTGTCATCCCACTAAAATGAGAAAAATCAAATCTAATTCTATCTTCATCCACTAGTTGTCCTGCTTGTAACACGTGGTTTCCCAAAACTTTTTGCAATGCAGATTGTAAAAGATGCGCAGCTGTATGATTTCTTGTAATCTTATTTCGTATAACTTTTTCTAAATTTTCTGAAACCTTTTCTCCAACCTCTATCTTTCCTTTTTCTATCAAACATCGGTGGAGAGATATACCACTAGATGATTTTTTGCAATCTAAAACCCTTGCAGTTCCTTGTTTAGAAGCTATAAAACCTCTATCCCCTACCTGTCCACCTGACTCTCCATAAAAAACTGTTCTATCCAAAATTAAAACCACTTGTTCTCCAACATTAGCATCTTGTTCTAAACTATTGTCTTTTATTATCCCTAAAACTTTTCCCTCTAACATAGTCTTTTTATATCCTATAAATTCTGTTTTAGGAAATTGATCTAGATTTAATTCCCCTTCATCCCAACCTATATTACTTGATTTTTTTCTTGCATCTCTCGCTTTTTGTTTCTGTCCTTTCATAAGTTCATCAAATCTTTTTTTATCTAAAATTATTCCTTTTTCATCTCCAATTTCTTCTATTAAATCTATCGGAAACCCAAATGTATCATACATTAAAAAGCATCCTTCTCCAGAAAAAACACCATCTCTAACTTCTGTTTTCATAAGTTCTGATAGCTTTTCTATCCCTTTGTCCAAAGTTTTTAAAAAAACTTCTTCCTCGTTATTTATAACTTTTATAATATAATCAAATCTATCCCTAAGTTCTGGATATCCATCTTGATTTTTCTCAACCAAAGTTCCAACAACTTTTTCTAAAAATTGCCCCTTGATACCTAATAATTTTCCATGCCTTATAGCCCTTCTTAAAAGCCTTCTTAAAACATATCCTCTACCTTCATTTGATGGCAATACCCCATCAGATATCATAAATACGCTTCCCCTTATATGATCTGTTATAACTCTTAAAGAAACATCCTTTTTCTCATCCTGTTTATACACAACTCCCGCTATTAAACAAATATTTTCTATAACAATTTTTATAGTGTCAACTTCAAAAAGATTATCAACTCCTTGTAGAATACAAGCAAGTCTTTCCAATCCCATACCAGTGTCGATATTTGGCTTTTCCATTAAACTATAATTTCCCTCTCCATCACTGTTGTATTGAGAAAAAACTAAATTCCAAAATTCTACATATCTATCACAATCACAACCAACCACACAACTAGGAGAATTGCATCCACTATTCTCTCCTCTATCAAAATAAATCTCTGAACATGGTCCGCAAGGTCCAGAACCTATCTCCCAAAAATTGTCTGCTTTTCCTAATCTTACGATTCTCTCCTCTGGAAAACATATAATATCTCTCCAAATTTTAAACGCCTCATCATCATCTAGATAGATAGAAATCCAAATTTTTTCTAATGGAAGCTGTACAATATCTTTCACAAATTCCCACGCAAACTCTATCGCTTCTACTTTAAAATAATCTCCAAATGAAAAATTTCCCAACATTTCAAAAAAAGTTCCATGACGTGATGTTTTTCCGACCCTTTCTATATCCGGTGTTCTTATGCATTTTTGACAGGTGGCTATTCTAACACTTTCTGGCTTTTCTTGTCCTAAAAAATATTTTTTCATCGGTGCCATTCCAGAATTTATTAATAACAAGCTATTGTCTCCCTGAGGCACCAAAGGATAACTCGGTAAAATTTTATGTCCTTTTTCTTCATAAAAGTCTAAAAACATCCTTCTTATTTCATTTAACCCTGTCCATTTCACAAAAAACACTCCTTAATAAATTGTTTTAATCTCTATATAATTAAAAGCCTTCGCCTCTAAAAGGAGAGACCAAGACTCTTATATTTAATTAAAATTATTCCATTATAACATTAAAATAATTATAATAATTTTAATATTATTTGTCAATTATAAAAACTTTTTATTTATATTAAACATCATTCCATTATCTATTGAATATAGATTTCTTACATATTATAATTAAAATAATCTATAAATATTTAGGAGGATATATAATTTATGCTTACTAAAAATAAAAATGTCCTAAACTGGATTGATGATATAACCTATCTATGTAAACCAAAAAATGTCGTTTGGATAGATGGATCAAAAAAACAGATAGAAAAAATCTGTCTTGACAGTGTAAATTCTGGCGAAATTTCTCCCCTAAACCAAGAAACTTTGCCAAATTGTTTTATCCATCGAACTGCTGTAAATGATGTTGCTCGTGTAGAAGATAAAACATTTATCTGTACAAAAAATAAAAAAGATGCTGGTATAACTAATAACTGGTGGAAAAGTTCTGATGCATATAAAAAACTCTCATCTTTATTTAATGGGGTCATGTCTGATAGAACTTTATATGTCATCCCTTATCTTATGGGTCCTCCTTCATCTCCTTTTTCTAAAGTTGGCATTGAAATTACAGATTCTTCATATGTTGTTTTAAATATGAATATAATGACAAGAATTGGCCAACTTGCTTTAGACAACCTTGGTGATACTAGCAATGATTTTGTCCGTGGGCTCCATTCTAAAGCATCCATAGACGAAAATAATAGATATATCTGCCATTTTCCAGAAGAAAATACGATTTGGTCTATAAACTCTGGATATGGCGGAAATGTTCTTCTTGGTAAAAAATGTTTTGCTCTTAGAATTGCATCATACCAAGGAAAACTAGAAAGCTGGATGGCAGAGCATATGCTTATATTAGGTGTTGAATCTCCTGATGGAGATATTACATATTTTGCCGCTGCTTTTCCTTCTGCTTGTGGAAAAACAAATCTAGCCATGCTTATTCCTCCTGAAATTTATAAAAATAAAGGATATAAAATTTGGTGTGTTGGCGATGATATTGCTTGGCTAAGAAAGGGAGAAGACGGGAGATTATGGGCTATAAATCCCGAAAACGGATTCTTCGGGGTTGCCCCTGGAACAAGCCAAAAATCAAATCCAAACGCCCTAAAATGTACAAAATCAAACACTATATTCACAAATGTCGTCCATGATTTAGATAATAATTCTGTTTGGTGGGAAGGAATGGAAACTCCTCCCCCAACTAATGCTCTTGATTGGAAAGGAAACCCTTGGACCTCTCAAAATCTAGAAAAAGGTGCACACCCAAATAGTAGATTTACATCTCCTGCATATAACTGTCCTTCTATTTCTAAAGAATTTAATAATCCGCATGGTGTTCCTATCTCTGGGATTATCTTTGGTGGTAGACGAAAAAAATTGGCTCCTCTTGTCTATCAATCCTATGATTGGAATCACGGAGTTTTTATCGGTGCAACAATATCCTCAGAAACCACCGCCGCCGCTACTGGTCAGACAGGTATTGTTCGCCGAGATCCAATGGCAATGATTCCTTTTTGCGGATATGATATTGGAGAATATTTCTCCCATTGGATAAATATCGGCGATTCTCTCGGTGCAAATGCTCCTAAAATATTCCATGTAAACTGGTTTAGAACAGACGATAATGGAAATTTTATCTGGCCTGGATTTGGAGAAAATATGAGGGTTCTTCTATGGATCTTAAATAGATGCAACAATCCTGATTCTCCCGCTAAAAAAACACCTATTGGATTTGTCCCAAATATAGAAGATATTGATATATCTGGTTTAGATATATCAACAAAAGGTTTAACTGATATCCTTCATATAGATAAAGATTTATGGCTTTCCGAGATCTCCTCTATACAAGACTTCTTTTTATCCATTGGAAAATCTCTTCCTATAGAACTTTCTAAACAACTAGAAGATTTAAAATCCCGTCTAGAAGAATAAATATAATTATAAAAATATAATAGCGGTGGTTTTAATATTAAAACCACCGCTATTATATTTTTATATAACCTTATTTAAAAAAGTTTTTAGCCTTTCATTTTGTGGATTTTCAAAAAACTCTTTTGGAGAATTCTGTTCAACAATCCGACCCTCATCCATAAATAAAATTCTTGTAGCAACATCTCTAGCAAAATCCATCTCATGGGTCACAACAACCATCCCAATTCCTTGATTAGAAACCTCTTTCATCAACTCTAAAACCTCTAAAACCATCTCAGGATCTAAAGCCGATGTTGGTTCATCAAACAATATCATATCTGGATCCATCGCTAAAGAGCGGATAATAGCAATCCTCTGTTTTTGTCCCCCAGAAAGGGTTGATGGATATTTATCTTTATGCATATCCAATCCTATTCTTTTCAAAAGTTCTATCCCTTTTTTTTCTGCTTGTTGTTTTGTTTTTAGCTTTAATTGTATTGGAGCCAATGTTATATTATCCATAACCGTCATATTGTTAAAAAGATTGAACTGTTGGAAAACCATCCCCAGCTTCTGCCTAACTATATTTATATTTATCTTTTTTTCTACAATAGACTCTCCAAAAAACTTTATATCTCCTGACGTTGGCTTTTCTAAAAGGTTTAGACATCTCAAAAAGGTGCTTTTACCCGATCCAGAAGGTCCAACTATAACTACCTTTTCATCTTTATCTATATTTTCTGTTATATCTTTTAGTATATGATTTTTTCCAAAATATTTGTTTAATCCTTTAACTTCTATCACTTACACTCAACCTCTTTTCCCATTTTTTCAATGCAAAAGATAGTCCAGATACAATTATAAGATATATTCCCGCTACAGATAGGAGAGAAAAATATGGATCAAACGTTTGAGATCGAACTATATCCCCTGCTTTAGTTAGATCAACTATAGCTATATATCCCGCCACAGATGTTTCTTTAACTATATTTATAAACTCGTTTCCCAACGCAGGAAGAATGTTTTTTATCGCCTGTGGCAACTGGATAAACCTCATAATTTGATATAAATTTAATCCTAATGATGCTCCTGCTTCACCTTGTCCCTTATCCACCGACAAAATTCCTGCTCTTATAACTTCACAAACATATGCCCCAGAATTTAATCCAAATGCTATTATAGCTATCATTATTGCATTGTCTGATGAGGAGAATATTATAAAATATGTAATCAAAAGTTGTATCAAAAGAGGTGTTCCTCTTATAACTATTACATATATATTTATAATCCATCCTATAGGCTTTAGTTTTCCCGTTGTTTTTACATAAAATCCCACAATTGCTGAGATAGATCCAATTATAACACCTATAACAGTTGCAAAAATCGCTATATATATCGTGTTTCCCAAACCTTCTAAAAATAATTTATATCTATCATCAAGGATAAAAGTAGAGTAAAATCCTGTCTTTATATATTCTATAAATTCCATATATGTCCCTTTAATTTTTTATTATGCTTTCTGCATGTTTTTTATAAATTTCATCTAATTTTCCAGTTTCTTCTAATCTTGCTAAAACTTTATTTATTAGATTTAAAAGCTCTGTATTTCCTTTTTTTACAGCTATAGCATTGCTTTCGCTATATTCTTTTCCATCTCTATCTAAAAGTTTTTCATCATTTATATCTGGATTATTAGAGATTAAATTATCTCCAACTATCGACCCAACTACAATCGCATCTATTCTACCATTCTTTAAATCTTGTACAGCTTCTAAAACTGTTTCATATCTCTTTATCTCTGTCCCTGTGTTTTCAAAAATTCCATCTACAGTTGTTCCATCTTCTAATTTAACCTTTTTTGCCTCTGCCGAAACTATAATATCACTTGTAGATCCTGTTTGAACGCCTATTTTTTTATCAGCTAGTTCAGATATTTTTTGATATCCTTTCCCCTCTAAACTTAGCACAGATTGATATGCAACTAGATAATCGTTGCTAAAATCAACCGTCTTGCTTCTTTCTTCTGTATTGGTCATCCCTGCTGCCACAAAGTCTGCTTTTCCTCCTGTTAAACTAGGTATCAAACTTGTAAACTTAACGTCTTGTGTATTAAGAGCAACTCCTATTTCTTTGGCTATCTCTAGAGATATATCCATATCTATACCTTCTACGCTTCCTGCATTTCCACGATATGCAAATGGTGGAAATCCTGCTTCGGTATACATAACTATATTTCCTCTTTCTTTTATATCAGTTAAACTATTTCCGGCTTTTCCTCCACAACTTGTAATTAAAAAACTAGAAACAACTACTAAAAGAATTAATTTTATTATCTTTTTCATCTATCTTTGCCAACCCTTTCCAACTTTATTATATTTTTTATATTTTTATAAATATATCATATTATGCATAATAATACAATACAATTGTATTAAAATACATTATTCTCATTTTTTATATCTATTATAGCCTGACTCATATCTGTTGGAAGATTAGAAATAATATCTATCTTTCTTTTGTATATAGGATGGATAAACTCCGCACTATAACAATGAAGACTATGCCTATCTATATATTTTAAATCTCCTCCATACATTTTATCCCCTAAAAGTGGATACCCCATATCCGCAAAATGAACCCTTATTTGATGTGTTCTTCCTGTTTCCAACCATATATTAACAAGACTATACTCTCCAAATTCCTCTATAACCCTATAGTTCGTTATTGCTATATCTCCATCTTTATCCACTATTCTTTTTATAGAATCAACTCTCTCTCTCCCTATCTTTTTTTCTATTTTACCTTCTTTTTGTATAAATTTTCCACAGACTATTCCTTTATACTTTTTAAAAATATTTCTATTTAAAAGAGATGCCGACAATTGATGTTTTCCTATAACACATATCCCTGTTGTATCTGCATCCAACCTAAAAATTGGTCTGAAAATCCCTTCTATCTTTTTACCTTCACAATATGCCCCATATATATTTCCCAAAGTGTCCCCCTGATGACTTCTTGATGGATGTATCGGCATATTATCTGGCTTATCATAGATTATTATATCTTGATCATCGTATAAAATGTCTACAAAGGTGTTATGATTTGGCTCTAGCCTTCCTTTATCTTTTAGAAAAACTTCTACTATATCTCCTTCATACAAAATATCTATAAAAATTGCTTGTTTTCCATTTTTTTTTACACCATCTATATCTGTCTTTAATTTTCTTATAATCTCTCTAGAATATCCATGGCTATTCTTTAAATATTCTTTCAATTTTCTACCATTATCATCTTTACCTATAGTATATAAAAGTTTTCTCACTATAAAACCTCCAAAAAAATAAAACTATAAAAAGCTTACGCTAATCTATAGTTTTATTTTTTTATATAAATCTAATAAACCTAAATCTTAACTCGATGTAACCAATTAAACTGATCTTCCATCTCACCATACTGTATTTGATTTATAACATCAAACAAAGATTGGGAAACTTGTCCTATCTCTCCATTATTAACTTGATATTTTTTCTTATCATATGAAAATTGTCCTATAGGGCTAATAACCGCCGCTGTTCCTGTTCCGAAAATTTCTTCTAATTTATTTTGATAGCAAGCTCGTGTAACTTCTTCTATCGATATTCTTCTTTCTTCTATATCAACTTCCCATGAATTACATAAATCTATTACCGTCTGTCTTGTAACCCCTGGTAGGATTGTTCCGTTTAACTTTGGAGTAACTATTTTTTTGTTAAAAGAAAAAAATATATTCATCACTCCAACCTCTTCAATATACTTATGATAAAATGAATCTAACCATAAAACTTGGTCAAAACCTTTTCTGCTTGCTCTTTGTTGTGCAAGAAGAGATGCTGCATAATTTCCCGCAGTTTTTACATTCCCTACCCCACCCTGTGTCGCCCTAACTAGCTCTGTTTCTACATGAATATTTATAGGCTCAATCCCATTTTCATAATACGATCCAACTGGGGACATAATAATAATCATCTTGTAATTTACAGCTGGTTTAACCCCTAATGTTGGCGTTGTTGCTATAATAAAAGGACGAATATATAACGAACTTCCTTCAAACGATGGAACCCATTTATTATCTACAACTATAAGCTTCTCAATATATTTTAGCATATCCTCTTCATCCACCATAGGGATACACATGCGTACACAAGATTCATTAAATCTTGCTATATGATCTCTTGGTCTAAATAGATATATCTTCTCATCCTCATGTCTATACGCTTTCATACCTTCAAAAATATTCTGTCCATAATGAAAACAAACACTTGATGGATCCAAAGATATTGGAGCATACGGAACAATCTCAGGATTATTCCATCCTTCTTCCTTGCTATAATCCATCACAAACATATGGTCTGTAAAAATCTTTCCAAATCCTAAATCTTCTATATATTCTGGAACCTGTTTTATATTACTAGTCCTTGTAATCTTAACCATAAAAACACCCCTTTTATTTAATATTTTTTTCCATAACTATATGGTCTTGCCCATCGTCTATATACTTTTCTCCTATGGGCTTAAATCCATGTTTTTTATAAAAATTTTGTACGTTATACACCGAATGTAACTTTATTTTTTTTATATCTTTCTTTTCTTCTAAATATTCTAAAATTTTGGTTATAATAAATTTTCCAATTCCTTTTTTTCTATATCCATCTAAAACAGCAACACGACCAATAACATAAATAGATTCTTCACTATTTATTTCTCTAAAAACCCTTGCAGTTCCCACTGCTTGATCATTAAAATATATTATTATATGCTCCCCATTTATATCTTTTTCATCACTTTCATCAGCCATCGGAAATCCTCTTTCTACTAGAAAGACCTGTCTTCTTATTAGATAAGAATCTTCTATATCTTTATTTCCTTTTTTCCAATCAACCCTATACATTTTATCAACTCCAAAGATATTTATTTTATATAATTTTTATGCTAAATTTTTATTAAGACAATAAAAATGATAAAAATAGTATAAACCAAAAAAAATTAAAAAGCAAACAACTATGCTTTTTAATTTTTTAATTTTAAATAGATATATTTTTAATATAATTAATTGATTTATATACTTATATATGATAAACTTTTAAAATATATAAGCTGTTACATCGTTACATAATTTGTTAAACTTTTTTTCAACTTTTTAACTATATTTGCATGAATTTGACAAATTCTTGATTCACTAACCTCTAAAACTTTTGAAATTTCTTTTAATTTTAATTCTTCATAATAGTAGAGAGAAACTATTATTCTCTCTCTCTCTGTAAGTTTATCTATACTTTCTGCCAAAATCATTCTTAGTTCTTGATCATCCATCCTTGATTCTGGCATATCATCACTCTGTGCAACATTGCTTTTAATTTCTATCCCATCACTTAATTTGTCTGTCAAAATTTGCTCAAAAGACAGGATGTTTACACTATTTGTTTCAGACAATTTTTTTGTATATTCTTTTTCGGTCAAGTTTAGATCAGTTGCAATTTCTTTTGTTGTTGGATCCCTATTTAAATCAAGTCTAAGTCTTGTTTCCACCTGATCTATATCTTTAGAAAACTTTTTAACCCTTCTTGGAACCCAGTCTTGTTTACGAACATAATCAATTATTGATCCTCTTATTCTAATAGTTGCATATGTCGAAAATTTTGTGGATTTATCAAGGTCATATTTATTTATTGCATCTATTAGAGTTATAACTCCTTCATTTATTATATCATCCACATCCGCAAACTGCTTATATATTCCTCTTAATTGTAGGGAGATGCATTTAACTAGATAGGTGTATTTTAATATTATTTTGTTCCTTATGGCGGGATCGTTTGTTTCCTTATACGTTTTCCATAAATACTCTTCTGTTTCTACACCCTCGTCTACACTTTTATCTTTATAATTTATTTTTTCATTTTCAATAGCCATTTAAGCTTCACTATCCTTTTCAAGAAAATTAACCAACATATCTTTATTAAGGGTTTTAGAAAATTTATATTAATTTATAAAATTATATTGTTTTGGGATTTATCTCTTTGGGATTTATCTCTTTGGGATTTATCTCTTTGGGATTT
>CANNSB010000010.1 GCA_947510165.1 uncultured Clostridia bacterium
ATTATAAAAAATGATGTTAATCCAGATGTTGTAGGAAGTTATCTAGTTGTATATCTAGTGGAGGATAGCCAAGGGGCAAAAACTATGAAAGCAATATTTGTGAATGTTGAATCGTATCCCGAAATTCCAGAGCCACCGGTAGATCCAGAGCCGCCGGTGACACCAAATCCACCAGTGACACCAAATCCACCAGTGACACCAAAGCCACCAGTGACACCAAAGCCACCAGTAACACCAAAGCCACCAGTGACACCAAAGCCACCAGTAACACCAAAACCAGAAACAGTGGAGCCAGAAACAGTTAAGCCAGAAACAGTTAAGCCAGAAACAGTTGAGCCAGATATAGTTGAAACAAATACTGATACAGATCAAACATATAATGAAAATACAGATGATAATGATTTGTCTGATAAAGGGCAAACAACTTTAAAAATAATATTAGGAATATTAGGAGTATTAGGGTTATCAACTGGTATATTTTTTATTTTTAAAAACAAACTATTTATAAAAAAGAAATAAAATAATATATTAATAATCTATTAATATATATGTGATAAAATTTACATCAAATTATAAATTTATTAAAGGTGGGTGTTTATTTTATGATAAAAGCAGTAATTGTTGGATACGGGAATATTGGCAAATTTGTTTTTGATTCTATAAAATCGTCAAATGATTTTGAACTTGTTGGAGTTATAAGAAGAGAGCCTGATATTGATCCTCCGAAAGAGCTAGAGGGGATAGAGATTGTCAAAGATATAAGAAAATTATCTCAAAAGCCAGATGTTGCAATTCTTTGTACACCAACTAGAAGTGTCGAAAAACATGCAATAGAATGTCTTTCAATGGGAATAAATACTGTTGATAGCTATGATATACATTCGTCTATATGGGATTTGAAACAATCTTTAGATAAACAAGCAAAAAAATTTGGAGCTGTTTCTATTATATCTGCCGGATGGGATCCTGGGTCTGATTCTGTTGTAAGAACTTTAATGGAAGCTGCTGCACCTAGGGGTGTTACTTACACTAATTTTGGACCAGGAATGAGCATGGGGCACACTGTTGCTGTAAAAGCTATTAATGGTGTAAAAAAAGCTTTATCAGTTACGATTCCATTAGGAACTAGTATACATAGGCGTATGGTCTATATAGAACTAGAAGATGGATTTAGCTATAATGATGTTTCTAACAATATAAAAGCTGATTCATATTTTTCAAATGATGAAACCCATGTTATACAAGTTGATAATATCGAAGATTATATTGATATGGGGCATGGGGTAAATATGGTTCGAAAAGGAGTTTCTGGAAAAACTCAGAATCAGCTTTTCGAATTTAATATGAAGATAAATAATCCTGCATTAACAGCAGAAATTTTAATAGCTGTAGCAAGAGCTTCTATGAAACAAAGTTCAGGAGCATATACTATGATAGAGATTCCTGTTTTGGATCTCCTTTATGGAGATAGAGAAACGCTTATAAAAAAACTTGTTTAAGTATAGAATATATAAAAAGTATAGAATATTTTCATATATTCTATACTTTTTTTTATTTTTTTATACTATATATAAGGAAACTTATATTGCATTATACATTTATAAATGTTAGTATTATAAAGAGAATATTAAGGTATAAAAGATTACTAATTTGTCCTTTATTTATAAATATTTTGGAGGTTATTTTAATCATGATAAAAAGAAAATTTGAAACAATGGACGGAAATACTGCCGCTTCTCATGTTTCTTATGCATTTACAGATGTAGCTGCAATCTATCCTATAAGCCCATCTTCTATGATGGCAGAAAATACTGATAGATGGTCTACTGAAGGTAAAAAAAATATATTTGATCAAAAAGTAGAAGTTGTTGAAATGCAATCTGAGGGTGGAGCTGCAGGAGCAATTCACGGATCTCTTGTTGGGGGAGCGTTAACTACAACTTTCACATGTTCACAAGGGCTTCTTTTAATGATTCCTAATATGTATAAAATGGCTGGAGAGCTTTTACCAGCAGTTATAAATGTTTCTGCTCGTGCAATAGCTACACATGCACTTTCTATATTTGGTGATCATTCTGATATATATGCATCAAGACAAACTGGATTTTGTATGGTTGCTTCTACAAATGCACAAGAAGCAATGGATCTTGGTGCGGTTGTCCATCTATCTGCTATAAAAGGTTCTCTTCCTTTTATACATTTTTTTGATGGATACAGAACATCTGATGAGCTTCGTAAAATTCAAATTTGGGATACAGAAGATCTTAAAACATTTGCTGATTATGATTGTATAGAAGACTTTAGAAATAGAGCTATGAATCCGAATACTCCAAATGAACGTGGAACTGCTCAAAACCCTGATGTTTTCTTCCAAGCTAGAGAAGCAATTAATCCATATTATGAAAATATTGTTAATGTTGTTGAAGATAAAATGAACTTTATAAACGAAAAAATTGGGACAGACTATAAACTGTTCAACTATTATGGAGCGGCTGATGCTGATCATATTATAGTTGCTATGGGATCAGTTTGTGACACTATTGTAGAAACAATTGAGTTTTTAGCATCTAAAGGTGAAAAAATTGGACTTGTAAAAGTTAGATTATTTAGACCATTTAGTGTAAAACATTTTTTAGCATCTATGCCAAAAAGTGTAAAAACTATAAGTGTTCTTGATAGAGGAAAAGAACCAGGAGGAGTTGGAGAGCCATTGTTTATGGATGTGGTTACTTCTATTAAAGATACAGAATTTAAAGATGTCAAAGTTCTTAACGGAAGATATGGACTTGCTTCTAAAAACACAACTCCTTCTCATATTGCGTCTGTTTATAGAAATAAAGAAAAAACTCCTTTTACTGTTGGGATAAATGATGATGTAACATATCTTTCACTACCTCTACCTACCCAAGATGAGATAATTAATACAACTCCAGCAGGAACAAAATGTTGTACTTTCTGGGGACTTGGTGCGGATGGAACTGTTGGGGCTAATAAAAATTCTATTAAGATTATTGGAGATAATACAGAGCTATACACTCAAGCGTATTTTTCTTATGATTCCAAAAAATCTGGAGGATTGACTGTTTCTCATCTTCGTTTTGGAAGCGAAAAAATAACATCTACTTACCTAGTTGATCAAGCGGATTTTGTTGCTTGTCATAACCCTTCATATGTAAAAAAATATGATATAACTATGATTAGTAGTATAAAACCTAATGGAACATTTCTTATAAATTCTTCATGGTCAGAAGATGAGTTTAGTGAAAAATTATCGATACCAGCAAAAAAATATCTATATGATAACAATATATCTGTATATACTATTGATGGTGTTGGAATTGCGAAAGAAATTGGATTAGGAAATAGAATAAACACTATTCTACAATCTGCTTTCTTTAAATTAGCAGGTATTATTCCTATAGAAGATGCTGTTAAATTTATGAAAGATGCAGCAACTAAGACATACAGTAAAAAAGGTGAAGAAATTGTTAAGATGAATCATTTAGCGATTGATCAAGGCTGTGAAAGAGTTGTAAAATTAAATATTCCATCAGATTGGAATGAAGGTGTAAAAAAAGAAATTAAAACTCTTATTAAATGTAGTAATGATTCTCTTTCTAAATATGTAAACAATCTTCTTGTTCCTATAAATAAAGAATGTGGAAATGATCTTCCTGTTTCTAAATTTTCTGATTATGTGACAGGTGCATATCCTTCTGGATCTTCAGCACATGAAAGAAGAGGGATTGCTTCGGAAGTTCCTAGCTGGGATCCTGATAATTGTATACAATGTAACTTTTGTTCTTATGTTTGTCCCCATGGAGTTATACGTCCGGTGGTTATGACAAAAGAAGAGGTTGACAAGGCTCCGAAAGATATGAAAGTTATCCCAATGAATGGGATGCCAGACATGTTTTTTGCTATTACAGTTTCTACTCTAGATTGTACTGGATGTGGTTCTTGTATAAATGTTTGTCCTGGTAAAAAAGGAAATAAGGCTCTTGGATTAGAACCAATAGATAGTCAACTTCCAAAACAAGAACATTTTGATTATGGAAAAGCCATTCATCCTAAAGAAGAAGTTTTGGCAAAATTCAAACCTACAACGGTTAAAGGAAGCCAATTTAAACAACCTCTTCTTGAATTTTCGGGAGCATGTGCGGGATGTGGAGAAACACCATATGCAAAACTTGTTACACAATTATATGGAGATAGTATGTGTATAGCAAATGCAACTGGATGTTCTTCTATATGGGGAGGATCTTCTCCATCTACACCATATACAACTAATCATAAAGGTGAAGGACCTGCTTGGGCAAACTCGTTGTTTGAAGATAATGCAGAATTTGGTTTTGGTATAAATCTTGCACAAAAAGCTATTAGAAATCAAATTATAGATCATATAGATGCTATTTCTACAGAAAGTCCAGAAATTTCTTCTGCAGTTAAAGCATATAAAGATTCACTTGATGATACAATTACTAATAAGTCTGCTACAGAAAAACTTGTTAGTCTAGTTGAAGGATCAACTTCTAAACATGCAGAATTTATCCTTAAATATAAAAAGTTTGTATCTAAAAAATCCACATGGATTTTTGGCGGAGACGGATGGGCGTATGATATCGGATTTGGAGGCTTAGACCATGTTATAGCTTCTGGAGAAAATGTAAATATACTTGTTTTTGATACAGAGATATATTCTAACACTGGTGGACAAGCTTCTAAGTCCACTCCTTTTGGTGCTGCTGCTAAATTTGCATCAAGTGGAAAAGCAATTAAGAAAAAAGATTTAGCTCAAATTGCTATGACATATGGATATGTTTATGTTGCTCAAATTTCACAAGGTGCTGATTATAATCAAACATTAAAAGCAATTACAGAGGCGGAAAATTATAATGGACCTTCTTTAATTATTGCTTATTCACCTTGTATAAGTCATGGAATATCCATTGGTATGGATAAAGCACAAACTCAAGAAAAATTTGCTGTAGAAACTGGATATTGGAATATATTTAGATATGATCCACGACTTATTATTGAGGGTAAAAATCCTTTACAAATAGATTCTAAAGATCCTTCAAGAGATCTAAAAGATTTTCTTGTTGGAGAGATAAGATATAATTCTATATTAAAAAAATTCCCTGATAGAGCAGAGGGTATAGTTATACAGGCAAAAAAATATGCTAAAGATAAATGGAATCATCTTAAAAAGATGTCTCAAATGGACTATAGCGATAGCAAAGAAGATTAGAAAAAAATTAAAAGGAACAATAGATTTAATATCTATTGTTCCTTTTTTTATTTAAAATTTTTTCTAAATATATAAATAAACTTATTAGATAGTTTATACATAATATAGCTTGTGGAGATTTTAAAAAATGAAAAGGAGATTAACCATGGAAAATCAAGCATATACAAAATCTAAATGCAAATCAGAAGTTCCGGAAAAATTTCCAAGTTATAGTATGGCATATATTCCTTTCCAATGTTGGGGAGAGGTTTATGATAGTGAGACTGCATTTAGTAGAGGAACACTATTCCCAGCATTAGACCTTCCATTTATAGGAGAGGAGCCTATTAGTGATGACAGAAAGAAATAAATATTTAAAGAGATTACAAATTTGTGATTTCACACTTGAAGAGGTGGGTCTTTATTTAGACACACATCCTAAAGATAAAACAGCTCTTGAATTTTATGAAAAATATTTAGAGATACAGAAAAAAATAAAAAAAGAATATGTTTCAAAATTTGGACCAATCCAAGCTACCGACTATGATGGTTCTGATTATTGGAAATGGGTAGATTCGCCTTGGCCGTGGGAAAGACAGAAGGAGGACTAATTTTATGTGGGCTTATGAAAAAAAACTTCAATATCCTGTAAATATAAAAAATCCTAATCCTGCTCTCGCTAAAGTTATAATAACCCAATTTGGGGGTCCTGATGGAGAGTTAGGAGCAGCAACAAGATATCTGTCCCAAAGATATACTGCGCCTTATAAAGAGGTTAAGGGTATACTTACAGATATAGGAACAGAAGAGTTGGCACATATGGAGATGGTTTCGGCAATTGTATATCAATTAACTAGAAATATCTCGATAGATGATATTAAGAAGAGTGGTTTTGCGGATTATTATGTGGATCATACAACTGGTTTATATCCTTTGAGTGCATCAGGTGACGCTTTTTCTGCAAGTGCTTTACAATCTAAGGGAGATGTTATTGCAGATCTTACAGAAGATTTGGCAGCGGAGCAAAAAGCAAGAGTTACCTATGATAATATCCTAAGATTGGCTGATGATCCAGATGTTAGAGATCCTATAAAATTTCTTAGAGAACGTGAAATAGTTCATTTTCAAAGATTTGGAGAAGCTTTACGTATTTCGCAAGATAATTTAGACTCTAAAAATTTTTATGCTTTTAATCCATCTTTTGATAAAGCTAGAAAAGTAAAATAGTGAATATAAAGAGGTATCTATTTAAAAATAGATACCTCTTTATATTCACTATTTTATGTTATTACACATAATATAAAATAAAACTATAAATCGGAGGATGATTTTTTGAAAAATTTAAATTTTTTAATAATTGGAGGAGATATTAGACTCTTATATCTTGCAGAAATACTTGCTAAAAAAAATAATACAATCTATATAATGGGACACCATATAAATAATAATATAAAAAATATTATTATTTTGGATAATCTTTCGGAAATAGACTGTGATATAAATTGCATTATCCTACCAGTTATAACCAGTGTTGATGATGAAACTGTAAATATATTATTTACAACACAAAAAGTTTATATTGATGAAGTTATAGAAATTTCAAATAAACAAACAGCTGTTTTTATAGGAAATGCTTCGTATGTATTATCAGAAAAATTTAAAGATAACGGCATAAAATTTTATGATTATTTTACAGATGAAAAATTAACTATATTAAACGCTATAGCAACTTCTGAAGGAGCTATAAAATTAGCTATAGAAAATACACTAAAAACTTTATATAAATCAAAAATTTTAATAACAGGTTTTGGAAGAATAAGCAAAGTTTTGTTAAATCATTTAAAAGGGTTTAATGTAGATATAACGATAGCTGCAAGATCAGAAGAGCAGAGAGTTTGGGCAGAGGCCAATGGTGGAGCGTCAATACATATTAAAAATATTGCTAAAATGAATATCCTTCAAGATATAGATATTATATTTAACACTATACCATCTATGATATTTGATAAAAATATTCTTTCATTATTAAAAAAAGATTGTTTAATTATTGATCTTGCTTCAAAGCCTGGTGGAGTTGATTTTGATTTTGCAAAACAAATAAATAAAAAAGTTATCTGGGCGGGAGGACTTCCAGGAAAAATATCCCCCCTATCTGCAACAGAATATATTTTAGAAGTTGTTGAAAAAAATTTACAAATAGGAGGAAATATATGATTAAGATTGGGTACGCTTTAACAGGATCATTCTGTACATTTGATATATCTATACAATCTATAAAAGAATTGGTTAATTTAGGGTATGATGTAACGGCTATAATGTCATATAATGCTTATGAAATTGACACTAGATTTGGAAAGTCTAAAGAATTTATTAGACAGATTGAGGATATTACACAAAAGAAAATAATACATACTATTCAATCTGCAGAGCCAATAGGACCACAAAAAATGTTTGATATAATGATTGTTGCCCCCTGTACAGGAAATACTTTAGGAAAATTAACCTATTCTATAGTTGATACTCCTGTAACGCTTGCTGTGAAATCACATCTTAGAAATTCTAACCCAGTGGTAATATTAGTCTCAACTAATGATGCACTTAGTGGTGCCTCAAAAAATATTGGAATGCTTATGAACTATAAAAATTATTATTTTGTCCCTATGAATCAAGATGATTCTGAAAAAAAACCTAGGTCTATAGTTGGAGATTTTTCTAAAATCCCAGAGACCCTTAAATATGCTTTAAATCATAAGCAGATTCAACCTATTATTTTAAAGTAATATTTGAAAAATTATTATTTTAAATTTAATAATAACTTTTCTATCATATCAGAAGCATTTTTAGATGCTATCTTTACAAATTCTTCAAAAGACATAGGCGCTTCTCCATCAGCTTTATCAGAAATAGATCGAATAACAACATAAGGGATTTTATTTAGATAAGCAACATGACCAATTGCTGCTCCTTCCATCTCAACGGCTTGTGGATTGAAATTTGTTTTAATATTTTGATATCTATCACCACCAGCAATAAATTGATCTCCAGAAGCTATACGTCCTTTTACAACTTTAATATTATTTAATGATTCTCCTGCTTTTTCGGCAGCAGCTATAAGTTTTTCATCAGATTTAAAATATGTTATATCTAATCTAGAAATTTCTCCAACTGGCTTTCCTAACGCTGTTTCGTCAAAATCATGTTGAACAGTATCGGTAGATATAACTATATCTCCTTGATTTAGATCTGGATTCATACTTCCAGAAACTCCAGAATTTATAAGGTTTGTAACACCAAATTTTGTTATTAAAATTTGTGCACAACTTGCAGCATTAACTTTTCCTATCCCAGATCGAACTAATACTATATTTTTAGAACTTAGCACTCCTTCATAAAAGGTCATTCCTGCTAAACTTGTTTCTTTTTTTATATCCATTTGATTCTTTAAAAGTTCGACTTCTTCTTCCATTGCCCCTATTATTCCTACAATATTTTTAGAATTTGAATTTGTTGTAGAGGATGATTCTGAAGAAGGGCTACTAGAATTTGATGAGGTGGATGTACCGCCACCTGTTCCACATGCAGACATTATTATTGTTGATGTAATTAAAAAACACATAATTCTTATTCCTCTTTTCATTATATACCTCCTAAATTTTATATTAATAATATATAAATAAAAAATTTATATATTATTAGAATGTAAATTATGTATAACATATTAATAAAAATAAATCAAATACAATTTATTTTTTATTTTATTTATAAATTTGTTTAATATAACTAAATTTATTTAAATTATGAAAGGTTTTTAGGTATGAATCAGAATTTTTATACGAAATCTCCAGAAAATTATAAAAATATAATTAATATAACTATAGATGGTAAAGAAAATCCAATAAAAGCTAATATAATTATGGAAGAAAATACTTATATTACAGTATGTGGATATATAAAAGATTGTAAAAACACAACACTTAATGGTATACTTATAAAGATATACAAAATTTCTTTTTGTGAATTTGGAAAAATTAAACTAAATAAAATATCAGAAACTATATCAAATAAAGATGGATTTTATAAATTTAATATACCATATAATGGATGTGAAAAAAAATATAGAATTGTTGCAGAAAAGAATTTTTTTCCATCGGACAATGAATTGTTTTATAAATCTCAAACTATTAATCATAATAAAAATAGTGGTGCAAATTATAGTTCTTTTCAAAATAGTTGTTATAAATTCTCACACCATAGATATATTCCTTTTCTATAAAAAGAGTTTCCTATTATTAAATAGGAAACTCTTTTTATAATTTAAATAAATAAGAATTGTATTCCGTTAAATAGATATCCAATAGCTATAATTCCGAATATTACTATGCTAATAAATGTTAGGAGAAGTTTTGGTTTCATAACTTTTTTTAACATGATTATAGAGGGGATAGACAAAGCTGTAACTCCCATCATAAATGATAAGACAGTTCCTAATCCAGCTCCTTTTACAAGTAGAGATTCTGCAACTGGAATTGCACCAAATAGATCTGTGTATATAGGAACTCCAACTATTGTTGCTATTATTACAGAAAAAATATTTTCTTTTCCTAATATATTTTCGATAAATTCAATTGGAATTATATTATGTATAAAAGCACCAATACCAACACCTATTAATATATAAGGAGTAACTCTTTTTATAGCTGTTTTAACTTCTGATAAAGAATATTTAAATCTATCTTTTTGGGTTATATCTGTAGATTGTGTATGAATCAGTATTTCTTTATTATTAAAATTTTGTATATATTTTTCCATACCTAATTTTTGTATAATAAATCCTCCAAAAACTGCTAAAATTAGCCCTAAAATAATATATATAATTGCTATGTTCCAACCAAAGATACTAGTTAATAAAATAAGAGATCCTAAATCCACTAGTGGGGAAGAGATAAGAAATGAAAATGTCATTCCTATAGGTAGTCCAGATTTTGTAAATCCCATAAATATTGGTATGGATGAGCAGGAACAAAAAGGAGTTATTGTACCTAATAGCGCTGAAATAATATTACCGCCTATTCCTTTAAATCTACCTAATATTTTATTTGTTCTCTCTGGAGGAAAATAGCTTTGAATATAAAATATAATTCCTACTGTAAAAAATAATAAAATAAATATCTTTATAGTATCGAATATAAAAAACTCTATAACTCCTCCATACCATGTAGTAATTTCTATTCCTATAAATTTTAAAATATTTTGTATAAAAACGTTTAACCATTTCATACCAAGTAGTTGTTCTTGCACAAAAACACTAATATTTTTAATATATTCCATATTACATCTCCTTTTTAATTGAATGGATTCATGTACATGTATGAATCTATACTTTTTAAATAATACCATCATAAAAAATGATGGTTTATCTAGATTCTTGTTTGTATATATATGATTTTAAAATTTTGCATCCTATTAAAACTCCGTCAGGACATATAGAATAATATGTCCATTTTCCGTCCTTTCTAGCTTGAATTAATCCAGAATCACAGAGTATTTTTAGATGATGAGATAGAGTAGATTGAGTTATATCAAGTTCTTCTAGAAGATGGCAAGCACACTTTTCTTGTATTTTTAAAATATCTAGAATTAATAATCGATTTTCATCACAGAGACCTTTAAATATCTTAGTCATCTCTTTATATTTAGGAATAGTATATCACCTCAGATATTTTTAATTTTATAATTATTATATAATATATATCGACATTTGTCAATCTATGTTATTGTTTTGGGTATCGTTAATAAATTGAATAATTAATGATACTGTTTTATCCTGTTGTTCTTCTCTTGATATACTGGCTTTTCCATCTCCTTTTTGTTCTCCATAATTTCCAAAATATCCATGATTTCCACCTAGAATTTCTATTTTATTCTTAGATAATTCAAGGTTTTTTTTATTTATAATATTATCTTCGCTACCGTAAATATTAATCATAGGAATATCGTTATTAGATAATGGGTATGCCCCCATTAAAACTATTCCGTTCAATTTATCTGGGTTTTTAGAGATATAACTACTAGCCATAGCTCCCCCTAGAGAGTGGCCTCCTATATACCAACTAGTAATATTTGAAAATTTTTGATATACTTTATCGGCGGCATTTATATTAAAAACAGCTAAATTAAATGGCATTTTAATTAAAACAGTAGTTATTCCTTGTTTAGCTAATTTTTCCATAAGAGGGAGGTATGCCATATCTTCTACTTTTCCACCAGGATAGAATATAAACCCTTTGTTGGTTATGTTATCATCCTCAGGGTGTATTACTATAAGGTTATCAAGTTGGCTGATCCTATCCTCTCTATTTTCAATACTTAAAAAATTATTAATATCATAACTTATACGATAATAGTCTGATGCATAAAGAAAAAATCCTCCAATGCATATAAATATAAATATTGTAATAATAATGATAATAGATATAAATTTTTTTTTATTATTTTTTTTTAAATTGTTAATAGTTTTAATCTCCTTATGTTAATAAATTTTAGGTACATTTATGATATAATAATAAATTATTAAATTTATTATTTGTAATTATTTAATTATATGTTTATTAATATATATTATAATCGACTTTTTCACAACATGTTTTAAAAATTTTTTATATTATGTAATTTCTATTTATATATGTTGACTTTATGCCGAAGTATATGTATAATACAAATATAGTAAATATAACATTTATTTAAATTTAAATAAATTTTATGGCCCAGTAGCTTAAAAGTGAGAGCGTTGTTTTTCAAAGGTGTCGGTGCAAGTCCGGAGTGGGCAAATTTTTTCCTAAGCGAGGTATTTATTATGTTTCAAGACAAAAATTTAGAGTGTAGAGATTGTCACAGTTCTTTCGTATTTACTGTTGGAGAACAAGAATTCTATTCTGAAAAAGGTTTCACAAATGAACCTCAAAGATGTAAAGTTTGTAGAGATTCAAGAAAAAACTCTTTGAGAGGCGAAAGAGAACTACATTCAACACAATGTGCTTCATGTGGAGCGAATGCTAAAGTTCCTTTTAAACCTAGCAATGATCGTCCAGTTTACTGTAGCGATTGTTTTGCAAGAATGAAAGATAACTAAACCGTCATTTTTGAATGGTAAGGATAATTAGATAAATCTAATTATCCTTATTTCTTTTGTTAAAAAATGGAGACAAATAGGGGGATAAATGTATAATAATTTATATAGTATCAAAAATATTAAAGATATTATGAATAAATACGGTGTTTCTTTCCATAAAAATTTGGGACAAAATTTTATTACTAGCCCTCATATATGTCCAAAAATGGTCGAACTTTCTAAAATTGATAAAGATTGTGGTGTCGTTGAAATTGGAACAGGGGTCGGGGTTCTTACTAGAGAGCTTTGTAAGGCTGCAAAAAAAGTTGTGGCTATTGAAATAGATTCTAGGCTTATTCCAATATTAGGAGAAAGTTTAGATGGACTGGATAATATACATATTATTAATGATGATTTTTTAAAGGTGGATATAAAAAAAATTATAGATATACATTTTAGTGATTGTAAAGAAGTTAAAGTTTGTGCAAATATTCCTTATTATCTAACCAGTGATATAATAACTAGTTTTTTAGAAAAAGATTTTGGTGTTTCATCACTAACTTTTATGGTTCAAAAAGAGGTAGGGGATAGACTTTGTTCTAAGGTTGGATCTAAAACTGCGGGAGCTATTAGTTTTCTTGTAAATTATTTTTCTATACCAAAAGTATTATTAAAGGTATCTAAATCTAGTTTTTGTCCTTCTCCTAAAGTTGATAGTTGTGTTATATATTTTGATATGAAGAATAAAAATAAATATACCTGCTCTGATGAAAAGCTTTTATTTAAGATTGTTAAATTTAGTTTTTTGCAAAGAAGAAAAAGCTTTGCAAATGCTTTATCATCTAAGTTTAATATAGAAAAAAGCCAAATTTATGAAATTTTAGAAAGTTTTAATATAGATAAAAATATAAGAGGAGAAAGATTGTCTATAGATGAATTTATAGAGATTACAAATAAAATATCCGCTATGAATAAATCATAGCGGATATTTTATTTTAAGTATATAGTTAATTATTTAGAAAAATATCTATTTAATAAACCTTCAAAAGCTTGACCATGTCTAGCTTCATCTTTAGCCATTTCATGAACAGTATCATGTATAGCGTCTAAATTTAATTCTTTAGCTCTTTTAGCAAGTAAGAATTTTCCTTCACAAGCGCCGTTTTCAGCAGCAACTCTTAGTTCTAGGTTTTTCTTTGTAGAAGTTGTAACAACATCTCCTAGTAGTTCTGCAAATTTTGAAGCATGTTCTGCTTCTTCGAAAGCAGCTGTTTTATAAGCTTCAGCTATTTCAGGATAACCTTCTCTAGAAGCTTGTCTTGACATTGCAAGGTACATACCAACTTCTGTACACTCACCTGTAAAGTTCATCTCTAAACCTTCAATAATTTCTTTGTCTACACCTTTAGCAACACCTATAACATGTTCTGCAGCCCAAGATAAGTCTCCAGTTTGCTCTTTGAATTTGTTTGCAGGAGCCTTACATTGTGGGCAAGAAGCAGGAATAGAACCTTCGCTTACATATCCGCAAATAGTACAAGTATATTTTTTCATAAAAATCTTCCTTTCAAATTTAAAAATTTAGATAGATGGGTATACTTTGTATAATACAAACAAAAAGTTAGCTAAAGTTAACTACTTTAAAGTCAATATATACAACTATATATCCAAAAAAAATAACCGTATCTGTCGTTTAAAATCGACGATGTAATAATTCTATTATAAAACAATAGATTTTAATTTAACTGATTATGAACAAACTGTAAAATCATTGTTAAAAAAATATTGCTAAATATCATTTTTTTTAATTAAACGTTCCATAGCTTCTAAAGTTTCGCTACTTATAACGTGTTCTATTCTACAAGCGTCATTTTCTGAAATTGGTTTTGGAACTTTTAAAACTTCTTCTAAAAATTGAGTTATTAAAACATGCCTTTTGTAAACTTCTGTAGCTTTTTCTCGACCTTTTTCTGTTAGATAAATATTGCTATATGTTTCTTGTTGTATATATCCAGCTTTTTTTAAAACATTCATAGCTCTGCTAACACTTGGCTTAGATACAGAAAGTTCTTTGGAGATATCTACAGATCTAACAACTTTGTTTTTCTTCTCTAAATTTAGTATAGTTTCTAGATAATTTTCGCCAGATTCTTTTATTTCCATATATAAACCTCCTTAATAGTAGATAATTATATCATAATTATCTACTATACTCTATATTATATTAAAAATTTAATATAGTTCACGATATAAATGTATATAAAGATAATAATATGTGTTATTATTTTAACTTATGTTTAATAAAAATAGTTTTAAGGAAGTGTTCTTTTGGAAATAAGAGTTGAAAATCTTGTTAAAGAGTTTAAATCTTTTGACAAGACGCTAGTGGTTGTAAATAAAATTAACTATAAGTTTATAGGAAAAACTACAGTTATAACGGGTGCTTCAGGTTCTGGAAAAACGACATTTTTAGATTTGATTGGACTTTTGTCTAAACCAAATTCAGGAAAAATTTTTTTTGATAATGTTTGTGTGTCTGATTTTTCTTCAAAAAAACAGAGAGATTTTATAAGAGATAATATAGGATATATATTTCAATCTTATAATCTTATAGATTCTTTAGATTGTAGGGAAAATATACTTTTAGGAGTCCATGGAAAACCGGATATGGAATTTTTTGACAAACTTGTGAAAAAATTAGATATTGTTGGTGTTTTAGATAAAAGACCAAACCAAATATCTGGTGGACAAAAACAAAGAGTCGCTATTGTTAGGGCTTTGATTAAAAGACCGTCTATCCTTCTTGCAGATGAACCTACAGGGGCATTGGACGAAAAAACTAGTAAAGAAGTTATGGAGCTTTTATTTTCTCTGCAAAAAGAATATGGATATAATTTAATATCTGTTACTCATGACTTGGATCAAGTTAAATTATTTGAGAGTGTTATTAGATATAAGGATGGGGTAATTCTTGATGATAAACAATAAAATCATTAATAAATGTAATTTTCTAAGAATTATAATTGCTATTCTTGTTTTTATATCTTTAGTTATAGTTTTTTCTATAGGACAGTTTATAAACTTTAATGTAAATATAAATAAAATTTATTCTGACTCTAATTTAGAAAATTTTAGCTACTTAGAGTTATATGGAAATCCATTGAACAATGATGATATAGAAATTCTTAATGAAAGAGGCATAAAAATTGAAAGAATCCCATTTAAAGAAATTTTAAAAGATAATGTTAAATACCATCTTTTTGAAGATATTAGTGGGGATATAAATAAGCCATATATCCAGCAAGGAAAACTTCCTTCCTCTTCCAGCGAGATTGCTATAAATAGTTTATATGCATCAAGTGAAAAGTTGTCTGTTGGAGATAAGATGGAGATTGATAATTTTATCTATACTATTTCTGGAATTGTTCTACTTCCCAACTATTCAACTCCTATAGCAGATGGAATGGTTCCTATAACTAGTATTGATTATATGTCTGTTCCTATTATAGTTTATCAAGGGGTTTTAGAAACTGATGTTTATTATGTTGCTGGGAAAAGTGATCTTAAATCTAGTGAAATAAAAGAAGAGATATCTAAATTCACATCTACAGAAGAAGAGATTGATAATAATCCCAATATACCAACTGAAGTTAAATTAAGTCAAAAGATAGCTGGTATAAGTGATGGTCTTTATATGTTTCAGATGACAAATGAAAATGTAAGAATAACCCATTATGTCGATGAATTTACACAGATTATAAATATTTTAACTTATATTTTTATAGCATCTATTCTTGCTATGATTTTTTCTTTATTTTTATATATAACTTATGTAACAAATATAAATAGGAAAGTTTTTGGAGTTTTATATTCTTTAGGATATAAAAATGGACATGTTGGAATGAAACTTTTCTTATCAGTTATATTTACATTTTTATCAGGCGCTATAGCAGCTAGTTTTGTTTATATATATTTCATTATTCCGTTTATAAATAGTTTGTTTAGTTCTATTTATTTTATCAACTTGTCTTTTTCTATTATTTGGATAATTCCTTTAATATTATTAGCTCTTTTAATTTTTATATCTGTAATTTCTATTATAAGTATATATAGAGCTAATAATATGCAGATAGTTGATATTATTAGAAATTCTAAAAAAAGCAATAATCTTATAAAACTTCCGTCTTTTAAAAATGGAATAGTTAAACTAAGGGTTATGGAATATCTGACAGTCAATAAATATATAGTCATATTTCTAGTTATCGTATTAACTATCGCAACAACTCTTTCAGCTTTGTTTATTAATACATATAACAAACTCTCTAATGATATCGGAAGCGTTTCTTTAACATATAACAACGCTGTATATTATGAACGACTTTATCCAGAAGGAAAAAACAATACTTTTGTTAGTTTACGCACGAATATGGAAGATCAAGATAAATCTAAGATTCAAATCTTTGGAATAGATTTTGAAACAGAATATGTAAATCTTGTAGATGAAAAGGGAAGTAGTTTAAATCATTTAATTGATGAGGGTTTGGTTATAAATAAATCTCTTTCTAAAAAATATAATATATCCATTGGAGATGAAATTAATTTCTATAATCCAGTTACAAAATTTTATCAAACAGAAGTAGTTAGAGGAATAAATACAATACCTTGGCACAATTTTGCTTATATATCTAAGGAAAGATTAAATAATTATCTTGGACTTGATAAACAGGCATATAATGCTGAATATACTTTAGATTCTGAACAGTATATCGTTGATAATAATGAAAAACAAATTGCTTTTATAGAAAATAAAGAGGCTCTTGTTGATGGATTTAAGTCTAGATCTGATAGGTATGGAGTTATAGCTATTATAACTGCATTGCTAAATATATTTATATTTATATGTATAATAATATTTATAGTTAATACTAATATATATTCAAATAAAAATAAAATAGCTGTCTTATTCTCTTTGGGATATAAAGACAGAAGTATATATAAAAATATAGTTTCTACATATCTTATAGATGTTATAATAAGCGTGGTTATATCCACATTTATTACATTTATGATATATACAATACAGGTGAATGCAACTATAAAAAGATCTATTGTTATACCACCTAATGATTTTAATATTTTTATACATCTAGGGATAATATTATTCTTTATTTCTATTTATATAATAATTTCTAGAATTTTATATAGACTAATTAAAAAACTTGATATAGCTTCTATATTAAAAGAAGTATTTTAGTTATAATTTATATATATAGATGGTTAACGAAATTATAATTGTTTTTTACGAAAGCACACATTTTTCATGTGTGCTTTTTTGTATAATTATTAACAAAATATAAAAATAAATATTATTAAAAAATATATTTATTTTGTTATAATATTGTAAATTTTTTTGGTTTATTTTATGTTGATTTTTATATATAATGTATGTAAAATAGCATTAGTATAGTGGTTATTAATTGATTTGAATTTTTATTATTTTATTTGTTTATTTTTAGGAGGGTTTATTCTTGAATAGTAATTTTAATAATGAGAAAGATTATAAAAATAAAAACATTTCTCATAAAAATGGAAAAGCTTTAAACTTAAAAGGAATTATAACTGCTAATAAAGGGATTATTAGTGTTCTTTGTTGTGCATGTCTTATAACTGGTGGGGCTGTAAAGACTATGTCTTATGATCAAGATCATCATCTTAGAAAAGATAAGGATACAATTGATGAAAATTTATCTCGTCCAGTTATAAATAGTGGAAGCGCTATACCTTTAGATGATTTATTAGGAGAACTTTCAAGTAGTAGTATAAATTTAAGTAGTAGCTCTTCAAATTTTGATGGACTTTTAAATATTGGAAGTAGTAGCTCACAAACCACAACTAATGAGAAAAATCCAGATACTGGTGTTTCCGATAGATTTGCAACTATAACAGGTAGAAATATTGTTTCAATAATTGGAACGGATATAAATCCTATTTTAGATATGAATATATCTTCTTTTGATGCTATAGACGGAGATATAACTTCTAAAGTCGAGGTTATATCTACTAATTTTAATGGGAGTAAATCTGGAGAATATTATTTTACTTTCCGAGTTGTGAATTCTAGAGGATATACAACAGAAATTACTTATAACCTCCTTCTAACAACTGGTGAAAACCCTGTTATTAAACAAGATAAGGATATTTATATAAATCAAAGAGAAAAATTTGATATTATTGATTATTTATCTGCTTTTGATAAAGAAGATGGAGATATATCAGATAAAATATTTATATCATCAGATGGCGGATTAAATTTAAATAGACCCGGAAAATATAAAGTTGGTTTATCTGTTGTAGATTCTCATGGAAATAAAACTAGTCTTACTGTTGATGTTTATATAGTTGCAGTGGATGATGTTTTTGATATATCTGATATATCAGGTTTAAAAGATGGCGAGATTGCTCATTATCTTGAAAAATCTTCTTCTTTTGAAATTGAATTTACAGTTGAGAGTACTGTTGATACCCTTGCAGAATCTGTTGTTATAAATGGTGTGGAGAGAAACATATTTAGCAAAATACAGGTTGAATCTACACAGAATTCTTATATAAATAAATATAAAATTTTATTAGACGCATCTTCTTTGTCAAAATTTCAAGAATATCATATAACTCAGCTAATTTTACAAGATGGCAAACGAATTAGCGTAAATTCATCTGTATCAGTAGAAACTCTTAAGGATGATATTTCTATTAGAGATTTTTCGTATATAGATAATGGCGAAGAAGGTAGATTAGATATTTCAGTTGATATAGATGATTTTGATAAAGCTTTTGTTAACGGAAGTATTATTATTACTGATATCTATGGAGATCAATTAGATCAAATTTCTATAAATAATTTTTCTGAAGATGGTATATTTACACATTCTTTTAAACTTCCTGTAAATAGAGAGTACTATATAAGTGGATATATAGAACAAGACAGAGATTTTAATAACCTTAACGATATAACTGGTGATCAAAATAAATCCATAAAAGAAGCTATTCCATTGACTAAAGTTTTAGTTAGTAAAAGAGTTTTTGAAGTTAGAGATATCGAATCTGTAGAGATATTTAAAGAAGATTTAAATGGAAAATGGAATTTGATTGATCAATCTTATTTCAATAAAGATCAAGAAGAGATAGATCTATCGTCTCTTGTTGGCCGTGTCAAAAGTGAAACTACACCTACTTTAAATTTAGGCATAAAATCATATAAATGGAATGATGAGAAGCTTTCTATTATTTTTGATATAGAAGATATAGTTTATTATGATGATGATCTAGTTCGACATGAAAAACTTGAAGTTGATTTTCCTTTAAATAAAGATATAAATTCTGATATAGCCTATATCCCAAATATGAATAGACTAGAAGAGTTAGATATATTTAAAGGAAGTCATATGGTTGGTTATTCTAATATAACTAAACTTATGCCGTTTTATGAATCTGAATATATTGTAAAATACGCAAATACTCTTGATAGTAATAATATTTTATTACAAAAATATATTACTGAAATTATTCCTTTAAAAGATGGAAAAATTATAACCTCTTTATCTAAAGAAAATTTTGATTCTTTAAATTCTATAAACGTTGTTTTTCAAGATGGAACAATGAAGATATATGATATAATTAATCCTTCTTTAAAAGACCATGGGATTATTGAATATAAAATTCAGGGAACAGAGCTAGTTTATAATTATAAAAATTTTGCTTTAGATTCTGATTCTGGATTAATTAATCAAATCTATAATGAAATTAGTAGCCTTGACTATAAAGATATTCTACAGTTAGTTGGTGGAGAATATACTAGTCCAGTTGAGTATATTGATATAAATGGAAATCATATTGTAAAAGAGATTGATAACTATCTTTTGGAAGATAGTTTCAACAAACTTAAGTCAGATGGGATATTAGCTATATCTAATATAATTTCTAATAATCCAAAATTTAATATAGAGCATATTGGCGATAAAAATAGATCTTTTGTTCTATCACAGATTAAACAAGATTTAATTAAAATTATTTTTGCACAGTCTTATATATCTAGATGGTATGGATTTGAGATAGAAGGAACCTCTCTTTCTGATATTATAATGTATTATCCTTCTACCTTTTCATATGGAAGTTATTTCTCAGATGTTGTAGGTCTTTTTGATGATATTAATCTTGAAACTAGGGATCTTGTTATATCAACTAATACCTCTGATATGTTTAAATCAAAATTATCATCTATTTTAGCAAGCCCTAATATTTCTTCATTTGTTGAAAATGCTATAACAGTTATAGCTGGAGAAAAAAATTATAGCAACTGGTTTTCTACTAATTTTAAAGGTATGATAAAAGAAGTTTCTTTAAATAATCATCCTGATATTTCTTATACTGCATGGGATTTGATAAAATCAAATAAATCTGCACCAAATGGAGAGTGGGTTCTTCCTGCTTTAAGTTATATTGGGGAAGATATGTATATAGTTTCTTCTGTTGGATCTATTATATTTGGAGATTTATCTGTATATAATGATTTTTCTATTGAGAATAAAAAGGATAAAGTTGATTTTATCGCCAATAGTATTAAATCTTATTATGACACTTTAACTAGAATTGATCCAAGTATTGTTGATAGCTTTTTAGAAACTAGAAATGTGATTTTTGATACTCTTAAAATTGGCGGTGGAGAATGGATAGATTCTACAGATAGTAGCAATGCTTTTGCAAATCAATTTTTATCAGCTACAGGAAATATTTTTTCTAATAAAAATAGTGTCTCCAACTTTATAGATAATGATAAAGCTTATTTTATAGATGATTATCTACTTGATGGTGTTGATGGATATATGGATTTCACATCTATTGTTGGAAAGCTTCAATCTGATAAACTTTTTTTCGGACTAGAATCATTTAGAGGAGATATATCTCCTAATAGCTTAACTGATGGATTTTTAAAACATGTAGGGACAGATCCTATGCTAGGATTTAATTTTGGAATAGGATATAAAAATATCTCAGATACATATACAAATTCAACATATAATATTTTTAATAGTAAAAAAGATATAGAGAATTTTTATAAAAAAGCAATTACTTCTTTATATATAAGTGATATTATAGAAGCTGATGTTGTTTTATCACTAACAGAAGAACAACAATCTAGTATTATGGTTAAATACAATGAAACTACAGATAAGTTTGATATTCTAACAACAGAAGAAATTTTGAAGATGAATATATCTACTATTGATGATTTAATTAATAATAAAATTGGATTTAGAAAAGACACCAAAGAAATTTTTGATGGTGATGGAATTAGTTTAGAAGAAGTTTCTTTTTTCCAAGGTTTTGATATTTTAGGAGACTCAAATATTGCTGATATACAAAGAATGTCTTTTGAAATATTAGGGTTTAAAGGTTTTGAAGGTATGAAATCTTATATTGATGATTCTAAGGGTTATAAAAATGATTTAGAGGCTCTTCGTGGAGTATTTGAGGATGAATCTCTTACATTTGATAGTTATAAAAAAGATATTTTTAAATATATAAAATCTAAAATGTCTTCAGAAGAGATTGCTGGTATAAACCTAGAAAAATTAAAATCTGATTTCAAAGATTTATATAATAGAGCAATAATATCTTCAGATTTTAAAAATGTTAAAAAATTAAAATCTGGAATTTTTAAGGATATAAAATCTTATACAGGAGATTTTGCATCTAATATATTTTCAGAGGATGAAAAACCTGATATATCATATGAAATAAGTACAGGAGAGGAATTTGTAGAATATTTAAATGCTGATCCTTCTGGAGATTTTAAAATAATTTCAGATATTGATTTTGTAGGGATTGATGTTAAAGAAGATTATTATATAGAAAATTTTTATGGGAAAATAAATGGAGGAAATCATACTATTAATGGTATGAATAAGCCTTTGATAAAAAACATTGATGGAGCTACATTTTCTAATATAAAAATTACTGCTGCACAGATATCTTCTACAAAAGATATTAATATTGGATTTATTGGTATGGATGGAAAAAATTCTAATTTTAATAACATTTATATTTTAAGATCAAATGTTAGTTCTACATCTTTTAATAGCTCTGTTGGAAGTATTTTAGGGAATGATACAAATAGTGTTATATCAAACTCTAGTGTAAAATCTGGAAGTGTATTTGGAAATGGAAGCTCTGTCGGGGGATTAGTTGGGACAAAAATTGGGGGCACTATAACTAACAGTTATACCTCTGGGACTAGTATTGTAGGTGGATTTACGAATACATTTGCAGGCGGTCTTGTTGGAATTAACAGTGGATCTATAACAAATTCATATTCATCATCTAATATAACTAGTGTTTTTATTGCTGGAGGGCTTATTGGAAATGGAAATTTTGCGGATATGGATTTGATTGAAAATAATTTCTTTTCTGGACGTTCTAGCGGAGGAAAAATATATGGAATTGCTAATATAGATAAATTTAAAAATAATTATGAATTAGAAAAAGCTGAGGGAGATAGTAATATTGCTGATGGCAAAATAGAACAGGTTGATTATTTAGTCTCTTCAACTAGTAATTTTTATTCTAATTTATTAGGTTGGGATACGGTTAATATTTGGGATATTTCTGGTTTGGAAATGGGGCTTCTTCCAAAGTTAAATAATATAAATGATGATCAAGATTCTGAATTAATACCAAAATAATAAAAATAATAAATATAAAAAAGATAGTGTTTAATATCGCTATCTTTTTTTATAAGATTTTTTAAAGGAGATAAAATGGTTGAAATATATGATAGTGTGTATCTAGGAAGTCAAGATGATTATGAAAAACTTGTTAAAGGAAGAGATGGTTGGGTGGTTTTACAAGCTTGTAAATATCCATATCATAAACAAGCGATTGGAGATATTAATGAGATAGATGAAAGTCACCCAGAATATTTTTATGCACATAGAGATAATAGGTTGATATTAAATATTCTTGATGGTGATTTTGAGGAAAGTTATTGGGATTTTATTATTAATTATTCCATTAAATTTTTAAAAGAAAATTTTGGGAAATTTAAATTAATGATACATTGTAATTATGGAATCTCTAGATCTTCTAGTATTGCTTTATTATTTTTAGTTGAGATGGGTTTTTTAGATGGTGAAAACTTTAATGAGGTTGAAGAAAAATTCAAAAAAATTTATCCTAGGTATAGTCCGTCTAGAGGAATAAATAATTATATTAAAAATAAATTATCTAAATAAAAAAATATGGTAAAAATTGTTAAATAAATTATAATTTAATACGAATATATAAATATGGAAAAAAATCCCATTGAATTAATTTTATATATTCATTATTTATTTAAAAAGTTTTTTAAAGGAGAAATTTATGATTTTTACCAATAAATCAAAAAAAGCTATAAGTTTAGTTTTTTCTTTTTTAGTTTGTACTGCATTGGCTCTCCCAGCTAATGCAACATCAAATATAGAATCAGATTATGATAATATGGAAAATATAGTAGTAAAATCAGATGAAACAAAACCTGTAATATCATCTAGAAGAATGGGGATAGTTAGAGTTTTTGTTAATGCTGAAGATAATATAACAAAAGGATTTAAATTTGTTTTAGAAGGAAATGAAATAAGAAAAGAGCATACAACTGGAGATGATGGTGCGATATATTTTACCGATATCCCTGTTGGAGAGTATACAATTAAACAGGTTGATATTGAAGATAGATATTCTAGTACATCTAAAAAGAAAATTTCTGTAGAATCAAATCGAACAACAAATATTATATTTGAAAATTTAGCTAAACGGAGTACTGTTATAGGAAATATTACAGATCATTTTGGAAAATCTATCGGTGGGGCAAGAGTTTCTTTATATAAAAAGAGCAATATGGTGAAACCTGTTGAAACTAAAATAACCTTGGATGATGGATCTTTTGAATTTTTAAATATTCCATATGGAGATTATATAGTTAAAACTGAGGGTGTTTCCAATAATTTTTCTCATTCTGATAAACAAATTCAGGTTAGAAAAGATGGTGGTTATACTGATATAGGAAATATATCATCTAAAGATATTATAGGTAGAGTTATTGGAAAAAATATTAGTGCGGATAATGAATCTCTAGGTATTTCTGGAGGAGTTATAGGATTATATAAATATATTGATAAAGCCAATAATAGAAGTATTCATATATCTAGTGTAACAGTTGATTCTAATGGAAATTTTTCTTTTGATAATATACCAGAAGGTGATTATTATTTAAGAGATTTGGCTCCTGGTCATGGGTATGATACAATATTTAGAGATTATCATTTTAAAATAGATAAACCAAATCAAATTATAGAGATGATTTTAAAGAGTAAACCTTTAGGAGATGATATAATTATTGGTAAAAATAAATTAAATCAACAAGATAGAGATGATTTAATAGGTGATAAAAATAATGACAATATTTCTGGAGCAAATTTTATATTGGATGAAAACAATAATAATAAAGATGTAGAAATTGATAATTTATATTTAAAAGGAGATCAAGATATTTCTGATTATGAAAATTTTAGTGATAATAATAGTTTAAAAAATCTTTCTATTATAAATTCTGGTTATAAAAATAATATAAATACTCCTTTAAGGGATAATAAAAGAGTGATAAGTTTTATTGTTAGCATTATAGCTGCTGTTTCTACTTGTTTAGGGATAATATTTATTAGAAAATATTTTAAAAAAAAGAAATTTAAAAAATAGTATAAAATAAAAAGAACGCTTGTGTAGAGAGTGTTCTTTTTATTTTGTAATATTGTTGTTATTTAAAATATATTTACATAGACTTTACATATTAATTACATAAGTATGGTTATGTAAAGTAATACTATATATTAAAATGTTATTAAATTTACAATTAAAAAATAATAATAGGTGGGGTTTAAATGAAGAATAAAATTTTAATTACTATAGTATCTATATTAACATTAATAATTCTTGGGTCATGCACTGGTGGATCTGAAATAGAAAAGACCGTTATAAAAGTTTCTGGTTCAAATTCAGTAGAATCTTTGTCAAAAGCATTTTCAGAGGCTTTTTCTAAAAATGCTTCTGATATTCGTGTTGAAGTTCAGGGTGGTGGATCTGGGGCTGCTATCAAAAATGTTGAATCAGGTATAGCGGATGCAGGAAATTTAAGTCGCCCTTTAAGTGACGATGAAAAAACAAAGGGTCTTGTAGAAACTATTATTGCTATAGATGGAATATCTTTAATTGTTCATAAAGACAATGGTGTATCTGATATAACAACTGATAATCTTATTAAAGTTTTTAATGGAGAGATAAAAAATTGGAAAGAAATTGGCGGAGATGATCAAGAAATAGTAGTTATTGGAAGAGAAGCAGGTTCAGGGACTAGGGATGGATTTGAGAGCACTTTAAATATAAAAGAAAAAACTAAATATACTATAGAATTAAATGAAACAGGACAAATAAAAACACAAGTTGGAAATACAAAAGGTGCGATTGGATATATATCTACTGGATATGTTGATTCTACAGTTAAAGGCTTAAAGGTTGATGGAGTTGAAGCTAATACAGAGACTATTAATAAAAAAGAATATAAAATACAAAGACCTTTTATAGTTGTTACAAAGAAAGATGCTTCTGAAAAGGTTAAATCGTTTATAAACTTTATAATTAGTACTGAAGGACAAAAAATTGTTTCTACAAAAGGATTTATACCTGTAAATTAATTTTTTTATAAATTATAATTTTATGGAGTGAATATAATGGGAGTTGCATTATACAGTGGGAAAACATCAAAAGATAAGATAGAAAAAATATTTAAACATATATTTTTTCTATCTGCTATAGTTTCGACGATATCAATAATTGTTATAACTTTATATATGGTTTTATCTGGGGGACCAGCCATTTTTGAAGTTGGTTTTATAGAGTTTATATTTGGAACTGTTTGGGAGCCAACGTCGGCAAATCCTAAATTTGGTATATTACCTATGATATTATCATCAATAGTAGCCACTTTTGGAGCTGTTATTGTTGGTGTTCCTCTTGGTGTATTTGGTGGGGTTTTTATATCACAGATATGTCCTAAAAAGTTAAAACCAATTTTCAGAACATCAGTAGAGCTTTTAGCAGGAATACCATCAGTAGTTTTTGGATTGGTTGGTATGCTTGTAGTTGTTCCTGTTGTTGCAGATATATTTAACCTTCCTGTAGGAAGTAACCTCTTTTCTGCTATAGTTATTTTAACTATTATGATACTTCCAACTATTATAGCTATAACAGATACATCTTTAAGGAGTGTTTCTTTATCTTTAAAAGAATCTTCTTTGGGACTTGGAGCCACATCAATTCAAACAATTTTTAAAGTTTTAATCCCTTCAGCAAAATCAGGGATAATGTCTGGGGTTGTTTTGGGGGTTGGAAGAGCGGTGGGAGAAACTATGGCTGTAATAATGGTTGCTGGAAATGTGGTTAATATGCCTAAGTTTTTTGATAGTGTTCGTCTAATGACTACGGGAATTGTTTTAGAAATGTCATATGCAGGAGATTTTCATAGATCTGTATTGTTTGGAATAGGCCTGATTTTATTTATATTTATTTTAATTTTAAATATTTTATTAAATATATTTTTAAAGAGGGCAGGTAATAATTATGAATAAAAAATTTAGATTTTTCGATTTTTTTATTAAATCATTAATCTGGCTTTCAGGAATATTTATATTTACTGTTTTGATATCTATAATATTTTTTGTTTTTTATAAAGGGTTACCTAGCATATCTTGGAATTTTTTAATAACAGCCCCTAGTGAACTAGATGGAACAATTGGAATTCTACCTATGATTATAAATACAATCTACATAATAGTTATAACTCTTGTTATATCAACACCTATAGGTATATTTTCTGCTATATATTTAAATGAATATGCTGGAAAAAATAAACTTGTTAAAATTATAGAGTTTACTACAGAAACATTGGCAGGAATTCCTTCTATTATTTATGGTCTTTTTGGATTTGCTTTTTTTGTAGTCGGTTTAAAACTGGGATATTCTATATTATCAGGGGCTTTTACATTAACAATAATGATACTTCCAACTATAATCAGAACGGTACAAGAAGCGTTAAAAACTGTTCCTAATATGTATAGAGAAGGTGCTCTTGGTTTGGGAGCGACAAAACTACATATTATTAGGACTATATTAGTTCCCTCTGCTATTCCAGGTATATTGACGGCGATTATACTTAGCATAGGAAGAATAGTTGGAGAATCTGCAGCACTTATATTTACAGCAGGTTTAGGATATAGCCTACCTTCGGGGTTGTTTGAACATGTTAAAAGTACAGGTGCAAGTTTAACAGTTCAACTTTATCAATATGCTATTAGAGGAGAATCTTTAGAAATTCCTTTTGCAATTGCTTCTATTTTAGTTATAATAGTTTTAGTTGTAAATATTACTACTAAAGTTATTGCAAAAAGTTTTAATAGAGAGAGATAGTGGGGGATTTAAAAATGAATGGTTTTAAAATGGAGTCAAAAAATTTGCATCTTCATTATGGAGACAATCATGTTCTAAAGGGTATAAATCTAGGGATTAGACCAAATGAAATAACAGCACTTATTGGACCATCAGGGTGTGGTAAGAGTACATTTTTAAAAACTTTAAATAGAATGAATGATCTTGTGGATAATGTTAAAATAGATGGAGAAGTTTATTTTGATGATATAAATGTATATGATCCTAAGGTGGATGTTTATCTTCTTAGAAAGAGGGTCGGGATGGTTTTTCAAAAACCAAATCCTTTTCCTATGAGTATATATGATAATATTTGTTATGGTCCAAAACTTCACGGGGTTAAGACAAAAGTTAAATTTGATGAAATTGTAGAAAAAAGTTTAAAAGGAGCAGCTTTATGGGAAGAGATGAAGGATCGGTTAAAAAAATCAGCTTTGAGTCTTTCTGGTGGACAACAACAGCGATTGTGTATTGCAAGAGCTTTGGCGATAAACCCAGAAGTTCTTTTGATGGATGAACCAACTTCTGCTCTTGATCCTATATCCACAATAAAAATTGAAGATCTTATGTCCGACTTACGAAAAAAGTATACTGTTGTAATAGTTACACACAATATGCAACAAGCTGCAAGAATATCCGATAGAACAGCGTTTTTTTTAATGGGAGATATGATAGAATTTGATGAGACGGAAAAAATATTCTCTATGCCAAAAGATAAAAAAACTGAAGATTATATAACGGGTAGATTTGGATAATAAATATTTATATTTAAGGGGATGATTCTATGAGCCCAAGATCAAGATTTGATGATGAACTAGAAGATTTAAATATAAAACTTATAGAGATGGGAGCACTTGCGCAACAAGCTATATCAGATTCTGTACAAGCCTTGTTGACAAATCGACCAGAACTGGCAAAATCTGTTATAGCAAATGATAGAAATATAGATGAATTAGAAAAAGTTATAGAGCAAAAATGTTTAAAACTGCTTATGCTACAACAACCAGTGGCTAGGGATTTAAGAGTTATATCAACTGCTTTAAAGATGATAACAGATCTAGAAAGAATAGGTGATCAAGCGGCAGATATAGCAGATCTAACCTTAAGGTTTAATGACCAAGAGCAACTTTCATTTGCAAAAAACATATCACCTATGGCAGATATAGCAAAAAGCATGGTTAAATCTTGTATAGAAGCTTATATAAAAAATGATTTAGATCTTGCTACGAATACAATAAAAAAAGATGATGAAGTTGATGATCTTTTTGATGTTGTTAAAGAAGAATTGATTCAAACTGTTACAAAGGATAAAGATAAGGCTGATCAGGCTATAGATCTTATGATGATTGCAAAATATCTAGAAAGAATAGGAGACCATGCTGTAAACGTATGTGAATGGGTTATATTTTATTCGACTGGTCTTCATAAAAAAACACAGATACTTTAAAAAACAATTATTTTATATTAAAGAAGGTTTTTTTTTGGAAGATTTAATATATATTATAGAAGATGAAGAAAATATAAGAGAAATTTTAAGATGTTGTTTAACAAATGATGGATATAAAGTTAAACTTTTTGAAAACGGTGGAGATGCTTTTTTAGATATAGAAAAAAATAAACCAGCATTAATTCTTTTAGATTTAATGCTTCCTGTAATGGATGGGATTACAATCTTAAAATTTTTAAAATCTTCTAGTATGACAATGAATATACCTGTTATAATTATCACAGCAAAATCAGAAGAAGTGGATAAAGTTGTTGGACTTGATACAGGGGCAGATGATTATATAACAAAACCTTTTGGAATATTGGAGCTTTTAGCTAGAGTTAGAGCTTGTATACGAAAATCTCAAAATATCCATATAATTTCGAGAATATCTATAGGGGATATAATTTTAGATTCAGATACAAGACAGGTGGAAAAATTAGGAGAGATAGTTAGATTAACCCTTAAAGAATTTAAATTATTAGAACTTTTAATGAAGAATTATAATAAAGTTTTGTCAAGAGAAGAAATAATATCATCTATTTGGGGCTATGATTTTGTAGGGGAAACAAGAACTCTTGATATGCATGTAAAAACTCTTAGAACAAAGTTAGGGGATAATGTCGATAGCCCAAAATTTATTGGAACTATTCGTGGTGTTGGATATAAATTTATTGGGGGATAAATTATGAAAAAAAATATTTTTATTAGTATATTTTTATCTTCATTTATGACTGTAATTATTTCTTTTTCATTTTTATTATATATTGGGAATACATATATTTATAATAAAAAAATAGATCAATACTATTCTTTTTTAGAAAAATTTCTCATTGAAAAAGAAGAAAGATATGGAGAAGAATTTTCTTCATATCTTTCTGCTATTTTTGATATAGATGAAGTTGATATAATAGATATTAAAGGAAACTATTTATATAGTTTAAATAATAATTATGACAGAGCTATTTTAAATAGCTCTGATTTTATTTCTTCTATAAAATATGGTAAGGGGATAAAAAAATATAGTTATAATCAATGTTATTTATCCTATAAATATAACGATAATATTTATAGAGTTAAATTTAATTATGGTTTTTCTATATATTTTTTAGGATTTATTTTTTGTTTTTGTATGATTTTTTGTATAGCTTTTTCTTATTTAATATATAGAATTTCTATATATTTTATTAGAAAAAAAATGGATAATGATCTCTGTATTTTAAATTCTTTTATTCCTGATAGTAATAAAAGAATGTCAGATTTTTTATTTAATGATAAAGATTTGACTTATTTTATCTATATGGTGCGTAAGATTAAGAGCAAATTTATTAGGATTAATCAAAGATATAAAAAATATCATTATATTTTGGACAATACACCAGGAGGTTTTTTACAGATAAATAAAAATAAACGAGTTGTTTATATAAATCTTTCTGGAAAAATTCTTTTAGATATAAAACAAAATTTGATAAATAAAAATATAATATATTTTATACAAGAAAAAAAATTTATACTAATTTTAGAAGAATGTATAAAAAATCAAAATTCGAATAGATATGATTTAGATTTAACTAGTGTAAATGGAAAAATTTTGTCTATATATATACACCCTTATTTTAAAGATAGAGATATAGAAAAAAAATATGAAGGTGTATTTGTGTTTATAGAAGATGTTACACAGTCAAAAAAATCATTGGCATTTAAAAATGAATTTATAGCCAATGCGTCACATGAACTTAAGACACCTATAACTTCTATTCTTGGTTTTTCTGAATTATTACTTACAGGAATGGTTTATAACAAAGACACTATTTTTGATTATTTAAATAGGATAAAAAAAGAATCCGAAAGGATGTCTATAATTATAAATGATATATTAAGTTTAACTAAGATAGAAAATATAGATAAAATTTTAAAAAACATAGATATAGATATAAAAGAGATTTGTGACAATATTTTAAATAGCATGTATCCTCAAATTTTAGAAAAAAATATTAAGGTAGATATAAAAGGCGGAGGATATATAATCGCTATTTATGAAGATATATTTATACTTATAAAAAATCTTATTGAAAATAGCATTAGATATAATAGAAATAATGGTTTAATTAATATTATTATTAGTCAACAAGATAATGGAATAAGGTTTATAATATCAGACACAGGGATAGGTATAGCTAAAGAGCATCATAAAAGAATTTTTGAGAGATTTTATACAGTAGATAAAAGCAGAAGCAGAATGTCGGGAGGGACAGGACTAGGGTTATCTATAGTTAAAAGAATTGTTAATAAATATGATGGAGATATAAATATTAAAAGCAATGAAGAAATAGGTATAACTATAGATATATTTTTATATTCTAAAAATGCTAGTTAATTATATAAAAAGGGGATTTTTATGAATGTTTTAGAAGCAATTGTTTTAGATTCTTATGATAAAAAAGAGATAAAAAAAGAAGAAGTTATAAAACAATTAAAAATGATATGGAACTCTGTTTTAAATAAAATTAAATATGATGATGAAACTATTCGTCTTGTAGTCTATAAAGGTGATGTTATATTAGATGTCAATGAATGTACTGAAAATGGAATTTCTAGTTTTAATATTGAATTTAATCAAAAAATAAATAAAGTCGAATGTCAGGGAAATTTAATATGTAAAAATATTATTGAAAATGTCCATAGTCATGGAAATGTATATTGTGAAAATATTGGACAGACAGTTGTTTCTCAGGGAGATGTTATATCTACAAACATATACGGAAATGTTGTAGGAAATAAAGAAATTCGTTGTAAAGATATAATAGGAAACGTAACTACTGAAGATAAGGTTTATGCAAATGATATATGTGGAACAGTCAATGCTAATATAGTTAATTGTGAGGATGTACATGGAAATTTAGATATAACTGGGGAAGTTTATTGTAAAAATATTATAGGTGATGTATATGTTGATGGAAAAATTTTATCAGAAAAAAATTTAGAAGAATAAAAATAAAAGAAGAAAGAATTTTATCTTTCTTCTTTTATTTTTTTATAAATTTAAAATTATTTTGGATTAAACTAGTGGTTAAATCTCTAGGAATAAGATTGTTATCTAAATCTTTTTTATACTGAGGAATAATTTTATTTATTTTATATCCGTGATTATCTTTAATTTGAATATATAAATCCCTTCTATATTCAAAATCGTAGAATGAAATATTTGTATCTGTTATATTTATTATACTGTTATAGATTGAATCAATATTTTTATTATTAATTTTTTCCATAATTTGCAGAATGATTTCTGAAAATAAATTTAATTTATCTTGATATAATTTTTCTAAATTATCTTCAGAGGATGTTTTTAGAAGAAGTTGTGAAATAGTATTTCCCATAATTGGTATAATATTATTGTTATTATCTATAAATTTTTCTGTATCTGGATGATTTATAATAGATGCATTTTTATTATTTAAATTTATACCGCCAAATGAGTTTATAATTGTCTGTAAATTTTCATCATTTATTTTTAAAAATCTATCTATTTTAATGTCAAATTTATTCTCTATGCCTTTAGTCACCATAAGATTTCCACCATATATATGCATGTCTGATAAATTTTTATTTTGAGTATTTACATTTATAATAATTTCTTTTGGAATAATAGTAGTTACTATTTCATTATTTTGGGGTAAAAATCTAATTAAAAAATATTCAGAAGGGGGAGATATTTTGTCCTTTGAAATCATTATAAGGGTTGTTAAATCATGATTTTCTTCAACTTTTATATTTTGTGGAATAACAACATTTTTTGTTATTCCTTTTGAAGAATTAGAAATATTAGTAGTGAAAATAACAATTAAAGTTATTAAGCTAAATGATAAAAAACTTATGAAAAAAGATTTGGAAAATGCCTTAAAATTACTCATAATAGACCTCCTAATCGTTATGAAATATAACTATATAGCTTATTTTTAACAATTTTTTTATGTTTATTCAAATAAAAATAAAAAAAGAGTTGACAGAGAGGGAATAAATATGCTATTATAACTA
>CANNSB010000011.1 GCA_947510165.1 uncultured Clostridia bacterium
TTTCTAGATGGTTGTCCTCCCGTAGCTCCCCCTGTATACGGATTTCTAGATGGTTGTCCTCCCGTAGCTCCCCCTGTATATGGGTTTCTAGATGGTTGTCCTCCCGTAGCTCCTCCTGTATATGGGTTTCTAGACGGTTCTCTAGGATCAATGTCTGAATTTTGTCCCCCTGTTGCTCCTCCTGTATATGGATTTCTGGATGGTTCTCTAGGATCAATATCTGAATTTTGTCCCCTAACTTCTGAAGATTTAGATTCCTTTGATGTCTTTGTTTTGCCTTTTAATAAATCTTTTAAATTAGGTTTAGGAATAAAAATCAACTCCAAATCAAAACATTAAATGGTACGCCTGGAGGGAGTCGAACCCCCGACCTTTTGGTTCGTAGCCAAACACTCTATCCAGCTGAGCTACAGGCGCATATACAAATATTATGTCAGATTTTATAAAATACATGATATAATATTATAAAAAAAAAGTCAAGTATTTAAAATAATTATTTGTAAAAAGAAAATGTTTTTATCAATTATGCATATTTAACTTAAACTTTAATTTTTTATCACTCTCTAACAATATTTTTTTCAACTTTATATACTCACGATTAGTGGAAAGTTTTTCCTCAGCTTGAACCTTGGTTAAACCGCTAGACATACCATCGCTTATCATTTTTGTAATCTGCCTATCAAAATAAACACAAGTTGCTCTAGATCTCATAATAGACGCTCTTTTAATCGCATCTTTATCTTTAGTCGGATATTTTTTATATTCTGTTTCAATCATAAGTCTCGGTTCGGGAAAATACGTATTCCCAAAAACTGTACTATATATAACTTTTTCTTCTTTTCGTATATCTTCTATTTTTTGTTTAACAAGATTATGACGAATTATTTCATCTTCAGGTACAAAACCATTTGTTTGTTCGTATATTGCCATTTGAATCTTTTTACTTTCAATATACATCTTCCATAAATTTTTATGTGTTTTTAGTTTTTCATTTTCTAATTCTTCATATGTTTCATCGTCACAGATAAAATGAACTTTCTTTAAAGAGGAATGACTACTATCTGGTTTAACATTTTTTAATATTCCTGTTGAACTTGATGATTCATTATTACACTTATATTTACTATTTGTTTGAATAATCAAACCTGTTTGAGGGTCAGATTCATAATCCGACTCTGATTCAGAATATGAATCATTAGATCTATCTAATAAAATACCTGATTTTATATTTACGACTTTCTTATTTTCAGAAAAATCACCTAAATTTCCAACTGAACTACCTTCGCCTTTTAAACTTGCTGAATCCACTACTCCAGCTGTAGATTGATTCTTTTTTTTTAATTCTTTACGATGTTTATCTAATATTTCTTCTAAATTATTTAAAGGCATAATAAAATCAACTCCCCAAAAAAACAATATTTACTATTATTATATTATTTATTATCTAGAAGATTTTGATTTTGAAACAGATTTTTTTGCTTGTGCCAACTCTTTTGATAATAAAGAACATTTTTCTTTATGTGTAACATAGGTTGTATGTTTTCTAGCCTCTAATTGATTAAGTCCTGTACCTAATAATCCTTTTAAACAGCCTTCCATATCAAAAACAAGAGCTGAAAGTTTACTGGTTAAATCATCAATTTCTTTTTGAGTATATTCTTTTACTGGTTCTTGAGGTTTTTTATCCATATCCTTCTTTTTTTTCATATTATCTAATAAATGAGATAATTTTGACTTGATTCCTTTATGATTATGTAATACTATAAAGTAATCTTGATTATTAACAAATTCATCAAACTTCATACCTTGAGCTCTTAGACCCTTCTCTATCTCACCAAGTTTTAACATCGACTCTTCAAGAGCTTTTTTTAATAGTTTTAATTTCTCTTCATCATCTAAAACTGGTTCAGGTTGTCTCTCAAAAACTGAAGGATATTCTTTATGCAATGCTTCTTTGTCTTCCTCTATTGCCCTTAAAGCAGATTTATGCCGATCTGACTCAGGATCCCCAAGCATATATGCATTATATAGTCTACCATTTCTTTTATGAATTTCTTTTTCATCTAATTCTCTTCTTTTTATCTCTTTTTCTTTTTTCAACACTACCATAATCTCTTCATCTGTCAAAGGAACTGGAGGTGGAGCTGGCGCTGGAGGTGGAGCTGGCGCTGGCGGAGATAAACTAAAAAGTGGAGGTTGTGTATATAATAAAGTTCCTAAACCTAACACTGACCCTTTTTCTCCAACAAGTGATGATGTTATTTTTAATTCTGGTTTTTTAACTAACAGTTCTCTAAGCATATAGCTATCTGTATTACCAGATATGTGAGAAGCCCCATCTTTTCTTCTAACAACTGGAGGACTGGTTGATCTTCCCCCACTAGTAGTAGGAGGACTAGTTAATCTTCCCCCACTAGTAGTAGGAGGACTAGTTGATCTTCCTCCACTAGTAGTAGGAGGACTAGTTGATCTTCCCCCACTAGTAGTAGGAGGACTAGTTGATCTTCCCCCACTAGTAGTAGGAGATTTTTTTTTATCTGGACTATCTAGTGAAAAACCTGTCTTACGAACAACAGGTTTTTCACTATCAGAAAAATCATCATCAGAAAAATCATTTAAATCTGCAAGATTTACACCAACACCACTACTCACAGAACCTGTTGTTCCAAATAATGAATCTTCTTTCAATTTTTGTTCTTTTTTTTTACGTTTATCTCTCTGTTCTTTTACTATCTTCTGTATATCGCTTAAAGGCATACAAAATCAACTCCAACTTATATTTATTATGTCTCCTTTAAATATTATCAGATGTTACATAAATTCAATTTATAAATGTCATTTATTTTAAGTTTTAATGTATTTATTAAAAAAGATATTTATAAACTTTAATTAAAACGTTACTTGTTATAATTATTCTTTTTTATCTTTTATTTTCAACTATCTTGTATATACTGCTTAAAGGTACTCTAATTAAAATATATTATTATTTATGGATATAGTTAGTAGGAAATTTATTAAATTACCTACTAACTATATCCAAGCCAAAAAAATATTTTTACATCATTGATAATTTTTGTCTTTCTTTTTTAAGTTTCTTTCTATATATAAAACCACAACAACAGTTTTTAGATTTCTTTTCTAATTTTTTAACTTTTTTTTCTTGCTTAGATTTTTCAACAGCATTTTTATTAAAATTAAGGCTTCTACTAGATATAAAATTTGTAGGACAATCTAAATCAGGATTAGTAGATGCTACAAAAGGTATCACTCTGCTATTATTATTCATAAATTGACTTCTATCTGAAGATCTTAACGAAGCGATAGGCATAGACTGTCCTGTATTTACACCTCTATAACTAGAAATACTATCTCGGGAATATATTTGTGGTGTAGGAGGTGTAGTGTATGGATAGCTTAAAGGTGTAGATGGTGTATAATCTTCTGGTGGATAGCTATTATCCCAACTTTGAACAACTCTGCCATTAGCACCACTAGAATTATTAGATCCTTCAGCTGTTGTAAGACCTCTGGTTACAGGTCTTGGAATACGTAAATTTAATCCACTTGGTGTATGAAAAATATCATAATCCTCTTTTTTACCACTATTATCTCTACAACTATAGTCAGTGGGTGGATATGAAGAATTATTAGTAGTAGATGTAGGTGTATTATCATCGGAATCATCGGAATCATCCGAGTCGTCAGAATCGTATGAAGAATAGTCATCATAATCATCCTCCTCATACTCTGCACGAGGATAACTATATACCGTTGTTGTATCATTAAATCCAACAGATTTTTTTGGATATCTACTATTTTTATTTGATAATGCAGATTTTGAAGGTTTTTCACTCTGTCTATCTTCTTTTATATAATGAGGCTCAAAATTATTTTTAAACACAATATCCCCTCCTATAGGATTTTAAATATAAAAATTATTAAAAGCTTTATATAAAATATATCGGATACATTTTCCTATCTTTTATATATCTATCTATAAAGATTATCATATAAATAAGAATATCTATTATTTACATAATAATCAATTACTAGAATATTACTATAATATTACACATTCAAATTTTGTTTATTGCCTATAATTTCCCTATTTTTATCTATTAAGGGATCAATATATTTTTCAATAAACTTTTGAGTTTGTATATCGGATAAACCAATATATAATTTTGGATCTAATATTCCTAATATTTCTTCCTTAGTTAATCCAAAATTAGAATCAGATGAAATTCTATCTATAAGATCATTTTCACAACCATCTTCCTTTATCCGCCTTCCAGATAATACAGAATGTTCTCGTATTTTTTCATGTAAAAATTGTCTATCTCCACCATTTTTTACAGCTTTCATAAGAATATTTTCTGTAATAATAAAAGGTAGTTCCTCTAAAATTCTTTTTTCGATAACTTTTGGATATACAACTAACCCATCAGATACGTTTATCATTATATTTAAAATAGAATCAACTGCCAAAAAGCCTTCGGCTGTTGATATTCTTTTATTTGCACTGTCATCTAATGTTCTTTCAAACCACTGGTTAGAATGGGTAAATGCAGGATTAAGGGAATTAATAATTACATATCTACTTAACGCAGTAATCCTCTCAGTTCTCATAGGGTTTCTTTTGTATGGCATTGCAGAAGAACCTACTTGATTTTTTTCAAAAGGTTCTTCTATCTCCTTAAAGTTTTGCAATATTCTCATATCGTTTGCAAATTTGCTACAAGATTGGGAAATAGCTGATAAAACGGACATAACCATAAAATCTATCTTTCTTGTATAGGTTTGTCCAGAAACAGGAAATACATCGTCAAATCCCATCTCTTTTGCTATAAATAATTCTACATTATTTATTTTGTCAATATCACCTGAAAATAGTTCATTAAAACTAGCTTGGCTTCCTACTGCACCTTTAGAACCTAAAAGTTTAAGACCATCTATTAAATCACAAATTTGAATATAATCTATATAAAGGTCATGAATCCATAAAGTCGTCCGCTTTCCAACCGTTGTTAATTGAGCAGGTTGAAGATGTGTATAACCTAAAGTTGGCAAATCTTTATACTTTAAAGCAAAATTTCTAAGTAATGATATTACATTTATAAGCTTATCTTTTATAAGATTTAACCCATCTCGCATTATTATTATTTCAGTATTATCACCTACATAACAACTAGTTGCCCCAAGATGTATTATTCCTTTCGCTAAAGGACATTGAACTCCGTAGGCATGTATGTGACTCATAACATCATGTTTACAGATTCTTTCTTTTTCCAAAGCGACACTATAATTTATATTATCAGAAAATTTTTCTAACTCTGCTATCTGCTCTGTAGTTATATTTAATCCTTCTTTTTTTTCAGCTTTAGCTAATGCAATCCATAATTTTCTCCATGTTTTAAATTTTTTTTCATCAGAAAAAATATATTGCATATCATCACTAGCATATCTTGTTGAAAAAGGGCTAACGTATTTATTATATGTTTTTTCCAAAATTGGTCTCCTAAACAACTTTATTTTTTATGTGTTAATCTTTTATATTTATTTTTAATCCAAATATATATTTTAGAATTATATCCAAATATCTTTGATAATACCTTTCTAAAATAATTTGCTAATCCACCTGAATTATTATTTTTTTTATCTACAACAGTCATTTTTAACTGTTCTATTACAGATACAAATGAATTAATATGAATTTTATTTGATATAGTCGAATTAATAGTAGTTAACATATACTCCATATTGTTAATTTCTAAAGATGCGATTTTCATATTATATAAATAAGAAGTATAAAAATTCTTTTTTTGTCCAACATAACAGATAATTCTATTTAAACATCCAAATTCTAATAAAATATTATCTTCATGAATTTTATCAGAAACTTCTATATCATTCCAATTATAAGAAAATAAGTCTGCAAGTGAATCTGATTTACACCAAAAACAACCATCTATTGGAGCAATTAACGGAATTTTATCGTTGAGATTATCTTGTCTATAACCAAGTTTTTCTAATAATACTTTCATATATTTATAATATTTATTATAAGATGATAATGATAAATTGTTATAAAATCTTTCATGATTAGAAGCTTGTGGAATTAATATTCCTAAACTATTATCATTTTTAAAAATATTTATAACATTATTTATATAATTTTTAGAAGGAATTAAACTATCAATATTTTTATAAATAGAAGAATATACAACAGATTTACTAGTAAATTCACTTTCTGTTACTATGCTATCATTTAAAAAACACAAATATTTATAGTTATTAAAAAAATATCCTATATGATTCATAAAAATTTTAATATTTTTCTTATCACAAATATAAACCCTTATACTTTCAATATTTTCCTTAAAAAAATCACTATTCATAATTATATTTTTTTTATCAACTGAATCAGTGAAAATAATTATATCTTCCATAGAATTTATATTTTTTAATTTATCAAAATAATATTCAAAAAGAGGAATATAATACATATTAAAAATAATGGCATATTCTTTTACATCTAAATTAAAATCTGTTTTTGATGTATTTTCATCTAAAATATATCTAAGATTTAAATTGTGTACTAGATTATAAATATTATAACTTCTTAACATATTATCCCAAAACAAAGACATATCATATAAATTATTTTCTTTAATATAGTCATATGTCTTTTTGGTATTTTCACCCATAGACTCATTTATATAATATCTGTAATCATTAAAAAATAATCTTCTCTTAAATATAGGGCATTTTTTATCCTTTGTTATATAAGTTGAACCATAAATAGATGGATTAAGATTAAACTCTTTTAAATATTCTGTATCTATATAAGAATCAGATTTATATCCTTTTTCTTCAAAAACTTTAGTAAATATAACTTCATGCTTCCCTACAGAGTCATTATAATATTTTATATCACCTAAATCGAACCAATATTTTTTAAATTCATAGCTATTAAGCATTTTTTTTCTTACAGCAATAAAATAAGACTGTATATGTTCTGGTATATAATTATATTTATTTTCAGGATAACTTACACCATCACATCTATGGTGTTTTGTTATTCCCCAAAAATCAATATCTTTTTTATTCATATCTTCAAACATATCTTTAAATGGATAGATTGGTCCCATTATAGTAGAATTTACAAAGATAAACTCATCAACTGTTTTTAGCTTTTCAGGATCATATACATTAAAAAATTCTCTATAAACATATATATCATATCCTGTATTTTCTCTAACAACCAATGTTTTTGTATATCTTTCAAGTTTTTCTCTTCCATCTGAATTTAATTTCCCATTACATATAATAACAATTTCTGTTGAATTTAATTTTAATTCATCTAACATAACTGTTACATATTCATCCACTACTCCATCAGGATCATAAAAAAAATATAAAATAACTCTATTTATATCAGCTTTATTAACTAATTTCATAAAAACCTTCTTATATATTTATTTTTTTAAAATATATAGACATTATAGATATTAAAATATCTATAATGTCTATATCAACTAATTACTTATAAGTAATTATACTCGTTTCTTTAGCAACAATATCTCCATATGAAAAATCAAGAGTTTTTATATCATTACTATTAGTTATAACAACTGGTGTAACCGTTTTAAATCCTTTTGATTGAATAAATTCTAAATCCATAGTCATAAGTCTATCTCCAACCGAAACTTTATCACCTTCTTTAACAAAGTATTCAAATCCCTCTCCATTTAAAGAAACTGTATCCATTCCAAGATGAATTAATATCTCCGCACCTGATTTTGATTTTATACCTATAGCATGTTTGCTATCCACAGTTTGTATAATCTCTCCATCAACCGGAGAAAAAACTTCTCCACTAGATGGTATTATAGCTATACCATCTCCCAATATTTTTTGAGAAAAAACTTCATCTTCACAATCACTAATATTAATACATTTACCACTAATAGGTGCTATAATAATTTTTTTCTTTTTAAACATAAAATACCTCCTAATATAGCATAGATAATTTTCTATCTCTAACTTCTGATATATCTATCCTTCTAATAAATTCTTTTAATTTCGGTATCATAGGTGGAGAAATAGATAATTCTTTTATGCCCATTGATAAATAAAGCTTTGTAAATCTTGTGTCCGATGCACTTTCACCACAAATTCCAACCCAAATTCCTTGTTTATTTGCGTTATCAACTGTCATTTTTATCATTCTCATAATAGAAATATTTCCAGGGTCAAATATTTCTGAAATATTTGCATTCATCCTATCTGCTGCCATTGTATATTGTGTTAAATCATTGGTTCCCACACTAAAAAAATCAACTTCTTTTGCAAGTTTATCGCTTATCATAACAGAAGCCGGTGTCTCTATCATAACACCTATTTCAACCTTGTTAGAATATGGAATCTTTTCATGATCTAGTTCTTTTTTTACCTCTTCAACAATAATTTTAACTTTTTTAATCTCTTCAACACTAACTATCATAGGGAACATTATAGCGAGTTTTCCATATATAGAACTTCTATATAACGCTCTAAGTTGAGTTTTGAAAATTCCAATTTGTGACAAGCAAATTCTAATAGCCCTATATCCTAATGCTGGATTATCTTCATTTTCTATATTAAAATATGACGCTTGCTTGTCAGATCCCAAATCTAATGTTCTAACAATAACTCTTTTACCATCCATTACCTCTAAAACTTTTTTATAACTGTTAAATTGAACTTCTTCACTAGGAAAATCAGAACCTTGAAGATATAAAAATTCACTTCTAAATAAACCTATTCCATCAGCACCATGTTTATTAGAACTCTCCGCATCTTCAACCCCACCGATATTTCCATTAATTTCTATATGAACACCATCTTTAGTTATTGCTGGTTCATCTTTATGCAGACTTAGTTTTTTTTCTTCTTCTTCAATAACTTTTATTTTATCCCTATATTCACTAATTGTTTCTTTATCAGGATCTTCTATAATTATACCAGATATTCCATCTATTATAAAGCATTTAGAAAAATCAAAATCACTAAAATGATCCCCTATGCCAACAACAGCTGGAACATTTAAATTCCTTGCAAGAATAGCAGAATGAGATGCAGAAGACCCAATTTTAGTTACAAATCCAAGTATCTTTTGTTTATCAAGAGATATTGTTGCACTAGGTGTTAAATCTACCGCAAAATATATAACACTATCATTTTTTTCAATATGATCTTCATTATTCCCCAAAATATTTTTAATAATTCTATCAGAAATATCTATTACATCTGATTTTCTATCATTCATATACGGATCATCCATATCCGCAAATATTTTATAAAATATATTTTTAGTTTGATAGACAGCATACTCAGAATTGCAGTTTTCTTTTGATATAATTGATAAAACACTCTCTTGATAATCTAAATCTTGAACCATCATTTTATGAATTTCAAAAATTTCTGATTCTTCTTTTCCAACTGTATTAATAGCTTTTTGTTTTAATTTTTCTATTTGAATTAATGAAATTTGAACTGAATCATTAAATTTTTTAATTTCAATTGAACTATCATCAACAATCACTTTTTCTATATTATCAATAGCTCCTGTCAACAAAAATGCATTTCCTATAGAAATTCCTTTTGATGCAGATAAACCTTTATATATCTTCATATAAATCATTCTACTTTCCGTAAATAATTAATTTTTATAGATTAAAATTCCAAAACTTTTTTAACTTTAGATGTTATTACATTAACTTGAGGACCATAAATAACCTGTATTGCTGTTCCACTTCCTATAACACCAGCTGCGCCAGTTCCTTTTAACATATCTTTATCAACTAAAGAAGCCTCTTTAACAGTAACTCTTAATCTAGTTGCACAACAATCTGCATCTATAATATTATCTTTACCACCTAAACCTTGAATTATTAAAGAAGTTCTCTCGTCTACTACACCAGCTTCAATAGATGTATCAGTTTTTGAATTCATATCTTTTCTTGTATATAATTTTGTTTCTTCATTATCATCTTCTCTTCCAGGTGTTTTTAAATTAAATTTAACAATAAAAAATTTAAAAACAATAAAATACAATATAAAATAAAAAACACCAACTATTGGAATCCAAATCCAGTTTGTTTTATCATTCCCTTGTAAAACTCCAAAGAGCATAAAATCTATAAAACCTCCGGAAAAAGTTTGCCCAACAGCAACACCGAGAATATGCATAAGCATAAATGAAAGCCCTGCAAAAACAGCATGTATAGCATATAAAATAGGAGCAACAAATAAAAATGTAAATTCAAGTGGCTCTGTTATACCAGTAAGAAAAGCTGTTATTGTTGCTGCCAATAATAACGCTCCAGCAGTTTTTTTTCTACTCGCTTTAGCTGAAGTATACATAGCTAAAGCAGCCCCACCTAGACCAAACATCATAAATGGAAATTTTCCAGCCATAAATCTAGCAGCAGAAACACTAAACTCAGTTGTTCCTGGATCTGCTAATTGTGCAAAGAATATATTTTGTGCCCCTTGTATAAGTTGACCACCGATAACCATCTCGCCACCAACTGCGGTTTGCCAAAAAGGAGTATAAAAAACATGATGTAAACCAAATGGAATCAATGATCTTTCTATTAATCCATAGATAAATGTACCTGCATATCCTAAAACATTAACTAAGTTTCCTAGCCATAAAATTCCAGATTGAACATAAGGCCAGATGAAAAACAATAAAATTCCTACAAATATATAAACAACAGAAGAAATTATAGGAACAAATCTAGTTCCTCCAAAGAATGCAATAACTTGTGGAAGTTCAATATTATAGAATTTATTATGTAGTGCAGCAACACCCAACCCTACTATTATACCTCCAAAAACACCCATCTGCAAACTCATAATACCAACCGTCGGCGCTACTGATCCAGCTGGCAAAGCACCTTCTATTAATAATCCGTTTATCTGCAACATAGCATTAATTGTAGTATTCATAACTAGATATCCTATAACCCCAGAAAGAGCAGCTACACCTCTTTCTTGTTTTGCCATTCCTATTGATACCCCAATTGCAAATATAATAGGAAGATTAGCAAATATAATATCTCCTGCATTTTTCATAACGGTTAAAATAGAATGTAAAATAGTTCCGACACCTAAAATATTTTCTAATCCAAATTTTGCTATAGTTGCCTCATTTGTAAAAGATGCACCAATTCCTAAGAGTATTCCTGCTATAGGTAACAATGCGATAGGAAGCATAAAAGATCTTCCTATTCTCTGAACAACACCAAATACTTTTCCTTTATTATTTGACATATTAAAAACCCCCCTAAATTATTTTAAATAAATTATTTTAAAACAACACAATAAATAATATAAAACTTTTATATTATCAATCCCCCAATATACTTATGAATATATAATAGTATAATATTAATACAAATCGACTAATTATACCACATTAATAGAATATTAAAATAATATTCTTAACTATTGCTTAATTTAAACATATTTATTTGTGCACTTTTTATATTGACATTATATAAAAAACAAATTTAATATTGATAAAATTATATCAATGTGGTATATTAATATAATACATAATTTGTATATTTTAAATTTTATCGTATATAAATAATACCATTAAATTAGGAGTAATATTATGAAAAAAAAGGTTATAGTTATTGGAACAAATCATGCAGGAACTGCCTCAATCAATACAATGATGGATAACTACTCTGATAAACTAGACGTAACTACATATGATTCTAATGACAATATAAGTTTCTTAGGATGTGGAATTGCCCTTTGGGTTGGTGGAATTATTGATAATCCAGATGGATTGTTCTACTCTTCTCCAGATGAGCTTCGAAAAAAAGGTGCAATTGTAAATATGAAGACTTCCGTTGAATCTGTTGACACAAAAACTAAAACTATTACGGTTAAAAACTTAGAAACACAAGAAACCATAAAAGATACATATGATGATTTAATTATAGCTACGGGATCTATACCTATAATTCCAAAAATATCTGGAATAGAACTTGAAAATATATTTCCTGTGAAATTATTTCAAGATGCACATAAAGCTATCGAAAAATTAAATGATACATCTATTAAAAATGTAACTATTGTTGGAGCTGGATATATAGGACTAGAACTTGCCGAAGCGTATGCTAAAAATGGAAAAAATGTTACTGTTATAGATGTGCTTGAAGAAGTTTTACCTAGATATTTTGATTCAAACTTTTCACAACTAATGGAAAAAAAATTAAAAGAAAATAATATAAAACTTATGCTTGGGGAAACTGTTACAGGTTTTACAGGAAAAGATGGAAAAGTTTCACAAGTAATAACTAATAAAAAAACTATAGATTCTGACCTTGTTATTATGTCTATAGGTTTTAGACCAAACACATCTATGTTTAAAGACTCTGGAATAAAATTTATGGAAAATGGTGCTATTATAACTGATAATAATCAAAAAACAAATATAGATGGCGTATATGCTGTTGGTGATTGTTCTACTGTTTATAATAATGCATCTAAACAACTATCATATATTGCTCTTGCTACAAACGCTGTAAGAACTGGAATAGTTGCTGGACATAATGCAGGTGGGACTAATATACCTATGAATGGTGTTCAGGGATCTAATGCAATATGTATATACGATTTAACCATGTGCTCTACAGGTCTAAATCAAAGAGAAGCAGAGAAACTTGGGTTTAATGTTAAATCTACAGAAATTACAGATTTACAAAAACCTGCATTTATGCCTTCTAATTATGAAGTTACATTAAAAATAGTTTATGATGCCGATACTAGGAGAGTTTTAGGAGCACAGATGGCATCAGAACATGATATAACTCTTGCTCTACATATGTTTTCCCTAGCTATACAAGAAGAAGTAACTATTGATAGATTAAAATTATTGGATCTATTCTTTTTACCTCATTTTAATCAACCAATAAACTATTTTGTAAAAGCAACTATATCTGCTAAATAATTTATTTAATATAAAAAAATAAAAATAAGGTGTCTATTAAAGACACCTTATTTTTATTTGGTTTTAATAGTTTCATATGTCCAATCTATTATTCCTCCAAAATCAAAAATATTTTTATATCCTAAATTTCTTAAAATTTTAAACGCTATCTTACTTCTATAACCACTTCTACAATATAATAATATTTTTTTTTCTTTATCTAAAATAACTTTTTCTACAACATCATATAAATTATAATGAGGTATTACAATACTTTCTTCTATCCTAACCTCTTCCCATTCTTCTTGAGTTCTAACATCTAGAATAACAATGTCTTTTTCTGTATCTATAATCTTCTTTGCTTGATAACAAGATATATAAACATAATTTTCTATATATTCATCAGAAATATCAACTAATTTCATAAAATTCTCCTCATATACTAAAAATGAAATCTATTTTTGATTTCATTTTTAGTATATTTTCCTAAAAAAATAAATAAACCTATAAGTATTATAACACTTATTAAAAATGTTATTAAAACCATTATTTTAAATATATTAATATTAATTAATATAAAAATTCCTTGAATTATCCCAAAAAAAAGCAAAGATATTAAATATATTAAATAATCAAAAAAAATAGATCTGATACTTATCATCAAAATAATTAAAACAAAAATAGACACCAATACTATTATAGGTATAGAAAAATATATAGACCATTTAGAAAAACCATATAAAAAATCTATTATAAAAGTTAAAATTGAAAAAAAAATAGCTTGATATAAAACTATTTTGCCAATTGTAAAAAGCTTTTTTAAAGAATAATTAAATAAAAATAATATATACATAGATATAATAACAACTATAAAAGACCAACGTATATTTTTTGAAATATAATATTCTATAAATAAACTTATAACTGAAAAAGATATGGCAAAAAATTTAATTATTTTAAGTAAAACCGAAAATATTTTTTTTCCATTATCAATAGAAGGAAAAGAACACTCATTATTATCATCTATATATTCTACCCTATTAATATTGCATAACGGACATGTTTTTTGATTGCTATGAAAATGAACACTACAACTATTACATTTATTCATAACTATACCTCGTTAGATATAACGGTCACATCTATACCTAAATCAGTTATATTTTTAAAGAAACTTCTTTCTATATCTTTTTCTAAAAATAGCGAAGAAAAACTACAAACCATAGTATCATTATATGAAGCAATTCCCAATTTAAGTTTTCTAGTCTTTGTCGCTTCCATAAAAAAATCAAACCTTTCTATATAACACGCAAAAGGGTCATCCATTTTTATAAGACCTAAGTTTGATAAAGGAGCTGTTAAGCCTTTTTCACCCTTTAATAAAATAGTTTTTAAAAATTTGTTTTTTACAAACAAGGGTGTAAATCGAGAAATAATATTATTTTGAATCAATATATTATAAGATATTTTTTTTTTGATATATTCTAACTCTAATTTTTTTTTCATTTTATCCCTAACTTCTAAAACTATATCTTCAAAACTATAGTCACTTTTCCTGAAATTAATATCTATACATATAAAACTAAAAAAATTTCTAGTAGTAAAACTTTTAAAATAATTTCTAAGATCAATAGGAACACCTATATTTATATTTTTGTTATCTTTAGAGTTGTAAATATAATTTTCTTTATATATACACCAAATAAACAAAGCCGTTAAATAAGCAGTAATACTCACATTATATAATTTTGATTGTTCTTTTATTTTAGAGCAAGAAAATATTCCTTGAATAACTCTAAACCTCTTAGATAAAGATTCTGTGCCAACTATAGAGTAACTCTTTTCTTTTAATTCATCTATATCTAAAGTTAAGCTTTTTTTATTTTTTTCCAAATTTTCTGACTCATTTTCTAAAAACCTATTAAAAACATCTTCTGACAAAGCTTTTCTAGAAGTATTATTTACAATTTGGTAATTAGTACATGATATATCAAAATCTATAAAATCTAAATTATATTTCATAGCTATATAATTTCTTGATAATTGTTTTAAAAAAACTATAGCCCCTGATCCATCCGATAATACATGATGAATTTCTAAATTTATTCTTCTATCAAAATAAGAAACTCTAAATAAAAAATCTTTATTTTCATAATTAGATATCTTTTTTATAGCATGAAAATCTTCATCGACAACTATAGGAGATTTTGGATTATCTACAAAATAATTCCAAAAAAAACCTCTTTTTAATCTAACATTAAAAGATGGTATTTCCTTTAATGTTAGATTAACACTATTTAAAAGTATATCAGGGGATATTTTTTCTTTTAATACAACTGATATACGAAAAACATTAGAATTGTGAATAGTAGTTGTTGCAGGAAACATAATTCCCGCATTATCTATTTTATCAAACAGTAATTCGTTTTTTTTCATTTAAAATTTTATCTCCGTAAATAATTAGATTGGTTAATAATATTATAACCATATTATTTTTTTATTCAATAAAATAATTAATATATTTATATTAATTATTTATATTATAATAAAAACTCTTGATAAAAATATATATTAATACTATAATGAAGATTGTATAACAAACTCGACTTTATGAATTGTAAAATCGAAAGGAGTACTGTATGAATTATTCTCATGAAGTAGAAGGAATGTGTGTTCTTTCTCAAGGTCCTAATCACGGTCCCGCTCCTATTCCTGAAGAAGGAAGATGGGTAAAAGCATATGAAATAAAGGATATTTCTGGTCTTTCACATGGTGTTGGATGGTGTGCACCCCAACAAGGTGCTTGCAAATTAACTTTAAATGTTAAAGATGGTATCATACAAGAAGCACTAGTAGAAACTATTGGTTGTTCTGGTATGACACATTCTGCCGCTATGGCTGGAGAAATTCTTCCAAATAAAACAATGTTAGAAGCTTTAAACACAGATCTTGTTTGTGATGCTATTAACGTTGCTATGCGAGAAATTTTTAAACAATTAGTTTATGGTAGATCACAAACTGCTTTTTCTGAAGGTGGACTTCCTATTGGTGCTGGTCTTGAAGATCTTGGAAAAGGTCTTCGATCACAAGTTGGAACTATATTTAGCACAAGCGCTAAAGGTGTTCGATATCTCGAAATGGCAGAGGGTTATATTTTAAAACTTGGAATCGATACAGATGGTGAAGTTATAGGATACCAATTCGTTAAACTTGGTAAAATGCTAGAAGATATTAGAAAAGGCGTTAATCCTACAGAGGCTTATGAAAAAAGCATTTCTACATATGGTAGATTTGATGAAGCTGCGAAATATATCGATCCAAGAGAAGAATAAATTCCATTTATATATTAAAAGGAGGTAACTCATGGCTAATTTTGAAAGTAAAGAAAGAAGAATGTCTAAGATAAATGATTGTCTTAAAAAATATAATTTTTCTTCTCTAGAAGATGCAAAAGATCTTTGTGATAAAAAAGGAATAAACGTTGAAGAAATTGTTAGAGGAATTCAACCTATTGCTTTTGATAATGCTGTTTGGTCATACACTCTTGGAACAGCTATTGCTATCAAAGAAAACTGTACAATTGCTGCAGATGCTGCAGAAAAAATAGGGATTGGAATCCAAAGTTTTTGTATCCCTGGATCTGTTGCAGAACAAAGGCTAGTTGGAATAGGACATGGAAATCTTGGTTCTATGTTATTAAAAGAAGAAACAAAATGTTTTTGTTTTCTTGCTGGACATGAATCTTTTGCCGCTGCTGAAGGTGCTATAGGAATTGCTAGATCAGCTAATAAAGCAAGAAAAGATCCTTTACGAGTTATTCTAAATGGACTTGGAAAAGATGCTTCTTATATCATATCTAGAATAAATGGATTCACATATGTTAGAACAGATTATAATTTTGATAAAAATGAACTGTCTATTGTTTCTGAAAGAGCTTTCTCTACTGGGGAAAAAGCTGCTGTTAGAGTTTTTGGAGCAAATGATGTTCTTGAGGGTGTTGCTATTATGAAACATGAGGGTGTTGATGTTTCTATAACTGGAAATTCTACAAATCCTACAAGATTTCAACATTTAGTTGCTGGAACATATAAAAAATGGTCTAATGAAAATTCTGTTAAATATTTTTCTGTTGCATCTGGAGGAGGAACAGGAAGAACTCTACATCCAGATAACGTTGGAGCTGGACCAGCTTCATACGGATTAACAGATTCTATGGGAAGAATGCATGGAGATGCACAATTTGCTGGATCATCTTCCGTACCTGCACATGTTGAAATGATGGGGCTAATAGGTATGGGAAATAACCCTATGGTTGGAGCTACTGTTGCATGTGCTGTTGCTGTAGAAGTTTCTTCAAAATAATTTCTTTGATATTATTTAACATAAGCAAATTTAAAAAACTATCTATAACTTTTATAGATAGTTTTTTAATATTTTTAATATTTATGTACAAACTATACTATAACAAATAAAATAAATAGGAGAAATTTTATGAATAAAGTTATAGTATGTTCTTTTGATAATATAGATATGGCAGAAATAGCAGCAAATACAATAAAAAAGACATATAAAAATATAAAATATATATCTATTAAATATAATCCTATGAAACAATATAATTATTATAAAGAAGAATCTAATAAACAAAATATTTCTAATACACCTATATACAATATGTCCAACAATTTAAATATATTTCCTACTGATATCTCATCTATAACAACAGATATTTTTAAAAAAAATTCAGGTCAAACAAACTCATTTAAAAATGATATAAGATTAAAGATAATAATAGATAGTGAAAAAAAAGAAATAGATATTTTAACTACTAATTTATTAAATATGGGTGGAGAAAAAATAAAAGTTATCTAGTTATATTTTTTAAAACCTTCTCATATAAATTAAAAGACTTAAAAAGCTTTTGAAAATACAAGGAGGTTACATATATGAGCAAATTTTTTCCTGAAGGCAAGATAATATCAACAGAAAAAAATAAATCTAATATAAAAAGCATCTCATCTCTACAAGATAGTATGTTAAATAAAAAAATATTAGAAGCTAGATGTATTGTTTGTGATACAGATCATAATCTTATTGTGGATTTTGGACATATAAAAGGAATTATTCCAAAAAATGAATGTGCCATAGGTATAAGTGATGGAAGCGTAAAAGATATCGCTATTATTTCTAAAGTAAATAAGCCAATATGTTTTAGAGTTACTGGTTTTGAAAATAAAAATAATGAAACTATGGTCACGTTATCTAGAAAAATAGTTCAAGAAGAATGCTTAGATAACTATATAAAAAATTTAAATACTGGTGATATTATTGATGCAAAAATTACTCATCTAGAACAATTTGGGTGTTTTGTAGATATAGGGTGTGGCATAACATCGCTTATACCAATAGACTCAATATCTATATCAAGAATTCTTCATACTAAAGATAGATTTAAAGTTGGGCAGGAAATCAAGTGTATAGTTAAATCAAAAGAAAAAGATGGAAAAATATGCTTAACTCATAAAGAATTATTAGGTAATTGGGAACAGAATGCATCTAAATATAAATCTGGAGAGACTGTAGCAGGAATTATTAGATCTATTGAAGATTATGGAATATTTGTAGAACTTTCGCCAAATCTTGCGGGACTTGCAGAGTATAAAGATGGAGTTAAAGTTGGTCAGATGGCAAGTGTCTATATAAAAAGTTTAATCCCTGAAAAAATGAAAGTTAAATTAATTATCGTTGATTCATTTGACGAAAATTATGTAGACTATAATTATAACTATTTTATTAAAGACTCACATATAGATTATTGGAAATATTCTCCAGAATATAGTAATAAAATAATAGAGTCTATATTCTAGATAATAAAAACAGCTCTTTTAAAAGAGCTGTTTTTATTATCTTATATTCTTTTTTTAAAATTATTAAGCCTTAAAGCGTTTAAAACAACAGATATAGAACTTAACGACATTGCTAAAGCAGCAATCATAGGATTTAATAGAGGTCCTCCCATAGCATAAAAAATACCAGCAGCAAATGGAATTCCTAAAATATTATATAAAAATGCCCAAAATAAATTTTGTTTTATATTTTTTATAGTTGATTTTGATATATCGAAAAGATTAACTACATCCAATAGATCATTTTTAACTAATATAACATCTGCCGACTCTATAGCAATATCTGTTCCATTTCCAACAGAAACACCAATATCCGCCTGTACAAGAGCTGGTGCATCATTTATCCCATCGCCAACCATAGCAACTATAATATTTTCATTTTGTAATAATTTAACTTTATTTGCTTTATCTTCTGGTAAAACATTGGCATATACATTATCTACTTTAACAATATCTCCAATATATTTAGCAGTATTTTCATTATCTCCCGTTATCATATATGTTTTTATATTCAATTTTTTAAGAATAGATATAGCCTTTGCACTAGTTTCTTTTACAACATCTGAAACACCTATAATTCCAATTAATATATTATTCAAACTAATATATATAGGGGCTTTTCCATTATTTAAAAATTTTTTCTGATCTTTATCAGAAAGAGATATATCTATATTATTATTTTTCATAAATAATTTATTTCCAATATATATCATTCCATCTTTAAATTTTCCCTGAACTCCTTGACCAATTGTAGCGATAAAATCACTATAATCTTCTAACTCTATTCTTTTTTCTATAGCATAATTAACAATTGCTTTTGCCAAAGGATGCTCAGACTTGTTTTCCACTGATGAAGAATATCTAATTAAATATTCTTCATCATACCCATTATAGCATATAATGTCTGTAACCTCTGGCTTTCCATAGGTTATAGTTCCTGTTTTATCTAATATAATAGTATTTACATTATGAGCTATTTCCAACGCCTCTGCATTTTTAAACAAAATTCCATTTTCGGCTGCTTTCCCTGTTCCCACCATTATTGAAGTTGGTGTGGCCAATCCAAGTGCACAAGGACAAGCTATAACCAAAACGGATATAAATATTTCTAATGCAAATATAAAGTCTTTTCCTAATATAATCCAAGCAAATGATGAAATTATAGCTATTAATATAACTATTGGCACAAAATATCCAGATATTTTATCTGCTAATTTAGCTATTGGAGCTTTTGAGCCTTGTGCTTCTTCTATCATTTTTATTATTTTAGATAAAACTGTATCATCTCCAACACTTGTTGCCAAAAATTTAATATTTCCGTTTATATTAATACTTGCGCCAACTAATTTATCTCCCTTACTTTTATCAACTGGAATACTCTCCCCTGTAATCATAGACTCATCTATAGTTGTATCTCCTTCAATAATTTCCCCATCTGTAGGAACTCTCTCACCAGGTTTAACAATAATAATATCTCCTAAAACTATATCTTCAACCAATATTTTTGTAAAATTTCCATCTCTTAAAACATTTGCAAATTTCGGAGACAAATCTATCAATTTTCTAACGGCTTCTCCTGTTTTTCCTTTACTCTTCATCTCTAAATATTTACCCAATAATATTAATGAAATAATAATAGCTGTAGACTCAAAATATAGGTTATGACCACTCATATGATCCCCGTTTATAACCCTATATGTAGAATACATGCTATATAAAAAAGCCGCAGATGTTCCTATTGCAACTAAACTATCCATATTTGGTCTTAATAAAAATAGATTTTTAAAACCTTTTGTATAAAATTTATATCCCATAAAAATTACTGGGATAGTTAATGTTAATTGAATTACACTAAAATTAATAGTATTTAGTATGGGATCTAAAAACTCTGGATAAGGAAATGATATTTGAGGTATCATTGGAGCCATCGCTATATACAATAAAGGTATACTAAATATAAACGAAAATAAAACTTTATAAAATTGAACTTTAAGTTCTTTAGATTTAATATCTATATCATTTTTATTTCTATTTATCGAAAAACCTAATTTTTTTATAACTCTATCAATATCTTCAAAACTAACAGTTTTTTCATCATATTTTATTACCGCTTTTTCTGTAGCAATATTAACTATTGCCTTATCTATCCCTATAACTTTATTAAACTCTTTTTCTAGAGAGGATGAACAACTAGCACAGGTCATCCCACTAATTTTCAAAATAATCTCTTTCAAATTTATTTTCTCCTTTTTATTTAAACAACTAAATATATAAATTTTTTATTGAATAAATGCATCATGAACAACTTTAAGTGATTTTAGTCCATCTTTCCTATTTATTAAAACCGATATTTTTATTTCACTTGTCGAAATCATTTCTATACCTATACCATGTTCGAATAAAGACTCAAACATTTTTGATGCAACCCCTGGATTAGACTGCATTCCAGACCCTACAATAGACAACTTTGAAACTTGATTGTTCATAGTCAAATCTCTAGCATCAAATAAAGATAAATTTTCTTTAATAATTTTATACGCATCTTCGCTCTCCTCTAATGGAACTGTCATATGAATATTTTTTGTCCCATCTAACTCTTTCGTCTGTAAAATTATATCTACATTTATCTTTTTTTGCGACAAAAATGAAAATATTTTAAACTCTATTCCAGGAGTATCTTTAATCCCTATTATAGAAATTTTAGCTATATAATCTATAATACTAACTCCTTTTACTATCATCTTTTCCATATTTTTAACCTCTTTCACCACTGTTCCTTTTTCGCAAACTTTACTTGATAAAACTTCTACATTTATATTATATTTTTGTGCAAGTTCTACAGAACGACTATGTAAAACCTTTGCCCCGAGAGATGCCAACTCTAGCATTTCTTCATAAGAAATTTCATCTAATTTTACAGCTGTACCTATTTTTTTTGGATCTGTTGTAAAAACTCCTGTTACATCTGTATATATTTGACATAAATCCGCTTTTAATTCTACAGCTAGAGCAACTGCCGTTGTATCAGATCCCCCTCTACCAAATGTTGTTATATCATCATATCTATTTAAACCTTGAAAACCAGCAACAATTATAATCTTTCTCGCATCCAACTCTTTTTTTAATCTCTCAGGATGAATTTTTTTTATCCTTGCAGTTGTATAGTTAGAATCAGTTCTAAATCCAGCCTGCCACCCTGTTAAAGATATAACCGGAAATCCCAAACTCTCTATCATCATAGATAATAAAGAACTAGATATCTGCTCTCCTGCAGACAATAATACGTCCAATTCCCTTTTAGAAGGATTTTTATTAATTTCTTTAGATTTTTCAATTAATTTATTTGTTGTATCCCCTTGTGCAGAAACAACAACTACTACATTATTTCCATTTTTATATGTATCTGTTATTATTTTTGCAACTCTTAATAAACACTCTTTGTCTGCAACCGATGTTCCACCAAATTTTTGTACAATTAGTGCCATAGACTATCCTCCTAAGGTACTTATAATTCTCATTATATTTATATAAGAATTATTAATATATATTAAATTATATCATAAATTATATCATACTGTAAATTATAAATACAATACATTATAATACTATGATTATTTATGTAATCATGATACAAGTTATCCATAATAAAAAATAAAGTAGACTTTTATTTTTTAAAAGCCTACTTTATTAACAATATTTTTTATTTTTTTATTAGAGTATATTCTGTGTTATTTCCAAAAACATGTATTTTAATTTCCTTATTTGTAATACTATTAATTTTTATAAATTGTTTAAAATCAGATGGAGACGTCCCTAAACCAATAATATTATCTTTAATCATCAATTGGTCTGTAGATTTTATATTAGCTGGTAATGGTAGATTATGATTAAGAGAAATTCCATCCTCCTGTATAGTTATATTTAACGTTAATTTATTAGTTAAATCTTCCCATGTTCCACTAGATTTCGCTAATAAATATTTATTATCTTCCAGTCTTTTTTCTATATCGTCAAACTCTTTAATTTTTGAAAATACATTTAATATCTCTAACTGCTGTAATGGAGTTATAATAAAATTATTAAAATCTTCCATATTATATAATGCATCTCTAGTCAACATTAAATAGACATATGCATCACTATAATCTTCTATTTTACTAAAATATGCTAAAGAATCATTATATAAGCTATTTGCATAATAAATTTTTCCTATTTGATATATTGAATCTTTATACCAAATTCTACTATCTCTATAATCTAAAATTTCATTAAAAGTTACTTGTGATTCATAATAATTTTCACCTTTATATAATTTTTTTCCTTTACTATATTTTGCTTTCATAACAAGCTCAAAATTATTTTTATGAGATGGATTTTTACTTAACTTACTTATACCTTTATCATACTGTCCAAAAAATATATTAAATTGACCAGAGATAGATTCAAAATCTTTTTTTGATTTTGGAACAAAAAATATAAAAATTAAAGCTAATAAAACACATAATATTATAAGAAACATCTTTCTATACTTACTATATTTAAATAATCCTTTTAGCATTATAACACCACTATGGCCTTTCTATACTTAATTTTAAAATACTTAAACTATTTATAATAATTTATTTAATCATAAAATATTATACCCATATTATATACTATTTACTAGCTTTTTCACCTGCAAATATATAATATGCAACATATCCTGTTGGTTGTTTAGAATTAAAACCAGCTTGAGTTCCAGTATTTAAATTAACTGTAGAAGTCGTAGCGGTTTGTCCTTCTGATTGAGTTGTAAAAGCATGACTATGTAAACCAGCAGTTTCAGTAACTTCTCTATCTTGAGCTCCTACATTAAGTCCATATACATATGTTGAAAAAGGATTACTACCAGTACTACTTACTAAATATGACGCATATTGGTGAGCATGAGCCCCAGCTGCATCAAACTGAAATGATAATTTATGACTATGTGATATATCTATACTATAAGCATCCTCTGGAAGGTTTTCTTCTTTAAGAATAACCAAATCATTACTTCCAGCTTCAGATCCTATAAGATTTTCATCATCAGTCATTGCTAAAACTTTTCCTTTTAAATCTGGTAATATATCAGATCCAATAACTGAATAAAGGTCTGGATAATCATGTATGGAAAATTTTTCTCCATCAGCTAAAAACCATCCTGATGGCATAAGATGTGTACTTATTTCTAAAGGAAATAATCTAATTTCACCAGCAGTAAATCCACCAGACCCACCTATTTCACCTTTATCTCCTTTTAGAGACATAAGAAAATCTGCTTCTGTTTTATCAGAGTTAGAAGGATCCGATTCTTTCCAGACCATATAAGCACTGTCCCCTATATCTCCTTTTTCTCCTTTTAAGGAAGATATAAATGTTGATAAATCAGAATTACTATTATTTATATCATATTCTCTATAGATATCTAATGCAGATTTTCCTATTTCACCTTTATCTCCTTTTAAGAACTTAAAAAAGTCAAAAATAGTTCCATCTTTGTTAGAATCTTTTAAATTTTTCCAAGTATCATATGTACTATCTCCATTTGGTCCTGTAATTCCTCTTAAAGAAGAAACAAAATCAGATTCGTCTAAAAATTTATTTGATGGAGAACTATCTCTCCATGTAGTATATATACTATCCCCTTTTTCTCCTTCAATTCCTTTTAAAGACTTTATAAAATCCGTTTCTGTCTTACTAGTTCGAGAAGGATCAACAGATTTCCATATACTAAAAGCGCTATCTCCAGTTTCTCCTATTAAACCCGTATTACCTTTTTCACCTATATCTCCACTTTCTCCTTTTAATGAATTTATAAATTCAGCGGTATTTCCATTATTGCCCATATCTTTCCATATATCAAAAGAACTTTTAGTCTGTGTAGAAAGATATATTAAAAAAACTATAATCGAAGATAATAAAATTAAAGATAAAATAAGTTTTCTTTTTTTCAATACAGCAGGATCTACAAATTTAAAATTGTTTCCTGCAGATCTTCTATTTTTAAATTTAAAAAGATTAATATTTTGAACAGATCTTTTACCAGATATGATTCTTACAACATCTGGTTTTTTTCTGCCATTAATTCCATTAGGCATACTCATAAAAACTCTCCTTTTACAAATTACAGAAAATATAACTTAAATAATAATAAAATTAATATCCTGCAAATATATAATACGCTACATACTTAGTTCTCTGCCTATTATCAATAGCTTTTTGTTCTCCTGTATTATTAATAAAAACATCAACATTTAAAATATCCTGTTGAACATCATAATTTCCAATTGTATGAGTATGATCACCAATTTTACTTAAATCAACATCAGTTACAAATTTACCAGCACCAGTAGGTCTATTAGTGTTATATACATCTGAACCAAAAGGTAGTCCAACAGTTTTAGTTAATTTATGCGTATGTAACCCAGCAGCTTCTGTTTCCATAGATATATTAGCATGGCTATGATCAATATTAAAAGTTAAAGTTTTATTTGGTAACATAACTTCTGATAATAGTATTTCATTAGATCCTGCAAAACTTCCAATAGGATTTAATCTATCAGCCATTCCAACCGTTGCTCCTCTTAAATCTGGAACACTATCTACACCTAAAGTATAGAAAAGATCTGTATATTGTATTGGATCAAAAGGAGATCCATCAGCTCTTAGCCATCCTTCTTCATCTATTTCACCAAGAAAAGCTCTAATTTCTCCAACTTTAAAACCACCACTAGCTCCAATATCTCCCTGTTCTCCCCTTAAAGAATTTAAATAATCCTGAACTGTTAAATCGTTATTTTCTGGCTTCAAATTCTTCCAAACTTCATATGCAGATAATCCCTTTTCACCCTTAGATCCAGTAAGTGATGCTAAATAATCCGCTTCTGAAATAAAACCATCAACTTCATTTTCTTTTTTCCACGCCTCATATGCATTTAAACCATCAATTCCTTTAGAACCACGAAGTAAATCTAAATATTCTTTATGACTTTTATCTTTATTTTCTGGATTTTTTCCACGCCATAGTTCATAAGCAGAAAATCCTTTTAAACCCACATCTCCCTTAAAAGAATTAAAAAAATCATCTTCAGATTTAGGAGAATTTATCGGACGTTTTGCTTTCCAATTATCATAAGCACTTATTCCTTTTGATCCCTTATCACCCAATAATGTTTCTAAAAAATCGTCTACATTTTTATTTTGATTAGAAACATCTGATTTTTTCCACGCCTCATATGCAGAAATTCCCACATCTCCTTGAGATCCTTCCGTTCCAATAAAACCTTTGTCTCCAGATTCACCCTTAAGTGACTGTATATAATCAGATTTAGAACCATTATTACCCAAGCTTCTCCAAATATCATAAGAATCTTTAGCATTACTTAAAATAATACTTCCAGTAATAACTATAGCACAAGAAAGAATAGAATAAAAAATAGTTTTCTTAACCATATTTGTCTTTCTTTCCATTGCCAAAATATTATCACTTTTCAATCCTCTAGATTGTTTTTCTTTATTGATTCTAAAATTTTTAGAATCAGAAATAGAACTTTTATCATGTGCAACATTCATAAATGAAACACTCCTTAAAATTATATAGTGAAATATTAATTAATACTACCAGTGTATATATAAACCGCAGAATAATATGTTTTTTGTCTATTATCTAAAGCGGTTTGTTTTCCTGTTTTATTAATATTAAATTCTCTTGTTTGAAATCCTTCAAACGAATCAAATTGACCCCTCATATTATGGGCATGTTCTCCATCAGATGATGTATCATAACTTTGAGTAACACCATTATCATTACTTGTATAAGTCCAACTAGATCCAGAGAAATATGATCTATTATATGTAACTAATCCACTATGAATATGAGCACCTGTTTCATTAGTTACACCCGATATAGTATGAACATGTGAATAGTCTAGCGTTATATCTAAACTTGGAAGATGAGACTCATTCAAAAGTGTAGTTGTTGAACCTGACAGACTACCGTATGGATTTTTATCATCCGCCATTGAAAAAATTCTACCCCTATAATCAGGTATCTTGTTTGTTTTTAAAGCTCTAAAAAGGTCTGGATATTTATTTCTATCAAAGCTTCTTCCATCTAAAGGTAACCATGAAGGATCATTCATTTCTCCAGCAAAAAATCTCATTTCTCCAGGAATAAAACCACTTAACCCACCTTTTTCTCCTCTATCCCCTTTTAAACTTTCTAAAAAATCTTCTTCACTCTTATCCTCATTATCTGGTGAAATAGATTTCCAAACTTCATATGCACTTAATCCATCTTCACCTTTTTCACCTTTAATTAAATTATGAAAATCTAATAATGTACTGTCTTCACTATTATTTTTTGCTTCTTTCCAAAGTTCATAAGGTGTAAGTCCGTTATTTCCAGCATTTCCTCTTAAAAACTCTATAAAATCTTCTTCTTTTTTATCAGTATTATCTGCCCCTGATCCTCTCCAAACTTCATATGCACTCAATCCTTCTTCACCTTTATTTCCAACAAGAGATTTTCTAAATTCTGTCTCACCTCTATTGGAATTTTGTAAATTATATCTTTTCCAAACTTCATATCCATCATCACCAGAAGGACCAGTGATACCCTTTATTGTTCTTAAATAATCATCATGATTTGAATTTAAATTCATTGGGCTAGATGATTTCCAAGCTTCAAAAGATCCTAATCCACTATTTCCCATCCCCCCAGTATTACCATTATCTCCATTTCCACCAATATCTCCCTTTAATGAATCTGTAAAAACAGATTCTGGCTTATCGTTTCCTAGACCTTTCCAGATATCATACGGAGTTTTTGCATTAGAATATATTAATAAAACAGATATTGTAAATAATATTGTTCCTGTTAACCCAAAAATAATTCTTTTTTTTAATTTTTCTCTTTCTTCAAGAATTTTTATATTTTTACTAACAAATCTATTGGATTTTGGTCCTGTAGATTTTTGTTTATTTATTTTTTTATTATTTGATGGTTGGTTCATAAAAAATTCTCCTTTTACCAATAAATTTATTATATATAATGATAAAACTTATATCACATATATCGACAATAATTAAATTGCATAAAGATGATACAAAAATTGGTAATTAAATAATAATATCCATATATAATAAATTTTGTGAAATACCAAAAATATTTCACAAAATTTATTATATATATTAACTATTGTCCAGTATTCTCAATAGTAATGACGCCACTACCTAGAGTAACTTGAGGATTAGAACATAAAATTTGATGTTTATCTGTTAAAATACTAACACCATTAACTTTTACAGCACAAGGTTCTCCAATCCAATCCCCCGTAAGCATAATATTACATGGAGGTTTAGGAATAGCTGGAGTTGGTGGTATTCCTTTACATGTTGTAAAAGAAACTGGCGGTATATTTAGCCCTATATTTATATCTTGTACCGTTAAAACTTTTTTACCAGATACTTCCATTGTAGATAATGGAGATGGACTAAGTGTATTGGGCGTATCTCCAAAAGAACATTTACAAACCGCACCTTTAACCACTGCTATTCCATTATTTCCAAATATCACTTTATTCATAAATTCACCACCTATTTATTAAAATCTAGATAAACCATAAAATTCTGGACTAACATATCTAACACTATCAACTTCGTCGGATGGGGTAGGAACAGTATCTTCATTATTGTCATTCATACTTGTCATAACTAATTCAATTTCTTCAGAAATTTCAGGCTTTTTCTTTTTACAACAATTTAAAAATAAACATATTAATCCTGAAACTCCCGCACCTGCTAGCATACCAAATCCTATTCCTCCAAAAGTTGAGAGTAATATTTTATCACGGCTACTAAGTCCTGGAGATCCACCTGATGATCCACCTTCTCCTGTTCCTAGCGAACCGCCTAGTGATCCGTCTTCTCCTGAAATATCTCCGCCTTCTCCTGAAATATCTCCGTCTTCTCCTGAAATATCTCCGTCTTCAAATGGAAAACCTCCATCTTCAAATGGAAAACCTCCAGGGGTTCCACTTCCTGATCCTGATCCTGATCCACTTCCTGATCCTGATCCACTTCCTG
>CANNSB010000012.1 GCA_947510165.1 uncultured Clostridia bacterium
ACAGGAACTTCTTCTTTAATTTCAACTTCCTCAATTACAGGAACTTCTTCTTTAAGTTTAGATTTATTAGCTGGTTTTTTTGTACTTTTCTTTTTAACTTTTTCAACTTTTTCTTCTTTTATAATAGGTTCTATTATTTTTTCTTCAATGTTATCAGGTGTTCTTATTATAATATCTTCTTCAGACATATATGCTATAGGATAATTTGTATCTACATAGATATCTATATCTAAAACAGAAGCTTTTAAAGACATATGTATAAATATATCATCATCTACAATATTATAAATTTCATTAAAATCTATACCTTTTTTTATAACATCTACACTTATTAAAAAACAGCCACTAAAATATCCAACTTTATATATTCCTCTTTTTTTAACAGAATTATAAAATTCTAAATCTTCTTCTGAAACAATATCATTTTTGTTTGGTGGAAATGCAATAAGTTGATCCGCAAAAGCTCTGACATTTGGAACGTCATTTTTATCTTCATCACAATACCAAGATATAGTAGAAACTAAATCTTTTTTAGATGATATCAAGCTTCTAACAGTTGAAGGATTAAAGGTTACATTACAATCACTAAAAAACACATAATCAAATCCATTTTTAGAGGCATAATCTATAGAACTGCCTCTAAAAAACTTTTGAAAATCTTTTTCTATTAAATCAATATTATCAATATCTTTTTCAGTAGAAATTTTATTTATTATTGTAGTATTTTCGTTCATCTCTTTAAATTCATTTAATAATTCTTGACAATCGTTAACTCCATTTACAAAGAAATAATGAACATTAAATGTTGATGTATCTAAGCTAGAAATTGATATTAAAAAAGATTCTAAAATAATTGGACTTTCTAAAATTGGTATCGCAAATAAAACATCTAATCTTTGTTTAGAAATTTTATTATTTGTTTTTTTATCACTCATATTTTTCTCCCTTTATATTAACATAAATTTTATTAAATTATTTTTTTTTAAAAACTTCTATACTTTTGTTATTATCTAATTGTAAGTAATAACTATCATATATATTATTTTCAACTTTATACATAACTATTTCTGGGGTTACTATTTCATCTAATATTTTATCATTACTCTTCATTTCTACAAAAGCTTTTTCAAAAATATCTAAATTACGCTCATTATAAATATGATATCCTGGAAAAGAATTATCTATAAAAACTTCATATCCTAAGACATATGCTTTTATAAAAATATGATGAGAAGATGGAATATTTTTACATTTTCTTATTAAACTATAATCAATTTTACTTTTTAAAGCGTTTTTAGATATCAATATACAGTCTGATAAATATCCAACCTTTATATTTGTTTGTGTTTCAGTAATAATAGTATATAAAAATTTATAATCAGAATTTATAACTAGATTATCTTTTATATAAATTTTATTATCATTATTAATCCACGTATTTATTGATGTGATATTATCTTTCTGCCTATTAACAACTAGTGTAGATATGATATCTTTTTCTTTTGAAATTAAATTATATAATGTATTTCTATGAATTATTATATCTGAATCTAATAAAAAAACATAATCATAATCCATATTTAAAGCATATTTACAAATTCTATGTTTCATAAAATAAATTCTATCTAACATTTCTTTGTTCCAATTATGTTTTAAAGGAATATACTTTTCTTGTGTTTCAAAAAAATCCATTGATTTTATTTTGCTAGAATCTTCTATTATTATATTGCCTTTCAAAAAAGATCTATCTTTAAATTTTTTTATTATAGATGATGATAAAACACTTATATTATCATCTATAATATAATAATCAACATCTATACCTAAAATATTTAATTTTTCTATAGATAATAAAAAGTGTTGTAAAAGTTTACTATTTTGCCTAATAACGCTACCAATTAAAACTCTCTGTTTAACTTTCTTTTTACACCTAAGTTTTTTTATCTCCATTAATGAATTCCCCTCACATAACGCTGAAAAGTATATGTTTTATAATATACAAAACATAATAAATAAATAATTATTTACATAAAATAATCATTATTATATATTAAGTATCGTATGATTAAACACTTTAATAATAACAAATAAACAATTACTTTTCAACTTTATAATTACTAAAGAAATATGACAAAAATACGCCAAATATTAATAAAAAAATTCCTATAATAAATTCGAAATTAATTTTAATATTAATATTTAAAGATTTAGATATTTCTAATATCATAGAAAATATCGAACCTATAACAAGTCCTAATATTGCTGAATATGTAGATTCCATAAAATTTTTCAAAAGATATTTTATTAATTTTGCACCAAAAATAATTCCTATAAAAACCCCTGTACAAACTAAAGATAAAACTATTATATTCATCTGATTTATAGCCATAATTATTGTAGAATATAGACCAAACAAAAGAATAATAAAAGATCCGCTTATACCTGGTATTATCATACATATAGATGAAATAATACTAACTAAAAGTATTTTTAAAGAAATCTGAAAATTAATATTTTGTATAACTTCTTCTTTTATATCTGAGATTGAAAAAATAGACATAATAATCATAAGTAGTAAAAAAAATGAAAATATGAGAATATTTTTTATGTTGAAAAATTTTGATTTGCATTTCATATATATCATAGGTATACTACCTATGATTATTCCTATAAAAAGCATATTAGTAGATAATAAATTATTATTTAAAAAATAATTTATTATTGAACTAAATAAAAATATTCCCGTTATACATCCTATCCCTAATGACATTAAAAAATAAAAATTTTTTTTAATAGATGAAAAACTTGATATAGATGGTATTATTTTATCGTATATATTTAAAACAACTGCAATTGTTCCCCCGCTAACTCCAGGAATAATATTAGATACTCCAAGAATAATTCCATATATAATATTTTTTAAAAACAGCAAGTTATTATCTCCTTTTAAAAATTATATTATCTCTCAATCTAAAATAATATCATATAAATCATTTTTTCGCAATAAATTATAAAAATAAAATAGCCCTATATAGGGCTATTTTATTTTTATAATAATATACATATAAGGCCGCCACATCCCTCATTAATTATCCTCTCTAATGTTTCTTGAATTTTTAATCTTGCATCTCCTGGCATTTTATGTAATTTTGTTTGAAGTCCTTCATTTACAAGTTCATGAAGAGATTTTCCAAATATATTAGACCCCCATATCTTTGTTGGATTTTCTTCAAATTCTTTTAATAGATATTTTATAAGATCTTCTGATTGTTTTTCTGACCCAACTATAGGGCTAACCTCAGCTGTAATATCTGCCTTCATAAGATGGATAGATGGTGCAGATGCTTTTAATTTAACTCCATATCGTCCACCTTGTTTTATAATTTCTGGCTCTTCTAGTTCAAGATCTTCCATTGTTGGCATAACTATACCATATCCTGTAGCGTTCACTTCTTCTATTGCAGATTGTATCTTTTCATATTCTTTTTTTATTTTAGAAAGATTTTGTATACAAGGCATAAGTTCTGCTTCATTTTTTATCTCTATACCTGTATTTTCTGATAATACATTATAAAATAAATCTTTTTTTATTGATAAAAATAATTCAGCACTTCCCGTTCCTAGATCAACATTTTGTAAATATGCGCTATCTATATTCTCATTTTCTAACATTCTAGATATATTTTCTTTTATCTCATCTATTCTAACAATATCTGCAGAAGTTTTTTTAATTATAGTAAACAAATCATTTTTTAACCAATGATCACTCTCCAAAGTTGTAACCCATTTTGGCATATCTATCATTATCTTTTTTATAGGAAATTGAAATAAAATTCTCTCTAGTATATATTTTATATCATTTTCTTCAATATCAATACAATTTACTGGGATGACTGGAACAGAATATTTTTTAGAAAGACTTTTTGATAATTCAATAGAACCTTTACTCTTATGATCACTACAATTTAATAATACTACAAAAGGTTTATTTATCTCTTTTAACTCTTGTATAACACGTTCTTCAACTTCTTCATATTCATCTCTAGGAATATCGCTTATGCTGCCATCCGTAGTTATAACTAACCCTATTGTAGAATGCTCTGTAATAACCTTTTGAGTTCCAACTTCTGCGGCCATATTAAAAGGAATTTCATCTTCAAACCATGGTGTTTGTACCATTCTTGGAATATCATTCTCTATATATCCTAATGAACTAGGAACTATATATCCAACACAATCTATCAACCTAACATTTAAATTTGCATTATCAGACAAATTTATACTGACAGCTTCTTCTGGAATAAATTTTGGCTCTGTTGTCATTATTGTTTTTCCCGCAGAAGATTGTGGAAGTTCGTCTATTGCTCTCTCTTTTCTATATTGACTTTCTATATTTGGAAGAACAATATGTTCCATAAATTTTTTAATAAAAGTTGATTTTCCTGTTCGCACCGGTCCTACTACTCCTATGTATATATCTCCATCTGTTCTCTGTGCAATATCTTTATAAATATTACTTTCCATATATATTTTTCCTCCAAATTTTATTATATTATCTTTATTGTATTATTGGTATTAATATCATTTTTCTTTCTTTAAGTATATTTTCTTCTATATCATTTTCCGCCATTATACTATCTATATTTGTATTATATTCTTTTGCTATATCCCATATATTCTCCCCTTTTTCCCCATAATAAATACTTATACTATATTTATTATTACACTCTTTTTTATCTTCTTCATCTATTTTAATGTTTGATATACATGTTTCTATAACGCTTTTATATACAGCACCAGATAGATTTAATTCATAAGATATTTCTATAGTATTTCCTAATAAATTTGTTTTACAGTCTAATATACATACAGATATATCAATATTTATATTATCTTTTTCACACATTATGCCTGTATGAAGATTAATCTCAATATTTTTTTCTATAATCATCGGTAGTTTATCTACATCTAAGCATATAATACTAATGGATAAATCACCTTTTATAATAATTTCACCTTTAATAGAATCCATATTTGTAGGTGAAAATTCGCAAAAAACTTCTTCTATAGAATATATATCTTCTTTATCTATATCTATTCCTGAATCTACTTTAGAACAAACATTTTTATCTATTACACATGATATATATTGACTTTCTATCTCTTCTTTTTCTAATTCAATTTTATATTTTGTTGAATACGCATCCTTTAATATTTTTATTTCTTTTTTACGGGATGCATGACATTTCATATAAATTCCAAAAACACATTCTAATTTTGCACAATCTTCAGATTTTGCATATATTATATCAACAGTTGTAGATTCAAAATTTATATAACAACTATAATCTGAGTCTATGCCTAATACATCTATTATTTGGCTAACTGGAACCTTGTTTATTATGCAACTATACTCTCCAGATTTTTGTTTATACATACATTTAAGTATAAGTTCACCTTTTACTATAACTTTATTTGCAATTATTTTATAATCTGTCAGATATACATCAGTTTCTGAATATAAAAAACATTCTTCCATATCAATTTTTTTATCTAAAATAATTTCATCTTTTATCTTAAATGATTTTTCTTCACATTTATGGCTACTTCCAATACATATAATTTTATTTTTAGCCTGAATGCCTTTTCCACATATAGAAGAAATTATATTTATTTCTTTTTTTCCAATAACTTTTATTTTTAAATTTATTGCTCCTCTAATATCTAGTTTTCTAGGATTAACAACCCTATTATTTATATAATCACAGCTTGTTGATATCATAATAATTGGATTTATACATTCTCTTGATATTTCTACTGTTCTACTAAATGAAATTTTTTGTATATTATTTTTTATTTCATTTGTATTTTCTGATACATATATTGTATTTACATATGTTATTCCATCAATTATTAAATTGTTTCCAGAAATATTTTTTGATAAAATTTTACATGTTACTTTTGTTTTTAAAATTTTAAATATACTTGGACAATAATCTGGCAATAAGCATTCTAATTCTATAGACTCTTCAATACTGTTATTAAATAATATTTCATTATTCATAATATTTTCATTTGTTAATTTTAATTCCATGGTAGCAACCGCTCCTTTTTTTCTTTTCTAACATATATATATTAAAATTTACACTATATTATTCCAATATAATAAAAAATAGCGATAATATTATTTAAATAATATTATCGCTATTTTTTATTAATTATTTCCTGATTTTATCTTTAACCATTCTTTATCCATATTTTCTAAAAAAACATCAGTTAAATGTATAAATTCTTCTGTGTTAAAATCTAAAAATGAAGAATCAGGATATAAATTTTTATTAAATCTTATATCATCTGGAAGAAGATCAAACACCGCTTTATTTGGAGTAGAATATCCTAAATATTCTATATTAGATAATCCAACTTCTGGTTCTAATATAAAGTCTATAAATTTCTCTGATAAATTTTTGTTTTTTGCACCTTTTGGTATAACCATAGAGTCGACAAATCTATTGGTTCCTTCTTTAGGTAATACAAATTTTAAATTTGGATTATCTTTTTCCATTTTAATAAAATCTCCAGCATAATAAGAAGATATAATTGCTTCTCCATTTATCATTTTATCAAATATTTCATCCATAACATATGATTGAACTAATGGCTGTTGCTTCTTCAATAGATCAGCAGCTTGCTTAAATTCTTCTGGATTTTGACTGTTTAAAGAATATCCTTTATATTTTAAAGCTATAGCAAAGGCATCTCTTGGATTATTAAACATTAATATTTCTTTAGAATATTTTTCATTAAATAACGAATACCAACTATTAATATCTTCTGTTATCATTTTAGAATTATATATTATTCCTACGAGTCCCCATGCATATGGTATAGAATATTCTCCTGTAGGATCATATATTGGATTTTTAAATTCATCCATAATATTTGAAAAATTTGGAATATTTTCAAAATCTATTTTTTCTAACATATCTTCATTAATCATTCTATTAATCATATAATCTGAAGGTACTATCAAATCATATTTTGCAGAACCACTTTTTATTTTTGCGTACATCTCTTCATTAGAAGCAAAAGTTGTTAAATTAACTTTTACTCCATATTTATTTTCAAATTCTTTTTTTATATCCATACTATTATCTTCGCCATTGGATATAAACTCACCCCATATATATATTTTAAGATTATTATTGGATGAACATCCTGAGAAAATAGTAATCATTATAAAAAATGAAATTATTATAGATAAATTCTTTTTCAAATTTTAACCCTCCTATGTTTTTTTGCTTCTTTTAAATTTATAAGAATTAATACAATTAATACAACCAGAAATATTATACTAGATATTGCATTAATTTGTGGATTAACTTTTTTTCTAGTCATAGAATAAATTGTTACAGGTAATGTTTGAAAAGAACTTCCACTGGTAAAATATGTAACTACAAAATCATCAATAGACAGTGTAAATGTCATCAAAAAACCAGAAAAAATACCTGGCATAATATCGGGTAATACAACTTTATAAAAAGCTTGTTTAGGATTGCAGCCCAAATCTTGTGCAGCTTCATACATACTTGGATCAACTTGTCTTAACTTTGGCATAACGTTTAAAACAACATATGGTAAGCAAAACGTTATATGTGATAAAAGTACAGTCATAAAACCTAGTTCTAATCCAAATATTTTATTTAAAAAGACAAATAACATCATTAGAGATACTCCAGTAACTATTTCAGGATTTATTATAGGAATATAAGATAAATTTAATAAAAAAGATTTATTTTTTTTATTCATCTGCATTATTCCAATAGCTGCTATAGTTCCTATAAACGTTGCTATAATTGCCGATAAAAAACCAATTAATAATGTGTTAAATAATGATTTTATAATTAGTTCATTAGAAAAAAGCTCTATATACCATTTAAAAGAAAAGCCTGTAAACTTTGCTCTATTTTTCGATTCATTAAAAGAAAAAATAATTAAAATAAATATTGGAAGATATAAAAAAGAAAAAATAATTCCAAGATATGCTTTTGAAAGAAACTTTATCATAATAGCATACCCTGTCTTTCTTCTTTATTTTTATCAATCATATTTGTTATCCACATAATTATAAGTATTATAATCATTAAAAATAATGACATAGCCGACCCCATATAAGGATTATATGTACTACCTATAAATTGTTGTTCTATTATATCTCCGAACAAAAGATTTCCACCACCACCAAGCATCCTAGATATAATAAACGTACTTACAGAGGGCACAAAAACCATTGTTATACCTGCAACTATGCCTGATAAAGATAAAGGTAATAATATTTTAGATAGTACTACAAAATAATTTGCACCAAGATCTTGTGCGGCTTCAATAATAGATTTATCTATCTTTGTCATAACAGAGTATAAAGGAAGTATCATAAACGGGAGATAATTATAAACCATACCCAGTATAATTGCATAAGGAGTATTTATTATATTTATTTTTCCTAACCCTATAAAACTTAGAATTTGATTTATTATTCCGTTATTCTCTAATAAAGTCATCCAAGCATATGTTCTTAATAATAAATTCATCCACATAGGAAGAATAATAAGCATTAATAAAGTTTTTTGTATATATTTTTTAGTTCTAGATAATATAAAAGCTATTGGAAAAGCAATTAAAAAACAAATTAAAGTGGATATAACAGCAAAATATATAGATTTAAAAAGAATACCTATATAATCTCCACTTTGTATAATCCACTTTGTTGTGAATTTATAATTTTCATCGATAAATGAAAATAAAACAACTAAAAATGTAGGAATAACTATAAAAATTATCAGCCAAAATATATAAGGAAGTGATAATAATTTGGATTTCAATTATTTTCCTCCTTTTTTAGTAATTATAATACTATCCAGATCAAATTTTAATCCTATGTATGTACCTAACTGTTCTTCTTGTTGAGAATGAACCATAATTTTTCCCATATCTGTATAAAATATTAATTCATTATAAGAACCTTTATATATTAAAGATTCTAAAAAACCAACTATATCTGCATGATCTTCACTAACTATAGAAATATTATTTGGTAATATATTCACTTCTAATTTATCATTATTATTAAAATTATGATTTGCTTTTTTAAATCTTTTTCCCATAAATGAAATTATGTCTATATCTTCAACAAAAGCATCAATAATATTACTTTCTCCTTTAAACATTTTTTCCATTATATGTATATTTTCAGGAGATATTTCTATATAAACTTTATCATTTAAATTATAATTTATAGTTGTATGAACTATCCATTCTATTCCATCAGAAGAAACTGTTATTTCATAATGAACTCCCTTAAAAATTATATTAATAACTTCTCCAAATATAATATATTCATTATCTATATTATCAAAAGTAGGAGAAAAAACTAGATTAATATCTTCTGGTCTGACAACAACATCAACTGGAAGATATTTATTAAATCCTATATCAACACATTTAATTTTTTTTCCTTTTATTTCAACTAACATATCTTCTAACATTATCCCGTCCATTATATTGCTTTCTCCAATAAAATCAGCAACAAATGCATTTTTAGGTTCATTATATACATCTTCAGGAGTTCCAATTTGCTGAATTTCTCCATCTTTCATAATAACAATCCTATCAGACATTGTTAGTGCTTCCTCTTGATCATGTGTTACATATATAAAAGTAACCCCTGCTTCTTTTTGTATATTTTTTAACTCTATCTGCATTTCTTTTCTTAATTTTAAATCTAAAGCTCCTAAAGGTTCATCTAATAATAATATTTTTGGATTATTAACCAATGCTCTAGCAATAGCTACTCTTTGTTGTTGTCCTCCGGATAATTCATCTGTTTTTCTATTTTCATATCCGGTTAAATTAACTATTTTAAGCATTTTATCAACTTTTTTCTTAATTTCATCTTTAGATAATTTTTTTAATTTTAAACCAAATGCAACGTTATCAAATAAATTTAAATGAGGAAAAAGTGCATATCTTTGAAATACAGTATTTAAATTTCGTTTATGTGGTGGTAAATATGTAATATTATTTGTTTCAAAATAAATAACTCCAGATTTAGGAAAAATAAAACCACCAATTAATCTTAATGTTGTTGTTTTTCCACAGCCTGATGGTCCTAATAGTGTCAAAAATTCATTTTCATTTACAAATAAATTAAGTCCATCCAAAATTACGTCCCCATCATAGTCAAATTTAATGTTTTTTAACTCTACTAAAATATTATTCAATATTATATCCCCCTTTGCGGAAATTTTGTAGTAAAATATATATAAAAAATATTTATATATAAACACCGACCGCAAAAGGCATTGTAGGAAATTAATATTATATTATTTTCCACAGTGTTATTAGATAAATATAAAAATAAAACTACAAAAATATCAGATTTTAATATTATATGTTATTTGTGTAAAAGTCAAGTTTTATATAAATTCTTTTCAAATAAATAGAACCAGATATACAAATATATCTGGTTCTATTTATTTGAAAAGAATTTATATAAAATAAAAGTAATAACTCCATTTATTCCTGATTTAAATATATTAAATGGAATAATTAAAGGAACAATAATACCTATTACAGCTTCATAAGAAGTTGATAAAAATATAGGTGTAAATATTAAATTCCATACAACCATAGATACTGTATTAATTATTATTCCAAAAATAATAGATATTATAAGAGAATATTTATTATTTATAGATTTATATAAAATTCCTGTTGCTAATATAAATGATCCTGTAGATAGTATATGCATAATAATTCCAATGATTCCTGATGAACTCACTGTTATTCCTTGTATAATCGAAACAACAAAAGTCATTATCATACCTTCATAAGTACCGTACATTATTGTTGCTATAAGAATAGGAATATCTGCTGGATCATACTCTAAAAAACTAGCAAAAAAAGGAAATCTTATAAAATAAACAAGAATAATAGAAATTGCTGATAACAACCCCAGTGTAACAATTTTTTTTACTTTCATTCTATCCTCTTATCATACTTTAAACTAGTTGTTTATATCAAACTCTAATTCTTCATTACAATTAGGACAATTCATATTTCCATCATCTAAAATACTCTCATTTACATATATACAATCATTACAAGATGGACACGTTATTTCATAAACATCTTCATCTTCTTCTGTAATATCATCTTCTATTTCATCATCAAATGAAGATTCATCATCATCTTGGTCTTCATCTTCGTCTTCATCTTCATCTTCTTGATCTTCAATATCTTCTTCATAAAAATCTTCTTCTAAACTGCCCAAATCTTGATCTAATATATCAACTAATTCTTCTAGTTCATCTCTTGACTCTTCTAATTCTAAAACTTTAGAAGAAAGTTCATCTAAAACAGAAAAAATAGCTGTGTATATTTTTTCTTCTTTTGTATCTTTTTGTAAGTCTAATCCAGATAATAAACCTTTTAAATAAGCAACTTTTTCTACTAATATCATAAATCATATACCCCTTTTATTATAATTATTAAGCTCTTTCCATATAATCGCCCGTGCGAGTATCTATTTTTATTTTATCTCCTTGTTCTATAAACAAAGGAACTCTAACTTCTGCACCTGTCTCTACTATTGCGGGCTTTGTAGCATTTGTAGCTGTATCGCCTCTAAATCCTGGATCAGTTTCTGTTATTTCTAATTCAACAAAAAAAGGTGGCTCAACTGCAAATATACTGCCTTTATATGATAAAACTTTTACTTCCATATTTTCTTTTACAAATTTAAAACTTTCACCTAATTTATCAGCATTTATTGGTTCTTGTTCAAAAGTTTCCATATCCATAAAATGATACAAATTTCCATCCGAATATAAATATTGCATATCTCTTTTTTCTACATATGCAGGTGGAAACTTCTCTGTAGGATTAAATGTTTTTTCTAAAACAGATCCAGTAATAACATTTCTTATCTTTGTTCTTACAAAAGCTGCGCCTTTTCCTGGTTTGACATGTTGGAATTCAATTATTTGCATAACATGTCCATCAAGTTCAAAGGTTATACCATTCCTAAAATCTCCTGCTGATACCATTATTTAACGCCTCCAAGTTCAACAAATATTACCTGTTATTAATGATACAATATTTACATCTTTTTTGCAATATATTTTATAAAATTATAAGAGTTTTTTTAGCATTAGTTATAATTTCATAACCATCTGGTTTTGCTATAACCATATCTTCAATTCTAACTCCAAATTTTCCTTCTAAATATATCCCAGGCTCAACTGTCATAACTGTGTTTTCACTTAAAATATCTTCTGATTTAGAATTAAAAAATGGACTTTCATGAACTTCAATACCTATACTATGACCTAGACCATGTCCAAATTTACCTTCATATCCTTGTTGATATATATATTCTCTGGCAATATTATCTATTAATTTACAAGAAACCCCAGATGATATAGCTTTTATAGCTCTAATTTGTGATTCTAAAACTATATTATAAACCATATCTTGTTCTTTTGAGATTTCCCCAATACCAATTGTTCTAGTCATATCACTACAATAATTTTTATATATTACACCAAAATCTAATATAATAAAATCTCCATTTTCAACTTTTTTATCTGTTGGTACAGCATGAGGCGAAGATGAGTTTTTTCCTGATGCAGCAATGATTGGAAATGAAAGACCTTCTGCACCATATTTTTTTAAATAAAATTCTAACTCAAGAGCTATTTCCTTTTCACTAACTCCTATTTTTATAAATTTTAAAATATGATCTAATCCTTTTTCAGCTATTTTTTGTGCATGTTTCATATATTCTATTTCTTCTTCTGATTTTGATGATCTCATATTTTTAATTATATCATTAAATTTATTTGTAATATCAATATTTATATTATTTTTATCAAAAATTTCTTTATATTTTTGATATTTACTAATTGTCATAGAATAAGATTCTATGACAATATTAGATATATTTTCTTTTTTTAATATTTCTAATATTTGTAAATATAAATTTTCTTGTAAAATTATTTCACAATTTTTAATTTCTCTTTTAGCTTTTTCAATATATCTAAAATCTATTATAAAAAAACTTTTTTCTTTAGTTATAATTAACGTCCCTGCTGTCGAAGAAAAATTAAGAAAATATTTTCTATTAATATCTGATTCTATTATACAACCAGTTATATTTAAATCTAATTTATTTTGCAAATTTAATAATCTATTATTCATATTAATAACCTCTTAAAATATTTTTTATAGCATCTAAAGCTAAAATATATCCTTCTTTTCCAAATCCAGATATAACACCCACACATACAGAAGAAATTACCGATTTTTTTCTAAATTCTTCTCTAGCATATATATTAGAGAGATGAACTTCTATAGTAGGAATAATTATACTTTCTATTGCGTCTCTAATTCCATAACTATAGTGTGAATATGCACCAGGATTTATAATAATTCCATCTTGATTATCTATACTAGAATGAATTTTATTTATAATTTCTCCCTCTATATTGGATTGAAAAAATTCTACATTTATATCATTTTTTTTACAATAATCATTTATATAATCATTTATACTATCTAAATTTTCTAAACCATATATAATTTTACTTCTAATACCAGTTAAATTTAAATTCGCTCCATTTATAATAAATATTTTTTTCATATAAACCTACTTTAAATAACTTTCATATCTATTACGCATATATTCAGCATCAATATCTTGAGTTCCAGCTGATTCACAAATGAAAACAGGTGTCAAATTTCTTTTTGCAACTAATTCTGCCAAAGGTTCAAAATCTGGTCCAAAAACTTTATCTTCAAATGTTATATGCTTAACTTCTCCGCCTTTTTCTGTATATTCTATCTTACTAAAATGAGAATGAAAATTGCTACTTCTATATTCTCCTAAAGAATTTTTCATACTATCTAATATTTTTTCGAAATCTTCTTTTTTCTTTAAACCACCATTTGTACGACAATTTATATGTCCGAAATCTATACAAGGAATTAAACTTTCATCGATACTACATAAACTTATAACTTCTTCTACATTTCCTAATTGATTTATTTTACCCATAGTTTCTGGACAGATATGAACTTTATCGTATAAACCTATATCTTTCATATGAATTATTGCTTTAGATATCGTGTCTTTTGCTAATTCTAACGCTTTTTCTCTTGTCATTTTGCCACAAGATCCAGAATGAACAATAATTCTATCAGCACCCATATTATATGCTGCAATAGCACTATCTTCTATATATTTTATACTATTATTTCTTTTTATTTCTTCACTACTTGATAAAGAAATATAGTATGGTGCATGTAAAGAAAGTTTTATATTAGATTTACTACATGATTCTCCAAACTCTTTAGCAGATTTTTCTGATATTTTAACACCTCGTCCACACTGATACTCAAATGCATCCAATTTATATTCTAGTAAATATTTTGGTATATCAATTATTTTTTTTAATTTTAACCTTGTAAAACCTTCTCCTTTTCCAGCTGTTCCAAATAAAGCTTTCATATTTTATCTTCTTTCTTTTTTATAGTATTTATTAATAATATATTTTTCTATTCTTCTTTTTGTTTTAAATAAAATTGAATTTTCTAAGCCAGTATGTACTTCTGTAACCAAAAATGTTTTTATATTTGAAATGTTTCCACCAAATATATCAGTGAAAATTTGGTCACCTACAATACATATATTTTCATGAGGAACTTTTAATATATTACATCCTCTAATTATATTTTTTTTAAAAGGTTTATTACCTTTAGAAATGTAATCGAGTTTTAATAATTTTGCAAATTTACTAACTCTTTCCTCTCCATTATTAGATATTAATAAAATTTTTATATCATTTTTTCTAAGAATTTCTATCCAATCAACTACACCTTCAAATGGATTTGGGTCTTGATGTCCGGCTAAAGTATTGTCTATATCTAATAGAAATCCTTTAATATTAAATTTTTTTATCTCATCATATGTAATATCATTAACTTTATTGAATATTTTATTAGGAATAAATATTTTGATTTTTACCATCCTTTAATATTTTATTTATAATTACAAAAAAGCGAGCTTATCGCTCGCTTTTTATTACTTAAATTTTCTTTTACGTGCAGCTTCGGATTTCTTTTTACGTTTTACTGATGGTTTTTCATAATGTTCCCTTTTGCGAACTTCTGCTAAAACACCAGATCTAGCACAAGACTTTTTAAAACGTCTTAAAGCACTATCAAAAGTTTCACTATCTTTAACTCTAATTTCTGACAATTAATTCCCTCCTTTTGCACAAAGGCAGAGGTTATGATATTCATTATATATGAATAATAATTTAATGTCAATAGCTTATCAGAAATTTAGTTTATTGCACTAACTACTCCTGATCCAACTGTACGTCCACCTTCACGAATAGCAAAACGTAATCCTTCTTCAATAGCTATAGGCGTAATTAATTCAACTTTAATTTCAACATTATCACCAGGCATACACATTTCAACTCCATCTGCCAAAGTGATAACACCTGTAACATCAGTTGTTCTAAAGAAAAATTGAGGTCTATAATTATTTAAAAATGGAGTATGACGTCCACCCTCTTCTTTTTTAAGAACATAAACTTGACCTGTAAATTTAGTATGTGGATTTATTGTTCCTGGTTTACATAAAACTTGACCACGTTGTATATCTTCACGTTGAACACCACGTAATAAAGCCCCGATATTATCTCCAGCTTCAGCATAATCAAGAATTTTTCTAAACATTTCAATACCAGTAACAACTGTTTTTGGTCTTTCATCTGATAAACCAATAATTTCAATTTCATCACCAGTATTTAATTGACCTCTTTCAACTCTACCAGTGGCAACAGTTCCTCTACCCGTAATTGTAAAAACATCTTCAACAGGCATTATAAATGGTAAATCTGATTTACGCTCAGGAGTTGGAATAAATGAATCAACATTTTTCATAAGTTCTATTAATGGAGCGTATGCATCATTTGATATATCATTTTCTGCTTCTAATGCTTTAAGTCCAGATCCTCTAACTATAGGTGTATCATCCCCTGGGAAATCATATTCATTTAAAAGATCACGAATTTCCATTTCTACTAAATCAAGTAATTCAGGATCATCAACTTGATCACATTTATTCATAAATACAACCATATGCGGAACACCAACTTGACGTGAAAGAAGAATATGTTCACGAGTTTGTGGCATAGGTCCATCAGAAGCAGAAACAACTAATATAGCTCCATCCATCTGTGCAGCACCAGTAATCATGTTTTTTACATAATCAGCATGTCCAGGACAGTCAACATGAGCATAATGACGAGCTTCAGTTTCATATTCAACATGAGCCGTATTAATAGTAATTCCTCTTTCTCTTTCCTCTGGAGCCTTATCAATCATATCATACGCCATGTATTCTGCATTTCCTTGAATACCTAATGTTTTAGTGATTGCAGCAGTAAGAGTTGTTTTACCATGGTCAACGTGACCTATTGTTCCAATATTAACATGTGGTTTATTTCTTTCAAATTTAGCCTTTGCCATTATAAATTCCTCCTATTTTTCATAAATGAACTAATTTATTTAAGAATAAAAATATTAATTCTTTGTTCTTGAAGTCATAATCTCATCTGCAATAGATTTTGGTACATTTACATAATGACTTGGTTCCATAGAATATTGCCCTCTACCCTGAGTTCTAGAACGAAGATTATTAGAATAACCAAACATCTCTGAAAGTGGAACAAATGCATTTATTTGTTGTGCTCCAGATCGTGTTTCCATCCCTTGTATCTGTCCACGTCTAGAATTCAAATCTCCAATAACATCTCCCATATAATCATCAGGAACTATTACAACAACTTTCATAATAGGTTCAAGAATTACTGGATTTGATTTTCTCATTGCTTCTTTAAAAGCCATAGATCCTGCAATTTTAAATGCCATTTCTGATGAATCTACATCATGGTAAGAACCATCATAAAGTTCAACTTTTACATCTACAACCTGATAGCCAGCAAGAATTCCTGCTTGCATAGCTCCTTTTATCCCTGCATCAACTGCTGGAATATATTCTCTAGGTACAGATCCTCCAGTTACTTTATTTATAAATTCATACCCTTTTCCAGATTCATTAGGAGATACCCTAATTTTTACATGACCATATTGACCTTTACCACCAGACTGTTTCGCATATTTATGATCAACGTCTGCATCTGACGTAATAGTTTCCTTATATGAAACTTGTGGATTACCAACATTAGCTTCTACTTTAAATTCTCTTAATAATCTATCAACAATAATTTCTAAATGTAGTTCACCCATACCAGCAATTATTGTTTGTCCTGTTTCTTCATCTGTATAAGTTTTAAAAGTTGGATCTTCTTCTGCAAGCTTTGAAAGACCAACACCCATTTTTTCTTGACCAGCCTTTGTTTTCGGCTCAATAGCAAGACTTATTACAGGTTCAGGAAATTCCATAGATTCAAGAATAACTGGGTGTTTACCATCACATAAAGTATCCCCAGTACCAGTGTTTTTTAAACCTACAGCAGCCGCTATATCCCCACAATAACAAGTTTCTATATCTTGTCTGTGATTTGCATGCATTTGAAGTATACGACCCATACGCTCAGAATTATCTTTTGTGGAATTATAAACAGTTGTTCCTGCATTTACAAAACCTGAATAAACTCTAAAAAAACATAATTTTCCAACAAAAGGATCGGTAGCTATTTTAAAAGCTAAAGCCGAAAATGCTTCTGTATCAGAAGAAGGTCTAACTTCGGATTCTCCAGTTTCTGGATTTATACCTGTAATAGCATCAACATCTATTGGAGATGGCATATAATCTATTACAGCGTCAAGTAATTTTTGAACTCCTTTATTTTTATAAGAAGTTCCACACACAACTGGAATCATAGTGTTATTCAAAGTATTTAATCTAATACCTCTTTTAATTTCATCAGTTGTAAATTCTTTACCATCTAGATATTTCATCATAAGATCTTCATCAGCTTCAGCAACTGATTCTAATAATTTTGATCTGTATTCTTCAGCCACTGATTTAAGATCTTCAGGAATATCTACAATTTCCATGTCTTGACCAAGATCATCTTTATACATAGTTGCATTCATATCTACTAAATCAACTATTCCTTTAAACTCATCTTCTGCACCTATAGGTAATTGTATTGGAACAGCATTACACTTTAATCTATCTTTCATCATAGAGACAACATTTAAAAAATCAGCACCCATTATATCCATTTTATTTACATATGCCATTCTAGGAACACGATATTTATCAGCTTGTCTCCAAACAGTTTCAGACTGTGGTTCAACTCCACCTTTTGCACAAAAAACCGTAACAGATCCATCAAGAACACGTAAAGATCTTTCAACTTCAACAGTGAAATCAACATGCCCAGGGGTATCTATAATATTTATACGATGATTTTGCCAAAAAGTTGTTGTTGCAGCAGAAGTAATAGTTATACCTCTCTCCTGCTCTTGTTCCATCCAGTCCATTGTAGCTGCACCTTCATGAACTTCTCCTATTTTGTGAGTGATACCAGTATAAAACAAAATTCTTTCAGTTGTTGTTGTCTTTCCAGCATCAATATGAGCCATTATACCAATATTACGAGTTTTCTCTAATAATACGTCTCTTGGCATAACTTCCTCCTTAAATTATATAAATTATATAAATATATTACCATCTGTAATGTGCAAAAGCTTTATTAGCTTCAGCCATTTTATGTGTATCTTCACGTTTTTTAAATGCAGCTCCACTATTGTTTAAAGCATCTAAAATTTCATTAGAAAGCCTTTCAACCATAGTTTTTTCACTTCTCTTACGAGCATATAAAGTTAGCCATCTTAAACCTAAAGTTTCTCTTCTTTCTGGCCTAACTTCCATAGGAACTTGATAAGTAGCTCCCCCAACTCTTCTTGCTTTAACCTCTAAAACAGGCATAATATTTTCTAAAGATTCAGTAAACATTTCTAAAGCACTTTTACCTGTTTTTTCTGCTATTATATCAAATGCACCGTAAACAATTTTTTGTGAAACGCCTCTTTTACCATCATACATAATGCTATTTATAAGCCTAGTTACAAGTTTAGAATTGTAAATAGGGTCTGCTAAAACATCTCTTTTATTAATCTGACCTCTTCTTGGCATCTCGCTTCCCTCCTTCATAAAATAATGATATCGACGGTACTCGAAAGTATATAAATAACCCTCGTTTCCAATAAAGTCATTATAAAATATTATAATCCTAATCTATTGGACAGATAGTTTTATTCTACTTTGACGCACCAGCCTTAGGTTTTTTTGAACCATATTTAGAACGACTTTGCATTCTTTGAGCAACACCTTGTGAATCAAGTGAACCTCTAATAATATGATAACGAACCCCTGGAAGGTCTTTTACACGTCCTCCTCTTATAAGAACAACACTATGTTCTTGAAGATTGTGTCCTATTCCAGGAATATAAGCACTAACTTCTATTCCGTTAGTAAGTCTAACTCTTGCAACTTTACGTAAAGCAGAGTTAGGTTTTTTCGGAGTCATAGTTCTAACAGCTGTGCAAACACCACGTTTTTGAGGTGAACTTTGATCTGTTGCTGTTTTCTTTAATGAGTTAAATCCTTTTAAAAGAGCCGGTGCTGTAGATTTTTTCTCAATAACTTTTCGTCCTTTTCTAACTAGCTGGTTAAATGTAGGCATATTAAATCTCCTTTCTTCAAAAATCGCCATAGATTAAAAATACAACATGACATATTAATTTTATCACTTAAAAATTAATATGTCAATATGTTTTTCACTACTTATCATTCTGTGTTAGGTCTTTTATCCATCCAGTTCCTCTTGTTTTTATAAAGCATACAATTGGTTTTATAACCTCATCTATCTTCATCATCCCATACACAATCGGAATAGGCAGTTTAAAAACAAAAGCACCTAAACTAGAAAAAGGGATAGAAACGCACCATATAACGATTAATTCTAATATAAAACTAAATTTTGTATTACCCGATCCTCTTAAGATTCCTATCATATAAGTAGCTGATATAGATTGAAAAAAAACTACAAAACAAGCAACAAACATCTGTTGTTTCGCCAAAATTTTTGTGCTTTCTGGTACATTATAAAACATAACAGCATAATCTCTAATAAAAAATATTATTAATCCACCAACAATACCAACTAATATAGAGATTTTAAAAAGTTTTTTACTCCTATTTTTTGCTACGTCATGCCTATTTTCTCCTATAGCTTTTCCAACAAGAACAGCAGCAGCATTGGCGATACCAAATATAATAACCGTAGCCATCTGGATAACTATATTAGTTATTGAATTGGCTGAAACTGCTTCTGCACCTAATCTTCCAAATATCATTGTTTGAAATGATATTCCTAAAGACCATGCTAATTCATTTAATGAAACAGGTAAACTGTATTTAAAGAATCTTTTTAGCATATGCTTATTTATACTAAAAAAATATTTTATTTTCATCTGCAATTTTTTATCTATAAAAAAAGCAAAAATAAAAACAATAATAAACTCAACAACTCTAGCCACAACGGTAGCTATTGCTGCACCTCTTATTCCCATTTCTGGAAATCCTAAATTTCCAAAAATTAGCAACCAGTTTATAATTATATTTATTATCAATGTAACAAAATTAACCAAAACAGAAATTTTAACTATTTCAATGCTTCTTATTGCACAAAGAAATGTATTTGTTATTCCATATAAAGAATATCCCAACCCTATTATCCTTAAATATGAAGCTCCTATTTCTATTAAATTTTCATCATTAGTATATATTTTTATAACACCTTCAGCGAAAAATATAGCAAAAAAAGAAAATAATAAACCAATAATAAAAGAAACTCTAACGGCTATAGATATAATATTTCTTATTGCTTCTACATCTTTTTTTCCCCAATATTGAGAACAAAGAACAATTGCCCCTCCAGAGATTCCATATGTCAATATCATAAAAATAAAAAATGGTTGATTACCTAAAGAAGATGCAGAAAGTTCTGATTGTCCTAAGGCACCTAACATAACTGTATCAACCATATTTACCATAAATGAAATAAAATTTTGTATAGCAACAGGTATAGTTAATTTAAACATCATGCTTACAAATTCTGAATCTCTTACCTTCAAGGAATTCTTTTGCATATATATACATTCCCCTTATAATATTATTTATTTTCAAGATACTTAAGTGTAATAGTATCTATTCTTTTTCCAAGGGTGCATATATTATCATCTACAGAAATAAAAGTTTTTTTAAAAATAGCTCTACATCCTTTTAACTCTTCCATCATAATTTTATATTCATCCCTAATATTTGTAATAACCTTTTCAGCCTGAACTTTTTGTTGTTCAACCTTTCTAATAGCAATTTCTTGTATTTTTTTTGCACTATCATGTGCATTATATATAATTTTTTCGGCTGTAGTTCTACCTTCTCCTAAAATTTCTTCCACTTTATTTATCATAGAATCATATTTTTTTGATTTATCCCTATACATTTGTATTTTTACATTTAAATCTTTATTATTTTTTTTAAGCAAATTCAACTCACTTAAATCAACATTTATATTTTTACGATCTTCATCACAAGATATAATTGTTTTATCTTTTTCTTGCTTTTCTTCTAATTCTTTTATATATTTTTCTAGTTCTGATATTTTTTCAGAAAACATTTTGTTTTTAGAATCAAACTCAAAACATCTTTCTTTATGTACTTCTTCTAGATTAGTTAAATAACTATCAACTTCAGCTGGATTATATCCACTTATTTTTTTCTTAAAATCATATTTTTCTGACATAAAATTACCTGCTTTTCAAAGATTTATAATATATTTTAATATCTATTATTTTATCATAGCGAAAAATATATGTAAACCATATTAAATATTTTAAATATATTTATTTCGGGAATAAGGGAATAAATTGTTTATTTAAAACATCTATCAAGCCTTTATCAGAAATTTTAATTTCTGGAATAACAGGTAGAGCAAGAGTTACAATCCTTAAAAGTGGATTTTTCATCTCTTTTATCCCAAATTTTCTTAAAATATTTTTCATATTATCAATATCTTTTGATATAGATAATGCAGATTTTTTAGACATTATTCCAGCTATAGGCAATTTTATAATTTCTTCTAATTTACCATCTAACGCAGCTACAATTCCACCACCAGATTCTACTATATTTTTAATAACAATTTCAGCATCTAAAAAATTATCATATACAACCGTTAAATTATGGGAATCATGTGATACAGTTGAACCAATAGACCCTTTATTAGATCCAAAATTTCTAACAACTCCAACTGTAAAATTATTTTTCCCATGTCTATTAATTACACAAACAAATTTCAAATCGTCATCATCAGATATATCCAAATATCCATCTTTAACATTTAATTTTTCTATAGATAGTTTAGTTCTAGATGACAGTAAACTATCATACATCATTACATTAACATCTATTAAACCGTTTTCTATAGGAGCTTTTATTTTAAGATTTTCTTTATTAAAGAAATCTATATTAACACTTTTGCACAATTCTATATCATAACTTTTATCTCTTATATTTTTTATTAAACATCCATTTTCAGCAACAAGTTTTCCATCAAAAAAAACAGCAAAAGCTTTAGGTTTATTTAAATTTAAAACTATCTGCATATCAGCAATATATCCAGGTGCGATAGCTCCCAATTTTTTTAAACCAACCTGTCTAGCTACATTAAGCGTAGCGCTTTTAATCGCATCAATATTATTCATACCTTCTTTTATTACAGAGGATACTACATCATTCATATGACCAACATTTAAAAGATCATCTGGTTCTCTATCATCTGTGCATAAAGTTATATATTCAAAATATTTACTATCTTTTATTCCTTCTAATATAGCTTTAGAATTCTTAGATATAGAGCTTTCTCTAATATCTACATACATTCCATTTCTAAGTTTTTCTATTGCTTCTTTTGATGTTATAGTTTCATGACAACTTTCAATTCCTACAGTAATATACGCAGACAGTTTTTCTCCTGAAAGAGTTGGTGCATGTCCTTGGATAAATAAATTATTATCTTCTGCAGTATCTAAAATATCACTAATCCTTTTATCTTTAGAAAGAACGCCTACAAAGTCCATAACCTCTGCTAAACCAATAACTCTATCTAATTTAGATAGTTTATCTATTATTTTACTATCAAAATATGCTCCACTTTCTTCTAATCCAACAACAGAAGGTATACACGAAGGTATATGTATTAATTGTCTCATAGGTAAATCTTTAGAGCTTTCATGCATATACATAAAACCCTCTTCACCAAAAATATTTCCTATTTCATGTGGATCAGTAATAACTGTCGTTGTTCCCCAAGGAAGAACTGATTTTGCAAAATTTATAGGAGTAAGCATGGAACTTTCAATATGAACATGTGCATCTATAAATCCTGGTATAATATATCCATTTTTTCCATCATATATATCTTGATAAGGTTTAAGTATATTTAAATTTTCTGTTTGAACATCAACAATAATTCCATTAAAACAATATACGTTTACAGGATATATTTCACCAGTAAATAAATTTAATATATTCACATTTGTAATAACTAAATCGCTCTTTATTCTACCTAAACTAGCATCTATAAGTTTTAATCTATCTTTAAATTTAATATTCAAAATAATTCTCCTAAGCTTTATCACTAAATTATAAAATACAAAATAAGAGGAACAGAAAGTATTAATAATCCTAAATTTAAATCTTTAAATTTTCCTGTAGCTAATTTTACAAATACATAAGCTAATATGCCTGCTGCAATCCCTGTAGACATAGATGCTGTAAATATAGTGAAAACTATTGTCATAAAAGGTCCAAAAGCTTCTGTAATATCAGAAAAATTTATCGAAGATAACTCTTGAATTAATAAATAACCAATATATATTAGAGCAGGAGCAGTAGCAAATCCTGGTACAATTAAAGCAAGAGGTGATAAAAATATTGTTAATAAAAAAATTATTCCTGTAACAACAGATGTAAAACCAGTTTTTCCACCCGATTCAACTCCTGCTGAAGATTCTACATAGGTTGTTACAACTGTGCATCCCATACAACATCCCCCAACAGTAGCAACAGAATCCACTAAAAAAGATTTGTCTATTCCTGGAAAATTCCCATCTTTATCTGCAATACCTAAATTATTTCCTAAACCTATGACTGTTCCGAGCGTTGAAAAAAAGTCTCCTACAAAGGCTGCAAATATTAAAGGTATCATGGTTACAGAAAATATTTGTGAAAAATCAAAACTAAAACTTATATTACCTAAATTAGAAAAATCTGGTACAGAAAATATACTTTCTGGAATATTGGTTACACCTAATGGTATCCCAACTATTGTTATAGCAAGTATACTTATTAATATAGCACCTTTAAGCTTAAAATGATTAAGTACAACTATTATAAGAATGCCAACTAATGAAAGTATAACAGGTATGCTTTTAAAATTGCCCATTTCTATACCTGAAGAAAAATTTGCAATTCCAGACTCTTTAAATCCTAAATAAACTAAAAAGAACCCTATTCCTGCACCTATTGAAATTTTCACATTTTTAGGAATTAAATTAACAACTAAACTTCTAATACCAAATATAGAAAGTATAACAAATATAACCCCTGATATACCAACTATAGACATAGCAGTTCCAAAAGATATTTCACCAGATTGAATTAATCCGCCTAATAAAAAATTAACCCCCATAGCACAAGAAAGTGCAAATGGTAAATTAGAATATAACCCCATAACAATAGTAGTTATTCCACTTACTAAAGCACACATAACCAATATTGATTCTTTTGTTATCATGATACCACTAGAATCAATAATAAATCCTTCTACACCAACTATCGCAGACGGCTGAACAAAAAGAACATATGCCATAGTAATAAATGTGGTGATACCTGCAATGATTTCAGTTTTATAATTTGTTTTTTTTTCATCAAATTTAAAAAATTTAGCTATATAATTCAATTTTTTTCCTCCAATATAATTTAATATATAAAATACATAATAATAATAATATCATTATAAATAAAGATTTATATATATTCAATAGTATTTTTATTATTATAATATTTAATTAAAAAACACTTACAAATAATTTTATTTGTAAGTGTTTTTTCTTAATTTTTAATATCTTTTTTATTAAATACAATAAATGATATCGTTAATAATATTATAGAAAGTATTATTAACTGTAAAGAAGCAAAATTTTGATTAAACAAAGCACCATTTCTACTTAAATACAAAAGAAGACTTTTTTGTGTATTTAATAATGATTGTGATATAAAAGGTATGAATGTTATTCCTAAATTATTTATATGATCAACAAGAAAAGTTGTAAATAAATATGATCCAAAATAAATAGAAATAGGTAAAGATACAGCAATAGACGTATTTTTAGATAATGTTGATAAAGAAAATGATAAAGATAAAATAAATAATAAACTTATAGAAGAATAAATAAAATTAGGTATCATATGCAAGAAAATAGATGTTTCTTGAATACCATTTAAACTATTTATTAAAATAGGAATAGATATAGTATTAAATCCATAAACTATCATGCTAGATAATATCAAAACTATCATACTAAGAAATAATGTAGTGAAAGAAATTATTAAAACTGATAAAAATTTTGAAAATAAAACTTTTGATCTTGATACGGGTTTTATTAATAATATTTTTATAGTGTCTTTTGAAAATTCTGAAGATACAATAGACCCAGCAATTAAAATACCAACAAATATTACAAATATAAAATATATTTCAATATATTTTAAGATTATATTTCTAGAATCATTATTAAATTTTGGTTGTGGAATATCATTATTTAAACTGTACCAATTAATATCAATTTGATTTTTTATTTGTGTTCTTTCTTCTTCAAAGATTTTTTTGTGTTGATCATAAGAATAATTAAGATTATATGAATTAAATATCTCTTCCGATTCTAAATCTGTATCATAATCAAAATATAGACTAGTAGTATTCATTAAATTTTTATATTTCCAGTCTCTATTTCTTGGATCAATTTTATTTTTAATAGAAAATTCATAAATATTTTTATTATTATTTAAAAAGTTAATATTTTTTTTTGATGACTCTATATTCATAATTAAATCTTTATTTCCAGGGTCTTTTTCTAATTCTTTTTCATTTAACTTAATCTCTTCATTCAATTTATTTAAATTTTCATCGGTATTTTTAATATTATAATTTAAATATAGTAAATAATCTTCATCATCTAATATTTTTTTAAAATCTTCAGAAAATTTAATATATGAACTTTTTTCTTCTTCAAAATTTTCAGAAGATAAAGAATATATTTTAGAAATATAAACAGAGTCTATCTCTCCGTATTCAAATATATCTTCTTTAGAAATACCTGATTCTACTAAATTTAATAATTTTAATTTTATCATACAATTTTTATAAGCATTTATAGAATTATAATACCAATTATCTTTTGGAACTTTTTTGTCTTTAAATAGATTTTCTACACTCAATTCAGCTTTATAAAAATCTAAAAGAACTTTATCTTTAACATTTGTAACATTATTTAATTTATTAACTAATTCTTGTAATCTAACAATATTACCTTGTGAATAAAGTCTATAATAATCATCTTCAATAGGCTTAAAAACATAATTAGTTAAAAAAGCCGGTAAAAAAGCTGATAGAACTATTAAAATAATAATTAAAAATATGCTAATTTTTTTTAATTGTTTTGTAATTTCATTGTATATCAATGGCAATAATTTACATTTCATATTTTATAACAAATCCTACCTTATCTGTTTATTTGAACTTTCCGTAATTTCTAGAAACTCATCTTCAAGTGTATTAGATAAAGTTGATATTTCAAATAAATTAATATCATTATTAATTATTAATTTATTAACAATAGATAATATATGTTTTTCACAAGAAATTATAAGTTTATTATTATCAATTACAATATCTATATTTTTAATATTTTCTTGAATTACTTCTTTTGCTTTATCAAGATTATCAACTTTAAATGAAAATTTAATTTTACTATTAACTTTATTTTTAATATTTTCTAAAGTTCTAATATCCATTATTTTACCATTATTAATTATACAAAAAGTGTCACACATTAATTCCATTTCACTTAATAAATGGCTAGAAACAACTACACATAAATTTTCATTATTTGCTAGATTTCTTAGAGTTTCTCTTAAATCTTTAATTCCCATAGGATCTAAACCATTTGTAGGTTCATCTAATATCAAAAGATTTGGTTTATGTAAAAGAGCTTGTGCAACACCCAACCTTTGTTTCATACCTAAAGAATAAGTTTTTACTTTATCGTTAATTCTATTTTCTAATTTTACCAATTTAACAACTTCATTAATTCTATTTTCATTAATATTATTATACATTCTAGCTATAATTTTAAGATTATCTTTTCCAGAAAGATATTTATACATTTCTGGATTTTCTACAATAGCACCAATACAACCTAAACTTTCTTCACGATTTTTAGATATATTTTTATTATTTATATATATATCACCACTTGTGATACTATACAAACCACATATCATTTTTATTGTTGTTGTTTTTCCAGCTCCATTTGGTCCAATGAAACCAAAAATCTCACCTTTTTTAATACTAAAAGTAAGATTATCTACTATTATTTTATTATTGATTTTTTTTGTAACATTTTTTAATTCTAATAGTATAGACATATTTTCTCCTATCTTAGTATAAATTGGAGCTATTGAGCGGATTCGAACCGCCGACCTCTTCCTTACCAAGGAAGTGCTCTGCCAACTGAGCTACAACAGCTAAATAAATTAAATGGCAGGGGTAGAAGGATTTGAACCCTCGGCACATGGTTTTGGAGACCACTGCTCTACCAACTGAGCTATACCCCTATATAAATGATTAGAATGTCTTTATATAAAATATAAAGGCATTCTAATCATTTTTGGTGGGCCTTCAGGGACTCGAACCCCGGACCAACCGGTTATGAGCCGGTTGCTCTAACCAACTGAGCTAAAGGCCCTAAATGACGGCATCGTTCTATCTTCCCAGGCCGTCGCCAGCCAAGTATTTTCGACGCT
>CANNSB010000013.1 GCA_947510165.1 uncultured Clostridia bacterium
CTCAAAACCGAATTTGAGGTTTTAGAGCTGTGTTATCCTAAATGGTATTAAAACATAATTGTACAGACTGTTATGATTGTATAAGTTTTAGAGCTGTGTTATCCTAAATGGTATTAAAACTTTTAAAAGCTTTCGGTTTCGAGGAAAAACGTTTTAGAGCTGTGTTATCCTAAATGGTATTAAAACTTAAAGAATTATTATCAAAAAATGGCTATAGTTTTAGAGCTGTGTTATCCTAAATGGTATTAAAACTTCAAATATTTTGTGCTATCTTCTGAAGTAGTTTTAGAGCTGTGTTATCCTAAATGGTATTAAAACATTTATTTTAGAAATAGATTCTTTGATAATGTTTTAGAGCTGTGTTATCCTAAATGGTATTAAAACTCTGCCGTCAACATTTTAAAATAATAATAAGTTTTAGAGCTGTGTTATCCTAAATGGTATTAAAACGATTAAAAGTTGTTTACAGATTTGTGGGAGGTTTTAGAGCTGTGTTATCCTAAATGGTATTAAAACAAATAACAGAAAAACATATTAGTAACAGTGGTTTTAGAGCTGTGTTATCCTAAATGGTATTAAAACTTATGCTGGAGTTGATAAAATTTTAGGCGAGTTTTAGAGCTGTGTTATCCTAAATGGTATTAAAACTTCGCTCGACAACTCAAAAGCCTCTACATCGTTTTAGAGCTGTGTTATCCTAAATGGTATTAAAACACATGGACGCCTTTACAATATTATATAGATTGTTTTAGAGCTGTGTTATCCTAAATGGTATTAAAACATTGGGTCGTAGGTTTTACACCAGAATCTTGGTTTTAGAGCTGTGTTATCCTAAATGGTATTAAAACTTTGATAGCTTCCATAAAATTGGCTGGTACGTTTTAGAGCTGTGTTATCCTAAATGGTATTAAAACTTCTAAAATACTTAAAAAATTGTCGATTGTGTTTTAGAGCTGTGTTATCCTAAATGGTATTAAAACATTGGCTGATGCTTTGTATCGTTCAACTTCGTTTTAGAGCTGTGTTATCCTAAATGGTATTAAAACTTCTGGAGGAATTCATCGAATTTATGACCCGTTTTAGAGCTGTGTTATCCTAAATGGTATTAAAACAAATGGTATTTTAGTTTCACCGACTGGATCGTTTTAGAGCTGTGTTATCCTAAATGGTATTAAAACAATTGGCTGATGCTTTGTATCGGTCGACCTCGTTTTAGAGCTGTGTTATCCTAAATGGTATTAAAACTAGTGCTATAATTGTTTTTCCTGACCCTGTGTTTTAGAGCTGTGTTATCCTAAATGGTATTAAAACTGCTGGAGGAATTCATCGGATTTATGATCCGTTTTAGAGCTGTGTTATCCTAAATGGTATTAAAACAAGAAATAAATTTCATAAAAATTGTAAGTTTGTTTTAGAGCTGTGTTATCCTAAATGGTATTAAAACCATCAGAGATGTCTCCAATCCAACAAATATGTTTTAGAGCTGTGTTATCCTAAATGGTATTAAAACTAAAATATATAAATATAATTATATCGGAAAGTTTTAGAGCTGTGTTATCCTAAATGGTATTAAAACTTCTAAAATACTTAAAAAATTGTCAATTGTGTTTTAGAGCTGTGTTATCCTAAATGGTATTAAAACTGCCGCAAACTTGGGCATTGTCGCAAACTAGTTTTAGAGCTGTGTTATCCTAAATGGTATTAAAGCATATCGATTTATATAACTTATTGAATATGGCAATATTTTCCTATTCAATAAGTTATATAAATCTTTATTGAGAAAATAAACATTTCATAATAAATATAAAAAAGAGTAAGCTTTAAGTTTACTCTTTTTTATTGATAAATAAAAGGTAATTATTTTATTAAATAGATAAATTTTATAGAATCACACAACAAATCTCTTGATAATTTTTATAAATTTAAAGTAGTTATTTATCTAAATATGTATTATTCTCATTATATTGTATATTTAAACTAAATTATTTATAATATAAAGTAATAAGTTTAAAGATGTATAAAGTAACTAAAAAATAATAACTTAAGGTATTCTATGCAAGAATTCAGATGGGTATTTCAGCGTTTTTAAGACGTATTTAGTAATCATTCAAAAAATCATTGGAAATCTAAAACGTTGTACAATTGCTGAAATAAATTAGTTTAGGAGAGATATATGAGTAATAATAATACAAAAAAATCTATTGAACCAAATATTGCAGAGTTAGCAAATGGATGGCTTAAATCTTATAATCTAGAATATAAGTTAGAACAAGAATCATTAAATAGTGAAATTGACAAGGCACTTGAAAATTATTATTCAAAAAATGGAGGAGTAGGCGGTAATCGACCAGATACAAAATTATTATTGAAAGATAAGAATTCAAACTATTATCCTATTCTTATTGAATATAAAGGTTATAAAGATAAACTATTAAAACTTAATGATAAAGGAGAGATTGATAATAGAACACTAAAAAATGAATCGAACTTTAAAAATATTAATTCATATGCAGTTAATGGGGCTGTACATTATGCGAATGCTATACTTCATCACACCAGTTACACTGATATTATCGCTATCGGAATGACTGGATTTAAAAATGAAAAAGATGAAATAGAACATCAAATTGGTGTATACTATGTTTCGAAAAGCAATTTTGGAATTGGACAAAATGTTGGAGAATATTCAGATTTTTCTTTTTTAAAAAGCCAAAATTTTGATAAATTTATAGACAAAATAAAAACTTTACAGTTGTCACAAGAAGAAATTGATAAACTAAAAGAACAACGAGAAAAAGAAATTGATACAAGTTTAATAAAGTTAAACAATGATATTTATCAAAATGAAAAAGGCTTAGGAGAAAATGATAGGGTTTATCTTGTTGCGGCAGCTATTATTGCCACACTTGGAATAGCTGGAAAAGTATCACCTCTTGAAAAGGATGATTTAAAATCTTCTAATGAATCAGGAAATACAGATGGCGACATAATAATAAGAAAAATAGAATCCTTTTTATTTGAAAAAAAATTACAACAAAATAAAAAAGACTTAATTATTAGAACATTAAAAAATACACTAACAACAGAAAATATTAATAAAGTTGAAAACGGAGAAAGCCAGTTAAAACGAGTTTTTATAAAGATAGTTGATGATTTAGGGATATATTACAAGATAGGATTGACTACTGATTTTACAGGGAAACTTTTTAATGAGATGTATGGTTGGCTTGGTTTTTCGCAAGACAAATTAAATGATGTAGTTCTTACTCCGTCTTATGTTGCTAATCTTTTGGTAAAATTGGCAAGGGTGAACAAAGATTCTTATGTATGGGATTTTGCCACTGGATCGGCTGGTTTGTTAGTTGCAGCTATGAACGAAATGCTTATCGATGCAAAAAATAACATTAACTCACCTGAAGAACTTCTTCAAAAAGAAATTAAGATAAAATCGGAACAATTACTTGGATTAGAATTGTTGTCAAGTGTGTATATGTTGGCGATTTTAAATATGATTTTAATGGGTGATGGAAGTTCAAATATTTTAAACAAAGACTCATTAATAGATTTTGATGGAAATTATGGCTTTGGTAAAACTGAGGATAAATTCCCAGCTGACGCTTTTGTACTTAACCCTCCATATTCTGCCAACGGGAATGGTATGAACTTTGTAGAAAAAGCTCTTGGAATGATGAGCAGAGGTTATGGTTCAATTATTATTCAAAATTCAGCAGGTTCTGGTAAAGCGAAAGAATATAACATAAAAATATTAGCAAAACATACACTTGTAGCAAGTATTAAAATGCCGATGGATTTATTTATTGGAAAGTCAAGTGTTCAAACAAATATTTATGTTTTTAAAGTGAATGAAAAGCATGACAAAGACGATGTTGTGAAGTTTATTGACTTTTCAAATGATGGATATACACGGACTAATCGTAAAAAAGCAAGTAATAACCTAAAAGACACTAATAAAGCAAAAGAACGCTATGAAGAATTGGTTAATTTGGTGCGTTTTGGTAAAAGAAAACTTAATATTTTTACTGATAAAGAGTATTATGAAGGGACTATTGACCCTAAAAATGGTGCCGACTGGAACCAAACAGCACCAATAGACACTAAACCAACCTTGAAAGATTTTAAAAAGACGGTTAGTGATTATCTAGCTTGGGAAGTATCCAATATTTTAAAAAAGCAAGATAAAGAGGACGAAAGCTTGGGAAAATAGATGCCTCACTTAATATGAAATTAGAGGAAGTTGAGTGGGGCGAGTATAGATTAGGTGATTTGTTTGAGATTGGAACAGGTTCTTTATTATCCAATAATGAATTAAAAATTGGTCAAACTCCAAGAATTTCTGCAAAATCTGACAGTAATGGTATATATGGATATTTTGACACTTTAAATTTATCAAATGCGAGACACTTTGAAAATTTTATAACAGTAAATTTTTTTGGTGCTGATGGTGGAATTTTTTATCATCCCTACAAAGCAAGTGTGGAAATGAAAGTTCATACATTAAAGATAAAAAATGTAGAGTTCAACTTAAAAACTGGAAAATTTATTGCTACTGCACTAAAACTATCATTAAATGGATTTGGATACGGAAGTCAATTATCAAGTTCAAAGCTTCAACATTCAGGTTACAAAATCCAACTTCCTAGTAAAAACGGCGAAATAGATTTTGATTTTATGGAAAGCTTTATAGCAGAGTTGGAAGCGGGTCGTATAGCAGAGTTGGAAGCGTATTTATTAGCAACTGGGCTAAAAGATTATACTCTAACAAAACAAGAACAACAAGCGTTAGATGATTTTGATAGCAACAATGTTGAGTGGGGCGAGTATAGGATTCAAGAAGTTTTAGAATGGCAATCACAAAAAGAAATTAATCCTATAAAACTTTATGAATTAAAAGATGATACAGAAATTATATATCCTTTTTATGGACAATCTACATTAAATAATGGAATAATTTCTTTTCATCAACTGACAAATAAGGTTTTAAATAATAAAAATGGAAAACCTACTATTTTAATCCATTCAAATAATCAAAATATTATTTATTTAGAAAATCCTTTTTATTTAAAAGATGGTCATGGAGCAACAAGTGTATTGCAAAGCGAAAAATTAAATAGATTAAATCAAAATTTTATTATATCAGCTATTGATAAAGTTATAAAACATAAATATTCTTACAATAATAAGGCGACAAAGATTGAATTAAAAAATACAAAAATCCAACTTCCTACTAAAAATAACCAACTTAATTATGAAATTATGGAAACATTTGTATCTGCCATTCAAAAGCTAGTTATTAAAGATGTTGTTATATATTCTGATAGAAAAATTGAGGCTACAAAAACTATAGTAAATAAATTATCATAAATTTTAGCATATATTAATATTTAAATTATCTATATATTAAATAAAAAAACTTTATAAGTTATATCTGTTTTAAAAAGGAATATTACAATAGGTGTTTATTTAAAGGCAATTTTATATATTTTATTAATTTAAAAATACAATTTGTTATAAAATCATTGAATATATTACAGTTTTCTTATATAATTAAATAAAATAAATCTTTAAATGCAATATATTGATTTATTTAGAAGTATTATTTAATTATATTTTATTTAAAAGCATATCATTATTAAAAAATATTATTAATTATAATAACATTTCAAAATTAACAGACATAAAATTTATAACATTACAATTAAGGAGAAAGTTAATTTATGAAAAAGCAAATTATAGCAATCATTTTAGCTCTGCAACTATTTTCAAGTCTATTTTTTCAAACAGTTCATGCTGTAGACCCATCTAAGAATAATAAAATATTTTCAGGTGTTGAAACGATGGATTTTTATGAAGATCATGTTTTAGATTATATCGATAGACCAAATTTAGGTTATATTCAAGGTATAGGATTTAAAGGTCTGGAAGATTTAGATGCAAATTTATTTTATAAACTTGTTGTAAACAATAAAGTTGTAGGGACATTAAGAGGCGATCCGCTGACTAAAGATAAAAAGAGATATATTGATTTTAGAAAATATAATAATGGAAATGGACTATATGCAGGAGATAGAATAAATTTATATGTAGGAAATCACGAAGATGATTCTTTCCAAAAGAAAGTGTTTGGATTTGGAAATGTAAATACCTCTACATTAGATATGCTAACGCCACAAAGATCTAGTTATTCTAAAGATTCAAAATCAGGAGAATTGCGATTTAATGCAGTTTTAAATGTAAATGCACCTAAAGACGGAATAACATATTCTTTAATTAATTTAACTAAAAACGAAAAATATAAAATGTATAGAGAAGAAGGATCTGCAGTTGGTGATGGAAAATATATAAGAACAGATGGTATATCTATACAGCCTAAGGATGAATATGTAGTATTATCTGAATTTGAAAATGTTGAATACTATTCACTCAGAGGAATGGGCGAAAATCTTATGGGTGTTAATAATATTTTTTATACAATAAAAAAGGGTTCTGATCCGAATAAGTCAATAGGGGGAACTTCTGATCCAGAATTACAAAAAACAGAAGAATATTCAAATGAACAGCAATATTATTTTGAATATGATGGATCAAAGGGTGCATATAAAATAAAACAAAAATTTAGTAATAATTCATTGATATATTTAAAAAATGAAAAAATATTAAAATTTTATACAACAAATATAGAATATGATGATCATTTTTGGGTGTTAGAGAGAACAAAAACAGGGAAATATAGAATATCAAATTATTATGATAGAAAGATTTTTTTAACTATTGATAATAATGAACTAAATATAGTTGCCAAACCTTTTAAAGCTGGTACAAGCCAAGAATTTAGATTAGATACTATTGTACCAAATATTATTGAAAGTAAATATTTAATATCTGCAGCTAATAATAAAAATAAAGTAGTATCAGTTGATTATAAACCTGGTGTAGATAATCCAAATGTTATAGTAAGCGATGTAAAATCTTATTATAATATATTTCAGCAATTTGAACTTAAATATGTAGAATCAAAAGGAGCATATAAAATTGTTCCTATGTATAATACCAATGGTATAGTTACATGGACATCAACTTCTAGTTATAACGTATCTATGTATGATGATCATGAAAAGTTAGATCAATTATGGGTTTTTGAAAAAATAAGTAAGGATACATATATTATAGCAAGTTTATATGAACCAGACCGTGTTCTAAATATTGATTTAGATGGTATAAACATAAGTTCTGCTAGAAGAAATAATTCTATTAATCAACAATTTGTATTAAAAGATTTAGATTTAAAAATTGATTATGGAAAACATGTAATTAAATCAAGTGCTAATCCTAAAAAAATTATATCTACTAGTGGAAATAATGTTATTTTAAAAAATAGAGAAGAGGTAAGCCCGTTTCAAGAATTTACTTTTGAATATGTGGATCACCAAAATGCCTATCAAATATTAAATTCAAATAGTGGACTAGCATTAGCATGGGCATCTAAATTAGGTAATAATGTAATAGTGTATAAATCAAATCCAAGTTATGATGATCAATTATGGAATTTTGAAAAGTTAGCGAATGGTTCATATATTATATATAGTATGCATAATAATAAGTATGTTTTAAATATTGATCAAAATGGTACAAACATAAGTGTAGCAAAAAGAAATAATTCTGCAAATCAAAAATTTTCATTTGAGAGGATAAATACAAAGATTTCTAATGGTAACTATACTATTAGATCAAATGAAGATCAAAAAAAAGTGATATCAAAAGATAATACTGTTTTAAATAATATAATTTTAAATGATGAAATAGAGGGTAATAAAGGTCAACAGTTTTCTTTCAGATATCTTGAAGATGAAAAAGCATATAAAATAATTAATTTATCTAATAATTTAGCTTTAACTTGGGCATATAGATCTAATAGTGATAATATATTTTTATATGAGTATCAAGATAAGTATGAGTCTGGTATTTATAATCAGTTATGGAATTTTGAAAGATTAAACAATGGGGCTTATAATATATATAGTGAAAATAATCCAGAGTTTGTTTTAAATATATATAGACAGGAATATTATAATCAGGTAAATATAAATTTATCTAAAAGAGATGGTAGTAAAAATCAAGAATTTGTATTAGATGATAAAAGTGTGATAATTGCTGATTCTGACTATACTATACAATCTAGCTATGATACATCAAAAGTGTTTTCTAGTAATAGTCAAGTTCCAAATTCTTTACTTATAGAAGATAAAATAGAAGGTTCTACTAATCAAGTTTTCTCCGTTAAATATATAGAGTCTAAAAAGGCATATCAAATAATACATAAAAATTCTGGTTTAGCTTTAGCTTGGGAATCAAGAAATGGAAATAATGTAATTTTATATGACTCAAATATAGATTATGCTGATCAGTTATGGAATTTTGAAAAATCAAGTAAAAGTAATAAATATATTATATCTAGTCTATATAATCCTAGTTATGTTTTAACAACAAATAATGATGCAACTCTTGTACATATGGGTTTAAGAAAAGCTGATGTTAAGCAAAAATTTGAATTAAAATAAAAATATTAATGTAATAAATAATAGAAAAATAAAAATCAGTATATCTTATATAGATATACTGATTTTTATTTATTTAAATTAACTATTATTTAGTATAATATCAATTTCTGTATCTTGTATATTATATTTTCTTTTATATTCTAGATAACATATGCTATATTTTTCTAGTGTATGTTTTCCAAAAGATTTATCTAATTTACCATTTTTAATAAGATCCTCTTCATGATTTTTTAAATTATGATAGTACCGTAATTTTACCAATTCATAGCTGTTTAAATGAGATGACTTCATTTTTGATGATAATGTATTTAACTCTGAATTGTTTTTTGCTAAACTTTTATCTTCATTAAAGATTGAACTAAATGAATTAGTAGTTTGAGTTATTAAATCTCTATTCTCATTAGATTGTAAATTACTAGGTAGATCCAATGGAAATTTTTCATATGGATTTTTTTTTTCAATTTCAGGATAATTTTCAAAAGATTGAAAAAAAGCATTCATTTTAGGTGGAAGTGGTGGGGGAGTAGGTTGTTTTATTGGTCTTGAAGCTTTATTTTTTATTGGTAGAGGTGGTGGAATATCTTCAACTTCAGTAGAAAGTATTTTATCATCTTCTGTTAAGTCAAAATAGAAGACTTGTTGTTTATCGCATGATTTATTGATAGGTTTATTAGGTTTTTTTGTAAAACTTTTTTTGAATTTATTAAACATAGTATATATTAACTCCATATTTTTTATTTATGCTTTAAACGATAAATTATGACATTGTATTTATAATATAATACTTATAATATATAAAAATGGGGGATTAGTTTTATGTTTGCTAAATTAAAGAAAAAAATTAGTAAAAGAAAAAAGATCAGAATAAAGTTGATAAATTTTCTAGTAGTGGTGATTTATCTCCTCTAGTGGTAGATAGCACTGATGATTTATCTGGTATTACTAATTTAGCATCATCTTTTTCATGTAATACTTTAAATGATAATAAAACAGAAGGTTTAAAAGAGAAGAAAGTAGAACAACCTAAAAGCAAATTATTAGATAAAGAAATAAATTTTTCCAGTATTTTTACTAATTTAGATAATAAATCTAGTGATACTAGTTTAATTACATCTAAGAAATCTAGGATAGATAAATTTATTAATAGTGAAGGTTATAGAAACTTAGATGTAATTAAAAGATGCGTTGTACTAGATTTATTTAAAGTAGAAAATAATTTAAGTAAAATCGAAGGTGAATATTTGCAAATTTTTGGAGTTGGTTGGCAAAATATGTTACCAAAAGATTTAGAAGATGAATATTTTAGGTTATTTGGAGAAGATTGGAGAAGAATGTTAAATAAAAATAGTACGTATAATTCTTATCTAGATACTATATATATAAAATACTATAATATTTTGTCGTATTAACTTTATAAATGTTGATTGAAATAATTTAGTAATCTTTATGAAATTAATGTATAATTCAACAATTATTTTAAGATTTTATAATTTAACTATATAAAAATAACTCGTTTTATAGTATTTTTATTAAAATCAAATTCAATAGCACTAAGATTGGGGTTATATAAATGTTTCCAATCTCCTGATTCTTCAAAATATTTTACTGCTTTTACATATTCAAAAAGAGACATAGATATGTATTTTTTAGGTGGCGATAAAACTTCCCCTAATGATGGATGTTTAGTTATACTATATCCTGCACATAAAATACCAATCAGCTCTCTTGCAAAGATAGTTAACCTTCCATTTTTGTCAAACGGCATCATAATAGTTTCACAATAATAAACTGGATTCGATGTGATTGTGCTTAAATCTCTTTTTGAAGCTAAATAAGAGCTCAATCTATTATCTATTATTCCTAATAAAAAGCAATCATTAATATAAACACACCATACATTTGAAAATAATACGCTACCAGATGATTTGGAAAATTTATTAAAATAAGATTTTTCGTGTTTTTCAGGATTTTTAAAATCATATAGTATTTTAAAATTAGAAAGTAAACTTTTATCTAATATAGGATAATCCTCTGTAGATACATCATCTTTATCTATATAATCTTTTCCTAAAACTATAAATCCAAGAGATGTATTTTTTAATTTAGTATATATATTAAAACCTTCTGTAACTATATCTTCAAATGAAGATTGTTTAGTGCTTAATATTGTAGATTTTATCCTAGTTGTATCATGTATATCGTCAATATATAATTTGTTATTATTATCTCTAATTTTATCAATTTCATTATAAAAAAATTTTAAATCTTTTATAAAACCATCTTCAAACTCTAATTCACCAATAAACATATTATCTTCTTCCAATTTAAAAATACTAGAAAATACCTTTGCTTTATCATCATTGTGTTTAGTTGGAAAATTATATATACTATTAACTTCACTTTTATTTTCTTCTTCTATTTTATAATCTATATTTTTTTGTGTAAACATAACATAACATAACTCCTATTAATTATTCACTCTACCGTATACAAAATTTTTAATATATACAAAGATATTATTATTATTTTTTGTATATATTATTTTAATATATAATGAGTAAGTTTTATGTCGTATAATATATAAATATAAAGAGAAAAATTTTTAAATATTAATAATGGTATTACTCAATACATCTTAATAAAATAATTTCAGTAATATATTGTTTTACAATTATTAATTTAATATAATATTTTATTAGTTTCAATATAATTATTTTCTTTCTAATATCAAAATAATTATATTGACAAATACTATAATATATATTATACTTAGTAAGTCGATTATGATTCTATTGGCTGATGTGGTGGAATCGGCAGACACCCAGGACTTAAAATCCTGTGCGGGCAACCGCGTACCGGTTCAAGTCCGGTCATCAGCACCATTAACCGAGAAAGTTAATTTGTTTATTTTTGACTATCAAAAATAAGTAAAGTTCTTTATAGAAATAGTTTTGTATTTGTCGTACAGTTCTATCTTTTATATTGAACAAATGTCTTTTATAGAGGTTTTTTGTATTTACAGTACATTTTATCTCTATCAAGGACGAAAAAACAACATTAGTTTTTACTAGTGTTGTTTTTTTATTCTTGAATAAATTGATTAAGTAATATATATATAAGCCGTGTTAGATTAGATTTAATCTTTTTTATCACGGCTTTTTTTATACCCATTTTCAGATGAAAGGATATTTTACATTTATGAAGATAATTTCTATTGTTAATCAAAAAGGTGGTGTGGCTAAAACCACCACTACTAATGCTCTAGGGATTGCTTTAGGGAGTATGGGATATACCGTCCTCCTTATAGACCTTGATCCCCAAGGAAATTTATCTATGAGTTTAGGGGTTAACTTTCCCGATGAACAACCATTTTCTATCTCACAATTAATGCTTGATATTGTAGATAAAAAAGATATTAACACTACTCCTTTTGTTAAAAACAAATTTGGGGTGGATTTTTTTATAGGTAATTCTAAACTTTCTATGCTAGATAAGATGCTACCTAATATACGTGGTGGGGAATTTATCCTTGATGAAGTTTTATCAAAACTTAATAAAAAGTATGACTATGTCATAATCGATTGTATGCCGTCTGTTGGTTTGCTAACTGAAAATGCTCTGTGTTGTTCCGATGAAGCGATAATAACAACTGAACCACAATTTTTTAGTATGAAAGGGGTACAATCTTTAATATCAGAAATTCTTACTATAAAAAGAAGGTATAACCCTAAGCTTGTTATAGATGGAATACTCCCAACTAAGGTTAATATACGAACCAATAACACAAAAGAATTTATTAAAATGCTGTATGAAGTATTTTCTAAAGACCTGCATATATATGATTTTATACCCTTATCGGTAAAAATATCAGAGGCTAGTAAAGGTAAAAATATATATAACGATGGAAAAAGATGTAAAGGTGCTATTGCTTATTTAAATTTTGTTTTAGAATATATTAAAAGGGGAGTTTAATTATGGGGAGTTATGCAGACCATTTTAAAAATTTAACAAAACAGGTTATGGAAAAAACTAGATTAGAAAAAGAAAAACAAATGGCAGAAAAAGAAGATTCTCAACCCCAAATTGAACCTAAAGAAGATCAATTTAAACCATTATCAGAGATTAAACCTAAGATAGATAACGATATAGATTTGATTAATATAGATAAACTTATCCCTTTTAAAGACCATCCTTTTAAGCTTTATGATAAAGAAAAACAACAAGAGATGGTAGAAAGTATTAAAAGTCAAGGGGTTATTATCCCGATTATAGCAAGGATACACCCTACAGAAAAAGGTTGTTATGAGATACTTTCTGGTCATAATCGTACTAACTGTGGTAAACTTGCTGGACTTACAACAATACCCACGGTTATAAAGAATGTTAACGATATCGAGGCTAGTATCATCGTTACTGAAAGTAATTATTTACAACGATCACTTTCAGATATGAAACCTAGTGAGATTGGAAAGTCTTTACAACTTCATTATCATGCTATAAAACAACAAGGAAAACGTACTGATTTGATTAAAGAGATAGAAGATATTTGTAATGGAAAAGATGATGATAATGAGACAGATTTAACTTCACGACCAGTGGTCGCGAAGTTAAATAAACGTAATATACAAAGATATATACGGCTAAATTATTTGAATAACTATCTTGTTGAACTTGTAGATATTGGAGATATTAAAATTAGACCTGCTGTGGATATTTCTTTTTTATCGACTGAACATCAAGCTATACTAGTATCAGTTTTACAAACTTCTAACTATAAAATTGATATGAACAAAGCTTTAAAACTTAAGGAGTATTCAAGAGAAGATAAACTTACAGAGGATACAACAAGATATATTCTTTCGGGGGCTGTATTTGATAAGAAAGAAAAAAATATAACCTCTATAAAACTTCCTATTAAAAAGATCAACCAGTATATAGATTTTGAAAACAAAACTTTCAAAGAAATTCAAGAATATATTATTGATGCTTTAAAAGAATATACCCCTCCTAAAGAAAAACAACTTCAAAACTTTAAAGGACAGATTAACATAATTCAGGAGGAACTAGATGAGTAAAATAACAATTAGCCTAGACCCAAAAGTTCCAGAAGAAAGGGAAGAGATTATTAGGAGTTTGCATCATAAAATACCTAATATTCATAATGAAATTGATGATATTATTTCAGTTCAAATACAAAAAGAAAAGGATGATTTTATGCCCATTTCAAACCTTAAACTTTATCTAAAATCCTTACTAGAATAATTATAAATGAGGTTAAAATTATGAAAACATTAGATAAAATTAAAAAGCTATTAAATCTTTCATCGAATAATTCAAACCTAGAAGAAAGCCAATCTGCATTGCTAAAAGCTCAAGAATTAATGATTAAAAATAATATTAATCAGCAAGAAATAGTAGATTATTCTACAGAAAAATCTATTAAAGATATATCGAAAGATATAGTTTATAATCAAAAAAGACACCCGTGGTATATTAAGATAATTGCTTATATAGTTAGTAAAAATTTTAAAATTCTGTATTATTATCAACGTAATAATTCATCAAAAAATATTATTTTTTATGGGTATCATCAAGATGTTAATATTGCCCATATTGTTTTTAATGATATTTTAGAAAAGATTAAATATTACTTATTACCTCTTAAAAAGAGATATAAAAGATATATAAATAAGGGGAATTATAATACTGATAAAAACTCTTTTATTAAAGGATATCTTGATGGAATCAAACAAAAGTTTGACACTCAAGTATCTGATAATAATTGGGGTTTAATTATTCAGGTTGACAAGATTGTTCAAAAAGAATATGACTCTTTTATAACTGTTGGTAAAAGTTATGTTTCTAAATCAAAATATAGCCTTACAAACAAACTGTATCAAGATGGATTTGAAAAAGGTGTAAAATATACCTCAAATCAAATAGCTATCCAACAAAAGCAAGACTAGAAAATATATTATAGTCTTGCTTTTTTTATATATAAATTTAAATTGAAAGGAGAATAGAAATGATAAAAACAATAATATTAAATCCAAAAGTTCCTAAAGAAAGGGTGAAAATAATTAATCACCTAGAAAAAAACTTTGATTTAGAAAAAGATCAACTGGAAGAAATGGTATCTATGATAAAACAATTAGAATTAGAAGTTGAGTACAATGACTAGCTAAAAAAATAATACGAAGGAGGTAGTGAAATAAACAAAGGTGGATTTTCGCTAAAAAGACTCTTAGGGGTTACCCGTCTTAAACAGAACATTTCTAGAAAGACTGGTATTCCTTTTACTAAATCTGGAAGACAACGTAAATTTGGTAAGTTTATTATTGATCTTTTTAAGTAAATATAATCTACAAATATTTACAAAATATGATAAATAATATATAATCTAAACTAGTAGGTAGAGTAAGCCTTTCAAGAGCGGTTAGTCTTTCCTCTTCAGATATTTATTAATATCAGAAAGGAGGGATATTTATGGAATACATACTAATTATATTTGGAATTGCATTAATTTTAATGTTTGTTTTATTTATAATACTTTCCATAAAAAAATAACCGTCTCGGACAAGACGATTATTTTTATAAATTATTTATAAAACTAATTACTTAGAGGGCTAACCGTTCTTAAAACGGGTAACTCTATCTACTACTATTATATAGAATCAACTAATATATGTCAATATTTCCTCTATTTAATAAAAAAGAGGTTTAAATATATGAAAAATATAATCAATTTTATAAAAAAACATTATGATCTTATTTTAGTAATTTTATGTATTTTAATGCTTGTTATTGCTAAAGCAGAATATTTTATGATATTTACAATATTAAATTCATTCATACTATTATTTATTTTTAAAGAAGTTAAATTCTTGTCTAAAAAATAAATATTTCATAATAAATTTTCAAAAGAGTAAACTTTAAGTTTGCTCTTTTTTTATTGATAAATAAAAGTTTAGGAGGTGGTTATTCTTATTAAATATATAAATTGTATAAACCCATATAAAAAAAAAATAAAAGAAAGGCGGACATATATATGAAAGACGTAAAAACAATTTTAATAGAAAAACTTACAGAGGAATATCTAAACTTTAAGGAAAAAATACTCTTAGAAGAAAAGGTATATATCTTTGACAGAGCTAGAAAGATAGATATATATAATGATGTTTATGGATATCTATCTTCTACAGAATTTCCAGAATCTGTTGCCAAATATTTGATAGGAATATCCCCATTGTTAGATATTACCTATTTTAATTGGACATCATTTCAGTCTTGTTATGACTATTTGGAAGATTTCCTAAATGATAAAATACTGAATATGGATAAAAGGTTAATAATAAATAATCCTTTTAAAAGTAAACTAGTTGTATAATTTGGTTTACACATCCTGATATATTTGGTAATATTATACACATATATAGACAAGGAGTGATCTCATGAATCCTATTATTAAAAAGTCCACCGATTGGATAAAATCCCATAAAAAAACAGCAATCTCCCTAGCCTGCGTAACCATAGCAGTGATAATTTCAATTCCTATTATCGCTATAACTTCTAACAAGGATAATCAGGTTAATAATAATAATCTATCTAATAGTTCCTATGATTCTTCTAGTTCATTATCAGATAGCTCTTCAGATGAAAGTAGTAGTTCTTTAAATGAAGGTGATATTGATACTAATAATTCTGATAATTCTTCTGCTACAGAAACTACTTCCTCATCTAACTTAACTTCAACTGGGGGAAATAGTACTAGTTCAACACCATCAAAACAGCCAACTCCACCAACATCAAATGGTGGAAATATCTCAACAAAACCAAACCCTCCAACTCCTACACCAACCCCGCCACCACCAACTCCGCCACCACCAACGCCTCCTCCAGTAGCTCAGAGAACATGGGAATATATGCCCGCATTATCAAGACAGACTTTTGATTTAATGAATAAGTTTCGCCAAGATAACGGTGTCGCTCCCCTTAAATGGAATGAAACTTGTAATAGGAGAGCTAAGAAGATTGCTGAAGGAAATGCAAAAGAACAAGTTATATATCATGAAGAAGGTCAAATAGCACTTAATAACAGTACTGGAACAGCAGAATCTTTTATTAAACAGTGGAGTGATTCAGATAAAGGGCATAAACAAAGTATGCTACAAATATTATATACAGGTGGAGCTGTTGCAGTATATAAAGATAGTAATGGTCGTTTCTATGTTGTTACTGATTTTTGGAATGATTTATTTGAATAAGAAATAATATTTTAAGAGAGTAAAGGAATAATACTTTTTCTCTCTTTTTGTATATATAAATTTAAAGGAGAATATGAATGAATAAACTAATTAAAAAAATCCTATCTGGTGTAATTGCAACTACAATTGCTTTTACAACTAGTATAACTGGTTTTGCAACAGAGCTACCTAATAGTACTACTGAAAAGAATATTGTGACTATTAGACAGTTTGGCTCTACTCTAAACTATATAAAATATACTGATGGTAGTTCTCTTATATTTCCTAAAAACATCTCTAGTGATAACCTACCCGCATATTGTCTTGAACAAGCAAAACCAAATCCTCCTACAGGAGGGATAACCTACAACCGTGGAGGTAACCTTGACGCTGGGATAACCTTTATTCTAGAAAACGGACTTCATGAATATGGTCAAGGCAATCGGAGTAAATACCTCCTTGGTAATGATGATTTTGACTTTTACATAACTCAAACAGCTATCCATATTTATAATGGTATGAACGATAGATTCATGAGTTCATCTAGTGGTGACGCTAGGATTTTATCTAATGCTAGACAACTAGTTTCCGACGCTAGACCAAAAGCTACAGAGGTTAAATCAGAAGATAAAAAAGCTTTAACTGTTTCAATCTCTCCATCTACTCAAACTTTAAAATACAAACCAGATACTGGATATT
>CANNSB010000014.1 GCA_947510165.1 uncultured Clostridia bacterium
GACCGCTAATAGCTTTTAAAATAGTCGGTCTTGTTAGGTTTAATTTTGTTCCAATGGGGTTAGGGTTGTGTTGAAAATATTATTAGAGATGGTGAAAAATTTCATAGTATACTTCTTTCTAATTTTGGATATATTGTATATTTTATATCCAATATATTTTGCGATATCTTGTGAAATATATACTATAAATATTCCTTGTTTCCCATTCTAGTATTCAGGTCGTCTAGTTTTGTGTTCAAAAAGTTTTTATCACTCTTTCCATATGCCTTGTTATATTCATTTTGTTTTTCTTTTAATATATTTTTTAGCTGTGAAAATTCCTCCTTGTGATAGGTTGAAATATAGACCGCTGATAGTTTATCTATCAGTGGTCATATTTCTTTTATCCCCTTCATCTTGTAGTTCCACATTCTTTTATCTTCTTATGATATTTAAGATATCCAGTAGATTATTTACCAATTTAGATTTCATCTTTTTCATATCTTTTTGTTTTATCATCCCTATTTTTTTAGTTTTATTTTTTCAAAAGTAATATATATAAGTTAAAATTATTTTATACTGTTGTTTTCATATTTCTTTTTTTCGATATCTTCAATAAAATTTTCATATTTAATAGCTTTTATAAATAACTTTATAGCATATACTATTATAATTATCATTGAAATAAGAATTATACCTGGTATAAAAAATACACTTCCTTCAAAAAATCCAATAAAAAACCATGATAAAAAAGGTAAAATCAACGCCATAAAAATGCAAATAATTGCAAAAATTACTTTTTTTATTATAATCATCTCCTTATATTGTTATTATGGATAAACGATATTAGATGTACCAGACCATTTTTCCCAAAACCCTCCATTAGATATATTAAGTTTAAAGGATAATCCAAATCTTCCATTTGTATATCCTATTGATACAGACGGATGTATATTAGAGTATGTATGAACATATTTTGTTCCAAAATTAAGGTTTCCACCTTTTACAGGTTTAACACGAACATATATATGTGTAGATGTACCTTTTTTTAAATTTTTATCTTGGATATTAAATAGAACAATTCCATTTCTAGCTTTAGAAATATCTCTAACACTAGAGATAAAATTATCTGATTTTGATGATTTGTAAATAGCGTATGAAGTATCCCATTCAATACTAGCAACATCTAAATATCCAGAAAACCACTCATCTCTATTTGAAGAAATTGTTGATTGTAAATATATATCGCTTGACCCATTTATACGATATGAGTAGGTAAGAATATCATAATCATTGGGACTTATTGCTTTTATGGAATCTTTTGGTTTATTATCTATGGATAAAAGAGATATATTATTTTCTTCAAGAATTTTTTTAGCTTGGTCAAAGTTTTTAGTTAAAATTATATCAGATACATATTTAGAGATTTTCATTTCTAGTTCATTTGACACAGAGTAGTTAGGCGATTCCTCAGCATAGACATTAATATGAGGAAAAGTAAATACAGAAAAAATAATTATTGCAAGAAAACTAGATGTGAATTTCAAAGCAAATTTTTTCATAGAATCAACTCCTTTAATTATTATTTATTTTATTATATCATAATATTAAAGATTTTTTCTTTTTCAGGGTATAAAAAAGACTTTTATACATAGGGTTTCCTCTAATTTTAGGGGATGGAATTATCAAGATAATTCCAATTATAGCCATAAATACTTTAAAAGATATTGCTAAATTTGTGTGAACAATTGGATTTGAAATAATAGATAGAAAGAAAAAACTTAGTATAATACTTAGGTCTTTTAGGTAGATATTTTTATAAAGTTTTATCTTTTTGAGTTGATTTTATCATGATGTAATCTATCTGACTTTTAATCATGGGGTAAAATTCTTGTCTTTATTTAATTTTAAAATGTAATTTATTTGATATTCCATATTGACATAATAAATATTATAATACTTATTATGGAGGATATTTATGTTTGGTGGAAAAATATTGATTGATGATATAAGTTATAGACAAATATCATCAAATAGTTGTTTAGAGGCTGGATCTAGTAATATGACTATCGAAGAGACTAGTTATAAAAGTGTTTTTATGGGAGAGGTTACAACTGCAGATTTTGAAAAAGAACCTATAGCTATTTCTACGCGTATGATAAAAAAAGAGTTAGACGAAATATTAAAAAATAATTATAGTAAAGTATACACTGAAATGCTTAAAGAAGAGATGCTAAAACCAGATAATAAATTTTATAGTAAAGAAACACTCATAGATTTTTTCTGTGAAAGGGATATGTCTTTGTATAATAAATTAAAATATTTAAATTTACCTTTTTTTGTAATAGGAAGTAGACCAGTAAGTTTGCCTAAAAAGAAATTAAATAAAATAGCACATTTAGATGGAATAGCCAGTAAAAATATGGGTGTTATAAGCGAAAATACTTATGGATCTATTTTACAAATGAAATATTGGTGGATAATGACAAATGATATGCTTATACTTAGTATTATATTTAATAGAATACCCGCCTATATAGCATCACCTAGATGTGAGGAGACTATGTATGTTTTAGCAAAATCAAGACCTTCGTACTCCATTGTTCATATGGAAAAAAGTTCAACGTCAAAAAGATTTAAGTTAAATTGTTTGAAAAAGGAATATTGTATTACAAATTTTGCTAGAGAAATATTGGGATTACTTTTAGCAGGATATGTTATTAAGGATACTGGCATGGGAGAAATTCTATATCCACCAATAGTATATGTAGAATTGACATTATGTAACTATGTTAAAGCTATAACATATTTAGAAAAAGAAGGTATATCATTCATTACTCTTCCAAACCTTTCTGGTATTAAGTTTGACTTTGAAAATAATTGTATAAAAGAAATTATTTTCAGATAAATTTTATTTTATTTTTTATTTATCTTTTGAAATTTGCCCCTTATCAACCTCTATCTGTTCTGTAACAGTTATTGTTTTATAATAACGGAAATAATAATCTATTGTACCATTATTTAATTGTATTTATTTACTTATTAAATGAATAAAAATATTTTATTAAGACAAAATCAAAATAGCAAATCTATCATGAATATTATAGAAAAATATAAGTTACATAAAGAAAAAGTTAAAAACTATAGTTGTTAAAAAAATAAATATTATAATATATAGTTGTATAATGTAAAAAATTCATAAATTTTTAACAAAATAATTGCATATACTAAATTTTTTTTATATAATTAAAGTAAAGAATTTTTCCAATCATATATTAAATTATTATTTAAGGAGATGTTGAATTAATGAGAAATCAGATTATTTCGATACTGTTGTCATTACAAATATTTTGTCTTCCATTTTCGCAAACTGTTTATGCTATAGAGCCAGTGATTAAAAAAACAATCTCAGATGTAGAGGGTAAACAAGTGTATCATGACCATATTGTAGATTCTATTGATCGACCTGATATAGGATATATACAGGGAGTAACTTTTCGTGGTTTGAACGATCAAGATAAAGATTTATTCTATAAACTTATTATAAATGATAAAGTTATAGGAACACTAAGTGGAGGTCCCATTAGTGAAGATAAGAAAAGGTATATTGATTTTAAAAAATATAATAATCAACAACCACTTTATGCTGGAGATAAAATAGAGTTATACATAGGTAATAATCAAAATGATAGTTTTAAACAAAAAGTATTTGAATTTGGAAATGTAAATAGTATCGCGTTAAATATATTAACTCCAGAAAGTATAGCTTATTTTAAAGATAAAGAATCAGGAGAACTAAAGGTTAATATATTTTTAAATAAAAATGTACCTTCCGAAGGAGTTGAATATTTTTTAGTTAATTTAACTAAAAAAGAAGAACATAAAATGCATATAAAGGATAGTTTGGAAGGTATGCATATGATTAGTGATGGTATTACTATAAAAGATGAAGATGAATATGTAATATTATCTAAATTTGAAGATGTGGAATATTATACGTTTAAAAGTATGGGACAAGATATTATAGGGTTTAAAGATAATATCTATAAAATATATAAAGCGGATAATAATGGCAAAGTAATTGGTGGAAAGTCTAATATATATATAGAAACTATTAATGAGTATTCAAAGGAACAGGAGTATTATTTTGAATATGATGATTTAAAAGGTGCGTATAAAATAATACAAAAATTTAGTGGTAAAAAATTAATATACAGTGATAAAGATAAAAAAATAGGACTTTATAATATTGATAAAGATTATGATGATCAATATTGGGTATTAGCAAAAACAAAATCAGGTAAGTATAATATATTTAATTATGATAATAAAAATATATTTTTAACTATTGATAATAACAATGTGGATATAGTTGGTAAACCATTGCAAGATGGTGTAAATCAAGAATTTGAGTTTAAAACTATTAAACCAAATATTGTTGATAGTAAATATGCAATATTATCCGTTAGTAATAAAAATAAAGTAATATCTATAGATCCGAAAACTTTATCAAAGAATAATAATGTAGTCTTAAGTGATAAAAAAAGTTATTATGAGCAATTTCAACAGTTTGATTTTAAATATATAGAATCAAAAGGAGCATATAAATTAGTTAGTTCATATGCTGATAATAAGGTAGTTACATGGTTATCAAGTAAAAATAATAATGTATCAATGTATGATGATAATGAATTTAACGATCAATTATGGGTTTTCGAACCCGTATCAGATGGTGTATATGTTATATCAAGTTTAAATGATCCAAATCGTGTTTTAAATGTAGATGCAAATGGTGTAAATATAAGTGTTGCTAATCGGTATAATACTACAAAACAACAGTTTGCTTTGAAAGATATAGATTTAAATATTGATGGCGGAAGACATCTAATTAAATCAAGTTCTAATCCTTCTAGAGTTGTATCAAGTAATGGAAATAATGTTGTTTTAAAGGATAGAGAAGAAGTCAGCCCGTTGCAAGAGTTTACTTTTAAATATATAGAATCTAAAAATGCATATCAAATATTAAATGCAAGTAGCTTAGATGATGCAGTAGTATGGGCATCTAATTCAGGTAATAATGTAATATTATATAAAGCAAATATAGATTATGATGATCAATTATGGAATTTTGAAAAATTAGATGATAATATATTTACTATATATAATATGCATGATAAATCATATGTTTTAAATATTGATAAAGATGGGAAAAATATAAGTGTAGCAAAAAGAAATAATTCTACAAATCAAAAATTTTTACTAGAGCGTATTAATACAAAAGTTTATAATGGAAATTATTCTATTAGATTAAATGAGGATAGATCAAAAGTAATATCCAATAGGTATACAACTTCTACATCTGTTGTATTAGTTGATGAAATAGAAGATGATAAGTCGCAAGAATTTGTTATTCAATATTTTCCAGAGTATGATGCACATAAAATAATGCATGTAAGTACTGGTTTATTTTTAAGTGGTTATAATAAGATAGAGGTATTTTTAGTTAGTGATGCAAGTGCAGAAGAACCGATATCTAATGTGTATAACCAATTATGGAATTTTGATAGATTAGATAATGGCGCATATACCATATATAGCAACTATTATTCAGATTATGTTTTAAATATCCATAAATACGAATCTTTAGATTACACAGTTATAGAATTGGCTAAAAGAGATGGTAGTAAAAATCAAGAATTTGTATTGTCAAATAAAAGTGTTAAAATTTCTGATGGAGATTATAATATACAATCAAATTATAATGAGTCAAAAGTTTTTTCTGGAAATATTCAACTTTCAAATATTTTAAAACTAGAAGATAAAATAGAGGGATCTACTGATCAAATTTTTTCTGTTAAATATATAGAGTCTAAAGATGCATATCAAATAATACATACCAGATCTAAATTGGCTGTAGCTTGGGATTCTAAAAAGGACAATAAAATAATTTTATATGAAGCAAATGTAGATTATAATGACCAGTTATGGAATTTTGAAAAAGCATCAGAGGATAATAAATATATTATATCTAATATGTATAACCCCAGCTATGTTATAACAACAAATAATACTTCTAGTCTTATACATATGGCATTAAGAAAGGCTGATATTAAGCAAATATTTGAATTAAAATAGTTGATTTAATTTTTAATAATAGTTATATAAAATAAATTAATCAATGATGATTGGCTTTTCAATTTTTTCAGCTATATGTTTCGATGATAAATTTTACGGAATATATAACTTAGATTTTTAGTAAAATTATATAGAAAAATTAATGGATAATATATTAAAAATAATATATTATCCATTATATTATAGTTTGATTAAACATTTAATCATAAAATGAATTATTTAAATTTACTTTTTTAAAAAAAAGTAGTAATATTATGTATAAATGATGTGACTAAATATTTATACTAAATATTTGATTTATATAAATAAAAAAAAGTTGCCTTAGGCAACTTTTTTTTATTCCTCTAAAGGAATTCTTTAAATAAAGATATTTAGTTAATATAATTTATTTTAAATCGCTATGTTATCTTAAATGGTATTAATAAGATAATAGTATTGTATCATAAAAAAAAAGGAGTTGCAATGGATAAGTTATCAAAAAAATATAATATCTCTTTAGATATAGGAACTAGTTCGGTAGGATGGTCTGTTACAGATGGTATGTATAATCTTTTAAAATTTAAAAAGCAGAATATGTGGGGCGTGCGTCTATTTGAAGAAGGAGAGACAGCTGAAAAAAGAAGGGGTTATAGAAGTTTTAAAAGAAGACTTGCAAGGAGAAAAAATAGAGTTTTTCTCCTTCAATCTTTAATGGCAGAAGATGTAAATAAAGTAGATGAAAATTTTTATACCAGATTAAAAGAATCATATCTTCATTTAGAGGATAGGAATATAAAGAATAAAAGTAATCTTTTTATAGGAAAAGATTTTCAAGATACTGATTATTATGAAAATTATAAAACAATCTATCATTTAAGGAAGGAACTTATAGAAAACAAGGAAAAGAAAGATGTTAGGCTTGTTTATTTAGCTTTACATCATATTTTAAAATATAGAGGTAATTTTATTTATGAGGGTCAAAAATTTGAAGCAAGTAAAGGGATAGAAGTATATTTAAGTGAAATAATAGAAAAATTTTCATTATTTGATATAAGTATTCAAAATAAACCTTTTGAAATGAAAGAAATATTATTAGACACTAATATCGGTAACAAACTTAAGTTGGAAAAACTAATAACACTTTGTATGGAAAATAAAGAAGATAAAAGCTTGCTTACAAATATATTTAACGGTTTTTTAGGGTTAACTATGAATATGGAAAAGATATTTCCTGATGTAGATTATCTAGATATTAAAGATGAAAAATTAAAATTAAAATTTTCTGATGACGATATAGATGAAAAATTATCTTCAATAGAGAAGTGTCTGGGTGATGCATATATTTGTATAGAAATTATGAAGATGGTATATGATAGTGTTATATTAGGAAAAATTTTAAAATCATCTAATGATAAGGAGCATAATTATATATCATATTCTATGGTTGAGGGGTATAAAAAATTTGGGGAAGAGCTTCATTTTATTAGACATATTATATATAAATATGATAAAGATTTATTTATTGAACTTTTTAGATATCGATTGGTTAAGATTAAAGATAAGAAGGACAAAAAGAGTGACACTAATGATAATCAAGAATACTTTAAAAAAGAATCACCATTATATAACCTTTATATAAAAAATAGAAATAAGGCTTATGATAAGAAAAAAACTATAAAAGATATATTTTATAATAAAATAAAAGAAGTCATAGAAAATAATATTGATGATGGTTATAGAACGGATGAAAAAAATGATATATTAAAAGAGATAGAAAAGGACTCTCTTTTAATACCACAAAATATAACAGATAATTCAGCAGTACCATACCAACTAAACCTAATAGAAATGGAAAAGATAATAGAAAATCAATCTGTTTATTATGAAAGTTTATCTAAAAATAAAGATAAACTATTAAGCGTATTAAAGTTTAGAATTCCTTATTATGTTGGACCTCTTAATAGATCCAGTAGAGTATTTTCTTGGTTTGAGAGAAAAGAAGATTTAAATTCTGGAGGTGTGGTTGAGGGTAAAATATATCCATGGAATTTTGAAGAAATTGTTGATGTAGATAAATCAGCAGAAAAGTTTATTCGAAGAATGACAAATAAATGTAGTTATTTGATTGATAAAGATGTAATTCCTAAAAAATCTTTACTTTATACTGATTATATGTTTTACAATGAAATAAATAAATTGAAGATAAATAATAATCGACTTGATAAAGATAAAAAAGAAGATTTAAAACAAAAAGTTTTTATGCAACATAAAATAGTAAGCAAAAATCATATAAAAGATTGGGCGATTAATAATAATTTATGTACAGATAAAGACTCTAGTATAGAGGGATTAGGTGGAGATAATAAAGCTAATTGTTCATTACAACCATATATAGATTTTACTGAAATTATTGGTGAAATAACTGTCGAAAATATAGATATAATAGAAGAAATAATAGAGTGGATAACAGTATTTGAAGATAAGGGTATATTGAAAAGAAAAATTATTCAAAAATACGGGGAAACAGAAAAGTTTTCTAAAGATCAAATAGATAAAATATCTAATTTAAAATATAAAGGTTGGTCCAGTTTATCTAGAGAACTTCTTAATGACATGTACTGTATGAATGAGTATGGAACAAACCTTAATATTATGGATATATTAAGAGAAACAAATTTAAACTTTATGCAGATCATAAATGATAAAGATTATGATTTTGCTAAAAAGATATATGAAGAGAATAAGACAGAAGATAAAGTAAGGTTTACATATAAATCTTTAGTTGAAAATTTACAGGGTTCACCTGATATAAAAAAAGGTATATGGCAGAGTATAAAGATAATTCAGGAAATTATTAGTGTTATGAAAGCTTATCCTCAGAATATATTTATAGAGTTTGCAAGAAGTGATGAAGAATCTAAAAGGACTACTAAAAAAATAAACCTTTTAGATAAGATTTATAAAGATAAAATTGTTGGGTTTGATAATATAAAAAAAGAGATAAAAATATTTAAAGATAAACATATTACGAAAAAACAACAGCTATACTTTATGCAACAGGGAAGATGTATGTATACAAATCAGCCTTTAAGTTTGGATCATTTAGAAGAATGTCAAATAGACCATATTTTATATCAGTCTCTTATAAAAGATGATAGTATAGATAATATTGTGTTGGTTAAAAGCAAGTCAAATCAAGATAGAGGAAACCATGCTATGCCTGGTAGCTTTGTAGCAAAAGATATTCAATTATGGTGGAAACAATTGCTTGATAATAAATTAATAAGTTCTAAAAAATATAGTAATCTAGTTAAGCATAGTCTATCAAAAGCGGAAGAAGAGGGCTTTATACAAAGGCAACTTGTCGAAACAAGACAGATTTCAAAACATCTAGCTAATCTATTAAAAGGATGTTATGGAGATTTTGGAACCAAGGTTGTTTCTATTAAAGCAGGTTTAGTTGATAATTTTAGAAAAAAATATGATATATACAAAAACAGAGGGGTTAATGATCATCACCATGCAAAAGATGCATTTATAACAGGAGTTATAGGCGAGTATATTATTAATAGGTATCCTAAGTTGGAAAGCGAATTTATATATGGAGAATATAAGAAATATAGTAATAAAAAATCTAATGAGAATGAGATTGATAATAAAAACAAATGGGGCTTTATTATAAACGGTATGAGATGGTCTTTTAAAAATGAAGAAGGTATAGTTGTTTGGGATCCAAATAATAGTATAGGAACTATAAAAAAACAGCTTAACTATAAAGACTTTTTTGTAACCAAAAAGCTTGAAGAGAATAGCGGAGAGATGTTTAATATAACCATTCAGAAGGCAAGTGGATCTGGAAAATGCAAAGCTCCAATTCGTATAAAAAAGGGATTAGATCCTTCAAAATATGGATATTATAGTGGGGAGCAGTCTGCTTATTTTAGTGTTGTAGAATATCTTAAAGGCGAAAAGAATAAAAAAATAAAAAAAGAATTAATAGGAGTTCCTATTAGATTTGCAAAAATTATAAATGGAGATAGAGATAAACTGAAAAAATATTTTGAAGAAGAAAAAAGATTAGAAGGAGTTAAAATCTTAAAAGATAAGATTTTAAAATATCAACTTATTGAAAATAGTAATGGTAGGTTTTTAATAGCAGGTCAATCAGAGCAACACAACGGAAAACAACTCATCTTAGATAGATATTTTGAAAAGCTGGTGTATAAGATGAATAATCCTAAGCTTGGAAATATAGAGGATATTGAAATAGTTGAAATATATGATTATCTATTGGAAAAAATGGAACAACATTATCCAGTATTCAAAAATTCATTAAAAAAGATAAAAGATAAAAAAGATAAGTTTGAAAGTTTATCAAAAGAAGATAAAGTTAAAATTGTAAATGAAATTATGAATATTACAAAAGTATCGGGCGCAACTGCAAATCTTAAAGATATAAAATGTTCTACTGAACAAGGAAGACTAAATAATAAAGTTGTTGATATAGAATATACAACATTTATACATCAATCGGTTACTGGGATGTTTCAAAAAAAAGAAAGGTATTAATAAATAATGAGCTGGAGAATAGTCGTTATTTCCAACCAATGTAAGTTATCTTATAAAAACAACCATCTTGTTGTTAAAAATGATAATATAAAAATGATACATTTATCAGAAATTAATACAGTAGTAATAGACACAACGCTTGTGTCTATTACTACTGTTCTTTTATGCGAATGTATGAATAGAAAAATAAAGGTAATATTCTGTGATGAAAGACATAATCCAAAAGGGGAGGTTATCTCGTATTATGGTTCTCATAATACGAGTAAAAAAATAATAAATCAAATTAAGTGGAGTGTAGAAATAAAAGATGCTGTCTGGTCTTTTATTATTAAAAATAAAATAATAAATCAAAGTAAAACTCTGTCTAATAATTTAAAAGATAATCATGATAAACTAAATTTTTATGCAGAAGAAGTACAGATAGGGGATGTTACAAATAGAGAAGGACATAGTGCAAAGGTGTATTTTCATAATTTATTTGGATCAAATTTTACAAGAAGTAGTAATAATAGTATAAATAGTGCGTTAGATTATGGATATTCTATTTTATTGTCTAACTTTAATAAAGAAATAGTAGCAAATGGTTATTTAACACAACTTGGCATACATCATAGAAATGAATTTAATTTTTTTAATCTTTCTTGTGATTTTATGGAACCTTTTAGGTCATTAGTTGATGATATAGTGTATAAAAATAAGGATATGGTATTTGATAAAGAATATAAGTTTAAACTAATCGATGTATTAAATAGTAAAATTAGGATAAATAATTGTGAATATTATTTGACTAATGCAATACCTATTTATGTTTCAAGCTTATTAAAAGCTTTAGATGGTGATAATCTAGATTGTTTAATAAAAGTAGAGGTGTTATGAGTTACAGATATATGAGAATAATATTATTTTTCGATCTACCTTCGGTTACATATTATGATAGAAGAGCTTATACAAAGTTTAGAAAATTTTTGATAAATGAGGGTTTTATTATTATGCAAGAGTCGGTTTATACAAAATTAGCATTAAATAATACTTCTTCAAAGTTGATTCAAGAAAGAGTTAGAAAAAATAAACCACCGAAAGGAATCATACAGATGCTTGTTGTGACAGAAAAACAGTTTGCAGGAATGGAATATGTCATAGGTGGAGGAAGTGGAAGAACAGATACAATAGATATTACTGATAGGTTGGTGATATTATAGATGTATTTAAGAGTTTTTTTATTAGAAAATAAGATAGATTTTTCTCAAGAACATGTTAACATATTGGAAGTTGAAGATATAAATCTTTTTAAAAAAGTTGTTAAACTAATAAATATATATTCAAGGTATAGAAATCCTAGTGGAGAGGTTATATTAGTCGAAAAAGAAGCAAGACTAGATTTATCAAAAAGTCTATTGCTTTGTACGGATTTTTATAACATAGAAATTAATACAAATAAAATGTTAAAACTTCTATATTCCAGTATTGAAAATAGGTATAATATGGAATTTGGTGTTGAAAATATCTTTGAAAATACTAGAAATATGTTTAATAATCTAAATAATATAATATGTGATTTTGATTTTCATTTTGATTATAAAACAGAAATATCTATAGGAGATTTTTTAAAGATAATAGGCTTAAAGTTTGATATAGAATCCTATGATAACCCATTTGACAATCTATTATGTTTGTTTGATATTACATCACAATTTAATCTATATAAGGTTATATGCTTAGTTAATGCAAAGAGCTTTTTAAATGAAGAAGAACTAAAAGAGTTATACAAATTTGCTAAATATAAAAATATTAATTTATTATTAATAGAGCATTATATAGATAAAGAGATAAAAGAATATGAAAAAAAGTTAGTAATTGATGAAGATTATGTTGAATTTAATTATATATTTTAGTATAATGTAGATAAGATAATTAAACAGCAGACCATTTTGATAACGGATATTTCGCTATAATATCTATGCTCAAAACCGAATTTGAGGTTTTAGAGCTGTGTTATCCTAAATGGTATTAAAAC
>CANNSB010000015.1 GCA_947510165.1 uncultured Clostridia bacterium
TTAGAAATATTATTTTTCTTAATTTTATCTATATTTTTGTTATATGAATACTCATCGATTATTAAAATAAGTTTACTATTTATAGTATTTTTAAATTCTATGATATTTTCAATATCTGTATTAATAAACGTATTATCAATAATAATATACTTAAAATCTTGATGAAGTAAACTAGATAGTTTTTTATTCTCATTATGTTTTAGATTATAGTTAAAAATTTTATTTGTTTCTTGAATAATAGAAAATATATTTTTACTAGATATAACATTAATCAAGTTTTATTCCTCCTTTTATATTTAATAATACTAATTTATAAAGCTTTATCTTTTAATCAAAGGGTCCCGAGTTCGAGTCTCGGGTGGCTCACCATTTAAAAATACTCGGTTAGGTTTATTTTATATAAACTTAACCGAGTATTTTTTTATTAATATAATATAACAATTTATTTAAATAAACTAATAAAAATGGATTTTCTGGATATTTATCTTCTTCTAATTCTATTTGTAAATAGATAAAGTATTACGAATCTAGGGCTAATTTTTTATGATCCTAAATTGATATAAAAAGTAAACAATAGTTGACACATATTGTTATTTATACTATAATAATAACAAAGACAATCACCGATGAACGGTTAGCCCTAGAAGAATTTTCAACAAAATATTATTGAATAATCGTCTTTGCCGAGACGGTTATTTTTTTATATGTAAGTTAAAAGATATTCCACTTAATTTTATTATTAAAGTTAATATTAATTCTTTTATCTTATACATAAATTACCACCTTCTATCTTTAGGAAGTAGCTAACCATCCATCGTTCGTGTAATGATTGCCAATGTTTATAACTTTATAATTAATTGATAACTATTTGTCAATTTATGTTGACTTAAAGTGAAAAGAATATTCTTTTTATTAGTTTAATATTTTAGTAACTTTTGGCTTAATAATTTTACCTATCAAATTTAGGTATAAAAAAGGAGGTGTAGTAGTAAAATACCACACCTTCTTTTTTATTTTATTCTTTTTTAGATGTTTCTTTAGTTTTAAGATATTCTAAATAATCTTTGTTTTCTGATCTATAAGTTTTAATGGCATATCTAATTAAATATTTAAATATTAAAATATATACTAGAGGAACTATTATTATAGGTATTAGCATAAATACTATAGAAAATAAAGCGTACATTTAACCTCTCTCCTAATTTAAGATTTTTATTTATAAAATTATTATACACTATATACTATGAGTATGTAACTTTTAATAATAGGATTAAATTATTTTATACGACCATCAGTTATATGAATAACTCTAGAACAGATAGAAGCTACGTCCTGATCATGGGTTACTATAATAAATGTTTTTTTATATTTTTTATTAATTAAAAGAATATTATTAAGAATAATCTTTTCATTTTCAGAGTCAAGAGATCCAGTAGGTTCATCTGCAATTATAATAGATGAGTTTGAAACGATGGATCTAGCAATGGCTACACGCTGTTTTTCTCCTCCTGAAAGAGTAGAAACAAGTTTTTTAGATAGATGGTGTATACTTAGATCTTCCATAACCGTATCTAGTGTAGAGTTATCTATTTTATTTTTAAATGAATAGATGAGAGGAAGCTTTATATTTTGTAAAACTGTGTAATCATTTATAAGAGCAAAATTTTGAAATATAAATGAAATCTGATTTCTTCTAAGTTTTAAAAAGTCTTTTTTAGAGAAAGAAAGGACATCCTTTTGATCAAAAAAATATTTTCCAGAATCAAAAGTTTCGATACAACCTATAATATTAATTAGCGTTGTTTTTCCAGATCCGCTTTTGCCCATAATACCAAGAATTTCACCCGACTGTATATCTAAATTAATATCACATAGAACATCTACAGGATTATTTTTATTACCATATGATTTGTTTAAATTTTTTATAGATATTAAACTCATATTTGAATCCCCCTTATAAATTTTGAAATAGACATATTTTTAATAAGAAATAGAGCAGAAATATATGCTATAAACAAAATAATTATAGATATTATTATATTTATAGATAGTATATTTAACATAGTTGCTGAAGAAAAGGCTAGGATAAATTTCATAATAAATACACTTATATAAGAAAGAACAAGAGAGCAGATTAGAATAAAAATTAGGTCTGATAAAATAAATAATATAACAGATTGATAACGGGCACCTTGAGCTAGATGGATAGAATATCTAGTTCTATTTTTTTCAATTTTTTTAGCAAATGAAGAGGTTATAGATATTATTGAGAATATCAAAACTAAACCAAGGATCATAGAAGAAATTGTAGAGATTTTTTTTATATCTTGGTAGGATATCTCTAAATTTTCCGATTTATCTATAGATTGGAAATAGTCCGAAAAGGTTTTATTATTAACAGTACTAGTCCAAATCATATTATTATAATTAGAATTTTTATCTTGAATTATATTGCCACTAAAGATTTGGGACAGATTTCTAGCTATATTTTCATTATTGGTTTGGCTAGAATTTATGATTCCACCAGGTATTAAAATTTGATTATTAAGAGAGATTATATTGTTGCTATCGTTAAAATAGACATCTTTATCTAAGATACCTTTTATTATGTATGAGTGATCTTCGTCCACATATATAGGGTACGAATGAAATTCAGGATTGGGGATTATGGTGTCTCCAACATTTAAAATTCCATTCCAATTGCTTCCTAGTATTAGGGGGATGGGTTTTTGATGGTTATAGCTATAGTCATCAAGGCTAAATAGATCTCCTTGGGATATATTTATATTAAAATATTTAAAGAAATTTTGATTAACCCTCATTGAAGGATATAACACTACTGATGATTCGTCATATTGATCTGGATGACCACTATTATTCGATAGTTCTAGTATTGGTTGTGAATTTTTAATAAAAGAGAGTGTAATATCTTGGGTTATACTTAAAATATATTTATCATTTTCACCTTGATTTAATGATGTGTATGCCCTGTTCAGATCAATAATATTTTCCTCAATATTCTGTTTATCGAAAAGGGAGTCGAAAGCTTCTGGTATATCTAGTATAGAGATTACATTTTTTTCTTTAAAATATCTTTCAAAATCATCTCTATGATTATCAAAGTTTTTTGAAACTATAGCTGAAAGTGATGTTAAAATTAAAAATAAAGAAATCTGTATTATAAAAAATAAGTTTAATAATTTATTAGACTTAAGATTAAAAGATAGCTCTTTTAAAAATATATTCATTTAGGAAAATCCCCCTCTTTATACCTATTTGATAGAGGTATATATATCGATATAGCCGAGGTTGTAAAAGATATAAAAAATATTTTTGGAAGATTTAATAATACGTATGAAAAATTTATAGGAAGAAAAAAGGCTATAGAAAGAGAAATTATATTTGAAACAACTATTATACCTATATATTCTATCATGAAGTCTAGAAATATTTTTGATTTTTTATATCCAAATATTTTTTTTAAGAAGATAATATCTTTTCTTTTTTCAATATATGAAAAGGATACAATTATTATAGTTGAAAGGAAGATTAGAAAAGTTATAAAGATTATTATATTTTCGATTAATCCTTTTTGAAATACAGATGAAGAGTTAGTTCTATTTTTTATTTCCGCTTGATTGTCTAAAGACAGGATAGTTTTAGTAACTGTTGGAGTTTTTTCGAAACCATCAATTATGAAGGAATTTAGACTTTTTAGATCTTCTTTTTGAAAAGATAATAAAATATACTTATCTATCTTTGAATGGGTTTTATCTCCTATTACACCGATTATTTGATATTCTTGATTATCTATAGATATTGAGGATTTATTTGATAGATTTTCAAAAACACTTTTTCCAACAACAGCATTATTTTTATTATTGGTGAAGTCGGATTTATCAAAAAATCTACCAGATATCATAGATGGATTAATATTTTTTTTATTAAAATAAATATTTCTAATAGTAATTTCACCCTGCTCAGTTATAGGTATTTGAATTATAATAGGATCTTTAATTTTATCTAGACCATCCAATATATTTATGTTTGGACTAAGGGTTACTTTTTTTTCTATTGAAGAAAAAAAATCATTAAATACAAACTGAGAGTAGTAGAGCTGTTGGTTATAAAAAAAAGATATAGAGATAAATAGATTTATAATGATCAATATTATTAATATTAATAATATTTCTAGATTTATTTTTGTTTTTATAAATATCACTCCAATATATTATAAATAGAAAAGCAGTAACACTATATGTTGTGCTACTACTTTTCCTAAGATGTCCAGTTTAAATTTTATCTACCATAATATGTTCTTGCTATGGTTGGGATGACTCCATAATATGAAGTGGTAGCTGATGTATTAGTTGTTCCATATTTTCTTCCAGAATCGGACATAACCTTTCCGTTTTTATCCTGTAGTTGAGCTCGGGTGTAGTGGTATGTACTTGCCCAAGTTGTGTCTCCTGTAACAGATTTTGCTTTAAAAGGATTTCCTTGAGATACGTGTGCGTGATGATTAAAGTTAGTATTAGTAATATGATGTGCAAAAGCACCTAATGAAACCGTTGATACAATTGCTGATACGAGAAGTGTAGATATTAAAATTTTCAAAGATTTTTTCATAATTAATATACTCTCCTTTAATATAATATAATATAGTATATACTATGTTTATATTATATACTATACTTTTGTAAATAAATGTATATAATTGTAAAAAACAAGGTTTTTTTAAATAAAAAATACAACTAATTATTATATATGTCGATAATTGTGAATATATAATAATTAGTTGTATTTTTTATTTAAGTTAAAGATATCATATTTTATATATCCTTTTTAAAATATTTATAAGTTTACAATATATCACTTGCATAGTATACTATTTAGACAACACTATTAAAGAGGAGTATTTATTTATGGGGATTTTTTTAAAAAAGTTTATGATAGTCTTTATTGTTTTTTGTTTTATTATAAATCAGTTTTATTATATTGCTTTTGCAGAAATTTTTAATAATACAAAGAATATTGATAAAGAAATTATATCTAACAGCCTTTGGAGTGAGACTAATAAGCCAGAATTTTATGGAACAACTAAAATAGTTTTAAAAAAAGGGAGTTTGTTTTCTTTAAAAGATGCAAGATATAGGATATTTGCTAGAGATTTTGAAGACTTTAATATCTCCGATAAAATTGTAGCAACACATAATATAGACGTGGATACAGTTGGAGAGTATAAAATTGATTATTATGTTATCGATTCTCATAATAATAGATTGGATATAACCGTTCCAGTAACTGTTACGGATGATCCGAATGTACAGCCAATTATTGAAAGAACATTTTATTCTCTTCCATCTGTAAAAAATATTTCTGATATGGGGATTCATAGAGGAAATAATCATGATAGACAGATGCTAGGATTATTTATAGAAAAAGATTCAAATATTTCTATAAGAAGAGTTTCTGGAGATGAAAATTTGAATTTTACAATGATAAATAATGACCAAAAGTTAGAATCTAAAAAGATAGTTGATACAAATTGGCAAGATGTCCAATTTTCAAATAGTTATACTCCTTTTATACAAACTTTATATAGCCAGTCTTCTCCTATAAAAGTTGAAATTAAATGGGACGAAGCTGATACTGGTGTTAAAGAATTAAATTATTATCATTATGGTGATAATGAAGAGCAATTTTTTGAAAAATGGGAAAATGATATAAATTCATATGCTTTTGTCGAAGGGGAAGCTTTAGGGGTTTTAGTTCCTTTTCATGATAGAGAAAAAATTTCTAATTATTATGCAAAAGGATTTCCGACTTTAGATAAATTTTTAGAATATTATAAAAAAGTTGTGGATAAAGCAGATGAAATGATAGGATTAGAATATAATCCTAAAGATTCTATAGACCAAAATGTAAAAACAAAATTTTTTGTAAAAGCAAATGTAAATGGTGTTGGAGCAGCATACTATGATACGGATCATGTAGGTGTTAATAGTTCTTCTGTTGCTTCTTTTTTTGAGGCAAACTGGGGTGGACTTCACGAACTTGCCCATGGTTATCAAGGGTATTTTGGGGATAAAGGTATTGGATTAGGTGAAGTTTCTAATAATGTATTTGGATATTATATCCAAAACAATCCAGATATTTATACATTTTCTGATAGATGGCTTGGAAATTTAGAAGATATAGAAGATGGTTATAATAAAATTCGCCTTGATGGAGGAACCTTTGAGGATCTAAATGTAGAAGGAAGACTTTATTTTATTATAAATTTTTTAGAGTCTTTTGAGGGTGAAAAAACTTATGGAAAATTAGCAAAAATATATAGAAGAGCTATTAGACAGGGGAAAGTTTTAAATACTCAAGATGGTTGGATTATTGGATTAAACGAAACATATGGAGTTAGTATAGTTAACTATCTTAATGAATGGGAAATTCCAATTGAGCAATCCACGATAGACTATATAAAAAATACAGATTTTGAAGATTCTTTTTCTGCTAAAGATACAGTTGTAGACCAATCTATTTTAGATAGAATGAAAGATGATAAGATAATAAAATACAATTATAATATTGTGAAAAACAGTGATTTGAAAAAATATGATATAGGCGCAAAATTAAAATTAAAATTTAATATTGATGATTTTGAAATTTTAAAAGATAGATATTTATATCTAATTAACGGGTCGAATGATGTTTTAAAGATTAAAATAACATCGGATACTATTGATTTTGATTTCCCTATAGGTATATACAATATAGAGCTACCCAATCTATATCAAAAATATTATGTAGAGGATAAATATGTAATTATTTCAAATGAAAAAACAAATATTACAGATATTGATTTTAGAAAATCTGCAGATAAATTTAGATTTGAAAATGATGTTAAGGTTCAATTTAACGGATACTATTTTCCAGATGGAGCGGAGGTGAATCTAGATAGCAGATTAGAAGGTGGAATAGAAAAGCTTTATTTAAAATTAAGATATAGAGGTACAACGCTATACAACTGGGCTCTTCCAGCAGATTATAAATATGCTAAAATTCAAGTTTTAGATAATGATGGAAAAGAAGTTTATAACAGAAGTGTTGGTGGAAATAGCGAGATGTTCACCACAGTTGATTTAGAGATAATTGATGTCCCTGTAGAAATTGGATATACTTTAAATTTACAATATAAGGATGCTCCAAGTTATCTAAAATTTATAAGCCAACTTAATGGGGATAATAGGGATTATTATAAAATTCATAATAATGACCAACAATCATATGTTATAACACAAACAGGTTTAAAGTTAAAAGACGGTTCTAATGATGCTTACCATGATGAAATTTCTCAAAAATCTAGACATTATATGGACAATTTTTCAAATAATGTTTCTGAAGCTGATATTTTAAATAAAAGAAAATATAAAAAGCAAAAATCAATAATAGCAAATGAATATTCAAAATATTCAGATTATGATAAAGAAGTTTATAAAGATTTGTATGAAAAAATTATAAATGGAAATAAGCCAACTCTTATATTTGAAGATCTATTAATTATTAAAGTAACTGATAATTTTGATGTGAATACTTTGTATGAGGGGGTTACGGCTTTTGATGTAGAAGATGGAGATATTTCAGATGATATAAATATAAATTGGTATGTTGATGCAACAACTCCGGGGGATTATCCAATAACATATTATATAAAAGATAGTGATAGAAATACTATCTCAAGAGAAAGGATTATACGAGTAAAAGCAGTTCCATCGGGGATGAACAGCATCCCAACTATCCACGCAGAGGATAGGGCTATAAAGGTAGGAGATATATTTGATCCACTTAAAGATGTAAAAGCAGAGGATAAAGAGGACGGAGATATCACCGATAAGCTTGTTGTAGTTTCAAACGATGTGGATACAACAACAAGGGGAGACTATAAAGTTTTATACAGTGTAACAGATAGTCAGGGAGCGACTACTGCAAAAGAGATAAACGTAAAGGTAAAAGCAGTTCCATCGGGGATGAACAGCATCCCAACTATCCACGCAGAGGATAGGGCTATAAAGGTAGGAGATATATTTGATCCACTTAAAGATGTAAAAGCAGAGGATAAAGAGGACGGAGATATCACCGATAAGCTTGTTGTAGTTTCAAACGATGTGGATACAACAACAAGGGGAGACTATAAAGTTTTATACAGTGTAACAGATAGTCAGGGAGCGACTACTGCAAAAGAGATAAACGTAAAGGTAAAAGCAGTTCCATCGGGGATGAACAGCATCCCAACTATCCACGCAGAGGATAGGGCTATAAAGGTAGGAGATATATTTGATCCACTTAAAGATGTAAAAGCAGAGGATAAAGAGGACGGAGATATCACCGATAAGCTTGTTGTAGTTTCAAACGATGTGGATACAACAACAAGGGGAGACTATAAAGTTTTATACAGTGTAACAGATAGTCAGGGAGCGACTACTGCAAAAGAGATAAACGTAAAGGTAAAAGCAGTTCCATCGGGGATGAACAGCATCCCAACTATCCACGCAGAGGATAGGGCTATAAAGGTAGGAGATATATTTGATCCACTTAAAGATGTAAAAGCAGAGGATAAAGAGGACGGAGATATCACCGATAAGCTTGTTGTAGTTTCAAACGATGTGGATACAACAACAAGGGGAGACTATAAAGTTTTATACAGTGTAACAGATAGTCAGGGAGCGACTACTACAAAAGAGATAAACGTAAAGGTTCAATTTATTGAACAACCTGAATTAATAATCTCTGTAACTAGTATTTCTATTAATGAAGGAGAAACAGTTGACTTATTCAGTTTTATAGATAAAGCTTTTGATAAAAATGATGGAGATATTTTAAATAGAGTTAAAATAAGTATTTTATCTAAAGAAAGAAAAAATATAGTTGATATAAGTTCTCTTTCTGCTGGTGTTTATGATATTGTATACTCTTTAGAAAATTCTTTAGGAATTATTTCAGAATATATTGTGGAATTAAATATTAATAAAAAGGTTATTGATGATAAGGAAGATGATATAGTTTCTGGAAATAATAATAATAAAAATCCTTCTACAGGAGATTCTAAATATTTTTCTATAATTTTATTAATATCATTAGGATATCTGGGAGTTTTTATATTTAGAAAAAGAGCATAATTAAAATAGTATAAAATAAAAAATCAATCTTTAAAAAGATTGATTTTTTTATTTTATACTGGACTCTAACTTATTTTTAAGATCAACTTTAGATAAAGCTTCATACTTTGCTTCTTTTTTATTTAAAAGTTTAGAATATTCTATATAATAGATATATTTTTATTCTAGATTATATATTTTTTTATACTCTCGTGCTATCTCATCAAATAGAAGTTGTCTATTTGCATGTCTCTTATGGAATGTATCATTGCTATCTGTATGTAGATTTTTTATAGAATATTGTAATGACCTTAGTCTAAAAAGTAAATCTTTTAAGGGTCTTTCATGTAGCAACATACATTTACAGTTTAATTTATCGGTTGATTGCATTATTAGATCTAATACTTTTTTGGCTGGATATATTTTGATATAAGTTTGTTTTAAAAACTCAAAAATCATAGTATTAGCTCTTCTTATAGAGCCGGTATATCCTCTTAATTGGGCTTGAGTATTCACCTGGCTATGTTTGGATATAACAGTCCTGTTGTATATATGTAACAAATGTTGAATATTTGGTATATCGGTAAATTCTTCTTCATCTAAATATATCTCCTGTTTGGTACAATCAGAACAATATACCATTATTTCAAATAATCTATCAGATGTTAGAGTTGAATCTTCATTAGCTTGTGGATATGCTTTAGGTTCTGCAGGATATTTTTTTCGTTTACTAGTTGGTCTTAATATTTCTAGGAGAGCAGAGCTGGTAGAAACTGAAGCAGTTGCTTTTTGAGAAGCTTCTTCCGCTAATATTGCATGTTCAACAGGGTCTATTTCTACGGGTTCTGGCGGGATGATTTCATTAGGATTATCCACAGGTGGAATAACTAGTGGGATTGCGCTTAATGAGAGTAGTTCTTCCAAGGTGAAAACGGTATCGTATACAATTGCACTGCTAGTGGAGGGAATGGGTTCGGGATTTTCTACGCTACTAGCTTCAGCTGAAGCTCCTTGTATAGAGGGAAAAACCACACTATCTGAGTGTATTTGATGATTAGGTTGGTTTTGTATGGATACTGGAGAAACTTGGGTATTAATAATATCATCAATATCAGCCCAGTATTGCTCTATATCTAGATTTACTGTCGATTCTGGTTGATTTATTTGTCCTAATGTTGACGACATATCCACAATACTAATTTGTGAAGGTTGGTAAGATGGATAGATAGGGGGAGAGCTGCTTTCTATACGAGGAAATTTACTAGATGATGGATCATCATTATTTTCCTCTCTCATTCTTTTATTAGTTTTAGGCAATGGCGGGGGATGATCTATAGAAGGAGTGTTAGGAATAGAGGGTATCGGAGTGAATGGTGGGGGACGATCTATAGAAGGAGTGTTAGGAATAGAGGGTATCGGAGTGAATGGTGGGGGACG
>CANNSB010000016.1 GCA_947510165.1 uncultured Clostridia bacterium
CATTATTATTTATGAAAAAAAGAAAGGTAAACAATAATGGATAAAAAAATATCAGCACTAATATTATCATTTGTAGCAGTAGTAAACATTGTTTTTACTACTGCTTTTTCTTTGGAAAATAAAGATTTTGAGACTATTACCCAAACAATTACAAAAGAAAATCTTATATCAAAAGAAGAAGATTCATTCCCTAATATTATGAACTTTGGAATAGATGGAGAGGCTAAAGAGTTCACTCTAGAGTCTACAAAATTTGAAGATACTGTTATTAAAAATCGTAGAGGAATTGCGAAAGGTTCTATTGATTTTCCACTAGATAGTATAAAACCAACCCCTCCTAAAAGTAATACTTTTGATTATTTTGATGGGGTTTTAAACCGAAATATCCCTGTCACAATCCGACTGATTTCTCTTGAGGAGAGAGAACCTTTAAACTGGAGAGATGATTTTTATATAGAGGTTATTATAGAAAATTATGGATCTACTTACTATACTTTTGCTAAAAAGGATATTCCTCATAACCAGGAATATCCTTTTTTTTTAGGGTATGAAGATGACTATCTAAACTATCTAAATCTAGATACAAATTCATATAAAATTCTATCCAGTTCTTGGAGTTCAGAGCCTTACCTTGATGGAGATATTTTAAAGAGAAAAGCTAAATTTTATGGAAAAAGATACGTATCTTCCCACACTGGGAACTATGCATCAGAGGTAACTCTTCCTGATGCTGATGGGTATACAGTAACTGCTGTTTATACCTTGAAAATCCCTAAAGAAAAACCTCCTATAATTGAAGAAAAACCGATAATTACTCCTGAAATAGTTGAGGAAAAACAAGATAAATTATCTCCAGTTGTCACCACTGTTATTGCTATTGGAGTTTTTATTGGTGTTGGCGTACTCCTTTTTATTCTAATTAAATTAAAGAAAAGAGGATAGATTTATGGATAAAAATTCTGATTATCAACTAGATGAAATTAAGAATATCTCTATAATAAATCTTGTAGAAAAACTTGGTTATACCCCTATAAAAAAAGGAAAGCTCTTTAATCTAAAGGAGCATGATAGTCTTGTTTTGTATCCTGAAACCAACTCTTTTTATCAGTTTTCAACAGGTGATGGAGGTTCGGTAATCGATTTGTATATGAAGTTTACCGACTCTTCTCTAGCCGAAACTATTAGATCTTTAAAAGATTTTTCCAACATAACCGACGATAATTTTACATATCAAAAAGATAAGAAAATAGAAAAAATAAAAGAAAAACGGTTTGTTTTACCAGGAAAATCAGATGGAAAATACAATAAATTATACGCCTATCTTTGTAAAACTAGAGGGATTGAAAGCTCGATTATCTCCTTTGCTTTAAAGGAAAAATATATCTATCAAGATGAGAAAAACAATGTGGTTTTTGTTGGATATAACAAAGATAAACAACCAGTTAATGCTACAAAACGTAGTACATTAACTGGTTGTTCTTTTAAAGGAGACGTCTTTGGAAGTGATAAATCCGTAGGATTTTTCATCAATAATAAATCCCCTAATTTGTATGTAACCGAATCTGCAATTGACAGCTTTTCCATTATGACAATGAACCATTTGCAAAATAAAAACTATAAAGATAATAACTATCTATCTCTAGGTGGAGCTACAAATATCAAGGCTTTAGAATACACTCTAAACTCCTATCCAAAGATACAAAACATCGCTATCGCTCTTGATAATGATACCACGGGAGTAGAGCAGAAAAACAAAATATTAAAGCTGATAAAAGAAAAATATCCAGATAAAAAAATATATATTTCTACTCCAAAATCGAAAGATTTTAATCAAGATCTAGTTAATTTCAAACAAAATACTAAAACAATTACAAAAGAAAAATCCTTAGACTCTTGTATAGAAATGACTATTTGAAAGGAGGTGAAAACTATGGAATCAATAGCAATGTCGATACTTAATATGTTTAACGAATTAAAACCATACGCTTTTATTTTGCTAATAGGAGCAATCTGTATAGGAGGATTTATGCTTGTTTTCGGAAGAAGTGGGAGAGCTTTAGGAATCTCTATTATTCTGGGTGGTATAGTAGGATTTGCATTAATAATGGGTAGTGAACAACTTGCAAACTGGTTTGCTGATACTCTAAATTTCTAATGTATTTTAATAGGTGGGACAATTTGTCACACCTATTAAAAGAAAGGAGTTATATGCTAAATAAAAAAATCAATTCAATGATAGACCTATCTTTTTTGGCTGATAAAAAATCAATTGTCATTTTTTGTATTGTTGCAAATGTAATATTTATAGGGTTGTTTTCTACAGTAATCAATATATTCTCTATAATTAAATACGGCTTGAAATTAAGATATATTCTACCAATTTATAGCACTTTCTTTATATATATATTACTTGCTTTAATTTTATTTATCCTTGATTTAGCAATTATATATCAATTCAAAAGAAACTTTTCTAGCTTGAATATGCATCACAAAGGTAGCTCAAGATTTACCACTGTAAAAGAGCTTGTAACACAGTATAAATGTATTCCCGAAAAAGGTGATTTTACTGGTAAAGGTGGGGTTATTATTTCTCATATAAATGACTATTTTCTTGTGGACGATAACCCTGTAAATAATATTATAATAGGAATAACTAGGTCGGGTAAATTTGAAGTTTTTGTTGCTCCCGTGATTGATATATACTCAAGAAGTGAGGAAAAACCAAGCCTTGTTATAAACGACCCTAAAGGAGAGGTTGCCTCAAGTTCCTATCAAACTTTAAAAGATAGAGGGTATGATATATTTATAATAAACACAATCGACCCCAATCATTCTAATTCATACAACCCTCTTTGTGCTATCAAAAATGCATATAAAAATGACGATTTAGACATGGCTCAAACGTTGACTATATCTCTTTCAAATATTATTTTTTGTGATGATAAAAATAACTCCAAAGATACATTTTGGGATAAATCCAGTAGTACACTCTGCTCTGCTATTATTCTTGCTCATGTTATAGATTGTGTGGAAAGCAATCAAGAAGAAAAAATAAATATGTACTCTATAGCTAATTTTCTATCGACTCTAGGTTCTCAAAACACAACCAACCCTTTCACAAAAGAGAGTGAAAATGTTCTAGATAAATTCTTTGAAATTCGGAAACAAACCGACATTGCCAATAGGCTTTACGGTACCGTAATGCTCTCAACTGGTCAGACTAGGACTAGTATTTTCACCAACACAATGAATAAACTTAATCAATTTTCTTTATCAAATGTTGCTAGAATGACCGCACAAAATCAGATAGATTTAAAATCTATTGGTTTTGGGAAAAAGCCTGCAGCTATATTTTTACTTACTCCAGATTATGATTCTAGCCTACATTTTTTATCTAGTATATTTGTAAAACAGCTATACTCTATCCTTGCTAGAGAATGTAGCCTTGTGGATAATGGCAAGTGTTCTCGTGAGGTTGTTTTTATACTTGATGAGTTTGGAAATATGCCACCTATTCCAGATATGGACAGCGTTATAACTGTTTGTTTATCAAGAAATATTCGCTTTAATCTTGTTATACAAGATTATGAACAGCTAAATTCTAAATATCCAAAAGCATATAAAACTATAATATCAAACTGTGGAAATCAGATATATCTTTTAACCTCTAGCGATGATACAGCTAGTAAATTCTCCAAACTTCTAGGAAGTTCTACAGAAAAAAACATACTCAAGAAGTGGTCATATTTTATCCTTTGAAAAGTCACTGGGAGAACATTATGACGAGAAACCTTTATTAAATTCTAAAGAGTTGATGGAGCTTAAACAGGGTGAAAGTATCGTCCACAGAGTTATGAAAAGAATTGATTTATCTAGAAAAGAAATAGTACCACACCCTATTTATAACAGAGGTGAGACTAAACTTAAAGCAAGGCTTTCATATCTTACAAAGGAGTTTGACACCTCCAAAAATATCTATGATATTAAGATAGACACATTTCATAACAAGATAAAGCTAGATGAGATTATATATCTTCCAGAAGCGGAAACTCCTTCAACAAACCTAATAGAAACTATCCCTTTAGATGGTAAAACAGAGGAAACTTCTGAAGAAAATTCACAAGAAAACATCTCTATTTTATCCGATTTAATTTCATCTCAACAGCTTAAAATACTAGAAAAAAAGCTAGGAATAATAATTGATATTGGGTGGTCTTTTAATCAATTTCAAAAATTATTAGATCAACTTATTAAATCAGGAGAAATTTTAATTGAAGAAAAAAACTATATTTTAGAACAATTTAAAATGGAAGAGGGTGATGAAAATTGATACAACTATAAAGATTTTACAAGACTATTCGCATTTGCTTGAGATAAACTCTATAGTCGGATTTATCTTGCGTTGGATAGGTTTTTTTATAATAAAGCTTTTATATATGTTAACATCTATTATAGAAAAAGGAGTCAACGCCGTTTTCTCTCTAGCTGACTTTTTTAAAGCTCCAGAGGTTGAAAGCTTTATAAATTCCTTTAAACCTATCTTTATTCCTATTTTAATCGGTAGTTTTATATACATTGGGTATAGCTTTGTTTTCCAAAATAAAGCAGTGAGAAATAGGCTACTACAAAATATATTTATATCAGTTATCGTAATATTAGGACTTCCAATGATTATATCAAATATTACCGATATATCAAACATTGGAATCAACAGTATTTTCCCAGAGGATTTCTCAATATCATCAAGGATGATTAAAGACAATATTACAGATATACTGCTATATGATGAAAATGAATTTTCTGATGGTATATCATTTAAAAATAATTTATCAGAAGAAAATATTTTAAGAATTGACCCTATCGAGGTTGTTAACCCTAAAGATAGCAAAAATAAAAATGTATTTGATAGCAAATTAAAATTTGATAAGAATGGTAATCCAGTTATTGTATCCTTGGCAAACTCTTGGTATGATTTCTTTTGGAAAGAAGCCTATTATCGATACAATATAGATTTTGTAAATATTCTAATAAGCCTTATAACTCTTGCTTTAGTCTTTGTGTTTACACTATTTAAGATATGCAAAATCTATTATGAACTAGCTATACATAGGTTTTTAGCACTGATATTTTCCTACTCTGATATTGCTACAGGTGTTCGCTTAAAGAAGATTTTGCAAAATATATTCATGTCAATTTTAACTCTATTTTTTACAGTTGTTCTACTAAGATTTTATATAATAGGGGTATCGTATAGCACCAGTATAGAGACCGTTTTTATTAGGCTAATCTTTTTAATAACTATATCAATTGCGACTATTACAGGCCCTGATCTTGTAGAAAAAATACTAGGTATTGATATAGGGAGTAGTGATGTTGCGAAAGGAATGGCAACAGCTTATTACGGTATTCAAACAGCAACTGGAATCTCAAAAGGACTTGGAGGCATTGCTAAATCTGGGCTTGGCTTAGTTTCAAAAGGTATAAAGGGTTCTGCTAATTCTATGTCAACTATGGCAGGTGTGGGAAAAGGTCTTTATGATAATATGAAATATAAATCTACTCCAGCACCTAGTCCTAAGGTGTTAAACCAATCATCTACACCTATACTTTCTTCAGATGATAGAGGTTTACCAAACTCACAAGGTATTGTTTCTGGTATAGAAAGCTATGCCGATAAATTCGCTGACAGTGTTAGAAACAATCCAAAATATACAGTATCAACTAAGCCAGTTGAAGCATCTCCAATACAAAGAAAAATACAAGGAATTCATGATCAACTTAAAACTGCAACCTATATGACAGCTAGCGTTGGTAAAAGTATAGGAAATAACATTAAAGACAAAGCTTATCAATCAGAGTCATATAAAAGAGTCAACAGTTCTTACAATAAAGGAAAAGATTTTATTGATAAAAGAATGGATAAATCGAAATATTCAAATATGCCAAGAAAAAATATTAGAAATAAAAAGTGACCTATGGTATAATATTATATAAATGAGGTGTATTTTATGAAAGTATATACTATAGTTGGAGGAGTTAATGGTGTTGGAAAATCAAGCTTAACAGGTGTCTTAAAAGCTGAGCGAACTGACTTAGGGTTTATAATTGATGTTGACTATATCTCTAAAATTGATAAAATTAATAACATTGCAGCAGGTAGAAAAGCTATAAAAATGATAGATGACTTTTTATTAAAAGGTATATCATTTACCCAAGAAACCACCCTATCTGGTAGAGGCGTTATAAATACTATTTCAAAAGCTAAAGCTAATGGTTACACTATAAATCTTTTTTACATCGGTTTAGACTCTTGCGATGAGAGTATCTCTCGTGTAGAAAATAGAGTTAGAAAAGGTGGACATCATATATCTAAGACTGATATTATCAGAAGATATCATAATAGATTTAATACATTAGTAAAGGTTCTTCCTTTTTGCGATAAAGTTATTTTTTATGATAATGAAAACAAATTTGATAACATCGCAGAATACTTAAATGGTGAAATTATATTAAAAAGTAATACTAAAGTAGACTGGCTAGATAAACTATCAGAAAGATTAAGTCAAAGCTATTAAGGAGCGAATTAAAGTGAAATATATAATCATAAAGCAGACTAAAAATGAAGTTAAACTATGGAAAAATATATATTTAAAAGACCTAATTATTATATTAGGTCTTTTCTTTTTAGGCTATATAATAAGCCCATTTATACACTCATATTTACAGATACCATTTCATATTTTCATAGTTATAGTTGGAGTTGTTTCATGCATGCCATCACCTACAAACCCTAAAAAAAGAATATACAACTCCATTTTTTATGCTTTAAAAAAGAAGAATACATATAAGCATTTTGGAGGTTAAGAGATGATAAAGAGTTTAACAACAAGAGATTTAATTCAAGTTATAGACTACTACAAAGGTGATAAATTCCTATTAAAAGATAATAAAGTTCTAGATATATACGCTATTCAAAGTGTCGATTTAAATGGTTTATCAGAAGATGAAATATCAAGAAAAATATACTCTTTCGGAAACTTTCTTAGAGGGTATCACTTTGATATTAAAATAGTTTCGATGAATTTTCCAACAGTAACAATCAAGCAGCAAGAATATATCAGACAGAGAATAAACCAATGCTTAAACCCATTATGCATACCCTATCTAACCCAAAAGCTATTTGACCTTGAGTATCTAGAAAAGAACAACACCGACACAGAATTCTACCTAATGACCTTTACAAAAAAAGAAGAGGATATCTCAAGCAAAGAGCTTATATATAGGTTAAAAGATAGTGAATTTAATCTATTAAAAATCAATTTAGATAAAAAGAAACAGATACTATTTAAACTTTGTAATCAGAATTCTAGGGTGTAATACCAATTCAAACAAGGAGGAAACTATGAAAAACAAAGTGAATAAAAGTCTAATAAAAGCAATACAACCAATGGGAGGAATATCCTTTAAAGACGAAAAATATTCATCTAGTGGAACGGGATATATTTCCTGTATTCGCATCTATCAGTACCCCGAAAGTGTTGATGATTTCTGGTTGTCACAGATACTTTTAGAGCATGATTGCATAACCACAATTGATATTAATACTCAAGACAGAACCTCCTGTATAGAAAACCTTAGAAGAAGTATAAAGGAGCTTGAGGGTCGACTTTCTGTAGAAAAAGACCCTATAGAAATACAAGAAATTATCTCACAAATTAATTATACAAAAGATATTGCCGATGCAATTATTTCTTCTGGTGAGATTATAAAAGACACCTTTACAAGGATATTTCTATCTGATATAGATAAAGAAAAGCTAGAGATTAGAGCCTTTACCCTAATAAAAGAACTTGAGGGTAAAGGCTTTAAATCTGCAATTTTTCTTAATGAAACAGAGTTTGAATTTTCCTCTCTGCTTTCTTCATACTCCTATCAAAATATGATAGATAAAGCTAATACGGGACTACCTCTAACTTCGTCGGTTTTAGGTGGTGGTCTTCCTTTCAACTTCTCTAGTCTTAAAGATGAAAACGGAATTTATATCGGACACAGCTCAACTGGTGGGGCTGTTTTGTTTGACCAATTTCATATAAGCAACACTAGAAATTCTTATGAATCCGTTATATTTGGTAAAAAAGGAGCTGGAAAATCAACACTGATAAAAACCTTGCTATTACATAATATTATCAAAGGAAATTATAACAGAATCTTTGACCCAAGTGATGAGTACACGGGGCTTGTAGAGAGCTTAGGAGGGAGAATAATTCACCTTGATGGAAAGGATGGAATGATAAATATACTACAGATAATCTCTTTAAATGAAGATAATTCCTCCTCATTCTCAGCACATATTAATAAAATTAGAGTTTTCTACTCTCTACTTTCAGGTACTAAAAGTGAGATAGATTTATCAGAATTTGAAAGGCTAGTAGCTATAGTTTATGAAAAATTTAATATTAATAAAGATAACTTCAAAGACAAAAAACCAACTGAATTTCCAACTCTTTCAGACTTGCTACAGATAGTTCAAAATGAAGTTTATACAGAGAAAAGCTCAAAGGAAATACGAAAAGATATATCAGAAAATCGTGGAAATATATTAGAAAATATCCAGATGATTTTATCATCAGTAGTAAAAAACTATGGTGATTTATTTGATGGATACACAACTATTAAAGATTTTTCTAAGGAAAAACTTATCAGCTTTAACATAAAAGGACTACAAAATTATAGCCTAAATATATTTAATACTCAGATGTTTAATATCTTAAATTTGCTTTGGTCTGAGCTTTTAAATCAGGGTTCACATATGAAAAAACTCTATGAGAACAAAGAAATTTCATTTGAAAATATAAGTCGATATTTAATAACAGTTGATGAAGCTCATCTATTAATAAACTCTGAAAATGAAATGATTATAGATTTCTTTGTAACATTTGCAAAACAAAATAGAAAGTATTTCGGAGGTTTTAACTTAATATTTCATGATATAAAAGACGTTATTCCAGACATATCTGATAATATTTCTATCAATAAAATTAAAACACTTTTTGCATTATTACAGTATAAGTTTCTATTAAACCAAGATGCAAGTTCAATAAAAACTCTGCAATCAGTTTTTGAAAATGAATTGACAATAAATGAATCTAACAAACTTCCATTGTTTGGCAAGGGTGAAATGATTTTAGTTGGAACTGGAATCAATAATATAAAGTTCAAACTATCAGTTTCTCAATATGAATTAGATTTATTTTGTGGTGGTGTCTAATGCAAAAACTAATTCTAAAATGGTTATCCAAAAAGGTTTTATGGTGGGCTTTTTCATTTATTTTTAGTGGCTTTTTCTTTTTTATTATAATATTTTCATCAGCTTTTATAATGATTTCTTCGGCAACTCTTATTCCAGAAATTCCTGAAATTTCTCCAGAGCTACCACCAATTTATAGTGGAGATTTTATATATCCAATACCAATATACAGAACAATTTCATCACATTTTGGATATAGAACAAACCCAATAACTGGTAAAAACGAGCTGCATGGTGGGACAGATTTCCCTGCTCCATATGGTGAAATTGTGGTAGCTACTGCATCTGGAATAGTTGAATTTTCAGACTATAACAACGGAGGTTATGGGTATCAAATTGTAATAAAACATACTGATAATTTAAAGAGTTCCTACTCACATAACAGTAAACTTTTAGTTGTAAAAGGTGAAGTTATAGATCAAGGTAAACCAATTGCTTTGGTTGGAAGTACTGGTCAATCCACTGGAAATCATCTTCATTTTGAGATTCACAAGGATGGTAAAA
>CANNSB010000017.1 GCA_947510165.1 uncultured Clostridia bacterium
ACTTCTAATACAAAAAGAATAAATAATACTTATATATAGTTATACTAAATATATATATAGATAAAAAATATATTTGTAAAATAATATATAATTTTTTTTTTTATTGACATAGTTTAATAATCATGTTATATTAATTTTAAAGATTTATTTTTTTGCAAATAAAAAACTCCAATAACCTAATGTTATTATCTAGATAACATTAGGCATACGCTTTACAAGATGTTAACTACAACATCATATAAAACTTATCAGAGTTGTTTTACGGGTCAAATTATACCCCGTTTTACATATACTGTCAAGAGTTTATAGATGATTCAAGTGGCATCTGTAGGCTCTTGATTTTTTTGAAATCTTTTCTAAAATTGAATAAATTTAATAAACTTTAAATACTCAAACATATTAGTTTTGCCACAACTTACATTAAGCTACAACTTATTGTAACGAGCGAACCTCTGTTAAAAGAGACAATACATACCAAGAGTTCAATAAGTGCAGTATTGCGAATACGTGAGGTATAGGAATATAAAGTTTAAACTAAATTGTTAATAAAAAAATATTGGGTTAAGTCTGTATAAAATAAACTTAACCGAATATTTTAGATGGTGCGGATAAAAGGACTTGAACCTTCACGGGTTGCCCCACTAGAGCCTAAATCTAGCGCGTCTGCCAATTCCACCATATCCGCTAATCTTTTAATATAATATCATAATTATACCATTATGTCAAGATGAAATTTAAATTGAATTTAAAATATATATTGCACTTTTTATATTATCTACAGGATGTATTTTTATATCAAATTCTGATTTATCAAAATCAGATATATTGGGAATTATACACCTATCAAATCCTATATTTATAGCTTCTTTTATTCTATTTCTAATATTATTAACTGTTCTAATTTCACCAGACAAGCCAACCTCTCCAATAACCATAGTTGTAGAAGGTATGCAAAAATTTTTTAAACTAGATATAATAGACAAAACAACGGCTAAATCACATACAGGATCATTAATTTTAATCCCTCCAACTATATTTAAATAAACATCTAAATTTCCTAAAAAAAATCCTCCTCTTTTTTCAATAATAGCAATAAGTAATGACATTCTATTATAGTCAAATCCAGAAGTATCTCTTCTTGGAGTCCCAAATGAAGTTTTAGTGACTAATGCTTGTATTTCAACTAAAATAGGTCTTACTCCCTCCATAATACAACTAACACTACTGCCAGAAACATTTTGTGGGATACCTTCTAAAAGTATTTTAGATGGATTTTCAACTTCTATTAAACCACCATTAGTCATCTGAAATATTCCAACTTCATCAGTAGAACCGTATCTATTTTTTATCCCCCTAATAATTCGATATAAAGAACTCTTATCACCTTCAAAATGCAGAACAACATCTACCAGATGTTCTAAAACTTTTGGTCCAGCTATTCCGCCATCTTTATTCACATGACCTACAATTATAATACATATATTATTTTTTTTTGCTATACTTGTCAAAATATTTGTACTTTCCCTAACTTGAGTCACACTTCCAGAAAATGAAGATATAGTGCTAATATTCATAGTTTGTATAGAATCTATAATTATTAAATCTGGAGATATATCTTCTATGATACCTTCTATTACATTTATATCCGTTTCAGAAACAACAAAAACATTCTCGCCATCAACACCTAATCGCCTAGAACGAATCTTTATTTGGCTTCCATTTTCTTCTCCAGATATGTATAAAATTTTATTTTCCGATGATATATCTCTACATATCTGCAATAACAAAGTGGATTTTCCTATTCCAGGATGCCCTCCAATTAAGATAACAGAACCACTAACTATTCCACCACCTAAAACTCTATCTAGTTCTTTTATACCTGTTGTCTTTCTTTCTTCATTAAGTATTTTTATATTTGATATACTTAATGGTTGATTTTTGCCTGTATATACATTTTTTCCAACAGAAGACTTTATATTTGTTTTTACATCAACATGCTTTTCTAAACTATTCCAACTTCCACAACTAGTGCACCTTCCATACCAAGTTCCAGACATAGAACCACATTCAGTACAAATAAAATATTCCTTAACTCTAGCCATAAAACACTTCCTTAATATATCTATTATATATTAGATTCATAAATAAAGTCTATAATTGATTTAAATAAAATGAATGAAATTTTATTTTGATATTCATTATCCATTAATAATAATGCTTCATCTGGATTTGAAAGAAAACCACATTCAACTAAAACCGATATTGAATTTGCTTTATCCATAAGATATAAATTTTTTTCAGCTTTTTTTATCTCTCTTTTATTATCAAATTGAAGATTATTTTTAAAATTATTTTGTATATTTTCTGCAAAAATTTCACTTAATAAATTATTTTTAGAATAAAACACTTGACCCCCTCTATATTTAGATTCCTCAAACATATTTTGGTGAATTGAAACAACAATAGCTTCCGGATTACTATTTATTAATTTTAGTCTCTTATTCATATCAACTTTTTTTCTTTTAGAAATAGTATCTCCTTTTTCATTTGTTTGAACATCATCGTTATCTCTAGTCATCTCTACGTCTATTCCATTTAAGATGAGCAAATCTCTTAGTTTTAAAGATATACTTAAGTTTATATCCTTCTCAATAGTATCAAAATAACCTTTTGCTCCACCATCTTCTCCCCCATGTCCTGGATCTATAATAACTGTTGATATTTTTGTTTTTTCGATATTTATAAAAACAGGCTTATCTACAATTTTTTTAATAGATAAAATTATAGAAGTACATATAACTATTGTCAGCATTATAAATTTTATTTTATCCATAAAAACTCCTATACTATATTATATGTACTAATTTATGGTAAATTTTTATATTATATTACTACTAATTATTTTTATATACTATTTTATCTAAAATAGATATATTTTTATATCCAAATTTATAGGCTAAATAAACTATAGGAGTATATATTAATGTTAGACTACCTAAAATAAATAAATGTATAGGTGAAAAATTTTTAAGATCAGTAGCATAAGGTAAAATATAATGAATAATAGGCATAATATTAGAGTTTATCAATTTATAAAAGACTAAAATATTAGGAATAATATTTAATTTAGCAAATATTAATAATATAAAAGATAAAAAAAATGGAAAAGAAATAAAAAAATTCACCTTAAACCAAGCATATCTATCAAAAATTTTATTTGAATTTGTATCTTTAATTTTATCTTTATTTCCTATATTCCAAACAGGTATATATATAAAAAATATAGTTAATAAGCTAAATATAATCTGTATAAATATTAAATAAATAAAATTATCTACTAACATAATCATAGAAGAAAAAATAAAAAAACAAATTGTATTTGATAAAATAATTCCACCAAGCATTTTTATCCAAAGTTTTAAATAATTCATAATTCACCACCAATATATTAATTATATAATTAAAGAAAAAGATAGGATGTTTTCCTATCTTTTTTTAATCTAATATATATATATTAACATTTTTTATTCCAAATTTTTTACTTTCTGCTTTAGTATTGAAAAATACATCAACTATTATTTTTCCTTCCATCAACGCAGTTCCTGTGTCTGCAGCAATGGCATATCCATAAACATATGAACCATCACTGCTCTCAATATACATCTTTGTTCCATATGGAATGATTTTGGGATTTACAGCAACATGTCCAGGTTTAGCAAGTAATCCGCTTGCCGTTTTCGCTCCAGCTTTTGCACTATAAGCAGCAGCTCTTCCGTTTAGCATTTTTTTATATTTAATAGGCTTACCAGAACTATCTAAAGCGAATCCGTTAGATGGAACAATGCTAGAAGGAATATAGGATTCTGCACTTCCTATAAGTCTAGTCTCAGATACAGGATCTTTTATCTTTTTTTCTTCGATAATTTCCGAAGAAATAACTTTTCCATCAACAATTATCTCTTTTAAAACTTTTTCAATTTCTCCATTCTGACCATTGGAAGAAACTTTTATTATCCCTTTATTTAAAAAACTAGAAGGTTTATCATCTATACCAAATGGTATCAATTCTTTAATAACAGTTACCCTATGCTCAACCCTTTGAATAACAATATGGTCTCCTTCTTCAAGTTGTTTTTCCAAATCAAGACTAACTTCATCTAGCTCTCCAACTATAATATCCTTACTCTCCAAAAGACTTTTAACGTTTTTATTTGAGGTAGAAAATTCATAAGTATTTCCATCAACGGTTAATTTTATATTATTAGACCTAAATATATTTAAAGTTCCTCTATTTTTTTCCCAACCAGAAAATTCAATAGTATCGCTATCTATAAGAGTTAAACCAGAATCAGATAATATATCTTCAATATTATCTCTAACAGTATGAACTTTTATAGTATTTCCATTATCATTTATTATCAAAGTATTAATAGATAAAAGAACTATAAAAGAGATTATAACAAAAAATAAAGAAAAGATAGATAATATAAATAAAGATTTTTTTTTATTATGTATAAATTCTATAAAATTATTTAAAAAAGTCATAAGACCTCCACATTTTTAATAAATATATTCAAAAGAAATTAATTTAAAATAATTATATTCCTATTTTGGTTATTATATGTACAAAAATAAAATTTGTCAAATACTATATTTAAATATATTCGTATAAAAATATTAATAATTAATCCAATTTTTGAATATAAATAATAATATACTATAAAAAATATATATTTTTTATAGTATATTATTAAATTAAGTAGATAAAGTCTTTATTCTTTTTTATTTATCTTTTTAATTAAATTATCATATATTTTAAAAAATAATAAAAATAATACAATTAAAAGTAATATAGCAAATAGAATAAAATTATTTATATCAATATCTTTCTTTTTATCACTAATTTTGCCACTATTATTAATATCTTCTATTGTCTTTGTTGGATTTGATATAAAATCGTGTAAAGCTATATTAGGAATTCCACCTATATATACATTAGGTAATTTTTGCGAAAATTCTGACATCATTTCCATGTTTTTATAGAAATTCAACTTAGAATTTACTTTAGATTCTTGAATATTATTTTCTAAATTAGTATTAGATACATCATATTCAGAATAAACTAGCTCTTCTATATAATCAATATTTTTTTCTGAATTATCATAAATACCATAAACAAAGTCAATATTTTCTAAATCTTGAACATTATATGATTCTTTTATATAACTATTATTTTTTATATAATTATTATATAAAGTTGATAAATTATCAACTTCTTTATCTATATAATTAAAGTAATCATATAAACTAAACTCTTCTATAGATGATTTTATAGGTAATATTTTTTTATTAAATTTATTATTTAATAAAATTTTTTGAACAAATAATTTAAGTTTAATTTTTGATTCTATATCTATTAAACCTAAATTTATATCAGATCCAAAATAATTTAAAAGATTAGATTCATTTAAAACAGAAATTAAACTTAAATCAATTTGATTAATAATTTGATTTATATCTCCTTTATAAATATTTATAGAATTATCAATCTTATTTTTTGTATTTTCTAAATAAGTAAATCTTGATACTTTATCTAATATTTTTGATATATCTAATTTATTTATAAAAAATGCCTCATTTAAAAAATCATAATCTCGATATAAATCTATTCTATTATCAACCGTTTGATTAATTGATTCATCAACTTCTTTAGTAAAGATATTATCTAAATACGCATTAAAATCACTAAAAACTTCTAGATGATTATCGGATACGATAATATCACCTATATTACCTTGATCTATATAACTAGAATCTTTTATAATTTGTTTTATAGTATTTTTATCATATATTTTATCTTTTATCAATTTATCAACCAATGTTTTAAAAACACCTGCCAATAAATTAAATTCATCCGTTAAAGATGAGGTGTAATTATCATTTTCAGCTATATAAGTATTAATCATATTTTCCATATATTTATGGATTCCATCTTCTAAATAATTTACATGCCCTTTAAGTTGATTTGATAAATCATTTCCAGTATTTCCAAAATCTTTTAAAATATTTGATATAGATGCTATAAAATCTTGAAATTCAGATTTTTTATCATTAAATATTTTATTTTGTTTATCATCATAATACTTTATAATATTATCAAAACCTTCATATTCATAAAAAACATTTAAACTATTTATATCTTTATTAAAATTTTTTAATTCATCAAGATCTATTGTAAAATTATTTTTTATAGATTCCATATCATTAGTTATATCATTTGATGAATTATTATAAATTGTAGAAATTTGATTTATAATATTTTCATTTTCTTTAAAATCTTTTGACATATCTAACGTTTGTATATCTATGCCTAATTTTTCTAAATCACTAATATTTATAGATCTTAAAATATTTGTTATATTAATTTTTTCTATAGAATTATATGTATTTTCATTATTTATAATAACTTTTTTTGAATCAATTTGTGCATCGCCAAATTCTTTAAGTATAGAATTTATATATAAATATCCTAATTTACTATTTATATTTTTCTCAATATCATATATTCTTTTAGTTGTAAATAATTTATCCTTATCAGATAAATTTTGATTTACTTTATAATATATTTCCGCTTTTTCAGGAAGATCATTATTTACAGAAATGACATTTTTAGAAAAATTATTTGAAAAAATAATCATTCCCGAAAATCTTCCATCTAATATACCTTTTTCTGCTAACTCTTTACTAACCAAAGAATAATCATTCCCTAAAGAAGATATGATTTCTTTGGAATAATTAATATGATCTTCTTTATAATCAATTCCAGTATCTCTATTAACTATTGCTATTATATCAGATTGTTTATCAACAATGACTGGCTTATCCAAAATGTAAAAGCTTTTATAAATAATTCCAGAAAAAAAAGCCATGAAAATTAATAAACATAATATAATATATTTTTTGAAAAATACAAATATATTATTAAACAATTATTACACCACCTAAAATTATAAATTTTATTAAAATAGTTTTACGACAATATTTTTATATATCTATATGATAATATTTTAACATGTATAAATAAAAATATTGTCGTATTTTATATAATTTTATAATATAATATAGTATATAAAAATTTATATTATATATTTAAGGAGAGTTATTTTATGTTCAACTATTTACAACGCATTGGTAAATCTTTGATGCTTCCTATCGCCGTATTACCCGCCGCCGCACTTTTAATAGGTATTGGTTATTGGATTGACCCTTCTGGTATGGGGCAAAATAATATTGTATCAGCTATACTTGTAAAAGGTGGATCTGCTTTAATAGATAATATGGGTATATTATTTGCAATTAGTATTTCTTATGGAATGAGCAAAGATCAAAATGGGGCTGCTGCTATAACAGGATTAGTTGGTTGGCTAGTCGTCCAAACTTTATTATCTCCAGAAACCGTTTCTTTAATGACAGGAACAGAAATATCTCTTATAAATCCTGCATTTAAAAAGATTGATACACAATTTATAGGTATATTAATAGGAATTATTTCTGCTTCTGTTTATAATAAAACATATAAAGTTGAACTTCCCAAAGCTTTATCATTCTTTAGTGGTCGTAGATTAAGTAGTATTGTAAATGCATTTATAACTATTCTTATATCCGCAATATTATTTTTAACATGGCCTGTAATATTTAATTTTCTTGTATCCTTTGGTGAAATGATATCAGGACTAGGATCTATTGGAGCTGGTTTATATGGGTTCTTTAATAGATTATTAATCCCTTTTGGACTACACCATGCATTAAATTCTGTATTTTGGTTTGATGTAGCTGGAATAGACGATATTGCCAAATTTTTAAATGGAGTTGGAACTCCAGGAGTTACAGGGATATATATGGCGGGATTCTTTCCAATTATGATGTTTGGCCTCCCTGCTGCTGCTCTAGCGATGTATCATGAGGCTCTTCCTAGCCAAAAAGCAAAAGTTGGTGGAATATTTTTAGCAGCTGGTATTGCTTGCTTTTTTACTGGAGTTACTGAGCCACTAGAATTTGCATTTATGTTTATTGCTCCCGTTCTATTTGTTATTCATGCAGCGTTAACTGGAATTTCATTATTTATCGCTGCATCTTTTCAATGGATATCTGGATTTTCTTTCAGCGCTGGATTAGTTGACTATGTTTTATCATTCCAAAATAAAATGGCTGTAAATAAAGAAATGTTATTAGTTTTAGGATTAATAATGGCTGTATTTTATTATATTATATTTAGATTTTGTATAAGAAAATTTAATATTAAAACCCTTGGAAGAGAAGAACAAGATAATTCTATAGATACATCTGCCATTAATAGTATTGGCAAGAATGGTAAAAAAAAATCTAAACACCTAATATCAGCCGAACATATTATTAGATTGGTTGGAGAAAAAAACATAATATCGGTAGAAAATTGTGCAACAAGACTCAGACTAGTTGTTTCAGAAGATTTAGTAGTTGATAGCAAACAATTTAAAGATGCTGGATTTGCTGGAACTATAAGACCAAATAAAAAAAGCCTTCAAATTATTGTAGGTCCAACGGTAGAATTTGTTTGTGATGAGTTAAAAACTCTGTTAGAAAATAGATAGATAAAAGGTGTAGGATAAATCCTACACCTTTTATCTATCTATAAGGGAGTTTAGAAAGTTTCTCAACAGAATCATTATACGCATTCTCTAATTTAGAGTAGCTAGGATCATCTGAAAGAATTAATTTAGCCTCTACTTCTGATAATCCAGAATCCATAACCATCGCCACCATTGATTCCATTTGTTGAAGATAATGACCCATATTACCTGTTAATCCTAAAGAAGTCTTTTCTAAAAGTGATGCACGATCGTCCAAAGGATATTTTGGATATGGAGTATCATCAACTTCAGTTGGTGGTGAATAAGATATATTTCCAAAAACAGTATCATATATATTTTTAAATTCTTCTTTCTTATCTGAAATATATGATAATACTTTTGTATGTCTTAAAACTTCTTCTTCTGGAACTTTTCCCCATGTTTGTCGTGCAATATCCGACAATTGGGTTAGACTGGCTAAAGCCATATCTTTTAATTCTTGTTTGTTTTTTTGTTTTTGTTTCTCTAAATCGTCAAAATCTTTATCGCTACAATTAAAATGAACTTTCTTAGGTTTATCTAGTTTATTACCAGATGAATTGCTTTTTAATATTCCCCCTGTTGCTCCCCCTGTATATGGGTTTCTAGATGGTTGTCCTCCCGTAGCTCCCCCTGTATATGGGTTTCTAGATGGTTGTCCTCCCGTAGCTCCCCCTGTATATGGGTTTCTAGATGGTTGTCCTCCCGTAGCTCCTCCTGTATATGGGTTTCTAGATGGTTGTCCTCCCGTAGCTCCCCCTGTATACGGATTTCTAGATGGTTGTCCTCCCGTAGCTCCCCCTGTATATGGGTTTCTAGATGGTTGTCCTCCCGTAGCTCCCCCTGTATACGGTTTTCTAGATGGTTGTCCTCCCGTAGCTCCCCCTGTATACGGATTTCTAGATGGTT
>CANNSB010000018.1 GCA_947510165.1 uncultured Clostridia bacterium
GAGTTAATACATCTAATGGGATAGTAGGAGAGGAAGGGGGAGAAGATGGGCGATTGATGATATCTTCTATATCTCTCCAATCTTGTTCATAGTTTTTAAGAGGAGTTTTAGATGATTGAGAAGAAGGGGGAGATGGAATATTTAGCTCATCTCCAAAAGTATAGTTTGTATATGAAGGAGAGGTAGGAGAGGTAGGAGAGGTAGGGGAGTTATCCATACGAGAGGCTTTTGATGGGGCTAAATGATGTTCTTTTTGTTTTCTCTTTTTTGGAAACATTTGATATTCTCCTTAGTTAAAAAATTATAATTATTCTAGTTTATATATTCGTTTAAAGCATTCTTCTATATTATATATACTAGCTCTAATAATGTCTTTTCTTAATTCTGCTGTTTCTTGTTTTTTTGGAATAGAACAAGAATATTCTGATAGATGTTTTTTATGAAGAAATAATAAACTTCTTAAATCTTTTTCATGATCTAAAATAGGAATACAAGATAAGTTGTTCCAATCTGATTGAATTAAGCTTAATATTTGTTTAGCTGGATATATTAATGGATATGTTTTTTTTATTACACTGCATAGATTTACAACTAGCTTTCTTTTATCTGACCGATATCCAGAAAGTTGATTTTTTGTACAGCTTTCATCGTTAATAATTTTAATATTAACATTAAAATTATTAACTAATACTTCTATATCTTTTATATTTGTTTTGACAGGAGTAAATATATCTATATCTAATGGAGCTAGGCTATTACTAGATTCTGATATATGCATCATTATTTTAAATATATCATCAGAAGTTAGATCACGGTCATCATAATTGTCAAAATCGTCATCATCATCATCTTCACTATTATGAGTTATGATATTTTGTTTTGTCTGATTTTCATTATTAGATGTTTGTGGCGTTGTTATCGACACCATTGGATTATTAGCATTAAAAACGCTAATAATAGGGGGTGGTTTTGGTGGGGGATGATTATCAAATTGAGTTTTTTCCAATAGACTCTGATTAATAAAATTTTCTGTTTCTTGCCAATCCAATGTTGAAGTTGAAGCTAGGTTTGCATATTCATCTAATCTAGAGAGGTCTATAGGAGGGGGTGAAATTGGCTTAGGAATTTGCTGAATTGAGGAATTTTGGGTAATAAAATTTTCTGTTTCTTGCCAATCCAATGTTGAAGTTGAAGCTAGGTTTGCATATTCATCTAATCTAGAGAGGTCTATAGGAGGGGGTGAAATTGGCTTAGGAATTTGCTGAATTGAGGAATTTTGGGTAATAAAATTTTCTGTTTCTTGCCAATCCAATGTTGAAGTTGAAGCTAGGTTTGCATATTCATCTAATCTAGAGAGGTCTATAGGAGGGGGTGAAAGTGGCTTAGATGTTGGGGAAGGTGCCTTGGTATATTGAGAAGAATTTTTGGTAGATTTATCTGAAGTATCATTCCAATTTACAATAGATGGCATTATAAAACTATCAACTGGTGGAATTTTCGGATTATCTTTACGAGAAATTTTTGAGGGATTTAGATTATGTTCTTTTTGTTTTCTTTTTTTTGGAAACATTGTGTATTCCCCTTTGTATCACGTGTATCAAATGTATAAAAATTTTAAAATAAAAATAATAATTATAGATTATATATTTTTTTAAATCCTTCTGCTATATCTGATATATGGTAGGCAACATTCTCTTTTTGATTTTCTTTTGTTGTTTTTCTTTGTGCACCTGAATAAGAATACTGTGTAATAAGTTTTTTATATTTATTAAGTAGGTTTCTTATACCATCTTCATGTTCTAAAAGAGGAAGACATTCTAGTTTAATAGTATTTGATTCTAGTAGATTTAATATTTGTTGAACTGGATATCTTTCTCTATATACCTCTTTTAGTGTGCTACATATTCTTACACATGCATTTTTTAGCTGCATACTATATAGAGCAAGCTCTTTTGGAGAATGGTCTGTAATTGACATATTGTAAAGAGTGCTATTAAAATTATCTATTATATTGTTTAAATAAGGCATATGTTTGGCAACAGGAATGAATGGAGATGCAGTTAAATATGTTTTATTATTAGTTGAATCACAAAGATATTTCATTATTTGAAATATATCATCGGAAGTTAATAAATTGTCAGTATCATCATCATCATCGTCTTGTGAATTTGCCATAAAATTATTTATGTAACTAGTTTGTGGAATATATGGAATTATCGGGGGTATATTTTGATAGTCGTATCGAAGATTTAATTCTAGTGTTGATGTCGTTGGATTGTTAGTATCAAAAACGCTAACAATAGGGATTGGTTTTGGTGGGTGCTGATTATCAAATAAACTCTGATTAATAAAATTTTCTGTTTCTTTCCAATCCAATGTTGAGGTTGAAGCTAGGTTTGCGTATTCATCTAATCTTGATAGGTCTATAGGAGGGGGTGAAATTGGCTTAGGAATTTGCTGAATTGAGGAATTTTTGGCAATAAAATTTTCTGTTTCTTGCCAATCCAATGTTGAAACTGAAGCTAGGTTTGCATATTCATCTAATCTTGATAGGTCTATAGCATCTGGTGAGACTGGCTTAGGAATTTGCTGAATTGAGGAATTTTTGGCAATAAAATTTTCTGTTTCTTGCCAATCCAATGTTGAAACTGAAGCTAGGTTTGCATATTCATCTAATCTTGATAGGTCTATAGGATCTGGCGATGATGAATGAGGTATTGAAGAAGATGGCTGGGTATATTGATAAAAATTTTTGGTATGTTTATCTGAAGGGTCATTCCAATTGACAGATGATGGTATTGTAAAGTCATCATCTGGTGGAAGTTGTGGATTATCTTTACGAGAAACTTTTGGGGGATTTATATTATGTTCTTTTTGTTTTCTTTTTTTTGGAAACATTGGATATTCTCCTTTGTGTCAAATCTATTAGATGCACAAGAATTTAAAAATAAATATAATAATGATAGACTATTCTAGATTATATATTTTTTTAAATCCTTCTTCTATAATATATACAAGATTTCTAATAATATCTAATCGTAATTTTACTGTTTTTTCTTTTGATAGGCTATAACGAGCGTGGTGTGCCATAACTTCTTTATACCTATGAGTGTGATTTTTTATTCCTTCTTCATGTTCTAAAATAGGAAGACATGTTAGTGTATTAGGATTTGATTGTATTAGTGCTAGTATTTGTTTTGCTGGATATATATTTAGATATTTTTCTTTTATCGTAGTACATATTCTTATACAAATGTTTTTCATATCCATAAGATATATAGAGGTTTCTTTTCGAGTATGGGGCGCCATTGACATATTATAGATATGGCCATTAAAATGATCTATTGAATTTTGTAAATAGGGCATATGTTTTGCAATAGGGCTGAATGGAGATGAAGTTAAATAATCTTTATTATTAGTTGCATCACAGATATATTTCATTATTTTAAATATATCATCAGAAGTTAATAAGTTGTCATTATCATCGTCATCGTCATCGTCATCTAAAATTTGTATGGGATTATACATCGAACTAGTTTGTGGAGTAGAGGGAACCATCGGGGTTATAATTTGACTGTCGGTTTGAGGATTTAATATTGTTGATGATATTAAATCTTCAAGAGAAAAAACACTAGTAAAAGTATCTGGTAAAGTGGATGTTTGGGGTGCTTCTGGATTAGGCATAGTTATACTTTTTGAGGATTCGTTAAGAAAATCTTCTACATGACTCCAATCTTCATCTGATATTAAAGATGAAGATGCATATTCTTCTAATCTAGACATGTCAAGAGGAAAATCGCTAGATGTTCCAGGAGTTGGAGAAGATGGTCTAGTAAAAGAACCGTATAAACTAGACCAATTAACAATAGATGGCATAACTAATGTGTCGGTAGGTTGTGAAATGGCAGGTGGAGAAGGTTTATTTAGCATAGCTAATGTGTCGGTAGGTTGTGAAATGGCAGGTGGAGAAGGTTTATTTAGCATAGCTAATGTGTCGGTAGGTTGTGAAATGGCAGGTGGAGAAGGTTTATTTAGCATATCTAGTTTTTGTAGTAATAACATCTCTGATGAACTATTTATGGTGTGTGAATCAAGAGAAATTATAGGATCTCCTGTTGGAGTGTGGGGGATAGAGGAAGGTGGACTTAAAAGGTCTTTATTTGGGCTAGTATCCGTATAGGGCGAAAAATTGTCTGGTTTGATAGTTGGAGTGGGTGGAACAGATGAAGTTGGACTAGAAAAAGGCGTATTGGATTTGCTAGAAGAAGATAGGCTTGTATAATATGATTTAGTAGGAGATGGTAGTTGTTCAGGTGTTTTTTTAGTTTCTAGTTTTGAAATTTTTGAGGGGGATAGATTTTTTTCTTTTTGTTTTCTTTTTTTTGGAAACACTTTTTATTCTCCCTAAAATATAAAAAAATTTAAATAATAATATATATTATTATTTAAAAATGAAATGATAATATATAAAGTTCTTTAAAAGGTTATAAATAAGCATAGAAGCACTATAAATAAGTATAATATATTGGATACTATTATGTATACTATAATAGTACATAATATATATATTGGATACTATTATACTATACTGTAAATATCCCGTTATATATATGACATCTTAGTAAAAATCAGAAAGGCATAAAATGTTTACAAAAAAAAGAAAACAAAAAGAAAAAAATCTATCCTCCGCAAAAATTTCTAAGAAAAAATTAGATAATGAATATATGAATCCCCAAACGCCAATGACAAGACCAGATAGTCCAACTTTTTCTGTGTGTAGCGAGGATTCAAGAATGTCAAGTTATAGTCCGCCTCCATCAAGGCCATCAACGCCGAGAGGGGACCCGATATTATCTAGTAAAGATAGTTTAATATTTTTTGGTGATCAAGATATAAGAAAGGGAGTTTCACTACCAAAGGATTATAGAGATAGGGATTCAGAAGGATATTTTAAAAAAGATTATAGACCCCAAACGCCAATGACAAGACCAGATAGTCCAACTTTTTCTGTGTGTAGCGAGGATTCAAGAATGTCAAGTTATAGTCCGCCTCCATCAAGGCCATCAACGCCGAGAGGGGACCCAATATTATCTAGTAAAGATACTTTAATATTTTTTGGTGATCAAGATATAGGAAATGAAGTTGCACTACCAAAGGATTATATTAATAACACTACTCAGAATATTTTGCTTAATCAGCTTGATATGATTGAAGATGATTTAGAACCACCATTAACTCCTAGTATAAGATCATCTAGTCCTACATTTTCTGTATATAGCGAATCCTCGGAAGTGTGTCATAGTCCAGAGATTTATAAAAACCCATCTACACCATCGATTTTTCTAAATAGCCCAATACCTTCAGCAAGTAATGAAGAGACTAGCTTATCTTTTCAATTAGATAAACTAGTCTCCGAGTTGATTGAGCCAGACAAACTTAATTATCCAGTTCCACAATCTCCTATAGATTTTGATAATCTGGAAAAATATGCAAACTTGGCATCCCCCACAACTGTAAATTGGTCAGATACAGAAAGTTTTATTAGGGACAATCCACTAAATCCGCCGCTTTCAGATGATTCGGTTTTTAAAGTTCCGTATCCTGTTGTAGATAAAGTATCATACAAAAGCGTTTTCACATGTATCCAAGATGGTTCTGAATTAACATATTTTTTTCCAGTTAATGAAGAAACTATTGTATTAACTGATAATAATCTTTCAGATGTCAGTTCGGATATTGAAGAAAGTATGTCTAATGAAGATGAAGAATATAATCTTACATCTGATCAACTTTTTGAAATTATGTGTCATATATCCGATTGTAACAAGGAACATAAACTATTAGATGAAGACTTAGTTGGGGATATAGCTGGTTGTGAAGGGTTTATAAGAACTTTTAATTTTATTATGCAGAATGTTATAAATAAAACAATAGCGGAGGACAGTAATCCTAAGGCTGCATATAAAGGAACTCTTACAAGGGCAATAATTTCTATTTTTAATAATATAAAAAAATCATATCGACCTATATATCCGGCAAGACAGATATGGGAACTAATGAAAACAACTCCTAGTGATATTTGTTGTCCTGAGATGTTGTCCCATGAAGATGATATTGATGGATTAGTCAGTTCTATTAAAGCGTATATTTATGCCCTTATTAAACGACCGCCTAAGATAAGTTATGAAAAGTTTAAAAGAGAGGAAAATGTTAAAATTAGAATTAGCTGTTTAATAAAAGAGTATGCTAAATTATATAATTTGGAATAGATTTTAATTTTATTTCTAATCGTGTAAATAAGCTTATTTTAGAATAATTTTGATAGAGATGGAAAATGGAGAGATTGTATCTTTTATACAATCTCTCCATTTTCCATCTCTATCATTTTTGTGTGGTTTAGTTGTGATATAAGGTGGTTATCATGGGTTGCTATTACTATAGTTTTCCCCTTTTCTTTTAAATTATTGAGGAGATTAACAACGGTTGATATAGAAGATTTATCTAAAGCTATAAAAGGTTCATCCAGTAGTAATAGTTCTTGATTTTCCATATAACTTTGAATAATTGCTAATTTTTGTTTCATACCTAAAGAATATTTTCGTACATTTAAATTTCTGTCATTATATAAATCTAGATCTTTTAAACAGGATAATATATCTTCTTCTTTTATTAGATTGTTTATATTTGCTAGATATTTTAAATTTTCCAGTCCAGATATATTTAAAAATTCGGGCTTTTCTATAATAACGCCTATTGAAGAAAAATCATTAGAAACTGTTCCAGTTGACGGCTGTATAAAGCCAGCGATTAGCCTAAGAAGCATTGTTTTTCCAGATCCATTATGTCCTTGGATAATAACCATTTCGTTTTGATTGATATCTAAAGAAATATTGGTTAGAATATTTCTATTTTTAATTTGTTTAGAAACATTATTAATTTTAATCATATTGATAATATCCTCTCGATATATATTCTTTTTTAATAAAGATAGATAAAATAATTAAAATAGTAATTATAATTATTTTTATTATAAAATCATCTTCACTTGATATAAATATGCTGTATTTTGTTAGTGGTTGAAAAATAGCAGATACGATTATTATATAGTAGGATATATTAGGGTTTATAAATATATTAATTAGTGATGATAAAATTGATATAATAATTATTGAAAGAGAAAAGGATAAAGACGAAATAATAATATTATTTATATTAATTTTAAAGATAATAGATAAAAACATATCAAATAGTATTTTTAAAAATTGTAATTTAAGTATAAATAATGTTGTTTTTAAAATTATGTATAAATTTAAATTTTTGCATCTTGGTTTAATATAGTTTGATATATTTATCAATGAAACAGATTTACTCTGGACTAAAATAGTTATAAGAATAATGGTTATAAGATATACAGTATAATTTTCTTGAGGAAAATTTAATTTAGTATTAAATCCAAGGTAGATATCTTGGTGTTCTCCAATCATGGGATAGATATATATCTGGGATATTATAAAAAATATAGATAAAATCTTTTCTGATAATGTTATAGTTTTAATCTTGATTTTCATAAAATTTCCTTTTTCGATGTATAAATTTTATATAATAAAATAATAGTTATAAGTAAATAGATATATTCAAGGATATGCTGAAATTTATCAAAAAGGGACATTGTTATAGAAAAAACTATTATTAAAACTAATAAATATGTTATCAAAAAGCTTGTAAATTTTTTATTTGTCCTTTGATATATATAAAAATATATTGTATTTATAAATATTAAATAGTTTAAAGCGGATAGACAAGCTAATATTAATTCTAATACTGGTGGAAATTTTGATTTTAAAATAATTATAACAGGGATTGTAGAAGAAAGTAGAAGGATAAATTGAATTATTGATAGGATAATAGATAGGTATATAATTTGTAGAGGGATATTTTTATATCTACTCCGTATAAAATTATTGTATAAAGACGGTGATGATAAACTTGTAAATATTAGGAAAAGAAGAGAATAAAAAATATATCTATAATTAGACGCGTTTAATAGATGGTTAAAGTCTGTGTTATCAAAATTTGGTATAAACTTGGCAAAACCAAACCATAAAATAGTTGTACTAATTATAACAGATAGTATAAGTAAAGTATATAAACTTTTAAATATTAATTTCATATCTAGAAAACTTTCTTTTTCAAAGATTTTGTAGATAATTTATATAATATTATAGAGGTTA
>CANNSB010000019.1 GCA_947510165.1 uncultured Clostridia bacterium
CATGTGGAATGTGTATTTTTTTTACAATTATGTTAGATTTATCTACCTATTATTTTTGAAAAGATTATAAAAAACTACTTATATTTTTGTAGATAAACTATTATACTACTAGGCGGATATTGAGAAAAAATATATTAAAATTAGAATATAAGTTATAGATATGGAAGTGGGATTATTTTTAATAGACAATCAAAAATAAGTGAATTATGGGAACAAAATTATGGACTTGTTTTGACTGGATTTCCAGATAGAAATGATAGTTATTATAAACCTTTTTATAGAGATATTGTTTTATTTAACCAAGAGTTGTCTTCTAAAATTTATATTAATGATCGTCACTTAGTTTTGACTGATGATAGATCTGTTTCTAATTCAATGAATTTTTTATATGGTGACATTTGGATACGGGATGTAGCGCCGGTTATAACAACTAGATTAGTTAAATTTGTATATAATCCAGACTATCTACCCTTATTAGATAGCAATTATTTAAATAGAAGATTTAGTAATTGGTTAAAATCAAATAAATTTAAAGTTATATACTCCGATATTATATTAGATGGTGGAAATTTTAGTTGGAATAAAAAAGACGCTATTGTTGTCACAAGTCGTATTATTACAGATAATAAAAGGTTAACAAAAGAAAAAATTATATCTGAATTAAAATTAAAACTTGATATAGATAAAGTTATAATTATTCCGATTGAGCAAGGAGATAGATTGGCTCATACAGATGGCATGATAAAATTTATTGATGAAAAGAGATTATTTATAAGTGATTTTCAAGGTGATGAAACTTTTAGGAAAAAGGTAGAAGAAATTATTTTAATACAAATACCAGATGCAGAATTTATTATTATGCCATCTTTTTATACTGAAGATGATCAATATGATAATGAAATTTTATCAGCTAAAGGACTGTATATTAATATTTTAGAAACAGATAATGTTTTTTATTTTCCACAGTTTGGTTTAAAGCAAGATAAAAAAGTTTTGGATTTTGTAAAAAAATATCTAACTAAACAGGTCATACCAATATCAGTTGATAAACTATCTACTATGGGAGGGGCAACTAATTGTCTTACATGGTATTGTCCACCAGAGTTTATTCCTATAAAGTTTAATAAAAATAGATTTTGAATAGTTTATATTTTAAAATATAAACCTATGGTTGACTATCATATAAACCTATGGTTGATTTAAACAACTAATAATATCTTTAGTCTACAGGATTTTTATACTAAAATAATATTATCAAATATTTAGGAGGAAATACTATGGCTAATATAGGTGAGAAAATTTCTTTTAATAGAAAATCAAAAGGTATGACACAAGAAGAATTAGCAGAAAAATTAGGCGTTTCGGGTCAAGCGGTATCAAAATGGGAAAATAATTTAGCATGTCCTGATATACAATTATTGGTTCCGTTATCAAAAATATTCAGTATAACATGTGATGAATTGTTATCAAACGATTCTTTAAAAGAGGTTATTTTTTTGTCTGAAGATGACAGATTAGATATAAAAGATTTAACGCTAAAAGTTTTTATAGATTCTAAAGATGGTGATAAAGTTAGAATAAATCTACCTATGCAACTTGTTAAAATAGCTTTAGAAATTGGATCTAAAATTCCACAGATAGCATATAATAAATATCTTAACAATATTAATTTTGATGAAATAATATTGTTAGTTGAAAGTGGCGTAATAGGAAAGTTAGTTGAAGTTGACGGTTCTGATGGAGACATTATAAATGTTATAGTAGAATAAATGATAAAAATAATTGTTAAATCTAAAAAATTTAAATTCTATATTATTATACCTATAATATTGGTTTCAAATAAACTATCTGCTATTATATTTAGTAAAATAATTAAGAGCATATGGGTTATAGATATAAATTATAAAGATTTATTAAAAATTTTTATATCAATAAAAAAATATAGAAAAAATAATAATATACTAGAGGTTGTAAATGTTATTTCTAAAGAAGGCGATATTATTCATATAAGTTTCTAGAGAATTTAAAATCTTTTTTATATATTGGGTTTTTTATTTTATGTAATAATATTGTTTTAATTTGTCATATATATGTAAATATACTATAATATATATTATAGTATATTTACAGTTTTATAAGAAAGAAGGAATAGTATGAAAAAAAGGCTTATGATTAGCATTATGCTGACTTTATTAATTAGTAGTACTTTATCAGATACAATTGGATCTTTTGCAAGTGCATCTAGTTTTATAAAATATAACGATGTTTCGAAAGATTCTGATAATAAATCAGATACTGAAAATTCTGCAAGAAGGAATTTGAAATTAACTGGGACCTCATCATCATTTATTGAATGGGATTCTAGTTCTGAATATAAAATTAAATTAAAGAGTTTTGAAAATAATGGAGGTGGTCATATAGAGGATGCCTTTGATGGAGAGAGAAATTGGCAGTGGATTAGTGAAAAGAAAAATACTGCAGATTTTAAAAATGAAGTTATAGTAACTTTTGAAAAGCTAGAGATTGTTAAGTATATTATTTATGATAGAAAAGAATTTTCTGAAGGAGAACCATTAAGGTTATCCATTTATGGGTCTAAAGAAGAAACAGGGGATAATTTTGAATTGATGGCTCAAGGAAATGCCAAAGTTGATTCATCTAGAGTTGTTAAATATTCTTTTGATGAATTTGAGGCAAAGAGAATTAAAATAGTCTATGACTCATGCCAAGGAGATAAAGCTGGTGCGTATGAAATAAATTTTTATACATTAGATCCCTTTGAAGAAATTATGAATTGGTTTACAGATTTAACTTTTTCAGAGTTAAAGAAAAAAGATCTAACGATTAAAGATATTAATGATAATAGAGCTATGGTTGAAGCATATCCTGATTATGAATTTGAATGGGAAGGATATGATAAAAAAGAATATTTTTTATATTTAGATATAGCAGAAACGTTACTTAATGATCCTAACTTTTATAAAGAAGACGTTGTGAATGTTAGGGCAGATGGCAATAAAGGATCCTATAATAAAAAAATAGGATTGAGTTTTTCTAACGAATTACAAACAACCGGTACTGTAGTGTTACCAGGAGATGAGATTTCTGTTTTTGTATCTGTAAAACCTGGTGTTACAGGTATTCCTGAAATTGTTTTTACACAGCAAACTCCAGAATTTGATGGTTCAGGTTCATCTTGGTTCCAAAATGAAAAAATATACGAAGGGTATAATACATTCATTGTTCCTCAACTTTCAGGAGGACCTCTTGGAAGCAAAGGAAATCCAGGAGGGCCTGTCTATATAGAGTTTCCTTTTGAAAGTTCTGTTGAGAATCCTATTCAAGTACGTATACAAGGTGGAGAAAAATATCCTTTGTATAAAAAATCTTCAGGAAAAGAAAAATTTTTAAAAGATTTGACAGATTACAAAAAACTTATGGATGAAAACCCTAAATTAGTTGATATAATGGAGATTGATCTAGATAATGTAATACTTAATGATCTAGCTTCTACAGCACATAGAGCATATATTGAGAATGGTGTAGATATCGACAAAAATGCTTACTATTGGGATAATTTGATTAAAAGATCATTAGATTTTTTTGGACTTCAAGAAGAAGATATGCCTTATATGAAAACTCAACTGTCTATGGGTGCACATCCACAGGGTACTGCTTGGGCATCTATAGGCCGTACAATATATCCATATGATTTAAATAGCACTAAATTATATTTACAGGATATAGAATATTCTAATCACTGGAATGATAATGTGGTCCCTCATGAGGTTGCTCATCAGTTAGAACATCCAAAATTGACAATTGAGGAGGTTACAACAGACATAACAAGAGATATATTTGCTGCAAAATATTCAAATACTAGTTATGTACAACCTAAAGTTTATGAAGGGTTATATGATCATATACTATCTGGTAGCAGTTTTGATAGTATGAATCAGTCTATTCAAAGATTATTATTTGTACAACTTGAGTTATATTCACCAGGAGTTTGGAAGAAATTGAATAGAAAATATATTGACGAATCTAAAAAAGCTTTTAATAATTCAGATGAATTTTCTACTAAAGATACCAAAAGAATTAGAATGGCTAGAGATATTTCAAATATAATTGGCGTTGATATGTCTAGTCTATTTAAACGATATAAATTTATAGAAGAAGACGTTATATTAGACGGGCTAGAAGATTTAAAAAAATTAGATGTGTCAGTATGGTATCTCCATACATTAAAAACTATCCATTATACAGGAAATGGTTTTACAGGTAACGCAGATGCTAAAATTATAGGTTCTTCAGGAAAAAAATTGCTTTTATCTATAGATGAAAATCAGAAAGAACATCTTTTAGGATATGAAATATATAAAGATGGTGTATTAATGGGCTTTACTTATACTGATGAATATAATAGTAAAATAGATATATCTGATAGTTCTTCTTATTCGGTTAAAGCTGTTGATAAAAAGTTAGGGGTTCAAGAAAAATATATAGATGAAAAGCCAGTTATAGAAGGTGTGGAAGATGTTATCATAGCAGAGGGAACTGCATTTGATCCACTTGAGGGAGTTACAGCGGAAGATTTAGAAGATGGAGATATAACAAAAGATATAAAAGTTTCTGGAAATGTAGATATTAATACATCAGGAAAATATGAACTAACCTATTCTGTAACTGATTCTAATAAAAATCAAACTGTAGAAAAAAGAATAGTAACAGTTAAGAAAAAAGCTGTGGGAATGAATAGTGTACCAAAAATTATAGTACCAGATGAGGTATATATAAAGGTTGGAGAGCCATTTGATCCACTTAAAGGAGTTACAGCGGAAGACAAAGAAGATGGGGATATAACAAAAGATTTAGAAATTATAAAAAATGATGTTAATCCAGATGTTGTAGGAAGTTATCTAGTTGTATATCGAGTGGAGGATAGCCAAGGGGCAAAAACTATGAAAGTAATATTTGTGAATGTTGAATCGGGTGAAAAGCCAGTTATAAAAGGTATTGAAGATGCTAGCATAGTAGAAGGAACTGCATTTGATCCACTTGAAGGAGTTACAGCGGAAGATCCAGAAGATGGAGATATGACAAAAGATATAAAAGTTTCTGGAAATGTAGATATTAATACATCAGGAAAATATG